>NZ_JAWHTC010000002.1:0-1237252 GCF_032586155.1 Aliisedimentitalea sp. MJ-SS2
TGAAGCCATCATAACCATGGATCAGAGGCCAATCATGCACTAACAATCATCTTGGCCCAGTCAGATGAGGCTGCTCACAATCGCATGGAATGCTGGCCTGTCCGAAAGGCCACGCAATGGTGGGGCTCCATGCAGCCAAGAACGTGCTCGCGTGTGTGGATGTTCGCAACGACGCTCCTCCTGGAAAAAATCTTGAGGTGTTTGTTGATCCAGATAGTCAGCGCGCGCCTGGTACCGTAACCATGCATACATGTGGCCACGAATTGGACGCCTTCATGATAGGTATCCACGTTGGTCGGAACTTGCTTCTATGTGGAAGGTATCGCTAGTAAAGCGCATTTAGATCCCGAGCAAACAAGAAGCGATAGATACCAACTGCACCTGGGAAGACATCTACTGCATCTCGTTAGTTCAGCTTGGGTTCCACCAATGCCATGCGCATGAAACAATGCCGCGAACAGGTAAGAAGGGCTGATAGGCGCCTTCGTAAACGATGCAGCATCGGTCATGAGCGGCTCGAACCGGTCCTTCTCTGCGCACAGCATCAAGGCCAGATGAGCGGACAAAACAACCATTCGGAAGGATTGTTTCCGACGGCCACGGCACAGAAGACGGCCACGGCACAGAAATAGCGGAAATTCTAAGCTTCCGCCAACCACCAACAGATCCCCGGCTGAAGTGACGCTGGACGGAGCCAACACAAGGAACCGGACCGTGCTGTTCTATCCAGGGGGAAATACGATTGATGATCTGCTGATCGTTGATGGGGTGAACCACTTCGGGAAAGCGCAATACCAGATCGACGATCCTCTGGGCGACATCGGGTTCAAGTTCTCCACCGGAGAGCGCATTCAGGCCGAGTGCGTCAGAGAGGGCAAGAACATCATCGGTGACCCCGAGTGCCAACGATATGAGGTCTACCGGTCGTCCTTCGACCCGATCGACGGCACCCAGGCTGATCGACCGATCCCCGGTCTCCAGCGCCCTCTCACGCGGCCTCAACACTCCGGATGGTCGCACCTGACACTCCAGACCGCACCCGTGCTGACCTCCGCCCCAGACGGTCTATGATACCTCAAGAGGCGCTCACACAGTCTCTGCTAAAACCGCCGACTCTCACGCATTCTTGGCTGCGTTTTGCCCCTACCACCGCCCCAATAATGACGGGTTCTCCGAAAAGCTGATACAATTCATGGACCGACAAGGGTTCCTGCCTTCCCAGCCACTACCCTCTCAGACAATGTGGTAAGGGTCCCGGGTCCTCGGATCGGCCGGAAATGCCCCTGTTTATGCCCCTGTTTGTGGGTGGGTTGTTGGCTGTCCAGGAGAGGGTTTCCCATACGGGGCCCATAAATGAGGAGGGGAGAATATCGGATCCCCCAGGGCGAAAGCTGAGCAGCCTCATCTGCATTTATCGGTGTCACGAGTGTGGTAACGGGTCTGGTTTGATATCAACCAATGCTTGCCAGCCGATACCACCCCAATTTGTCGATCGTTTGAGGCTGGGTGCTCACCATTCGAAACTACTGATGATCATTTGCCAGTAATAGTGATCCGGGACTCACCATTTGTCGTAGTAAAGGCATGATAACGCAAATTCTTGATTCCCCTTACGCCGCTCGGCGGTCTAACGTGGTTCAAACCCACGAAAGAATGCCTGTGCCTAAAAGCAATACCGAGATTTCGCAGCAGACCCGGTGGATGATTGCCGTACGTGACAACCGCGACCGCAACGCATTTGCTGCTCTGTTTGATCACTTTGCTCCTAGGCTCAAAGGGTTCATCATCCGTGCGGGGGCGTCGGCGCATCAGGCCGAAGAAATCGTACAGGATGTGATGCTGACGATCTGGCGCAAGGCGGCACAGTTCGATCCGCATCGCGCTCAGGTTTCAGCATGGGTTTATCAGATTGCCCGTAATCGGCAGATCGACATCGCCCGCAAAGAAAACCGTCCCACTCCCGAGGAACTAAAAGAGGAGCCGGGGACGGAACCCGACGCCAGCCAGATCCTTGGGCTGGAACAGGAAGCCAGGCAACTAAGACAAGCGCTTGCTGCGCTCAAACCCGAACAGCGCGAAATCATAGAACAGGCCTATCTTGGCGAGCTGACCCATCAGGAGATCAGCGCGCAGACGGGCCTCCCCCTTGGAACCATTAAGTCGCGCATCCGGTTGGGACTGGAGCGCCTCAGACACGAATTGAAGGACCTCAAGCAATGAGTGCCATTTCCCATCATGTCCCCGACGCCATGTTGGCGGCCTATGCGGCTGGCAACCTTCCGCACGCTTTCGCGGTGACCGTCGCGAGCCACGTGTCGTTGTGCGGACAATGCCGCGTGGCTCTGGGCGCGCATCAGGCGGTTGGCGGTGCCGTTCTCGAAGACACACCAGTTGTCGCGGTGTCGTCTTCATTGAAGGACGATATTTTTGCCCAGCTTGACGCGCCCTTTACGCCCGAGCCGGTGCACGAGCGCAATGGAATATTCCCCGGCCCGGTAATGGAAGCATTGAAGGGCCGTGAACCTCAGTGGAAAACTCTGGGCATGGGCGTCCGTCAGGATATCCTGTCAGCGGACACAAACGGTTCCGTCCGACTGCTCTACATCCCGCCGGGTCAGGCCGTGCCGGATCACAGCCATAACGGGCTGGAATTGACGCTGGTCCTACAGGGCAGTTTCAGTGATGAAACCGGTCGGTTCGGTGTTGGCGATCTTGAAATTGCCGATGAACACCTTGAACACACACCGGT
The DNA here is from genome assembly GCF_032586155.1 of Aliisedimentitalea sp. MJ-SS2. Classification (NCBI taxonomy): domain Bacteria; kingdom Pseudomonadati; phylum Pseudomonadota; class Alphaproteobacteria; order Rhodobacterales; family Roseobacteraceae; genus Aliisedimentitalea; species Aliisedimentitalea sp. MJ-SS2. The sequence continues at coordinate 2,750 of NZ_JAWHTC010000002.1, forward strand.
TGCCGATGACGGAGCCCCCTGTATCTGCCTTGCCGCAACGGACGCGCGATTGCGGTTCCGCGCATTGGTGCCACGGCTGTTGCAGCCGCTGTTTCGCATCTAGGTCCAACGGCAAACGAACAACACTTTGAAGCCGCCATTTTTGGCGGCTTCTTTTTATTTTCAACGATTTACATCACGAATCCGTGAGGCCGTGATCCATCACAGGCGGCACACCGTAACCCTTGTACGAACATGAATTGAAACCGGGCAGGACAGGCCCATCAACAAGGAGACTACCCATGAAAACCACGATCAAAACCGCCATCGCCGCCGTCGCACTCAGCCTTTCTGCCGCCGTCGCGCAATCCAACACCATCGTCGACATCGCGGCTGGGGATGACCGCTTCTCGACGCTCGTGGCCGCAGTCACCGCAGCCGGCCTGGCAGAGACTTTGTCCGGTCCGGGCCCCTTCACCGTGTATGCCCCGGTGAACGATGCCTTCGCGGCCCTGCCCGAGGGTACGGTGGAAACCCTTCTCAAGCCCGAGAACAAAGGCCAGCTGACCAACGTGCTGCTGTACCACGTTGATGACCGCGAACTCACTGCCAACATGATCCCGACCGGGTCGAACTATTTCAAACCCGTCCTGAGCAGCGAGCGCCTGTGCATCACGGCCGGTGCTGAGGGGGTCAAGATTGCCGATGGCACGGGGCAGATGGCCAACGTGATCATCGCGGACATCAAGGCAGACAACGGCGTCATTCACGTGGTCGACAAGGTGCTGTTGCCCGGCACGCGCCCGGCCTGCCACTAAGATCGCTAGCCCTGCCATTTGAGGCAGGGCACCCAAAACAACTTGGGGCTGCCGAACTCTCGGCAGCCCCATTGTTTTGGTTAAAGGAAGAAAGGGCGTTACTTGCCGCGATAAACCAGCCAGTCCGGCAAAACTGCAAGCCAGCGGATCAACCAGGAAAACGGCGCTGGGAAATCCGTGCGGAAACGGCGCTTCTGCATGGCCTTGACCACGCGTGCGGCCGCCTCGTCGGGGGCCATCAGCATGGGCATGCGAAAGTCATTCTTCTGGGTCAGGCGGGTCTTGATAAAGCCGGGATTGACCAGCCGCACCACAATACCCGTGTCTTTCAGATCAAAGCGCATTGTTTCTGCCAGGCTGACCAGTGCCGCCTTGCTGGCGCCATAGCCGATAGCGGCGGGAAGCCCGCGATACCCGGCCAGCGAGCCGATCAGGGTAATGTCGCCGCGATCCTGCGCAACCATTTTTGGAACCACTTCGCCAAGGACACGCATCGCCCCGGTAAAATTGACATCCGCCAAGATCAACGCGGTTTCGCTGTCCCACTCTGTCGTGCGCATGGGCTCATAGGCGCCGGCGTTATAGATCACACCGTCCACGTCACCCACTGCTCGCGCCGCGCGACGCACGGAGTCGCCATCGGTCACGTCCAGCGCAAGCACGGTTGCACTGGTCAATTCGGCGTTAAGGGTGTCCAGTCGCTCTCGGTTGCGTGCCGACAAGATCAGCCGGGCGCCTTCTGCATCCAAACGTTTCGCCAGGGCACGCCCCAAACCTTCGCTTGCCCCGATGAGCCAATATGCTTTTTCGAAGAAATCGGTCATTTGCCGGGGCCACTCAAGGGCTGGCTTTCGCTTGTGAAAGTCGCGGGCGCAGGTTGTTTGCGAAGAAATGGTGCGCGTTTCAGATACAGGATCGCCGCTTGCCAATGGATCAGTGCCAGAACCCGAACCGCACCCAAGGGGCGGCGGACGGCGGCCCACAGAAGCGACTTGTTTGTGGCCACACACCGGTCGCCGGCCAACGTCGCAAGAACGCCCTGATCCTCATTTTCAAAGGAAATGCGAATGTCGATCCGTGTGTCGCTGAATCCGAAATTGAATCGGTAATGACCTGCGATTTTCTGAAACGGCGACACATGCATCAGCTTCTCGGCGATCAGGGCGTCGCCGCGTTCAATCGGGCGAAAATCTTCGTGTGCACAGAAATAGCAGTGTCGCTGGCCGAAGGTGCTGTTCACCTCGGCAACAAAGGCCCGCGGGGTGCCATCAACCAGCGCAATCCAAAAGCTGACCGGGTTGAAATGAAACCAAAGGAAGCTGGGCTGGGTCAGCAACAGAAGCTGCGCGTTCTTGGTTTGAAACCCGCGCTTGTGCAGAACCTGTTTGAACCACGCCAGGCCGCGCCCGTCGCCCCGCGCGCCGCCATGATGACGATCCCACAGCGACCACAGATTGAAACGGTTTCGCGACATCAGCGCAGGCGTCTTGGTGCCAAGATCGGTCAACACGAAATCGACACCGTAGCTGAAGGTGTTCTTCAGCGTTCCGCGGCGGGCGTGAAGGGTTTGGGCCTGAATATGTTCCAGCATCATACCTCGAATACGCGTGCGCGTGCCTGTTGGATCAGAACGCGTTGAAAACTTTTCTCCTGCTTTTCTGATCCAATCTGACGGGCCCCGCGTAAAAGCCTCATAACGTTGCAAAGATGAGGACGGAATGTTCGATCAGATCCACGGCCCAAGAAAGAAAATCGCAATTGTCGGCGGTGGCATATCCGGCCTCTCGGCCGCCTATTACCTGGCGCCCTACCATGACGTCACCCTGTTTGAAGCAGCCCCGCGGCTGGGCGGTCACGCCCGAACTGTTATGGCAGGCAAGAACGGCGACCAACCGGTCGATACCGGTTTCATTGTTTTCAACTATGCCACCTATCCCTACCTGACGCGGCTGTTCCGTGATCTCGACGTTCCGGTGATGAATAGCGAGATGAGCTTTGGCGCCAGCATCAATGATGGCTGGCTGGAATACGGCCTAAGCAACATGGGCGCGATCACGGCGCAGAAAAGCAACCTGCTGCGGCCGCAGTTCTACAAGATGATGGCAGATATCCTTCGCTTTGGAAAACGTGCCGAGGCCGCTGCCACGGATGACAACAAGACCATTGGTGAACTGGTCGATGAGCTGGGCCTCGGCGATTGGTTTCGCAACAACTACCTTATGCCGATGTGCGGTGCGATCTGGTCGACCCCGGTTGAAGATGTCGACCAGTTCCCGGCGAAATCGCTAGTACGGTTTTTCCGTAACCACGCGCTTTTGGCCGGGTCCGGCGAACATCAGTGGTGGACGGTGAAGGGCGGCAGCATTGAATATGTCCGCCGGTTGGAAACTGCGCTTTTGGCAAGGGGTTGCGTCATCCGCATCGATACGCCGGTCCGGCATGTCCAGCGCGACACCCACGAGGTTCGCATCTTCGCTGACAAGGGCTTGTCAGCATCTTTTGACGAGATCATCATGGCCTGCCATTCGGATCAAGCCCTGCAAATCCTCGGCAAAGATGCGACAACAGCCGAAGCCGAAGCACTTGGTAGTATTCGCTATCAACCCAACACGGCGGTCTTGCATTGTGATGCAAACCAGATGCCCCGGCGGCGCGCCTGCTGGTCCAGCTGGGCGTACCGGTCGCAAGACGGCGAAATCGGTCTCACCTACTGGATGAACCGACTTCAGAACATCCCCGAGTCCGACCCTCTGTTCGTCACCCTGAACCCGTCAACCGAGATCCCTCAGGACACGATCTATGACGTGGCGCACTTCGCCCACCCGATGTTCGACAAGGCCGCGCTCAAGGCACAGTGCGACATCCGCGAAATGCAGGGCCGCAACCGGACATGGTTTGCCGGGGCTTGGAACCGGCACGGGTTTCATGAGGACGGCATCGCCAGTGCAATGCGTATCGTGCGCGCCCTGAATGAACGTCACCAATTCAAAGGAATAGAAAATGCGCTTGACCAACAAGGCCCTGAAATCGAATTTCCTGTCGACCTGCGAGCGACTGCGTGACGGGCAACTGACCCTGCGAACCCCCGAGGGCGAGCGGTATCATTTTGGCCATTCCGGCCCCGAGGCCGAGATGACCATCCGTAACTGGGTCGCTGTGTCCGCATTGGCCGCGCATGGACAGGTCGGTCTTGGTGAAACCTATGTTCAGGGCCTGTGGGATACCCCATCGGTTGAAGGCTTGGTTGCCTTGGCCATGCGCAATCGCGAGCATCTGGGCGCCTTTGATCAGGCAAGCCCGTTCAACAAGGCCAAGTTCCGGTTGGTCGATACGGTCATGCGGGCCAACACCCGCCGCGGGTCGCGCAGAAACATCCGCTCGCATTACGATGTGGGCAACGAGTTCTACGCGCTGTGGCTGGATGAAGGGATGACCTATTCCTCCGGGCTGTATGAGCAGGCCGATGACGATCTGACACGCGCACAGACCCGCAAGAACGCGCGCGCCTTGTCGCGCCTCGGAAACGGAGAGCGCACGCTTGAAATCGGCTGCGGATGGGGCGGTTTTGCGGAACATGCCAGCGAAGAAGGGCGCGACGTGACTGGCGTGACCATATCCCGTAACCAGCACAGCTATGCCGAATGCCGCCTCGATGGCCGTGCTGACATTCAGCTTCGCGACTATCGAGACATCGACGGGCAATACGACAACATCGTTTCGATCGAGATGATCGAGGCCGTAGGCGAACGTTACTGGCCCAGCTACTTTGCCACGCTCAAGCGTAACCTCGCCGAAGGCGGGCGGGTGTTGTTGCAGGCAATTACCGTCAAGGACAGTTTCTTTGACACCTACAAATCTTCGTCCGACTACATCCGCCAATATGTCTTTCCCGGCGGTATGTTGCTGTCGGACAGCGTGATCGAGGGTCAAGCCAACAACGCGGGACTTGAGGTGCGTGACAGCTTTGCATTCGGGCAGGACTATGCTCAAACCTGTCGCACCTGGGCCGAGCGCCTGACCGCGCAAAAGCGTCGCGTTTCCGAAATGGGATATGGCGAGAGCTTCTTCCGCAACTGGCAGTACTATCTCGAGATTTGCGCGGCGTCCTTCGCCGTGGGGCACACCGATGTCGTTCAGGTGGAGTTGGCCCATGCGTAAAGTTATTTTAGCTCTCGTCGCGCTGGCGTTGCCCATGGGCGCGCAGGCGTCCACGATCAAAACCGCTTTGCCCGGTGCAGAAATGCGCGGCGCGGCCACCTTCCGCTATATCGGCTTCCCGCTCTACAAAGCCCAGCTGTTCACCAAGTTTGGTGCCCCGCTGGATTGGAGCAAGGACTTCGCGCTCGAGCTGAAATACCTGCGCAACCTGAGCGAATATGACCTGGTTGAAGGCACAATGCGCGAACTGAACCGTACCGGCGCCACCCTGCCGGTGCGCGGCCAGTTGCAAAAATGCTTTCGCCATGTGCGCAAGGGAGACCGCTATGTAGCTATCTCCGAAGGGCCAAACCAGGTCCGGTTCTGGCACAATGGAAAACGGGTTTGCACGCTAAGCCATCCGAGTATCAAAACCCGCTTCATGTCGATCTTCCTGGGCGACAACACACGTTCGAAATCCTTCACCCGGAAACTGAAAGGCGAGTGATGCTTTACCCGCGTGTCAGCCTCTATGCGCTGATGCTGGCCGCGGCTGGCATTCCGCTTTACATTCACTTGCCGCGATTTGCGTCGGTCGAGCTGGGCATCGGGTTGGGGGCAATTGGCACGATCCTGTTGGTTATCCGGCTGGTCGATCTTGTGCAGGACCCGCTGATCGGCTGGGCAATCGACCGCTGGCCGCGGGCGCAAATCCTGTTTGCCAGCGCCGCAGCGGTTGGGCTGGCCATCGGCTTTCCGTTGCTCTTTACCGCCCAACCGGGGCCAAACGGGGTGCCACGCCTGGTGGCAATCCTTGTTCTGCTGTTCTCAGCCTACAGCCTGGGCATGATCCTGCTCTACGGGCGCAGCGCCACGCTTGCGGCGACACCGACCCCGCGTGCCCTGATGACACTGGCAGCGTTTCGCGAGGGGGGTATGCTGGCCGGTGTCGTCATCGCCGCCATTGCGCCAGCGATCCTTGTCGTCCTCGGGGCTGCTGGACAAGGATACGAAGCCTTAGGTCTGTTTCTGGGCGCGTTGGCCCTTGGAGTGGCCGTGATTACCTTGCCGATCTGGCGTCGCGAGCCCGTCTTGGGTGAACGGCTTTCCCTTGTCGGCCTGCGCCAGGCCGGTGCGCTAAGGCTTCTTGTGCTGGCATTGGTCAACAGCCTGCCCGTGGCCATCACGTCCACCTTGTTCCTGTTCTTCGTTGAAGACCGTCTGCAACTGCCGGGCAAGGCCGGACCCTTGTTGATCCTGTTCTTTCTCAGCGCGGGTTTTAGCGTGCCGCTCTGGACCCGTCTGAGTCAGAGAACGGGTCCCAAGGCCACGTTGTTGATCGCCATGCCGCTGGCCATCCTCGGCTTTGTCGGGGCCGCTTTCCTGGCCCCCGGCAGTCACTTCGGGTTTGCGCTGATCTGTCTGGCCTCCGGTGCCGCCCTGGGGGCGGACATGGTCATCCTGCCCGCGATGTTTTCCGTGGCGCTAACCAATGCAGGCCTCAAGGCATCGCTGGCCTTTGGCATCTGGTCTTTCGCCGGCAAACTTGGTCTGGCCCTGGCCGCCTTTGCCGTTCTGCCCATGCTTGAAAACAGTGGCTTTACACCCGGCGCGACGAACAGCGCTGAAGCTCTGAAAACATTGAACATCTCTTACGCCGTACTTCCCTGCATCCTGAAACTCGGCGCCCTGGCTCTTGTCCTGGCGCTTCCGACGGAGAACCCAACCCAATGAAACTTCTTACAGCCTTCCTCTTTCTTGTGATTCTGGTCATGGCAGCAAAGTCCATGTTTCTGAGCTTTCGCGCGCAAAATCCGGCAGACTATGCCGATGCGGGACCCACCTTCTCACTCAAGACGCACCTGAACGGTGAAATCCTTTCCGAGGGACTGATCTACGGTCCAACGGGGAAAATGACCAATAGCTTCGTGGCCAAAATGGTCGGTGAATGGGACGGCGACACCGGTACGCTAAGTGAAGAGTTCACCTACTCAAACGGCAAACAGCAAAGCCGCAAATGGTTCCTGAAACTTGGTGATGGCAACACCTTCACCGCAACTGCCGACGACATCGTCGGCGAGGCACGTGGCGTCGTTTCGGGATCGACGATCAAGATGGAATACCAGATCGTTCTGCCGGAAGACGCGGGTGGTCACACGCTGACAGCAACCGACTGGCTTTACCTGACTGAAAGCGGCGTGATCATGAACAAGTCCGAGATGCGCAAGTTCGGCATCAAGGTGGCCGAGCTGGTTGCAACCATGCGCCCGGATCCCGACGCGCAACGCTGAACCGGCGTCGGCCCCGAAACAGAAAGACCCGTCCTGATGCACAAAAAATACCCCATTGTTGCGATAGCAGTTGCACTAGCGACAGTTGCGTTTGCGCTGTCGCCGTTGATGACAAGTGAATTCGCGGGCTACAGGCCCGAACAGTTTCCCGTGGTTCTGGAGTTCTGGCCGGTTCAACCAGCAGGGTGGGCCTTTGGCATCTGGGGTGCGATCTATATCTGGCTAATCCTTGGGGCAATCTGGGGATTGCTGAATGCGCCTCAGGATGAGCATTGGCAGCGGATGCGTCCACCGCTGCTGATCAGCCTTTGCCTTGGCATGTTCTGGATTGCCGCCGCGAACGCCGCGCCGATCCTGGCAACCGTGATGATCTTTGCCATAGCGGCGACCGCCGTTTTGGCCATGCTGCGCGCCGGGACAGACACCCCGGTGTGGCAGGTGCGCCCGGTCGCGCTTTACGCTGGGTGGCTGACGGCGGCGACCGGCGTTGGTGCCGGTGTTGTGCTCGGTGGGTACGGTGTGCTGAGTGGACAGGCTGCAGCTTTGGTCATGCTGGTGGCCGTTTTGGTGGTGGCATTGATCGTGCAATCCTTGCGACCGGCCGAATGGGCCTATCCGCTGGCGGTGATTTGGGCGTTGTGCGGTGTCATTTCGGCCAACGCATCGTCGTCCAACCTGACTGTGATCTTGCTGTCAGCGTCTGGAATCGTGGCGCTGGCCTTGGGCTACGCTCTGCGCAGGTCGACACCTTCGCCCCGCAAAAAAATCTTGTGACAGCCGATGCAACGCCCAATCGCATTTGCGCCACATCCCTCCAAATCGTGCCTTTCGGAGAAGCCTCTATGAAAACCATCCTCGCCCCGTTCACCTTTTTGATGTTGATGGCCTGTTCCGGCACACCGGGGCCGGATGACAAACCCCTTTCTGACCGGACCCTGAACCTTGAAGACTTCTTCGAGGGTGAAACAGTGGCCTATGGTCAATTCCAAGACGTGTTCGGCTATGTTCAACGTCGGTTCAAAGTCCAGATCTCGGGCACGTGGGACGGTAGAACTCTGCAACTGGTCGAAGATTTCACCTACGACGATGGGGACACCGAACAGCGTATCTGGACCCTTGAGAAAACCGGTGAAGACACCTGGAAAGGCACCGCTCCGGGTGTTTTAGGTGTCGCCACTGGCCGTGAAAACGGCGACACTTTTAACTGGACCTATCGCATCGACCTGCCGGTCCGAAAGGGAACCATGCGCGTCGATTTCAATGACTGGATGTGGATGCTGACAGATGATCGCGTTCTGAACCGTGCCTACGTGTCGCGGTTCGGAGTGCGCATTGGCGAAGCGACAATCGTTTTCGAAAAGGATTGATTGGTCGAGATCGCACTCAGGTCAGAAAGGCCGCTGGCTTTCCAGACAAGTGTTTCTGTACACGTCGGAGCCGGCCGCCTGCAAACATAAACGCCGCAATCCGACGACGCTGGACCATTGATCAAGCTGTCTGTCGATTATTAGTATAGCTTCTTCAAATCTTACTGGTGAGTTGCCGCACCGCACAAACCTTAGAAGTAGTGTGATCTTTGGCGTTGGTCAAAACAGCCTGACATCCGATACAGAGATGTCCGCTTGGAAAACGCGTCCCACTGCAACGATACCAATTCGACGCAACTTGGCGGGATCAAGAACTTGCTCCGTTCTGTGAGGTTCAAAGACACAAAAGGGGCAGCGCACAGTTGTCCATTGCGCTGTTGCACGGAATGACGTGCGAAACGAGTGCCATGGCCGGTCCAGACCTTCTGTTCGAATACGAAGATCATAGATCTCGTCATTACCGCAGATATCAATCTCGATGCCGGTCCAGTTGGTTGCATCCAGACTTGAACCGTCCCGCTTCAGATCCGACGCCATTTGAATGAAGCCGCCGTTGTTTTCCAGCGAGATCATCCCGGTCAGCCGTGTCGCGCTGCGCCCAACCACAACCTGAGTGGCAATTCGACCGCGCGAAACACCGCCCATTACGGCATCAGCGACATACTCCCAATTCGTTTCTAGCTTTAACACTAGGGCATCCTCTCAATGCGTTGGTGCCGAAATCAACGCGCCTCATAAGCTGCAAGAGCCCGTTGCCGACCTTCATTTAGTCCGACAATCGGGGTCGGATAAGGATCATCCGGTGACAGCCCCCAAGCGTGCGGGCAGGCGTCGAAAAACGCCAGAGCCTCGGGGCCGGGGTCAGTCACGAGTTCGGCCACAAATCTTTGAATGTACGTCTGTTCGGCGTCGAACTTCTGGGCCTGCGTTTCTGGATTGAAAATGCGGAAATAGGGCGCGGCATCCGGCCCGCTACCTGCAACCCATTGCCATCCCATTGCGTTTGCTGCCGGGTCCCAATCAATCAGGCACGCTTCGAACCACTTCTGTCCGATACGCCAATGCTTGAGCATGTGTTTGGTAAGATACGACCCAACAATCATGCGACCACGATTATGCATATGGCCCGTTACGTACATCTCCCGCATGGCCGCGTCGACAAGGGGAACACCCGTCCGACCCTGTTTCCAACGCAGGACCACTTCGTCCTCAAGGTTCGACCAAGGGAAGGCGTCCCACTCCGATCTCCAGTTGCTGTGAGTGATCTCGGGGGTGTGGAAAACCAGATGGTAAGCAAATTCGCGCCACACGAGTTCTTTCAGGAAATGCTCTGCCCCGCCAAGGCCTTTCAGATGCGCACGCAGTCCAGCATGCCAGACGGTACGAGGCCCGACCTCGCCCCAGGCCAGGTTCTCAGACAGTCGCGAGGTTGCATCTTGCGCCGGGTAGTCGCGACACTCCTTGTAGTCTCCGATTGCTCTCCGCAGGAAACTGGAAAGGCGCGCATTGGCCGCAGATTCGCCAACATGGGTATATCGCGCCAATACTTGTGCTCCCCGCTCCATACCCTTGCCGAGCGCCCAGCTCTGAGGCCGATCCGACGCCGGCCAGGTTTCAGGCGCCAAAAGGCGCGCCGGTGCGGGGTAAGACGGCGCGACATCCAGATCTCTTACCGCCCGCCACATCGAGCTATAGACCTTGAAAAAACCGCCTTGCTTGGTTTTGACCGTCCATGGTTCGAAAAGAACATGACCGGGCCAGCTTTTCGCCCCGAAACCCGCGTCTTTCAGCACTGATTTGACCTTGGTGTCACGCACAATCGCGTCAGGATCATAGGTCCGCGTCCACCAGATGTCCCCGGCACCGGTTTCACGCGCCAGGGCGAGCAGTTCGTTTGCCGCAGTTCCGCGACGCAAGATCAGTCTGGATCCAATTTCTTTCAGACGATCGTCAAAACATTCAATTGCTTTCAACAGGCGCCATTTAGGGGCCGCTCCGAAGGTTTCCGCTGCCTCATCCAGCAAGACCACTGGAATAACGGGGCGCCCGCTTTTGCCTGCTTCAGTAAGCGCCGCGTGATCCGCAAGCCTGAAATCCTTTCGGAACCAGAGAATTATGGGTTTTGCCTTGGTCATCAAACTTACGCTCTTTCTTGCTTCTCATATCACTACGAAGGCCAACCAGAGACGGTTCAAAAGAAGCCAGTTTGAGGCTCTTTTTTTGATCTTAACCAAGGTCCGAGCCGTATCAGCAACATGATCAAAAAATGCGGGCCTGATCACCATGCTGATTCAGGCCTCAGGAGGTCAAGAATCATGCGAAAATGCGAGATGCCCTTTAAGTCGTGTCCGGTGTGCTGTCGGCCGTTCTCGTGGCGTCGAAAATGGGCGAGATCGTAGAGCAATGTGCGATTCTGTTCTGAACGCTGTAGCAGGTCAAAGAAGGTAAATGCAGGATGACGCGCCGCGCACTTGTCATAGGGGCATCTGGGGGGATCGGCACGGCGCTGTGCACGGTTCTCGCAACTCGTGGCTCTGAGGTTACGCAGCTTTCGCGCTCGGTAGACGGTTTCGATGTGACGGACCCCGCGAGTGTTGAGGGGGCCATGAACGGGCTCTGCGCACCTTTCGATATGGTCTTGATTGCCAGTGGCGTTCTGGCCCCTGAGGGTACTCGACCAGAGAAGTCGCTCGCAGAGATCGATGCAGAAAACATGGCACGGGTCATGGCTGTGAATGCCATTGGCCCGGCGTTGGTTTTGCAACACACGCCTCGGCTTTTGCCGCAAGACGGACGTTGTGTGGTGGCAGTTCTAACCGCCCGCGTCGGGTCGATCGGCGATAACCAACTCGGTGGCTGGTACAGCTACCGCGCGGCCAAAGCTGCGGCTAATCAGATTGTGCGCACGACTGCCATTGAGATCGCGAGAAAGAGTAGAAAGGCTATTGTTGTGTCGTTGCATCCGGGCACTGTCGAGACGGCGTTCACCAAGGCTTATCCCGGGCATTCCAAAGTGACGCCGAATGAGGCGGCCACGAACCTTGTTGCAGTTCTTGATCAACTGACCCCAGCCCACAATGGTGGTTTTTTCGACTGGGCGGGAAAACCTGTCCCATGGTGAAATCTCGTCTTACCCTGGTGCTTGGTGACCAGTTCAGCGCTGACATTTCTTCCCTGCGAATTGCCGATAAAGAGCGGGGCGTCGTCATCATGGCCGAAGTCATGGCTGAGGCCACTTACGTACCACATCATCCCCAAAAGATCGCGTTTGTTCTGGCTGCGATGCGCAAATTTGCAATGGCACTTTGAGAAGATGGATGGGCGGTCGCCTATCTGCACAGCGCCGATCTTGATGATCCGCGCAAAATTAATGCACGAGCTTTCCTGGCCGTGAAAGACCGTTTTTCTTAGATTGGCGCGACGACAGTGCTGGTGCAGAGAATGGCCTCTCCACCCTGGGTGCTGGGAAGTCATGCATGTTTAACGCAGCACAGCTTTCACATCGCAGAAGTTTGAACAAAGCGTAACGTTTCCAGCGTGGCAATGACCAAATTGCAAAACAACACGGTCGTTACGTTAGTTCGCATTCAGAATTGGTAGCATTGAAAGGAAAACTCCAAAATCCTTTTCTAACCGCGTCGTCTTAGCGGGTGGGTTACCTCTAGCGTAATATCGCGCAAGCACGGCATGCAGTTTTTTGAATGCCGTGGCACTGGCGCGCTCGGAACGGTCTAATGTGGGATTGATGACAGCCATGTCATGATAGCGGAGCGGCGTAGGAGGGGTTCGTTGATCATTCAGCGTTTTAGCCAAAAGACTGCGGACAAAACCCGGATCGTGAGATTCGGCTTTGGCAACGGCGAAGGGTGCCAGTGATCCGAGCTTGTTGGCATAAATTGTTTTGCCGACATGCTTGCCACCGACGACCTTTTCCGTGGTGATCGGATCGTTTGAGACCAGAACACGGTACCCGGCGGGACGTGATGGATTTACAAGTCGTGGCAGGATCGACGGGTCATGTGCGGTCAGGGCCCTGACGTCGACCGGCCAGAAGGCCGTGTTGAACGCGACCGATTGCAATGATTTTTCCGTCAGCGTGGCGGCCCAAAGCTCATCTCCGGCGCGCGGAGCGCTGAAGCTGATCATTTTAGTTGCTGCCCACGGCCATGACCGGAGCCGGTTCGGCATTGATGGCCCTGCACCGTTCGGGCCGTACTGGTTGCCAAGAAGGACAGCGCTGACGAAATGCTGCGCCAGACCACCGCCGAGGCTGTGGCCTGTTACATAGATGTTTCGCGGCGCGGCGCCGCCGGTCAAACTGGCGCCACGATCAAGACAAGCAAAAACCTGCGGCAGGGTTTGGATCATCGATTTGGCAAATCCGCGATGCACCGTGCCAACCGTCGTAATAGCAGCCGCGCCCTCGTCTGGCCCGATGCGGAACCAACCCAGATCGGTTACCCAATCCGGATTGCCGCTTGCCGTTTTGGTGAAGTTCGCTTTCACAGCAGCGCGAAAGGCGGACCCGCTTCTGCTGCCGCGAAAAACGATATGCGCGTCATACTTGTTGCTACCGGGAAGAAACCGCAACAACACGAAGCCCATCAGGCTTTGCGAGGCCGGTTGCCCGGGCTCCCCCTTGTCGCCGGTGGCCCCCTCGAAGGCCAGAAGGATGTCGCGAGCGCCTTGATTGGCGGCGGCCTGTTTCGTGACCACCCGATTGACCGCGACATCGCCTTCGGGGCGCCCGGTTTTGCGGTAGCACATATAGGCATCGCGTATGCGGCCGACGATTTCCTTGGGCGGGGTGTACTCGGTCCAGCGGCCCGCCGGATTGAAGAGTGTCGAGCGCCAGGGATAAAGCTGATCATAGCGATAGATGATCGGATCGCTTCTTGGATTATCGTCAAACCCGGCAAGACGCCCGGGGCCACGATACCCGCCCAGCGGTGGGCGGGTTCGTTGCTGGCTGCGGCCCACAGCCCGGGCCCAGCCACGAACTTTGTTCATGATCTGGCCACGGTTCACGTCGCCCTGTGCAAATTCTTCGTAATATGGATCAAACGGCCAAATCAGGGTCTGGCTGTAAAGCTGATAGGCCAGGACCGACAAATCGAGGTTGTAGATCAGCGGCGAATAGGGAAATCCTCCGAGGTTCTGATTTTGCACGGTGTTTGGTGCCGGCGACCGCATTTTCACTGCGGTGCATGCGCTTAGCGCCAAGACCGCGAGTAAAAGCGAAACGTTCAAAGTTGTTCGCGGTAAATTGAATTTGGCCAAAGCCCGTATCCAAATTGCCATGGCAATTACCCTCCTTGGGCGGCCCTGCCAACCTGATTGACACCTCCGCAATTAGTCATATCGCGGCACTGTAAACGCCGGGCGTTTCCAAGCCAAGCTTTGTGACAACACGAGAGTTTTGAGGACCCAATCGGTCCCGGAAACCCCCCGATTGATTCAAGGCTTGTCCCGACCCTTAGCTGCCGTTGGCCGACGTCACCCCAGATAAATTTGGCATCCTGGAACATTGCCTGCGCCCTAGCGGATCCGATATTCTCCCCTCCTCATGTATGGGCCCCGTATCGCGTCCGCATCCTGCCCCTCACCAACCGTCCCGCTGGTCGTGTCTTCGCTCTAGCTCCGTTTGCCCGTTTCGCCCCCAGGAATGCCCCACTCTCGCGGCTCCTCAGGCTAAGTCGATGAATGGAGTTCCCCCGGTTTGATGGACACTTTTTCACTGATGAAGGAGAGTGTTTGTTATGCCGAGAACGAGGAACCCGTACCCTGCGGAATTCAGGGAGCAGATGGTTGCGCTGGTTCGCACCGGGCGCAGTGTTGAAAGTTTGGCGCGGTAGTATGAGCCCTGTGCTGCCACGATCCACGAGTGGGTCAGGCAGGCGGCTGCCGATGATGGTGATGATCCGAGCAGCCTGACCAGCGAAGAACGTGACGAACTGCGCCAGCTTCGGCGGGAGGTGAAGCAGTTGCGCCAGGAGCGCGACATTCTCTCAAAGGCCGCGGCCTGGTTTGCACAAAACGACGTGACATCGCGCAGGTCTTCAAATTCATGACCGCAAATCAGGCCGAGTATTCGATCCAGATGATGTCACGCACGCTGGGGGTGTCTCGCAGCGGGTTCTATGCCTATCACAGCCGCCCGCCGAGTGTTCGCCAGGTTGCCGATGAGGCGTTGAGCAAGCGGGTCACGGCGATCCACGAGGCTTCGAAAGAGACCTATGGTGCCCCCCGCATTCACGCCGAACTGGCCGATGAAGGTATCTTCGTTGGTCGCAAGCGTGTCGAGCGTCTGATGCTAGCTAAGGGCTTGAGGGGCGTTAGCCGCCGCAAGTTCGTGGTGACCACCGAGCGCGACCCAAGGGTGCGCCCTGCCGCCGATTTGGTGTATCGCAACTTCTATGCCCATGCGCCGAACGTGCTGTGGGTGGCCGACATCACCTTTGTGCCGACCTGGACGGGCTTTCTGTATCTGGCTGTCGTACTGGATGCCTTCAGCCGCCGTGTTGTCGGCTGGGCCATGGGCACACACCAACGAACGCAACGGGT
Source organism: Aliisedimentitalea sp. MJ-SS2 (assembly GCF_032586155.1). Classification (NCBI taxonomy): domain Bacteria; kingdom Pseudomonadati; phylum Pseudomonadota; class Alphaproteobacteria; order Rhodobacterales; family Roseobacteraceae; genus Aliisedimentitalea; species Aliisedimentitalea sp. MJ-SS2. Next base: position 17,906 of record NZ_JAWHTC010000002.1, read on the forward strand.
ATTGGATGCGATGAACATGGCCGTCACGCAGCGAAAGCCATCGAGTGTGATCCATCATTCGGATCAGGGGTCGCAATACACCTCTAATCCGATGGACTACGAGCCGGAACCGTCGCAGTACTGCGAGGGTTCACTTGGGCATGTTATTTTGACAACTGATAGCGGGTACTTGGCGCGAACCGCTTGTGCGTTTCAAAGCCTTGCCGGATGCATTTTTTCTGTTAACCTGCTCGTGGTATTCGTTTCTTGCTTTAGACGGTTTCTGTGAAGAACTAACAACAGGGAAAACTATGAAAAAGATACTACTTGCCGCCGCCGTGACCGGATCGTTGGTTGCTATGCCTGCCATTGCCGACACCAAGGCCGACCCGTTTGTTTCGACGCAGGGAGCGTTGAGCCCGTTGGCCGTGGCCGGGATCGCGGGTGGCATAATTATTATTGGCATTGCGGCTTCGGACGGCAGCTGAAAACAGTAACCTTACGATCTCCAAACCCAAAAACCGAGGGCGGTGCGGCCCTCGGTTTTTCTTTTTGTTCTATCGGAGGAAATCATCCGGATTTACTTTTCAAGTTGCTTCTTTTTCCGCGTTGATTGGAACCAGCGCGACCGGGTTCAAAGCAGTATTGCGAGGCAGGACCGGATGCACAAACTGTCCTCTTGAGTTGATGGAGCGGTTGTTCGCGGCGCAGGATCGGACAGTTAGGAGCATTGCCGCGCTATTGTCGCGTGATTTTGAGCGTTTGGAGTATCGGGTTTCAAGAAGAGACACGAACCTGAGACCATTTAATGCCGGTTTACAGCGCCGCCGCAAAGATCGGCACCGCTTCAGTCGTCCCATTCAACGTCAAACCGTGTCACGACATTTCGTACGTCTTCGTCACTGAGCCCCAAGGCCCGGACCCCGCGCAAGATGATCGCGAGTTTCGCGGTTTCCTCCAACTCCTCTATCGCGTTGCAGGCCGCCTCGACGTCCTTGCCCGCAACCACCGGGCCGTGATTGGCCAGCATGACGGCGCTGCGCTTACCCGCAAGCCCGCGTACAGCCTCGCCCATTGCTGGATCGCCCGGCATGAAAAACGGCAGGAGTTTCACCTTGCCCAATTTCATGATCGCATAGGGGGTTAGGTGCGGCAGAAAATCATCCGCGTCCGCGTCCGGCATCATCGACCAGGCAACCGCGTGGCACGAATGAAGATGAACAACGGCCCCGGCTGAGTGTCGCGTGTCATAAAAGGCGGAATGCAACGGCATTTCCTTTGTCGGCTGATCACCGCCAATTAGGTTGCCCTTGGCGTCAAATCGGCTGAGCCTGCCAGGGTCGAGACGGCCGAAACTTGTCCCTGTCGGTGACACCAGCAACCCGCCATCATCCGTCCGGGCGGAAATATTGCCGGTACTGCCACCGGTCAGTCCACGATCGAACATCGACTTCGCCAACAGGCAAATCTGTTCCCGCAATTCGGTTTCCGCGCTCATGTCGTCTCCAGCATGGCTTGGGCGTCCCGGAAAAACATTTCAGCCCCGAAATTCCCAGATTTAAGTGTCAGGGCGATGACATGCCCGTCCGACCGACAATAGGTCCAGGGCACACCGGGGGCAATTTCTTCACCGATATGCAATCGGTTGACGCCCAATGCCTGTGTCACCGCCCCCGATGTTTCACCACCCGCGACCACAAAGCGGCGCGCCCCGGCATCCCGCGCGGCGACAGCGCAGGCCGCCAAGGCGTGCTCGACAAGCTCGCCTGCATTTTCAGCACCTAGAATACCCTGCACTTTCTTCAACTCTGCTGGCTCTGCGGTGGCATACAGGATCGGTGCTCGGGTCAGATCTTGCTGTGCCAACCAGTTAAGGGCCGCCTGGGGCCCGTTGTTTGCCAGCTCGACCGGGTCGATCTGATATGCCGGAGCATTCGTTTCCAGATAACGGGCGACCTGCTGACGCGTCATTGCCGAACAACTTCCGGACAACACGATCGTCCCGGGGTCGGTCGAAGGTGCGAAGGCCTTCGACGCATCGGCGGCCAGAATACCCTCGGCCCGAAAAAGCTCGGGCAACGGCATCGCCACCGCGCTTCCTCCTGTTAAAAGCACCATTTCCCGGCAGGCATGCGCAATGACCTCGAGATCGGAATTGGCCACAGCGTCGACGACAACATGGGCCACCCCCTCCTCTTGCAGTTTTCGCAACTCTTTGCGGACTGTTTCGTCTCCTGCCGCCACGGCCAGCCGGTTGATCAGACCCACTTTCCCCTGCACCTGAGGGGACAGAATGCGCATCAGATTGCTGTCGCGCATGGGGGTCAGTGGATGATCTTTCATTGGGCTCTCCGCCAGGAGCTGTTGCCCGACAAAGAGATTGCCCATGAACACCGCACGGCCATTTTCGGGAAAGGCCGGACAATAGATCGTCTGTTCAGCGCCCAGATCTTTCATCAGGGCCTCGGCAACCGGGCCGATATTCCCTTTTGCGGTGCTGTCGAAGGTAGAGCAGTACTTCCAGAAAAACCGCTTGGCACCGGCCTGCTGCAACCATTTCAAAGCTGCTCGGGCATCTGAAACCGCCTCAGGCACGGGTGCTGTACGACATTTCAGTGCAATCACTTCCATCGCTGCCGCGTTGACAGGCGGTTCCTCTGGAACCCCGATCCGAAGTGACACGGGGACACCGCTGCGTGCAAGAAGGCCCGCCAAATCGGTAGCGCCAGTAAAGTCATCGGCGATACATCCAAGAACTGTCGGCATGGTTCGGATTCCCCCTGGTTTGAGCTGGCTGACCCGGAATTTCCTGCCCTAGTATCCTCAATCATCCCCATTTGGTATACCATTTTTGAGAAAACGGGCTAATATCCTAGGTAAACGAAGATCGATCAGAGGTTCCGTTGAAAATCACGCAAGTCATCAGCCATGTGCTGCAATACGATATGCCCGAGGAACTGGGCTATTCCCAGCAGTATTACACCAAACGCAGCGCCCATCTTGTCGAGGTTCGAACCGATGAAGGCATCACCGGGTGGGGCGAGTGTTTCGGGCCCGGCAATGTCGCGCTGGCCAACAAGGGCATCGTCGAGAAGGTCATTCAGCCGCTCATTCTGGGGGATGATCCGCTGGACCGTGACGTGATTTGGCACAAGGTTTACAATCTGACGCGCGACCACGGGCAAAAGGGTATGCCGCTGCAATCCCTGTCCGGTGTCGACATAGCCCTTTGGGATATCGCAGGGAAGGTCGCGGGACTACCCATACATAAACTGATCGGCGGTGCCCATCGCAGCGAAGTCGGCGTTTACGGATATGGCATGATGCTGCGGCGCGAGGACACGACCTCGCTTGCTGCGCGTTTTGAGGACGAGGCGGCCGCCATTCGCGAGATGGGTTTTGAGGCCACGAAAATGAAGGTCGGCTTTGGCCCAAAGGATGACGTGAAACTGGCCGAGGCCGTTCGACGCGGCGTCGGGCCGGACTATCCCTTCATGGTGGATGCCAATCATTGCTACACGACTTCCGATGCGTTTTACGTCGGTCACGCGCTCGAAGAGTTGGAGGCTTACTGGTTCGAGGAACCCGTGGCACCCGAAGATCTGGACGGATACCGTGAGCTTCGCCGCGGCCTGAAGTTGAACATCGCAGGCGGCGAAGCCGAGTTCAATCGCTGGGGCTGGCGGTCGATCCTCGAAAACCGTGGTCTGGACATCGCTCAACCCGAGGTCTGCGCCCTGGGCGGCATTTCCGAATACCTTCGCGTTCTGGCCCTGGCGCATGCCCATTTCACACCGGTGGCCAACCACGTCTGGGGCTCGGCCATTGCCGTTGCGACCAACCTGCAACTTTTGGCCGCTATGCCGCCCCTGCCAGGCGGAATGCATCAATGGTCACCTTGGCTCGAATTCGACACCACCGACAACAAGTTCAGGGACCAGCTGCTTGTCGACCCGTTGAACATTCAGGAGCAGGTCAAGAAGACCGGTGGCAAAGTCGCCATTCCAACCGGCCCGGGGCTTGGCGTTGAGCCGGACATGGGCTTCATCAAGGCCTATGAAGTTGATGCCTGACCGAAAAGCCACCATTTCAACCGGGATAAAACGACATGCCTTTTCTAGACGAAGATAGGCTGTTCCCTTCTGAACCGGGCCAGCGCGCGGTTGCCAGGGAACTCTATTCTACAGTGAGGGACGCACCGCTGGTCTGTCCTCACGGACACACCGAGGCACGCTGGTTTGCCGAGGACCTGCCATTTCCCGACCCGTCCGCTCTTTTTGTAATCCCGGACCACTACGTGTTCCGGATGTTGTGTTCCGCCGGAATCGCCCTGACTGACCTGGGTGTGCCGCGGGTCGATGGCGGCCCGGTCGAAGCCGATCCGCGCCGCGTCTGGCGGCTGTTTGCCCGGAATTACCACCTGTTCCGCGGCACCCCAAGCCGCCTCTGGCTGGACCATGCCTTCCAGGACGTGTTTGGCTGCGACACCCGGCTTACCGCTGACAACGCAGACTGGTACTTCGACCATATCAGTGACTGCCTGACGCGCGCGGAATTTCGCCCCCGCGCGCTGTACGACCGGTTCGGGATCGAAGCAATTTCGACAACGGACAGCCCGATCGACGACCTTCGGTGGCATCGCCAGCTCAGAGAAAGCGATTGGGCTGGCCGGATCGTACCAACCTACCGCCCCGACACTGTCATCGACCCCGAGCATGAAGGCTTCATCGAAAACATCGAAACGCTGGGGGCATTGACCGGCACGGACATCTCATCCTGGCAAGCCTATCTGGATGCGCATCGCATCCGCCGGGCCGCCTTCAAGTCCCTTGGAGCGACGGCGACAGATCATGGCCATCCATCGGCCAGAACCGCCGATCTACCCACGCCGGAAGCTGCTGCGCTCTATGCAACCGTTCTGGCTGGCAAAGCAACTCCCGACGAGGCCGAATTATTCCGCGCCCAGATGTTAACGGAAATGGCCCGGATGAGCCTTGAGGACGGTTTGGTCATGCAGCTTCACGCAGGGTCGCACCGGAACCATTCATCCACGGTTATGGCGCGCCATGGCCGCGACATGGGCTTCGACATTCCCGGACGAACCAGTTTCGTCGAACACCTCAAACCCCTGCTCAATGCGGTGGGTATGAAACCGCGCATGACGCTTATCCTGTTCACACTGGACGAAACCACTTATGGCCGTGAGCTGGCCCCCTTGGCAGGGGCGTACCCTGCACTCAGGCTCGGCCCGGCCTGGTGGTTTTTTGACAGTTTCGAAGGCATGTTGCGATACCGCCGACGCGTCACGGAAACTGCCGGGTTCTACAACACCGTGGGCTTCAACGACGACACGCGGGCGTTTTGTTCGATCCCGGCACGGCATGACGTGGCGCGCCGGGTGGACAGCACCTATTTGGCCGAGATGGTCACGACCGGTCGCCTCGACATTGACGAAGCGCATGACCTGGCACACGAGCTTGCGGGCGGCCTTGCCAGAAAAGCCTACAAGTTATGAAACACGCTGCCCGGTTGAACCGAAATGCCTTACCGCCAGGTACATCCATTCCAAGGCCGGGGATCGTTCATCTGGGTTTGGGGGCTTTCTTTCGGGCACATATTGCAACCTATCTGGCCGACGCCATGGAGGCCTCCGGCGGCGATTGGGGTGTGGTCGGCATCAGCCTCCAATCCACCGCTACGCCGGACAAGCTGGCACCACAAGACAATATGTACAACGCCGTCGAAGCGGGCCCCACGGGACATCGGTTCCGGCTAATGTGTAACATCACCGAGGCCATCGCAGCACGGGGCAACCCGGCCGCGGTCCTGGAACGCATGGCCGACCCCTCGACAAAAATCGTAACCCTCACCGTCACGGAAAAAGGGTATTGCCACGAACCCGCAACCGGGCGCTTGCGGCGCGATGCCCCGGAGATCAAGCACGACCTGATACACCCTGACGCCCCCCAAACGGCCATTGGTTACCTCGTCCGCGCCCTTGATCTGCGCCGTCGCGCAGGACATCGCCCATTCACGGTGCTAAGCTGCGATAACCTGCCGGGCAACGGCCACATGACGCGGGCGCTGGTGCTGGAATTCGCGGAAGCGATGGATGAAACCCTAGCCGTCTGGATTGAAGCAGAGGCACGGTTCCCCAATTGCATGGTTGACCGAATTGTACCGGCCACGACCGAGGCCGATATCGACATGGTTGCCGCAGAAACCGGTTGGCTTGATCTAACACCGGTCATTCACGAACCGTTCCGGCAATGGGTGATAGAGGATGATTTCGTCGATGATCTGCGACCTGCGATGGAAAAAACCGGTGCACAAATGGTCAGGGATGTCACCCCGTTCGAGGATATGAAACTGCGCTGCCTGAACGGCACGCATTCGGCGCTTGCCTATCTTGGCTATCTTTCCGGATATGACACGGTCAACGACACGGTTGCTGACCCGGTTTTCGAAACTTTCTGCCTGCGGCTCTGGGATACCGAGATCATTCCAACGCTTGAGCCAGTACCAGATATGAATATGTCAGCGTATTCCCGCCAATTGCTTGAACGTTACCATAACCAATCCATACGTCACGCGACCAGTCAGATCGCGATGGACGGTTCGCAAAAGCTCCCCCAGCGGATACTGGGGACAATCCGGGACAACCTGATGCGGGATCACCCCTGCCCCGGGTTGTTCCTGGTTGTTGCAGCGTGGATGAAATACGCGTCCGGGGTCGATGAGGACGGCGCGCGGATCAACGTCAGCGATCCTTTGGCCGGGCGTACAGCCGGGCTTTGGCAGAACAACCCATCGGCCCGGACCCGTACCAACGCCTTCCTCGCAATCAGGGACGTGTTCGGCGCGCGGGCAGAGGACAGAGCGTTTCGCGTAGGGCTGGAAAGCGCCTGTTCGGAACTGGAAACATTCGGCGCCCGCGGTGCTGTGGAAAGGAGCCTCCAATGAAGGAAAGCTGGCGTTGGTATGGCAATCTCGACAGGATCACGCTGCCCGAAATCGCCCAAACCGGGGCGACTGGCATCGTCACCGCCCTGCACGACATCCCATACGGTGAAGTATGGCCGGTCGAGGCAATCCGCACCCGTCAGGGTGAAATTGCTGCGCCGAACCTCGGGCTGGGCTGGAATGTCGTGGAAAGCCTGCCTATCCACGAGGCGATCAAGACGGGCGAGGGAAATCTTGCGCCGCTTTTTGCCGATTACCGGCAATCCATGGCCAACCTGGCAGCCTGCGGCGTGCGCGCGATCTGCTACAACTTCATGCCACTGCTCGACTGGACCCGCACGGACCTGGCGGCGCGGGTCGAAACCGGCGGCACGGCATTGCGGTTTTCTCAGGTGCACATGGCAGCATTCGAAATCCACATGGTCGGGCGAGACGGCGCACAGGATGACTATTCCGCGACCGTCCAGGCGGACGCGGCGCTCTGGTTTGAAAACAGCACGCGATCGGACCGCGACATCTTGCTCTCCAGCATCATGGCCGGCCTTCCCGGCGCATTCGCGCGCTATGACATCGCTGGCCTGCGTCGGGCGCTTGACGGGTATCGTGACATTGACCGCAATGCGCTTCGGGCCAACTATGCGCGTTTCCTTGCCGAAATCATACCCGCCGCAACCGACCTCGGCATCCGCATGTGCGTGCATCCAGACGATCCCCCCCGCGACATTCTTGGTCTGCCGCGCATCGTGTCGGACGCTGACGATATTGATTGGATCATGTCACGGCAGGACAGCATCGCGAACGGGTTGACGCTCTGCGCCGGCTCGCTGGGCGCGCACCCTGAAAACGATGTGCCCGCCATCGCACGGCGGTTCGCCGAACGCATCCATTTCGCCCATCTGCGCAATGTCGCCAAAGAACCGGACGGATCCTTTGAAGAAGCGGCGCATCTGGCCGGGGATACCGACATGCCCGCCCTCATCTCCGCCCTCTTGACCGAGGAGCAGCGGCGACAAGAAGCGGGATGCGTTGACTGCGAAATCCCGTTCCGCCCGGATCACGGTCACGAACTTCTGTCTGACGTGGGACGTGGAACGCACCCGGGCTATCCGTTGATTGGCCGCATGCGCGGACTGGCCGAGTTGCGCGGGGTGATTGCCGGGTTGACCTATGCCCGGTCCGCGACCGCGGCGTCATAAGCGGCAACAAGCGCTTTCGCCGCCTTGCCGACATCACTTGCCGACTTGCCCGGCGCGTACAAGGACGAGCCGATACCGAACCCGCTGGCCCCGGCCTGTACAAGCTTTGCGAAATTTCCGGCCCCGACGCCGCCAACCATGTAGATTTCCGTTTCCGGCGGCAAAACCGCCCGGATCGCCTTCAATCCGTCTGCGCCGAGCAGAAAGGATGGAAACATCTTCAACCCGGTTGCCCCGGCCCTAAGAGCTGCAAAACACTCGGTCGGCGTCAATGCGCCGGGGAAACTCTGCATCTTCAGCCGGACGGTCTCGCGGATCACGTCGACATTCGTGTCCGGCGACACCACCAGCTTACCGCCCGCGTCGGCAACACGTCGAGCATCACGCGGCTCCAGTACTGTTCCGGCGCCGATCAGGGCGGCGCCATTCAGGCGCGCCAATCGCTCGATACTGTCAAACGGGCGTGGCGAGTTCAACGGCACCTCGATCCGATCGACCCCCGCTTGGATCAACTCGGTTGCCACGACCTCGATTTCCTCTGGCGTGATCCCCCGCAGGATCGCAATCAGCTTTCTACTCATGTCTTGCCCCTTCCAGGATGGATTTGGCCGCGCATAACCCTTTCAGGGTTGCGGTTTCGACCGGTACCTCGCGCACTGTCACCCCGGCGTGGCGCAAAGCGTCGCCATAGATACCCGCAATCGACCCGCTCCCGACAACAGTAACGTTGTCCACTGAGCCGGGCTTCAACATCCGACCCAATTCCGCCCCAACCAACAATCCAGACAAGCGCGCCCGCGCTGCGCCTGCGTCTGATTCCTCCAACAACCCCTGTGCACGGATTCCGAACAGCGCCCCGGGCAACGCGCCGGGATCGGACCACGTTTCCTCGACCGCTGCTTGGAAAGACGCGTCGTCCCAGCCGGAATGCCTAACCGAATGCCGAAGGACCGAGGCCTCGGACAACACCGCAAACTGCTCGCCCGTCATGAAGGTCTGGAAACGCACGATCAAGCCATCTTGAACCTGAACCCACTTGGAATGAGTTCCCGGCAGGCAGACCAAGCCGGAAAAGCCCGGGTGGTCAAGAAGCAGCCCGGCAATCTGGGTCTCCTCCCCGCGCATCACGTCTGGTGGTATGCGTTGGCTGACACCGGGCAGAATGCGAACATCCAGCCTTGCGTCCCTGGCCGGGGCGGGGATCGCCGACGCCGGATCGCCGGGCGCGGCCGGCACGGGCACATAGGGCGCCTCGACCCAACCCTGTCGCGCACCGACCATCCCGCAGGCCATAACCAGCGTACGGCCTTGCCCGGACAGCCACGACTCGACAAGATCGAGCAGCGCCGGCTCAAACTCATCCCGCGCCAGTTTTCCCATTCCCTTGTCGGACTGAGCCTCTGCGATCGCCTTGCGCCCCTGCATTCGCCACACGCGCAGACGTGTCGTCCCCCAATCCGCCGCTATCCAGTCACTTGCAGTCACGACAGGCCCTTTAACCAAGGTCTTCCGGCAACAACGCGTCGGGCATGTTCTGATAGCTCACCGGTCGCAGGAAACGGCGGATAGCCATTGTGCCAACCGAGGTATGGCCGAAATTCGTTGACGCAGGATAGGGTCCACCATGGACCATGGCGTCACAGACCTCCACCCCGGTAGGGAACCCGTTGGCCAGCACCCGGCCGGCCTTGCGTTCCAGAACAGGCACCAGGGATTGCCCCATCTCCGTATCCGCCGCATCCAGATGCAGGGTGCATGTCAACTGCCCCTGAAGGCTGTCGGCCACTGCGCGCATCTCACCTGCGTCGTCAACCCGGACAATCAGGCCCAGCGGCCCGAACACCTCTTCGCCGAGAACCTCGTTTGCCAACCATTCTTTGCCGGTGGTCGCAAACAGATAGGGCGTGGCATTGCGCAGATCACAGACCGAGGTCAAAACCTCCTGCACACCGGCCGTCCCTGCCACACGATCGCGCCCTGCCCGATACGCAGCGGCTATGCCGTCGGTCAGCATGGTTTGTGCGCCGATCGGCTCAAGCGCCTTGGTGGCCGCCTCGATAAAGGCATCAGCGTCGGGGCCATCAATCACAACTGAAATACCGGGATTGGTGCAAAACTGCCCTGCCCCCATGGTCAGGGACCCGGCCCATCCCGCCGCAATCTCAGCGCCACGGTTGCTCAGCGCGGCAGGCAGCAGAAACATCGGGTTGACCGAACCAAGCTCTCCGAAGAAGGGGATTGGATTGCCGCGTTGCGCACAAAGATCAAACAGGGCGCGCCCGCCGCCAAGCGACCCCGTGAACCCAACCGCGTTGATCAGCGGGTGCTGGACCAGCGCCGTGCCCACATCGCGTTTGCCGCCCTGGATGAGTGAGAACACCCCGGAGTGAATGCCACAGCTCTTGATGGCGGCATGGATCGCTGCTGCCACGATTTCACCCGTCCCGGGATGGGCACTGTGCCCCTTGACCACAACCGGGCATCCAGCCGCCAGTGCCGACGCCGTATCACCGCCAGCCGTCGAGAAGGCCAAAGGGAAATTCGATGCACCGAAAACGGCCACCGGCCCGATCGGACGTTGAACCATCTTGATATCCGGGCGTGGCGGTGGCTGGCGATCCGGCATCGCTTCGTCATGCCGTCTATCAAGGTAATCGCCCTTCAGAATATGCGAGGCGAACAGACGTAGTTGGCCCGTGGTGCGGCCCCGCTCGCCTTCCAACCGTGCCTCGGGCAGACCGGATTCCTGACACCCGATCTCCGTGATCTCGGGCCCGCGTTGCTCGATCTCATCGGCGATTGCATTCAAAAATGCGGCGCGGTCTTCACGCGACGAATAACCATAGGTCAGAAACGCCTCTTCTGCTGCCTGGCAGGCTTGATCCACCAGGTCAGAAGTGCCGACGGAAAAGTCATGTGCAGGCCCCGAAGATGGCTCGGACTTGAACGTGGTTTGGCCTGCAATCCAATTGCCGGCGACTAGGTGTTTTCCATGAGGGGTGAACGTCATGTCGTGCCTTTCCGTATGTCTCGGGAACCGCCCTGCGGCTCTTTGTCAATGTTGCTCGCAGTACAAATAGCTTGACTCGACTCATTTTGGTATACCATTTTTAGAAAATAATATTGTAGGAGTATTTGGCTTCCAGACGCTCCTGGGCTCGAGTTGAGGAGAGGCAATTGCGACCAAGACGCCAAACAGGACGGATGACGATCCACCAGCAAGTCGTGCGTGAGCTTGCTGTCCGAATCCTGTCTGGCGAAGTCAACCCTGGCGATGTTTTGTCCACCGAAGATATCGCCAGCGCCGAGTTGGACGTCAGCCGCACCGCCTATCGGGAAGCCATCAAGGTTCTGACCGCCAAGGGGCTTCTGGAATCCCGCCCCAAGGTCGGAACAAGGGTATTACAGAAGACATTTTGGAACATGTTGGATCCCGACATCATTGGCTGGAAGTCGGAGATCGGAGACCGCGCCGGCTTCATCGACGACCTTTTCGAGTTCCGCCAAATCATCGAACCCGCCGCCGCCCGGCTTGCAGCGCGCAAGGCCACGCCGCAGGACATCGAACAGATTCAGGCCGCCTTTACCCGCATGAGCGAAACCGACGCGGAAAGTCCGGAAAATTTCGAGGCTGATTTCGAATTCCATAACGCCATCCTGCAGGCTTCGAACAACGAACTTCTTTGCTCGCTGGGGCACGTGGTCGAAGCGTTGTTGCTGACCAGCTTCGAACTGTCGGCCCTGCGCCCCGGCGCACGGGAAGATTCGCTACCGCTGCACGAAACCGTCCTTACCCACATCCGTCTTGGTGCCGAAAACGCGGCACGGGACGCGATGGCTACCCTTTTGACCAGCGCACGCGATGACCTCGACGAGGTTTTCAAACCCGACGCTGAAGCCACCACTGAAATCAGACATGCCGTTCCGGAGGCCAGGTCAACCCGGAACGGCAAATACCACTCACGAAACTGACCGAATTCAACACCATAGGAGGAGACCATGTTGAATAAATTTTTGATGGGCGCAGCTGTCGTGGCCACATCGCTGACCGCGGGGGCGACCTTTGCCGACACATCTGGCAAGCGCATAGCATTGTCCAACAATTACGCGGGCAACTCCTGGCGCCAAGCCATGCTGGGCAGCTGGGAAAAGGTGACATCCAAGGCCGTGGCGGATGGCGTTGTGGCCGAGGCCCCGGCCTTTACCACCGCTGAAAACCAGGTGACCGAGCAGGCAGCGCAGATCCAGAACATGATCCTGGAAGGCTATGACGCCATCGTCATCAACGCCGCGTCGCCCGACGCCCTGAACGGTGCAGTGAAACAAGCCTGTGACGCCGGTATCGTCGTGGTGTCCTTCGACGGCATCGTGACCGAGCCCTGCGCCTATCGCATCGCGGTGGACTTCAAGGCCATGGGCAAAGTTGAGGTCGACTACCTCGCCACGCGCCTCGATGGCGGCAACCTGCTTGAAATCCGCGGCCTTGCCGGGGTGTTCGTCGATGACGAAATCAGCGCCGGTATCCACGCCGGTGTCGCCGAGCATTCACAGTTCAAGATCGTCGGTTCGGTCCATGGCGACTGGGCCCAGGACGTGGCGCAGAAGGCCGTTGCAGGCATCCTGCCCTCGCTTCCGGAAATCGCCGGTGTCGTGACCCAGGGTGGTGACGGTTATGGCGCGGCTCAGGCGTTTGCCGCCGCGGGCCGCCCAACCCCGTTGATCGTCATGGGCAACCGCTATGACGAAATGCTGTGGTGGAAAGAGCAAAAAGACGCCAACGGCTATGAAACCATGTCAGTGTCAATCGCCCCGGGTGTCGGTACACTGGCCTTCTGGGTCGCCCAGATGATCCTTGACGGCAAAGAGATTCCGCAAGACCTGACCGTGCCGTTCCTGACCATCACTCAGGACACGCTGGAAGAAAGCCTTGCAGGTACCCAGCCGGGCGGCGTCGCGAATGTCGAGTACTCGCTCGAAGACGCCATGGCCGTAGTCGCAGGCGACTAAGCCAGGACACAAGGCAAGGGCAAGACACATGACCGTAGCTGCAAATAACATCGTCACCCTGGAAAACGTCGCCAAGCATTTCGGTGCGGTGCGGGCTCTCGATGGTGTCGACCTGACTGTGGATACGGGAGAGTGCCTTGGCCTTGTCGGCCATAACGGTGCCGGCAAGTCGACCCTGATGAACGTGCTTGCCGGCACGCTCACGCCCGACCGGGGTGTGATGGGCATCCACGGCAAGGACCTGTCCGGACAGTACAGCGTGAAGGTCGCCGGTGAAAACGGCATCCGCTGCGTATTCCAGGAACTGTCGCTGTGCCCGAATCTGACGGTCGCCGAAAACGCCCGTATCTTTCATCCGTCGCTGACTGGGTTCGGATGGAAACGCCGCGCGGGTCGGATGATCCTCGCAAAACTAGACGAAATTTTCCCCGGTCACGGAATTCAACCCGACGACGTGGTCGGTGACCTGTCCATTGGCAAGCGCCAGATGGTCGAGATCGCACGCGCGTTCACCACCACCGACGCACCCTTGCACCTCGTCATTCTTGACGAACCGACGTCCTCTCTGGATGCGGTGACTGCGGGACAATTGCTCGACTTCGTGCGCAAGGTCGTGGGTCAGGATATGAGTTGTATCCTGATTTCCCACGTGCTGGGCGAAGTCCTGGACTACTCTGACCGCATTGTCGTGATGAAAGACGGGTTGGTCGTGGCAGCCAGGCCTGGTAAGGATTTCACCCGCGACAGCCTGGTTGCAGCCATGGGCAACGTCGTTGAAATGGATGAAATCCAGGAACATGACGCGTTCGAGATCAAGCGCGGGCGCACCCCGATTGTCATAGAAGCCAAGGCCGATGGCGGGCGTGACAGCGCGCCGTTCGTCGCCCACCGAGGCGAGATCATCGGACTGGCCGGGCTTGCAAGCCACGGCCAGACGCGGATGCTTCTGAGAATCTACGACGCCGCGATGAAGAGGAGCCGGTCGACGAAAGTCGAAGGGCCAGTGGCCCTGGTGGCCGGGGACCGACAGACCGACGGGGTGTTTCACCTCTGGTCGATTGCCCAGAACATCGGCATTCGCAGCCTGCCCGGAATGGTCAAACGTGGCTTGATCGACCCGCTGGCCGAGGCGGCCATGGGCCGGGAATGGCAAGAGCGGATCAAGATCAAGACACCAGACATGAACGACAACATCCTGTCGCTGTCAGGCGGCAACCAACAAAAGGCCCTGTTTGCCCGGGCACTGGCCTCGGATGCCGAGATCATCTTGATGGATGACCCGATGCGCGGCGTCGATATCGGCACCAAGCTGGAGGTCTATGATCTGATCCGGGAAGAGGCCGAAAAGGGTCGCACTTTCCTGTGGTACACCACCGAGACGGATGAACTCTACAACTGCGACCACACCTATGTGTTCCGTGACGGTGTGATCGTGGCAGATCTGCCACGAGACGAGCTGTCCGAAGAAAAAATCCTGCATTCCTCGTTCAAGGAGAGCGCCTGACTATGCTGGCCCAACTCACCTCTCCCAAGTTCCTGCGTGCCGCGCTTCCCGCGGCTAGTTTTACAATCCTGCTTGCGGCGATCTTCTATGTTCAGCCGCGGGCGATGAGCTACTTCGGCATGAACCTGATGCTGCAATACACGGTGCCGATTGCGCTTGCGACCATTGCCCAGATGTTCATCATCACGGTGAACGACCTCGACCTGTCGATCGGGGCCTTCGTCGGGCTGACCGCCTGTATCGGGGCAACCCTGCTGGCAGACACGCCTGTTCTGGGTGTGCTCGCCCTGACCGCCTGTGTGGCGGCCTATGCGGGGCTCGGCGCATTGATCCATTGGCGCAACCTGCCCTCCATCGTGGTGACGCTAGGCATGTCGTTTGTCTGGTTGGGCATCGCCGTGCTGATCCTGCCGACGCCGGGCGGCACCGCGCCGGGTTGGGTCAAGGCGATCATGGGGTTGAAAATCCCTTACGTTCCCTTTCCCATCGTCGCCGCCATCGCTGTCGGCCTTGTCGTACATGTCGCGCTGATGCGGTCAAGCTATGGTGCGGTGCTGCGAGGTGCCGGTGGCAACCCCAAGGCCATAGGCCGTGCAGGGTGGTCCCTTTTGAAAACCAAGATGGTCATGTTTGGCGCGGCAGGGTTCTTCGGTGTCTTGTCTGGCCTTTCGCTCATCGGCCTCACCTCGGCGGCGGATGCCCATATCGCAGACCGCTACACGCTATACGCCATTGCCGGTGTCATCCTTGGCGGCGGTGAATTCGTCGGTGGCCGGGTGTCGCCGATCGGCGCGGTTATCGGCGCGCTGACGCTGGCTCTGACCGGCTCGTTCCTGACATTTCTGCGTATCTCGCCCGACTGGCAGATCGGAGCGCAGGGCGGAATTCTGATCCTCGTTCTGGCACTGCGTGCGCTGATCAACCGGCGGGAGGGCTGAGCCATGACCCTGGTCAAAACACTCTCGCAAAAGGCGTGGATCTGGTCCTTCCTCGGCATGTTCCTCGTCTGGCTGGCAACCGCCGTCTACACTGGCGGCAAAGGCAGTGCTGATGTCATCACCGCCGCCTTGTCCTTTGCAACATTCACCGTGATCGTCGGCATCGGCCAGATGTTCGTCATCACCACCGGCCCTGGCAATGTCGACCTGTCTATCCCGTCGACGATCTCGCTTTCAGGCGCCGTGGCGATGAAGATCATGGACGGTTCCAACGCCATGCTTGCCATCGGCCTTCTGGTCTCCTTGGGCTGCGGCCTTGTGGTGGGCATGTTCAACTACATGCTGATCCGGGTGCTGCGCATCCCACCAATCATCGCCACGCTAAGCTCAAGCTTCCTGATCCTGTCCTCGGCCATTGCCTATGGCCGCGGTCTCAAAATCAAACCGCCACCGCTTCTGGCCGAATTTACCACCGCGCAGGTGCTTGGCGTGCCTGTGCTGGCGATTGTGATCATCTTGTTCGCCATTGTGATGAGCGTCGTTCTCAACCGCACCCTTTACGGCCGTTCGGTCCTCGCCATCGGTCAGAGCATGCGCGCCGCCTGGCTTGCCGGTATCAATGTCGAGCGCATCCGCTTCATGACCTATGTGCTCAGCGCCCTGCTCGCCGCGCTCTGCGGGTTCCTGTTGTCGGGCTTCTCTGGCGGCGCGTCCCTGAACATGGGGCAGGAGTATCTGCTTGCTTCCATCGCAGTTGTTGTCATCGGCGGCACCTCGGTCGCTGGCGGCAAGGCTAACGTACCGGGCATCTGGGGCGCAGCAATGTTCATGTTCCTGCTGGTCACGATGCTGAACACCTTTGGCGCCAGCGCCGGCATCCGCCTGATCCTGACCGGTCTGATCATTGTCGCGGTCATCACCATTGCCGGCGGCGACGAACCCCAAAGATAGGAGACGACACATGGCCATGGTCGGAGACAGCTACGAGTATTACGACAAGCGGTTCTATGACCTGACCGTGCCCATCGCCGATGTCGAAGAACTCTACGGCGGATGCCGCTGGGCCGAAGGGCCGGTCTGGTTCAACGAACACTCTACGCTGGTCTGGAGCGACATTCCCAATCAAAGGCTGCTGCGCTGGACCGAAGGCGTAGGCGTCTCGGTGTTCCGCGATCGCTCGAATTTTGCCAATGGCAACACCCGCGACCGGCAGGGTCGCCTGGTCAGCTGTGAACACGGTGGCCGCCGGGTTTCTCGAACCGAACCCGATGGTTCGATCACCGTGATCGCCGACAGCTACGACGGCAAGCGCCTGAATTCCCCGAACGATGTCGTGGTGAAGTCGGATGGCACTGTTTGGTTCACCGATCCGAATTACGGGATCATGTCGGACTACGAAGGTTACAAGTCGGACATGGAACAGGAGGGCTGCTACGTTTTCTGCGCCAATCCCGATACCGGTGAGTTGAAAATCGTCGCTAACGACTTCGTCAAGCCAAATGGGTTATGTTTCAACGCCGATGAAAGCCGCCTCTACATCGCCGATAGCGGGCGCAGCCACGATCCCGACGGGCCGCACCATATCCGCGTGTTCGACGTCAATGCCGACGGTACGCTCTCAAATGGCCGGGTATTCTGCGACGTCGATCCCGGCGTGCCGGATGGGTTCCGCCTCGATATTCACGAAAACGTCTGGACCTCCTGCCAGGACGGCGTGATCTGTTTCGAAAAATCGGGAACGGCGCTTGGCAAGATCAGGATTCCGACCATGGTGTCAAACCTCACCTTCGGCGGCCCGCGCCGCAACCGTTTGTTCATCACCGCAACCCATGCGGTCTATGCGGTCTACGTGGCAACCACCGGCATTCAGATGCCTTGATCGGCCCCCAAGCGCAGATCAAACCGTGACAAGCGCCCCCGGTGCGCGGACGACCTTGGCGGCCACTTCCGCACCGCGCGCCACAGCCTCCCGCACATCTGCGCCTTGAAGGTAGGCAGATAGGAAGCCGGCGTTGAAACTGTCGCCGGCCGCTGTGCTGTCGAGCACATCTCGCACCGGGTCAGGCGCAAAGCTGAAGTCTTCGCCGTCATGTCGTGACACCAGAATCTTGCCAGCGCCGTTCTTGATCACGACAAGCTTGGCCCCGGCCTCACGGTACCGTCGAGCCACCGCGCCCAGTGTCGTATCGGCGAAAGCATCCTGTTCATCGTCGAAAGACGGAAGGACGACATCGGCCTGGGCTGCGCCCTGCATAATACCCGCGCGCATGGCGTCCGGGCCATTCCATAACTGCGTCCGCATATTGCTGTCGAACACAGTCAGCGCACCTCGCGCCCGCGCACGTGCTAGGGCCGCGCTGAGCCGTTCGCGGGCAGGATCGTCAAGAATGGCCATGGTGATCCCCGAATAGAACAGAACATCGGCACCCGAAAATGCCCGGTCCAACCAGTCTGATTCGTCCGCCAGCATGCGGGCGGCGGACTGGCCACGCCAGTAGGAAAAACTGCGCTCGCCGTTCTCCAACTGGATCATATAAAGGCCTGCAGTCCGGTCCCGCAATTGGCGTACGTGATCGGTATCTATCCCGGCCTCCCGCATAAAGGCGAGCATCCGTTCGGATACGGCATCGGTTCCCACGCAACTGGCATAACCGATCCTCCAGTTTTGCCCAAGCAGCTGCTTTACGTACCATGCGGTGTTGAACGTGTCCCCGGCAAACCCCATGCGAAACTTGTCATCGCCCGCAGGCGACAGTTCAACCATGCATTCACCAATGCATAACAGTCTTGCCGGTGTCTTCATCCGTTCCTCCTGACGGGTTGATCTCAGATCAAACCGCGCTGCGCAAGATTGCGCATGGTTGCGGCGATTCCAATCGTCCATTCCGGGCATTCGGTGGACAACCGGACGGTATTGCGGAGCAATCCCAGATTGGGCTCGGAGATTTCAACGACATCGCCGGTTTTGTGCGTGAACCCCTGCCCTTCGTCATCGCGATCCTGAATCGGCGCGAACAGCGTGCCGAGGAATAGCATGAATCCATCCGGGTATTGATGATGACGGCCAATGGTCTGTTTAACGATGCTTTCAGGATCGCGGCTGATCTGGGTCATAGAAGACGATCCATCCAGAACAAAGCCGTCTTCACCTTCAACCTTCAGGGTCAGTTCCGCCCGGCACACCTCTTCCATACCATAACCGTCATCGAAAACCCGGATGAACGGCCCGATGGAACAAGAGGCATTGTTGTCTTTGGCCTTGCCCAACAGCAAGGCCGAACGCCCTTCGACATCACGCAGATTGACATCGTTGCCCAGGGTCGCACCACGGATTTCACCGCGGCTGTTGACCGCCAACACGATTTCGGGCTCGGGGTTGTTCCAACTTGAGATCGGGTGCAATCCGACCGAAGCCCCCCACCCGACCGAAGACGTCGGCTGCGCCTTGGTAAAGACCTCCGCATCCGGCCCGATGCCGACCTCCAGGTATTGCGACCAAAGGCCCTCGTCGATCAGAACCTGTTTCACCTGCATCGCCTTTTTCGACCCCGGCACGATCCCTCTTAGCGACTCGCCGATGATGCCGGCAACCTTGACGCGGATTTCCTGGGCCAGATCGGCATTGCCCGCCGCCTGCTCCTCGATTACCCGTTCCACCATCGACTCGGCAAAGGTAACGCCGCTGGCCTTGATGACCTGGAGGTCGGCCGGCGACAGGAAGTGAACGCTGTCCCACGAAGCTTTCTCTGTCGAATTCTTGGATATTTCCGCGAGCGATCCGAGGTCATCGCCGCTTGCCGTCTGCACGTACCCCACAACATCTTCCATCTCCATCAGATCGCGCATGGTGGGCGCATGGCGGCTGGTAAGATCAACCACCCGGTCACCTCGGATCGCCACAACTGATGCGCCACTTGCGTCAGGGCGCCAGACGCGCCCGACCAGCGTGGCGTCCGGCAGTGAGTTTTTCATCGGCAGCATCGCGTTCTTCTCCGCATTTCAAAGTCTTCGTTTTATTTCCCCCACCCAAGCACGATCGGCCTGAGAGGGCGCAGCAATTCGATCAGCATCGCGCGTGTTTGCGGATGCAGCGGCGGGATCGGGTGACGGCAGAACGCCGAACCGATCACGCCCCCCTCGACCATCGCCGCCTTGGCCGCGCGGAACCCACATTGCCGGTTTTCATGGTTGATGACCGGCAGGACCCGCGCATATTGCGCCATCGCGGCCTCTCGATCGCCGCCCAGATGTGCGGTGACGATCGGCTTGATCAGGTCCGGGATCAGCGCCGAGGTCATCGTGCCACTGGCGCCTGCATCCAGATCAGCCATCAGGGTAATCGCCTCTTCCCCATCGAACGGCCCTTCGATCGCGGCACCGCCCTGCTCGACCAACGCGCGCAGCTTGGCGGCCGCCTGTGGACACTCGATCTTGAACAGCTTCAGCATCTCGATTTCCTGCGCCATCTGCACCAACAGCGGCACCGGCAGGTCCACACCGGAAAGCGGCGCATCCTGCAACATGATGGGAATGCCCACCGCGCCCACGCGCCGGAACTGCTCGAACGTCTGCTCTGGCGTCCCCTTGAGCAACGCGCCGTGATAGGGCGGCATCATCATCACCATGGCCGCGCCAAGCGCCTTGGCCTGCTTGGCACGTGCCACCACAATCTCGGTCGCGAAATGACTGATGGTGATGATCACCGGCACGCGCCCCGCAACGTGCTCCAGCGACAGCCGGGTCAGAAGATCTCGCTCGGCATCCGATATCAGGAATTGTTCAGAAAAATTGGCCAGGATACAGATGCCATCCACACCTTGGTCAATCATGCAATCCAGAACCCGGCGCATGCCCTCCTCGTCGACGGAACCGTCGGGATGAAACGGTGTCGGCGCCACCGGCCAGATACCGGAATAGGTGTAGTGAGCCATGGATCAGCTTCCTTCTCGGGTCGTGCGTCTGACGGTGGTATAGGCGCGGTCCAGATCGGGGTTGAGCTCCATCCCCAGCCCCGGTCCGGGTGGAACCGTGATCATGCCGTTTTCCACACTCGGCAGCGCCGTCACCAAGTCTCGGTACCAGGTGTTGTAAAACGCCCGTACGCTTTCCTGGATCAGCGCATTGGGCGCCGCCAGCGACAGGTGGGTCGAAGCCGACAAGACCACTGGCCCGGTACAGTCATGCGGTGCGATCGGTAATTTGTGCGCCTCGGCCATCGCCGCCACCTTGCGCGCGGTCGTAAGTCCGCCGCACCAGCTAAGGTCCAGCATGACGATCCCGGCCACGCCGGTGTCCAGCAAATCCTTGAAGGCACCGATCCCGCCCAGCGTTTCCGATGCCGTGATCGGTGCGGGCGAAACCTCGGCATAGCGTTTCAACAAATCAAGACTGTCCAGGCGGATCGGGTCTTCGTGCCAATAGGTGTCGAATGGCGTCAGCGCGCCGGCAATTTCCATTGCGGGCAACAGCTGCCACATCGAGTGGAACTCGACCATGATGTCCATTTTGTCGCCAACCGCGTTCCGGATCTTTTCAAACGGGAGCAACGCTTTTTTCAACTGGTCCTTGGAAATCGACACGCCGTTGTTGGCTTCAGCCGCTTCGTCGAACGGCCAGATTTTCATCGCGGTTATCCCATCGTCGAGAAGCGACAGCGCCAGCTCGTCGGCGCGATATAGAAACCCGTTCAAATCGTCGTAATCCGCGTGCCGGTTGGTCGAGAGCCCGTAGTTGACCATCTTCTGGCCTTCGGTGTTCTTGACGTATTCGGTTCCGGCACAGGTGTTGTACGTCCGGATCTTGTCTCGCGTGAACCCACCTAAAAGCTGTGCCACGGGTTGACCCGAAAGCTTACCCACCAAGTCCCATAGCGCGATGTCCAGCGCGGAATTGCCCCTGGTCTCTGCCCCGCTCGAACGCCAGCCAAGATACCCCTCGGAAAGGCGGGCAATGTGTTCGATTCTGCGCGGGTCCTCCCCGATCACGCGTGGTGCGAGTTCGCTGTGGACATAGGCCTCCACCGTGGCGGCACCGAAAAAGCTCTCGCCCAGTCCCATGATACCTTCATCGGTGTGAACCTGTAGCCAGATCAGGTTGGGACGTTCCTCGATGCGGATGGTTTCGATGGCGGTGATCTTCATCCGCGCCCTCCAAAGCTTGATAGTAAGGCCAGGGCCACAACGCCCAACATCGCCAGCGCCATCAGGATGTTGATGCGGTGATGCGCGGCTTCACTCAGATTCAGACGATGCAGAACCGCGCCCGCATATAGCCAAACCAGATGGATCGGGACCCAGATGGCGTTGAAAATCAAAAGCTTTACCAGGGTTTCCACAGCAAGGCTCTGCGGGTAAAAGGCAAACCCGGTAAACAGTGCGGTGTTCACCACGTAAGCCTTGGGATTGATGATCTGCAACATGATCCCGGAGGGGATGCCGGGCGCCTTTTTGGCCTCAATGAAGGCGACCCGACTACCGGCAAAGGCGATACGGCCAGCGAGGTAGAGCAGGTACCCGATCGAAGCGACCATCAGAACGGTCCGTACGGCCGGCGGGCCCATGACAATCGCAGCGAGGCCTGAAATCACGGTCAACGCGACAAGGTTGTTGCCAAAGAACAGGCCGATGACATAACGCAGCCCGGGCCGGAACCCATAAGCCGCGCCCATCCCGGCAGCGGACAGAACGCCAGGACCGGGCGTTATGATCAACAGGAATACGGCGGCGGCAAAGGTCAGCATGGCGCCTGTCCTTTCCCGGTTCGGTTTCTTGGCAAATCAAGCAAAATCAAACTGCACCTTCATGGACAGGGCTTTGTCTGCGGCTACCGCAAAGGCCTTTTCGTGATCGGCAAATGGATAGACATGAGTCAGCAGTGGTTTCACGTCGATCAACCCTTTTTCCATCAGATCGATTGCCACCACGAATTCGGTGTGGAATCGAAACGAACCCTTGAGCGACAGCTCTTTCACCGTGATTTGCTGCATCGGCACGGTCATGTCGCCGCCCATGCCAAGCTGCACCACCGTGCCCCGCGGGCGCACCGCGGCAATGCCCGTCGCAAGGGCAACCTCGGCACTCGAGCATTCGAACAGGACGTCCATCGTGCCCTTGCCCGCCTGGTAGGCCGCCAGACCGTCTTGATCGGTGCGCGTGTTCACGACCCGGTCCGCCCCGGCCGCGCGCGCATAGTCCAACGGCTTATCCAAAATATCCGACACCACAATTTCCGCCGCCCCCGACCGCCGTGCAACCAGCGCCATCAGAACCCCGATCGGGCCACTTCCGGTGATCAACACGCGTTTGCCCAGCAAGTCCCCCGCTTGTTTGGCCGCGTGCAGACAGACGGAAAGCGGCTCGGCCATCGCCGCCTCTTCCGGGCTCAACCCTTTGGCAGGCACGCATTGAGACACGTTCGCCACCAGTTCCTGTCGAAAGGCGCCCTGGATATGCGGCATAGGCATGGCCGAGCCATAAAACCGCATGTTTTCACAGTGGTTCGGTAAACCGTCCCTGCAATACTGGCAGGCCTGGCATGGGCGCGAGGGCGAAACCGCCACCAGATCCCCAACCGCCAAGCCAGCAACCCCTTCACCGATCTCGACAATCTCACCCGACACTTCGTGCCCAAGGATCATCGGTTGGCGCACTTGAATCGCCCCCATGCCGCCATGCAGGAAATAGTGCAGGTCGCTGCCGCAAATACCTCCGCGCCGGATGCGCAGCCGAACCTGCCCAGCACCGACAGGCTCATCGGCGATCTCTTCCACCCGCAAATCGCGTTCACCATGAATCACCAGTGCTTTCATTCGATGACGGCCTTCTGTTTTTGGCAATTCCATTCCGTGCGACCGGTTGATACTTGCAGCCACCGTAAAATGGTATACCATTTTTGAAAAGCTGCAAGCACTCAGGCGGATCCAAATCTGATTCTGTCCGCGTGTGCAGAGATTCTGACGCCGCGGGGGTGAAATGACACAAATCTTCGATCTGAATGGCCGAACCGCGCTGGTGACAGGGTCGACGATGGGCATTGGCAGAGGCCTTGCAACAGGCCTGGCCGAGGCTGGCGCGCACGTGATTCTGAATGGCCGCAATGCCGACCGTTTGGCAAGCGCGACGGATGCCATGCGCGCGGATGGGCATAGCGTATATGACCTGCGGTTCGACGCGACAGACCCCGATGCGGCCGCCAAGGCCATTGACCGTTTCGAAGACGAGACCGGGCCGATCGACATTCTGGTGAACAACGCCGGCATGCAGCATCGCGGCCCGCTGGAAGAGTTCGATCCGACCGATTTCGACCGATTGATGAAGACCAACGTCAATTCGGTGTTCTATGTCGGGCAGGCCGTTGCAAGGCACATGATCCCCCGCGGTCGCGGCAAGATCATCAACATCGCATCGGTGCAAACCGCCCTCGCCCGCCCCGGCATTGCGCCCTATACGGCCAGCAAGGGCGCTGTGGCCAACCTGACCAAGGGCATGGCAACCGATTGGGCACGTTACGGGCTGCAGATCAACGCCATCGCGCCGGGATATTTCGACACGCCTTTGAACAAGGCGCTGGTCGAAGACCCCGAGTTTTGCGCCTGGCTTGAAAAACGCACACCCGCAGGACGCTGGGGCCGGATCGAGGAACTTGTTGGGGCCTGCATCTTCCTCGCCTCCGACGCATCAAGTTTCGTCAACGGACACACTCTTTTCGTAGACGGCGGCATCACCGCCAGCCTCTAGACCTTGCTAATGAAATTCAGGAGACATCATGTCACACAGTAACGGAAAACCCGTCATCGGCTTTATCGGCGTTGGTTTCATGGGCCACGGAATGGCCAAGAACATCCGCCTTGGCGGCTACGATCTGTGGGTCAAGGGCAACCGTAACCGCACGCCCGTGGACAACCTCATCTCTTTGGGTGCGAAGGAGGCCCAGAGCGCCAAGGAAATCGCATCGAATTGCGACATCGTGCATATCTGCCTGCCCAACAGCGACTTTGTTGAACAGATCATTCGCGGCGAAAACGGCATTCTCGCCGGCGCGCGTGAGGGATTGATCGTGATCGACACCACGACTGCCGACCCAACCTCGACCATGGCATTGGCCGAAGAGATGGCCAAACAGGGCGTGACCATGGTCGACGCACCGTTGGGCCGCACCCCCAAGGAAGCCGAGGAAGGCACGCTTGACGCCATGGTCGGGTGCGATGACGATACCTTTGCCAAGGTTCAGCCGGTGATCGACTGCTGGGCCGGTACAATCAATCACGTCGGTCCTGTCGGCAGTGCTCACAAGATGAAGCTTCTGATGAACTTCCTCGCCATGGGCTACGGGGCGCTCTATGCCGAAGCCCTGTCTCTGGGTGCCAAGGTCGGTATTTCGCCGCAGAAACTACGCGAGGTGATCGCCCCCAGCCGAATGGGCAACGGCTTTTTCGACACCTTCATGAGCTACGCCGTCGATCGCAACCGCGACGCCCACAAGTTCACGATCGAGAACGCGTCCAAGGATGTCCGCTATGCCAACAACATGGCCAGCAATGCCGGCGTAGTCGGCATCATGGCCTCGGCGGTCAAGCACTATTACACACATGTCGAAGCCATCGGCAAAGGCTCCGATTTCGTGCCGATGGTGGCCGATCACGTGGCCCGGCTGAACGGGCTCGACCTCGAAGAAGAGGTCAAGAAGGGCGGCTGACGTTCCGACCGGAAGGAGACAGGCGATGCTGAGCGCTGCGCAAAAAAGCTTCTACGAGGAGAACGGCTATCTCAAGGTTGAACGGGTGGTCACACCCGATCAACTGGCCGAATTGCGCCGCCTCACCTATGACCTGATCGACCAGTCACGCGACATCACCGTATCCAACGACCGGTTCGAACTGGATGCGGGCCATAGCCGGGACAATCCCCGCCTGACCCGGATCAAACTGCCGCATAAGCAGCATCCGTATTTCTGGGAGATCTTGCAAAATTCGGCGATCACCGAGGTCCTGACCGACCTTCTGGGCCCGGACACAATGATCCAGACCTCGAAGCTCAATACCAAGGCACCAGGTGGCGGCGCCGCGGTGGAATGGCATCAGGACTGGGCATTCTATCCGCACACCAATGACGATATGCTGGCCTTTGGCCTGTTGCTCGAAGACATGTCCGAGGAAAACGGGCCGCTTCAGGTCATCCCCGGCACCCACAAGGGCCCGATCCTGAGCCACTTTTCCGACGGCGTGTTCTGCGGGGCCGTCCACCCCGATGACCCACTGTTCGAACCCGACAAGGCAGTCACCTTAACAGGCAAAGCCGGAGATATGACCGTGCACCATGCCCGAACCTTGCACGGTTCGGCTCCCAATATGAGTGAACGCAACCGGTTAATCCTGTTCTACGAATGCCACGCCGCCGATGCCTGGCCGCTGCTTGGGGCCGGGTCGTATATCCACAGCCTGGGACAGGCGGGGTTGTGGGACGATCTTCATGATCGGCTTGTGACCGGGAAACTCTGCCTGACGCCGCGGATCGAACAGGTGCCGGTCTCGATCCCGCTGCCCCCGGCCCCGGATGCCAGTTCCATCTTCAAGAGCCAGCAATCCGGCGGCGCGAAAAGCGCCTTCGACTGACCCGCCCGCTGCTGCCGATAACACCGGCTGACCGCGGGGTTCAGCCCGACCGTGCCTTCATCCTGTTTCTCATCCTATCCCCAGAAATATCGCAGGAAATACAGTGTTCCCATTCCGGCGATGATGGCAAAAACGGTATTGAACTTCAGGCCGACAAGAAACACCGCCAAAGCTGCGACAAGCCGTTTCGGATCAAACTCGCCACCCGTCACGTCAGGCCAGAGAACCAGTGGCGTGACAAGGGCCGGGAAGATCGCAACCGCCGTATAGCGCAGATGCGCCGAAACCCATTCCGGCAACTCCCGGTCGCCAAGAAGCCCGAGAAAGGAAAACCGGATCAAGAAAGTCCCGATTCCCAACAGGATGGTGACGGTCCAGAACAGGCTTTGCGAAATCATGCTGCCGCCTTCCGCTTGAGATGAAACTCGGCCTGTGCCCCGGCCATCATCGCCAGAAGCCCGGCAGCAATTAGCCACAGGTTATAGGGCATCCACTGAAACAGCATCGCCGCCAGCACCGACACAAACGCCGCCACGACATGCGGCAGGCTGTGCAGCATCGGCGCGGTCATGGCGATAAAACAGACCGGCACAGCAAATTCGAGCGCAAAGATCGGCGGGATCGCCTGCCCGATCACCGCACCAACAAAGGTGCAAATATACCAAAGCGGCGCCACCGCCGTCAGCGCGCCAAAGTAATAGGCTGCCTTGGCCGCAGGTGTCATATCCGGCACCTGCGCATATTTGCGCACCGACAGGGCAAAGCTCTGATCCACCATCATGTAGGCCAGAACCGCCCTCGCCCACAGCCGCAGATGCCCCAGATGCGGTGCCAGTGCCGCCGAGTACATCGCCATCCGCAGGTTCACCGCCAGCGCCGCAAGCAGGATGACGATCACCGGTGCCTGTTCCTGCATCAACGCCACGGCGGTGAACTGTGACGCCCCCGCGATGACGATGACGGACATGGCCATGACCTCGTACACCGCCAACCCGGCATCCCGCGCGACAACACCAAACAGCATGGCATACGGCACCACGATGATCGTGAACGGTGCACAATCCAGGAATCCGTGCCAGAAAACCCGCCGGTTCGAATGCTGCATCCCGGTTTCCCCGCCTATTTCAGGCCGCTGGATTGGAAAAAGAGTTTGGCGTAGGCCATCCCGACCGCTGTCGCCTCGCAACGCAGGCGCGTATACACCGTCTCCTCGCCCGGGGTTTTTTGCACAAGAGCAAGCTCTTCCATGCGGTCACATTGCATAAGGTTGCCTTTGAGGTCGTACTTCACCTCGATCCCGGCAATCGCCGCGACCTCCTCGCTGGCCGAGGTTGTTATCTGGTCCATCTTTGCGGCAATCAGGCCGCCCCAGTGATCCTTGGCACGGCGATAGCAATCCGCTCCGGCCATGCTGGGCGCATCATAAGACAAGCAGATTGACTGCAACTCGGTCACACATTGTACGATCGGTTGTCCTGCCTCTATTTGTGCTTTCAAGCAGGCAGTCATATCGCCAAACTCAGCGGCCTGCGCCGAAGACTGCATTGCATGAAGGCCCGCGAATGCGAGTGGCAACATCACCAGCGGCACCGCTCTTTTTCTCTGTTTCAATCGATTGTCCTGTCAGGTTGCTCAAACTTGGGAAGATTGCCGCGCACAGCGAAATGTTTCTCTTGATTTTGGTATACCAAATTGCAAATCTGTTTCAAGATCAATGAACAAGACCGGGGGAGAATCATGTCTGATACCAGAGCGCACAAGAAGTTCAGGTCTCAGGAATGGTTCGACAATCCGAACAACCCAGGCATGACCGCTCTCTATCTCGAACGGTACCAAAATCAGGAGTACACCCGCGGAGAGCTTCAGGGGGAACGCCCCGTGATCGGGATCGCGCAGACCGGCAGCGACATTGCGCCTTGCAACAAGATCCACGTCTTTCTTATGGATCGGATCAAGGCCGGCATTCGCGACGGCGGTGGGATCCCGATGGAATTCCCGGTCCACCCGATCCAGGAAACCGGAAAACGCCCTACGGCGGCGCTGGATCGCAACCTTGCCTACCTGTCTCTGGTCGAAGTTCTGCACGGCTATCCCATCGACGGGGTGGTGCTGACCACCGGATGCGACAAGACAACCCCGGCGATGCTGATGGGCGCGGCCACGGTGGACCTGCCCGCGATCGCCCTGAATGGCGGCCCGATGCTTGATGGCTGGTGGAAGGGCGAACGCGCCGGCTCGGGCACCATCGTCTGGGAAAGCCGTCGCCTGTTGGTCGAGGGAAAGATCGACTATGACGAATTCATATCCCGCGTCTGCGCCTCGGCCCCCTCGCTGGGCCACTGCAACACCATGGGCACCGCCAGCACCATGAACGCCATGGCCGAGGCCCTGGGAATGAGCCTGACCGGCAACTCTGCCATTCCCGCCCCGTTCCGTGAACGTATGGCGATGGCCTATGAAACCGGAAAGCGGATTGTCGCGATGGTCTATGAAGACCTGAAACCCTCCGACATCCTGACCCGCGAGGCGTTCGAAAACGCTATCGTGGTGAATGCCGCGATCGGAGGATCCACCAACGCACCGCCGCATTTGCAGGCAGTTGCGCGCCATGCCGGGGTCGAGTTGAACGTCAAGGACTGGGAAACGGTCGGCTTTGACGTGCCCCTTCTCGTGAACATGCAGCCTGCTGGCGAATACCTTGGTGAAAGCTTTTTCCGCGCAGGTGGCGTGCCCGCGGTGATGGGCGAACTTGGCAAGGCCGGACGCATCCACCAGGGCGCGATGACGGCAACCGGCAAGACCATGGGCGACAACTTGCGGGGCTGTACCAGCGACGACACCGAGGTGATCAAAACCTATGACGCCCCGATGCGGGAAAATGCCGGGTTCCTGGTGCTGTCGGGCAACCTCTTTGACAGCGCCCTGATGAAAACCAGCGTGATTTCCAAGGATTTCCGCGAGCGCTTCCTGTCCGAGCCCGGCAACGAGGGCGTGTTAGAAGCTCGGGCCGTAGTGTTCGAAGGCCCGGAAGACTATCACGAGCGTATCAACGATCCCGATCTCGGCATAGATGAACGCTCCATCCTGTTCATTCGCGGTGTCGGCTGCGTCGGGTACCCCGGTTCGGCCGAGGTGGTGAATATGCAGCCGCCGGATGCGATCATCAAACAGGGCATCAACCACCTGCCTACCGTGGGCGACGGCCGCCAGTCGGGCACCTCGGAAAGCCCGTCGATCCTGAATGCCTCGCCCGAATCCGTTGTAGGCGGCGGTCTGGCCTATCTGCAAACCGGTGACTTTGTCCGTCTCGACCTCAACTCCTCAAGCATGAACGCCATGGTCGATGAGGCCGAATGGCAGGCCCGGATTGATACCTGGGAAGCCCCTGACATCCGCAGCCAAACACCATGGCAGGAGATCTACCGCACCCATGTCGGTCAATTGGCAGATGGCGGCTGTCTGGAACTGGCAACGGCTTATCAGAAAGTCGGCCGCGACCTGCCCCGCGACAACCACTAGCCCACCTTCGATACGAACAGGTTCTGGGCGTCACGCGCGCAGATCGCCCTGCGCATCCACGGCATCTTCGTGGACCCGTTCGCGTAACCAGATATAGACACCCGACACGATTATTATGGCCGTGCCCAACGCTGTCCAGATTGTCGGCAGGTTGTTGAACACCAGGTACCCGACCGCGGTGGCATAGATCACCTGAACGTAGACCACCGGTGCCACGGTCGACGCTGGCGCAAACCTGTATGCCAGCGTCGCCAGAATGTGGCTGACCCCACCGAGAAACCCGATGAACAGGAAGAGAAACATCGCCACCCCCGCTTCCGGCCACACGAAATCCCCAAACGTGAAAGGCACAAGCGCCAGCGTGGCAACCCCGTTCGTCCAAAGCTGGCTGGTTGAGTTGTTGTCCGTGCCCGCCAAAAGCCGCGTCAGCACGAAGTAGATCGAGGCCGACAAAAGCGCCCCGATCGAAAAGAAGATCGCCCAATGGAATTCGGCGCCCCATGGCTGAACAATCACAAGCACACCGACAAACCCCGACACCACGGCCAGAAAGCGCCGCAATCCAACTTTTTCACCCAACACCGGGATGCTCAGAAGCGTCGTGACGATGGGAATGGCAAAAAACATCGCAATGGTCAGCGTGATGGGCAAATAGGACAGCGCCAAAAAATTGAAAACCGTGCTGCCCAGCAATGCCATCGCGCGGGTCAACTGGATCCATGGCCGGTTGGAGCGAAATTCGCCCATCCCCCCGCGCGGCAGGAAAAAGACCAGTGCCGTCAGCAAGGCCCCGGCATAACGCGAGAACACCACTTGCAGCGCGGGCACCCCGGCCATGATCAACCATTTTGCCGAAGTGTCGATCAGGGTGAACAGGAACACGGCGGATGCCATGATCAGCACCGCCGCACCCGGCCTGTCCTCCCGAGGGGACGCCGCCATCAGGCGCGTCCAACGATATCGTCTTCAAGAAACCAGTGTACGGTGTCCTCAAAGGACCGGTCTTGAACGAAGCCCAGCCGCAACGCCTTGTCCGAAATCACCCGGTTGCGCCACCCATGCACGATCTCTTCTATCACCGGGTCAGAATCCCAGGTGATCCGCGCTTCGGCCTCCGGTCCGAATACCCGGGTCATGGCGTTGACCATTTCCGCTACCGTGTCGCTTCGCCCAGGCAGGTTGAGACACCGGTTGTAGCCAAACACCTCTGCCTCCAGTTCCGCCGCGATGATCAGGTTCTCGACGATGGTGCGCGGTGCCGTGTGGAAGATCAGGAAATCCCGGCCCACCGGGCAATTCGATGCCTCGCCCTGCATTGTGTCGCGGAAAATCGACGACATGAAACTGGACGCGGCCGCATTGGCCTTGCCCGGCCGGATCGAAACCGTCGGAAGACGCAGGCCGCGCCCATCCATGAACCCCTTGCGGCTCATATCGTTGAGCAACAGCTCTCCAATCACCTTCTGGCTTCCATAGGAAGTCTGAGGATTGAGCTCGACCCCGTCCACGATCACTTCTGGTTCTTCGCCGCCATGTGCCGCGATAGACGAGGCATAGACCACGACCGGGCAATTCCCTGCGGCGCGGGCGGCTTCGAACAAATGCAAAGTTCCAAACAGGTTCACCCGCATACCCAGGTCGAAATCGGCTTCAGCCGCGCCGGAAACCACCGCCGCAAGGTGATAGATCACGTCAAACGGCCCGTGCCCGGCAAATAGTGCCCGGACCATCGCATCATCGGCGATATCGCAGGCAAGGCACGCAACGTCGAAACCCGCGTTCGGTGCGGCGGGTTCAACCACGTCCATCAGGGTCAGACTGGAAATCGGTTGGCCGCGTAACTGTCCACTTGCGGCCAGTTTTCGGGCAAGCTTCTGTCCAAGGAAGCCACCGCCGCCGGTGATCAAAACACGCATAATTTCATCCTATCCATTGGCCCAGCCGCCATCGACGATATGGGTCTGCCCCGTGGTAAAGGCACTTTCCTCCGATCCCAGATACACAGCCAATGCCGCAATTTCCTCAGCGCGGCCAATACGCCCCATCGGTTGTCGCGCAATGAACGCCTCCAGCGCGGCCTCGTAGTCGCCGGTTGCCCGCAGCCGATTATGCAGTGACGGGCTGTCTACCGTGCCCGGGCAAATGGCATTGCAACGGATATTATTGGTCACGAAGTCCACCGCGACGGATTTGGTCAAACCGATCACCGCAGCCTTTGTCGTGCCATAAATGAATCTATTCGGCGCCGCCAGGATCGACGAGGCAACCGAGGCAATGTTGACGATTGCCCCCTGCCCACGCTCCAGCATCCCCGGAATTGCCGCCTGGATCGAATGGAACATCGCCCGGACATTCAGGTTCAAGGCAAAGTCCAGCTCCTCGTCCGTGGCTTCAAGAATCGAACCGGCATGGACGAACCCGGCACAATTCACCAAAATATCCGGTGCCGCCTCTGAAACAGCCCCCTGCAACGCGGATTTGTCGGTCACATCCAGTGCGCTGCAATCCGCCCCCGACAACCCGGTCAGCAGATCCTTGTTCAGATCGGTAGCATAAACCTCAGCCCCCTCGGCGACATAGGCTTCGGCAATGGCGCGACCGATCCCCTGACCGGCCGCTGTGATAAAGGCGCGCTTGCCCTTCAGTCGGGTCATTTGCCCAGAACCTTCGCGAAGTAATCGACCATTTCCGGCACCATGATATCGCCTTTGCCATCGGCGATGGCCGATTTCAATGCACCGTCTGCGGCAACGGACATCCGCGACGGCGCCCCCATATCCTGCGACATGGTGTTGTAATACCCGACATCCTTCGAGGCGTTGTTCACCGAGAAGGCCAGGTCGATCTGTCCGTCGGTCGCGTAATTCTTGATGAACTCCATCATGCCGGATTTGAGCGGCCCTGCCGACATCACATCGAACAGTTTCTGACGTTCAATCCCGGCCCGGTCGGCAATGGCAAAGGCTTCGGACATGGCGCAGGCGGTGGTCATGGCAAAGAAGTTGTTGATCAGTTTGATCGTATGCCCAGACCCCAGCGCGCCCAAGTGGAACACGTTCTCGCCCAGCACATCAAGCTCCGGCTTGATCTTGTCATAGGCGGTCTTGTCACCCGAACACATGATGTTGAGCAAACCATCAATTGCGTGCGCGGGGGTTCGGCCCAGCGGCGCATCCAGATAGGTCACCCCCCTGGCCGCCATGTCCGCCCCGATCTTCTTGGTCGAAGCCGGTAGCGACGTGCCGAAGTCCACCACGATCTGCCCTTCACGCACACCGGCGAGCACACCGTCGTCGCCGTAAACACGGGATTCGACATGATCCGACGTGCCCATGCAGAACATTACCAGATCCGCGCTTTCCGCCACCTCCCGGGCATTCCCAGCTTCGGTTGCCCCGCGCGACAAGGCCGCCTCGATCCCGGCCCTGTCACGGTTCCCCAGAACCACGAGGTCATAACCCGCCTTTTGCAGGCACTCCACCATGGCAGATCCCATCAGGCCAAGACCAATGAATCCAATCTTGGGTTTACTCATCTTCTTTCTCCTTTTCCCACACCCGCGTTCACGCCGCCGGGGGTTTGTTTATGCGGTCAGACCGCTGAATTCCTTGGGGACATCCCCCATCCTGATCGGCTGCCGCGTCTGCGCAGACAAAACCGCCGCCAACGTGGCTTCAAGGGCTGCGCGCCCATCCTCCCCCGTCGCGAGGATCCCGGTCTCGCGCCCGGACACGAGACCCGCGAACAGATCCATTTGTGTCGCAATCGGATCGGCCGATTCATGTTTTGGCCCGATCTGCTTGACCAGCGGATTGTGCCAGTTGACCTCTTGCCCGAGCGCCCCCAGCCACAAGGTCAAGCTCGGAAACCCGATGGCGCCACGCGTTCCGCTTATCCTTATGTAATCTTCTCCGGAAAAGGCGATATGCGGGTTCTCGTCGCTGGCAGCCTCAAACGA
Source organism: Aliisedimentitalea sp. MJ-SS2 (assembly GCF_032586155.1). Lineage (NCBI taxonomy): Bacteria > Pseudomonadati > Pseudomonadota > Alphaproteobacteria > Rhodobacterales > Roseobacteraceae > Aliisedimentitalea > Aliisedimentitalea sp. MJ-SS2. The sequence continues at coordinate 51,579 of NZ_JAWHTC010000002.1, forward strand.
CCATGGCGAAGCCCCGGCATCGGACATCAGGAAACTGCCCAGCACCCCCGAGGCAAATCGGATCGAAACCGTCGATGTATCTTCGATCGGATGCCCCCGCAGGGTATTCGACGACAGGGCCGACACCTCGGTGATGTCCCCGAAAAACAGGCGCAGCAAATCAAGCTCGTGGCTGAGATTGGTCATGAGCGGTCCCGACCCCGGCGCCCGCCGCCAGTCGGGGCGGAAATAGGCGTCATCCTTGCGAAGCGACCACATGCCCTGAACCGCCACCGGATCGCCGATCCGTGCCAGTTGCTCACGGGTTGCCTGCACGAAAGAATGACATCGGCGGTGATGCCCGGTCACCAGGGGAAGGCCGGCGCGACCCGCCGCAAGGATCATCCGATCCGCGTCCTCCAACGTTCCGGAAATCGGCTTTTCAACAAGAATCGCCCACCTGCATGCCAATGCTTCGATAGCGGCACCGGCATGATCGGGTGTCGGCGTCGCGACAATCGCCGCCCGTGTCCTCGCGGGCACCTCCTCCAGCGACGGCACAACCGGCAGACCTTGCGCGTTCAGCACGACACGCAAATCCGCGTTTGGTTCAACCACGGCGGTCAACTCAACGTCATCCGACGCAATGGCAACCTGCGCATGGCGCAGACCGATCAATCCACATCCGATAACCGCTATGGGAAGTGGTGCCGTCATGACGGTTCCTCGACAGGCATCAACCTGTTCAACCGGTCCAGAATTCCATGGCCGGGATCGCGCCCAGACAGGATCTTGAACTGCTGAACCGCCATGTGTTTGAACAATTCGAACCCACTGACAACGCGGGCGCCGGCTTTTTCGGCCGAGACAAGGAATGCCGTCCGAACCGGGGTGTAAACCGCGTCAAACGCCCATTTCGGCCCAGCGGGCAACGAGTCGGGAAAGGCCGACCCACCATAGCCTGTCATGCCTTGGTTCGTGGCATTGACGATGCCATCGGCCCTTGTGATTTCTGTTGCGGATACCGTCGCCGGAACCGCCCGGGCGGGGTGGCCAAGCTCGGAAGCCAATGCCTGAGCCTTCTCCGGTGCCTTGTCCCAGATCACCAAGTCCGAAACGCCAAGATCGATCAGCGCCCGGCCAATCGCCCGTGCCACGCCGCCGGCTCCGGCCATCGCAACCCGACCCGGGGCTTGCCCATGCAACAGTGTTTCCCACGCCGACAGGAAACCGGTGTAATCGGTGTTGAACGCCTTGGGCTGCTCGCCGAAAACCAGAAGGTTCGCCGCCCCGAGCTGCCCAGCCGGTCCAGCGAACAGCGCCGCCGCATTGGGTTTGAACGGATGGGTGACCGAAACGCCAGCCCATCCCGCGGCGCGGCAGTCGGCCACACAAGCCGCAAGGTCGAACTCCGACAGTTCGGCCGTATCGATCAGATCGAATTCCAGCGCCATATCCGCTTCGCGGCACATCATCTCCAAGGCCGCGGGCAACCGTGTTCGACTGATGTTTTGCCCGATCAGGCCGGTTCTGAGCACTTCAAGCGACATGGGCTTACATCACCGCACCGATCTGCCACGGCACAAACTCGTAATCGCCCAACCCCTGCGCTTCGGATTTCGACGGCGTGCCCGAAGCCACATCAAGGATCATCTTGAAAATCTCCCTGCCAACGTCCTCGACGCTGGCCCCATCTGTCAGAATGCGACCCGCGTTCACGTCCATGTCTTCGGTCATGCGCTTGAACATGTCGGTATTGGTCGCAACCTTGATCGATGGGGACGGCTTGGCCCCGAACGCCGACCCGCGACCCGTTGTGAACACGACGATATTGCACCCCGAGGCAATCTGCCCCGTTACCGATGCCGGGTCGTAGCCCGGGCTATCCATGAATGTGAAGCCCCTGGCCGTCACCGGCTCAGCATATTTGTAGACCCCGGTCAGTGGCGTCGTACCGCCTTTTGCCGCTGCCCCGAGGGATTTCTCCAGGATGGTCGTCAAACCTCCTTTCTTGTTACCGGGACTGGGGTTGTTATCCATGCTGCCGCCATTGCGGGCGGTGTAGTCCTCCCACCACTTGATCAGCCCAATCAGCTTTTCTCCCACCGCACCATCCGTGGCGCGCGCCGTCAGCAGGTGTTCGGCGCCGTAGATTTCAGGTGTTTCGGCCAGAACCCCGGTGCCGCCCTGGGCGACCAGCATGTCAACGGCAAAACCCAAAGCCGGATTGGCGGTGATCCCGGACCAAGCGTCCGAGCCACCGCATTGCAATGCAACCGTCAACTCAGACGCCGGGCATACCTCACGCTGAGTATCGTTGACCAGCGGCAGCATCGCTTCGACCTTCTTGATGCCGAGGGCCACCGTCTTGCGGATACCGCCAACGTCCTGAATGTTCATCGTCTGGAACAAGGGGCCGGGCTCGATCCCCATCGCCTCGACCAGCCAGTCGATCTGGTTGGTCTCGCACCCCAGCCCGGCCATCAGAACGCCGCCCACATTGGGATTGCGCGCATAACCCCACATCACCCGCTGAAGCGCCTCGAAGCCTTCACCATTCGTTGCCATCGCACACCCGGTGCCATGGTGGAACGCCGCCACACCATCCACGTTCGGATAGTCCGCAAGCCGCTCGGGCGTGAAATGGTCCGCAATCATGCGCGCCGCTGTGGCCGAGCAGTTCACGCTTGCCAACACGGCGATGTAGTTTCTTGTGCCAACCTTTCCGTTGCTCCGACGATAGCCCTGGAAGGTGGCCGGTTCCCGGGACGTGACCGGGCGCAGGTTGGTTCCGAATTCATAGGCGGTGTCGACGTTGCGGAATTCGACATTGTGAGTGTGCACATGATCTCCCACAGCGATGTAATCCGCAGCGTAACCGATAATCTGGTCGTATTTTCGAACGGCCTCACCCTTGGCGATTGCGGCAGTCGCCATCTTGTGCCCTCTCGGAACGGCGGCGCTCGCACCCTCCTCTCCAATTGCCAGTTGTGATATCGCGGTCACGACATTGTCGGCAGATGAAAGACGTACTGTTTTCAAAGTTGCACCCTCTGGTTTGGATGTGGGTTGGTTGATCTGGTTCAGACCCGGATTTTCTCAAGCTGTTCCCAATCGAACGCCACGCCATGGCCCGGACGATCCGCAGCAATTGCATGACCGTCCTCGATCCGAACGGCTTCTTCAACATAGTTATCCAACCCAAACCCATGCGCTTCTAGGTAGCTTCGGTTCGGGCAGGCCGCGAGCAGATGAACCGTGATATCGTGTGCCCCGTGACTCGTCACCGGCAGGTGAAACGCTTCGGCAAGGTGGGCGATTTTCATGAACGGTGTTATCCCACCGCAGTTGGTCACGTCCGGCTCGGGGAAAGTCACCCCGCCTGACGCGATCAGTGATTTGAAATCCCACAATGTCCGCAGGTTTTCTCCGGCCGCAAGCGGCAGCCCCCCCTCGCGCACGACACGGGCATGGCCCTCCAAATCATCCGGTGGGATCGGTTCCTCGAACCAGGTCAGGTCGAACTCGGCAAACGCCCGCGCCGCCCGAATGGCCTGATCCACAGTGTATTTCATGTTGGCATCCACCATCAGTGGCATGTCCATACCAAACCGGTCACGCATCGCGGCGATCTTCTCGACATCTTCCGCCAGTCGATCGCGCCCGACCTTCATCTTGATCGCATGGTGCCCCTTTTCGAAGTTGGCTTCCGTCTGTTCGATCAGTTCGGACGCGCTGAGGTCTAGGTCAATCCCCCCCGCATAGCATGGCACTTTGTTGTCAAACCCGCCCAACAGCTTCCACAGCGGCTGGTTGGCCCTCTTAGCCTTGAGGTCCCACAACGCCATATCGAGTGCCGACAAGGCAAACACCGTCGGCCCACCCCGCCCGCCATAATGGAACGCCCACCACAGTTTTGTCCAGATGTGCTCGATCCGGTCGGCATCCTCGCCAACCACCCTTGAGGGCATCTCTCGCCCTAGAATATCGGCAATGGCCCCACCGTTAACCCCGCAGGTAAAGGTATAGCCGACACCTTCCATTCCGTCCGCATCCCGAACTCGCGCGGTCACGATTTCAAAACCTGACATCGCTCCGTGCATGCTGTCGGTCAAAACCGTCTCAAGCGGGATCAAGTAGTGATCAGCGCGCAGAGATTTAATCTTGCTCATGGCCTACGCACCTACAAGAACAGCGTCACGATGTTGGGCCAGATAAGCAGAATCGACAGGGCAATCAGTTGAATCCCGATGAACGGTAGGAAGCCACGGAAAATGTCGGTAAGCGTGATATGCGGCGGTGCCACGGACTTCAGGTAGAACGCAGCAGGACCGAACGGCGGCGACAGGAAGCTGACCTGCATGTTCATGGTAAACAGCACCCCGAACCAGATCGCCACGTGGCGCGCGTCCAAACCACCCATGAACCCAAGTTCCTCGACCGGCAGGCGCTGCACGATCGGCAGGAACACCGGCATGACCAACAGCACAATCCCAACCCAGTCCATAAAGGCCCCCAGGAACAGGAAGATCACCATCATGACCAGAATGATGCCCATTGTCGGCAACTCCGCTCCGACAATGGTGTTCGCTATGTAGGTAGGCCCGCCCGCGATGGTATAGGCCCCCGCGAGCGCTGTCGCGCCGATGGTCACCCAAATGATGGTCCCGGTCGAGCGCAGCGTGCGCTTGAGACTGTCCCAAAGCAGGTGGAAACTCATTTCCCCGCGCAAGGCCGCAATGACCCCGACGGCAATCACGCCCATCCCGGCGGCTTCGGTAATACCGGTGATGCCCCCGTAAATTGAACCAAGCACCACCCCAATCACCACGATGGGTGCCACAAGCCCCTTGCCCATGCTCCAACCCGTTGCGGTCCGCTCACGACCAGCGACAAAGAAGATCAGCGCCAGGAAGATCGCCAATGCGACACCGAACTTCACTACGAAATCCGGCGTACCAAAGGTGATGGCCTCTACCCCTTCCACCACGGCATTCTGACCGGTCACCGTGAAGAACAGCGCCCGCACAAACAACGCGGCCGAAAAACCGGACGCAATCAACAGCAGAAACGACCCAAACAGCGCTGCCTTCTCACGGCCTTCCGGATCGCCCGGCTTTTTCTCAGGAAGCGGAGCTTTCTCCGGGTTTAGCTGGGTTGTGATGATGATGTAGATGATGAAAAAGCTCGCCAGCATGAAGCCGGGTAGAAAGCTCGCCGTGAATAACGCCTTGATCGACGTCTCGGTGATCAGCCCATAGATAATCAGAACAATCGACGGCGGGATCATCGTGCCGAGGCTGCCCGAGGCACAGATCGTGCCGATCGCTAGGTTCTGGTTGTATCCCAGCTTAAGCATCTGCGGCAGCGCAATCAGGCCCAGAAGAACCACCTCGCCACCGATGATGCCCGACATAGCTGCCATGATTACCGCCATTATCGAGGTTACGATGGCAATACCCCCGCGCGTCCCGCTGAGCCAGACATTCAGCGACTTGTACATCTCGCCGGCGATACCGGATCGTTCCAAGAGGTTCGCCATGAATATGAATAACGGTATTGATATGAGGACATAATCCGTCAGCAGCCCGTAAATCCGCTGTGCCAGAATGTTGAGCGGACCCTGCCCGAAGTTTCCAAACAGAAAGTCAGGGCCGAATTTCATTAGCAAAACGCCCGCGGCCAACACCGCCGAGGCAAATCCCAGCGGCATGCCGATCGCCAGCAGGATCAGCATCGCCACCAGCAGGATCAGGGAAATGGTTCCGATATCGAGCATGGCTCAGGCCCCCTTCGCCGGGTCTTTGGCCCGGTCGGCTATTTCGTGCTTCAACTCTTCGATCTCCGCCTCATCGACTGGCAAGTGGTGCTCGGGCGCCTTGTTCCAATCCTCGATCAGGTTCACCAGCGCCTGGATTGACACCAGCAGAATGATCAGGAGAACCGTCGGTTTCATCGTCGCCGGAATCGGCGGATCAAAGGCGGTCCCGAAGGTTTCCCAACGCAGAAACTTTGCCCGGGCCTCGTTGTACCCACCCCAGATCATCGACACGGTAAAGGCCCAGATCAGAGCAACCGACACCGTGTCGGACAGTTTTTGCGCCCAGCGTGGCATAATGTCGTAAAGCAGGTAAATCCGGATATGGCTGCGCTGCTGCATGGCGTAAAGACCTGCAAGCAGAAAGATGAAACCGGCAATCCACAACGAAAGCTCGTTGGCCCACAGCGTCGGCTTCTCGAACACGTAGCGCAGGACAACCTCGTAGAACATCACCGACACCAGCAACATGACCAGCATCATCGCCACCCGCCCCATGAACAGGCTGATGTCATCCCAGCGGGTTTCCGAGTCCTGTTCGATCGACGTGGTGCGCACGGTGCGCACCCCCATTACCAGCGACACCGCAACGATCAGAGCTGATAAATACTCCAACGCCCCTGCCGGTACATAAGTCGAGGTAATTGCGTTGTTTGCCCACCCGAAGGTCAGAATGAATTTCGGAAAGTTCCAGATCAGGTAAGCCATGCTGGCGACAAATAAACTTGGCCACAGCAACTCCTTGAACGAATCGATCGCCCTCACGGTTGAAACCCTCCCCGCTTCAATCTTGCTTTTTGACAAATTGGCGGACCGCACCCCTGCGCGGCCCGCCTCATTAGGCTTTATTCCGCGACCAGACCAAGCTGCCCAAGGAACGCCATGTGGCTGTCAACCAACGCCCGGGCTTCCGGGGTCTTGTCGGCCCAACCCTGCCATGCGCCCTGAGCCGCCTTGCGGAAATCGGCACGGTCAGCCGGCGACCAGTCGTGGATGGTCACGCCAGCAGCTTCCAAGGCCGCTTTGGCTTTCAGGTTTTCCACGTCCATCGCCATGGTCAGGCGGAACGACAGCTTCTGCATCGCCACATCGAGAATACGACGGTTCTGCTCGCTGAGGCCTTCATAAGCGTCGACACGACAGGCCAAGTGGTCCGACGGCATCGAGTGGAAGCCCGGATAGGTGGCGTGCTTGACGATGTCATAGAGACCCAGGCCAACGTTGTTGGCCAGCGATGAGGCATCGGCACCATCAATGATACCGGTTTCCAGCGCCGTAAAGATCTCGTTGAAATCCATCACGATCGGGCTTGCGCCCATGGCCGCGAAAATCTCGGTTTCCAGGCCCGGCGGCGAACGGAATTTCCAGTCTTTCAGATCTGCCGGCCCGGCAATCGGACGCGAGGACGACATCGATTCCTGTCCGTTGATCCACCAACCGACCAGCTTCATGTTATATTGGCCGTAAAGCGCGTCCGCCGCTTCGAACCCACCACCATGATACAGCCACGAGTATTGCTGCCACGGCGAGTCATAACCGCCCATGATGTCGCCGACGAACTGGAACGCAGGGTTCTTGCCGGTCTGATAGGCACCACCGGTCATGTCGCAATCGAGAATCCCGGTCGACGCGGCGTCGAACGTTTCCACCGACTTCACAACCGACGACGAATAGAACATCTCGACATTCAGGTCGCCGCCCGACATTACCTTGATATCGTCAAGGAACCCCTGGATTTGCTGGCCCGAGATAGTTTCAGGCGCATAATGCGTCTGAATGCGCAGTGTATCAGCCGCAGCCGGAATAGCCACCAAGGTAGCCAGTGCGGCCGAAAGTAGAGTTGATTTCATTGATCGTTTCCTCCCAAAAAAAGTCCTTTCGGTGAACATCAAAATGGGGCCTCCTCCCCCATCAAACGCCCAGACCGAAACCGAGCGCGGGACTCAATCGAATCCCGGCTTGATTTTTGGTATACCACTCACTTTCATTTTGGTATACCAAAATTCTGAAGACCGGTCTGAAATCTGCGATTTCCGCTTTTCTTCAACGAAAAACAAGGGCTCAAATTCCCGGCGGCGTCGCGGAATCGGGCTGAATTCAAGCGCTGCCCGTGCAACACGCCGACCCAAGACTCAACAGTGCGCCAAAGACAGGAACAACATGAAACTTCTCCGATATGGTCCAAAGGGCCAAGAAAAACCCGGCATTCTGGACGCTGACGGCAATGTTCGCAGCCTCGACGGACAAGTTGCCGATTTCGCAGGTGAAAACGTATCCCTCACCGCCCTGGATGCCATTCGTGCGCTCGATCTTTCGGCCCTGCCCGTGGTGGCACCCGACCGGATCGGAGCATGCCTGGCAGATGTGCCCAATTTCTATTGCATCGGCCTGAACTACGCCAAACACGCCGCCGAAACCGGTGCCGAGCCTCCGAAAGAACCGATTCTCTTTTCCAAATCGACTTCCGCCCTGTCCGGGCCGTTCGATCCAGTTGTAATCCCGCGCGGATCAAAGAAAGCTGACTGGGAGGTCGAACTGGGCGTCGTGATCGGAAAACATGCAAGCTATGTCTCAGAAGAGGACGCCCTGGACCATGTTGCCGGCTACTGCACGATCAACGACATGTCCGAGCGCGAGTTTCAGATCGAACGCGGTGGCCAGTGGGTCAAAGGCAAATCGGCGCCGACATTCGGCCCAACCGGCCCCTATCTGGTGACCGCAGACGAAGTTCCGAACCCGCAGGCGCTGCGCCTGTCACTCGATCTGAACGGGGAAACGGTTCAGGACAGCGACACCTCGGACATGATCTTCTCGGTACCCGAAATCATCTCCTACATGTCACAGTTTATGGCCCTGCGGCCTGGTGACATCATCGCCACCGGCACCCCGTCGGGCGTTGGCATGGGCATGAACCCACAACGATTCCTGCGCCCCGGGGATGTCATGGAGCTTGAGGTCGAAGGCCTTGGCCGCCAGCGCCAGGAAACGGTCGCAGCGGACTGAGCCGGCGGAACGGGACATGACACGGACGGACGCAAAAAACATTCTGGTCGTCGGACTGGGGTCCATGGGTTTCGGCATGGCCGAAAGCCTGCTGAGCGCCGGGCACAATGTGTTCGGTGCCGATATCGACGCCGAAAAGGTTCAGACCCTGTGCGCGAAAGGTGCGCAAAGCGCAGATCAGCTTGGCAAAAGCGAAGCGGATGTTCTTGTATCCGTGGTGTTGAACGCCGAACAGACCGAAACGGTTCTGTTCGGCACGCCGGACTTGGCCGCCCGTGTTGCGAAGGGTGGCGTTGTTCTGTCTTGTGCGACGGTCGCCCCGTCCTTTGCTCAAGAGATGGCGGCCCGGGCAACCGCGCGCGGCCTTCACTATCTGGATGCGCCTATTTCCGGCGGTGCTGTGCGCGCCGCAGCAGGTCAATTGTCGGTCATGGCAAGCGGCAGCGACGCCGCATTCGCCGCCGCATCCCCAGCGCTGGACGCCATGGCAGAAACCGTTCACCGGCTGGGCGATACCGCCGGGGCCGGATCGGCTATGAAAGCGGTCAATCAGCTGCTCGCCGGTGTTCATATCGCCGCGATGGGCGAGGCGCTCGCTTTCGGAATGACCCAAGGCTTGGATATTGGCCGGATGATAGACGTCATTTCGGTCTCTGCCGGCACATCGTGGATGTTTGAAAACAGAGCCCCGCATGTGCGGGATGCCGATTACACCCCGCGTTCGACGATCAGTATCTGGCCCAAGGATCTCGGCATCGTGTCCGAAATCGCCCAATCCGCCGGGCTCGACGTGCCAATCACCCGAACCGCGCTCGAACGCTACCGTGAAGCCGCCGGTTCCGGGCTTGGCCTGGAGGACGACGCAGCAATCATCAAACCCTATGCGGCCTCCGTCGGCCTGAAACTGCCCGGAGAGGAATAAAAATTTTTCTGCCTGCAATTGTTCGGAGATACGACCATGCCCAAGCCGATTTCGCTCGAAGACGGAACACTGCCAAAGGAAGAACGCGACGCCTATTGGCGCGATGGGTTTATCTTTCCGATCCAGGTGTTTTCGGAAAAGGAAGCTGAGTCGCTTCGCAATGAGCTGGAGCAACTGGAACAGGACTGGCTGACCGCCGACCTGCCCCACCCACTCTTGCAATACAAACGCATCAACTCGAACTGCGTGCTTCCGTTCGCTGCGCGCACGGCAACGGATCCTCGGGTTCTTGACGCGGTCGAAGGCATTCTGGGGCCGGACATCCTGATCTGGTCCGCCGAGTTCTTTATCAAGGAGCCGCGCACCACCCACATCGTCGGCACCCATCAAGACCTAACCTATTGGGGCATGGGGGAAACCTCGGACCAGGTCACCGCGTGGATTGCCCTCTCTCCCGCAACGGTGGAAAGTGGGTGCATGGATTTTGTCGCGGGCAGTCACAAAAACCCGATCCTGCCGCATAACGACACATTTTCGGAAAACAACCTGCTATCACGCGGACAGGAAATCGCCGTCGATGTCGCGGATAAGGACAAAACCCCTATCGAGCTGCAACCCGGGCAGATGTCCCTGCATCATGGGCTGACAATTCATGGCTCGGGGCCCAACAGCTCGGATGACCGCCGGATCGGCTTCGCCATCCGCTATATCAACCCCAACGCCAAGCAGCTTCGTGCCTCCCGCGATTATGCGATGCTGGCGCGTGGGGTCGACCGCTCGGGGCATTTCCTGCATTTCGCCCCGCCGACCCGGATTTTCTCGCCGGAAAGCCTGCGCCTGTTCGACGAGATCCGCACGGCCCGCGCCGAAGCCCTGACGGAAGGCGCCGAACAAAGCGTCGGCCTCTACAATGAACGCCACAAGGACGACGCGCGAAAATGACTCGCTTCGCAAAGAGATAAAGGACCACGCATGACCTCGCAGTTACAATTCGCCGATAGCATTTCGCGACTTGGCACGGAATCCGCTTTCGTGGTCCTGGCACGGGCGCAGAAACTGGCGTCCGAAGGCAAGGACATCATCAATCTCGGGATCGGCCAACCCGATTTCCGCACCCCGGACCACATCGTCGAAGCCGGGATCAAGGCGCTGCAAGACGGCCATCACGGTTACACCCCGGCAAATGGCCTTCCCGCCCTGCGCGAGGCGGTTGCCGCCGACCTGCACCGCCGTCACGGCGCCGAGGTCAATCCCGACAACGTCATCATTGTTCCCGGCGGCAAGCCCACCATGTTCTTTGCGGTGTTGATGTTCGGCCAGCCCGGGGTCGAGATCATGTATCCCAACCCGGGGTTCCCGATCTATGAGTCGGTCATCAAGTACTCCGGTGCCACCCCGGTGCCCATTGCGCTGCACGAGAAGAACGGCTTTGCCTTCTCGGCCGAAGCCGTGCTGGGCCAGATCACCGACAAGACACGGCTGATCATCATCAACAGCCCGGCCAACCCGACCGGCGGCGTTACTCCGAAAGAGGAAATCGACAAGCTGGTCGCGGGCCTGATGGACCATCCGCATGTCGCCCTGATGTCGGACGAGATCTATTCAAACATGCTCTATGGCGGGCGTGAACATGTCTCGCTGCTGAACTACCCGGAAATCCGTGATCGTCTGATCATGCTGGATGGCTGGTCGAAAACCTATGCCATGACCGGCTGGCGGCTGGGTTATGCCGTCTGGCCTGACAGCATGGTCGACCCGGTGACCCGGCTCTGCATCAACGACCATTCCTGCGTGAACGCGGCCACCCAGTATGCCGGGATCGCCGCGTTGGAAGGGCCGCAGGACGCGGTGCACGACATGGTCCGCCAGTTCGACACGCGCCGCGAGGTGATCGTGCATGAGCTCAACAGCCTGCCCGGCATAAGCTGCACCGACGCAGCCGGAGCGTTCTACGCCTTCCCCAACATTTCGGGCACCGGTATGACAGCGGCGCAGGCGCAGGACCGGTTCCTTGACGAGGCCGGCGTGGCCTCCGTGGCCGGTACCTCTTTTGGCGCCTGGGGCGAAGGTTACGTGCGCTTCTCCTATGCCAACAGCACCGAAAACATACTCGAAGCCATCAACCGCATCCGCGGCATTCTGTAATTTGCAAAGGGACCAAGACATGACGAACGTTCTGGCAATCGGGCATTACGCCGACCACGACCAAGACGCATTGAGGGCCGATCTTTTAGCCCGGATCGTCACCACGAATGCCGAAATCGCCGCTCTGCCAGAAACCGATCGGCAGCAAGTGACGGCGCTGGCCTTCATGGGGCATGAGCCCTTCGGCGGGACCGACATGGACCTCCTGCCCAATCTCGGTCTGATCGCCAATTTCGGCGTTGGCTACGATGCCATCGACGTCGACGCCGCTGGCGCGCGCGGCGTCAAGGTGACGAACACGCCCGACGTCCTGAACGACGATGTGGCGGACCTTGCCGTCGCCCTGCTGATCGCGCAGGGGCGCGAAATGATCCCGGCCTCGAACTGGGTGACCTCCGGCAACTGGGGCACAAAGGGCAACTTCCGGCTGGCCAGAAAGATCAGCGGCGGCAGTGCCGGGATTGTCGGTCTTGGACGGATCGGGCGCACCATCGCCGACCGGCTGACCGCCTTCAAGATGGACATCCACTATACGTCGCGCCGCGAGAAAGAGACGCCGGGCTGGACCTACCATTCCAATCCAGTGTCGCTGGCCAAGGCGGTCGATTATCTGATCGTTGCACTGGTGGGGGGGCCGGACACGGAAAACCAGGTCTCGAAAACGGTTCTCGAGGCGCTTGGCCCGCGCGGGATCGTCGTCAATATTTCGCGCGGCTCTACTGTCGATGAGGACGCGCTTTTGGACGCCCTGGAAAACGGCACGATTGCCGGTGCAGGGCTGGATGTATTCCAGGGCGAGCCCCAAATCGATCCGCGGTTTCTCAAACTCGAGAACGTGGTTCTGCAACCCCACCAGGGATCGGCCACAGTGGAAACCCGCGCCGCGATGGGCCAATTGCAGCGCGACAACATCCACGCCTTTCTCGCGGGCCGCGACCTGCTCACTCCGGTGAACTGAATCGGAGTCTTCGATGAACCTGCCAAAGAACCATTTCAAGCACGCGATCCTGCAGGGAAAACAACAATTCGGGTTGTGGAGTTCGATACGTGACCCCGCCGTCAGCGAAATGCTGGCCGGCTGCGGCTATGACTGGATTGTCCTCGACTGCGAACATTCCCCGCGAGACGTTCAGGAAGTCCTGCACGGACTCCATGCCATGTCGGCCTATCCTGTAGAGCCGGTGGTTCGGGTCAAGAGCCTGGACGTGGCCGAGATCAAGAAGATGCTGGATATCGGCGCGAAAACGATCCTCGTGCCCTATATCCAGAACGCGGAAGAAGCCCGGCTTGCGGCGGCGGCGGTCACTTACCCGCCCGGCGGATTGCGCGGCGTCGCCGGCGGCACGCGCGCCAATCTTTTTGGCGCAATCCCCGACTATTTCGACAAAGCCCGCGATGAAATCTGCCTGATCGTCAAGATTGAAACCCGCGAAGCCATGGAAAACCTAGAAGAAATCGTTTCGACCTATGGTGTCGATGCTATCTTCGTCGGCCCTGCCGACCTCGCCGCAAGCCTTGGGCACCCGGGCAACCTGAAACACCCCGACGTGAAGGCAGCGATTGCCGAAACCATCCGTCGCGTACGGGACCTGGGCAAGCCAGCCGGGTTCCTATCGCCCGATGCGGAACTGCTGGATCTTGTGTTCGACGCTGGCAGCGTCTTCACCGCGATTGACATCGACTTGACAGCACTGCGTCGCATTGCGGTGGCCCGTCTGTCCGAGTATCACAGCCGGAAACAACGCAGTCAGGAAAAGTAAATGGCGGATCAAGTCCTTGCAGAAAACATCGCGAACCAGTTGCGTCGGGATATTCTGCGCGGGAAATTTCCGCCGGGCGCGCCGATCAAGGAACGCGACAACGCGGCAGAAATGGGCGTCAGCCGAACCCCCATGCGCGAAGCGATCAGAATCCTGGCACGCGAAGGCCTTTTGGTCCTTCGGGCGTCCCGCAGTCCCATCGTCGCCAAACCATCGTTCAAGGAAATCTCGGACGCGGTTGACGTGCTTCTGGCCTTGGAGAACTTGTCGGTGGTTCTGGCCTGCCGGAACGCGTCGGATAAGGACCTGGCAAATCTCAAGGCGATCCACAAGGACATCGCCGACAGGTACGATGACCTTGACCCTTTGGACCTGTTCGAAATCGACATGTCCTTTCACAGCGCCATCGCCAAGGCATCTCATAACGCATCGCTGTTTGGCACGTATCGCTCGTATCTTGAGCGGCTATGGCGCGCCCGTTTCCTGTCGGCGCGGCAACGACGGAACCGCGACCGTGTGATCAACCACCACACCGCACTTCTACAGGCGCTGACGGACCGCGACGAGGCGGCCGCCAGGGCGGCCATTCGCGTACACCTTGGAAACCTCGCCGACGACATTCGCCCAAGCATTGAGGAAGAACAGGACTGATTTCTGCGCGGACCGTCATGGCGTCTTTGCCAATGTCGCAACGTCGGTGCCCGTTCCGTTTGCCGCGCTCAGGTCGCCCGTTGTTTCAGATAGTTCCGCATAGTTTGCGCGCAGGAAACGGTCACCGGAACACCGGGCGGGTTGTTCCTCCGGTCGGGTTCGGCAAAGGTCTGTTCGATCTCGCCATCGACAATCAGCATGGAATACCGCCAACTCCGGTGGCCCATGCCCTGATCGCTTCGTGGTACCAGCTTATCCGGGGTCTTGGCCAAGTCCCCATTTCCGTTTGGCAGCAGGCGCACCTTTTCGATGCCAAACGCCTTTCCCCACTGGGACATGACGAAAGCATCGTTGACCGAAACACAGATCACCTCGTCCACGCCCAGCGCCGTTGTCTCGTCATGCAGGGCTTCGAAACCTGGCAGGTGGCTTTCCGAACAGACAGGTGTGAACGCGCCGGGAAGCCCGACGTGCAATCGAACCTGCGACCAAGTCGCCTGATTGCAGCCATCACGACCGGGCATTCCACCTTGCTACAGGTCCGTCTCCACAGCTGTTCCAGCCGCGCGCGCCAACTCGACGACCGCCCCCGCCACAGCCAGATCCTGTAAACCGACACCTGTCCCATCGAATAGTGTCACCTCGTCCTGAGACGACCTACCCGGGTGGTCTTTATTGATGACCGCTCCCAACTCAACAATGTCGCTCGCGCCGATCAGGTTTCCGGCGACAGCGTGCTGGCATTCACCGATGCTGGTCGATTGCGCAATCTCGTCAGTAAACGCCGTTGCGCGGGCCACCAGTTCGGCCTCGACCTCCTGCTTACCCTTGGTGTCGGTTCCCATACAGGCGATATGTGTTCCCGGCTTGATCTGGTGCGATTTGAGGATCGGCTCAAAGCTCGATGTAATGGTGATCACCACGTCGGCTTGCGCACCGAGCTCGTCCAAATCGACCGCCTCGAACGGCAATCCGATTTCGGCCGCCGCCTTTGCAAGCGTCTCGAGCCGTGCGGGGTTGCGGTTCCAGCCGACAATTCTTTCAAAGTCACGTTGCTCGGCGGCGGCGCGCATCTGAAAGGCCGATTGATGCCCGGCCCCGACCATCCCCAGAACCTTGGCGTCTTCCCGCGCCAGATGCGCAATTGAAACCGCCGACGCAGCCGCCGTGCGCAGCGCAGTCAGATAATTTCCTCCGACGACGGCCTTCAACCGCCCGGTGTCCGGGTCGAACAGAAAAACTGTCGACTGATGATTGGTCAGCCCCTTGGCCTCATTGCCCGGCCAGTACCCGCCTGATTTCAGGCCCAGTGTCAGACCCGCGCGGTCAAATCCGGATTTGAACCCGTAAAGCGCGTCGGCGTAACCGATATCTTCGCGGATCACCGGAAAATTATAGGCTTCGCGCCGCGACATGGCGGCGAACACCCCTTCCACGGCATCGAACGCCGCGCCGCGGTCGATCAACGCAGGGATCGCACTCTCGGGAACGACAATCATCAATAGGCCTTCCCGCGGGCAGAAACCGGCCACAGGGTTTCCACCTTGCCGCCGCGTACACCCACATACCAGTCATGAACATTGGCCGTCGGGTCGCAATGCCCCGGCACCAGCCGCAGCTTGTCACCCACATTCAACACGGCGTTCGGGTCGGCAATCACGCCGTGCTCGTCCGAGCACTTGATGTATTCAACGTCGTTGCGGCCATAAATTACCGGCAACCCGGAATCGATCGACTGTGCTTTCAGCCCGGCATCGCAAATCGCCTTGTCAGGCTTGGCGTGGCTCATCACCTGGGTCAGAATGAAAAACGCGTTTTCCCACTCACCCTGGTCGATGCGGTTGCCATCCCTGTCCAGGATGCGACCATAATCGGCATCCATGAAGGCGTAAGAGCCGCATTGCAACTCGTTGTAGACACCCGAGTTGGATTCAAAATAATAGCTGCCGGTACCCCCGCCCGAGACCAGTTCGCACGCGATCCCTTCGGCGTTCAGCCCTTCGACGGCGTCTTTCACCTGCGCGATGGCGATGTCCAGTTTTTCCTGGCGATCCTCATAGCTATCAAGGTGCTGCATCGCTCCCTGATAGGCTTGGATACCGGAGAATTTCAGATTGTCGGCGGCCTCAACCGCCTTGGCGATCTCAACCACCGCCTCGGTTGTGGTCACTCCGCAACGGCCCGCGCCACAGTCGATTTCCACGAAGACTTCCAACTCGGTGCCGTGGTTTTTCGCGGCCTCCGACAGTTCGGCAACATTGTCGATGTCATCCACGCAAACGATGGTCCGCGCACCCAGTTTGGGCAACTGTGCCAGCCGGTCCAGCTTGAGCGGGTCGCGCACCTGGTTCGACACCAGGATGTCCATGATACCACCACGCGCAAACACCTCGGCCTCACTGACTTTCTGGCAGCACACCCCGACTGCCCCGCCCAGGCTTTCCTGCAGCTTGGCCACGTCGACCGACTTGTGCATCTTGCCATGAACCCGGTGACGCATCCCATGCGCCTTGGCATAGTCGCCCATTTTCTTGATGTTGCGCTCCAACGCGTCCAGATCCAGCACCAGACAGGGCGTCTGGATATCGGCCTCGTCCATACCCGGCAGCGCCGGCACATCGAACCCGACCTCAAGGCCCTCGAAACTCGTTTGCTTGTTCATGACAGTTCTCCCTGTTCAGGATTTCATCCAGGGCAATTTGTCGAGATCGACATTACCCCCCGTGATAATGACGCCCACGCGCTTGCCCGCGAACACGTCGTTGTTCTTCAAAATGGTGGCCAGCGGTACCGCGCTCGACGGCTCCATCACGATCTTCATCCGTTGCCAGATCAGTCGCATTGCCGCGATGATCTCGTCTTCCGTCGCGGTCAGGATGTCGGTGACGTGGTTCGATACGAAATGCCAGGTCAGGTCCTTGAGCGGCACTTTCAAACCGTCCGCCACCGTTTCCGGCGCATCATCGGCGATGATGTGACCGGCCTTGAAACTGCGATAGGCATCGTCGGCATTCAGCGGCTCCGCCGCGTAAATCTTGGTCTCTGGCGCGATGTTGGACAGCGTCAGGCATGTACCCGACACCATGCCCCCGCCGCCAATCGGCGCCACGACAGCATCCAGCGGTCCGGCCTGCTCCAATAGCTCCATCGAACAGGTCGCCTGGCCCGCGATCACCCGCGGATCGTTATATGGATGGACAAAATCCGCCCCGGTCTGCTTGTGAACCTCGGCGAACACCTCCTCGCGCGACGAGGTGGACGGCTCGCATTCGGTGATCGTGCCGCCATAGCCGATCACCGCATCCTTCTTGGCCTGCGGCGCCGTGCGCGGCATGACAACATGGCACGGAATACCCCGACGACCCGCGGCATAGGACAGGCTCAGCGCGTGGTTGCCGGAACTATGGGTCGCCACGCCCTTGCCGGCGGCCTCATCATCCAGCCCGAACACCGCATTCGACGCGCCCCGCACTTTGAACGCCCCGGCCTTCTGGAAATTCTCGCACTTGAAAAACAACTCCGCACCGGTCAGCGCGTTCATGTAGCTGCTGGTGAACACCGCCGTTTCGTGCACGTAGGGCTTGATCCGTTCGCGGGCGTCCAACGCATCCTGGAATGTGGGAATATACATCTCGGTCATCCTTCCATTGCCGCACGATAACTGGCTTGTGCCGCCGCAACCCCGGATCCAAGCGTGATGTCCAAGCCCATGTCGCACATTGCCATCTCGGCGGTGGCAATCCCCGATAGCGCCATGGGTTCGGTCAGGCTGCCGAGGTGGCCGATCCGAAACACCTTGCCCGCGACCTGGCCCAGCCCCGCACCGAACGCCATGCCGTATTTCCGATCCGCATGCGACACCAGCGCGTTGCCATCAACACCCTCTGGCATCACGATTGCCGTCACCGTATCCGAAAGAAGCTCCGGAGATGTGGCACAAAACGCCAACCCCCACGCCCGGACGGCGTCGCGCACCCCTTCGGCAAGCCGGTGGTGGCGGGCAAAGACAGCCTCAAGCCCCTCTTCGAGAAGCATTTCCGTCGAAACCTTAAGCCCGTTCAACAGACCCACCGGCGGGGTATAGGGATAACCCGCGTTCGGATACCCGTCCAACATGTTGCGAAGATCGAAAAAGAACCGGCCGAGCGTGGCGTTTTCCATAGCCGACAGGGCCTTCCGGCTCACCCCGACGATGGCCAGGCCAGCGGGCAACATGAAGCCCTTTTGCGAACCGGTCACCGCCACGTCAACGCCCCAGTCGTCCATGCGGAACTCCATCGACCCGATCGAACTTACGCCGTCGACGAACATCAACGCCGGGTGCCCCGCCGCATCCAGCGCGCGACGCACTGCGGCGACATCGCTGGTCACGCCGGTGGCGGTCTCATTATGGGTGACGAGAACGGCCTTGATCTTGTGAGCCTTGTCATCGGTTAACGCCGCAGCGAAGGCATCAACCGGCAAACCGTTGCCCCAGATCTCCTCGATCACGTGTACATTCAGGCCGTGGTGACGGCACATATCGATCCACTTCTGCGAAAACATGCCGAAATTCGCGGCCAGCACTGTGTCGCCTGGATTGAGCGTGTTGGTCAGCGCGACTTCCCACCCCCCCGTGCCCGAGGCGGGGAAAATGGCAACCTTCCCCGACTCTGTGCGCAGGATTTTGCGGACATTCTCGAGGGCCGGAAGCAGGATGTCGGCAAAAGCCGAGGACCGATGATCCAGCGTTGCCATGTCACAGGCCTTGCGGATCGCGTCTGGTATGTTTGTGGGTCCGGGAATGAATACGGGATTCTGGTCCGACATTGCGCCCTCTGCGTTGACTCGCGCAACCATCATCGAACCCACCAGATTTCGCAATTTTTTTAAAAATTTTTTCAATTTTTATGATTTGTAAATTTCTCCTTCAGGATCAATGCATTGCATTTTTTCAAAACATGCGTCAGAACTCGGAACAACAAAAAATGCTAACTTTTCGAGAGTGCCAATGACCGAATCCAGCAAAAGAAGCCGCGGACGCCCGCGTGCGTTTCACGATAAAACCGACCAGAACACCATCAAGTCGCTCGACCGCGCGCTGGCAATTCTGGCCACGCTCTCCGAGACCGATAGCCTGTCGTTGTCGGAGCTTGCAGACAGGGCCAATCAACCCGCCGCAACCGTGTACCGCGTCCTGACCACCTTCGCGCGACACGATATCGTCAACCTGAACAACCAAACTCAGCTTTGGCGGATCGGCCCCGGTGCGTTCCGGATCGGCAGCCGCTTCCTGCGCCAGAACAATCTGCTCGAAAACTGCCGCCCGATTATGCACACGCTTATGCTGGCGACGAATGAAACGGCCAATCTTGGCGTCGAGAACCGCGATCAGGTCCTGTTCGTGTCCCAGTCCGAAACCCACCAGACTATCCGCGCCTTCTTCCCGCCGGGCACAAGGAACCCGATGCATTCTTCCGGTATCGGCAAGGCCCTGCTGGCCGAATTTCCGCCTGACCGGGTGGCAGGCATTGTCGAGCGGATGGGCCTTCAGCGCTTTACCGACAACACCATCACCGATCCGAACAGCCTGTCGGAAGAGTTGGAGAAAACCAGACAACAGGGCTATGCCTTCGATGACGAGGAACGCACCGAGGGCATGCGATGTGTCGCCGCTGCCGTGTTCGACCCGTTCGGAAATCCCGTGGCAGGACTGTCCGTTTCAGGGCCCAGCTTTCGCGTCCCGCGCAACGCGGTGCCCGAGCTTGGCGCCCGCGTCAAGGCCGCCGCGAATGACCTGACACATGCAATTGGCGGTGCAAACGGAAGACACTAGCCCAATGGGTGCAGAGCGTCGGAACCAATTGCTATGACACCGGCATCTGGACCGATCGCGACTTGGAAATTGCCCCTAATCCGCAACCTGTATCTTTCGAGACAAAGCGGAAGAACGCCCAAAATCCCGAACTCCACAGGCCGGTTCGATGAAGCGGATGATAGCGTTGGGGGAACCGCGATCCGCAGTCAAACCCACCAACAAATCTGCTTTGCAACACGCAGCTTTGCCGTAGATCTGAGCTGCAGGCTGTCACGCGATTTGGCTCCAACCAGACGCCCTTGAACACAAGAGGACCACCCCAAGCCGACAGGCACACTTCACCCGACGCGATGATGCCCCCGGTTCGGGCGAGTTCAGCTAAACTTGTATGTTTTTGGGAAACCGTAAGGCGGGCGTTTACCAACACCGGCGCGTTTGCCCACCCACTCACTCATATCGGGCTCATGACGAGTCTTGCCGCCGCCCATTTCCCAGCTCAGCCCCTGGTCCCAGACAAATGTGGTTAGGTCGGCCAACCCGCCATCCAGTTCCAGCGCGCCTTGCCGCCCGCGGGCCTGGTTGTATTTCTGCAGCCGCACGCCCTTGCCGCGGCCCATCTCAGGCAGTTCCGACAGCGGGAAGACCAGGAACTTGCCGTTCTGCGAACAGATCGCCACGTGATCACCCGCCACAGGTTTGCAGATTACGGCGACAGTGTCCTTGACATTCAACACCTGCTTGCCCGTCCGTGTCTGGGCCACTACGTCATCTTCGCCGACAACAAAGCCATTGCCCTCGGCTGAGGCGACCAACAGCTTCTCACCGGGCCGGTGAATGAACAGGTCAATGATCTCGGCCTCGTTGGGCAGGTCCACCATCAGGCGCACCGGTTCACCCATGCCGCGCCCACCCGGCAGGTTCGACGCCTGAAGCGTGTAGAACCGCCCATTGGTCGCAAACACCAATAGCTTGTCAGTGGTCTCGGCATGGAACAGGAAACGCCCCTCGTCACCGTCCTTGAACTTCAACTCGCGGCTCAGGTCGATATGGCCCGACATTGCCCGGATCCAGCCCATCTTTGAGCAGACAACCGTGATCGGTTCCTTCTCGATCATCGCTTCCAGCGGCACGTCCTCGATCTCGACCGCCTCGGTAAACTGGGTGCGGCGTTCACCGATCTCGTGGCCGGCACCGAAGGTCTTGCGCACGGCCTTCAACTCATCCGAAATCCGATCCCATTGCAGGGTGTCGCTTTCCAATAGGTCTTCAAGCTCTGCGCGTTCTTCCATCAGCGCGTCGCGCTCCTTGATCAACGCCTCTTCTTCCAGGCGGCGCAAGGACCGCAGGCGCATGTTCAGGATCGCCTCGGCCTGCACATCCGACAGCCCGTTTTCACGCCCTGCATAAGAATGCGGAATGGCACGGGTGCCATCATCGGATTCGGACAACACGCCCGAAGCAATCGCATCTTCATCGGCAATCAGGCTCAGCGACCCGACATCCACGCCCACCAAAGGCGAAACATAGGATGTTTCATCCATTGCGCGGGCGATGGTCTCTTGATGCGGACGGCTCCAATCCTCGTACATCAACGCGACCTTGGGATCATCATCGTAACGGATGATGTCGATCACCCGATCAAGGTTCAGGAACGCCGTGATCAACCCCGACAGAACTTCGAGCCGGTTGTCGATCTTGGCCATCCGGTATTTCGACCGCCGGATCAGAACCTCACGCCGGAAATCAAGGAAGGCGCGCAGCACTTCCTTCATTGAACAGACCTTGGGTGTTACCCCATCAATCAGCACGTTCATGTTGAGCGAGAACCGCACCTCAAGATCTGAGTTGCGGAACATCATGTTCATCAACACGTCTGGGTCGACGTTCTTGGATTTTGGCTCAAGGATCAGGCGAATATCGTCGGCAGATTCATCCCGTACATCCCCAAGAATCGGGATCTTCTTGGTCTGGATCAGTTCGGCGATCTTCTCGATCAGCTTGGATTTCTGCACCTGATAGGGAATCTCGGTGACAACCACCTGCCACTGGCCACGGCCCAGATCCTCGATCTCCCATTTGCTGCGCAGACGGAATGACCCGCGCCCCGTGCGATAGGCCCTGGCGATATTCTCGCGCGGCTCGACAATCACGCCGCCAGTGGGGAAATCCGGGCCGGGCACGTAATTCAAGAGCGTGTCGTCGCGCGCATCCGGCGTCTTGATCAGGTGCAGACAGGCGCCAATCAGCTCGTCGATATTATGCGGCGGAATATTCGTCGCCATGCCCACGGCGATCCCCGCCGCACCATTGGCCAACAGGTTCGGAAACTGCGCCGGCAGGACCGACGGCTCTTCCAAACGCCCATCATAGTTGGGCCGGTAGTCCACTGCGTTCTCGTTCAGCCCTTCCAGCAGGGCCTCGGCAAACACCGTCATCCGCGCCTCGGTATACCGGCTGGCCGCAGGGTTATCGCCGTCGATATTGCCGAAATTCCCCTGCCCGTCGACCAGCGGATAGCGCACCGCGAAATCCTGCGCCAAACGCGCCATCGCGTCATAAATCGCTGCATCGCCATGGGGGTGGAAATCACCCATCGTGTCGCCGCTGATCTTGGCCGATTTCAGGAAACCACCGCCCGAATTCAACCGCAGACGGCTCATCGCATAGAGAATCCGGCGGTGAACCGGCTTCAGCCCGTCCCGCGCATCGGGCAGCGCCCGGTGCATGATTGTCGACAGCGCATAGGTCAGGTACCGCTCGCCAATTGCCCGGCGCAGCGGTTCCGAAATCTGCATACCCTCGTCGTCGCCCGTATCTTCTGGATCGTCCAGCAAATCGCTCATGGCCTGCTTCTAACCGCCCGATTCCACCCCTTCAAGCGGTTTGGCGCCCATACACGTCCGGGTAGGGAATCCCGCACTGGCGCAAACAGGCGCAATTGATGCATCATTACATCAGGGAAAAATCCTAAACACTTCCCCCCCGACTCGGGGTGCGAATCGGGTATAAGGGGGGAAATTGACCATAATTGCGGTCATTTATCAGTGCTTGGGTAAGTGGGGGACGCGCATATGTGGCGCCTGATTGTTATCACATTCGGTTTCATGGGCTTTGCCTTTTACGAACTGAGCGGCGGTTCAGACTACAAACCGTCCGAGCGTTCGCGCCAGCATGCGGCAACGCAGGCCGCTCAACCACCGGCCACGCCCGTGCAACGTCCGGTCAGAGATACCGGCAATGCGCAGATTCTTCTGGCCTCGGCGTCACCTTCGAACATGGAACAGCCCACCCCGCGCCGCTCCACCGTGGTCAGCGACGCTGAAAAACGCCTGCGCCTGACGCTCAACACCGCCCAAACCGCGGTGCCCGCATCCGCAACGACCCACGGCGTAACTACCGTGGCTGCCAATCCTGACAAGATTGCCCGCCTCGTTGCCGCCGCCGGCGCTGCGCGCCCGCAGGCCCAGCCGAAAACCGATGACGCGGTGGCAACCGACGCCGACGATAATCGCGACCTGCGCAAGGTAAAATCGGCCCGTGTGAACATGCGGCAGGGACCGGGTAAAACGTTCAACGTGGTGGCCAAGCTGACCCGCGGAACCGAGGTCGAAGTGATCCGCGATGGCGGCGACGGCTGGGTCAAACTTCGGGTGCTCGACACAGGCCGCGTTGGCTGGATGGCTGATTTCCTGCTGGTCGCAACGAACTAGACTGCGTCTTCGCCAGGCCCAATCCCCAACTGCTGTTGCGCCGCCTTCAGATAGGTGTTCCCAATCGGCAGCCGCCGCCCGTCACGCATCCGCACTTCGGTCTTGCGCCCGGTCTTCTCGATCCCTTTGACAAATTCCCCTGCCACCCAATGCGAGCGGTGAATGCGCGCACCGGGGCAACCTTCCATCAGGTCTATCGCATCACCCAGTCGCATCAAGATCAACGCCGCGCCTTGCGTCGTTGTCACCTCTGCATAGTGATCCTGCATCGAGATGGACACCACCTGTGCGCCCGCATGTTCATCCGGCAGCCGAGACAGCAATGCCGCAGATGTAGATGCGCACGCGGTTTTGGGCTCATCAGTGGTCCCCGGGACGTTCATACCGGCGGGTGAACCCTTGTGCGGTCCGAAAACCATCGGCCACAGCACGAATTCGGTCAGCAATAGCAAGGTGGAAAAAACCGTCACCTGCATCAGCAGCAGCGGAAACTCGGTGCTGATTTCCAGTTTCTGACCAACAGTTCCGAACAAAACAGTGATGTAAGCCGCCGTCGGTACAGCCCCGATCGCCACCCCGATTAGGAACCGCGGGAAACTGGGAATGAACGCTGCCAACCGGCTGTAATAGAACACGTGCAAAATCGGGACGATAATCAACAAGCCGCCCAGTACATCCAATGTCCAGAATACCGCCCGTTCCCAGAAACTCATCAATTCGTAGGTACCAAACGGCCCGACCAAGATGGCCATGAAGGCCACGCCGAAATAGAGGAACAGCTTCCTCTCGGGGTCAAAAACAACGTCAATTTCACGCATCGTGAATACGTTTTGGCGAATAAATTCCTACTTTTCAACGGTTTTGGCGAAGTTGAGCTTTCTATGGCGCGCGGCAAGCCCCTAGCCTCGGCTTCGAACTGCGTTCAACCCAAAGGACATTTTCATGCCCAATACATTGACGATCTCCATCCGTGGCCGTGACGGATTTGACCTCTCTGGGTTCATGAACGATCTGGAACAGGGTCTGTTTTCGACGGATGGAACCACGCTGGAACTGCTCGGCCCCGACGGCACGGCGCTGATGACAGACGCCGGCACGATGGAGCTGCGCATCCCCTACACAACCATCGACGGCCAGGTACACGCCGAAGGCTTCATCCTGATCCCGGATACCCTACCGGTCGTGCGCGCAGTATTTTCCTCGCCCGAACCCTTGGGGTTTCCGGTTTGGACAGACATGCGCCCCCTGTCCTTCTTTGACGCCCTGCTCGGCGACACCCGCTTCGACGTCCGCGGTAGCCGCGGTGACGATGCCGCCGCCGGTAGCGATTTCGGCGACCGCTTCCGCATGGGCAGTGGCGACGACAGCGTGTTCGGCGGCGATGGCGACGATTTGATCAACGGCGGACGCGGCAACGACCTGCTGATCGGCGGCCCCGGCAACGACACCATTTTGGGCGGCGGCGGCAATGACATGCTTGTGCTGGGCGATGGCAATGCCTTGGTCCTGGGCGACGGCAACACGCTTGACCAGATCGTGGCGCGCGGCGGCGCGGGCAACGACATCTTCGTGCAGTTCAGTGGCCAAAGCACCATCACCGGCGGTCCTGGCAACGATGTCCTGATTGTCCAGACCGACAGCGCACTGGCGAATATTTTTGTTCAGTTCCGTGATTTCGGGGCCGAGGATTCCCTGGTCCTGACCGGCCTGTCCGTCAGCCCCGATACCATCGACCCGGCCGACGAAACCCTCGCCGATCTCGAAAACGGCTCGATCGACGATTTCCAATGGCGCGAAACGCCCCGCGGTGTGGAAATTCAGGCCGGTGACGCCCGCATCATCCTGCGCGGTGTCGACGCAGAGGATATCAATCTCGACCAGATCCTGTTCACCGAAAACTCGGCGCTGGAAACTATGGGGATTTTCGATTGCAATCCCGGCCAAGGCATTCTGGGCACTTCGGCATTGGGCGACAACGTCTATATTCAGGAACTTCCCAGCGGCGGCGCCCAATCGACCTCGGAATCCCTGGAGCCTTTCGATGTCTTTTGCGGCGACATTTTCGAATTTGGCACCACTGCCGGCGGCTCCCCCAACATCTAGAAATTTCACCCAAAGGTATTTTCAGTTGCCTAAAGCCGCGCTGGTCTGCATGACTGGCGCGGCAATTTCTTTCGCAGGGTATTATGGTAAAATCCGTCCTGATCACCGGCTGTTCCTCGGGTATCGGCCATGACGCCGCCCATGGGCTCAAGGCGCGCGGCTGGCGTGTGTTTGCAGGGTGCCGACAGCAAGGCGACTGCGATCGCCTTGCCGATGAAGGGCTGGAAACCGTCCATCTAGATTACTCCAGCCCTGATACGATCCACACCGCGCTCGATCATGTGCTTGATGCCACCGGTGGCACGCTTGACGCGCTTTACAACAATGGCGCCTTCGCCGTACCCGGCGCGGTCGAAGACCTGCCCACCGAAGCCCTGCGCGCAATTTTCGAGACCAATGTCTTCGGCCTGCACGAGCTGACCCGACAGGTCATTCCGGTGATGCGCGCCCAAGGACACGGCCGCATCGTCAACTGCTCCTCGGTGCTGGGCATGGTGCCGATGCGTTGGCGCGGCGCCTATGTCGCCACAAAGTTCGCCCTCGAAGGGCTCACCGACGTGCTGCGCCTAGAAATGCGCGACACCCCGATCCACGTCATCACACTCGCCCCTGGACCGATCACCTCGAAGATCCGTGAAAACTCGATCCCGCATTTCGAAAAATGGGTCGACTGGGAATCCAGCCCGCGCGCGGACCAATACCGCTCGGCCCTCCTCAAACGTCTCTACGAGGAACGCGACATGGACCGGTTTGAACTGCCCGCCTCGGCAGTGACCAAGAAACTCGCCCATGCGCTGGAATCCAGCCGCCCGCGTCCGCGTTATTACATCACCACGCCCACCTACCTGATGGGCGCGGCCCGGCGACTTTTACCGACCCGTGCGCTGGACTGGTTGATCTCCAAAGGGTGACCGATCCGGGAAAACCGCACTCCAGGAAAAAACACCCCTTCGCTTTTGTGCCTCCAACCACTACATCAGGCCAAACGGTGAAAGGAACACGACATGGCATCTGATCCCCTCTTTTGGGTTGTGGCAATCGCCTGTCTGGGCGTGCTGATCATCCTGATGATCGGCGTCGGTGGGTTTGCCAGGGGTGGTGAGTTCAACCGCAAACACGCCAACCGGATCATGCGCTACCGGATTGCCGCGCAGGCAGTGGCCGTTGCACTGATCCTGCTGTTTGTCTGGCTCCGGTACTGATCCATGGTGGTCCTGTCGAAAATCTATACCCGCACCGGCGACAAGGGTGACACCGCGCTGGTTGACGGGTCACGCCGCCCCAAGCATGACGCCCGCGTGTCCGCCTATGGCACAACGGACGAGTTGAATTCGACCGTGGGTCTCGCCCGGTTGCATGCCGGCGGTGCCGTCGACACCGCCCTGTCCCTGATCCAGAACGACCTCTTCGATCTCGGCTCGGACCTTGCCAACCCGACGACCGACGATGCGCAGGCCGAATACCCGCCCCTGCGCATGGTTGCGGCCCAGGTCGAGCGCCTCGAATCCGAGATCGACGCCATGACCAGCCAGCTCGAACCGCTGCGCAGCTTCGTCCTGCCCGGCGGCACGGCGCTGGCCGCCCATCTGCACCTCTGCCGCACTGTGGCCCGCCGGGCCGAACGGTTGGCCGTGGAACTGGCGGCGTCCGAGCCGGTCAACGAACACGCGGTGAAATACCTCAACCGCCTCTCCGACTGGTTCTTCGTGGCCGCCCGCATCGCCAATGACGGTGGCAAGGCGGATGTCCTCTGGGTTCCCGGCGCGAACCGCTAAACCGGACCATCCCTCCCTCGCCCCTGGTTGTTTGTTCAAATACTTACTTCCACTCCCAGCCAAGAACACCTCCAGAGACGCGTGAGGGCACGGGGGCGGGCGGGTGGGACGTGCCCGAACGCGTCTCTCCCGGCAAGTCCCGCACAACCGCACCAATCCATCGCCTGCAACATTCTGGCAAAGAATCCCCTGCAAAACCCGTGAACGCGACGTCGGTTGGCGCTAACGTGACGATTTTGCCCTGTTTCACCGCCCCACGAACCGCTAACAGAACCGGGAGAGCCGGAATCGCCGCATCCAAGCGGCATTGATTTGTTAAGGAGACCGCAGCCCATGAAGGTACTTGTGCCTGTGAAGCGCGTGATCGACTACAACGTGAAAGTCCGCGTCAAGGCGGACGGATCGGGTGTTGATCTTGCCAATGTGAAAATGTCGATGAACCCCTTTGACGAGATCGCTGTCGAAGAGGCCATCCGCCTGAAAGAAGCCGGCAAGGCCGCAGAAGTCGTCGCCGTTTCGATCGGCGTGAAGCAGGCTCAGGAAACCCTGCGCACCGCGCTCGCCATGGGTGCCGACCGCGCTATCCTGGTGGTCGCCGCCGATGACGTGCATACCGACATCGAACCGCTGGCCGTGGCAAAGATCCTCGCCAAGATTGTCGAAGAAGAGCAGCCCGGTGTTGTTCTCGCCGGCAAACAGGCGATCGACAACGACATGAACGCAACCGGCCAGATGCTGTCGGCGCTCTTGGGCTGGTCGCAAGCGACCTTCGCCTCGGAGCTGGACATCGACGGCGACAAGGCCGTTGTGACCCGCGAAGTCGACGGCGGACTACAGACCATCAGCGTCTCGATGCCGACCATCGTCACCGTTGATTTGCGCCTGAACGAGCCGCGCTACGCCTCGCTTCCCAACATCATGAAAGCGAAGAAAAAGCCGCTCGACGAAAAAACCGCCGCCGATTACGGCGTCGACGTCACGCCCCGCCTCGAGATCGTTTCGACGACCGAGCCGGAAGCGCGCAAGGCAGGCGAAATCGTGGGTTCGGTCGACGAGCTTGTGGCGAAACTCAAAGAAGCGGGGGCTGTGTAATGGCTGTTCTTCTTCTCGCAGAGGTCAACAACGGCGAACTGGCGATGGACGCCACCGCCAAGGCCGTCACCGCAGCCTCGTCGCTGGGTGAAATCACCGTTCTGGCCGCAGGCGCGTCCGCTGCCGCTGCCGGCGAAGCTGCCGCCAAGATCGACGGCGTCGCCAAGGTGCTGGTCGCCGAAGACGCGGCGCTCGGTCACCGTCTGGCGGAATCGACCGCCGCCACCATCGTGGCGCTGGCCGGTGATTACGAACACATCGTCGCCCCGGCGACCACCGACGCCAAGAACGTGATGCCGCGCGTGGCAGCCCTTCTTGACGCCATGGTGATCTCGGATGTGTCGGGTGTGGTCGACGCCAACACGTTTGAGCGCCCGATCTACGCTGGCAACGCCATCCAGACCGTCAAGTCGTCGGATGCCAAGAAGGTCATCACCTTCCGGACCTCGACCTTTGACGCTGCTGGTGAAGGTGGCTCCGCCGCCGTTGAAACCGCATCGGCCGCCGCCGATCCGGGCCTCAGCTCCTGGGTCGAAGACAAGGTTGCCGCAAGCGATCGCCCGGAACTCACCTCGGCAGGCGTTGTTGTCTCTGGTGGCCGTGGCGTCGGCTCGGAAGACGACTTCAAACTGATCGAGCAATTGGCCGACAAGCTGGGCGCCGCCGTTGGCGCATCCCGCGCCGCCGTCGACAGTGGCTATGCCCCGAACGACTGGCAGGTTGGTCAGACCGGCAAGGTGGTTGCACCCGAGCTTTACGTGGCCGTCGGCATCTCGGGGGCGATCCAGCACCTCGCCGGCATGAAGGACTCGAAAGTCATCGTCGCGATCAACAAGGACGAAGAGGCCCCGATCTTCCAGGTCGCCGATTATGGCCTGGTTGCCGACCTCTTCACCGCCGTACCGGAATTGATCGAAAAGCTCTGATCGCGGTGCGTTCAAGCGCACCCCATCAAAACCGAAAGGCCCGCCAAAAAACCCGGCGGGCCTTTTGCTTGTCCGGCTCACACGCCAAGGACCTACCACTCTGCCGCCGGATCGTGCAGCAGGTCCGCCAACTGCCCGGATATCGCCTTTGCCGCCTCGCGATGCGCAGCCGGGCCAAACATCCCCTTGGCTGCCGGGGCTTCCAGTTCACCGAAGACCATATCCCTGGTGCCCCGGGCCAGCGCATGAGGGCTGACCACCACCTCGATCACCTGAGCGGTCTGCGGGCGAAGACGTTCGATCATCCAGCGCTCCACCGCAAAAGGATCGTTCTGGGACTGGGCGTAGTCGGTCTTGTTCTCGGGGGCATGATCGGCAAACCACAACAAAACCGCCCGCGGCCCGATCCGCGACAAGAGAAGCTGCATCCGCGCCACCCAGGCGTGCTGCACTTCTTCGATGACCGCCCAAAACCTGTCCGGCGCCCTATCTGCCAGCGTTCCCAACATATGACGGGTAAAGTGGAACTCGGTAAAGTCGACGTCGCGAAACACCGCCCGCATCGTCGCTGACGCCTTGAGAAACCGGTCATTGCGCCGCGGATGAACCGAGTAGAACCGGTTTGACAGGTTATTGGCCCCCATCACCTGCACCACCGCATAACGCGCTTGCGATGCCGCCCGGATCATCATCGTATCGTTCAGAAAAACGTCGGCCCCGGCATTCATCTGACCGAAATTGACACAGGTCAGACCCAGTTCCCGCTCGACAAGATCCGGAAACGGATATTCAACGAATTTCCCGTAGGTCTCAGTCCCGCCAAGAAAGACGACATAGTCATGGTCTAATTGCCGCTTCGGACCGCGAAAGGTCAAACGGCTTTCACCGTAATTGCACGGGTCATAGTCTAGGGGCCCGCTCCCCACTTGTTCAAAGGTCATAACACCCACCAGATTTTTCACCCAGAAAGGAGAATCACACAATTCCATTTCCGAAAGGCTAACGAGCGAATTTGCCGAAACTTTTCCCGGGCCACCCTGTTTTCACCCCCCGAACCAGCCCTTGCACCTGCCCCGACAAGAGGCCTATTCTCGCGCAAACGAGATCACCAATCGGAGCCCGCAAACATCATGGATATCAACAAGGTCGGCGTGATTGGAGCAGGGCAGATGGGAAACGGGATCGCCCACGTGATGGCCCTTGCGGGCTATGATGTGGTTCTCAACGACGTGAACCAGGATGCTCTGGAAGCCGCCCTGGGCAAGATCGACAAGAACATGGAACGCCAGGTCAGCCGCGATCTGATATCCGTCGATGACAAGGCCGGCGCTCTGGCCCGGATCACCCCCTCGCTCGAGGTGGCGCAGGTGGGCGAAACTGATCTGGTCATCGAATCCGCAACCGAAAACGAGGATATCAAGAACAAGATCATCGAAGGGCTGGTGCCGCATCTCCAGCCGCATACGATCGTCACCTCGAACACCTCGTCGATCTCGATCACCCGCCTCGCCGCACGCACCGACCGGCCCGAAAAATTCATGGGCTTCCATTTCATGAACCCGGTGCCGCTGATGAAACTGGTCGAGCTGATCCGCGGCATCGCCACGGATGAAGAAACCTACCAGACCTGCCTCGGCGTGGTCGGCAAGCTGAACAAGACCGCCGCCTCGGCCGAGGACTACCCGGCCTTCATCGTCAACCGCATCCTGATCCCGATGATCAACGAGGCCTGCTACGCGCTCTACGAAGGCGTCGGCAACGTCGCCTCGATCGACAACGCAATGAAGCTCGGCGCCAACCACCCGATGGGCCCGCTGCAACTGGGCGATTTCATCGGACTCGACACCTGCCTCGCGATCATGCACGTGCTGCATGACGGGCTGGCCGATACCAAGTACCGCCCCTGCCCGCTCCTGACCAAATACGTCGAGGCCGGATGGCTGGGCCGCAAGGCCGGGCGCGGCTTCTATGACTATCGCGGCGAAACCCCGGTGCCCACACGCTGACAAATCGGGCACTGGCCCCGGTTCTCTTTCTTTGACCAAATACTCAAACCCGCCACGCACGCCGGGCACCTTCGCCTGAAAGCCGCGCGCAACCCGCCGCAGAGCGGGGGGGCGGCTGGGTGGGCCGCGCTCCGCGGTGGCGCCGGGTTTTCTGCCTGTTTCCGTCCCAGCCTCGATAGGATACAGAATGTCGCACCCGACCACGTGACAACACCGGATTCGCCCATGAGCACCGTCATCCCCGCCAGCCCCGTCGAAATCTCCGATTGGCTCGAAGAGGACAAGATCGTCCTTGTCGACGTCCGAGAACCTTCGGAATACGAAGTCGAACACATCACCGGCGCCCTGCTGCTGCCGCTGTCCAGTTTCGAGGCCGACCTGTTCCCCTCCCTGCCCGGCAAGCGGCTGGTGCTGCACTGCGCCGTCGGCAAACGCTCCGAAGCGGCCGGCAAGATGCTGCTGAACGAAGGTCATGACGATGTCGCCCACATGACCGGAGGAATGGACGCGTGGAAGGCCGCGGGCCTGCCGACCGAAGTCCAATTGCTGCCCCCCGGTGAAGAGAAGACACCCGAACCCGTCTTCCTGTGCCCTCCCCCCGGCACCGTGCTGCGCGAGGAATACCTCGAACCGCTGAACATTCCGGCGGGCGATCTGGCCTCGGCCATCGGCATGCTCGAAGGCCGCCTCAAGGGTCTGATCGACGGCTCCGAGAAAATGACCGTGGAAATGTCGATGCGGCTGGCGCGCTACTTCTCCACCGCCGCCGATTTCTGGATCCGCCTGCAAGTCGAACACGACATGGAACGCGC
Organism: Aliisedimentitalea sp. MJ-SS2; assembly: GCF_032586155.1. NCBI lineage: Bacteria > Pseudomonadati > Pseudomonadota > Alphaproteobacteria > Rhodobacterales > Roseobacteraceae > Aliisedimentitalea > Aliisedimentitalea sp. MJ-SS2. The sequence goes on from NZ_JAWHTC010000002.1 coordinate 84,078, forward strand.
CCGCCACGCCATCGGCGACGACATCCGTCGCTCGATCACCCCGCGCACCCAAGCGGGCTAGGTTTCAGGCGGCCTCCAGCGCGCAGCCTTCAACCGTGACCCGGTGCATATAACGCCGGTGCCCGTGATAATCATTGATCGCCTTGTGCCATGTCGCCCGGTTGTCCCACATGGTCACGTCACCATCCTGCCAGCGCACCCGGCATTGGAACTCGGGCTTCTGGCAATGGGAATAGAGCATGTGCAGGATCGCATCGGACTCGGCCTCGGACAAACCGTCGATCCGGGTGGTGAACTGTGGGTTCACGAACAACCCCTTCCGCCCTGACAGGGGATGGGCAATCACCACCGGGTGCAGCGCGTCCTGGGTCGCCAGGTCCGCATTGCCGACCCGCCCGGTCCGCGTCGCTTCCGAATCCTGTTGGACAGCCCCGAACACGTGACGCGACGAATGCCAGGCATGAAGCCCGTTCAAAATCTCCTTGAAGCGATCCGACAGCGCATCATAGGCCGCCCCCATGGAACAAAACGCGGTGTCGCCGCCGAAAGGCGGTGTTTCGATCGCATGCAGGATCGACCCCATCGCAGGCGCATGATCATAGGCGTGATCGGTATGCCATGACTCGCCGATGGCGCCGGTCTGATCCGCTTCTTTCAAAACGATGGCAATCTCGGGATGGCTATCCAGCCGCTTGAAAAACCGGTTCACGTTGATCGTTCCAAAACGACGGGCAAATTCCAGGTGATCGTCCGGTGTGATAGTCTGCCCCCGCAGCGTGATTACGGAATACCTCACAAATGCGTCCCTGATATCATCCAGTTGCGCCGGATCACGCAGATCCGCCCCGAATATCTCGGCTCCAAGCCCGCCGGTCAGTGGTCGGATGTCCATGTTTCGCGCCCCCTTTTAACTCCATATCCACGATCAGAGTACAGGCACGACCCTACGGCGCAAGCCATGGCTCGCCTACCCCATCAATCCCCGCCGGATCAGGTTCAGCCCTGCAATGATCAGAACAAGCATGGTCAGGCGCTGGAACAGCCTCTGATCCACGCGATCATGCAAGGCGAACCCAATGGCCATACCCATCAGCGCGGGGAGGGTTGTCACCATGGCAAAAGGCAGCGTCTCGGCCCGAAGCACGCCCGACCCCACATGCGCTAGCAACAAAGCCACGGACCCAAGGCCATAGAGCACGCCCTGAATGCGCATCTGGTCGGGCTTCGGCGTGTCCAATGCGGTCAACAACAGCACGGTAGGCGGACCCCAGGTTCCGGACACGCCCCCCATCGCTCCGGCAATCGCGCCCGCCGCCAACTGGGCTCGAAACCGCACAGCCTCGTTCAGCTTGGGCCTCCAGCCGATCAACTGAAGCATGGTAAACGTCACCACCGGCACCCCGATCACCAGAAACATGATCTGCTCGGGGATCGACCGTACCACTTGCGCGCACAGCACAAGCATCACACCAGCTACCAGCAGGAACGGCACGAAGGCCCGAAGCGACGCCAGCGCCGCCTTGATCCCCTGGCGAAACCCCTGCCAAAGATTGCTGAGCAAAACCGGGAACAGCAGCCCCGCCAGCGCCAGTTCCGGTTCGATGAAGCTGCCCATCCCAGAAATCAGGATCAGCGGCATGGCAAACCCGACAAGCCCCTTAACAACCCCGGCAAACAGGGCAATGGCAAGACATAGGGTGAAAACCTGCGCCGACATCAGCGATAAAATGGCGTCCATACCCCGTCTTATCACCCCGTTCGGTGCATGCACCGATTAAATGAGGCCGCGACTCCGGGGCGCAAGATTTGAACAATCCTCGCCGCCATGCAGCATAATTGTTGCGCTGCACCTGCAAAGTGATTACACCGTCCCGGACTGAAAACGCCCCCCGGGGCCTTACGGATTCGCCGAGAGCTTGACCATGACCGACATCATCCTTCCCGACCTTCTGAAACTCACCGCCGCCGCCGTTGACCCGGCGCAATCCGTTCTGGACAAAGCCCTGGAAAAACTGCGCGACGCCGTCAGCAAGGATGGTCGCGTTTCGGCCGGTCTGATCGAAGCCAACCAAGGGGCAGCCCACGGCGTTGCATGGCTGGCGACCTATGTCGAAGCCCTGCGCCAGATGCAAAAATGGGCCGAACGGATCCAAGGCGAAGGCAAGTTCGGCGAGGTTGAGCAACTGATCCACCAGATCGCCTTTGGCGAATACCTGCACCATATCGCCGGTGGTATCCCGATGAACCAGGGCGAAGTCGTGCGCCTGCAGGAAATGGGCCTTGGCTGGGACGCACTGTCGGGCTTCCAGTCGAGCGAAGTGCAAACCCTGATGGCCTCGGCCAACACGCAGGCCGCGCGCGTGCGCCTTGTGGAACTGATGCAGGAACGCGCCGCCGAAATCACCGTCGGCGTCACCGGGCTCGACGACGAACTGGAAATGATCCGCGAGCAGTTCCGCCGCTACGCGGTGGAAAAGGTCGAACCCTTCGCCCACGAGTGGCACCTAAACGACGAGCTGATCCCGATGGAAGTGATCGAGGAACTGGCCGAAATGGGCGTCTTCGGCCTGACCATCCCGGAAGAATACGGCGGGTTCGGCCTGTCCAAGGCCTCGATGGTGGTGGTCAGCGAAGAACTGTCACGCGGCTATATCGGTGTTGGCTCGCTTGGCACCCGCAGCGAAATCGCCGCGGAACTGATCGAAGGCGGCGGCACGCAGGAACAGAAAGAACACTGGCTGCCCAAGATCGCCAGCGCTGAAATCCTGCCGACCGCCGTCTTTACCGAACCCAACACCGGCTCCGACCTCGGCTCCTTGCGCGCCCGCGCGGTCAAGGACGAGAACGGAGATTACAAGGTCACCGGCAACAAGACCTGGATCACCCACGCCGCCCGCACCCACGTGATGACCCTGCTGGCCCGCACCGATCCCGAGACCACCAACCACACCGGGCTTTCCATGTTCCTGGCTGAAAAGACGCCAGGCACTGACGACGCCCCCTTCCCCACCGAAGGCATGTCGGGCGGCGAAATCGAAGTGCTGGGCTATCGCGGCATGAAAGAATACGAGCTGGGGTTCGACAATTTCCACGTGAAGGGTGAAAACCTTCTCGGTGGCGTCGAAGGCCAGGGCTTCAAACAGCTGATGAAAACTTTCGAGGCCGCCCGCATCCAAACCGCTGCCCGCGCCATCGGCGTGGCGCAATCGGCGCTGGATCAGGGCATGCAATACGCCCAGGATCGCAAGCAGTTCGGCAAATCCCTGATCGAGTTCCCGCGCGTGGCGTCGAAACTCGCCATGATGGCCGTAGAAATCATGGTGGCGCGCCAGCTCACCTATTTCTCGGCCTGGGAAAAAGACCACGACCAGCGCTGCGACCTCGAAGCCGGCATGGCGAAACTTCTGGGCGCCCGCGTCGCCTGGGCCGCGGCCGACAATGCTCTGCAGATCCATGGCGGCAACGGTTTCGCGCTGGAATACAAGATCAGCCGCATCCTCTGCGACGCCCGGATCCTCAACATTTTTGAAGGTGCCGCAGAAATTCAGGCCCAGGTCATCGCCCGCCGCCTGTTGGGCTGATCACCTCACGCCGGGGTCGCGGCACTCCCGCATCTCCGCGTGCCCGCTGCGCGGGCTCTTGTCGATTTTGGGCCCGGCCTCGCTTTGCTCGGAGCCGATGGGGTCCAGGGTCGCGAATAAGCCAAAATGCAGCGCGCTGTTAATCGGTTCGTTTTGAGTATTTCAGCTAAGAAAGAGAGCCAGGCCCTGCGCCTCTTTCTTGGCAAAATACTCCCCGCGGAGCATCCCGAAGCCGCGCCTTGCCTCAGGGTTTGGGATCGGGGTTCTCGGTATGGCCATCGACCGCGATCACTTGACCCGAGATGTAGCGCGCCGCGTCCGAGCCGAGGAAAAATGCCGTCTCGGCAATGTCGCGGGCCTCGATGAAGGTGCGCATCGACGTGCCCGAAGCGTAGCCCTGGTAGACCTGGTCACGGGTCATACCCTTGGCTGCGGCTTCACGCGCCAGAACGCCTTCCATCCGTTCACCTTCGACAGCCCCCGGACAGATTGCGTTGGCGCGAATTCCGTACGGGCCCAGCTCCATCGCCAGGGTCTTCATCAACCCGATCACCGCCCATTTCGCGGCCGCGTATGGTGCCCGGTTCGGATAGCCGAACTGGCCGGCGGTAGATGACGTTATGATGATCGCGCCCTTGCGCGCCTGTTTCATCAGCGGCGCGCCGTGTTTTGCCGCCAGAAACGCCCCTTCCAGATTGACGCTGACGCAATCGCGCCAATCGTTCAGGCTGACATCCTCAATCGGCGCTGTCGGCCCGGCAACCCCGGCATTGGCGCAAAGCACATCCAGACCGCCCGCTGTGCCCACCGCCTCGAACACCGCGCGTTTCTCTTCTTCATTTGCCACGTCGCAATGAAAGGCGTGCCAATGATCCGGAACCGCGGCCAAGCCAGCCTCGTCGATATCGGTGATCCACACGTCATAGCCACCTTCATCGAACCGTTCAGCCATCGCCCGGCCGATCCCCGAGGCCCCTGCCGTGATCAGAACCCGTTTGCTCATCTTGAACCGATCCCGGCGCCCAGCCCCTGCGGCGTTGGCAGCGCGGAGTGCGCCCGCGCCACTTTGGTCAGCGCCTGTTCGATCTGTGGTGCAGGCGGGCTGCTGCGTCGGGTCTCCAGGCTGACATGCAGCAGCATCTGTTCGCAGGTCGCCACGACCGTGCCCGCTTCATCGCGCATCTCCATGAACAGATGCATCTTCTTACCCTGCCCCTCGATCACCTGGGTATGAACAGTGATCAGCGCCCCGGCATGGGCTTCACCCAGGTGTCGGATATGGGTTTCGGCGGTGAAATAGCTGCCCCCATTGGCGATATACTGCTCGTCACAGCCGATCATCATCATGAACCGGTCACTGGCATTGGAAAACGCCTCGAGATAGCGGCTTTCATTCATATGCCCATTGTAATCCAGCCATTCGGTCGGCACCGCCCGCCGCGCCGTCAGCACCGGTTTGGACAGATCGTCCACCTCGTCCACATGGCGGCGCAACCCGGCATGGGCCTCGATTGCCATGTCGTGTTTGCGCTGAATGGCACCGGCGCCCCAGTCCATGCGGTAAAGCCCGCGAATCTTGCTGACCAGATTGGCATCGCGGATCCGTTCCAATTCACGGATCGTATAGTGCCCCGATTGCGCGTCAGACTGATCCGCGATCGTATCGATCAACTCGTCGGTCAGGTCGGGCACATCCATCAGCTTGGTCCAGGGCCATTGCAGCGCCGGACCGAACTGGGAAATAAAATGGCGCATCCCGGCCTCGCCACCGGCCACGCGATAGGTCTCGAACAGCCCCATCTGCGCCCAACGCAGGCCAAAGCCATAGCGGATCGCATCGTCGATCTCTTCGGTGGTGGCGATCCCATCCTTGATCAGCCACAGCGCCTCGCGCCAGACCGCTTCGAGAAAACGGTCGGCGACATGAGCGTCGATCTCTTTCTTCAAATGCAGCGGGAACATGCCCAGGGTGGTCAGAATATCCCGCGCCCGGTCGATCAGCACATCGTGGTTGATCGGTGTTGTGACCAGCTCGACCAGCGGCAACAGGTAAACCGGATTGAACGGATGTGTCACCACGATCTGTTCAGGCTTCGGCTGACCTTCCTGCAATTCGCTGGGTTTGAACCCGCTGGTGGACGAACCGACGATGGTCTCCTCGCCCACATGGGTCATCACCTCGCCGTAGACCTTCTGTTTCAGGTCGAGCCGTTCCGGCACACTTTCCTGCACCCAGACCACCCCATCGACCGCCTCGGCGATGCTGTCGTGAAAGCTCAGCTTGCCCTCATCCGGCAAGGCCACATTGCCCAGTCCGGGCAGGCTGGCGCGGGCATTGGCGATCACCTCGCCGATCTTGCGCTCGGCCTCGGGGTCCGGGTCGAACACCTGCACGTCCCATCCGTTCAGAAGAAATCGCGCGGCCCACCCGCCGCCGATCACACCACCGCCAATGATTGCCGCTCTCGTCATGGTCATCTCCCTCGTACCGGCGCTTTCGTTCGAACTCGGCACATATGTCTTGCTGTTGTCGCTTTATTCACACCGAACCAGGAACAGCCAATCCCCGTCTTCGGGCTGCATCCGGATCGCATCGGCCCCATCCTTCAGAACCATGTGTTCTTCTTCATAGTGGTCACCTTGATCATTGCAGGCCAGTGTCAGGCGCACGCCGTCTTGCCCCCGCGCGCTCTGGACAAAGGTCACGGCACAGCCGTTCCTGTAACCTGTGACCTCATACTCTGAAAAAATCACCCGATCCTGTGCCGCACACCCGGCAGGTTTTTCGGTCCAGCTACCATGCCACCACGCGGTATCGGCGCCTGCCAATCCCGGCAGCATCGCCGCCGCGACCGCACCCATCAGTCGATGCAAATCTCTAACTCCTGTCCGTTGTCATCCAGGTGCGGAATACATCCGAACTCTGGGGTTGTCGTTGAACATGTGCGGCTGTCGGACAGGCAAAACCCCGTGCAATCGCTGGCCTTGCTGCAGGATTTGCCTGCGTCTGGAGTATCCCGGAAGCACATCAATGCGCCGGTGATCCCACCGCTCTGCCAGCGGCCGCCGTCGGCATCGCACTGCGCCTTTGCCGCGCGGACTTGATCATTCGAGCGGCCCAATGGATCGGGCTGGCATCCTGCTAGCAGGACAAACACCACGATCCAGACGCCACGCATCACACCGGCCGCGCCCGCTTGACCAGCCCCAGCTTCTCGCGCACCGCTTCTGGCCCAATCACCCGCGCGCCCATACCCTCGATGATGCCCACGGCACGCTCGACCAGTTGCGCATTGGTCGCCAACACCCCCTTGTCGAGCCACAGGTTGTCTTCCAGCCCCACGCGCACATTGCCTCCGGCCAGAACGGCAGCGGCGACATAAGCCATCTGGTTGCGGCCCAACCCAAAGGCGCTGAAGGTCCAGTCGTCGGGCACGTTATTGACCATCGCCATGAAAGTATTGAGGTCATCCGGCGCGCCCCACGGCACCCCCATACACAGCTGCACCAGCGCCGGGCTCTCCAACACACCATCCTTGACCAACTGCTTGGCATACCACAGATGCCCGGTGTCAAACGCCTCGATCTCGGGCTTCACCCCGAGATGCGTCATCATCCGGCCCATGGCCGTCAACATGCCCGGCGTGTTGGTCATCACGTAATCGGCCTCGGCAAAGTTCATCGTTCCGCAATCCAGCGTGCAGATCTCGGGCAGACATTGCTTGATATGTTCCACCCGTTCGGCCGCGCCGATCATGTCTGTACCCTCCTGCACCGGGAACGGGTGCTCGGTCGGGCCGAAAATGATGTCCCCACCCATACCGGCGGTCAGGTTCAGCACGACATCGACGTCGGATTCCCGAATACGGTCGGTCACTTCGCGATACAGCGCCAGATCTCGGCTGGGCACGCCGGTCTTCGGGTCACGCACGTGACAATGCACCACCGCCGCACCGGCGCGGGCGGCCTCGATGGCGCTGTCGGCAATCTGCTCGGGGCTGCGCGGCACATGCGGAGAGCGGTCCTGCGTGCCCCCCGATCCGGTTACGGCACAGGTGATGAAAACCTCACGGTTCATGGTCAGCGGCATCGGCGAATCCTCTCCAGGCTTGTCATTTTTTCCAGTATTCCCCGGCTTGCCCATCTTAATTTGATCTTTTACGAAGCCTTTATGTCATCATCCGAAAAAAACATGCCCCTCAATGCCGCCATCCTCGTCCTTGAGGATGCCAACCTGCTGTCGCTGGCCGCCACGGTCGATCCAATGCGTGCCGCCAACCGCCGCTCGGGGCGCAGGTTGTTCACCTGGGAGTACTACACGGCCACCGGTGCAGCCGCCGCCTTGACTTCGGGCCTCTCCGTCCCCGGCCCCGCCATCGAGCGGTTGAATCGTTCCGATCTTCTGGTGGTGATCGCTGGTTTCCGATTGGAGCGCCACGCCACACCCCCTCTGCTGGCCTCGCTCCGCCGCCTAGCGCCCCATTGCGAGACCATCGCCGGGATCGACGGCGGCAGCTGGCTCTTGGCCCGCGCCGGGCTCCTGGACGGTCATTACGCCACCACCCACTGGGAAGACCTGGCCGAGTTCACCTCGCGGTTCGACGCCATCACCGCCCTGCGCCACCGCTATGTCAGCTCGGGCAAATACCTCACCGCCGGCGCCGCTGGCCCGGCGCTGGACTTGATGCTGTCGTTTATCGAGGACCGCTTTGGCTCACGGCTCGCCCGCGACGTGGCCGGCGCCTTCCTCTACGCCCCCTCGCCCGGCTCGGATCAACCGCAAACCCCACATTCCGGTCCGGCCCTGGCACGGCGCCACCCGGTTGTGGCCCGCGCCCTCACTCTCATGGGCGACAATATCGAAACACCGCTGCCGATCACGACCATCGCCAAAATGCTCTCGCTGTCGCCGCGCAGTCTCGAGACCCGATTTGCTCGCGCCCTGAGCCAATCGCCGAAATCCGCCTACCTCGCCCTGCGCATGGCCGAAGCCCACCGCCTGGCACTGGAAACCAACCAGCCAGTGCAGGAAATCGCCTTCGCCACCGGCTTTTCCTCGCAATCCTCGCTGTCACGCGCCTTCCGCTCGGCCCATGGCAGCTCGATCCGCGCGCTGCGCCAACAGCAACTCAACTAAGGCCCTCGCACACCCCTGCTCTTCCCTTTGCCGGAAATATCCCCGCCGGAGGCTCCCCTGCCAACCGCACACGGCAACGCCGGTTACGACGCGTTACCACTCCACTATCTGATTATCCTTGCACCGTAGCGCGCATCCGGATCACCTTGCGGATCACTTTTCCAACGACAGCGTATGCTCGCGCAGCCAGGCCATAAAGCCACGCGGGTCGCTCTCCAGCATCGTGCGTTGTTCATCGTCGATCGGATGGCCCACCACCGGTGAATGCGGCTTGTTACAGCTCTTGATGATCTCGCGCAGCAAGAGGCCCTGGCGCACCGTCGCCGACAATTGGTTGGCAATCTGGTAGGTCCGCGTGTTCTGCCCGCGGAAGTGGATCGGCACCACTTGCGCGCCGGACCGCCGGATCATCTGGGCGGTGAACACGTTCCACTCGCGTTCGATCACCGGGCCGAACATCGTGTCGGACGAGGCCACGACGCCGGACGGGAACAGCGTGACCAGCCCGCCATTTTTCAGATGCGACATCGCCTCGCGACGCATCTCAACAAATTTCTGCTGGGCATCCGGCTCATAGGGGAACGGTACCGGGATCATGTAGCTCGAGGCCACCTCGTCGATGCCGGTCAACAAGGCGCGTGTCAGGATACGATAGTCATTGCGCACGCGCCCGATCAGATCCGCCAAGATCATCCCATCGGTCAGCCCATGCGGGTGGTTCGCCACCACCACCACCGGTCCCTCCTTGGGAATGCGGTTCAACTGTTCCTGCGGAGTCTGACGGTCGATCCCCATCACGTCCAGCGCCGCTGGCCAGAACGCCTGACCGCGCGGGGCGCCCATCCGCTCGAACTTGCGCACCATGCGGATGATGCTCAGCTTGCCGGTCAGCCATTCGATGCTTCGGATCACGGTCGATTTCATCCGGCTGTCAAACGAGTTGGCATAGGTCAGCGACCGGCGGTCATGCTGAATGACCTCAGGCTCACTGCCCTCAAGCGGCGTATCTGCCACTTCCATGCTGTCCCGGTAACTCTCTACCAACCGGTCATCCCCATTTGTCGGCCTTGCCCGGGTGTCTCACCCTGGCCTCAGCTGTCCTCTCCGAACCGGTCGGCCACCAGCGCTTCCAGCGCGTCGACCAGGGCCTCGGCGTCCGGTCCGGACGTTTGCACGTCAATAGTGCTTCCTTTCGGCGCTGCCAACATCAAAAGCCCCATGATGCTGTCGCCGCTAGCGCTCAAACCATCCCGGCTGATCTCGGCATGGGCGTCAAATCCCTCGACCACCTCGACCAGTTTGGCCGACGCGCGGGCATGCAGGCCCTTTTCGTTGATGATGTTCAGCTTGCGTATGGTCAGTTCGGTCATGTGTCGTTGTTCCGGGAAATTTGGGTCATGCGGCTCACGAGTCGGCGCTGATCGTCTGGCTGTCTATATACTTGCGTCCGGCGTCCATCGCCAATCTTGACGCTTCGGCCACGGTCAAGTGGCGGGATTTCGCAAGCTTGATCAACATCGGCAGATTAGCACCGTAAAGAATACGACGGTTGTCCTGGGCACAGGCCATCAGCGCCAGGTTCGAAGGCGACCCGCCGAACATGTCCACTACCACGATGACACCATCGCCCTGGTCGACCTCGTTGGCGGCCTCGCAAATCTCACGCTGTTTCTTGGCCCGGTCGCAATCGGCGGCAATCGCCACGGCACGTGCGCCTTTCTGCTGCCCGATCACGTGCTCGACTGCGGCCAGGTACTCCCTGGCCAGCCCGCCATGTGCAACGATCACGATACCGATCAAGCTCGTTCCCTTCCGGTTACGCCTTTTTTGCCGCCCTGCGGCGTTCCAACTCGCGATGCCTAATTGACACTTGCCAGCCCGCTTCCGCAAGGGTCCGGGCCAAGTTTTCTGCCAACGTTACCGACCGGTGTTGCCCGCCAGTACATCCAAACCCGATACTGAGATGCGCCTTGCCCTCCTCGGAATAGGCCGGCAGCAGCATTTCAACCAATCCGCGCACCTGGTCGAAGAACGCCTCGTAACGGACATCCCCGGCTACGTAGTCACGAACCTCGGCATTGGTGCCGTTCAAGGCGCGCAAGCTCTCTTCCCAATAGGGGTTCTTCAGGAACCGGCAATCGAACACCATGTCGATGCCGCGCGGCAACCCGCGCTTGTAGGAGAACGAGTTGACCGACACCGCCAACCCCCGCCCGGCCTCGGGCGCAAACCAGCGCTCAACCTCGGCGCGCAGGTCATGCGGGGTCATTTCAGACGTATCGATCAGAATGTCGGCCCGTGCCCGGATCGGCACCAGCAGGTCGAACTCGCGTGCGATTCCTTCGGCGGGACTTTCCGCCGGAGCCATCGGATGACGGCGGCGGGTTTCGGAAAACCGCCGTAGCAGAACATCTTCGCGGCAATCGAGATAGAACAGCTCCAGCGGCCTGCCGTAACGCTCATCAAACCCGTCGATTGCCTCGATGGCAGCCGCCACCGAAAACTCGCGGTTGCGCGTGTCTATGCCCAGCGCCAGCGGGCGGTCGTGATCCGGGCCGTCCAACAGCCTCGGCAACAAGCTCAGCGGCAGGTTGTCGATCGCCTCATACCCCAGGTCTTCCAACACCCGGATCGCTGTTGACCGACCGGCCCCCGACGGTCCGGTAACCATCACACAGCGCGGGGCTGCCAGTGTTTCACGTTCGTTTCGGATGTTGCCTGCTTCGGATTGCATCCACCAAACCTTCCATCGGTCACAGTCTCAATCGCTACGTCCAGCCCTGAGATATTGAAGAATCGCTGCCGGAAAACATCCGGTATCGACATTGTGAAGCACGGGCAGGGAAATCCCGAGGATTTCCTTGCTGCGAAACGGGGGTAATCTATCGCGCTCTTTCTGATCCAGGTCCACGATCAGCTCCAGCGGTGCCTCGTCCTCGGTACGGGCATTGAGAATGCCGACAAAACGCGCCTCAATCCGACCTCTGAGCGCCTCCGGAGCCCGGGCGATGAGCGTTTCAGCTTGGCGGTACAACATCACCCGGTCATCGGCCACCAGCGTGGCGCCCAGCGCCATCAACTCCAGCGCCAGGCCCGATTTTCCGGCCCCCGACGCACCAAGGATCAAGACCGCCTTGCCACCATGGGCGACACAACTGCCGTGAATGATGTCATCTTGCATCAAGACCTACCTGCACAGGAACTGTGGCAAATCATTGTTGCCGGTCAAACCGGCAGACCAACCACGAAACGTGCGCCCAGTGGATCGCTGGTGATGTCGGCATCCGTCGGGCGGATGTTCTCAGCCCAGATCACACCGTCATGGGCTTCGATGATCTGTTTCGAAATCGCCAGGCCAAGGCCCGAGTTGTTGCCGAACTGACCCTCGGGGCGCTCGGAATAGAACCGCTTGAAGACCTTCTGCAACGCCTCTTCCGGGATGCCCGGACCGGTATCCTCGACCACCACCAGCACCCGGTTCTCCCGCTGCCTGGCCCATACACGAATGGCATCGCCATCCTCGCAGAACGAGGTCGCGTTGGTGATCAGGTTGACAAAGACTTGCGCCAACCGCGCCTCGAGCCCGTCGATGATGATCGGTTCGCTCGGCAGGTCGGTGATGAACTCGACCCCCTTGGAACTGGCATCCTCGCCTAGGAACTGGCACAGGTTGCCCAGCATCTTCAGCAGATCAAAGCTCTCCTGCTCTTCCTTGACCAGTTCACTATCCAGACGCGACGCATTCGAGATGTCGCTGACCAGCCGGTCCAGGCGGCGCACGTCATGCTCGATCACATCGAGAAGCTTGTTGCGCTGCTCTTCTTTCTTGACCATGCGCAGGCTGCCCACGGCGCTGCGCAGGCTGGCAAGCGGGTTCTTGATTTCGTGCGCCACGTCGGCGGCGAATTGTTCGTTGCCGTCGATCCGATCGTAAAGCGCGCTCACCATGCCGCGTAATGCCCCGGACAGGCGGCCAACCTCATCAGGCCGCGCGGTCAGGTCGGGAATTCGAATACGCCCGCCCGCCTTCTTGTGGCGGTTGTCCTTGTCGCGGCCAATTTCGGCCGCCTCTGCCAGGTCGCTCAACGGGTTGGCAATGGTCGAGGCCAGAACAAGGCTCAGCCCAATCGACACCACAATGCCCACCACGAACATGCGCAGCACCCGCTCGCGCTCGGCCCGAACCAACCGGTCGATTTCACCGCTCGTCGAGGCCAGCGCCACCACCGCCACTGTCGCACTGCCCTGCATCACCGGCGTTGAGACCATGTAGACCCGGCCCTCGCCCTCGCTGCCCGGGGCAAGCTGCGGACCGTTAACAAGCGTCGGAGCCACCATGTCGCGCGCCTGATCTTCAACCGCAATCAGCGGCTTGGCCAGCTTGTCGCCAACAAAGAACCCGGCGCTTTTTTCCCACAGCCAGGACAGACCATCGGTCAGATAAGTGTTGGTGCCTTCATCGACGTCATCGACCAGGCCCTTGATCCCGCGCCCGCCGGCCGTCCCAACCAGTGTACCCGAGGTATCGAACAGGAAGACCTGCACACCGCGGCGCATATCCAGACCGCGCAGCGTGGCATTGACGTTGATCCCGTCACCGGCAGCAATGTTGACCGGTGCCACGCCTTGCATCTGCACTTCGAACGTGTCGGCAATCAGTTCAGCCTCGCTCACCAACCCGCGAGTGCGTTGCATGGCCAGCCCGTCGCGCGACGAGTTGAGAAAGAAGATCCCGGCGACAAGGATATTCAGGGCAATCAGGTTGAAAGTGATGATCTTCCGCGCCAGCGGCGACCGGCGCAACGAGAAAAAGCCGCGGTTCTCGCGGCTGACGCGCATCTCGTCGTCAACATTGGCATTCGGGGCGACGAAATCGTCGCCCAGAACAATGTCACCATCACGGTCTGCCACCATGTCGCGCACGTCGATCCTTTCGATCAGGCTTCCTGCCCGCGGCTGCTACTCTGCGCCGTCACTCTTCGTTGTAACGGTATCCGATCCCGTAAAGCGTCTCAATCGCCGAGAACTCGGGGTCGACGCTGCGCATCTTCTTACGCAGGCGCTTGATATGGCTGTCGATGGTGCGGTCGTCGACATAGACCTGATCGTCATACGCCACGTCCATCAGCTGGTCGCGACTTTTAACAAAACCGGGACGCTGGGCCAGTGCCTGCAACAACAGGAATTCGGTCACGGTCAGCGAAACGTCCTTGCCCTTCCAGGCCACCGAGTGACGCAGCGGGTCCATCCGCAGATCGCCGCGATCCATCACCTTGGTTTCTTCGGTGTCCCCGACGATATCGCCATCCACCGCTTCCTGGCGACGCAGCAGCGCCCGGATACGTTCCACCAGCAAACGCTGGCTGAAGGGTTTCTTGACGTAATCGTCCGCCCCCATGCGCAGGCCCAAAACCTCGTCGATTTCGTCATCTTTCGAGGTTAGGAAAATCACCGGCATAGTGGTTTTCTGCCGCAAACGTTGGAGCAGGTCCATTCCATCCATACGCGGCATCTTGATATCCAGAACCGCCATATCGGGTAGTTTTCGGTTAAACGCGTCCAGCGCCTGCTGGCCGTCGTGATAGGTTTCGACCTCAAATCCCTCTGCCTCAAGGGTCATGGCCACCGATGTCAGAATATTCCTGTCATCGTCCACAAGGGCGATTTTCGACATTATAATTGTCCTTATTGCTGCTCGTTATGCCTGTTTTTTCAGGCACAATCCCCTTTTTCCTCTTTACAATCAATCCCAAACTGCGAATCAGCCGGGTTTTCCCCACGATTGTGACGCGAAAAACGCTTAGGAATGGCTAAATTGCCTCACATTCTGTTTCAGATCGGAAACTGGTTGCGCTAAAACCGGTGTGGTTGCGCTAACTGCGGCAAAACCATCCTGTTCCCATTTGCTCAGGCCATGTTATGAGGCCGCACCGGGCCCGTCGGGCTTCGGTCGACCGGGTGTTGTGCCCGGATCGCAAGACATGACCAAGGACCAGGATCCGCGCCATACGCGGGCATATCAGGAGCAATTGAAACATGACATCTGGACGGGTAAACCCGAACTTCCGGCTCGAGGATCAAGGCATCGCGGGGCTGGGCAATGTCAGCTACAATCTCATGGAGCCCGCGCTGATCGAAGCCGCGCTCAAGAACGGTGAAGGCCATCTCGGCAATGGCGGCACCTTTCTGGTGTCCACCGGCAAATTCACCGGCCGCTCGCCCAAGGACAAGCATGTCGTCAAGACCGCATCGGTGGCTGACAGCATTTGGTGGGAAAACAACGCCGCAATGTCGGAACAAGGCTTTGACGTTCTTTACGAAGACATGCTCACCCACATGAAGGGCAAGGACTATTATGTTCAGGACCTTGTTGGCGGTGCCGACCCCGAATTTGCGATCAACGTGCGGTTCGTCTCGGAACTGGCCTGGCACAACCTCTTCATCCGTCACCTGATGCGCCGCCCGTCGCGCGAGGCGCTTGATGGTTACGTTTCGGATTTCACCGTCATCAACTGCCCCAGCTTCCAGGCCGACCCGGCCAGGCATGACTGCCGCAGCGAAACCGTGATCGCGATGAATTTCGACCGCAAGATTATCCTGATCGGCGGCACCGAATATGCCGGCGAGAACAAGAAATCGGTCTTTACCCTGCTGAACTACATGCTGCCGGAAAAAGGTGTCATGCCGATGCATTGCTCGGCCAATCACGCTGCCGGAAACCCGGTCGACACCGCCGTGTTCTTCGGCCTGTCGGGCACTGGCAAGACCACGCTGTCGGCCGACCCGGCCCGCACCCTGATCGGCGACGACGAACATGGCTGGTCCGACACCGGCGCGTTCAATTTTGAGGGCGGCTGCTATGCCAAGACCATCGGTCTCGACCCCGAGGCCGAGCCGGAAATCTATAACACCTGCTCGATGTTCGGCACCGTAATCGAGAACATGGTCTATGACGAAGAGACCAAGGAACTCGACTTCAACGACGATAGCCTCACCGCCAACATGCGCTGCGCCTATCCGCTGGAAGCGATCCCGAATGCCTCGGACACTGCGATTGGCGGGCACCCGAAAAACATCATCATGCTGACCTGTGATGCGTTCGGCGTGCTGCCTCCCATCGCCCGGCTGACCCCGGCACAGGCGATGTATCACTTCCTCTCGGGCTTCACCGCCAAGGTCGCCGGAACCGAGCGTGGCGTGACCGAGCCGCAGCCGACCTTCTCGACCTGTTTCGGCGCGCCCTTCATGCCGCGCCGCCCCGAGGCCTATGGCAACCTCTTGCGTGAAAAAATCGCCACCCATGGCGCAACCTGCTGGCTGGTCAACACCGGCTGGACCGGCGGTGCCCACGGCGTTGGCTCGCGGATGCCGATCAAGGCAACCCGTGCGCTTCTGACCGCCGCTCTGGACGGCTCGCTGAACGAGGCCACCTTCCGCAAGGATCCGAATTTCGGCTTCGACGTACCGGTGACGGTTCCGGGTGTTGACGCCGGTCTTTTGGATCCCCGCTCGACCTGGGAAGACAAAGACGCCTATGACGCCGCCGCAGCCAAGCTGGTGGGCATGTTCGCCGATAATTTCGAGCAATACCTGCCCTACATCGACGAGGACGTGAAAGCGGCCACCATCGGGTAAAGTGCGTGCAAGCACACACCCTACGTGAAACGCCCCGCCTGGCAACGGACGGGGCGTTTTCCGTTCTGTCGCCACGTTGCAGTTGAAATCCAACGCTCCCGTCCGCACCATCACCCGACAGATCAGGAGAGCGACAATGCCAATCATCACCGCAGAACATGCCGCCCTTGTCGCCGAGGTTCACGTCACCCCCGGGCAGGAGATCACCAAGGGCACCCCGATCCTGACCACCGAACTGATGAAGATGCGCCACGACATCCGCACGCCCCATGACGCCATTGTGACCGAGGTGCATGTGATCCCGGGGGACGAGCTGCACAAGGGCACGCCCCTGGTCACCCTCGAACCCGCCACCCTTGCCGCCCCGGCCGCCGCTGAACCCGATACCGCCCGCCCGGATTTTGACGAATTCACCGCCCGCATGGCGCTCATCTCCGACGACGCCCGCGCGCAAGCGGTGGCCAAACGCCACGCCCAGGGCCTGCGCACCGCCCGCGAAAACATCGCCGACCTGTTCGACGAGGGCAGCTTTACCGAATATGGCGCCCTGGCCGTCGCCGCCCAGCGGTCGCGCCGCCCGCTGGACGAGCTGCAGGCCCGCACCCCCGGCGATGGTATCATCTGCGGCATCGGCACCGTGAACGGACGACGTGTTGCCGCCATGGCGGTCGACTACACGGTTCTGGCCGGCACCCAGGGCTTTAACCACCATCGCAAGATGGACCGCCTGATCGAAGTTGCCGGCCGCGATGCCCTTCCCATCGTATTGTTTGCCGAGGGCGGCGGCGGGCGGCCCAACGATTATGACGTCGCCCATATCATGGCGGCTTGGCTCAATGTCACTTCGTTCCGCCACTTCGCCGCCCACAAAGGCCCCAAGATCGGCATCGCCGCCGGGTTCTGTTTTGCCGGCAATGCCGCGCTCTTCGGGGTCTGTGATGTCCGCATCGCCACCGATCGCGGTTGGATCGGCATGGGTGGTCCGGCGATGATCGAAGGCGGCGGCTTGGGCGTCGTCAAACCAACCGAGATCGGCCCATCGGACGTCCAATCAACCAATGGTGTCATCGACATTCTGAGCGACAATGAAGAACAGGCCGTCATCGCCGCGAAAACCCTCCTCGGCCTCTCCGAGACGGGCTCGCAAGAGACCAGCAAGGAAACCCCCGCCCTGCGCGACATCGTCCCCGCCGACCGCACCCGCGCCTATGACATGCGCGTCGCCGTTCGTACGATGGCGGATGCCGACAGCTTTCTTGAGCTACGCGGCGACTTCGGCCCGGGCATGATCACCGGTTTTGCCCGCGTTCAGGGGCGCGCCGTGGGCCTTCTCGCCAACAACCCGTTGCACCTGGGCGGCGCTATCGACGCCACCGCAGGCGACAAGGCCGCGCGGTTTCTGCAACTCTGCGATGCCTGGGGCATCCCCGTTGTTACCCTCTGCGACACACCCGGCTTCATGGTCGGCCCTGCGGTCGAGGAAACCGGCCAGGTCGCCCATATCTCGCGGCTGTTTCTCGCCGGTGCACATTTCGCGCAGCCGCTTGTCACCGTGATCCTGCGCAAGGCCTACGGGCTGGGCGCCATGGCCATGGCCGGCGGCGGGCTGGACCGGCCGCATTACTGCTGCGCCTGGCCCACCGGTGAAATCGGCGCCATGGGTCTCGAAGGCGCGGTGCGTCTGGGCGCACGCGACCACCTTGCCGCGATCGCCGATCCCGCCGAACGCGAAGCCGAATACCAGCGCCTCGTCGACGAGCTTTACGAACGTGGCAAGGCGCTCAACGCCGCCAGCCTGCTGGAATTCGACGCCGTAATCGACCCGGCTACAACACGCGAGATGATCACGCGGGCGCTCGACTCTGCCGGGCCCTGCCATCCCGGGCCGCGCTATGTCGATGCGTGGTGAGCAAAATCCCACGCAGGACGGGCGTCAGCCCACCGCCACCGGCATTGCCACACACTTAATAAGGCATCGGATGCGCCCGATGCGCCGTGTCGATCTCGTCCAGAACTTCATCCGTCAAAGTCACATCCGCCGCCCCCAATGCGACTTCAAGCTGATCCATCGTCGTTGCTCCGAAGATCGGAATGCAGGTAAACGGCCGCGTCAACTGCCAGGCCAACGCCATCTGCGCCGGGTCCAGCCCATGACGCATGGCGATGTCCAGATAGGCCGCCACCGCATCAAACACTCTCGGTGTCACCCGCCCCCCGAGGTCGGTGGAACCGGTCTTCTCTCTGGCCACCGCCATGCGTGAGTCGTCCGGCATTGCTTCGTCCTGATATTTCCCCGTCAGCAGCCCCGTCGCCAGAGGTGAAAACGCCAAGAGCGGCACATCTTCCATCACGCTCAGCTCGGCCCAGTCGGTATCGAACAACCGACAGAGCAGCGAGTATTCGTTCTGAATCGTCGCCACCCGTGGTCCGCCCGTCCGCTCGGCCCCGGCCAGCCACTGTGCCGTGCCCCAGGCGCTTTCGTTCGACAGGCCAAAGGCGCGGATGCGGCCCTTTTCCACCTCGCGCGCCAAGGCACCAAGGATGTCATCGATCTCACCATTCACCGCCTCGCGGCTTTCACTGCGCGGATCGTAGGTCCAGTTCTTGCGAAACATGTATGAGCCGCGATTGGGCCAGTGCAGTTGATACAGATCGATCACATCGGTCTGCAATCGCTTCAGACTGCCCTCGACCGCCTCGGGCACGGTTTCCGGCGTGATCCGCGGCGTGCCCCCAGGAATCGCCGCCGAACCTTCACCCAGATGCTTGGTGGCGATCACAACCTCGTTTCGCCTTCCCGAAGAGGCACACCAATTGCCGATGATTTCCTCGGTCCGCCCCAAGGTTTCAAACTTCACCGGGTTGACCGGGTACATATGCGCCGTGTCGATGAAATCGACACCATGTTCCAGCGCCATGTCGATCTGTCGGAACGCTCCGTCTTCGGGCGTCTGCGTGCCCCATGTCATCGAGCCGAGACACAACTCGGACACGTCGATGAGGCCACCGGCCAGCTTTACCCTGCGCATCATTATTGCCCTTTTCCACGTTTTTCGGGCACTCTAGGGGTCTGTGCAGGTGACCTCAACCAACGACCCGGTCAATGGCGCATCTCATCCTCGCCATCAAGATCCTCACGCTCTGCCTCAGGTCCGGCCACTGGCGCGATCGCTCCCCCCTTCATCTTCGCGCATTTGCGGGGAGAAAAACGTGTGACAAGCCCGGCCCTTGTGTTTCGAGGCATAGAGCGCAAGGTCAGCGTCCCCCAGCATTTGCGCCGCATCCAGCCTGTCGTAGTGACTGGATAGCACGGTGCCTGCACTGGCCGAGATTTGCGCGGTCTGGTCACCGAACGCAATCGGCCGCTCCAACTGCTTGATCAGGCGCGACGCGGTGATGTCCAGCCGCTTGCGATCAATCAGCCCGTCGAACAGAAGAACGAATTCGTCACCGCCTACCCGTGCCACCGTGTCATCTTGCCGGGTTTCTTCAACCATGATCCGTGCCACCTGCTGCAACACGTGATCGCCCGCCGCGTGACCCATTGTGTCATTCACCGCCTTGAAGAAATCAAGATCCATGTACATCACCGCGAAAGGCCGCCCGGATTCGATCATCCGTTCCAGCACGTGATCCATCGCCCGGCGGTTCTTGAGCCCGGTCAGCGTGTCGGTGAACGCCTGTTCCTCCGCTGCGATCATTGCGCTTTGAAGCTGTGTGTTCAGCTTGCGCGATGCGTCCATCGCCGCCGATTTCGCCTCAACCAGGTAGAGCATTTCAATGGTCAGGTCAGTGGCCGGGAAATCCGCCGCCAACAATTCGTAATCGCGCACCGCATCCAGGATCGAGATACCAAAGGACAGGTTCACCACCGCGCAACCCATCCCATCCCCGGGCAACGGCATCAGCACCCCCTTGAGCGCGGTCGTGCGCCCCTCGCGGAACCTCAGTTGCAATTTCAAGCCGCCGGCCCGCAACAACTCGCCCATGTTGCGGACGTCGCGTGGCCGGCGTAGCTCGAACAGTTCCAAGAACCGCTGGCCTGCCATCGGCTCATCCGGCCGCAGTTTCTGCAGGGTCGGCCCAGCATGCAGTATGTGGCCACTGTCATCGACGATGACATGCATCGGACACAGCGTGTCAAAAATCGGACTCCAGGCGTCAATTTGGTCCATGGCCTAGCCTGCCTCCCGACTGACGGCCGCCCCCGCGCCCAACTCAAAATGCCGGCCCGAGGCATAGCCCGCCTCGATCAGGGTGATATCAACCACTCCGAACCCGCGCTGACCGCCACGATGATCCAGCAGCACCAGCGCACCATAATCATCCGCCAGGGTGCGCAGCATACCGATCATCACATGGCCGAAACCGCCAATCCGCGCACTGACTGTCAGGCTGAATCGATTGCTGGCATGTTCACGCAATTCCAATTGCGGCAGGTCCAGATCGGCCACTGCCAGCCGGGCCCGGTCCGGCAGGTCATCCAGCGAATGCAGGAATTCGACGAAATCCTCGCCGCCGAACCGCAACAACCGCCGCACGGCCTCGGCGTTGGGATGGCTGACCAGATAGGTGCCAATATCTTCCAAAACCTCATCACGGGCCTTTTCCAACTCGACACAGGCGGCCTGCAACACCCGATCGGTCAGGGCTTCTTCATAGACCAGCATGGCCTCGAACTCGGTAAAGCCGAGGTCGGCGGCATGGACAACCCGCTGCCAGCAACCAATGCCGTAAGTGTCGGCCACAAACCGTTGGATCGTCCTGTTGACCAGTCCGTGCATGTGCAGGGTCCACCCGTGTTCCAATTGCCGATCAGCATGGCGCGGCGGCGCTTAACAAACCCTCAATATTCTCAATTGTCGGCAAATTTCCGCAAGCCCTGACACGCGGTCCGATCAGTCTGCCCGCACGTCCTCCAACGCTTCCTTACGGGCAGCGCTTGGCACGGCTTCGTGGCGCGATCGGCCAATCCGCTCGAGATGATGCTCGATCCGCCAGACATGGTAGCTGACCCTATGCAGCCAGCGCGCCGCGTCCATCAGCGCGATCGCCTGACCCGTCGAAAGCTCTTCGCTCGCCTGACCGATCCCCAGAACGGCCCTGTCCCCGTCCCCGGCCTCGACCGCCTGTTCCAGAACCTTGGTTCTGAAGTTCCGCTGACCGCGGCGAAACGACTCCTGCAGCCAGTCGAACCGTCCGGCCCGCTGTCCGACATGCTTCTTCTTCAAATTACCCACCAGCGCCTTGCGCAGCACCTGTGCCTGTCGGCGCAACCGAAAATCTGCCTTTACACCACGCGCGCGGTCCTCCTGAGTGATGCGATATCCCAGCCGCGCCAGGTGGTCCAAGGCGTGCAAGATATCCAGATAGCGCGTCAGGACATTGCCGGTCAGCTCTGCGGCGTTGATCTTCTCGGCATAAGACCGCGTTGCATCCAGCGCCCTGAGCCCCTGGCGCAGCTGCTTGCCATCGCCATCAGCGGCCCCTTTGGTAGAAAGCCGCGCCGCCAACAGCCCGTACATGTGCCGCGCCAGATCCTCGACCGTGGCACAGGTGGCATCGACCGCCGCGCCCGGATGGCTCAGCAATTGCCGGTCCAGCCGCGACACCAGCGGCTCGCGCACCTCGCGCACCAACCGCCGGATCACTGCGATGAACGGATCCAGCAGCGCCAGCGCCAGAACCACGCCCGCCACGTTGAATACGGTGTGGAAGATCACCAGCGCGTAGCGCTCCGCCGCAACGTCGCCGCTGCCCGCCAGTGACTCGATCAGCCCCGCGCCAAAGGTCAGCAGCACAAAGGCCAGAACCCCGGTCATCAGGTTGAACAAGAGATGCGCCACCCCGGTCTGCCGCGCCGCCACCGACCCGCCCAGTGTCGCCAGCAAAGCCGTGACCGTGGTGCCGATATTCATCCCCACCACCATTACCGCCGCCTGTCTCAGCCCGATGGCCCCGGCATCCAGCGCCACCAGCGCCGCTGCGACGCCGGCGCTGGAGCTTTGCGTTACCGCCGTGATCGCCGCGCCCAACAGCACCAGTTGCACCCGTCCCCACATGCTATCGCCGGGCATCTGTTCGGGCGTCAGCACATCGCTCAACCCCGCCATGCCCTGCTGCATCAGCGCAATACCAAGGAAGAGCAGCGCAAAGCCCGACAACGCCCGACCAGCCAGTTCAACCCGCCTTCCGCCGAAAAGCCGCATCATCCCGCCAATGAACACCACCGGCAGCGCCGCGATTTCCAACTCCAGCTTGAACCCCAGCACCGCCACCAACCAGCCGGTGAAGGTGGTGCCGATATTGGCGCCAAAGACGATGCCCAACCCTTGCGAAAACGTCAGCAGCCCGGCGCTGACAAAGCCGATCACGGTGACGGTCGTGGCCGAACTGCTCTGCAATAGCGCGGTCACCATCGTCCCCGCCGCCACGCCGCGCAAAGGCGTCTTGGTGAATCGCCTCAGCACCCGGCGCAACGATTGCCCCGCCAGCCCCTGCAGACCCTCGGTCATCAGCACCATGCCAAGCAGGAACAACCCCACTCCGCCCAAAGCCGTCAGAATACCACTTGTCTCGCCCATGCAGCCCCAAGTTCGTGTTACCCGTCCACCCTACACGAAAGCCAGACACACGTCCTTTGATCTGGGTCAGCCCCGGAAACGGCCCTTCATCTTGCCAGAAATACTCCGGGGGTTTGGGGGCGGCGCCCCCAAGGCCTCCGTGGCCTGAACGGATACTATCCTGTGCGCGACAGCGCTCCGCTTGATAACATAGCCTCAGAAATCCGTCGGCGCCCCGCCCTCTTCCTTGCGCTTTGCCACGAAGGCTGCCAGTTCCTCGCGAATGCCCTCGTTCATCGCCGGGGCCTCGAAACTGTCAACGATCCGACGGTAAAGCCCATGCGCCCGCTCCGGCGTCCACACCGCACCCGCCTGGTCCCAGGCCTCAAAGTTACGCCAATCACTCAGGAACGGCTGGTAGAACGCCGTGGTATACCGGTCCTGGGTATGCTGCAGGCCAAAGAAATGCCCCTGCGCGCCGACTTCCTTGATGGCATCAAGCGCTATGTCCTCCGGCGTGGTGGCACAGATTGCCGGGTCCATATAGCGCTGGATCTGCTGCAACAGCTCGCAATCCATCACGAACTTCTCCGGGCTGGCAATCAACCCGCCCTCCAGCCAGCCAGCAGCGTGGTAGACAAGGTTCGACCCGGATTGCACCGCCGCCCAGAGCGAATTGCTGGTCTCCCACATCGCCTGCCCGTCCGGCACGTTCGCCGCACACACGCCCGAGGAGCGCAGCGGCAGCTTGTAGAACCGCGCCATCTGCCCTGTCATCTGGGTCGCACGCATGTATTCCGGCGTGCCGAAGGCAGGTGCGCCCGACTTCATGTCCACGTTCGAGGTAAACGTCCCGATCGCACAGGCCGCGCCCGGCCGGATATACTGCGCCAGCGCCACCGCGATCAGCCCCTCGGCCAGCGATTGCGCAACCGCCCCCGCCATCGTCACCGGCGCCATCGCCCCGGCCAGGGTGAACGGCGTCACCACCAGCCCCTGGTTGGCTCGCGCCAGCCGCATCCAGCCATCCAGCATCGGCTCATCATGCTTCAACGGCGAGGTCGAGTTGATGTTGGTATACATCTTCGGCCCGGATTCGAACTCGTCATGCGAATGCCCCCCGGCAATCCGCACCATCTCCATCACGTCCTCGACCCGCTCCTTGCCGAGGCAATAGGCATGCACCACCTTGTCGCTCATCGTCAGCTTGTCATAGAGCACATCCAGGTGGCGGATACTGGCGTGAATGTCCTGCGGCTCCACCGGGTAGCCGCCGATGAAATGGATACAATTGAAATACTGGCTCAGCTTGATGAAATCGGCGCACATCGCTCTTGTACCGGGGATTTTCCGACCCGTATCCATGGTCCAGTAATTCGGCGGCGAACTGACATTGCCAAACAGCATCGTGTCGCCACCCACAGTGATCCTGCGCTCGGGATTGCGTGGCGTCAGGTCCCAGCTTTCCGGTGCATGGCTCAGCATTTCCATGATGAAGTCACGCCCGATCCGGGTGTTTTCCCCGTCGATGATCGCGCCCGCCTCGCGGAAAATCTCCAGCGCCTCGGCATTGAGAATCTCGATCCCGATCTCCTCGAGAATCCGCATTGCGCCCTCATGCAGCGCGGCGACACCCTCCTCGTTCAGCGGCTCCACCGGCGGGTCCACCCGGCGCGGCGGGTTCCAAGGCATCTGCTCGATCACCTCGCTGCCGCGCCGCGCCGCCTTACCGGCGCGCCCGCCTGCCCGTCCGCCGCCGCGCTTGCGTGATGTGTCCCGTGCCATGATCCGCCCTTTCACCTTGGTCCTCCCGATCATGGCGGTGCCAATCCCACCATCGCCTGCCAATTGGCGACACCTCCTGTCGGAAACAGGCCATCCCGGCAGCGGGTTTCAGTCACGAGAGTCGCGCAGGGTTGTGGGCTGAACCTTGAACCACCCTTGCCGCATTTGGCACCAGGCTTCGAAATGCGGACAAAACAGACATTGCGGTACATTTCTTCCATGATCGGTGAACAGCATAAGAACAGCGGGTAACGTCATCGCAACGCCCGTTTTCGATGATAGGTTTCTTGGTCAAAACGTCTCCCGAACAAAAACTCGGGGAAGCCTAATCCATCACGCCGTGCCTACCGCCACCTGATCGGGTCGCATGTCATCTGCCCGCGTGGCGATAAAGCTATTCAGCAGCGAGCGGGTCTCAGCCGCTGAAGGATCATCAAACAGGTTGTTCTGCTCGTTAGGATCCGCTTCCAGATCATAGAGTTCACCGGCGCCTGAATTGAGATCGATCGTCATTTTGTGGGTCCGGGTGCGGACGGTTCTGAGCTCTAGCGCGACCCCGACGCGGCCCGGGCCAAGCCCCCATTCATTCAGCGCGAACTCGCGGGTGGCGTCAGCGGTTTCCAGAAGCGGGCGCAGGCTGTGCCCATGCTGGGTCTGAAGTGGTTTCGCCGTGCCATAGTCATAGAAGGTTGGGCCAAGATCCAGGGTCGAGATCGGGTGATCCACCGAAGCGCCTTTGCGCACGCCGGGTCCGCGCACGATCATCGGCACACGCAACAGACCTTCGTAATGCATCGGCCCTTTCAGGATCAATCCGTGATCGCCCAGCCAGTCGCCGTGATCGCTGATGTAGATGACAATGGTGTTTTCATCCAATCCGGCCTGTTGCAGCGCAATCAGCATGCGTCCGACCTCATGGTCGATGTAGGAAATCTGACCATAGGTATTGGCGATGATCTCGCGCAGTTGCTCATCCGTTTGCGGTTGGATGCGGGAGTATTGCTTGCGCACATCGGCGTATTTCTTGTCCGCCGGTTCACCTTCTATCGCGGCCCGGTGCCACCAGGGCTTGCCTTCGTAATTGCGGGTGCGGTTTTCCGGCAGGTCGACCTCGGCCGGGTCATGCAGGCGGGACCAGGGTTCGGGGCAGTCGAACGGGTGGTGCGGGTCGGGAAAGCTGACCCAGGTGCAGAACGGTTTGTCGGCGTCACGCCCGTGGTTCATCCACTCGATGAACCGGTCCGAGGTCCAGGTGGTGTTGTGATACGCCGTGGGCAATTTCGAATGCCAGACCTGCGCCGCACCCTTGGTATCACCGGCGTTTTCCCACATCAGCTTGGTGCGTTCATCACCACGTCCGTCAGCATGGTAGAAACGTTCGTAATGGTGCCCACCGGGCGGTTTTTCGGGGGCCCACCAGTTATGGCCGACAAGCATCAGCTCAAGATGCTGGAACCCCATGTAGGGTCCGTTCCAACCCGGGCCATATTGGGCCGACGAGCGCAGACACTCGGGCGTGCCGGTGGGGTCATAGGTGTGGTAGGTGGAAAAATGCGCCTTGCCGAAAAAGCTGGTCTGATAGCCGGCCTTGGCCATAGCCCCGGCCCAGCCTTTTTCGCCTACTTCCGGGCTCAGATCGATACCATTGTCATGCACACCGTGGGTGCGGCACAGCTGCCCGGTCAGGATCGACGCCCGTGCCGGTTGGCAGACGACAGATGGGGTGATGCAGGCGGTGAAATGGGTGCCATCTGCGGCCAGTTGATCGAGATGGGGGGTTTTGATCTTGCGCCCCATGAAGCCAAAGCAATCGGCGCGTTGCTGGTCAGCCGAAATCAAAAGGATATTGGGGCGGGTCATGAATTGGCCTCTTTGGGTTTGCGTAGAGAGAGTGTGACCACCAGAACGGTGAGCGCCATGAAGGTGATGGAAACGGGGCTGGTGAACAGGAACCAGGCATCGCCACCGGTGGAGGCAAAGGCCTGACGGGCGCTTTCTTCCAGTTTGGCGCCAAGGATATAGGCGATGATGAAGGGCAGAGGCGAGATGCCCAGGCGGCGCATCAGGTAGCCGAGAACGCCGAACCCGATGGTAAACCACAATGCCGCCATCCGGGTTTCCTGCACATAGATCGAGGTCAGCGTCAGCAGCAGGACGACCGGCAACAGGATGTGCTTGGGAATACGGCTCATGAAGCCCATCGACCGCATGAAGACCCCGCCGATGGTCCAGTTGAGAAGGTTGGCGAACATCATGCACGTGAAGAGGCCGAAGGCGATGACCAGTTCCGGGTTCACCTCGTTCCCGGTGAAGCGGAACACCGACGGGCCCGGGTTGAACCCGCCGATCGTCTCGGCGGCCAGGATCAGGAACACTGCTGCCGCGTTGCCGGGAATGCCAAGTGACAGGACCGGTATCAGGTTGGCGCCGGACACCGAGGAATTGGCCGCCTCGGTTGCGGCGATGCCCTCGGGCGCGCCCTGACCAAAGGCCGGGGTACGGCCCTTGCGGGCATGGGTGGCGCGACCGGTGGTATAGCCCAGGGTCGCGGCAAGCGTTGATCCGATGCCGGGCAAGGCGCCAATCGTGGTGCCGATCACGGCCGATCGGGATATGTAGGGTAACAGTCGGCGAATGTCGGCCCGGTGCAGTTTTTGATCGCCCTTTTGCTCAATCTGGGCAATCGCGCCAGATTTGCGTTTTTCCTGCCAGAGGTCTTCGATGCTCTTGAACACTTCGCCAAGGATCAGAACCCCAAGAACAACGGCCGCAATGGGGAACCCTTGGGCCAGGGTCTGACTGCCCATGCTGAGGCGGGGATAGAAATCCTCGCCTGTACCGACATAGGCCGCCAGCAAACCCAGACCCAGCGAGATCAACCCCTTGCCCACCGAACCACCGATCACGGCAGCGATAAAGGCAAGTGACAGGATCAGAAGCGCGGTCTTTTCCGGCAGGTCAAGGTAGCGCTCCACCACCACCGCCAGGAAAGGTGCGCAAAGGATCAGGACGATATCTGAGAACGTGTCGCCCGACGCCGAGGAAAAATGCGCGACCCGGAGGGCCTTGCGCGCCTGACCCTGTTTGGTCATCGGGTAACCGTCGAGCGTGGTCATAAAGGCATCGGGTGTGCCGGGCGTGTTGAACAGGATCGCGGGCACCGCGCCGCCAATGGTGGCGCCTTTCATGATGCCCAGCAGGAATCCCATGACAGGCAACAGGGCATCGGGTGAAAAACCAAAAATCGAGATCAGGATCGGCAGCGCCACCGCCATGGCCATGGGCCCGGCAAGTCCGGGCGTGGCACCAACGGCGATCCCCATGAGAAACCCCATCAGGATCATTACGAGGGTGACGGGAATGGAGATGCCCAGGACCGAAAACATCTCGGGGCCTTGAAAGACCGCAAGAATACCCAGCCAGACATAGTCGAACCAGCCCATCAGACGTCACCATTGGGTGGCAAAAGCAGGTCGTCGAACGGCAGATCGTAGACCACGATCAACCCGATGGCCGCCGCCAGACCGACCAGTACGGCGCGCCAGGTGACCCGGCCTTCAACAAAGCTGACCAGCGCCGTGATCATGCCTGCTCCTCCAACCAGGAACCCGACATATTTCCACGGCGCCGTGTCACGCAGGGGGCGATAGCCCGAGTCCATGATCAAACTGGCCATGGCCGGTCCAAGCCAGCGCATGATTGCAAAAGAAAGAGCGACAATGATCAGGAACACTGCAAGGAACCAAATGTTGCGCCAGGTGATGCGGCGGGCGTTTTCGGGGCGCTCGAACACGATGACCAGAAGCCCGCCCAGTCCGATGAAACCGGCGGCCAGCATGGGGGCAAGGGCGTCGCCAATCGTCACCTGACGGCGGACCTTTTCGATCACACCGGTGGTCACGTCGGCGGGCACCCAGACAAAGGCGACCAGCAAGGCAGCAACCACGGTGCCCAGTCCAAGGATGAGATTTGCACGGTCAACGGAACGCATGGGGTACCCCGCGCCTTTGGCTGAAGAAAAAGGCCCCGCAACATCTTTGCGAGGCCCATTGACCTTTGATTACTCGGAGGCCGCCTGCAGCAGAGCGCCCGCAGCTTCGAAATCGCCTTCGACAAGCGCCTGAGCGTCGTCCCCGGCGATAATGGCAGCGCCACCGAAGGCCTTGGAAATCATGCCATTCGACTTCATGCCCTCTGTAGAGATCACCTCGCCAATGGCTGCGGCCAGCGCATCGCGGGCCTCGGCAGGCATGCCGCCTGGGCCAACGATCAGGAAATAGCCATCGGCACTGAACTTCACGCCCAGATCGGCAAATGTCGGCGCGTCAGGCGTTTGAACCAGCGGCGCGCTGAGCGCCGAAGCCAGGTTGACCAAATCGCCCGCGGCAACGCCTTTGCGCTGGATGCCAGCCATGAAGCCAAGGTCCAGATCGCCCGCGTTGACACCGTTCATTACGCCCTTGCCGCCTTTAACGTTGACGATGTTGAACTCGACGCCTTGTGCCTTGCCGAGAAGATAGGCCAGATCGGCCAGCTTGGGGCTCATTGCGCCAAAACGGAGCGGGCTTTCCCTGGCTGCGGCGATCATTTCGTCAAAGGTTTTCCAGCCCTTTTCACTGCGTGACACAACACCCATCTGGAACCCGGCAGTGGTGGTGATGGCGGTGAAGTCCGACGGGGTTACACCCGCATTTGCCACCTTCATGTTGTAACCAAGGGTTTCGGTCACGACCATGCCGATCACGCTACCATCGTTGGGCTGATCCTTGATCGCCATGGCAAGGTTCATGCCGCCCTTGCCAGTCACCTGCTCGGGGATGAACTTCCAACCCATCTTGGCCTCGAGGTCTTCGGCGATCAGCCGTGCCTGGGTATCTGCCCCGCCGCCTGCCTTGAACGCGATCATCAGCTTGATCGGGCCCGGCGGGGTCCAATCGGATGCGAAGGCCGAGCCGGCCAGAACGACCGCGGCAGCCGTGGATATGGCGGTTTTGAAAATGCGTTTCATGGTGTGTCCTCCCTGTTTGCGTGCTTGGCCTCATGGAACGATAAATATAGTTGACCGGTCAACAAAAAAGTTGACCTATCAACTAAATTCATGCAGCGATAGGCTGTAGGAGGACCCGAAAATGAGCGCCAATCCCGCCCCGAAACCCGGCATTTACGACGTGCCGCTGCGGCAGATGCTGACCTACAGGCTGACCCGCCTGAATGCCAAGATGAATGCCCAAGCCATTCGAGTCCTTGGTGAAAATGGTGGCCTGTCGCAGACGCAATGGCGCGTTCTGGTGCTGATCGACTACCTTGGACCGACAACGCCGGCGCGTGTCGGGCGCGAGATCGTGATGGACAAGGGACAGCTGAGCCGCGCCATCAAGACGATGTCGGCCAGAGGGTTGATTCGTGTCGAGGCCAGCGAATCGGATCACCGCGCCCATATCGTCAGCATGACCGATGAGGGGCGCGAGATGTTCGAACGTGCGCGGCCCGCGATGCGCCAGAGGCAGCTGGATTTCTCCGAGGGGCTGACCGCGCAGGAACGCGAGGTCCTGTTCCGGGCGATGGACAAGCTTGAACAACTGGCGGAACGGTAGGTCCGCAATGACGCAACCCAACCTCCTGATCATCATGTCCGACGAACACCAGGCGCGCGCCATGGGCTGTGCCGGGCATCCCTTCGTGCAAACGCCCAATCTGGATGCGCTGGCGGCGCGCGGCATGCGCTTTACCGACGCCTATACGCCGTCGCCGATCTGTGTGCCGGCAAGGGCGGCGTTTGCCTCGGGGCGCTATGTGCATGTGAACCGGCTGTGGGACAACGCGATGCCCTATACCGGCGAACCCAAAGGTTGGGGTCACAGGCTTCAGGATGCGGGCGTGCCGGTGGAGAGCATCGGCAAGCTGCACTACCGGCATCACGAAGATCCGGCGGGGTTTGATACCGAACATATCCCGATGCAGGTTGTGAATGGCGTCGGCATGGTCTGGGCCTCGATCCGCAAGGAGGATGAACGGGTCGGCCCACCCGGAGGTGGCCGGATGCTGGGCGAATACATCGGGCCGGGACAGTCGAAATACACCGAATACGATGCCGCCGTGACCGAACGCACCGGGCAATGGTTTGCCCAGCGTGCCGCATCGGGGGATGACCGCCCGTGGTGTCTTTATGTCGGTCTGGTCGCGCCACATTTCCCGTTGATCGTGCCGCAGGAATTCTATGACCTCTACCCGCTGGACCGCCTGCCACCGGTCAAACTGCACCCTGACGCGGGCCATGCCCGCCACCCTTGGGTTGAGAAGCAGAACGTCATGATGGACAGCGAAACCCGGTTCAAGGATACCGAAGAACGTCTTTCGGCGATGGCGTCCTACTATGGGCTGTGCAGTTGGCTTGATCACAATGTTGGCCAGGTCATTGGGGCGCTGGGCGCTGCGGGGTTTGGTGACAACACCACGGTGATCTACACCTCGGATCATGGCGACAATGTCGGTGCACGCGGGCTTTGGGGAAAATCGAACCTTTACCAGGAGAGCGTTGCGGTTCCATTGATTATGGCCGGACCGGGAATTGCGCCGGGGACATGCGAGACACCGGTATCGCTGCTCGACATTTCGGCCACGGTACCGGATCATTTTGGGTTGAAGTTCGAAGGGGATGGGGTTTCGCTGGCAAGGATTGCAGAGGCAGAGGACGACCCAGAGCGCCCGATCCTGAGCGAATACCACGCGGCGGGTGCGGTGTCGGGCGCGTTCATGCTGCGCAAGGGGCGTTGGAAGCTGAACTACTATGTCGGCTTTGCCTCCGAGCTTTACGATATGCGGGACGATCCAGAAGAGCTGACCGATCTGGCGGCTGATCCGATCCATGCCGAAACGCTGACCGAGATGGAGACTGCTTTGCGCGCCATTCTCGATCCCGAAGCCGTCGATGCCCAGGCCTTTGCTGATCAGGCTGAATTGATTGCCAGCCATGGCGGGCGCGAGGCGGCATTGAAACTTGGCGCGCCGGGGGCGACGCCACCACCGGAGGCCAAATCATGAAATTGACCATTCTCGGATCGGGATCCCCCGAGGCCTACGCTCGGCGCGCGTCGTCGGGGTACTTGCTGGAAATCGGCGACGATGTGATCCTGTTCGATTGCGGTGGCGGGGTGTTCGACAACCTCGTGCGGTCGGGGCGAACCCCGTCGGATATCACGCACCTGTTCTTTACCCACTATCACACCGATCACATGATGGATTACGCCCGTCTGGTCCATGCCGCGTGGGATGAGGGGGCGGCGCCGATGAAAGTGTTTGGTCCCAAACCGCTGATAGACATCACCGAGGGGTATTTCGGTCGCAATGGGGTGCTGAACAACGACCTGCGCGCCCGCACCGAACTGCCGCAGAGTCAGCAGGTCTGGGTTGCACGTGGCGGGACCTTGCCGCGCCCGTGGCCCGCGCCGGAAGTGACCGAAATCGAACCAGGATTCACGTATCAGGGCAATGGCTGGCAGTTGTCATCGGCGCGCGCCACCCACGCACAGCCGATCTTGGAATGCCTGGGCTTTGCGGTCGAGACCGCGGGGCGAAAGTTCGTCTACTCCGGCGATACGGGCATCAACCCCGAGATTGCCGAGTTGTGCCGCGACGCGGATTTCCTGTTGCACTGGTGCTATCGCGGGTCAGGCGAGGAGCTGCACCCCGCCCTAATGGCCTTTAGCCCGGACCCGGGTCAGGTGGCGGACATGGCAGAAAGTGCAGGTGTCAAACGGCTCTTCCTTAGCCATTTTCGAATTCACATGGATAGCGAGGACGGACATGCAAAGGCCCACGCCGACCTGACTGCGCGCTTCAGCGGCGAGACCGGCATTGTCGAAGACCTGCAAACATACGAGATTTGATTTTGATTGATTGGTTTGAAACACAAACCTACCGACCAGTTGCACGGAAATACCCGACCAGCCGATTTCTCTGCCTGGGGACTTGTCCTGTCTGCATTGGGCTCCACCCGGACCCTCACTGCACATGAGCGGTATGGCTGCTTTGGGTCCATTGTCTCTGCGAACGCCACGTTAACTTAACAACCGCTTAAAACCATACGCATGCGAATGCCCGACGGATAGCCGACAGGTACCAGACGGATACCAGCACCGCAGTGGTATTCCCGAACGTCATGATTAACCGCTTGGGCCGTTGCGCATACCCGGCGTTAACTCAACCCGAGCAACTCGGGAATATGCCCGATATCCGGCAGAACCACATCCGCCAACCCTTCGAGATCGGCCCATTGCGCCATGCCCGTCAGCACCGCGATGGTGCGCATCCCCGCCCGCCGCCCGGCCTCGAGGTCATGGGTACTGTCGCCGACCATCGCCACCCGCTCGGCTGCCAGTCCCGTGGTCTCGAGGAACGCATTCAACTGCCCCGGCGCGGGCTTGCCACCAAAACCGCTGTCGAACCCGGCGACGAATTCGAAAAGCCCGTCCACCCCGGCCTTGCCCAAATGGGCTTTGGCCGGCATTTCCGCATCATTGGTCGCCACGCCCAGCCGTAATCCGGCTTGCTTCAAACGCTCAAGGTAGGGTACCAGCGGCACCGCCTCGGCCTGTGGCGCCTGGGCCGCTTCCTCGTTCAGGATGGTCAACAACCCGCCCTTCTCCACCCCCGGCAACCCCGGCAAAAGCGCGTCGGCGATTTCTCCGGCGGTGCCGGCGATCACGATACTGTCGGTTGCAAAGCGTTGATTTTCAAAATCAAAGCCGATCAGCGTGCCCAACTCGCGGGCCCGGTCCCGATCCCCGCCACAGGCCCGGCTCAGAAACGCTGCCGCCCAGGCCTCCCAGGTGGCGGCGAACTCGAATAGGGTCCCGTCCTTGTCGAAAATCAGCCCGTCCAGCTCCATGCGCGTCCCCATCCGCTACCGCCCCGGACCGTTCAGGTCCAATAGACCTTCTTGCCGCCGGGCAGCACCGCCCGGGCCATCATCGGCATCTCGTAACTCAACCCCGCCGTGTCGCAGAACTGCGTCACCCAGGCGTCGTCCATCATCACGAAATCCAGTATCGATCCCAGGAAATCCGCGTCCCCTACCCGTTCGCGCAGGTCATCCACCACCGCGCCGGTCGAGCCCAGGAAAACCGGCAACAAATCCGCGTTGCCGGCCAGCCAGCCCAGCGCCTGCAGTGCGATCGTTTCGGCAGCTTCCTGCGACATCGACATTTTGATTGGTCCCGGAAAGGATTTGTTAACCACTGTGGTGGAATGATGTGCCGGACACAAGAGACACGTAACTGAGCAAAGATCAAGCACGGAGGAGAACTGTCGATGCCGGGAAAGGTTCTCATCGTCGACACAATCGCGACCAATCGGGTCGTGATGAAGGTCAAGCTGGCCAAAGCATGTTACCAGGTCGTGCAAGCCACGACCGGTGTGTCCGGGCTGCAAGCGGCACGACAACTGCGCCCGGACCTGGTGATCTGTGCCGGGCATCTGCCCGACATGACCGCGGCCGAATTTGCAGCCGCCTTGCGCCAGAATTCGCAAACGCGGGCAACCTCCCTGCTCGTCGAAACCGTCGAACGCGACCCCGATTTTCGCTATGGCATCCTGGCGGCAGGGGCAGATGACATCCTGCTGAAACCCTATGCCAACCACCTGCTTTTGGCCCGCATGCGCAGCCTTCTGCGACACCGGGAAACCGCCGAAGACCTTACGCTTCGGGAAGGCGCCAACCGCGCCCTTGGCCTGTCCGAGGACCCCGAACAGTTTGCCCACCCTGACCGCGTCGCCGTAATCGGGCCCAATGCACGATGCGCCGTTGCCTGGCGCTACAAGCTGGAGCGGGCTTTGCCGGGTGCGTTCACTGCATTGCATTTCAAGGATGCATTGCGACACTTGGCCGAAGCCCCGCCGCCTGAAGCCGTGGCGCTGATCCTGTCGCCGGACACGGTCGAACCCGGCCTACAGCTTCTGGCCGACCTTCGGGCCAAACCCGATACCCGCCATGCCGGTATCCTGGTGCTGATCGAGGAGGGCTCCGTGGCGCCCGAGAAGATCGAACGGCTGGCTTCGGACGCGCTCGACCGAGGCGCCAGCGGGGTCATGACCGAAGGGTTCCAACCGCGCGAAATTGCCTTGCGCCTGCACCGGCAGGTCACCCGCAAACGCACGCTTGAACGATTGCGCGCGGATATGCGCGACGGGCTGCGCGCGGCGTTGACCGATCCGCTGACCGGATTATACAACCGCCGCCATGCGATGCCGCACATGCGGGCCATTGCAGACCGCGCCGCGCAAACCGGAAGCGATTTTGCCGCAATGGTGATCGACGTGGACTATTTCAAGGCAATCAATGACCGCTTTGGCCATGCCGCCGGGGACACTGTTCTGATGCGGCTGGCTCGGCTCCTGGAAAAATCTGCCGGCCGCGATGATCTCGTCGCCCGGATCGGTGGGGAGGAATTCCTGATCGTCATGCCCGATACCACACGCAGCGCCGCCCAGATGGCCGCCAAGCGGATCTGCCGCGCTGTCCGTGATACCGGATTTCCTGTCAACACCCACGCCCAACCGTTGCGGGTCACGGTCAGTATCGGTGTGGCGCTGGCCTCGGATCTCGCGGCGGGCGCGACCGTTCCTGCGCTGCATCAGCGGGTGCTCGACCAGGCCGACAAAGCGCTTTACGGTGCCAAGGCCCATGGTCGCAACCAAGTCACACTCTCTGACGCACGTTCGGCGGCCTGACCCTTTCGGGGATCAGGCCTATCTTTTGATTTCGAATGAATGTCAGTCCCGATGACCGCCCGGCTTGCCCCACTCTCGGCGTGGGCCGCGTTCCAGAACCTCGCGCAATCGCTGGGCATAGGCCTTGCGTTCCTCGAGGCTCATCGCCTCCAGCCGCGCCAGCAATTTGTCGCGGCCCATCTCGGCGCGATCCTGTAACCGTCGGATCGGGATATCTACCGCTGCACGAACCACGTCCGGTTCATAGGGGTCCGCCGTCAGCGCCGCAATCACCGCGTTGTAATCAATCCTCTTGGCTCCATCCTGCCCCCGCGCGTCGCGCAGGCTCCGGCGCATTTCCTTACCCAGCGCCCGGCGCTCTTGGCGGTCGAGCGCGGCAATCATTGCGCCGCCCGGCCGGTCGAAATGCCCCCCGCGCCCATCCGGGCCAAAGCGGTGTTTCATTCCGGCGCCCACCACCAGACCCACGACCAGAAGGTTCAGCGCCAGCGATACAAAGAGAACCACCCGCAGCTTGCGGCTCAGTTTCGGCTTCGCACCGTTGTCTTGCGATTTTTCACTCATCCCGCATCCCCTTCTTCAAAGGCAAAATCATAGCCGGTGGCATAATCGCCGAACAAGGTATCGGTGCTTTGCACCCCCAACGCGGTGTTGACCGCATCGCCCAGGCCCAACGCCGGGCTGAACCCGATCCACAGGCCCGCTACCGCCGCCGTGCCAAGGCCCGCCATCGCCGGCCATCCGCCCAGCGCGGCAAACAGCCCGGTGAACACACCCGTCCGACCGCCCCGCGACGGGACACCTGCCGGGGCCGCGTTTTCCGCCTGCACTGCCAGAGCATCCTGCATCACCCGCGCCATCAGCGCCTCGGATGCCGGAGCCTGTGCGCTTTGCGCTGCCTGAAAGAAATCGTCCAAGTCGTGTTTGTCGTTCATCTCAGTCATCCCCATACCCCAGTTCGTCTCGTCGCCCGGCCAGTGCCGCACTCAAGCTCCGTTTGCCCCGTGCGGTCAGGCTTTCCACTGCCTCGGTGCTGATCGCCATGACCTCGGCAATCTCCGGATTGCCCAAACCCTCAATATGGCGCAGCACCACCGCCTGGCGTTGCCGTTCGGGCAGCTTGTCCAGCGCGCCCTGCAATGCATCGGCCCTGGCTTGCGTCTGCAAGCGCTCCTCGGCACTCATTGCCCCGTCAACCGGTTCGGGCACGTCATCCAGCGCCGGGCCATGACCATCCGCGCCGCGCCCGCGTTTGCGCAATCGATCGGTGGCCAGGTTCGCCACCACGCGATAGAGCCAGGTTGTCACCTTTGCCTCGCCGCGCCGCCACTCGGGGGCGATCTTCCATAACCTTAACATGGTCTCCTGCGCCACGTCTTCGGCCTCGGCCCGGTCGCCAAGCAACCGAAAGGCATGGGCCATGACCACCGGCGTGAACCGATGTGTCAACGCCTGCGCCGCCGCCCCGTCACCATTGGCGAACAGCGTCAGCAGCGCCTCGTCGGGCACGTCAGCATGAGTGTCAAGCGGCATTGTCATTCCAACCGTGACGTATCCCGTTCCCCGCCTTCCCGCAATTGCCCGTCATGAACAGCCGCGGCCAACTCTACCCCGGGCCAGCCCCATGCCGGCCCGGAACCCTGTCTCGATCACCTGGGTCAGTTGCAGTTCTTGCGCAGTTGCTGCTTGCCGCGCTTGCCCATCTTGCCGCCCATATCGGCCATCTCGTCCTTGGTGATGGCACCATCACCGTCGGCATCGGCCCGGTCGAACATCTTGCCGGCGCGATCACCCTGACCCGGCATTTCCTCAAAGCTCAGCGCGCCATCGCCATCAGTGTCGAACTTCTCCAGCATCCGCGTCTGACGCTTGGCCATGCGTTCCGCCTTGCGGGTTTCGGCGGCGGCAGTCATTTCCTCGGTCGACAGCTTGCCGTCACCGTTTGTGTCGGCCTTGTCGAACATGGCCTTGCGATGCGCCTGCATTTCTTCCTTGGTCACCTTGCCATCGGCGTTGGTGTCAAGCTCTTCAAAGCTCGGCATCATGCCACGCGGGCCCATGCGCTCGCCGCCCTTGTTGCCAAAGGCCGTTGCCATACCTGCGGTTGCGATCAGGCTTGCTGCTGCCACACCGGCGATCAGGATATTGCTTTTCATGTCTCAATTCTCCAACTTCGTTTGTTGTGTTCGCCCCTCGGGCTCGGATCGGGTTTTCCACCCGCTTGCATGGACTTCTACGGAAGCAGGCAGGGTTTCCGTCGCGAACATCGCAACTTTTTTCACGGCCATTGGACGGGCGAGGGTTTTGCGACATCGCGACGCAAGGACAATCCGCAGCCTTCTCAGACGCGCATTTTCCCGCCATTGGTTCATTCAAACGCGAGGACACCCATGATTGATCACACCCAACCAGCCCGCGAAACCGGGCCGGATGGCCCGCCAGGAAATGACGACGGCGCCACCAAAATCTACACCCGTCCGCTTGGCCCCGCCCTGCGGCGCGGCTGGCGTCGGCGCTGTCCCAATTGCGGCGCTGGCCCGCTGCTCAAGGGTTATCTCAAGGTGCATGACGATTGCTCGGTCTGCCGTCAGGAGCTGCACCACCAGCGCGCCGACGACGGCCCGGCCTATCTGACCATCCTGATCGTCGGCCACCTGATGGCGCCGATGCTGCATTTCGTCTTTTCCACGTGGCGGCCCGAGCCGCTGACGCTTTTCACCATCTTCGCTATTGGATGTATCACGCTCTCGCTATACCTTCTGCCCAGACTGAAAGGCGCGATGATCGGGTTCCAATGGGCCCGCGAAATGCACGGGTTCGGCAAGGGCGACGCTGACGACTTCGCCTGATCTGCCCCTTCGCGCAAGAGCAAGCGAGACACGGGCATGAGCAATACCCTCGGGGTAACCACAACTGACAGATCGGCGATCCGCAACGCCGCCACCGTGATCGTGCTGCGCGACCGGCTGACCACCCCGCGCGTGCTGATGGGCCAGCGCGGGGCAAAGGCTGCTTTCATGCCCAACAAGTTCGTCTTCCCCGGCGGCGCGGTCGACCACGACGACGATGGTGTGCCGCTGGCGCGGCGCATGCCACAGGTCTGCCGCGAACGTCTGCTGCAGGATGCGCCCTTGGATTACACCCACGCCCTTGCCACCGCCGCTATTCGCGAGCTGTGGGAGGAAACCGGGTTGATCCTGGGCCAAAAGCGCAGCTGGGACAGTCCCCCACCGGTGGACTGGCAGGGCTTTGCCGATCTGGGCTACCTGCCTGATGCGCACCCGCTGCAATTCGTCTTCCGCGCCATCACCCCCAAAGGCCGCCCGCGCCGGTTCGATGCGCGTTTCTTCCTGGTGGACGCAGACGAGATCGCCAACGACCTCGATGATTTCTCCGCCGCCCATGACGAGCTTAGCCACCTGCAATGGATCGGCCTCGACCAGGCGCGCGATTTCGACCTGCCCTTCATCACCGAAGTGGTGTTGGCCGAGGTTGCGGCGCGCGCCCATAACACCGAACCACCGATGAACGTTCCCTTCTTCAACAACGCGCAAGAGGAAAGCCTGTTTCAGCGCCTCAAGGGCCGCGGGCCCCTATCGGGCAAGGAAATTTCCCACGACTGATAAAAGGTGGGGTTTCGCCACTCTCCGGAGCACCGCCACTTCTGTCTCGATACTCCCAGATATCCTGACCTAGCCTGGTCATGCCGATATCTGCCCGGACTTCCACGAAAGGTGCCTGGATGATATAATTCGCGCACTTTTGTGCTGAATTATTTTTGAGAGGAGTAATCTATGGTTGCCGGACCTTGGGACGATCCAACAATTCAAGCCTATGTCAGAGAATGGCGTGCCAACCTTCAGCGTTGCGTAAAAGCTGTTCATCCACGCTGCAACGTCGATCAATACGGCCGGATGTACGGAACCACAAATTCAGGTGGGCGCATCGATCTGAACTACGAACCCGACAATATCGCCGCATCTGTCGCCCCGCCGTCCAGAGAATACTATTACTGCCTACTCAACACGCCGTTGGGAAATCAGTTTTATCCGCTAACGGAACAGCAATATGTGGAGCAGCGGCAAGCGGGTGTAAGCCCTGCGTTTCTTACCGCCTGCACGCCCTAGCGCGGGCAAACGGCGGTGACGCGTCGTCCATCGCCTCACCCCAAAATCACCAACGCCAGGATGCTGAAGGTCAACAGCCCGATGCCGAGGTATTCCTTGCGCGCAATTTTCTCACCGAAGAACAGCACGCTGGCTGCAATCGAAAACACCACTTCGATCTGCCCGACCACGAACACATAGGCCGCGTTCTGCAGCGTAAACGCTGTGAACCAGCAGATCGACCCGGCCATGCCGGTGATCCCCATCCACACCGCCGTGCGCCGCGCCGCGATCACCCGTCCCATCTCACCCGGTTCCCGCCAGATCAGCCAGACCGTGAGCCCGATTGTCTGACTCACCGT
Organism: Aliisedimentitalea sp. MJ-SS2; assembly: GCF_032586155.1. Classification (NCBI taxonomy): domain Bacteria; kingdom Pseudomonadati; phylum Pseudomonadota; class Alphaproteobacteria; order Rhodobacterales; family Roseobacteraceae; genus Aliisedimentitalea; species Aliisedimentitalea sp. MJ-SS2. Next base: position 123,975 of record NZ_JAWHTC010000002.1, read on the forward strand.
CACTGCGGCAAGCGCCAGAACCGCACGCAGGAACGGATCTTCACTGCCAATTTCCAGGGTCGCCCCGCGATAACCCACCGCCGAGACGGCAAAGAACAACCCCGAAAGCAGCCCCAACCCGGCGGCCCGGTTGAAAAACCGCTGCAGACCACCGCCGCCCGTCCCATCCGACAGAACCAGAACGCCCACCAGCCCCAATAGGATCGCCACCATTCCGGCGCTCGACACCATGTCCCCCAGCACGATGAATCCAATTATTGCGGTCTGGATCACCTCGGTCTTCTTGAAGGTGATCCCCACGGCAAAATTGCGATGGGCAAACAGTGCCACCACACACCAGGTCGCCAGGATCTGCGCCAACCCGCCGGTCAACGCGTAGGTCCAGAAAAGCCTTGAATAGCCTGGCCACTCGACCCCGGACCAGAGCCAGTACCCCGCGGCCAGAGTCGCCACGAAAGGCGCCGAGTAGAAAAACCGCGCCAATGTCGCACCGCCCGCCGACAATCTCCCCATGCTCAGGGTCTTTTGCAGCATGAAACGCAGCGTTTGAAACGCCGCCGCCGCAATTGATAGGAAGATCCAGGCCATCAGGCCCTATCGCATGTCACTCGCCCGCACGAAAGAGCGGATGCGGCACCGGGTCCTTGGCATGCCAGAAATAGCGCCGGAAAATCTGCGCATACGAGCGGTAGTAATACCCCTTGTTGCGCTCCAGATACGCCTCGCGATCCGCCTCATACCGGGCTGGCAGTTCGTACCACGCCATGCCCGGATGGGCATGGTGCACCACGTGGTAATTGTTGTTGAGAAAGATCAGCGAGAGCGGCCCGCGATCCTCGATGATCACCGTGCGCCCCTTGGCGCTCGGGTGCGCCCGATGCTCCAGGTAGGTGCGGATTTTCAGGATCGACAGAGCCGCATAACTGCTCAGCAGAAATGCCCACACCGGCATCTGTCCGAACCGCGCCACCCACCAGATCACCACCGCCACCGCCGGGACATGCCACATCCACCCGGCAAGGATCACCCGGTCGCCCGCGCGAATGGCCCGCCAGTCAGCGCGCATGAACACCCCCTGCGCAATCGCCGGGCCCAGCACCATGCGCCCGGCCAGCGTGTTATTGATCCGCAGGATCAGCCTGGTCCACCCCGGCAGGCTTTCCCAGACCGCCGGATCCTGGAAGTTGGTTTCCGGATCATCATAGGGATCGGTCAGAATCTCGTCATTGTGATGCGCGATATGGGTGTCACGGAATCGCTGATACGGGATCAGAAGGCTTAGTGCCGGAAACACCAGCGCCTCGTTCACCCGGGCCCAGCGTGTCGGATGCCCGTGCAGCGCCTCATGGCACAACGAGCTGTGCTGCGCCGCGCTCAGGGTGACCAGCACCATGCTCAGCGGCAACCACGCACCAGCCGCCCATGTCGTGCCCAGCGCCCAGACCAGGTAGGTCAGCGCCAACAGCACCCATGTCGGCCATTCAAAGCGTCCGGTCCTAAACATGGCGGCCCCACCCGATCCGCGCCCAAAGCCGCTCGTAGAACAGGTACAGGGTAAATCCCAGAGCCGTGTTGATCACCGCCATGGCACCGCCAATAGCCATCGACCCGGTCATCGCCAGCCCGACAAGGCTCATCGAGACAAAACCCAAAAGGTTCCAGCACAGGGCTTTAACAATACTGCGTCGCGGGCTGTCCATGAGGTCTCCATGCGGTTGGTCACAAAACCGTTACTACCCCGCAGCCACGCCGCCCATTCGGGAAATGATTAACATTTCTCTGCATTGGTGATAAATATCACCATATGATACCAAAACTCGACAAACGCATACGGGCCAGCCAGTTTCGCAACCGCCTCGCTCAGGCCATGCAGCATTCCGGCACCTCGCAAAGTGCTCTGGCTCGCGCCGTCGGCGTTGATCGCTCAACCATCTCGCAACTGCTCAAAGGCGACGGCGCCCGCCTGCCCAACGCGCAGGTGGTCGGCGAATGCGCCAGCGCTCTTGGCGTCTCGGCAGACTGGTTGCTGTCACTCTCTGACCGGCCCGAAACCGCCGCCGACCTTCTGGCGACCTCACTCACCCTGACCCAGGCCGAACGCGCGCTCGTCGATGAACAGATCTTTGACTGGCACGAAGAAGCGGCCGGTATGAAGATCCGCCATGTTCCTGCTGCGCTCCCGGACATGCTGAAAACCCGCGCCATGCTGGAATGGGAGTATTCACCCCACCTTGGCCGCACCACTGATCAGGCCATCCGCGCCTCGCAGGACCGGCTCGACTGGATGCGCAATTCACAATCCGACTATGAAATCGCCCTGCCCCTGCACGAGATGATCAGCTTCGCCAACGGCGAGGGTTATTACCGCGACCTCTCCGTCGATCTTCGCCTCGCGCAGCTCAGCCATTTCGCCGACTTGCATGATCAGCTTTATCCACGCCTGCGGCTCTATCTTTTCGATGCCCGCCGCCTGTTTTCCGCGCCGATCACGGTTTTCGGCACCCAGCTCGCGGTGCTTTACATGGGGCGCAATTATCTCGCCTTCCGCGACACCGAACGGGTCACGGCCTTCACGACGCATTTCGACCAGCTGGTACGCCAGGCCATCATTCCGGCCCGCGACCTGCCGGGCTACCTCTCGCGCCTGGCCATTCCACTGACAGGATAACGCCACCGCGAAAGGGCCGGTCCAAACGCCGCCTCTGCATCTGACCATCAGAGCCCGCAGGGTCTTGGGGGCCATCCCCCAGTCGGTCGGATCGACCCCGCCGATCTGAAGCACGCTTAGACTGCGCTGGCCTCGAAGCCGGCCTCTTTGATCGCGGCCAGTTCGCCTGCTTCATCCAGCACGCTTTCAATCACGACGGTGCGGGTTTCCAGATCAAACTGGATTTCGGCCCCCTCATCGGCGTCCAGCACCTTGTCCTCGATCGAAGCGGTGCAATGGCCACAACTCATTTTCGGAACACTGTATTTCGCCATGTCTTGGCCTCCTCATTCCACTTGTCACTGTCTTGGGCCATTACCGCACAAAACGTCAAGTCGCCCCCTTGACCTTCCCGTGACTGGAGGGTTTATATCCATTCCAACACGTTACCCAAAGGCCACAAAATGACCATACATACCGACCTCCACCTGTCCATTCAGGGCATGTCCTGCGCCGTCTGCGTTGGCAGCGCCACCAAGGCACTGGAAGAACTCGACGGTGTCACCGAGGTCAAGGTCAACCTCGCCACCGAAAGCGCCGACCTGCAATTGGCTACACCGGCCACCCCGGGCAGCGTGGCCATCGCGCTGGATCGCGCCGGGTTCCCCGCCCGCACGTCCCGCGCCGTGCTGGAAATCGAAGGCATGACCTGCGCCTCTTGTGTTGGCCGTGTTGATCTGGCCCTCGCCGCCCTGCCCGGCGTGACCGAGGTCAATGTCAATCTCGCCTCCGAAACGGCCACCGTGCACTATTTCGACGGCATGATTACCCCTGCCGACTTGCTCGCCGCGACCGCCTCCACCGGCTACACCGCCCATCTGCGCGATGCCTCCGCCCCGCCCGACATGGGGGCCCGCAAAGAGGCCGAGGCCGCAACCCTGCGCCGCGACGTGATGATCGCCGCCGCGCTGACGCTGCCGGTGTTCCTAATCGAAATGGGTGGCCACCTCTACCCGCCGCTGCATCACTGGGTTGCCGCCACGATCGGGCAACAGGTGTCATGGATGCTGCAATTTCTGCTCACTGCCCTTGTCCTCACCTTCCCTGGCCGCCGTTTCTTTACCAAGGGTATTCCCGCCCTTTTGCGGCGCGTCCCCGACATGAACTCGCTCGTCGCCATGGGCAGCGGCGCGGCCTTCCTGTTTTCCACCGTGGTCACCTTCTTCCCGGCACTCCTGCCCGCTGCCAGCCGCGCGGTCTATTTCGAATCCGCCGCCGTGATCGTCACCCTGATCCTTGTTGGCCGCTATCTTGAGGCCCGCGCCAAGGGCCGCACCGGTCAGGCCATCGCCCGGCTGATCGACCTTGCCCCGAAAACCGCCCGGGTTCTGCGCGACGGAATCGAGCGGGAAATCCCCGCCGACGAACTTGTGCTCGATGACATCGTGCTCATTCCCCCCGGCGCCCGTATCCCCGCCGACGGCGTCGTGACCGAAGGCAGCAGCCATATTGACGAATCCATGATCACCGGCGAACCCCTGCCGGTTGCAAAAACCCAGGACGACCCCGTCACCGGCGGCACCGTCAACGGCACCGGCGCCTTGCGCATCCGCACCTCCGCCGTCGGCCGTGACACCACGCTGTCACAGATCGTGCGCATGGTGCAGGACGCCCAGGGCGCGCGCCTGCCGATTCAAAGCCTGGTCGACGGCATCACATTGTGGTTCGTGCCCGTTGTGATGGGCTTCGCCACGCTGACCTTGCTGATCTGGCTCGCCGTCGGCCCCGCCCCGGCACTGACCCATGCGCTGGTGGCCGGCGTTGCCGTGCTGATCATTGCCTGCCCCTGCGCCATGGGCCTGGCGACGCCCACGTCGATCATGGTCGGCACCGGCCGTGCCGCCGATCTGGGAGTGCTGTTCCGCAAGGGCGATGCGCTGCAGGCGCTGCAATCCGCCACCATCATCGCGTTTGACAAGACCGGCACGCTGACCCTGGGCAAACCCACCCTGACCGACCTGCATCTTGCCGACGGGTTCGACCGGGCGAACCTGCTGCGCCTTGTCGGCGCGGTCGAGGCCCAGTCCGAACACCCCATCGCCCACGCCATCGAAGCCACGGCCCGCGCCGAATGCGGTCCGCTGCCCAACGCGCAGGACTTTCGCGCCCAACCCGGTTTCGGCATCCGCGCCACGGTCGACGGCCACAGCGTGATTGTCGGCGCCGCCCGTCTGATGGCCCGTGAAAAAATTGCACTTGGCGAACTGGAAGATCAGGCCGCCACCCTCGCCGTAGACGGAAAAACACCCCTCTATGCCGCAATCGACGGCGAAATCGCTGCGCTTATCGCCGTGGCCGACCCTCTGAAACCCACCACCCGCGCCGCCGTCGCCGCGTTGCACGACATGGGCCTCAAAACCGCGATGATCACCGGCGATGCCGCGCCCACCGCCCATGCCATCGCCCGCGAAGCCGGGATCGACCATGTCGAGGCCGAGCTTCTGCCGCGCGGCAAGGTCAAGGCGCTGGCCGCCCTCAACACGGATACCGAAACACTGGCCTTCGTCGGTGACGGCATCAACGACGCCCCGGCGCTGGCCTCTGCCGATATCGGCATCGCCATCGGCACCGGCACCGACATCGCGGTCGAAGCCGCCGACGTGGTCTTGATGCGCGGCGATCTGACCGGCGTGGTCAACGCCATCGCGATCAGCCGCGCCACCATGCGCAACATCCGCCAGAACCTGTTCTGGGCCTTTGCCTATAACACCGCGCTGATCCCCGTGGCGGCGGGTCTCTTGTACCCGCTCTTTGGCCTGCAACTGTCTCCCATGCTCGCCGCTGGCGCCATGGCGCTCAGCTCGGTCTTCGTCGTTTCCAACGCCCTGCGCCTGCGCAACGCCAAATCCCCCATTCAGAAGGACGCCACATGAATATCGGAGAGGTCTCAAACGCCTGCGGTCTGCCCGCCAAAACCATCCGCTACTACGAGGATATCGGTCTCGTCGCGCCAAACCGCTCTGCCAATGGCTACCGGCGCTTCCGAGACACCGACCTGCACAAGCTTTCCTTCCTGGGCCGCGCCCGCTCACTTGGCTTCTCGATTGACGATTGCCGCACCCTGATGACGCTCTACGAGGATCAGACCCGTGCGTCGGCCGATGTCAAATCCCTCGCTCAGGCTCATCTCACTTCGATCGAATCCAAGATCGCCGAGTTGAACGAGATGCATGCCACCCTGTCCCATCTCGTCGACGCCTGCGCCGGCGATCACCGCCCCGACTGCCCCATCCTTGCCGACCTCGCCACCCCGACACAAACCTGATCCCCAGCTTCGTCTGACAAGAAAACATCCTGGCGAAATTACGGGGCTGGCCCCTTAATCCAGCCCTTGCCACCCCCACCCGGCTCGCCTATCTCGAACAGGCGAGGGACGTAAAATGAACGACACGGTCGATCTCCTGATCATCGGCGGCGGCATCAATGGCGTCGGCATCGCCCGCGACGCCGCGGGCCGTGGTCTGTCGGTCGTCCTGGCCGAACAGAACGACCTTGCCTCCTCGACCTCCTCGGCCTCGACCAAGCTGTTCCATGGTGGTCTCAGATATCTTGAGTATTTCGAGATCGGCCTGGTGCGCAAAGCCCTGATCGAACGCGAAGTCCTGCTCAGCGCCATGCCCCATATCAGCTGGCCAATGCGGTTTGTCCTGCCCCTCTCGCCCGACATGCGCTTCGACAGCGATACACTCACCTCGCGCTTGCTGCGTTTCACCATGCCCTGGCTCAGGGGCCGCCGTCCGGCGTGGCTGATCCGCCTTGGCCTGTTCCTCTATGACCACCTGGGTGGGCGCAAGATCCTGCCCGGCACCACCCGGCTGAACCTCACAAAAACCCCCGAGGGCACGCCGCTCAAACCGCATCTGACCCGGGCCTACGAATATTCCGATTGCTGGGTCCAGGATTCCCGTCTGGTGGTACTCAACGCGCGCGACGCGCAAAACCGCGGTGCCCATATCCGGCCCCGCACCCGCGTTGTCGCTGCGACCCCCGGTGAGAATGGCTGGCAGGTCACCCTGCAAAGCAGCGATGAGGTCCGCATCGTCCACGCCCGCGCCGTTGTCAACGCGGCCGGCCCCTGGGTTGCAGACGTCATCGCGAACGTTCTGAACCAACCGACCCGCAACGCCATCCGCCTGGTACGCGGCTCGCATATCATCACCCGGCGCCTCTACGATCACGACAAATGCTACTTTTTCCAGGGCCCCGACGGGCGCATCGTCTTCGCCATTCCCTACGAACAGGACTTCACCCTGATCGGCACCACCGATGTCGACCACCCCGACCCCGACACGCCCCCGCGCTGTTCCGAGGATGAAATCGACTACCTGTGCGACTTCACCGCCCGGTATTTCGCCCAGCCAGTCACCCCCGATGACGTGGTCTCGACCTATTCCGGCACCCGGCCCCTGTTTGACGATGGCGCAAGTTCCGCCTCAGCCGCCACCCGCGATTACGTGCTGGACTTCAATGAAAGCACCGGCGCACCGCTGCTCAACGTCTTTGGCGGCAAGATCACCACTTACCGCAAGCTCGCCGAAGAGGCGCTTGACGCCCTCAAACCCATTTTCCCCGCCCTGCCGGGTGATTGGACCGCGGGTGTGCCCCTGCCTGGCGGCGATTTCCCGGTGAACGGCGTGGACAGGCTCATCGCCGATTTCCGCGCCGCCAACCCCTGGGCCGACGCCAAGACTGCCCAGCGCCTGATCCGCGCCTATGGCACCGAGGCCCAAACAATCTTCGTGGACGGCCCCGGCAACCATTTCGGCCACGGCCTCTACGAGGCCGAGATCAACTGGCTGATCGCACGGGAATGGGTGCAAACCACCGACGACCTTCTCTGGCGCCGCACCAAGCTCGGCTTGCGCTTCACAGAAGATGAAACCAAGGCCCTGGCCAACTACATCACGGCGCGTCGGTAGGGCGGGCAACCTGCCCACCGTTCACCCCAGAACCGAGAAACTCGAGTCCTGATTGATCTCCCGCTTGCGCGAATAGAACCCCACGTCGATCTGACGCCTGATATAGGGCAGCGTGTATTGCAGCGGCTTGGCGTCGTGATCGTTCCCAGCCTCGCAGTATTCGACCAGCGCCGCCATCATCCGGCCCGCGATGGGTGCGTTCTTGTACTGGTTCCCGCTCGACCCGCAGGCCATGTAGAACCCCGGAAGCGACGACTTATCATAGATCGGGATCCAGTCGGTCGACGCGTCGTAAAGCTCCACAACCCCCCGTGTCCGATTTGGAATACCAAGGCTCGGCACCCTTTGGGCATAGCGCATTGCCTGCGTCGTCCATTGATCGGTGAAATCACGATTGAACTCGACATCCGAGTCCGCCCACTGATGCTCATCGCATTCCGGGTCTTCGCTGCCTATCAGGATGTGATTGCCATGCTCGGGGCGGCAATAGCAGGAAATGTCACTGTCGCTGACGATCATCCCGTCGATCTCAAAGCTAAACCCTTCGGGGCTTGGTACATGCACCACTTCCTGGCGCAGTGGCCGGGTTTCGATCGTCATGTCGCCGGTCACGCCAGCCATCTCGTTCACCACCCGCGATCCCGGTCCGGCCACGTTGATAACCACCGGTGCCTCGATCTCCTCGCCACCTACAAGCCGGACGCCGCGCACGCGCCCGTCCGCTTGCAACACGGCCTCAACTTCGACTCCCAGCCGAAACTCGGCCCCTGCCTTGCGCGCCGCCGCAGCCAAGTTCTGCGCCGACAGCGCCGGATCGTTCACGTAACCGCCGTTGGGCCAATAAACCGCCCCGTTGATCTTGCCTCCTGTCGGCTCGCCGAAACCGTCCTGATCCATCCGCTTTGCGGGGGCGTGACAGTCCAGAGCATAGACCGGTAACTTTGCCATGATCTGCTCTCCATCCCATTCTTCCATCGGGATGCCAAGCGCCCGCGAGGTTTCGATATGCTTGGCCATGAAATCATTGGCCTCCGTCTTCATCACCAGGCAGCCGCATTCGCGGAACTCGGCAAGCGCCTCACCTTCGGGCAGGTCCAGGTACTCGGCCCAATCGCGCCAGTAATGATACCCCTCCCAGGCAAAAGCAGTGCCATCCAGCGTCGAATAGTGCATCCGGATGATGGCGCAGGACCCTGCGGTTGACCCATGCCCCTCGGCCTTGTGCCGATCAAGGCTCAGCGTCTTCCATCCCTTGCGCGCCAGTTCCAATGCCACTGCGGCTCCGATCACGCCCGCCCCGATGATGATTGCGTCCGGTTTTTCCATGTCCACCTCTCCCAATTTTCGTTCACCAAGCCGCCCGCTCCACAGGCCGGTTCACCCTGGAATGCCATGCCGAATGATTGCACTTTCGACCATGGCACGCATGCAAGAATTCGACCGCATTTGCCCGGATCTCCGGCCTCACGCTCCTGCGGCACCCCTGTAGCAACCTTGATCTACATCAAACTGGAACCATGATCTGCGTCAATTCGTATCAACCTGTTTGCCTATAAGGTCGAATCTTCGAACAGGAGATCAAAACATGCTTGATGGTGGAATGGTTCGAGCAACGAGTACGGATTTGTTAGATCACCTCCCGGAGAAGCTGCGTGCCAAGCTCCGGCGCAATACACGTGTCGTCAGCTATGCGCCCGGCAGCACCATTTGCCTTCAGGGCGACGGCCCGACCACGCTCAAGATCGTTCAGGAAGGCTGGGTCAAGCTCTACAGAATCTCGCCGGAGGGCGAAGAAGCAGTGATCACCACGCTGAGCGCCGGAAGCAGCTTTGACGAAGTAGCAGCCCTGCTGGGGGGCAATTGCGGCGCCACCGTCGACGCGGTCACCGCCTGCCGCGTACAGCATATCGACCTGCGCGGTGTCTGTGATTGTGACGATTGTTACCGCGTGCTCAGCACCGCGATCATGGCCGCCGCCGCGAGCCATATGCACGCCATGATCAACCATGTCGAACAGCTCAAGACCAGTTCATCGTGGGAACGCCTGGCCGATTTCCTTCTGTGCCTGGCATCCGAAAACGAAGCGGATTGCGATACCGGCAATTGTTGCGTGGACCTCCCGTTCGAACGCAAATTGATTGCCGGTGTTCTCGGCATCAAGCCTGAAAGCCTGTCTCGCGCATTCAACAGGCTCAAACCTTACGGCGTAACCTCGCCCAGCCACCGGATTGTTCACATCGACGATCTGGACCGGCTGCGCGACCTGCGCAACGATGGCGACTTCCCCGAAACCACCGGCAAGGCGGCCTGAACGCCCTACCGATACAGTAACGCACAACTCATTTTTCGTCCCTTGCCGTCATAATAGTCGTGCCGCTGCACGATCCGGTATTTCAGCTCGGGACGTGATTTCAGCCGCAATGCGCCGATAACATCACCCAACTTGCTGGCCGCGCCATGGACCCATTGCCAGCGATGAAATGGCGGCGTGCCGTCAAACTTGCGCTTGGTCATGCGAAACACCGCCTTGCCGCGTGTCTCGGAACATTCAATGACCACGCCATAGGCCTTGCCACCACTCATCTGGCCGGCAACATGCTGGTGCAGCTGTTTTTCGGTCATCCATTTCGTTTGCGTGTCGGCCAATGCCGGGTCGGCGACCAGCATCAACACAAGTGCTCCGATCAATCGTTGCAAACAAACCTCCCGATAACCGCATGATTACTTTGACACGATACCACGCGTTCGCGGCATGGTCTCAACCGATCTCCTCGAGCGATCGACCCCCACGAAATGCCAAGCCCCGCCGGATTACTCCGGCGGGGCTTTTGATTTCACTTTCCAGGCGCGTTTCAAACCGCGTCCCAAGGCCGTGTAAACGACCCTAGAACACCGCCGACATCCGCCTCGCCTGCGCCGTTCATCTCGACCTGGGCCACCAGCCCGCGCTTCTTGTCGTCGATCACCGCGACAACCCGTGCCGCAACACCGGCCTTGTCCAGCGCCGCGTTATAAACCCGCGTGATCGCAGATTTGCGCAGATCCGGCTTGAACACCTTGCCCACCGCGGTTTTCGGCAGCTCGCCCAGAACCTCGACATGTTTCGGGAAGGCGGCGCGCTCGTGGATATGTACCTTGGCATGTTCCAACAGAGCCTCGGCATCCACCGTCGCCCCTTCAACCAGTTCGACAAAGGCGCAAGGCACCTCGCCTGCATGGCTGTCCGGCTGTCCGATGGCCCCGGCAAAGGCCACGTCCTTATGCGCCAAAAGCGCGTCCTCGATCTCGGCCGGGTCGATGTTGTGCCCGCCGCGAATGATCAGGTCCTTGGCCCGGCCCGTGATCCACAGATAGCCATCCGCGTCCACACGGCCCAAGTCACCCGTGCGCAGATACTGGCGATTGCCGATCGTGTGATAAAGATCGCGGTTCTTCGCCGCCTCAGTATAGGTGTTGCCCTCGTAAACCCCCGGGTTCGAGACACAGATCTCACCCACCACATCGGTGGCCATTTCCACCGGACCCTCGTCACCATCTTCCATGATGCGAATGTCGGTATAGGGGAACGGAATCCCAACCGAGCCCACCTTCTTTTCACCGTCGACCGGGTTACAGCTGACCAGAACCGTTGCCTCGGTCAGACCATAGCCTTCGATGATGTTGATGCCCGTGGAAGACGTGAACCGGTTGAAAAGCTCCAGCGGCATCGGCGCCGAGCCGCTGAACGCGTTTTTCACCGTCGACACATCGCCATCCACCGGCTTCTGCATCAGCGCCGACACGGCGGTCGGCACGGTGATGATAAAGGTGGTCTTCCAGCGCTCGCACAGCTTCCAGAAATTATCGAATACCCCATCGCCGCGATAACCCGCCGGCGTCGGGAACACCACATGCGCGCCGGACTTGATCACCGCCATCAGGATCACGTGACAGGCAAACACGTGGAACAGGGGCAGCGGACACATCACGCTGTCTTCCTCGGTATAAAGCAGCGTATCGCCAATCCAGCCCTGGTAGATGATGCCGGAATTGAGGTGCTGCGCCACCTTGGGCATGCCGGTGGTGCCACCGGTGTGGAAATACGCCGCCACCCGGTCCTCGCTCACGTCCTCGAAGCTCAGCGTCTTCGGCTGCTTGGCGATCTCGGCATTGAAGCGCAGCACGTCCGCGTGGTGATCCTTTTCCACCTTGGGCCGGATCAGCGGTACGATGAACTTCTTCAAACCGGTCAGATAGCGGTTCAGATCCACGGTCAGGATCGTGTTCACGCCTGGCGCGTGCTGCACCGCCTCGGCGGTCTTCTGGGCAATGTCGGTTTTCGGGAAGGCATGCAGCGTCACCACCACCTTGGCCTTGGTCTCGCGCAGGATCGCGCCGATCTGTTCGGGCTCCAAGAGCGGATTGATCGGGTTGGCAATCCCCGCGATCATCGCGCCCAGCATCGCCACCGCCGTTTCGGTCGTGTTCGGCATGACCAGCGCAACAACGTCGTCCTTTTTCACTTTCAGCGAGCGGAACAGGTTCGCCGCCTGGCAAACCTGGTCATGAAACTCCTGCCACGTCAGCGTCTCGGACGGATCGTCTGGCCCCGACATCAACTGATAGCTGAGCGCAGAGCGGTTGGGGAATTTCTTCGTCGTCTCCGCCAACATCTGGTAGATCGTGGTCGGAACCTCGCGCTCCTCCCACGGCATTTCGTTGGTCATGTCGAGCGTGTCTTGCAGCGTGGCGAATGTCATCCGGTTCTCTCCCCTTGCCGGGGCCGGTTTGTCGGCCCCGTCTGTTTTCCCTTGGAGCGTATTCTGAAAGGCTTTGCCTGTTGGCGCAAGGGTGGGGGCGTGACGTCACCCTGGCCCGCATTTTCAGACTTTTCACCGTGCGGCGCATTAACCCGTTTCCCAAGATATCCCTGCACCACCGGACGCCAGACAGATACCCGACAAAAAGCAGACGGATACCAGCACCCCGGGTTTTTCGCGAAAAACTGTGTTAACCCCCTGGAACGCTGGAACAACTCTCCATTAACCTCCCGTGCCCCGCCCGGAACCCGCTTATTGCCGCGCCCACGCAGAATTCCCTTGAAAATCAGCGCAAAAAGGCCCATCTAGGCCGCGCCTGCAAAACTGGCAGGCTATGCAAAGCGTTTTGCCTTTAATATGAGAAGCATAGAAAAGACAAAACGCTCACAACGACTAAGATGAAGTGGGCCTTTTCCGCCTTTCCCGTCAGGGGAAATTCGAAAAAGGCTTTAACCAAGGAGATAACATGGCCAAGGAAGAACTGCTCGAATTCCCCGGTGTCGTGAAGGAACTCCTGCCCAATGCGACATTCCTGGTCGAGCTGGAAAACGGCCATACCATCATCGCACACACGGCAGGCAAGATGCGCAAGAACCGCATCCGCGTTCTGGCTGGCGACAAGGTCCAGGTTGAGATGACGCCTTACGATCTGACCAAGGGTCGGATCAACTACCGCTTCAAGTAAGCGACTGTAATCATGCAATTTATCCTCGGATCGGGAAGCCCGCGCCGGGTTGAACTGCTTGCACAGATCGGGGTGGTGGCGGATGACATCCGCCCACCCGAGATCGACGAAACGCCCCATAAATCCGAACTGCCGCGCCCCTATTGCGCCCGCATGGCGCGTGAAAAGGTGGCGGCTGTTCTCGCCGAGACGGATGACATCGTGCTCTGCGCCGACACCACCGTCGCCCTTGGCCGCCGCATCATGGGCAAGCCCGAAGACGCGGGTGAAGCCCGCGACTTCCTGCGCGCCATGTCCGGCCGCCGTCACCGGGTGATAACCGCTGTTGCCGTGAAACACGGTGACCGCGTCTGGGAACGCGACGTGGTCACTCTGGTCAAAATGAAAACCCTGTCCGATCAGGAGCTTGACGGCTACATCGCCACCGGCGACTGGCAGGGTAAGGCTGGCGGCTATGGTATCCAGGGGCCCGCGGGTGCGCTGATTCCTTGGATCCAGGGATCCTTCACTGCCGTTGTCGGCCTCCCCCTGGCCGAAACCGCGGGCCTGTTGCAGGCCGCAGGCTACCCACTTTGGAGACAGTCATGAAAGGTCGCCAAATCATCCTCGACCATATCAATGGCCACGAGGCCGCTGCCCTGATGGTCGATGGCCAACTTTCCGATTTCCTGTTCGACACCGACGCCCCGCGCCCCGGCACCATCTACCGCGCGCAGGCGTTAAAGCCCGTTAAGGGTCAGGGGGGTATCTTCCTCTCCACGCCCGACGGCAACGCGTTCCTGCGCCAGGTCAAGGGCATCGCCCCTGGCCAGACGCTTCTGGTGCAATTGACCGGATACGCCGAGCCCGGCAAGGCGCTCCCGGTGACACAAAAGCTCTTGTTCAAGAGCCGCTTTGCCATTGTCACGCCTGACGCGCCGGGCCTGAACATCTCGCGCTCGATCCGTGACGATGCGCGGCGCGATGCCCTGCACCTGATCGCAAAGTCCGAAATGGGCGAAAGCAACATGGGCCTCATCCTGCGCTCGGCCTGCGAGACGGCGGGCGACGACGAGATCGCCGAGGATATCCGCGCCATGGCCGATCTGGCGGCCGCGGTTCTGGCCGATGCCACAGGCGCGCCCGAGGCCTTGACCGAAGGCGACAGCCCCCATCTTCTGGCCTGGCGCGACTGGGTCGAACCCGCTGATATCGTTACGGAACCCGGCGGTTTCGAGGCCTGCGGCGTGCTCGATGCTCTCGATATGCTGCAAAATCCGGAAGCCCCCCTGCCCGGCGGTGGCTCGCTCATCATCGAACCCACCCGCGCCCTTGTCGCCGTGGACGTCAACACCGGCAATGACAGCTCCCTGGCGGCCGGCCTCAAAGCCAACTTCGCTTGCAGCAAGGACCTGCCCCGCCAACTCCGCCTGCGTGGTCTCGGCGGTCAGATCGTGATCGACCTCGCCCCCATGCCCAAGAAAGACCGCCGCGGTTTCGAAGCCGCGCTGCGCAAGTCGCTCCGCGCCGACGGCATTGACACGGTGCTTGCCGGTTTCACCCCGCTGGGCCACTATGAACTGCAACGCAAACGTGCCCGCCAACCTCTGTCCGAGCTCTTCTCATGACCTGCCCGATCTGCGCCTCTGACACCGACCCCAAGTACCGCCCGTTCTGCTCCAAACGCTGCGCCGACCTGGACCTGGCGAAATGGCTGAACGGCACATATTCGATCGCTTCCACCTCTCCCGAGGATCAGGCGGAAGCGCTCGATGAGCTCGAAAAGCACCACATCGACTCGCAATCAAAACCCCATTGAGATTTTTGCGAAATCCCTCTGGACAGCGCCCCTGCTCTCTTCTAGAACCCCCCCACCCAGCGGCGAGCGTCTCGCCCGAACCCGTGCCCGGGTAGCTCAGGGGTAGAGCAGTGGATTGAAAATCCTCGTGTCGGTGGTTCGATTCCGCCCCCGGGCACCACAAAAACCCAAGAAAACAAAGACTTACAAGATAATCAGCGTGGGTGTAGTGTCTGAAAATCGACTTACACTATCCGTCGTCAGAGTTTTTGGGCCAGTTGGCGGTCTGATCTAAGAGAGGATCTACGAGGAACACCATTCGCTTCTTTACGAAGCTAGAATTTTCTCGATCGTATCCGACTTCCGGTCATCCACGGACGCATCCAGCCCTCTCATGATAGCGATATCGACCACAAGCTCTTCCCTCAGCGCCGACAGTTTTGCCTGGGTCCACGGCCCCAGCATTTCTTCTTTTCTCATCCACATCTCCCCTTTTACCTCCTTGTGATTATGCAGATCGCCACCGGACACCCGACCCCAAAACCGGCCGCCGACGTATTGTTCAACGTCATAGGTTTTCTCCAAGAAGGTGCTCAGATCGGCGTTTTGCTCTTCATTGTCGATTTTGAAGGTCAACAGAATGAATTCGCCACTCCTCTTTTCCGCAAGGACGCTTTTGACAAAGGCATGGGGAATGGGAATATCGATCCCGTACTTGTTGTCTTTGTCTCCGATGACCTCGATCTTTTTGTCAAAATCAAAGACTGGCGCCGTGAGAACATAGGTTTCCAGCACACTGTGATACTCATTTAGTTCGCGGACGGCAATTTCCAGGTCACGCCAGATCTTTCGGTTAAATTCGGGCAGCTGCGGGGACATGTTGGAGAGCAGAAACGTCTCACTGTTTTGGATATCAGTCTCGTTTAAATTGGCACTGGCGGCGAGATGACCTCGGTCAAATCCACTGCCCTTATAAGCCTCCAGGCTCGCTCGGAACCGTCTCGGAATGCGTTGATCAGGACGGAAGTTATCGAGCCGTTCTCCATCTGCATATTCGATGTCTAACAAGGACTCATTGGGTCTGATGATCTCTAATACCCATTTGGCCTGACGGAAATACCAAGAATACCCAATGGTGAAATGCCGCCCCGTCAAAACCTGATCGCAGACGGGTGCGCCATAACGAAGCTCCCTTTGTATTTGAAATGGATCGTCCATCATACCCTCCCGACACCACAACGCGCCCTGAGGCTCAGTGAGAAAGGGCGGCGGTACTGATGATATGCCGATTCCAGTGATTTGAACAAATGAAGATTGAGTGAAGGGAAATTGTTTCGCGCTCCCCGAGAGGTGCGCCGATGCAGAAGTCGAAGGAGGTTAAGCATCAACACGCCCCATCCTTACTGCGGCCGATGTGCGAGGTGACCCCGTCTTAACAATCTTTTACTGCGCGGCGAATGTCCGGTCTCGTCCCTGTCCGCTTTACCGACTTCGGGCAACGCGTCGATCTCGCGGGCGCAACGAATGGCCAGTTCGGTGAAGCTGCACTGCGGCGTGGCCTGACACGATGAATGGCTGGTAAGGGCCGTGCACGTCGGTCGGCTTGTTCGGCGTAGATGAGATGCAGCGCCTCAACCGGAAAAACTTACAAGTGCCAGCACTAGGGCGATCAGCCCCGACAGATTTGCCATCAGGCTGAGTGGGGCTATTCGGGCCTCGTCTGGTGCGCTACCGCTTCGGTTTGCCTGCGCAACCGTTCGTTTTATCAGGATCAGGCAAACCGATAGAACCAGCACGGCCGCCACTTTGACCCAGAACAAACTGGGAAGCCCCGACCAGCCGCCCCAGGACAGGTAGACAAGCGCAATTCCGGTCAGCCAGAGTAGCAAAACAGCGATCGCGACCAGCCTGCCGATCATATCGGCAATCCCAGCAAGATTTCGTTGCAGTGCCTCATCAGCCTGGCCAATGCGCTTTCCGATGATCATGTTTGTGATACCGCCGCCGATGCCGAAGCTGAAGGCAATGAAATGAATGATTGTCAGTGTCAAAGCCATGCTTTCCCCTCCCAATAATTGGGAATTGGTAACGCAAATTACGTGTTAAGTATACGTTCTGCCAAGGCGACATTCATCCAACGGCAACTCAGCTCCACATCGCCGTCATTGCCTGGATGGAGAATGCTGCGCGGCGCACGAACGGCAGAAATACGAAAGCTGCGGCGCAGCGTCAGACCCTTGGATCAAGGACCGCTCGGGGCCGAAATGAGCCAAACTTAAAGTTTAGAGATTTGCTGGGATGGATGGTGCTGCAGGGGAGGATTGAACTCCCGACCTCTCCCTTACCAAGGGAGTGCTCTACCACTGAGCTACTGCAGCGCCGGGTGCGTCGGGTCGGTGCCCGTCGCGTGTGGGCGGGTGATTAGACGCAAATCATCTCCAGCGCAAGCGCAATCTGGACTGTTTTTGCCACCTCCTTTAAGAGGTGATCATGAGCAGCAAAACACCCGCTAAAAAGCCCGGCGAGAACCAAGAGAGCCGCGACGACCGGCTCAAGGCCGCGCTCAAGGCCAACATGGCTCGGCGCAAGGCCCAGGCCCGGGCGCGCACGGCACCCAAGTCGGACGCGAAAAACAAAGAGGACGAGTAGGCACATGGATCAGATCATCGTCACCGGCAATGGTGAGCTTTCCGGCGAAATCCCCATCGCGGGGGCCAAGAACGCCTGTTTGACCCTCATGCCCGCCACCCTGCTCAGCGACGAGCCGCTGACGCTGACCAACGCGCCGCGGCTTTCCGACATCAAGACCATGACCGAGCTGCTGTCGTCCTTGGGTGCTGAGGTTACCTCGCTGCAGGACGGGCAGGTGCTGGCCATGTCGAGCCACGACATCAACAACCACGTCGCCGACTATGACATCGTGCGCAAGATGCGCGCCTCCAACCTGGTTCTGGGCCCGATGCTGGCGCGTCTGGGTCACGCGGTCGTCTCGCTGCCCGGCGGCTGTGCCATCGGCGCGCGCCCGATGGACCTGCATATTCACGGTCTCGAAGCGATGGGCGCCGAGATCGAACTCAAGGACGGCTACCTCCATGCCAAGGCTCCCGGCGGTCTCAAGGGGGCGACGATCGAGTTTTCCTTTGCCTCGGTCGGTGCCACTGAAAACGTGTTGATGGCCGCCACCCTGGCCAAGGGCACCACGGTCCTGAAAAACGCCGCCCGCGAGCCCGAGATCGTCGATCTCGCCACCTGCCTGCGCTCGATGGGCGCGCAGATCGAGGGCGACGGCACCTCGACCATCACCATCCAGGGCGTTGACCGGCTGCACGGCGCGACCCACCCGGTTGTCACCGACCGGATCGAACTTGGCACCTACATGTTGGCCCCGGCCATTGCCGGTGGCGAGGTCGAATGCCTCGGCGGCAAGCTGTCGCTGGTGCAAAGCTTTGTCGACAAGCTGGAACAGGCCGGTGTCGAAGTCACCGAAACCGAACGCGGCCTCAAGGTCGCCCGCCGCAATGGCCGGATCAAGGCGGTGGATGTCACAACCGAGCCCTTCCCCGGCTTCCCCACCGATCTGCAGGCCCAGATGATGGCGCTGCTCTGCACCGCCGATGGCACCAGCGTGCTGGAAGAGAAGATCTTTGAAAACCGATTTATGCACGCCCCGGAACTGACCCGGATGGGCGCCAGCATTGATGTCCAGGGCGGCACCGCCACCGTGCACGGGGTTGACCAGCTCAAAGGGGCGCCGGTGATGGCGACCGACCTGCGGGCCTCCGTTTCGCTGATCCTGGCCGGGCTGGCGGCCGAAGGCGAAACCATGGTCAGCCGGGTCTATCACCTGGACCGTGGCTATGAACACGTTGTGCGCAAGCTCGAGGGCGTCGGCGCCAAGATCGAACGGATCAAAGGCTCATGAGTGACGACGCCACATTTGAAGACAGCCACGACAAGCCGGTCAATATCGGTGCGCTCGATGCGGACGACCTCCAGGTCATTTCGGCGCTGTGTCAGGACGCGGTGTTCCCGATCACCGAAATGCGCTGGCAGGCCAAGGCGCAACGCTTCGCGCTGCTGTTGAACCGGTTCCGCTGGGAAGACCCGGGCCAGGATCGCCATGGCCCCGAACGGGTGCAATCTCTTCTGGTGTTCGACAATGTGCTCGGAGTCGCGAGCCAGGGCATTGATCGGTCTCAGTCCGACATGGTGCTGTCGCTGCTGTCAATCGCCTGGAACACCGGTGACGACGGCGCCGGCGAGATCCGCCTGACCCTCGCCGGTGATGGCGCGATCCGCCTGAAGGCCGAGGCCATTGAGGCCGGGTTGCGCGATGTCACCCGCCCCTACCGCGCGCCCTCGCGCAGCGCCCCGGATCACCCGGCCTGAAAGGGGCTT
The DNA here is from genome assembly GCF_032586155.1 of Aliisedimentitalea sp. MJ-SS2. Classification (NCBI taxonomy): domain Bacteria; kingdom Pseudomonadati; phylum Pseudomonadota; class Alphaproteobacteria; order Rhodobacterales; family Roseobacteraceae; genus Aliisedimentitalea; species Aliisedimentitalea sp. MJ-SS2. The sequence continues at coordinate 143,260 of NZ_JAWHTC010000002.1, forward strand.
GGCCCGGATGGCTTGCAATCCGGTTCCGGACCGAAGCAGTCATTTGCCTAGAAGCGCCCTTAGGCGTTCCCGCAGTGTCCGCTTGAGACCCCAAGCGCCGTTCCACCGCCTTAGCCGAACGCCTCGACCACATCATACATCACCGGCTCAAAGCTCTTGCACATCCCGGCAAACTTGCGGTTGCGTTCACGCATTTCCGGGGTGCGCAGCATGGCCTGGAAATCCTCGCGCCTTTCCCATTGCGAATAATTTGCGATTCTGGTCTGCGCATCATTGATATGCAGCCCCGCCCCGATGAACCCCGGCTGTTTCGAAATGAACTCGGCATAAGCATCGGTCAGCGCCTCCATCAGGTCGTGCGCCGTGCCCGGGGTCATCTCGAACGTGGTGATCACCGTCTGAAAGTCATTGTCTTTGGCGATGCTTGGCATGGTCTGTCTCCTCGGGCTGGCGCGTTGCCCCAAGGTTAGCGGCTTTGCCCGCCCCGTCAATGCTGCGCCGTGTTTTGCGGCGGCATCTCGGCCCCACGCCCGACCTGCGTTAACCCATTGTTTACCCTGCTTAACCAATACTTGCGCCCGCAACCAGCGACAGGCAACACCATGGGAGTGATCAACGCCAGCCAACGATATCCAACCCCCATCCGGGCTTTGGCCCGGCTCGGGCTGGCGCTATGCCTGATTGCCGGGCCGATCCACCCTGCCAGCGCCGGGGCCTGGCCGCGCGACAAGCGCAGCGGCTTCGTCTCGGTCGCGTCACGGGTCTCGGCAACCTCGTGGGCCGGACCTCACAACGTCTATTCAACCGTCTATCTCGAATACGGGCTGGGCCGGAACCTCACCGCCGGAGTCGACATCGGCCATGGCATATCCGGCACCGGCAAGGCGGTGTTCTTCCTGCGCAAATCCCTGCCGCCCACCCCGAACGGCCATATCTTTGCCGGCGAACTGGGCCTCGGCCTGATCGCGGGTGAGCCCGCGATCCGCCCCGGCCTGTCCTATGGCAAAGACTTGTCCCGGCGCGGTGGCCGCACGGGTTGGCTCTCGCTCGAAACCACCGCCGAAATCCGCCTGGACAGCGGTCAGACCGACTTCAAGGCCGATGTCACCCTTGGTCTCAATCATGGGGACCGGTTCAAATCCATGCTTCAAGTGCAGACCGGCATCCGCCATGGCGATCCCGGTTTTGTACGTGCTGCACCGTCCGTCGCAATCAAGGTGGGCAAGAAAACCCATCTGGAACTTGGCGGCACCGCCGGTCTGATCGGCGACAAGAGTTACGGGTTCAAAATCGGATTCTGGCGCAGCTTCTGAGCCGCGCACGGGCAAACGGCCCACCAGATCGGCGGGCCGCCGTCGGTTGCCATTCAACCGGACTCAATCCACCCGGATTTTCACCGCCACCTCACCGTGCACCGGTTCGCTCCAGTGGATCTCGACCTGACCGTTGTTGATCCCGGTCGCGAGGTTGACGAAAGGTTGTTCGCGATTGGGTGTGCCCGCTGCGTTGCGGATTGCCCCGATAGGTTGCACGCTTTCAACATTTCTGGCTCGCCCGCCAAATGGCAGTTTCGGCGCGCCATCCACGGTCCAGATCTGGGCATCGCAGGCCTCGACATGATTGATCAACAGCGGGCTTTCGGTTGCCACATCAACCAGATTGTACATGTTGCCCGCGAAACTCACGTTCTTGAACTTGGCATAATCGAGATCGGCAAAGCTGGTATCGACCCGCTCGACCCGCTCGATACCGCCGCCGATGGTGCGGAAACTGTTGCCCTGCACCACCACGTGGTTCAGGGAATGACCGCTGCCATGCGGTTTGACGACGATAAAGCTGAACCGCGGCACGGTATCGCTACACAGGAAGACGTTGTCGGTGATGTTGAGTTGGCTGAAGGGCAGCTCCGACTCGATGGTTGGCTGCTTGCCGTATTCGTTTGTCCATTCGAGGAAGCAGTTGTCAATATGGTTGCCATCGACCTTCGCTCGCGCAATTGCCTCGCCAATCACGATTCCGGCGGTGCGCCGCGCCTGGGTGGCGTTGTCGCTCTGAGAGAGGTGGTTTCCGGTGATCACCGGACCGGTCCCGCCCAAAACCGCGAAATGCCGGAACCGGGTCGCGTGGTTGTCGCGCAGCTTCACATCGTTGCCCGCCGCATTCAGCACGATCGACACCCGGTCCTGGGCGAGAACGTCGTTTTCGTTCGACAGGAAATGGCAGCGGTCCACCAGCAGTCCCTGACAGCCCTCGCCGGGCGAGGTGATGGCACGCTGCAACGGGCGGGTGAAGAAACAATCGCGCAGCGCAAAACCCACCCCGCCGGGCGCCAGGCAGATGCCGCTCGACTTGCTGTTGCAACGGAACTTGATGTCGGCCAGCGCGAAGCTGCCCAGCCGGTCAAAACCGCTGAAATCCAACAAGTATTTGAACCGGGTGAAGGTGAATGTCTGGGTGCCCTCCGCATCATAAAGTTCACGGTTGAGCTCGACCTCCTGGGTCGCCACGTTGACCGCACGGACATAGATTTCGCGCCCCACCCCACTGCCGGTAACAAGCGACCCGACCGCGATACTTGCCACGTTGACCACCCCGGTCAGCGTCTTGCTGTCATTCACCGAATAGGTCGCCTGGCTGGTTACGACGTCACTGTGCCACACCGCATCGCCCTTGGCCTCGAACTGGCCGTTGCGGATCATTCGGCGGGTGGCATAAGTCGTCCGGTTAGGCGTGGCCGCCTGCATATCGACCGGCGCGGTCACCTCGACCCGCAACCCGCCCATGTCGAGCGTTTCATGCCCCTCCCCGTTCAGAAGCACCTGAAACGCCTTCTTGAAGGCCAGTTCCTCACTGCCGAACGCATCGAGATAGGCCGGCAGGTGAAAGTCCCGGGTCAGGTCGAGAATGGCCGCGTCCGGCATCGTGACTGTGCCTTCGAACCGGACCTCGTTTTCGAAACTCATGCTGTCGCCAAGGTGATAAATCCCTGCGGGCACCACCACCCGACGGCCATCTGCATCGGCGTCCGCCGCCTCGAACGCGGCCAAGTCATCACTTGTGCCGTCGCCAATCGCGCCATAGTCGCGCACATCGACCCAGCCCATCATGTCGCGCAGGACCACATGGGTGACGTCCTCGATCACGATATCGTCGACCCGTACGATCCCGCCGGAGGGTCCTCTCAGGTCGATGCCAAAATGGCCGTAAAGAGGTTCGCGACCCCAGGCCATGTCGACGCCGCAACGCGCGCCCGCGCCGACAATGGCGCTCACTTCGACCACCTCGCCATGTTGGGTCAGCGCCGTGGTCGGACCCCGTTCGGTCAACCCACCCACATGCTGTCCCCCCGCCCCACCCGCCCAGGCCGCCACCCGCACCCCCGGCAGGTCACCGCTCACGGCCTTCACCCGGGCGGTGATGCGCAGGTAGCAGCCCGGCAACAGCGGCGTCTCGCCCATGTAACGCAGCTTTTGGGTCGCATCGACTTTCTGCAATTCCAGGCAGCCGCCGAAATCCTGGTCCGCCGGGACCAGCGCCGCATTGAGCGCGTTTTCATAGGTGTCCTGCCCGGGGGTGCCGTCCTGACTCGACCACATGTCCAGCCCGCCGGCGAATGCGGGCGGCATAAAGACCGCGCCATCGGTAATTGCCTTGTTCATCAGATTCCCTCTCGGCATCCGCACGGACCACCTGCCCGAATGCCGCTTGCTACACTGGATGTCACATGCCACGGACCACATGGGCCCGGCAGGAAAGGGAGGTATCAACAGTCTCTTAATACGGCCTGAGGCCACCGCACGGTGGCGCGCACCCCCACCGCGCGCGCAACACCACCGTGCGCCACGTCAAGCTTTGGTGCCGTTAACCGGTTCATGAAAAAATGCCCGACAGGTACCCGACAGATACCCGACAGGTTCCAGCCCCCTTTCCGGGGACCGCACGGTGTCGTTAACGATTAGCCTGGCGTGGATTTCACCGCACCATTCGGGGCATGGGTTTAGCCGCTCAGACGATCCTTGATCATCGGGCCAACCGCACCGAAATCCATCTGCCCGGTGAACTGCGCCTTAAGCGCTCCCATCACCTTGCCCATATCACGGATCGAACTCGCTTCGGTTGCAGTGATGGTCTCGTTGATCGCTGCCTCAACCTCGTCCGCATTCAGCTGACGGGGCAGAAAATCCTCGATCACACCAATCTCGGCCAGCTCGCGTTCGGCAAGGTCCAGCCGCCCACCTTCTTCATAGGCACGCGCGCTTTCCTGGCGCTGCTTCACCATCTTGCCAAGGATGGCCAGGACCTCGGCGTCGCCAACACCCTCGTCATTGCCCTCGCCACGCGCGGCAATATCACGATCCTTGATCGCCGCGTTGATCAGGCGCAACGTCGACAGCCGCTCGGCCGCCTTGTCCTTCATCGCCTGTTTCAGCGCTGCGGTTACTCGCTCTCTCAGTTCCATGTTCCCATCCAACAAGGCCCGTCCGAGCCCATCCCCATTGCTCACATGAACTCGGACCTTTAATGGTTAGCGCTGACAGTTGCAAGGTTTCAGACATCTCGCCAAGGGCGGCGAAACACCCTCGAAGGCGCGTGTCACGCAATTTCGAAATCGCGCTCCAACCCGCCTCGCAAACCGGGTGGCCATGGCTTTTCGAAAAGCCTTCTTCCCCGCCAATACCCCCGTTATCCCCTTGACGCTGCAGCGCCGCAACACTAAAGCGTTTCGAAATCGGCAGGGGGACAATGCTGATTTCGAAACGCCTACAACGCTGCGATGTTTCGCGCGCTTCGAGAAAAAATCGCGCTTCTATTTTTTCTCGAAACGCTTTAGTTTCCCGCCAATTTGCCCAGCCGTGAGACTCGCCCCATGCCGCTTGATACCCAACCCCACCCAACCGCCTGCCTCGCCCTTGCCGATGGCACCCTGTTCTACGGATACGGGTTCGGCGCCACCGGGCAGACCACGGCCGAGCTCTGCTTCAACACGGCGATGACCGGATACCAGGAAATCATGACCGATCCGTCCTACGCAGGCCAGGTTGTAACCTTCACTTTCCCCCATATCGGCAATACCGGCGTCACCCCCGAGGATGACGAAACCGGCGATCCCGTGGCCCGCGGCATGGTGGTCAAATGGGATCCGACCGAACCTTCGAACTGGCGCGCAACCGAACGTCTGGCCGACTGGCTCGCCGCCCGCGGCCGCATCGCCATCGGCGGAGTCGACACCCGCCGCCTGACCCGCGCCATCCGCCAGCAGGGTGCACCGCACGTGGCACTGGCCCACGACCCCGAGGGCAATTTCGACATCGAAGCCCTGGTGGCCGAGGCCCGCGCCTTTGCCGGGCTCGAAGGCATGGATCTGGCCAAGGAGGTCACCTGCGCCCAAAGCTACCGCTGGGACGAAATGCGCTGGGCCTGGCCCGATGGCTATCCCAAGCTGGAGGATCCGAAATTCAAGGTTGTCGCCGTCGACTACGGCGCCAAGCGCAACATCCTGCGCTGCCTTGCGTCCGTGGGCTGTGACGTCACCGTCCTGCCCGCCACTGCCACCGCCGATGAGGTCCTGGCCCACAATCCCGACGGTGTGTTCCTGTCAAACGGTCCCGGCGACCCGGCAGCCACCGGCGAATATGCCGTTCCGATGATCCAGGACGTTCTGAAAAAGACCGATCTGCCGGTGTTCGGCATCTGCCTCGGTCACCAGATGCTGGCCTTGGCGCTGGGCGCCCAGACCATCAAAATGAACCACGGCCACCACGGCGCCAACCACCCGGTCAAGGACCTCGAAACTGGCAAGGTCGAGATCACCTCGATGAACCATGGCTTTGCCGTCGACAGCCAGACCCTGCCCGAGGGCATCAAGGAAACCCATGTTTCACTTTTTGATGGTAGCAATTGTGGCATCGCCATGACTGATCGCCCGGTCTACTCGGTGCAATACCACCCCGAGGCCAGCCCGGGCCCGCAAGACAGCTTCTACCTGTTCGAGCGTTTCGCGGCAGAAATGGCAAAACGCGCCAGCTGATTGGCGGAAAGGTATGGCAAAACATCTGAATTGAACCGCATTGGCGTCAATTCGTTAACCGGCCATTAATCAATTCACCGGCAAAACCCGGTTAAAACCCATTGAAATTCAACGGGTTTTAACCGAATTTTAACCAAAGTTGCGCAATCCTGAATCCCGGGAAAGCCCCTGCAAGAGGGTGTGACAAGGGTAAGGACTGACATGCGACAGGTTCGGCATCAGACCGGACATAGCCACCCCGGCGAGGATTTCAGCCGCTTCCTTCTGGATGCCGGGCTGGTGTCGGCGCGCGATCTGCTGACAGCACGCAACACCCAAGCGCATTCAAAAAGTTCGCTCGATCGCATTCTCGTTTCCGAAGGGCTGCTGTCGGCCCAATCCATGGTCACCGCCCTGTCACGTTTCCACGGCCTGCCCCGGGTCGACCTGACCACCGCCGCCCCCGACCCCGCCATTGCCAATGAAGTCCCCTTACAACTCTGTCTCAACCATTCGGTCATGCCCTGGCGGCATGTCGGCGGCACGCTACATATTGTGGCCTCGCGGGTTGAGGATTTCACTCATGTTCTCAGCCGTTTGGGCGATGATGCCCCACCTGCACAGCTGGTCTTTGCCCCGGCCTGCGAAATCCAGGCCGCCCTGGCCCGGATGCACCGCGACACCCTAACCGCCCATGCTTCGGCCCGGGTTTGCGAGAGCGAAAGCTGCCGCGGCTGGGGCGCCACCCAACGCAAGCGCTTGGCACTCACGGTACTCGGCCTCACACTTGTCCTTCTGCTCACCTGGGCCAATCCGGTCTTGGTGTTCTCCGGTCTCGCCGCCTGGGCCAGCTTCACGCTCTTTATCGCCGCGGCACTTCGGCTCGCGGCTTACGTGGCGCATATGTCCAATCCCGACACACCGCCGGGCAGCCCGTTTCGCAGCGGCAACGCGGTCGTTGAAGCCCAGGACACCCGGGCAGATGCCCCGGCAAAACTCCTCCGTGTCTCGGTGCTCGTCCCGCTGTTCAAAGAGACCGAGATAACTCGTCATCTCATAGCGCGGCTCAACCAGCTGACCTATCCCAAGTCGCTCCTCGACATCGTGCTGGTGCTCGAAGAGAACGACAATCTGACCCGCGACACCATCGCCCAGTGCACCTTGCCCCCGTGGATGCGGGTGATCGAGGTGCCCGAAGGCATCCCAAAGACCAAGCCGCGGGCGATGAACTATGCGCTCGATTTTTGCGACGGAGACATTATCGGTATCTGGGATGCCGAGGATGCACCGGAGCCCGACCAGATCAGCCGCGTGGTCGAGCGCTTCAACCAGTTGCCCGGAAATGTCGCCTGCCTTCAGGGGATTCTGGATTACTACAATAGCCGCCAAAACTGGCTGGCACGCTGTTTCACGGTGGAATACGCCGCCTGGTTCCGGCTGATCCTGCCCGGCATGGCGCGGATGGGTCTGGCCATTCCACTGGGTGGAACCACTTGTTTTTTTCGTCGCGAGTCGCTGGAAAAGCTCGGCGGATGGGACGCCCATAACGTGACCGAGGATGCCGATCTGGGCTTTCGCCTGGCGCGTCACGGCTATGAAACGCGGGTCATCGCCACCGCCACCGGAGAAGAGGCAAACTGCCACGTCTGGCCGTGGATTCGGCAACGTTCACGCTGGCTCAAGGGGTACATGGTGACCTACCTCGTGCACATGCGCCGCCCGCTCCTGTTCTACCGGCAGATGGGTGCGTGGAAATTCTGGGGTTTCCAGGCGCATTTCGTCACCGCCCTGTCGCAGTTCGTGCTGGCCCCGTTTCTGTGGTCCTTCTGGCTGGTGCTGCTGGGCCTGCCGCACCCGCTCGACCCGCTTCTACCGCGCGGAGTGCTGCTGAATGTGGGCTTGGCGTTCCTGATGGTCGAGGTGATCACCATTCTGATCAATGCCACCGCCGTGACCGGACCTCGGCACCGCCATCTCCTAGCCTGGGTGCCGACACTGCATTTTTATTATCCGCTGGGCGCAATTGCCGCCTACAAGGCGCTCTACGAATTGATCGCAGTGCCGTTCTACTGGGATAAGACCCAGCATGGTCATTCCCTGACCAATACGAAGCCCGAGTGCGACCCGCTAACCTTCCGCACCACCCGCATCAAGCTTGAGCCGGGTCACAAAAGCCTGTGAGATGTGATCCTTGAGCGCCGCCTGTGCCGCGTCGCCATCATCGGCCTCAAGCGCGGCAACGATCGCCTCGTGCTCGGCCAGCGCCACCTCGCCGCGGCCTTCCACCGCCAATGACGTGGTATCCATCAGCGCCATCGACTGGTGCACAAGGTTCAACTGCTGCACCAGGAACCGGTTATGCGAAGCCAGGTGCAACTGCCGGTGAAACCGCCGGTTGGTTCGCGCCAGTGCCACCGGATCGTCGACCCGTTTGCGGTCCTCTTCGACCATCTCACGCAGCACCTTCAGCTCTTCGTCGGTGGCGTGTTTTGCCGCCAATCGCGCCGCCAGCCCCTCCAGCTCGGCGCGCACCACGTAAAGCTCTGCCAACTGGTTATGATCCAGTGACGCCACCATCAAGCTGCGCCCGTCGCGGGTCAAAAGCTGCTGGGTCTCCAACCGTTGCAATGCCTCACGGATCGGTGTGCGGCTAACCCCGAACTTCTCGGCCAAATCGCTTTCCACAAGCCGATCGCCGGGGCGGAATTCCCCCAGATCGATGGCGTTGAGCAATAGCGAATAGGCATCCTTCTGGGCGGTTTTCGCCTCTTTCATCTTGCGTCCCTCGTGTTCCCGAGACCAAGTAGAGCCGCAAATCGTCTACGCATCAAGCTTTGCATTCCACCGCATGCCATTGCGCGACACTACGGCGCGGCTTATGAACGGTTCATGCCAAAGGAGCTCTTCTCTCACGTCGCCTATTGGGTGTTCGATCTCGACAACACGCTCTACCCGCCTCAGGCGCGGCTGTTTGACCAGATCGAAGTCAAGATGACCCAATACGTCATGGACTCGCTGGGGGTCGATCGCCCCCGCGCCAATCACCTGCGCAAGCATTACTGGCATACCTATGGAACCACGCTTGCGGGGCTGATGCAGGAACACGGCGTCGATCCGGCCCCATACCTGACCGATGTGCACGACATCTCGCTCGAACATCTCGAATCCGATCCACGCCTGCGCAGCGGAATCGAGGCCCTGCCCGGGCGCAAGATCGTCTATACCAACGGCTCGGCCCCCTATGCCGAACGGGTGATCGAGGCGCGCGGCCTGTCGGGTGTTTTCGACGCGATCTACGGCGTAGAGCATGCCGATTTTCACCCCAAGCCCGATCCACGCGCTTTTGCCCGTGTGTTCGAACGCGACGGGCTGGCCCCCGAACAGGGCGCAATGTTCGAAGACGACGCCCGAAATCTCGCCGTTCCACACGACCTCGGCATGCGCACCGTACATGTCGCCCCCGAACGCGACGAAGGTGAACATGTGCATCATCACACCATTAACCTCGCCGATTTCATCGCTCGCCTGACCGATTGATTTCAAAAGATTTTTTGAAAGGCGGCAAAGCGTCGCCCTGCGGCAATCCGCACATAGAATCCATATTTCCGAATGCTAAAAGGCAGCCCTCAACATCCAGCCACGAGAGGTTTCCCTATGGCCCTTGCCGACACCCAGATCACCGACCATGCCAACGCCCCCGCCGACAAGAGCGAAACCTCGACAGCGTTGAAGCTCATCATCACCGTTCTGGTCGCCCTTGTGGCTTGGGGCCTGTCGTTTTTTACCTGGGGCGTCCCAGGTCTCTACATCCCCGCCGTTGCCGCGGTTCCGGTGATGTACCTGCTGCTGGTCATCATGGCCCGGGGCTGACATAGGCTTGGACACGGGGGACAGGATGCCGCTTGGCATTCCCCCCTCCCCGACAGTAGGGTGCGCCCCAGGAGGCCACCCTCATGACGATTACCGAGATTGATATCCTTGTATCCGGCGGCGGCGTCGCCGGCCTCTCCGCGGCGGCAGTCTTTGGAACCGCGGGGTTTTCCGTACTCTGCGTCGATCCAACCCCACCCATTACCGAGCGTGACGCCAAAGGCTCGGATTTGCGCACAACCGCATTCCTGCAACCTGCTCAGCAACTCCTGGACTACGCCGGGCTGTGGCAACATCTCGACTCTCATGCTGCAGACCTGCAGATCATGCGCATCGTCGATGCCGGCGGCGAAACGCCAGAGCCTCGCCTGACCCGTGATTTCAATGCCTCGGACATCTCGGACCGGCCATTTGGCTGGAATCTGCCCAATTGGCTGTTACGTCGCGAAATGGTCGCCCGATTGGAGGAAATGCCAAATGTGGAGTTCCGCCCCGGCACCGGAACCAAAAATTTGTTCACCCGCGAGGCCGAGGCCCGTGTGACCCTAACCGACGGCACCCAGGTCCGCGCCCGGCTGGTGGTCGCCGCCGATGGCCGCAACTCACCCATGCGTGAGGCGGCCGGGATCAACGTGAAAACCACCCGCTACGGGCAGAAAGCGCTGGCCTTTGCCGTTACCCACCCGATTCCGCATGAAAATGTCTCGACCGAGATTCACCGCTCGGGCGGTCCGTTCACACTGGTGCCTCTGCCGGATCACAACGGCCTACCCTCCTCGGCCATTGTCTGGATGGAGCGGGGCGCGGAAGTCAAACGCCTGGCCGCACTTGACACGGCCGATTTCGAGGCGGCGATGAACGAACGCTCCTGCCAGCTCTTCGGCCCTCTGACTTTGGCCTCGCGCCGCACGGTCTGGCCGATCATTACTCAGGTGGCCGAACGTATGAACGGCGAGCGACTGGCGCTTGTGGCAGAAGCCGCCCATGTCGTGCCCCCGATCGGTGCGCAGGGGCTTAACATGTCATTGGGCGACATGCGGGTGCTGCTGGAACTGGCCCAAGCCAACCCTGAACGGCTGGGCGACCGTGACATGCTGGAATCCTATCATCGACGCCGTCACGCCGAGGTGCGCGCCCGCGCCACGGGCATCGATCTTCTCAATCGCGCCTCGATGATCGAAGCCCGCCCCCTACGCGACCTGCGCGCCATGGGGCTGGGCGCGATCTATTCACTGGCTCCGGTTCGCAAGACCATGATGCAAATGGGGTTGGGCGCACGCGGCTAAGGCCCTTTTACGGGCCTTAGCCTCTTACAAAACCTTATCAAGCACTGCTTCCAGACGGCCCAGCGTTGCGGGAACGTCGTAAAGCTTGTCCAGTCCGAACAACCCCAACCGGAACGTGCTGAACCCTTCCGGCTCGTCGCATTGCAGCGGAACACCGGCAGCGATCTGGACTCCTTCAGCGGCAAACTTCTTACCACTCTGGATGCCCGCGTCGTCAGTATAGCTCACCACTACACCCGGCGCACCGAACCCCTCAGCCGCGACCGAAGAAATCCCCCGCTCCGCCAGCATCGCCCGCACGCCATCGCCCAACGCCCATTGCGCGTCGCACAGCCTGTCGAACCCGTATTCCTTTGTTTCCAGCATGGTGTCGCGGAAGGCGCGCAGCGCATCCGTCGGCATAGTGGCGTGGTAAGCATGGCCGCCATCTTCATAGGCCTGCATGATCGAGCGCCATTTCTTCAAATCAATGGCAAAGCTGTCGGAATCGGTCTTCTCCAACCGATCCAGAGCGCGGTCCGACATCATCACCAGCCCCGCCGACGGCGACGCTGACCAGCCCTTCTGCGGTGCCGAGATCAGCACGTCGACCCCGGTGGCCTTCATGTCGACCCAGACTGCTCCCGACGCAATGCAGTCCAGCACCATCAGCGCGCCCACCTCATGGGCCGCCGCAGCCAGTGCCGTGACATATTCATCTGGCAGGATCAGCCCGGCCGAAGTCTCCACATGCGGAGCAAACACCACATCCGGCTTGGCCTCTCGAATGGCCGCCGTAACCTCTTCGATCGGCGCCGGTGCAAACGGCGCGCGCGCGTTATTGCCAGTCTGGCGCGCCTTGAACACCGTGGTTTCGCGGGTGAAATCGCCCGCTTCGAAAATCTGGCTCCAACGGAACGAGAACCAGCCGTTGCGCACAATCATCGCATGGGCGTCATGGCCGAACTGCCTCGCCACGGCCTCCATCCCATAGGTACCGCCACCGGGTACCAAGGCCACGCCATCGGCGTTGTAGACCTCTTTCAACATTCCCGAGATATCGCGCATCACCTGTTGAAAGGCGGCCGACATGTGGTTCAACGACCGGTCGGTGAACACCACCGAAAACTCCAACATGCCATCGGGGTCAACTGTATCAAGCAAAGCGGTCATCATGTCTCTCCTCATTCGCGCGTTTGTTCAGTTCTGCCCTGTCCCATGGCCCAATTACAATCGAAATGACTGGGTAGAATTGCCACAGCCCGACCGCGGCGCAACCAAAGCGCGATAAAGTTATTTCAAACTTGCAAAAAATCAGTCAGTTTGTTGGCGAGGCAATCAATCAGACCGGACAATCCGGCGAAAACGAGCAGTCATGGCCGATACAACTCTGTTGTTGAACGGTTTCAGTATTATTGGTGACCCCCAGACCAACTCCAACGCCTCAGGCGGCGGAGAACTCATGATCCACGATGGCGAAGCCGTCTTCGAGGAGGACGATATCGTTGTGATCCACGTCACGAACGTCGATCCCGATGGAACACTGAACGACAATTCGGTCGTCACCAGCATCGTCATCTATGACAACGCCTCGGACTACTACAATGATATCCCACTCTATACTTACACAGGCACCGCCGACATCGACGCCGGCCGCAACAACATGGGCGACCGTTATCTCGAATTCGACGCATCCGGTCTGACCTCGACAGACAGCGGCGCGCCGGTGCTGGATGAACTGGCAATGGTCGCAGGTGTGAATATCCTGGACGCTCTCGCCAGCCAGAACGGGCCGTTCGAAGTTCCGACCAACGAAGACATCGACCTGGATGGTGACGGGATCATCTCGCCAGAGGAACAGGCCGATGGCTCTTTCTCCAGCGAACTCAACATCCTTGCTTTAATCTGTTTCTGTGCCGGCACTCTGATCGAAACCCCGACCGGACCGCAGGCGATCGAGACGTTGAAAGAGGGGGACCTGGTCAACACACTGGATGCTGGGGCGCAACCCATCCGTTGGATCGGCGGCAACTCGACCGAGGCCACCGGCCCGAACGCACCGGTCTGGATCCGCGCCGGTGCCCTGGGCAACGTTCGCGACCTCTGGGTGTCACAGAACCATCGCATGCTGCTGACCGGTGCCCAGGCCGAGTTGCTGTTCGGTCAGTCGCAGGTTCTTGTCGCGGCAAAACATCTGGTCAATGACAAGACGATCCACATCGTACCGGGGGGCGAGGTGGAGTACTGGCATTTCCTGCTCGACGATCACCAGATCGTCTTTGCCGAAGCCTGCCCGTCCGAAAGTCTTTTTCCCGGCCAACAGGCCCTCAAGAGCGTGCCCGATCAAGAGCGCGATGAGATCGTCACCCTGTTCCCGGAACTGGCCGAAAACGACGCGCCCGGCCCGCTGGCCCGCTACGCGCTGAAAGCCTACGAGGCGCGGCTTTTCGCGGTGTCCGCCTGACATTCATTCAATCGGTCCCGGCAACCGCTCCTCGCTCAACAGCACATTGGCCTCGACGTCGCCGGCCCCGGGCAGGGTCATGACTCGGCGGCGCAGCACCCGCTCGAAATCGGGAATGTCGCGCGCCACCACCTTGAGACGGTAATCATAGAGCCCCAGCACATGCTCGACCGTTTGCACCTCGGGGATGGCGGTGACGGCGCGCTCGAAATCATCGAGGGAAACTCGCCCCTTTGTAGCCAGCTTGACACCCAGAAACACCGTCACGCCAAAGCCCAGCTTCTCGGGGTTCAGGTCCAGCCGCCGCCCTTTCAACACTCCCAATTTTTCCAACCGTCTGATCCGCCGCCAGGCCGCTGGCTGGCTGAGCCCGCACAACCGTCCCAAAGCCCCTGCCGATTGGGTCGCATCCTCGGCCAAGGCGCGCAAAAAAAGGTGGTCGATGTCATCCAGTTCGATCATAGCGGCAACCCCTGCTGCGCCTTGACCTGCGCCACGTGCACCAACGCCTCGATATCGGCGATATGCGGCAGGGCGAGGATGCGGTCGCGATAGATCTTCTGGTAATGCGCCATGTCACGAGCGATGATCGCCAGCCGCACATCGACCTTGCCCAGGAAGGTCTGAATCTCAGTCACCTGCGGAATCTCGCGCGCCGCCGCTAGAAACAGGTCGAACGCATCGCGTTGTGTCTTGTCCAGCGTGACGCGCAACGATACCTCGACTTCGTAGCCCAGCATCCGCCAGTCGATTACCCCGCGCAGCCCCTTGACCACCCCGGCCTCGCGCAGCTTGTCGATCCGGCGCGACGCGCGCGAGGGGGTGATTCCCGCAGCCTCCGCCAACTCGGGCAGGTTCAGCTCGGGGCTGGCTTGCCATAGGCGTAAAAGACGTCGGTCGAGATCATCAAGCATGATTTTCCCAGAATTTTTAAAATTCACGCATGAATATCTCGAATTCAGGAAAAAAAGAAATGCTTTCCTTCTCGCATATCGGAAAATCATCGCTATGGTCGCGCTCAGATTTCTAACTGGAGGGACCGATATGCGCGTCTACTATGATCGCGATTGCGACATCAACCTGATCAAAGACATGAAAGTGGCCATCCTGGGCTACGGCAGCCAGGGCCACGCCCACGCCCTGAACCTGCGCGACAGCGGCGCCAAGAACGTCGTCGTTGCCCTGCGCGAAGGCTCGGCCTCGGCCGCAAAAGCCGAAGGCGAAGGCCTCAAGGTCATGGGCATCGCCGAAGCGGCGGCCTGGTGCGACCTGATCATGTTCACCATGCCCGATGAACTGCAGGCTGAAACCTACAAGAAATACGTCCACGACAACCTGCGTGAAGGCGCGGCGATTGCCTTCGCCCACGGCCTGAACGTGCACTTCGGCCTAATCGAGCCGAAAGCAGGCGTCGACGTGATCATGATGGCCCCCAAGGGCCCGGGCCACACCGTACGCGGCGAATACACCAAGGGCGGCGGCGTGCCCTGCCTGGTTGCCGTTGACAACGACGCTACCGGCAAGGCGCTGGAAATCGGCCTCAGCTACTGCTCGGCCATCGGTGGCGGCCGCTCGGGCATCATCGAGACCAACTTCCGCGAAGAATGCGAAACCGACCTCTTCGGCGAACAGGCCGTTCTCTGCGGTGGCCTGGTCGAGCTGATCCGCATGGGCTTTGAAACCCTGGTCGAGGCCGGCTACGCGCCGGAAATGGCCTATTTCGAATGCCTGCACGAAGTGAAGCTGATCGTCGACCTGATTTACGAAGGCGGCATCGCCAACATGAACTACTCGATCTCGAACACCGCCGAATATGGCGAGTATGTCTCGGGTCCGCGCATCCTGCCTTACGAGAAGACCAAGAAGGCGATGAAAGAGGTTCTGACCGATATCCAGACCGGCAAGTTCGTGCGCGACTTCATGCTGGAAAACGCTGTTGGCCAACCGTCGTTCAAGGCCACCCGCCGCATCAACGACGAGCACCAGATCGAAGCTACCGGCGAGAAACTGCGCGGCATGATGCCGTGGATTTCCGCCGGCAAGATGGTCGACAAGTCGAAAAACTAAGAGTGGTGGGGTAACACCCACCCTACGGTTTCGACCGAAGCGATTGAGATTGACCCCGGCCCTGCGCCGGGGTCAATTCGTTTCGGAAGGCAGGACAGCATGAACGATACACCCGAAATCACGGCCAGAAGCTGGCTGATGATCTTAACCCTCGGGTTGGTCTGGGGTGGCACGTTCATGTTCCAGAGCCTGGCCCTTCGTACCACCCCACCCTTCTGGGTCGCCACTGCGCGGATCGGCTTTGCCATGGTGCTGACCTTCTTGGTCTGGCGCTGGCGTGGCGGGCGGTTGTTCACCACCGCCAACACCGATTACCCCCGCCTGATCGCGGTCTCGGTTCTGTCCTCCGCCATTCCCTTCATGTTCCTCAGCTGGGGCCAGCAATATGTCACCTCGGCCTTTGCCGGCGTGTCGATGGCAACCGTGGCGCTTTTTGTCCTGCCGCTGGCGCATGTCCTGGTGCCGGGTGAACGCATGACCCTACGACGCAGCCTTGGTTTTGTCATGGGGTTTGCCGGTGTCCTTATTCTGCTCGGCCCCGAGGTGTTCCAAAGTTCCGGCGACGACAGGGAAGTCTGGGGGCGACTGGCCTGTTTCTCAGCGGCGTTCTGTTACGCGATCAGCTCGATCATGATCCGCCGCTTGCCGCCAATCGACCCGTTCGGATTAACCTTTGCCACGCTGGGGTTTGGCCTGCTTTTGGTGCTGCCTGTCGCCACGCTCGCTCACGGGGCACCACCCAATCCCGGCAGCCAAGGTCTGATGATCCTTGCCCTCCTTGGGCTGGTCCCCACGGCAGGTGCCAACCTGCTCAGAATCCTGACAATCCGCAGCGCCGGACCGGTATTCATGAGTCTGACAAACTACCTCGTCCCGCTCTTTGCCGTGCTTCTCGGTGCCACTTTCCTGTCAGAACCTTTACCTAACAGTCTGATTACCGCCATGGCGTTGATCCTGTGTGGCGTGGGGCTCAGCCAATTTGGGGCCCTCCGGCGCCTGTTTGCGGGGCGGACCTGACCCGCCCCGCACAATTCGTCAGGTCAGTAGCGGCCAATCGACAGGTTGCGGACCTTGTCCAACACCTTGCCATTGGCGTCGACCGCCTTCAAATCCACGGTGTAGCGGTTGCCTTTCCCGCCGGAACAAGGCGGCAGATACCCGTTCGATTTGTACTTACCGGTGCTGCGCGCCGGTTTGATCAGGCGGGCGCCCCCCGGCAGTTTCGACTTCATGCCAGGCACCGCAAACAACTTGGTCTTGGTGCCTTTCACCGGCCATGCGACAATCCCATGCCCACCGCGCGAAGACAGCGGCGAATAGCTCTTGTCATTGAACTCGGCGATGATCCACTTGGCTCCCTTGGGAATACCGGTGACCATCATGGGCGGTGTCGCCCCTTTGCCGCCGAACAGGCTGCACTGTTGTCCCGCAGGAACTTTCTTGCCGTCCCAAGGTGGCAGAACACCCGCCGCCATGTCGGCCAATGCCACCGTTGGCGCTAGCAAAACCGCAAGCCCTAAACCTAATCTCAATATCGTTTTCATAACCCCCTCCAACGCCTTCTCCACGCGGTTCCTCATTTTCAATAATAGCATTTTAAACCTGCGCCAGGCAGATGACCCAGAGCCGCAACCACGCAGACGTGATGGCACCAAGGTGTCAACTGAGTATCAAACCCGTCAGTTTTTCGAAAACCCTGACGTGATGTGCATTTTCAGCATTGGAAGAGAGATTTGACATGACTGAGTTTGAAAGAAGAGATGTTGTTAAACTGTTGACCGCCGTGATGATTACCGGCGCACTTGCCAAACCAGACAAATCCAAGGCAGATGGTGGCGGCCTTGACTTAAGCGTCTTACTAATTGTTCTGACGATCCTTATCGTGGTCGCGATCCTGGCCCTTCCCACCGTTGCCTTCAGTGCCAACATGAAGACGGCAAAAGCCGTCAAGGACGGCAGTGGCAACATGCCCACGCCAAAGCAACGCCTGCGCAACGGTTGAACAGCACGGAACCAAGCTTTTTGCTAGGATGAGCAAGAAATGTTCGCAAACTCTTGCAAAAAACGGTCCGCAAAGATCACTGTTTCGATTCCCGGCGAGGGTGTCAGCATTCAGGCCACCGCCCGCCGCCAGAACGCGGCGGCAAGTCAGAAAACCCTTGCGCGCGGCCAAAACCCAGGGAAAAAACGTCGGAACGATCCGGCTGGACAAATGCGGCGTCATCTTCGACATCAAAAGCGCCCGGCTGGGCTAAGCGCAAATGACGCGTTTCAGCTCGAAACCACCGCGCTCACTGCATCAACGATGCTATCCACGGTACGTTCCAGAAGCGCGGGATCTTCGCACTCGGCCATCACCCTGATCAGCGGTTCAGTGCCGGATTTGCGTATCAACAGCCGCCCCTTGCCATTCAATTGCACCTCGGCATCTGAAATCGCAGTCTTCACGCTGGCCTCTTCTAGCGGTGCCTGCACGTCCGCATAACGGACGTTCTTGAGCAACTGCGGCACCTTCTCGAAAGAATGCACCAGTTCTGACGCCTTGTGATCCGTCCGTACCATCTCGGCCAGGAATTGCAGCCCCGCCATGAGCCCGTCCCCGGTGGTGGCGTAATCCGTCATCACGATATGGCCCGATTGCTCACCACCCAGGTTGAACCCACCCCGGCGCATCCTTTCAACCACGTACCGGTCGCCCACCCCGGTGCGTTCCAGCCGCAAACCCTTGCTCTCCATGAACCGTTCAAGTCCAAGGTTCGACATCACCGTGGCCACAAGCGCACCTCCCGCCAGCCGACCCTCGTCGGCCCAGCGCGCCGCCAGAAGCGCCATGATCTGGTCGCCGTCGGCAACGTGGCCGGTCTCGTCGATCAGGATCACCCGGTCGGCGTCACCGTCCAGACAGATGCCTACGTCTGCGCCATGGGCCAACACAGTGTCCGCCGCGACCTGCGGCTTGGTTGAGCCACATTCCTCGTTGATATTATGGCCATCCGGGGCCACACCCACCGGGATCACTTCGGCACCCAGTTCCCACAGCACCTCTGGCGCGGCGCGATAGCCCGCGCCATTGGCGCAATCGATCACAACCTTGATCCCGTCCAGACGCATCCCCTGCGGAAAAGTCGATTTCACCCGCTCGACATAGCGGAACCGGCCATCGTCGATCCGCTTGGCCCGACCGATGCTGCCCGCCTTGACCGGTTCGACCCCGCTCTCGATCAGCTTCTCAATCTCAAGCTCGACTTCGTCCGAAAGCTTGAACCCGTCAGGGCCAAAAAACTTTATGCCGTTATCATGCGCGTGGTTGTGCGAAGCCGAGATCATCACTCCCAGATCGGCCCGCATCGACGGCGTCAGCAATCCTACGGCAGGTGTCGGCACCGGCCCCAAGAGCAGCACGTTCATCCCTGTGCTGGTCAGCCCGGCAGTCAGCGCGTTTTCGAACATGTAGCCCGACAGGCGCGTGTCCTTGCCGATCACCACCCGGTGCGCCACTGACTTGTCCTGCCGGAAGTACCGCCCGACCGCTGCGCCAATACGCAGCGCCATTTCCGCGGTCATGGGATAGGTGTTTGCGGTGCCTCGCACCCCGTCAGTTCCGAAAAGCTTGCGTGTCATGGCTGCCCCTCAAATGTCCCCTTGGTGACTGCGCTCCAAAGCGCCAGCCCCTGACTGGTTTCCCTTACATCATGAACCCGCAGGATTTGCACCCCCTGCGCCACCGCCGTAAGGGCCACGGCAAGCGAGCCCGGCATGCGATCCTTGATGCCCGGCTCCACGCCATCCTGGGTGACGCCGATCGTGCGAATGAACCCTTTGCGCGACGCCCCAAGCAGAATGGGACATCCGAGCCCGTGAAACAGACTTATTCCGTTCAAAAGCCGCAAGCTATGTTCGATCCGTTTGCCGAAACCGATACCCGGGTCGACGATGATCTTCTTTCGCGGAATGCCCAAATCGCCCAGCATGATGACCTGCGCCGCCAGAAAATCGTAAACGTCCAGCAGCGCATCATCATAGCGCGGGTTTTCCTGCATGGTTTCCGGGTCGCCCTGCGCATGCATGACACAAACCGGCAGGTCCTGTTCGGCACAATACGGTGCGAGATCCCTGTCAAAGGTGAAGCCGGAAACATCGTTGACAATGTCCGCCCCAGCCCGTTTCGCCTCCTGCGCCACCAGTTTTTTCCGGGTGTCGATCGAGATCGGAAGATCCAGTCCGGCCCGGATCGCAGCAATCACCGGCACGGTGCGGGCAATCTCGGCCTCGGTGGGAACCTCCAGCGCGCCGGGCCGCGTGCTTTCGCCCCCCACATCGATCAGGTCCGCCCCGTCTCCAACCATGTGCTTTGCGTGGGCCAGCGCCTGTGCGGGCGCGCTGTGATCCCCACCATCCGAGAAACTGTCCGGCGTGACGTTGAGAACACCCATGATCAGTGGGCGGCTGAAATCAAGCCCGGCAATCGATGCCCGCGGAACAGTCAACCGGTCAAGCTGCTCTTGTGGGATATCCCGCGCCGGGATGATCCGACTGCCGCCATCGCGGGTGATTTCTTCGGCCTGCGTGAACCAGCACGCACCGCCAGCAAGCGACAAAGCCGCGTCAGGTCGGATCACGCCAGTCTGAACCAGAGGCCGAAAATACTTCAAACTACTCATGTCCGTTCAATGGGTGATTGCTGCCT
Source organism: Aliisedimentitalea sp. MJ-SS2 (assembly GCF_032586155.1). Classification (NCBI taxonomy): domain Bacteria; kingdom Pseudomonadati; phylum Pseudomonadota; class Alphaproteobacteria; order Rhodobacterales; family Roseobacteraceae; genus Aliisedimentitalea; species Aliisedimentitalea sp. MJ-SS2. The sequence continues at coordinate 163,620 of NZ_JAWHTC010000002.1, forward strand.
GCTTGGCAAGCGTCACAATTGTACCCGGTCCGCTGCCACCGCACGGCAGGGCAGATCACACTCGGGTTTCGGCAAAGGCCCGCCGATCGAGAGGAACCCGGAGGCCTCCATTTCCCGGGCAAACCAGATTGCCAGGGCCACCGCGTCAGCCTCTTGAACCGATGGTCCGTCCACCGCATCCAGCACGATCTTCGACGGGGCCCAGACACTGATCCGACCATGTTTCATCGCCCAGTCTAGCTCGGTCCTTGTTTCAACCACGACACAGCGGTCGTCCTGCGCCGCCAAAACCCAGGCATTCTGCTCCATCGCCAGCAGATCAACTCTCCGCTGGGTCATGGAATGGCCGGTCTGCGGTGCCGGTAGATTCGCCGGACCGACACAGAGAAGCACCGGCGCCGCATCCACCTCCAACTGGTCCAGCCAGCCACCCAAATGGGGCGCGGCTATCGCTTCGTTCGACAGGAACACCACCTGCGGGTGCGGCCCGTCGCCTGGCTCGGGCGGCGCGGCAAACACCACTGGATCATCCTTGCCACGAACGATCTCAACCCCAAGCGCGCCGGGCCCGCGATCCAGTTTCTCGATCCGCACGAAAACCCGTTCGGCTTGCGGCTCCAAAAGGATGCGCTCGGCAATGCGTTCGGCCAGTGTTTCCAACAGGTTCAGTCGTTCGGCGGCCAGTTCCGTGGCAATCGCCTCGGTCACCTTGTCATAGCTGAGGATACGATCGACATCGTCGTCGATTCGCGTGTCCAAGGGGCGCACCTCGACCACAATGTTGAAACAAACCCGCTGGGTCGTGCCGCGTTCCTGCTGGAACGCACCTATCTCGACCTCGACGATATGGTCACGCAGGCTAATCCGATCCAGAGGATGCGTGCCACCCGTGGCACGCGAACGGGCGTCGGGATGCTCGAAAGCTAGGGCGATTTCATTGCTCATGACCGTGTTCCTTGAGGGTCCGGGCGTCGATCATAAAGGATTGTGATGCAACTGAACAGTTGGCTGCGGCGCAGAGCACGCCAAATGCGGCATCACTTGCAATAAGAACCCGAGCGATACCGCGCCGTGTCGAAGTGGAAATGATCGCGGTGGTACCTGTCGGCATTCGGTCCAAGAACGGTACCAAATGGACCACAGGCTACTTTGTGCATTTTCTTCAGAGCCTTACCGCGCCAGCCCTGGCCCCAGTGTTTTAGCACCGAAAGCTCGGATCCGTCAGCAAGGTAGACGGCCGAAATGTCAATTGCGCGCCCCTTGCCATGCTCGGAAATGCGCGCACCTTTCTTGTTGTTGCGGGTCCGGCAGGAATAGTGCGCCGCCACCTTGATCTTCGCCGCGCCGCCACCACGGCGGCCCACCGCTGGTTTCAAACCACCGTCGACCCAGCGTTTAAGCGCCTTGGCGGTACCACAATCCATCACCGATCGCTGGCTCAACGCCACACCCGAAACCGAACGCAGCTTGATCGCATCGGCCACACCGCAACCCGAAATCTTGCCTGGAACATGGCCCACCGGTTCTCCCTGCAAAGCGGTGTCACCACAGACCGCGCCACGCGCCAACTCGCGTTTCTTCTTCGATGCAAAAAGCCCGACTTTCTTGCTGCGCTTCTTCGGTCGCAGCGCCCGGAACAACCCCTTGCGCTGCTTCTTCTTCGCACTCTTCTCAGTGGAAACCTCTTGCGTGGTGTCAGGCTGGACTGCAACCACCGGCTCACTCCCGGCCCGCACCACCGGACGCAACGACTGGTCTGGCGCATTGGCCTGCCCTGCCCCGGCCCAAAGCCCAAGACAGATGGCAAGCGATATGCCCCCGCCGCTTCTCACCGTTTCGGCCCCCGGCCAAAGTCGGGCGCATCGGTGTCCTGACCAGCCTCGATGATGCCGCGGCGGATATCGCGGGTGTGGGTGAAATAGTCGAACAGATGGTCGCCATCGCCGGTGCGAATGGCCCGTTGCAGCGCGAACAATTCTTCGGTGAACCGGCCCAGAATCTCCAGCGTCGCCGTCTTGTTGTTCAGAAACACGTCGCGCCACATGGTCGGGTCGGACGCGGCAATCCGGGTGAAATCCCGAAATCCCGCAGCCGAGAACTTGATCACTTCCTGCTCGCTCACCCGGCGGAAATCGTCGGCCACGCCCACCATCGTATAGGCGATCATGTGGGGGATATGGCTGACCACAGCGCAAACGAGGTCATGATGCTCCACATCCATCCGCTCGCAATTGGCGCCCAGTGCGTGCCAGAAATCCTCCAGACGATCCACCGCCGCCGGGTCGGTCCCCTCCTCCGGAACCACCAGGCACCAGCGATTGTCGAACAGTTCGGCAAAACCGGCCTCAGGGCCGGAATGCTCGGTCCCTGCCATCGGGTGGGTCGGCACGAAATGCACGCCTTCGGGCAGGTGCGGCGCCATGGCGTCAATCACCGCCTGCTTGACCGATCCCACATCCGATACCGTCGCCCCGGGCTTCAAGACCGGCCCGATTTCCTCGGCCACGGCGCCCATTGCGCCAACCGGCACGCAGAGCACCACAAGATCGGCTCCTTCGGCCGCTTCGGCGGCATTGTCGCAGATCCGGTCCACCAACCCCAACCGGGCAGCGGTTTCGCGGGTTTTCTCTGTTCTGGCATAGCCGGTGATTTCACCGGTCACTCCGGCGCGTTTCATCGCCAGCCCCATCGAGCCGGCAATCAGCCCCAGCCCGATCAGGGCAACACGGTCATAGATCACAGCCATCATGCCCCCTCGCGCCAGCGGTTCAGTGCGGCGATCACCCGGCCTGTCATCGCCTCGTCGCCAATGGTGATGCGCAATCCTTCGGGGAAACCATAGCCCCCCACCCGGCGCACGATGATGCCATCATCCTGCAAGGCCGCATCCGCCGCAAGCGCCTCGGCTTCGCTGGCGAACCGGGCCAGCACGAAATTGCCGAAACTGTCGTCACAGGCGATTCCCAGCTGACGCAGCGCCCCGGTCAGACGCGCCCGCTGATCGGCATTGAGACGCGCACATTCGTGCACCCAATCCTGATCCCGCACCGCCGCCTCACCCGCCGCCAGTTGCACCACCGACAGGTTGAAGGGTTGGCGAATACGGTTCAGCACGTCGATCAACTCCTTGGCGCCGTAGCCCCAGCCAATGCGCAAACCGCCCAGCCCATAGATCTTTGAAAAGGTCCTCGTCATCAACACGTTGGGTCGAGTGTCTGCAAGCGTCACACCGCCATCATGGCCATCAGCGAACTCTGTATAGGCCCCGTCGAGCACCACGATCACATGCTCAGGCACCGCTGCGACCAACCGTTCCAACGCTCCATCCGGCAGTATCGTTCCGGTGGGGTTGCCCGGATTGGTTATGAAAATCACCCGCGTCCGGTCGGTTATCGCGGCCAGAACCAAATCCACATCCACCACCCTGTTTCGTTCCGGCACCTTGATTGGTGTTGCACCAGCCATATGCGCCAGGATCGGGTACATCGAGAACCCGTGCTCGGTATGGATTATCTCGTCACCCGGCCCGGCATAGGCCTGGCAGACGAATTGCAACACCTCGTCGGATCCTACCCCACAAATGATCCGCTCCGGGTCCAATCCATGCACTTCGCCAATTGCAGCACGCAACTCGGCATGATCGGTTGACGGATAGCGATGCGCCCCGCTTGCCGCAGCCACAAGCGCATCGAGCGCCACGGGCGACGGGCCCAGCGGGTTTTCGTTCGAGCTGAGCTTGAGCACATCGTCGCGACCCGCGATGGATGATTTCCCCCCGACATAGAGATCGATCTCCATGATGCCGGGCTGAGGCGTGATCTGTGGCATTTTCTTCTCCCTGACAGGGTTTTACCGCAAGGGTACGAAAAGAAAAGGCCGCGGCGGGGTCCCGTCGCGGCCTTTCGGATTGGATACGGCGAAGATCAGTTCTTCGCGTAGAATTCCACGACGAGGTTCGGTTCCATCATCACCGGATACGGCACATCGCCCAAGCTCGGGGTGCGCACGAAGGTGGCGGTCATTTTCGAGTGATCCGCATCGATGTAATCGGGAACGTCACGCTCGGGCAGTTGCACGGCTTCCAGCAGAACGGCCAGTTGCTTGGAACGGTCACGCACTTCGATCACGTCACCCTCTTTCACGCGGTAGGAGGGGATGTTGACCTTCTTGCCGTTCACACGGACGTGGCCGTGGTTGACGAACTGACGCGCGGCAAACACGGTTGCAACGAACTTGGCGCGATAGACAACCGCGTCCAGGCGGCGTTCCAGCAGACCGATCAGGTTTTCACCGGTGTCGCCTTTGACACGCTCGGCTTCACCATAGATGCGGCGGAATTGCTTCTCGGTCAGATCGCCGTAGTAGCCTTTCAGCTTCTGCTTGGCGCGCAGCTGCAGACCGAAGTCGCTGAGTTTGCCCTTGCGACGCTGACCATGCTGGCCGGGGCCATATTCACGACGGTTGACCGGGGATTTCGGACGACCCCAGATGTTTTCGCCCATCCGGCGGTCGATTTTGTACTTGGCAGCAGTTCTTTTTGTCATCTGCTGATCTCCTTCGTTCAGGTTTTCGAAGGGCGTTGTCCTCTCCCCGGATTTGGCCGGGACGACAGGGTTCCCCTTGCGGGGTCCACCAACACCAATGAAGCCGCGCTTATAGACGAGTTCGCATAGGAGTCAAGCCGCGCCTGATGCCGCAAAACACTGGGTCAGTTCAACACCATCTTCGTGGCTGCACGACAGGCTGCGTGCACTTGATCCGAAGGAGCCTTTGCCCGAATCAAGGCCGACACCCCGACGACCGACATCGCCAACATGGCGGCCGTTTCGTCGATCTTCACTCCGTCGCGCAAATCGCCCATCGCATCTGCATTAGAAAGCGCGTTTGTGAACCCGACGTTGAGCCGTTTCAGGTAGTCATCCACGTACCGCGCGCATCCCGGATCAAGCGCAGCACGTTCCACTGCCGAGTTCGCCATCAAGCAGCCCAGCCCATTGAATGCACCCTCGCTTGCAGAGGCATAGCTGTCGAACGCAGTTCGGATCGCATCTGCACTGGCGTCCGGGTGCTCGATCGGGGCCAGCACACGTGTCAGGTTCACGTCGCTATAGCGTTCCAGCGCGGCCTCGAACAGCTCCTGTTTGGAGCCGAACTCGGCATACATGCTCTTACGGTTGACACCCAATGCCTCAACCAACTCGGCCGTGCTGGTTCCCGCATACCCCTGCCGCCGGAACAACTCGATGGCCCGGTCCAACAGGTCTTCGCGATCGTATTTCTTTGCCCCCGCCATTTCGCTCCTCACAAAGGTGTTGACAGCAAGGTAACCATTCAGTTACCCATGTCAAGGTAACCGATCAGTTACCTTTGAGCATGATCGGCAACCACGACAAGGAGAGCCAGAATGACATTCTCGAAACTCAAATCCGCAATCGCTGTAACAACCGTCACCAGCGCCCTCGCGCTTTCAAATGCAAACCAGCTTCACGCTGACACGCAGTCCATGCAAATCGACCTGACATATGTCTGGACGGCCCATCCCGGCATGGAGAAACGGCTTGTCGCCACCTATGGCGCGGTCGGCGAGGTTCTCCAGGCAAATGAACCCGGCCTGCTTACGTACGAAATCGCAGTTTCGGAAACCGGGAACCAAATCGTCATTCACGAGGTATTCAAGGACGGCGAAGCGCTTGCCTTTCACCTGTCGGAAACAGCCGCACAGTTCTTCCCACAGCTGGTCGAGTTTGCGACCCCCGGCCCCTTCATCTTTCGTGGCGACGTGCCGGAAGACCTGAAAGCTGCTGCATACCAGATGAACATGGGAGCAATCTTCACCGCCGATTGGTCCGGATTCGAGCGCAACTGACTGGCACCGTCTACGCAAAAGAAACCGGCGACAGAGTTTGTCTCTGTCGCCGGTTTTTTTGGAACCTCTACCTTAGCTGTATTTCAAGCCGCCTCGTGCATCAGGATCGCTGCTTCGGACGCGGTCAGGTTGCGCCGCGCCGCCGGACCATAGCTCTGCGGGTTGGCGCCAAACTCAGGATGATCGTGCAACAATCGCTGCCGGTCACCATTGTCCAGTGTCGAAAGCGCAGTGCTGGCTGGATGGAAACTCTCAGTTTCCACGCCGTTGGCCCAGACAACCTGGTGCGACGGCAACAGGAGATGCACATATGTCACCTCGCGCAGTTGGCTGTCGACGGAAATGGTGCGCCCGTTGACCAGATCGCGCGCCTGCACCAGCACCTCGTCGGTGTTAAACAGTGACTGCGCCACCCGACCTTTGATCAGCATCCGGTGTTCCGGGCTGACAATCAGTTCATCATCGGGTCGGTCCGTACCCAGGGCGCCTGCGCGGAACCGGATTGGTCGCAGCCGCGGCATCGCGAAAAGCCGCGCCCCGGTCATCCTCCGAGCGCCGATCCACTGGATTTCCTGTGCGCCATTGTCCTTGGTTCGCACCAGGTCCCCTTCGCGCAGTTCCTCGATGCACCGCAGCCCACCCGGCGTTTCGATCCGAGTACCGGGCGTGAAACAGATCACCCCGCCGGCATCGGGGCCCTGCGGGTCATATTGCGGGGTTTTGTATGTTTGGTGCACCACCCATAGCGCGGTGTTCTTCGGCGGGATTTCATCCACGAACATCAACAACGGCGGCTGCCCGGGTCCCACTTCGATCAGGGTCACGGTGTAGCTTTGCGATCCGTCGGTGACGACAAAACTGTCGTCGCGCTCAGTCGGGTCGATTTCGACGTCTTCCAGCCGTGCCGTATTGGTTACCGCCGCCCCGACAAGACGCCGCACCAAACGTGCCGCTCGATTGCGAATCTGCCTCTTCCCGTCCGTTCTTTCCAGCCGCAACAGTTCACTCGGACCATCCACACGCACTGCATTACCTTGCCAGAGCCACGAAGCCCCAACGTGCAACGCCATAACCGGGGCGGCGTTCAAGCCGTCCACTTCCGTTTGCGACCAGGAGATGACGAACGTGCCCCGAAAGCCCGTTCCCATTGCCTGTATGCCTGCCTTGTTCTTTTTTTATTGTCAAAAGGGTAACAAAGGTGATTCGCCCGGCCAAGCGGTAAATAGGCTGACTCTACGTAAGTGTTGCAAAAAACCTGACGCTGTAGCGCATCAAGCACATTCGCCAAGAGGTTGATACCCCTTCAAATTTCCCACCTAAGGGTATTTCAAAGCTAAGGACGCCCCCGTCATTTTCGCGCGCCAATCCCAATCAGCGAACGGCCCAGGGCCGGGAGTTAAAGACCAGCCGCCCGCCGCCCCCTGAAAAGAGAGCAACCCCGGCCTCGACACGCGCGCGATGCGTGCGTGCAGGCGGCTGGCCTAAGGGTCGCGTGACCCGGTTCGATCCGTTTCGCCGTGGCCTCACCCAAGAACACCGACGAAAGATCATGAGGCCGTGTTTCAAGAATACGGTTCGCCACGAACGAAAACTCGCTGCGGGCGTGGGTGGGCCATGAACGCAGCCTGTCACGACCGGCGCGGGCAGTTCTTAACCAACGTCAAGCCTTCGACGATTTCCCGGCGGGTCTCTCATCCGGCACAGGCGGCACCGGCGCACGTGGCGGCCGCGGTTGCGTCAGGGCACCGGCCAGCGAAAAAAGGAAAAGCGCAAAGGCCAGAACCCAAAGCCCGCCCGTTAAAAACAGCAGCGTATAATAATAGTCGCCGTCCATTCCTCCGCCGCCGCCTAGCCAACGCGCGATGGCTGCGACGGCCATCATGACATATCCCCACGCGATCGGACCAGGCGCATGCAGCGGCCGCCCGGTATGTCCCAGCGTGGCGCGGCTCATCACCGCCAGTGTCATGACACCTACTGCGCCAACCCCCAGGAAATGCATCGCGGCGATTTCATCTCCCAGCCCCCATTTTGCCAGCGCCCACAACGTCAGGCCAATCACCAACATCCCCTGCCCCAGATGCAGCGACCATAGGATCGGCTTGTCCAACGTCCAGCGCCCACGCCATCCAACGAGCCGCGCGCCCTGCACCAAAGCCAACAACGCTGCTACCGGTGCCGCCAAATTCGTCCATACCGCAGCCCAGGGTAGCGCGACAGCCAGAACCATGCTGGCCTTGTCCAGCCGCGGCGTAGTCGCTGGAAAGCGGGTTTCCGCCAAACCGGCCCGGTTCATGGCATTGCGGGTAAAGGCCGGCGTCACCCGACCACCCAGGACGGCAATCATGCCGCACAGCGCCAAAAGCCCCATCCTCAAACCGTCCCCGGCCCCGCCAGGAAGCTTGTCGTGCCAGTCCAGATGCACCAACAGGTTGGCAATAAAAAGCGCCAGCAGGAACAAGAGGAAAATCATGTTCTGCGGCTTGGGCCGCTTCAACAGCTGCATTAAAATTCGCAGCGCCAGAATTGGCACGAACGCCAAGTCGATCAGCGACACGAAGATAAGCGGCACAAACCCCGAGAACCACAGTGCCACGCGGGCGGCCAGCCACGCGCCAACCGCAAGTGCGATAAACCGTTCACGTACAGCCGGGCTGCCGGTCCAGTTCGGGACTGCGGTCAGGAAGAACCCGCCGATCGCCGCTGTGCCATACCCGAATATCATCTCGTGCCCATGCCACAAATGCGGTGCCATTGACGGCCCGGACAGACTCAGTCCGTCGCCCGACATCTGCGCAATCAACGCGATCAACCAGATGATTCCCGAAATCATACCCCAAAGCGCGGCCGCCAGAAAAAACGCTCGAAAACCCTCGCCGAAGACTCTTTTCAACATGTTTGCGCAGTCCTTGTTCGCCTTTTTTTCAGGCTAGGCGCGACAACCGATGCCAATCTTGATGAAAGTCAAGAAAGCGTTGCATGTCCCGACGTATCGTCCCCCTGCCTCACCAGCAAATTCGGAGAGTGATCATGTCACTTGGAAATACAACTACAAAGACACGCTCGCTGAGCATGGCGCTCGCCTTTCTGCTCGGCACAGCTGCGGGCCCTGTGTTTGCAGAAGGCCCTAGTCTGAGCGAAGAAGCCTTCGAGGCTTCCAAGCAACTTTACTTTGAGCGCTGCGCCGGGTGTCACGGCGTTCTGCGTAAGGGCGCAACGGGCAAAAGCCTTGAGCCGATCGTGAAGAAAAAGAACGCGGACGGCACAGTCACCGAAAGCGGTACTTTGAAACTCGGTCAGGAGCGTCTTGAAAAGATTATCTCCTGGGGGACCGAAGGCGGCATGAACAACTTCTCGGACATCATGACCGAGCAGGAAATCAAGGACATGGCGACCTACATCATGATGGAGCCGCCGAAGCCCCCGGAAATGTCGCTCGCCCAGATGAAAGAGACCCGCAAGGTCTATGTCGAAGAAGCCGACTACCCGACCGAGCCGCTGCACGGCCGCAACTGGGAAAACTTCTTCGTGGTCATCGAGCGTGACGTAGGCAAAGTGGCCGTGATCGACGGCGACACCAAAGAAGTTCTGGCGCACATCCCAACCGGCTATGCCGTGCACGTGCTTAAGGCCTCGGAACACCACAAGCTGAACGAGCCTGAAAACCCGGGCCGCTTCTGGTACACCATGGGCCGCGACGGCAAGATGACCAAGATCGACCTCTGGCAAACGCCGGACAAGATGCTGGTTTCGGAAGTTTCGATTGGCTATGACGCCCGCGACGTGGCCGTGTCCGGCGACGGCAAATACGTCATCGGCGGCGCCTACTGGCCTCCGCACTTCGCAATTGTTGATGCGCAGACCATGGAGCCACTGAAAGTGGTTTCGACACGTGGTGTGAACGTCGATGGTGACTATGTCGAAGAAAGCCGCGTGGCTGCCATCTACACCACCCCGAACGAGCCGACCTGGATCGTCGCGGTGAAGGAGTTGGGCCAACTGTGGCAGGTCGACTATTCCGACCTCGACAACCTGCGGATCGACAAGATCAACTCGGCCAAGTTCCTGCACGACGGGTTCTTTGATCCGACCGGTCGCTACTTCCAGATCGCTGCAAACGCATCGAACAAAATGGTTGTGGTCGACACCAAGGATCACAAGCTTGAAGCGATGATCGACACCGCTGCCCTGCCGCACCCCGGCCCGGGCGCTAACTGGATCGACCCGAACTGTGGCCCGGTGGCCGGTACCACGCACCTTGGTGTGGGCACCGTGACCGTCTGGGGTAACGACCCCGAAGGCCATCCGGATAACGCATGGAAAACCTGCTACGAGGTCGAAACCGACGGCGCAGGCCTGTTCATCCGGACGCACCCGAACTCGGACTACATCTGGGCTGACCAGACTAAACACCCCGATGTCGAAGTGCAGCAATCGGTTCAGGTCATCTCGAAAGAAACCGGTGAAATCGTGAAAACGATCCAGATCACGGAAGAAGAAGGCAACGTTGCGGTTCACTTCGAGTTCAACAAAGACGGTACCGAAGTTTGGGTCTCCAAATGGAACCGTGCGACCTCGAAAGAGCCGAATGGTGAAATGGTGATCTTCGACGCCAAGACGCTGGAAGAAATCGGTCGCGTGAAAGGGCTCTATGCCCCGACCGGCAAGTTCAACGTCTACAACCGTTCGAACCACGTTACCTAATGTAACCGGCTGAAAAACCACCGAAAGGGCGGGCCAAGCGCCCGCCCTTTTTAGATGACTGACGTCTACGACGCACAACACATCAACGGAGCCAGCAAATGACCCAGGACAGCGGTCAAGAACCGAAAAAACCGATCTGGCGGCGCTCACTATTCTGGGGCATGCCGATTGCCGGAGTTGCAGGCGTCTTCGTCGCCGGCATCATCTTCTGGGGCGGGTTCAACACCGCCATGGAAGCCACGAACACGAAAGAGTTCTGCATCTCCTGTCACGAGATGAGAGACTTTGTTTACGAGGAATACAAAGGCACGATCCACGATGTGAACCGTTCGGGCGTGGGCGCGAAATGTTCCGACTGCCACGTCCCCAAAGCCTGGACGCCAAAGATCATCCGCAAAATCAAGGCCTCCAAGGAGGTCTGGGGCAAGATCACCGGCAAGATCAGCACCGAAGAAAAATTCGAACACCACCGCCTGCAGTTGGCGATGAACGAATGGGAACGGATGAAGGCCACCGATTCGATCGAATGCCGAAATTGCCACGACTTCGAATCGATGATGCCTGAATTCCAGGCCCCGCGCGCCCGTCAACAACACCTCAATGCTATGAAAACCGGTCAGACCTGCATCGACTGTCACAAGGGCATCGCCCACAGCGATCTGCGTGACCGTGCCGACGAAGAGTATCTGGAGACACTGGAAGCGCCAAACCCGAACTTCGTTCGCGAGGTGCCACAAGCCTATCTCGACAGTCTCGCACGTGTAGAAACGCAGGAGGCTGAAGCGGCTGCCGCCGCCAAGGCCGAGCAAGACGCCCAGCGCGAAGCGGTCCAAGCCCAAATCGCGGCCGCGGTCGAAGCTGCGCGTGAAGAGGAACGCGCCCTGGCTGCTGGGAATACCACCGCAACCACCGGCAATGCCGAGGGCGGCACCGTTGCGGCAGGTATCGACTGGAGCGCCATTCCCAGCGCCGATCTGACCCTGTTCTACCCGGGGCAGGCGAGCTTCGAATGGGTCCAGAACGGCAAACAGCACGGCGGCGCACGTCCCCTGACCAAAGGCGGTGACAAATGCACCACCTGCCACGCCAAGGAACTGGACATGATCGGCAACAAGATCGTCAAGGGCGGCGGAGGCAAGAACGAAGATGTCGAGCCCACCCCGATCCCCGGCAAGCGCGGTCTGATCGGTGCCACAGTCCAGGCGGCCCATGACGCGGACAATCTCTATGTCCGTCTGCAATGGCCGGATGCCCCGCACGCGCCGGCTCCGTTTGTCGATGGCGGCAAGATGGATCCCGACAACCAGATCAAGGTTGCCATGATGATCACCGGTACCGGCATCGAAATGGGTGAACAGGTCGGCTGCTGGGCTTCGTGCCACGCCGACAACACCTTCATGCCGTTTGATCCGGGCGCGGATGCGATCGCTGCGAATGCAGACGTGGCAGGCCAGCTCGAGGCCAGCACCACGATCACCAAGTATCTCAGCGAAAGCCGCACCAAGATCGAGGTCAAAGGCCGCCGCGGCAAGGCCCAGGGAGGCTGGGACAAGCTGAAACCGGCCGAAGAGATCGAACAGTATCTCAAGGACGGCACCTATCTCGACCTGTTGCGCGTCTATGCCGACGGCAGCGCCAGCAACGGCTATCTGCTGGATCGTCGGGTCGAGAATGGTGGCGAGATCGCCGGCGAGGCCAATCTATCCGGTGGCATGTGGACCGTGGTCTTCTCGCGGCCGCTGGCAGGCGCCGAAGGCGACGTTGCTCTGGAAGCAGGCAAGACCTACACGGTCGGCTTTGCCATCCACGATGACTTCGCTGCAGCCCGCTTCCACCATGTGACGTTGGATACGACCCTTGCGCTCGACGACGAAAACGCCACAATCAACGTGACCGGGCAATAAACAAACCAATCAAGGCGGCCGGGCAGAACTCCCCGGCCGCTTTTCTTTTCGGCCCCCAAGTTTTTCCAATGAAGGAGACCCGTCCATGAAGACCCGTCTGCTTATCCCAACCCTGGCGCTTTCTCTCGCGACGGCGTCTTCTGTTCAAGCTGCTGACGACAAGACCACCGCAATCTGCGCCAAAGCCGAGGAACGTTATGTCGAGATGTATGGCCACCCCTCGTCGGAAGAAGAGGGCGTGACCGTCGTCACAATGTATAAATACAATTTCTGCCCGCGTGAAATCACCGTTCCGGTGGGCACCACCGTGCGTTGGGTCAATGTCGACAAGCGCACCAGCCACAGCGTGATCGTCAAGGGCGAACCCGAAAGCGACCGCGCCTTTCCGGAAGAGCATATCGAGTTCACATTCCTCACCGCCGACGACCCGCAGGAATATCTGTGCGGCCCGCATTGGGAAAGCCATGATATGATCGGCATGGTCACGGTGACCGACGAATAAAACTCTGAAAATAAGCCACAAATACAAAGTTCACCGAATGGTGCATCGATTGTGATGCACCATTTTTTCTTTGCTTGACTGAAGTCAAGGAAGCTTTGGCTGCAACGCGGCACGATGGACCCAAGCGAACCGGACACCTATCTGCAGAAATCAGTTTCGCACCTTCGGGTATCCGGCACAGGAAGTTGGAAGATCGAGGCTATTGATGACCGGAAAAGTGTTCCTGATCGGCGCGGGCCCAGGCGACCCCGAGTTGATGACGATGCGGGCCGTACGGATGTTGGGCGCGGCCGACGTGGTTGTCTATGACCGCCTGGTCTCGGACGATATCATGGCTATGGTGCCGGAAGGCGCGCGACTGATTGGCGTGGGCAAGGCCCCGCAGTTTCATTCCGTGCCTCAAGACCGGATCAACGAAATCCTGTTAGAAGAGGCCCTTGCAGGCTATGTGGTGGCCCGGCTCAAAGGGGGCGACCCGCTGATCTTCGGGCGCGGCTCGGAAGAGGCGGCCTATCTGGCGGCCCACGGGGTTGAAACCGAATACGCCCCCGGCATCACCGCCGCCCAGGGCGTGGCAAGCGCCACTGGCGTGCCGCTCACCCATCGCGGGCTGGCAACATCGGTGCAATATGTCACCGGCCACCGCCAGGCCGACCAACCACTCGATCTCGACTGGAAGCGCCTCGCCAATCCCGACACAACCCTCGTCGTATACATGGGCGTCGCCAACATTGGCCAGATCGCCGTCGGCCTGATGACCGAAGGCCTGCCCGAATCCACGCCCGTGATGGCCGTGGCCGAGTCCACCACGCCGCGCGAAAAACGCCTGATCTCGCGACTCGACAGCATCGCTGCGGATGTGCGCGACGCTGGGCTGCAAGCGCCGGTCCTGTTCTTTATCGGCAAGGTCGTCTCAATGTATCGGGATCAACTGAGCACCGAACACGTGCCGCAGATGGCACCCGAACTTGCGGTGGCCGCCCATGGCTAGAACCCGGCACAACACCTTGAACCAGTTGCCCCCTCCCTCGACCGTTGGGGCGTCCTCGTGGCGCCCCCTGTCATGGTGGGCCGCGGCTGCATTCCTGACCCTGATCCTCTCCTTGGCCCCCTTCCTGCCGGTTTCGGCAATGGCCGATCAACCCGATGCCAAAGCCCTGCAACGGCTGGTGCACCAGGATTGCGGCTCGTGCCACGGGTTGCGTCTCAAAGGGGGTCTTGGCCCCGACCTGCGCGTCGAATCGATCGAACATTATGACGTCGAAGGGTTGCGCATGGTTATCCTCGACGGGATCGAAGGCACGGCCATGCCACCCTGGCGCCCGCTGATGAGCGAGGAAGAGGCCACCTGGATCGCGAATTACCTCCTGAAAGGGGATTACGAATGAAAAAGCCCCTGCTTGGTCTGATGGCCGCGCTGATGATCTCGGCCGCCCCGGTCGCCAATGCCGAAACCATCGCCACCGGCGACTTGGGCCTGATCATCGAACGCGCCAAGGGCTCGGTCCTGCTGGTCGATCAGTCTGAGCGCGCCGCCCTGGCCCGGATCGAAGGTCTGGGCGATCTCAGCCATGCCTCGCTGGTCTATTCGCCCGATCAACGTTTTGCCTATGTCTTTGGCCGCGATGGCGGTCTGACCAAGGTCGACATCGTCAAACGCGAGATCGCAGGCCGCGTCGTGCAGGCGGGCAATGCCATCGGCGGCGCCATCTCGGATGATGGCGATCTGGTGGCGGTATCGAACTATGAACCCGGCGGCGTGCGTATCTTTGATGCCGACACACTGGAAATGGTCGCCGACATCCCCACCGACAGCAAGACCATCGGCCTTGTCGATGCCCCTGGTGACCGCTTCGTCTTCACCATGTGGGATACCGGCGAGACCTGGATTGCCGACATGTCCTCGGGCAAACCCGAAATCACCAAGATCACCGATATGGGCGAAAACCCCTATGACGCGCTGATCACCGGCAATGGCCGCACTTATATTACCGGCCTGTTTGGCGAGGACGGGTTGACCGCGCTTGACCTGTGGTCCGACAATCCCGAGCCGATCCGCGTTCTGCCGAACTATGGCCGCGGCCAAGAGGAAATGCCGGTCTACAAAATGCCCCACCTCGAAGGCTGGGCCTTGGCTGGCGGCGAGTTCGTTCTCCCCGCCGTTGGCCACCACGAGGTGCTGTGGATCGACGCCGACACATTGAAAGAGACCGGGCGCACCAAGACCCACGGTCAGCCGGTCTTTGCCATGGCCCGTCCCGACGGGCGGCAGGTCTGGGTCAACTTTGCCCACCCCCTGAATGACACCATCCAGGTGATCGACACCGTGACCAAAGAAATCGTACACGAGTTCAAACCCGGACCGGCGGTGCTCCACATGGAGTTCACCCCGCGCGGCCACGAGGTCTGGCTCTCGGTGCGCGACGCCGGAAAGGTCATGATCTACGACACCCAAACCTTTGAAAAACTGCGCGAGATCGACGCCGACAGCCCGTCCGGCATCTTCTTTACCTCCCGCGCCCACCGCACGGGATTGTAAGCGATGAAACTGGTGGCCGACCCGACAAACCGACATCTGCTGGACGATTGGCAGCGTGATTTTCCCGTCATCTCACGGCCCTTCAAGGTGCTGGCCGAAGATACCGGTCTGTCCGAGGACGAAGTCATTGCCCGCCTGTCCCATTTGCAAAGGAATGGTACCATCACCCGGGTTGGCGGTACATGCGCACCCAATACACTTTCGGCCTCGACGCTCGCCGCCGTCGCCGCCCCGATCGACGAAATCGACCGCTACGCCCAGATCATCAACGAAGAACTCGGGGTAAACCATAGCTATGAACGCGAAGATGACTGGAACATCTGGTTCGTCGTCACCGGCCCCGACCGCGAACATGTCAACCAGGCGCTTGCCCGGATCGAACGGCGCACCGGCAGCCGTGTTCTCGACCTCCGGCTGGTGCGGCCTTTCAATGTTGATCTCGGGTTCCGCATGACCGGCACCACTGCGCCGAAAAACACCTTTATCCCCAAACCCGCCGACATGTCTGCAATCATCGCCGGCGACCGGGAGGTGATGCACGCCCTGACCCGCGGCCTCGAAATCGTGGCCGAACCTTATGCCGCGCTGTCCGCTGCGTTGGGCCGCTCGGAAGAAGACATCCTTACTCGCATCACCGCCCTCTCGGACGCAGGCATCCTGTCGCGCCTAGGCGTGATCGTACGCCACCGTGCCCTTGGCTGGCGCTCGAACGCCATGGTGGTCTGGGACATCGATCACGACCGCATCACCGAAGCCGGACCGCAACTCGCCACCCTGCCCGGCGTGACACTCTGCTATGAACGCCAGCCGGTGAACGGCACCTGGCCCTACCGGCTCTACTCGATGATCCACGCCAAATCGCGCGAGGATGCACAGGCTGTTTTGGCGAGCGCCGCCAATCTACCGGGCCTTCGGGACGTGCCACACAAGGCACTGTTTTCCACCCGCTGCTTCCGCCAGACCGGCGCAATGATCGCCGCCAACAAGGTGGCCGCCGAATGAGCACCCTTGATGACATCGACCGCGCGTTGATCAACGCATTGCAGGACGACCTACCGCTGACCCACCGCCCTTTTGCGCCGCTGGCCGAACGCCTTGGCCTGACCGAAGAGGCCCTGTTGACCCGCGTCAAAGCCTTGCGTGAAAGTGGGGTTCTCACCCGTTTCGGCCCGTTTTTCGACGCTGCCGCCATGGGTGGGGCGTTTTGCCTCTGCGCCATGGCTGTGCCGGCAGAAGATTTCGAAAAGGTCATGACCCAGGTCAATGCACATGAAGAGGTCGCCCATAATTATGAGCGCCAGCACCGGCTGAACATGTGGTTCGTCCTGGCGACGGAAACGCCAGAGGGGATCACCCAGACCGCCGATGCCATCGAACAGGAAACGGGGCTTATCGTGCACCGCTTTCCCAAGCTGCAAGAGTTCTACATCGGGTTCCGGGTGGCCGCATGAATGGCAAGGTAACAGACCGCGAGATCATCGCCGCCCTGCAAGGCGGGCTGCCACTGGTGCCCACACCTTATGCCGCTGTGGCAGATCAACTGGGCATCCCCGAAGAGGGGCTGATGACGCGGCTTGAAGCGATGAAACAAAGCGGCGTCATCCGCCGCATCGCCGCCGCGCCCAACCATTACAAACTGGGCATGACTGCCAATGGCATGACCGTTTGGGATGTTGACGATGCGGCACTCAGCGAGCTTGGCCCCCTCGTCGGTGCACTCGACTTCGTCAGCCATTGCTATGAACGCCCCCGCGCCCTGCCCGATTGGCCCTATAACCTCTTTGCCATGGTTCATGGCAGTTCAGCTGAAGAGGTCGAGGAAAAACGCGCCCGCATCACCGTCCTTCTGGGCGACGCCTTACGCGGTGCCGATATCCTCTATTCCAGCAGGATCCTGAAAAAAACGGGGCTTAGGCTCCGCAAGAAAGGCTAAGCCCCATGTTCCGCCTCACCGAATACATGCAGCAGCTTGTCAATCCGACCCCCGTACGCCGCCGTACGGACCCGGCCAAAGTGAAACCGGTGATCATCTGGAACCTGACCCGGCGCTGCAACCTGAAATGCCGCCATTGCTACACTGTCTCAGCTGATGTCGATTTCCCCGGCGAGCTGAACCAGCAACAGGCGATGGCCACGCTCGAAGATATCGGCCAATACAAGGCACCCGCCCTGATCCTGTCGGGGGGTGAACCACTGGACAGCCCTTACCTCTTCCCCTTGGCCGAGCGCGCCCGCCAACTGGTCCGCGTGCTGGCGCTTTCGACCAATGGCACCAAGATCCACGGAGAGATGGCGGATCGGGTGGCCGATATCGGTTTTGATTATGTCGGCATCTCGATCGACGGAATCGGCGAAACCAACGACTGGTTTCGCGGCGTCGATGGGGCCTACAATAATGCTCTGCGTGGCGTGCGTGAACTCAAGAAGCGCGGCGTCAAGGTCGGCCTGCGCTTCTGCCTGACCGAAGGCACCAAGCATCACCTGCCGGACCTGCTGAAGCTTTGCGACGACGAAGGTATCGACAAGTTCTACCTCAGCCACCTCGTCTATGCCGGGCGTGGCGACAAGAACCGGGGCGAAGATGCGGAACACGCCCGCACCCGCCACGCCATGGACCTGCTGATCGACCGGGCCTGGATCGCGGCGAGCGAAAACATGCCCCTTGATATCGTCACCGGCAACAACGACGCCGACGCGGGCTATCTTCTGCAATGGGTTCGGCGCAATTTCGATGCCAACCGCGAGGCGCACCTGCGCGAACATCTCGAAGCCTGGGGCGGAAATTCCAGCGGACTGGGTGTCGCCAATATCGACTTCCTCGGCGATGTACACCCCGACACCTATTGGTCCGACTACACCGTCGGCAACGTCAAACAGGCACCGTTCTCCAAACTCTGGACCGGTGACGACCCGATGCTCGCCACACTCAGAACCCGCCCACGCCCGCTCAAGGGCCGCTGCGGAGCCTGCAATCTGCGCGATGTATGTGGTGGCAACACCCGCATCCGCGCACTGCAACTGACCGGTGATCCATGGGCCGAAGACCCGGCATGCTATCTCACCAACGCTGAGATCGGCCTTGATGAGTCCGAGCGACTCTCCGTCACACCTTTCCGGGGGAAAAGCCATGACCCGAAACACCAGTTCTTCTAAACTCGCATTCGCCCTGACGATCGCTCTTGCAGCGCCCGCGCTGGCCGATCCCGTGACGGACTATCAGGAATTCTGCGCCGAATGCCACGCCGATCACCGCCTTGGCGGTACCGGTCCGGCGCTGATCCCGCAGACCCTGAAACGGATGCGCGGACCCAAGGTGGCCGCCGTCATCCGCGACGGGCGCGTCGCCACCCAGATGCCCGGCTTTGCCGAAGACCTGGATGAAGACCGGATCGCAGCGTTGGCCGAGTACCTGAAAACTCCTCTGGAAACGATCCCGCCCTGGGGCACCGAGGAAATCATGGCCAGCCGCGAGATGGACGAGGATTACGTTGCTGCCGACGCTCCTGTTTGGGCCGCCGATCCGATGAACATCACGCTGGCAGTTGAAACCAGCGACCACCATATCAGCGTCCTGAACGGCGATACGTTCGAAGTGCTCGACCGGTTTGAAACCCCGTTCGCAGTCCATGGCGGACCGAAATTCAGCCCCGATGGCCGCTATGTCTTCGTCATGTCGCGCGATGGCTGGGTGCAGAAATACGACATCTGGTCGCTGCAACAGGTCGGGCGCATCCGCGCCGGCCTCAACAGCCGCAACATCGCAATGTCCGGTGATGGCAAGTGGGTCGCCGTGGCCAACTATCTGCCCAACACACTGACCATCCTGTCAACCGAAGACCTGTCGGTTGCAGAGGTCCACGAGGTCAAGGGCAAGGACGGAACGCCCAGCCGTGTTTCGGCGGTCTACCAGGCCCCACCGCGTGAAAGCTTCGTTCTGGCGCTGAAAGATGTGCCCGAAATCTGGGAAGTTTCCTATGCCAAATACCCAGACATGAATTACTTCGCCGGCGGCCTTGCTCATGACTGGAAGATCGAAGGCCCGGTAAAGCAGGACACGGCGTTTCCGATCCGCAAAATCACCACGCCCGACTACCTGGACGATTTCTTCTTCAGCCAGGATTACGAATACGTCATGGGCGCCTCACGCAAAGGCGAGGACGGGTTGGTGATCGACCTTGTGATTGGTCAAAAGGTTGCTGATCTTGAATTGCCCGGCATGCCACACCTTGGCTCGGGCATCACCTGGGCCTGGGGTGACACCACGGTCATGGCAACGCCGCACCTCAAGGAAGGTACGATCTCGGTCATCGACATGAAGACCTGGAAAACGGTGAAACGCATTCCGACCGAAGGCCCCGGCTTCTTCATGCGCAGCCACGAGAATTCGAAATATGTCTGGGCGGACGTGTTCTTTGGTCCCAACAAGGACGCGATGCACGTGATCGACAAGCAAAGCCTTGAGATCGTCAAAACCCTGCGCCCCGAACCTGGCGCCACGGTGGCCCATGTCGAATTCACCAAGGACGGCAAGCACGCGTTGGTCTCGATCTGGGAAGATGATGGCGCAGTTATCGTCTATGACGCCGAAACGCTGGAAGAGGTCCGCCGCCTGCCGATGCGCAAACCCTCGGGCAAATACAACGTCTGGAACAAGATCACATTCTCGGAAGGGACGAGCCACTAGGACAAAACAGAAGTTTTGGCAGCGGCCTCGGCTTCCAGCCAGAATCTGTCATGTGTCATAGAGTGCCTGTGCGGAATCAAAGCGAAGCCGCCGCGCAATCGCCAGACCACCCGCAGGGCTGGCGATATCGTGGGGTTGTGCAACGCAATGAGTTTCTCGGGGATAAACGGGCAATCACACATGTTGGGTCGCCATGCCACGGCCTGGCGGTTGCGCGGCTTATCATTTGATTGACCACTCGCACCCAAATCCAATGAATCCAATGCCGGTACTATAGAAGCACTGCCTACCGCCCCTTACACGGCCCGAACCACCTCACGCCGCCCGGAAAAAATCTGCGCCAGGGCCGAAACATTCATGATCATCGCATAGATCAGCGCCGGCACCGAAAGCACCGGATCCTGCAACACCGACCCGGCCACGAACAGCGCCACGGCAACGTTTTGCAACGAGGCCTCGACCATGATCGCGCGGGTCTGTTCACCCTCAAGCCGCAACGCCCGCCCGGCCACCGCCGCAAGCCCCAGGGCGCCAAGGTTCAGTAGAACGACCGCCGCACCGACTGCGCCCAGATGGGCCATCATCGCATCCCAGTTCTGAATGAAGGTCGCCAGCACCATGGCGGCGAAAATCACCTTGGACGCAGGTTCCAACCCCTTCAGCATCCATCCGGCAACCTTCGGCACCCACGTGCTCAGGACCAGACCCAGGATCACCGGCCCAACCACAACGACGCTCATCTTGGCGCTGATCGAGAAAAGGCTCGCCCCCTCAGGCAACGACGCCGCCCCGGTCAGGGTCAGCCCCAATGGAATCGTGATCCCCGCCAGCGCAGTGGTGACAAGCGTCATCGCCGTTGACAGGGCCAGATCGGCCCGCGCCAAGTGGGCAATATAGTTCGACGTCACCCCTCCAGGTGCCAACGCAATCAAAACGAGCCCGGCCCAGACCGGTCCCGGCAGGTCAAGGGCAGTCCCCAATGCTACTGCAATCAGTGGCAGGCCCAACCACTGCACCGCCAAACCGGTCAGCAAACCGCGAGGTTGGGAAAAAACTCCGGATAGGCGGCGCCCTTCCAAACGCAGCCCGACCACGAACATCAGCAGTACCAGCCCCAAGGGCAGCAGCTTGGCCAGAATTTCGGTCATCGCGGTCTCCGTTCACTAGATTGGCATTGATCTACAGCACGGCTTTGCGCCGCGGGCTGACATAAATCAAGTCACCCGCGCCGTCTCGCAGGTATGTCACAGGCAAGCAACGGAGACCCGCGATGCAAAACAGACGTGCCTTTCTGACCACATCGACCCTGGCCCTGATGGCAGGTACCCTGCCCGGATTTGCCCAGCATAGCGATCTTCAACCCGAACCCGGATCCGACGACCAACCGGTCCGGCGGCGTTACCTGATGGAAGACACCTATGGCAACGTCGTCACCGACGAAAGCCTGCAAGGCCGGTTCGTGCTGATCTACTTCGGCTACATGAGCTGCCCCGATGTCTGCCCGACGTCGCTCTCGACCATCGCCGACGTTTTGGAACAACTCGGCCAACAGGCAGATGGCCTGACCGTGTTGTTCGTTACAGTCGATCCCAAGCGCGACACTGCCAAGAACCTACGTGAATACATCCATTTCTTCGACAAACGCATCATCGGGCTGCGCGGGCCCAAAGCCTATACCGATCATATGGTAAAGACATTCAACGCCCGTTACGAGTTCCACTACCCCGACCCTGCGGACCCCGCGGAATACTCGGTCGATCACACCGCCTCGATCGCCTTTGTCGGCCCCGATGGCCACCTGATCCGCCGTTTCCCCCATGGCATGCCGGCGGACGAGATCACCGCCGATATCAGCGCCACGATCACATCCGCGAGAATCGAGTGAGGCTGACCCGTCGTCAGATACTGGCAGGGCTGGCGCTGACCGCGTCGCCGCTGCGGGCCGCAGGAAACGTTCCGCCGGCGGCGTCGCTTGTGCGCCCGGTCGATAGGCCACGCGACGTCTCCGCGCTCAAGATCAAGGATGAAGACGGCAACACGGTATCGCTCACCGACTGGAAGGGCCGCTGGCGTCTGGTGAACATGTGGTCGCCGTGGTGCTTGCCCTGCCAGCGCGAGATGCCCTCACTCATGCGCCTGTCCCGGGCGCTGGACCCCGCCAAAACGCTTGTCCTGCCGCTCGCCTTCGACTGGCGCGGCCCGGTCTGGGTGCGCAAGTTCTACCGCGACGAAGGCATCACCGGCCTACCGGTTCTGATGGGCGACGGTGAAAACGCCCATGCCGTGCTTGGCCTGTCCAATCTCCCCTCCACCGCCGTGATCACCCCACTGGGGCAACTGGTACAGACCGTCGAGGGCGAAGCCACCTGGGACGACCCCGCAACACTTGCCTGGCTGGGCGGGTTATCGGCCTAACACAAAAACAAATGCTTTTGGCAACCACGGTCCAGTTGCACATTGTGATCGGTTTTGGCCTGATCCAACCGTCGGAAAACTGATTGCAAAAACGTGTGATTTCCAGACTGTGGGGTGGCGATATCAGGCTGGCCAAGGCCCATGTTTTCGCACAAACATTGCTTGGCCAAAGACAGCTCCAGACCAGAAACCGCCGTCTGGCCCCTTTGGCAAACCTCGAAATCTACAGTTGCTTCAAGCCTTCTGCCGCGCGTTGGTCGGGTCCCAGGCGGGTTCTGCTACAAGGGTGAGCCCACGACGTTCACCGAGGATCACCACTTCGAGCCTTTCGCCGTTTTCGGCCACATCGGGGTCGACATAGGCAAAGCCCAGCGACTTGCCTGTTGCATGACCATAGCCGCCAGAGGTGCAGACGCCGACAACCTTGTCACCCTGCATCACGGCCTCGCCGCCATAGATGTCGCAATCGGCAGCGGCAACTTCGCCGTAAACCAATATGGTCGTGATGCCCTGTTGACGGGCATTTTCGGTGGCGGCGCACCCGTTGAACTCGCCTTTGTCGGGGGCATAGAAGCGGGTGCTGTTGGCCTCAATAAGGGTAATTTCGTTGGTCAGTTCGGCGCCCATGCCGCAATAGCGTTTTTCCATCCGAAGCGAGTTGATCGCGTGGCCACCGAAATCGGCGATGCCGTGGGCTTCGCCTGACGCCCAGATCGCATCATAAAGTGTAACAAGCTCGGACATCGGGGCGTGGAGTTCCCACCCCAACTCCCCAACGTAGTTCACCCGAAGGGCGCGCAGCCCGACACCGGCAATGGTGATTTCCTGCCCCGATAGCCAGCGGAAGGCCGGGGTGCTGAGATCGGCATCGGTCAGGGGCTGCAGTACATCGCGCGCCTTGGGACCGGCGACAACCAGCATGCCGTATTCGTCAGTCACGTTGGTAACGGTGACATCGTCGCCTGCCGCGCTGAAATGATCCAGCACCTGCAATTCGGCGCCCGCCCCGGTCAGCACGTAGAACCGGTCATCGGCCAACCTGGTGATGGTCCATTCTCCCTCGATCCGGCCACCCGCGGAAAGCACGTGGGTCAGGTTGATACCACCCGCTTTCTTGGGCAGTTTGTTGGCGGTCAAGCGATCCAGAAGCGCCTCGGCCCCCGGTCCGGAGACGTCGAACTTGGCAAAGCTCGACAGGTCGCAGATGCCGACCCGTTCGCGCACAGCGCGGCATTCCTCGGCCACGATGTCGAAAGTGTTGTTTCGGCGGAACTGCAGGTCCTCGACAAAGCCCTCGGGGGCAAAATACTTGGGCCGTTCCCAACCGAAAACCGAGGTATAGGCCGCGCCTTTGGCCTTGAGCTTGTCATAAAGCGGCGTCACCCGGGCCTTGCGCCCGGCAGCCGCCTCGCGTCCCGGCATCGGCGTCACGAACATCTCGTGATAGTCTTCGAAACTTTTCGCGCGGGTATAGTCCTGATCGGCGTAAGCGCCAAAGCGGCGCGGGTCGACACAGGCCATGTTGATCTCGGACTCGCCATGCACCATCCACTGTGCAAGGTATTTGCCGACGCCCGCCCCTTGGGCAATGCCGATGGACGAGCCGCAACACTGCCAGAAATTGTGCAGCCCCGGCGCCGGCCCTGCCAACGGATTGCCATCGGGCGAATGCGGGATGGCACCATTGATGATGCGCTTGATCCCGACATTGGCAAAGATCGGCATCCGTTCGAACGCCTGTTCCAGCCAGGGTGCGATCCGGTCGATGTCACCATCAAACAGCTCGTTTTCGCTCTCCCACTCGGGCCAGCCGCCGCGGTGATCCCAGGCTTCCTTGGCGCCGTAATGCTCGTAAATTCCGACAAGGCCGGATTTCTGTTCCTGACGGTAATAACCGGCGGTGGCCGGGTCGCGCATCACGGGCAATTCGCCGTCCCAGTTCTTGAACTCATCCAGCGCCTCGGTCACCAGGAAATGGTGCTCCATGTTGGTGATCGGCGTGTCGAGCCCGACCCAGAGGCCAACCTCGCGCGCGTAGCAGCCCCCGGCATTGACCACGTGTTCGCAGGTGATGTTGCCTTGCTCGGTCACAACCTCCCAATCGCCCGAGGGGCGCTGATTGATGTCGGTCACCCGGTTGCGGCGGATGATGGTCACGCCCATCTGTCGCGCGCCTGCGGCCATGGCGTTGCAGGCGCTGGACGGATCGACATGGCCGTCCATATTGGTATAGGCGCCGGCAAGGATGCCGTCAGTTTCCAGCCAGGGGTTCAGCTCCTTGATCCGGTCCGGGCCGATCACCTCCATGTGGAAGCCGACATTGGCCGCGAAACCGGCGACATAGTTGAACCAATCAACCTCTTCCTGGGTCGTGGCCAGGCGGATGCCGCCACAGCCGTGCCAACCGGCGGGCTGGCCGGTGATCTCTTCCAGGCGCGGGTAGAGCGTGTTGGAATAGTGATGGATCTTGGCCATGTTGTAATTGCCGATGAAGCTGGGGCATTGGCCCGCCGCGTGCCAGGTCGAGCCGGAGGTCAGCTCGCCCTTCTCGATCAGCACCACGTCTTTCCAACCCTCTTCGGCCAGGTGATAGGCAAGCCCCACGCCCATCATGCCACCGCCGACGATCACCACTTTTGCCTGAGTTTGCATGTGCTTGGTTCCTTTCTTCTTTGCCCTTACCAAGTGCCGTTGCCGCGGCGCATCCGGGTGGCGGGCAGGATGATGTTGTAATTGTCGCGCAAGACCCGATCGGTTTCCGGTGCGATATGAGAGGGGTAGTGATCAGCCAGGATACGGCGGACCTTGTCGCGGGCCACGTCCCTGGCGTCCGGCGCGCCGGCTTCTTCCCATTCGCTGATCGACAGCCGGCAAGCGATTTCCGGATAGACGTAGTCGGATTTCATCCGGTTGAAGGTCTGGGGATGGCCGAGGTAATGCCCTTCGCCCATGACCACGTCGCGGATCACGTCAAAGGATAGCGCGTCTTCAGTCACCTCGACCCCACGCACAGTGCGCAGGATCGCGCCCAGCAAGTCGTTGTCCATCACGTAGGCCTCGAAATTGGTGCCCATGAGCGAGCCCTGCATGCCCGCGCATTCGTGGATCATCGAGGCCCCGGCATGGGCGGCCAGCGCAACGGTATAGCCCTTTTCGCCACCCGCCTGTTTGTCGGGCAGCTTACTATCGGTCATGCCTGCGGGCACCGAGTTGGGCAGGTCATAGAACCCGGCCATCTGGGCGCAGGCCGCCGAGAGAAGTGCCTGTTCGCCCGAGCCGCCCGACATCGCCCCGGTGCGAAGGTCAGATACAAAAGGCCAGGCGGCAAAGATCGCCCGGCAATTGGGGTCTATGATGTTGCACAGGACCAGCCCGGCCAGAACCTCGGCGCAGGCCTGCGCCACGGCTCCGGCAAGGGCGGCGGGCGCGGTGGCCCCGGCTTGACCTGCGGCAACCAGGAGAATGGGCATTCCAGCCTCGACCGCGGCCTCCAGCGCGTCGCAGCTTTCCGTGGCAAAGCGCATCGGCGGGACCACGTGGCAGCAGACCGCAGTGCAGAATGGACGGGTGCGGAAATTGCCCTCGCCCCCGGCCACCGCGTCGAGCATCGGCATCACTGCACGGACGCTGTCGGCGTCCGTATAGCTGACGGCGATGGATTTCGATGTGCCCGAAAGGCAGGCATATGTAGTGTTGATATCGAGATCGAGCGTGTTTTGGGCATCGCGCGCCACAACCGAGCGGTGATACCAATGGATATTGTCGAGCTTATCGACAAGACGCGCCACGTCATAAAGGTCGGCCACCGTGCTTTCGCGGTATTTGCCGGTCTCGAAATCCATGATCGTCGGGGCAGCGCCGCCTGTGCCTGCGTGCACGCGGCGGCCTCCGACCTCGATGTCATGGGTCGGGTCAATGCCATGCAGGACAAACTTGCGCCGCGTGTTGGCGATGACATCCTCGACCAAAGCGCGAGGGAAGCGCAAACGTCCGTCCGGGTCCACGTGACAGCCTGCGGCGACGGCGCGGGCTTCGAGGCTGGGCGTGACCTGGGAAAGGCCAAGATCGGCCAGCAGTTGCAGCACCAGCTCATGGATGCGGATCATTTCGGCATCGCTCATCGGGCGGTAATGGCCGCCAACCATTCCAGGCAGGACCGGAGGTGGCGGAGCGGCAACGGATTTACCCCGGCTGCGGCGGGACGAACGGCGTGCTTCCTGGGACGTCATCGGCGTGACTTTCGTAGCGGTCTCATGCGCGACATTTGGCGAGAAAACCATTCGCTGTTCAAACGATCATTTCGAATGCATGGCATTCCCTGAGGTCATGGAAAACTTAGATTCTCGCCGATTTCATCCTTGATCCACTGCATGAACCCGGCAACTGATGGGTCAGTCATGCGATTCGAAGATGCGCCTATGTAATAGGAATTACGGGTTTCCAGAGGCTCTCCAACCGGGCAGACCAAGCGACCCTTTTCAACCATCGGATCGGTGACATAGGACCAACCCAGTGCCACCCCGCGCCCGGCCTCCGCAGCCTGCAGAACCATCGGGTAGGAATTGAGCCTGATGCCACGACGCACCGGCGGCACCGTGACACCCTGATGTCTGAGCCATGCGCGCCAGTCGACCGCCCCCCAGATATTGCCGCCGCCATCAAGATGCACCAGCGTCTGATCCAGAAGGTCCGAGGCCCGCACCAGCTCGGGGTGGTCGGTCATGAAACCGGGGCTGCAGACCGGATAGACCCGCTCGCCAAAGAGATGCTGGACCTCGACCCCTTGCCAATTGTTCTCACCATAAAGCACGGCAACATCAACATCGTCCTTGCGCGGGTCGACCATCTGGTCGGTGGCCAGCACCCGCAAGTCGATATCCGGGAAGCGTGCGCCGAACCGTTCCAGCCGCGGCATCAGCCAGTAGTAAGAAAACGCTACCGAAGCAGCGACGGTGATCTGCGGTGTGTCGCCTTCGTTGCGCAGGCGGGCGACGCAGGCGTTGATTTCATCAAGGCCCGCGCTGACCGAGGCAAAAAGCTGCCGCCCGGCGATGGTGAGTTCGATGGCGCGGTGCTTACGACGAAACAGTGGGCGGCCCAGCGCCTCTTCCAATGACTTGATTTGACGGCTGACCGCGCTTTGGGTCAGGCACAGCTCCTCGGCGGCACGGGTAAAGCTCTGATGCCGGGCGACCACCTCGAAAGAATGCAACAGTGTCAGGGATGGCAGAGTGTTTCTCATGGGATGGGCATTCCGACCGCGCCTCGTGGTTTGACCCAATCAGGGAAGGCAAGCGGTGCTGGAAAGTCAAAGGAAATTGGCGCCAACCGGGCAGACATGTGCCCATGAAACCATCATGTACCGACGATGAGGCCCTACGAGACGGCATCACCGGGGTAGGCCACCCACTACCTGGGTGCCGGATGCGCTATCGCGTCACGTCAGGCAGTTTGATCCTTTGGATTTTCCCGGACGGCCCTTTTGGCAGGTCTTCCAGAACAAACACCGTATCTGGCGATTTGAATGCCCCCACCTTGGCAACGCATATCTCGATGAGTTGTTGCGGCGTCAGATCAGATCCGTTCCGCAATTTCACCGCGGCCTCAACCCGTTCGCCATAAGAGGCACAGGGCCGGGCAAACGCAGCGGCCTCGATCACATCGGGATGAGAATACAGCGCCTCGTCGATCTCGCGCGGCGCAATGTTTTCGCCGCCCTTAATGATCAGTTCCTTCAAACGACCGGTAACAAAGAAATAGCCGTCCTCATCCACATGACCCAGATCGCCGGTCCTGAGCCACCCTTCCGGGGCGAAGGTGCCGCGCGTGGCTTCGGGATTCTTGAGATATTCGCGCATCACGTTGGGGCCGCGCACCGCGATTTCACCCTGGGTATAGGGCGGGAGCGGTATGAGGTCGGGTGACAGGATACAGGCTTCGTTGCCATAGGCACGACCAGGCGAGCCAATCTTGCGCACGCCCGGTGGCAGCGGATTCGACAGAATCTGCGCCGCGGTTTCCGTCAGCCCCATGGTTTCAACGATGGGAACCTCGAAACGCGTTTCGAAAGCAGTTTGAACATCAGGGGCCAATGCTGACGAAGCCGAGCGGCCAAAGCGCAGGCGGGCGCGGGTTTCGGGGCTGGGTGACAGATCGGAATGCAGCAAATGCGAGATAATCGTGGGCACCACCGAGAACCACGTGGCCTGCGCTTCTTCGCATTGATCCCAGAACCGGCTGGCCGAGAATTTCTCGGCCACGGCCAGGGTGCCGCCGGTGATCAGCGTGCTCATCACTGTCACGCATAACCCGTTGATGTGGTAGATCGGCAGAACGCAGAACCCGCAGTCCTCAGAGGTCAGCTCATGGGCGACTGCCGGGGTCCACCCCCCTGCAAGGAGGCTGGCATGAGAATGAACCACGCCCTTCGGGCGGCCGGTCGTGCCCGAGGTGTACATCAGCAGGGCATCGTCATCGGCCGCCAGCGGATGCAGCTTGATCTCGTCTGCCTGCCCACTCACAGGCAGCCGGGTCAGCCCATCCGGGCACACCCGATCGAACATCTCCTGTTGCGCGGGCCCCACCAGCGCAAACCGCGCCTCGCTGTGCTCCAGCGCGTAGGAAATCGCGTCATCCCCGGCCACAAGGTTGATCACGGTGGCGCGAAACCCACCATATAGCGTGGCATAGAGCCATTCGATCGCTTCACGCCCATTGGGATGCAGGATCGCGACGCTTTCTCCCTTTTGTGCTCCTTGTGCAGTCAACTGTCCGGCCAAAACTCGGGCCCTGTTGCGCAACTCTTCCCAACGCAGCGGCTCAACGCCATCAAAAAAAAGGTACGCGACCCGGTCGGGGCACTGGTCGGCGCGGAGGTCAACCCAGTCGCGCACCGTGCCTTGCGGTGGCTTGTGGGTGTCAACCGTCATTTGCCGGCATCCGCCCAGTAATCGGCGAAAATGTCGTCGACAGCAGGTTCGTTCGCGGGGATTTCACGGATGACTTTGGTGGTCTGCAGAAAATGCTTCCAATGCAGATTGTCGTCGATGGCATTGCCGCCCCAGCTACCGCATCCCATCGACAGCGAAAACGGCATGCCATTGGTGAAGGATCCACCGGTGGCAAAGGTATGGGCCTGGTTGACGATCACCCGGCAGGTAGGCATCGCCGCCCCCAGGGCCACGGCGCGGGCATCGTCCGCAGTATGGATGCCGATGGAATGTCCTGCGCCCTGAAAGGTCAGGATACGTTCTGCGATGGCTTGCGCCTCGTCATAGTCACGGGCGCGGTACAGCGCGGCGACACGGCTCAGCTTTTCACCGGACAGGGGGTGTTCGGCACCTATGCCATCCGTTTCCACCGCCAGGAACTTGGTGTCCTCGGGCACGTCACCGGTCATACCCAACGCGGCGATCATCTTGTCCGCATCCTGCGCGATCACCGACCGGTTGAGATGGCCGTCGGGCCAGAGCTTGGCCACGATCGCAGTCTCGTCCCGCACCAGCGCGCCACCCTCCTTGGCCAGCGCGGCGACGAAATCGTCATAGACCGCATCAACCACGATCATAGAGTTTTCCGAGGAACAGGATGTGGCGTTGTCAAAGGTCTTGGAGGCGGTGATCTTTGCCGCCGCCGCCGGCAAATCGGCGGTTTCATCGACAATTACAGTGACATTGCCTGCACCCACCGCCACTGCGGGCGTGCCACAGGTCTGGGCCCGGACTACGTTGTTTTGTGATCCGGTGCATACCACCCGATCCGAAAGCTCCATCATGGCCTGTGTCTTGGCCTTGGATCCCGGCGCCGGGATCATCTGAACAAGATCGTGATCCAACCCGACCTTGTCGAATTCGGTGTAAATGTATTGCAACAGCAACTCGCAACTGGCCACACCCTTGGGTGAGGGGGCCACGACGACGGCATTGCCGCATTTAAGCGCATTGATGATGTTGTTGGCGGGTGTTGCCGCCGGGTTGGTCGACGGCACCACCGCGCCGACAACGCCAACAGGACGGGCAATCTCGGTTATGCCGGTTGCCGCGTCGTCACTGATGATCCCTTGGGTTCTTACACCCTTGATATCGCGCATCAGACCCAGCGTCTTGCGGTGGTTTTTGGTAATCTTATCGGGCACGTTGCCCAGTCCGGTGGTCTCAACCGCCAGTTCGGCCAGCGCCCGGTTGCGGGACGGCTCCATGATGGCCCAGGCCGCAGCGTCGGCCGCGCGGTCGTAGTGCTCTTGCGTGGCGTCGGTTTCAAAAACCTTCTGCGCCACCCGGGCACGGGCCACGATCGCTTCGACCTGGGCAATGTCATCATGTGCGTTCATCGCGATGTTCCTTGGTTGAAGTTGACCGGGGCAGGTCTGCCCCGGCCTATGGCTTGGGGTTCAGAGACCTGCAAGCAGTTCCTTGAGGGTTTCTTCACGCGCGGCCCACATCGCCTTGACCTCGTCACGGGTCATGATGTGCATCGGCGAACCACCGGCTTTCATTTTTTTGGCAACGCGACCGTTCTTGAACATTTCTGGCACGGTGGCGGCCAGCTTGTCGATCACATCTTGCGGGGTGCCTTTGGGCACCATGATGCCGCGAAAGTTGACCGAGGCATTGTCCACCTCGAACCCTTGTTCCTTGAGGGTTGGCACGTCCGGCATGAAGTCGTTGCGCTCTAGGTCAAAAACGCCAAGGATCTTGACGTTGCCTGCCTCACGGGCACGGAACGCATCGCTGAGGTTATTGACGCCACCGATAACTTCACCGGCGATCACGGCCTTCATTGCCGCCGCACCGCCACCCTTGGTCGGGATATATGCCATTTTCACGCCTGCCGCCTTTTCAAGCTGCAACGCCGCGATGTGGTGTCCCACGAACAGGCCGGCACCCGAGAAAGTCAGCTTGCCGGGGTTTTCCTTGGCATAGGCCACCACGTCGGCCATCGAGTTCATCGGGCTGTCCTTGGCCACGACGAACACCGCCGGGTCAGCGCCCCAGTTGGCGATCGGCTCGAAGCTGTCGGCCGAGTATTGCACACCGCCCTTGATCGACTGGGCGATGAAATGCGGGATGTTGTAGGCGCCCATTGTATAGCCATCGGCCTCGGCCTGGGTTGCAAACCAGTTCCATCCGACACGGCCACCTGCGCCGGGCTTGTTGATGATGGCAATCGGCATGCCAAGCGCATCTTCGTTGCCAGCGGTCATGGTCACGATCCGCGCCTGGAAGTCGGTTGCCCCGCCCGCACCATAGCTGACCATCAGCATCACCGGACGGTCCGGGTAATCCCCTGCGACGGCTGCGCCGCCGGTCAGGGCCATCAGCGCCATTGCGGCGCCTGCCAGTAGTTTTCTCATGTTTAGTCCTCCCTTTAGTTTCTTGGATGCCGCTTGCTGCGGCGGTCTTTCCTCAGAAAAAGATTTCGCGGGGTGTGTAGACCTTCAACAGCTTGGCAAAGAGGCCATACATCACCACCAGGAACCCGGCGGTGATGATCACCCGCTTGATCCAGGTCTTGGCCCGGTGATGCGAGGCCGGGTCATAGAAGCTGAGCAGGATGAAGAACGCGATGGTGCCAGCTGTGTAAAAGCCCAACGCTTTGGCAGCCCAGAAGATATAGATCAGCGCCACGATCAGCCCCGGTGCCAGCCAGGTTAGATCGCGCCCTGAAAGGCCATGACCAACCTTGGTCCAGCCCATCACCGCCTTGACGAAGGTCCAGAGCGCCAGTACCACGAAAACGGTCGATATCAGGCGCGGGAACAGGAAGGCCTCGGACGGTTGCTGAGTATAGCTGATATAGGCCACCCAGATCCCGACGGCGGCAATCACCCCCGAAGCAAGACAGTGCTGAAAACGGGGGAGGCTGTGATCACTCATGCCATGATCTCCTCTTTCGAGATGTAGCGACGGCTGCGCAGCTCCATCCATACGGAATAGGCAATCGAGGCGATCACTGCAGCGATCAAAACGATGTTGAGCACGCCGGAAATAAAATACGTACCCATACCGTCGGTGGCGTTGGCGATCATGGAACCTTGGATGAAGTTTGCCTCGGCAATCGGGCCAAGGATCAGGCCCAGAACCAGCGGCGCTGCCGAAAAGCCGAAGCGCTCAAGGAAATACATCATCACGCCCAGGGTGGCCATGACATAGACATCGCCCATGCTGGACTGGACCGAATAGCTGCCAAACACCGCCAGCCCAAGGACCACCGCCGCCATCACGCTTTGCGGCACCTGCGCAACCCGGGCCGCCAATCCCGCGACATACAGTCCAAAGATGCACATCAGGACCTGACCGATCAGCATCGAGTTGATGAAGGTCCAGGCCACGTCCGGGTGGTTGTCAAAAAGGTCCGTGCCCGGGAAAATCCCATGGATCAACAGCCCACCCAGCAACACAGCAGCGGTGGGTGAGCCGGGGATCGATAGGGTCAGCAGCGGCACCAGAGATGGGCCCACCATGGCGTTGTTGGCGCTTTCGGCGGCGATCACCCCTTCGCTGTGACCTTTGCCGAATTTGTCGCGTTCGGGGCTGAATTTCTTGGCCTGGTCATAGGCAACAAGACCGGCAATCTGCCCCCCCACGCCCGGGATCAGCCCGATGATCGAGCCGGTAATGGTACCGATCCCAAGCGCCCTTGGGCGACGCATGATTTCGCGCGCCGCATCGCCGATGGCGTGTTTCTCGACTTCAATCACCTCGGCATTGGTGCTCTTGCGCCCCTTGGCGAACATGGTCAGCACTTGCGGAATGGCAAACAGTCCGATCAACGCCGCGATGATGTTGATCCCACCCCCCAGCGCCGGATGGAAAATGAAGCGCTGCGCGCCCATGATGTCGTCGAACCCAATGGTCGCGAGCCACAGCCCGATACAGCCCGACAACAATCCCTTGACCACCGACTCGCTGTCGAGCGAGCCGATCACTGTCACCCCGAGGATCGCCAGCCAGAACAGATGGCTCGGCCCGAAGGCAAGCGCCCATTTCGCCAGAACAGGGGTCAGGAAAATCAGCAGCAGCACACCAAAAATGCCCCCGACCGCCGAGGCCAGGAAGCTCAGTTGCAAGGCGCGTGTCCCCTTGCCCTGTTTTGCCATGGTGTGACCATCGAGCGTGGTGGCGATGTTTGCCGGGGCACCGGGAATCTTCAGCAGGATCGCACTTACCGCCCCCCCGGCCACGGTCGAGGTATAGGCCGCGCCCAGAAGGATCAGACCCTGAACCGGCTGAAGGTGGAATGTGAAGGGGATCAAAAGAGCAACAGCCATGGTTGGCGACAAGCCCGGAGTGGCGCCCAGGATCAGGCCGCCGATTGTACCAAACAGAAGCAAGGCAAAGGAAACCGGCGTGAACACGTCCCCGAAGTAATAAATGAATTCCAAACCGCCACCCTGTTCGTTTCTACGCGTTGACATAACAGCCTAGAAAATGAAAATAGTTTTGCAAACGTTTTCATTTAAACCCTGGGAAAGCCATGTTTTATGTCTTTAAATCATAAAGATAAGCCCGATATCATCGATGTCGCAAAGGCGGCAAGGGTCTCGATTTCTACGGTATCGCGCAGCTTCAACCATCCCGATCTGGTCAAACCGGCGACTCGGAAGCGGATCGACCGCGCGGTTCAGAAACTGGGCTACATCCGCAATCGCGCGGCGCAGGTGATGCATGGCAAACGCAGCGGCACTATCGGTCTCGTGGTGCCCACGATCGACAACGCCATCTTTGCCGAACTGATCCAATCCTTCTCGGACGAGCTCGACCGGCGCGGCTTTACCATGCTGATCGCATCGCACGGGTTCGATCTTGAACGCGAGTATCTGATGCTGCGAAAACTGATGGAACATCGTGTCGACGGGTTGGCCTTTATAGGCCTTGAGCATTCCGACGCCGCCTACGCCCTGATCGAGCAACAAGGTGTGCCGACAGTGGCAATCTGGAACTACGCAGCTGATGCGCGGGTGTCCTGCGTCGGCGTGGAAAACGCCGAGGCTGGCCGCTTGGCGGCGCGTCACCTGCTTGATCTGGGCCACAAGGATGTTGGCCTTATCTTTCCGAATCCGACGGGCAATGACCGCGCGCATGACCGATTACAGGGCACACTCGAGGAATTGGACAGTAATGGGATCGAGATCCCGCAAAACTGGAGACTGGAGGCACCTTACAGCATTGCGGACGCCAAACGCGCCTGCATGTCATTACTGGATCAACCACGGCGCCCGACCGCCATTCTGTGCGGCAACGACATCATCGCCCAGGGCGTGATCTATGCCGCCAAACACCTTGGGCTGAAAATTCCGCAGGATCTGTCGATCATGGGTATTGGTGATTTCAAGGGCTCAGGCGAAATCGAGCCGTCGCTTTCGACGATCCGGATTCCGGCCAAGAGCATCGGTTTGCAGGCAGCTGCCCATATCGTGGATAGTGTCACAGGCCAATCAAACGGCGTCAGTGCAACCAAGTGCGCACTGAGTTTGCTTGAAAGGGATTCCACAGCAGCGCCCTCACGGCTTGAATGAAATTTGCAGTTTGATACCCAACGCGACAGCAATCTGCGGCTTTCGGCCATTGCTTCGCGAGGGGGAGGAACAAAAAACACCCGTACCGGAACCGGCCCGGCAATTGGCCTCATGACAAATGACGCGTTTCTCAGAAGGGTCCGATCGGGCCAAGACGAGACCTTCTACACCGTGCGGACCGGCACGCTTGCGGTACACCTCCGGCAAGAAATCCAAGCATCGCAACCACGCCGACAGCCCCGACAATTGACAACGGATACCACGGATCGAGACCGGCACTTGAGTCTCGGCAACGATCCAGCGATTTGGTTCAGAACACCGCAATCCCCGGCGCCTTGTTGCGATCGAGGAACCACACCGGGGAGCAACTGGGGCGAACGCGGGGGCAGCACGCGTAACAACCCAATGGCAAATCGACCCAAAATCGACAAAACAAGTTTGCCTTTTGCCCGCCCACACGGATACTTCACAACGCAAGAACCTCTGCACAGGTTTTCCGATTACCCGTCAGTCCACCTCCACCCAAAAGGTGTGTCGGCAAGCGGGGGGCGGGCCGACGAAAGGGAGCACACGGGTGAAAAAAGCCAAGAACATCCTGTTCATCATGTTCGACCAACTGCGGTGGGATTACCTGAGCTGCTATGGTCACAAGACCCTGTCGACCCCCAATATCGACCGACTAGCCTCAATGGGGGTGAGGTTCGATCGCGCCTTTATCCAGTCTCCGATCTGCGGATCGTCGCGGATGAGCTTTTACACCGGACGCTACGTGCATTCCCATGGGGCCAGCTGGAACGGCATCCCTCTCAAGGTGGGAGAGATGACCATGGGCGACCATCTGCGCAAGGCCGGAATGGGGTGCTATCTGGTGGGCAAAACCCATATGCGCGCCGATGTGGAGGGCATGGCCCGGTTGGGGCTCGAGCCGGATTCGATTATCGGGGCACGGGTGTCCGAATGCGGCTTCGATGTGTATGAGCGCGATGACGGGCTGCTGCCCGAAGGACCGGATGGGCCCTATGATCCGGATGGCGCAAAGGAATACAACAAATGGCTCAAGGAAAAGGGCTACGAGAGCGACAACCCGTGGCACGACTTTGCCAATTCAGGCCTTGATGACGACGGTAACGTGCAATCCGGCTGGTTCCTGAAAAATTCGATCGAACCCGCGAATATCGCCGAAGAGCACAGCGAGACCCCCTACCTGACCGGGCGCGGCATGGATTTCATGGCAGACCAGGACGGTCCGTGGTGCATGCATCTCAGCTATATCAAACCGCACTGGCCCTATATCGTGCCCGAGCCCTATGCCAGCATGTACGGCCCGGAAGACGTGCAGCCGGTAGTGCGCAGCGATAGCGAACGCCAGAGCGCACACCCGATTTTCAAGGCCTTCATGGACACCAAGATCGGCGAGGCATTCTCGCGTCAGGACGTGCGCGAGGCGGTGATTCCGGCCTATATGGGCCTGATCAAGCAGGCCGACGACCAGATGGGCCGCCTGTTTCAATGGCTGGAGGACACCGGGCGGATTGAGGACACGATGATCGTTCTGACCTCGGACCATGGCGATTTCCTGGGCGATCACTGGATGGGGGAAAAGACCTTTTTCCACGATGCCTCGATCCGCATCCCGCTGATAATCTATGATCCCAGCGAAGCGGCCGATGCCACCCGCGGCACGGTCTGCGATACGCTGGTGGAAAGCATCGACCTTGTGCCGACCTTCCTTGAGGTTGCCGGCGGCGAACCGGCGGGCCACATCCTGGAAGGTGAAAGCCTGATGCCGATCCTGCACGGGGAGCGCAGCGCGACCGAACGCGACTATGTAATCTGCGAATACGATTTCTCGGCCACGCCGGTGGCGCATCTGGCCGACCTGTCGGTGCGCGACGCGGTGATGTTCATGGTGGCCGACAAGCGCTGGAAGCTCATTCATTTCGAAGGCGGCCATCGCCCGATGCTGTTCGACAAGGAAAGCGACCCGGATGAACTGAACGACCTGGGCCTTAGCGCCGAGCATGAAGAGGTGATCGACGCCATGTATGCGCGGCTGTTCGAATGGACCCGCCGCCAATCGCAGCGCACCACACGCAGCGAGTCGCAATTGGTCGAGATGCGCACCAAGTCGCGCAAACGCGGTGTTGTCCTGGGCGTCTACGATGAAAACGACACGCAACTCGAACTGACCGTGAAGTACAGAGGGCGCAAGGCGCGACCCTACAAGGATTATCTCAAGGACAGCTGACACAACCCGGGCATAGCCCCGATTGCCCTGCGTCATGGCGGAGACATGTTGCGGGGTTTCTTATTTTCGAATTGAGAACAAATCAAGAACATACTATCCTTACCAGATGACCGCCCTGGCTTCCGCCCCCCTGTCACGCCGCCAGCACAGAACCGGACCCGTTCTGTCGCTGGCTCCCGACATCACCCTGCCGCTCGCCCGGCTGCACGAGGGCTGCGGCGCGGCCCG
This sequence comes from Aliisedimentitalea sp. MJ-SS2, assembly GCF_032586155.1. NCBI lineage: Bacteria > Pseudomonadati > Pseudomonadota > Alphaproteobacteria > Rhodobacterales > Roseobacteraceae > Aliisedimentitalea > Aliisedimentitalea sp. MJ-SS2. The sequence goes on from NZ_JAWHTC010000002.1 coordinate 201,227, forward strand.
GCGCAGCTTTGCCGTCTGGGTCGCGGGGCGGATGGCGGGGCCGGTGTTCTGGATCGCGCCGAAATGGGAACCGGCCCGGCTGCACCCCGACGGGCTTGCCCGGTTTGCCGAACCGGGGCGTTTCACCTTCATCACCCCCGAGCGTCCCATCGACATCCTGTGGTGCATGGAGGAGTCCTTGCGCAGCGGGCTGGTACCACTGGTGGTGGCTGACCTGCCCGAACCGCCGGGCCTGACCCCGGTGCGGCGGCTGCACCTGGCGGCGGAAACCGGTGCGCGCGAGGGGGCGCATGCGCCGCTGGGCCTGATCCTGACACCCGGTTCGGGCGGCGCCGCGGGGGTGGAAAGCCGCTGGCAGATGGAGCCCGCGCATGAGGCCACGGCACAGGGCTGGCAGCTCAGACGCCTGCGCGCCCGCACCGCGCCGATCAGGAAGTGGCGCGTGAGACGGGGGAAAAGCGGCTTCGAAGCCGCTTGATACGCATTTTGAAAAATGCGTGACAAGGCCGTTCGAACGGCCTTGCAACCGGTTTCGAAACCGGTTTCCACGCGCATTCGAATGCGCGTCCGGGACACATCACAAACGGCTTGCCCGCCTCAGCTCAACAACCCCGCGTACTCGTCGCGCAACACGTTCTTCTGCACCTTGCCCATGGTGTTGCGCGGCAACTCGTCCAGGATCACCACCTGTTTGGGCTGCTTGAACTTGGCCAGCTTGTCGCCGATCCCCGCCATCACATCCTCGGCCGCAACAGATGCCCCCTTCTCGGGCACCACCACGGCCACCACACCTTCACCGAAATCGGGATGCGGCACACCGATCACGGCGCTTTCGTTCACGCCCGGCAGATCATCGATCACCCCTTCGATCTCTTTCGGATAGACGTTGAACCCGCCTGAAATGATCAAGTCCTTGCCGCGCCCGACAATATGGACATAGCCGTCATCATCGATCTGGCCCAAATCCCCGGTAATGAACCAGCCGTTTTCGCGCAACTCTTCGGCCGTCTTCTCGGGCATCTGCCAGTAACCGGCAAACACGTTCGGTCCGCGCACTTCGATCACGCCAATCTCGCCCTGCTCCAGCGCCTCGCCAGTGGACGGATCGCAGATTTTCAACTCCACCCCCGGCAACGGGAAGCCTACGGTGCCCGGACGACGTTCGCCGTCATAGGGATTCGAGGTGTTCATGTTGGTTTCGGTCATGCCATAGCGTTCAAGGATTGCGTGACCGGTCACGGCGCTCCAGCGCTCGTGGGTTTCCGCCAAGAGCGGCGCAGAGCCGGACACGAACAAACGCATCCCCTTGGACACATCGGCCAGCACGGGCTGATCCAGCAGGCGGGTATAGAACGTCGGCACCCCCATTAGGGCCGTGGCGCTCGGCATCAGCTCGATCACCTTGTCGGCCTTGAACCCCGGCAGGAACAGGCAGGACGAGCCCGCCATCAATGTCACGTTGGTCGCCACGAACAGCCCGTGAGTGTGAAAGATCGGCAGCGCATGGATCAGCACGTCATCGCGGGTGAATTGCCAGTAGTCGCGCAGGGTTTCCGAGTTCGACGCCAGCGCCTTGTGAGTCAGCATCGCACCCTTCGAGCGCCCGGTGGTGCCCGACGTGTAAAGGATCGCGGCCAGATCGTCGGCGTCACGCGGCACGGCAACAAAGCCCGCCGGGATCGTCTCTTGCGCTGTAATCAGCGTGCCGCTCTCGTCCGCCGCCAAAGTCAACACTTTGGTCACACCGGCACGCGCCGCAATTGGTTCCATCGCCCCGAACCGCGACGGGTCGCAGACAAACACACGGGGCGCAGCATCGGTCAGGAAATACTCAATCTCGGCCGGAGTATAGGCTGTGTTCAAGGGCAGGAAAACGCCCCCCGCCAGCACTGTACCCACATAAAGCTCCAGCATCGCCACGGTCTTGTCGGCCTGCACCGCCACCCGGTCGCCCGGCTGCAACCCCACCTGGACAAGCAACGCTGCCATCTTTTCGGCCCCGGCCCAGAACTCATCATAGGTGATCTTTTGCCCCGTCAGACCGTGCTCCAGAAACAGCGCATCCCCGCGCCCATCGGATGCCTTCGAAATCGCCTCGCCCAGATAGTTCCCCTGATACATCTGTGTTCCCCTCACTTGCGCGCCAGGCTGCGCATCTTGGATGACATCGCGACCACGCCGTCATTGGCATAGGCGTGGTGATTGGTTTCGGTCTTCGCTGGATCATAAAGGTAATTCACCATGACTCCCCACGAATTGCTTTGTCCCGTATCCGACAGGTCGGCGGCACCATGTGCATCGTGGAACTCCGCCCCGTTCGACAGGTGGAAATGCGCCACCGGGTCGTAGGCCGTACCACCCTTGCGTTTGGCCTGGGTCAGGTATTTCGCTGCCAGTTTCCGTGCCGCATCAGGCGCAGGCCCGCCCTCTTGCGGCAGTTCGAATCCCTCAAGCACCGGATCACCCTCTTCGGCGCTTTCTGCATAGCGGCGCAGCCCCGGCACCGGCGACAGCGTTACGAAAGTATCGAACCCAGGCAATTCCTGGGCAATATCGGCTACCACCTGTTTGATCAGGAAATTGCCGAAGGAAATTCCACGCAGCCCCTTCTGGCAGTTCGAGATCGAATAAAACACGGCCACCTTGGCGTCTTCGGGTGCGATCATCTCGCGCTCGGGGTTGATGATGTCATGGATCGCGCCTGGGATCTTCACCATCAGGGCAACCTCGACGAAAATCAGCGGCTCGCCCGGCATCGCGGGATGGAAAAAACCAAATAGCTTGCGGTCGGGATCTCCCACTCGCTGACGCAGGTCATCCCAACCGGCAATCTCGTGCACGGCCTCGTAGGCGATGACCTTCTCCAAAACCGACGCCGGCGTCGACCATCCGATCCGCTGCATTTCGAGAAAGCCACGGTTGAACCAGCTGGAAAACAGATGTCGGAAATCGGTGTCGAGCCCGCGCAAATCGGGACGATCCGGTAAAATCGCCAGCAGATCGGCCCGCATCCGGACCAGCTGCGCCGTTGCCCCCGGCACCCGGTTCAGCACACGGATCAACTCCTGGGTCTGCGGCTCGGCTGCGAAATGCAGCCGCCGCGCGGCATCCACCACACCATCTTCGGACGCATGTTCCCAATCGGCCACCGCCGTGGTCAGCGCTTCGCGATCCACGCCGAAACTCCGCGCCAGCGCCTCGAAAAACGTCACCTTGGCCGCGTCATCCGAGATTTCATAGCGATCGAGAATTTCACGTGCCAAAATCAACCCCGAGGCCTCGCTACGTTCGCTCAGTAACTCATGGCACATGCTGGCCAAATCGGCTTCGCGGCTGCTGTCGCGCCACGGTGCCACCGACACGCGCCGAAGGATATCACTGAGAAAGCTCGACTCGGCCATCTGGTTTCTCCCGGTAAGACCGCTCACGGTTAGCAAAATCCTCTTCCGTCCCCAAGCGGAAAACCGGCAACACGAGGCTCAGAATACACAACACATGAATCAAGTAAGCAGCCAGAACGGCACCGGCTGATGACGCACTACAACTGTCCTGTCTCTTCCAGCACCTTGCGCGCCACCCGAAAGCATTCCAACCCCTGCGGCACCCCGCAATAGATTGCCACGACATGAACGATGGCGCGGATTTCCTCCTTGGAGACCCCGTTGTTAAGCGCCCCGCGGCAGTGAATCTCCCACTCGTGCATCTTGCCCAAAGCTCCGATCATGGCAAGGTTCATCATCGAGCGGGTCTTGGGTTCGATCACGTCATCACCCCAGCCAAATCCCCAGCACCACGCCGTCATCGCCTCCTGGAAGGGCCGCGTGAACTCATCGGCTGCGGCCAGGTTCTTCTCGACATATTCCGCCCCCAGGGTCCCCTTGCGCTGTTCCAGCCCTTTCAGGAATAGGTCTTCGTCGAATGTGCTCATGTGTCATCTTCCCTTTTCAACATTTCACGCAGCGAGACCTCGATCTCACCGCCGCAGTAGGCGTTGCCCCAAAGCGCATCTAACCGGGCCCGCATCTCACGAATCCGTGCCAGATCGGCAATCTGATATGACAGGGCATGTATTTCTGGCGCATGGGCGCGCACCACCGCATCCAGTTCGGGCATCTTGTCGCAAATCGTGTGCCACAAGGCAGCCGTTGCCAGATCCGCCAGCGACGGTTCGCTCGTCCCCAGCAGGAACACGCCCTTTCGATCCATCCGGTGCGCCCGCGCCGTGGCCTCGAATACCTCCAGCCAACGCGGCAACCTGTTGTTGTGAAAACTGGCCCAGCTTTCGGCGTTCCACATCCGGGCACCGCAGTCACAGGTGATCTCTTCCAACACATCATTGCAATCGGCAATCACCTTTTGAACCTGCGCCTCACCCTCGGGCAGGGCAGGCATCAGCAGGTGGGTTTTGCCGAGATAGGTCAGGATTGCCGGCAATTGCGCCAGCCAGACGTCCTCGATGCGGTGATGCAACATCGGAGGCGCCATAAACGGATAAGGCTGATCCTGCACAGGCAGCGCCTTCAGACGCAGCACCTCGTCATGTCCCGGCTCTTCCCAGTCAACGCCCACATAAGCCAGAACATATCGGATGAAATGACCGCGAAACGGAATCGGGTGATAGTAGAGCGCGTATTCGGTCATCGGACCTCACAAGACGATACGGTGCTGATAGAGTCGATCGTAATGCGGTTTCATCCGGCGGTACACCTGTTGCACCCGGGGCGACTGGTCCTCGATCTCGATATAGCGCCGGTCCTGCGGGCTCAACCCGGTGGACCTTGCCAGATTGGCGTGAAACGACCCGCCATCCCACCAGCTATGCGCCGACGGATCGCCGCCCGGTTCCCAGCTCAGTGCATCCTCAATGAAGGGGATACCCACGGCGCTGCAAAATGCCTCGACCATCTGGTGCGGGCGTTCCAAAAGATCATCACTGTCGATCACCGGCGGCGGGCTGCCGGCCAGCGCCCAAAGCAGGTCGAACAGCGCCCGTTGTTCGGGGAATCCCACCTCACCCTCGTGGAAATCCGGCCACTTGTCATACATCGAGGTAACCGTCTTGGCCGGGTCGCGGATCAGGAAAGCATGGTTGAAATGCGACAGGAACTCCGCATCCCACATGTGGCTGACGTAATGCGGAAAATCCTTGAGAAAGACCGGACAGTTGTCAGCCCGTGACCGGATGTCCTTCCACACGCTGTCCAAAGTCAGCCCCGGCGTCGTCACCTCTCCGGGCTGAAACCGGTGCCACAACGGGGCTTCACCCTGGTACCACGCCTCACCAAAAGGTTCATGCAGGCAGTCCAGATCACCCCTCTGCCGCATCATCCATTCAAATGCGGTCGAGGTCGACCTCGGCACCGCCCAAAGCGCAACAATCTTGTGCATAGGCTCCTCCCCTGGGCTGCGCATTCACTGCGCACCATCCTGCTGCAATGACGACAACAACCGACCCTGTGACCCAACCGGCCCGATGCCAAGCGACTTGAATATCCGCCAGTAAAGTGCCGTGTCATGGCCGATCACCGGCTTGCCCAACCGCTGTTCCAGCTTTCGGGTCAGATGCACCGGTCTTTGTGGCCGACCATCCGGTCCGGTACGAAAATTGCACATGCCGTTGATCAGGTAGGCATCCGCTTCAGGCGCCTGTTCTGCCACGTAATCAAATGATTTCACCGCCAGATCACCGTCAAACACCCAGCGGCAGTCATTCACCGCCTCCTGACTGTCAAACCATCCCTGATCGTGAAAATTACCCGCCCAGATCACATCAAACCCGGCCTCACTCAGGAACCCAGCCGTCCCCTTCCACCATTCCGGCCAGTGATAGGCAGCATTAAGCGCAACCTTTTCGACATTCATCGCTTGCAACGCTTCGACCATGGCATAGCCCGCCATGTGAAACACCACACCGTATTGGTCACTCAACCTCTCGCAATGGGCCCGAATACCCTCCACGCCCAACCCACTGGCATGAACCCAGTTCGACCCCACCTGCCCAGCCACATCCACGCCGTTGCGGGCGCAGACGTGAACGAAATCCTCCATCATGCCGAAATTCTGTTTCCGCTGATCCAACCCGTGCACGTAATCGGGCACGTGCAACATCCAGCCATGAACCCCCACGCTTTCCGGTGCCATCCGCAGGAAATCGCTGGGTGCTGCGTCATAATCGAACGGCGGACAGGTGAAACCGACCTGATGCGGAAAAAGCTTGTGCTCAGGCCGCCATTCCTCGGGCATCAACATGGGCTCACTCCCCAGCCGTCCGTTCATGGCGTGGCAGATCGTCCACGACGTTCAGCCACTCCAAATGCTCTCCATGATGGCAATGCAATTGCGGCACGTAATTCTCGGGATCATCGCGCGACACACCATAGAGATGAATTTCCCCCGGCCAGCGTGTGCTTTCAAAACTCATCTGTGTGCCACAGGTCGGGCAGAACCCGCGCGTCGCAATCTCGGACGAGCGATAAAACTTCCTCTCCCCGCTCCAGGCAACATCCTCGGGCGCAAACCCCATCCATGCCACCACCGGGGCCGAAGCCGACCGCCGGCAGCTTTCGCAATGGCAGAGCGCCGTCCATTTCGGTTCTGTCCGCGCGACATAGCGCACCTCTCCACACAGACACCGGCCAGAAATCTCGCCCATCGCTCCTCCTCACGCTACCAAGAATTTTGCCCGCTCACCCCTCGACCGCCTCGCGCATCCATTGCTGCAACTTGGCGATCGAGTGCTCCGACATCACCCCGCAACCGGGATCCAGAACCAGAGGTCCCGGCACATAGCCCTTCGATTTCAATCCGCGCTGTACCGATTCCACCAGCCGGATATCCTCTTCAACGGTGGTCTCACGATCCTGCACCGCCAGCCCGCGGATCACCTCGCTCTCTTCACCACCCTCGGTGTACCAGCCACGCCAAACCGTGCACTTTTCCACGTCATCCACGCGCCAGTGATAGGTGTTCAGCACATTGCCCGGATAGCATTGGAACGAAAACATCGGCCACAGGAACCAGCTTTTATAATCGCCGCCATGAGGGATGTTGACGTCGATTGGATAAGTCATCTTGTCGAGCGATTGGCATTCGGTAACATGGCGCAGAACATACCCCCCCGTATTGTCTGGCTGAATGTCATAAGTTTCGGGTTTGATCACCCCTTCGGCAAAGGTCGGGTGATTGCTGGGACAGTGATAGCATTCCGAGTAGTTTTCGACCGAGACTTTCCAGTTGCATTTTTCCGGGCATTCCACCCATTCCAACGGCGCTAACACATCCAAATGCGGCACGTATTCGGCAATCTCGTCGCGAACGCCCGGGTACCACTCGTCCATCGGTGCCGCATCGTCATCCAGATTGACGAAAAGGAAACCGTGGAAATCTTCGCAGCGCACTTCGGTCAGGCAGATCTTTTCGCGGTCGAATCCCGGCACAGATTTGATATTTGGTCCGGCCCGCAGCCCCCCGGTCAACTCGTAAGTCCATTGGTGATAAGGGCAGACTACCACACGCGTGTTGCCGGAGCCCTCGACCATCTCGTGTGCGCGGTGCTGACACACATTGTAGAACACGCGCACCACCTCGTCGCGCCCGCGAATGGCAAACAGGCTTTGCCCGGCGATTTCAAAGGCCTGATAATCACCCGCACTTGCGATCTGGCTGACATGCAGGGCAAACTGCCATGTCCGCATCATGAGCCCCTGCATCTCGGCCTCGTAAATCTCCGGGTCGGTATAGTATTTCGCGTCCAAAGAATGGGTCAGCGGTGCGTTCATCTCCCGTCCTCCTCGTAGATGCCCAGATCATGGCGGCGCTTGTGGAACCGCTCCACCCGCGCCACGATTTCATCGCTTGCCACAGCAATCACGAAACTCAGCAGGGTTTCGAGTACGGCAATGGTTGAGACCGAGCTGGGAAAGAACTGCGGCGTATCCGCGGCGACGACAAACCCATGGTCGGCGCCCAAAATGATCGGGCTGGCCGGGCTGTCGGAAATGGCCACCACGCGGATGCCCTGTTCCTTCGCAATCCTGACCGCCTCGACCACCTCGCGGCGATAGGGCTGACAGGTCATCGCGATCAGCACGTCGCGCCCGTCGGCCCAAGCCAGATCGTCCACCGGGGTCGAACCGGGGCGCGGGATGGCATGGAAGTCCTTCATCCCCGTGGACGCCAGGTAGGTGAAGTTGCGCGCGTTCGAGTTGTTCACCCCCACACCCAGCACATAGACATTTCGCGATCCCCAGATCGTTTCCGCCGCCGCCTTCAACTCCTCTGCAGTGATCGCGGCAAAGGTCTCTTCGATGTTTCGAATGGCCGCGCCCACCATGTCGGCATAAAGTCCACCCAGCGCACCCTCGCGGCCAATGCTCTGCAACCACCTGGCTCTGTCAGGGAAGCTCGCTTGGCCCGCTCGGATCGCCTCGCGAAACGGTGCGCGGAAATCGTCATAGCCGTCAAACCCCACCTGCCGCGCCATGCGCACCACCGTGTTTGGTTTGACCTGCGCGGCTTGGGCAATCTCACGCACCGTAGACACCCCCACGTCCAGCGGGTTTTCCAGCACGTAACGTGCCGCCTTCTGCGCCTCGGGGGTCAGCGCCCCCCATTCGTCACTCAGCCGGTCGAGAATCGATTGTGATACATTTGTGCCATTCATGATTGACGATGGTACATTTGAGTGACTAGCCTGTCGAGAGGAAACACGACTCAGGGCCAACCCTCAATCGGCACGCAACCCAGATCCCGCGAGACGCGCACGCAAGGGCGTGGCAAGCATCGCCCACAAAGGACCTCCCCCATGCAAACCCTCCCTTCCCATGCCCGTGTTGTCATCGTCGGCGGCGGCGTTATGGGGGTCGGCCTCGCCTATCACCTCGCCCATGAGGGTTGGGGAGCGGATACCGTTCTTCTGGAAAAGGCCGAACTGACCTCCGGCTCCACCTGGCACGCGGCGGGGCAGATCACCCATTCGACCTCGAGCTTCAGCCTTGGCAAATGCGTCGACTACAACATCGGCCTCTATTCCGGCGCGCTTGAGGAAGAGACCGGTCAGTTTGTCACCTGGCACGGTTGCGGATCATTCCGCCTGGCTTATGACGAGGATGAAATGGACTGGCTCCGCCACACCCTTTCCGTGGCCCGGTCCCTTGGTTTCAATATCGACCTCGTCGGTCCCGAGGAGATCGCCAAGCTACACCCGTTCTACAATCTCGACGGCGTCATCGGCGCGCTGCACACCCCTGATGACGGCCATGTCGACCCTTCAGGCGTGACCATGGCCATGGCCGTAGGCGCCCGCGCCAAGGGGGTTAAGATCATCCGCCATTGCCGCGCCACCAACATTGCGAAGCATGGCCACGAATGGGTGGTCGAAACCGATCAAGGCACCATCACCTGCGAACACGTGGTCAACGCCGGCGGCACCTACGCCCGCCAGATGGGCGACTGGTCCGGACTGCAACTGCCGATGACCTCGATGACGCACCACTATTTCGTCACCGAACCGGTGCCGGAATTCGAAAACCTCGACCGCGAACTCCCTGTGATCCGCGATGACAAGAAGGTCTCGGGCTACATCCGCATGGAGCAAAAACGCGGGTTGATCGGCATCTATGAAAAGGCCGAACCAAACGCCGTTTGGCTCGATGAATGCCCGTGGGACTATGAAAACTGGCTGTTCCCGGCAGATTACGACCGCGTCATGCCGTGGCTCGAAGAGTCATTGAATCGCATGCCCATCTTCGCCGAACTGGGCATCCAGCGCGAAGTCCACGGTGCCATTTCGCACCCGCCGGACGGCAACCCGCTGATCGGCCCGGCGCCAGGGGTCGATAACTACTGGTGCTGCTGCGGCACCCAGATTGGTATCGGCTGGGGCCCGGGTCTCACCCGCGAACTGGCCCGCTGGATCGTCCATGGCGCCGCCGACATTTCAATGCGCGACTATGACCCGCGCCGTTTCGGCGCCTATGCCACTCCGGAATGGCAGGTGATCAAGGCGAAAGAGGATTACTGCCTGCGCCACGAAATCCCCTTCCCGCATTTCAACCGCCTCGCCGGGCGCCCGGTGAAACCCTCTCCGCTTTACGAGACCCTCAAAGCCAAAGGTGCCGTCTACGAAGAAAACTACGGCTTCGAGCGCCCCCGCTGGTTTGCCCGCAACGGCGTGGAACAACGCGATCACTATTCCTTCAAACGCACACCGGTACATGACATGGTCGCCGCCGAGTGCCAGGCCGTGCGCGAGGCGGCGGGCATCATGGACGTCACCGCTTTTACCAAAGTGATGGTCGATGGCCCCGATGCCTATGCCCTGCTCAACCGCCTCACCGCCAACCGTATGCCGCAGAAAGTCGGTTCGATAACGCTGACCCATATGCTCAACCGCCGCGGCCGGATCGAACTGGAAACCACCATTGTGCGGATGGCCGAAGACAAGTTCTACCTCGTCTGCGCCGCCTTCTTCGAACAACGCCTTCTGGATCACCTCAACCACCAGCGTGCCGAAGAAGACGTCACCATCACCGCCCTTTCCGCGGACTGGTCTGCCCTCTCCCTCAACGGTCCTCGGTCGCGCGACATCCTCGCGCAATGCACCGACACCCCCCTCGACAACGCCTCGTTCCGCTGGCTCTCAACCCGGGAAATCACCGTCGCAGGCCACACCGTCTGGGCCTTCCGCATGTCCTATGCCGGGGAACTCGGCTGGGAATTCCACATGCCCAATGCCGCCCTCGTTGACGTCTACGCCGCCCTCTGGTCAGCCGGAGAACCCCACGGCCTGACAGATTATGGCTCTTTCGCCATGAATGCACTCCGCATGGAAAAGGCCTTCCCCGGCGCGGGCGAACTCACCAACGAGGTCACCCTGGCCGAAGCAAATGTCACCCGCTTCGCGCGCACCGACAAAGATTACCTCGGAAAGGAAAAAACCCTCAACCAAGTCCTACCCTGGCTCTGCACCTACCTCGCGATAGAGCCCGACGGCACCCATGACGGCCATGGCGGCGAAGCTGTCCTGCAAAACGGCAAGGTCGTCGGCTCCACTGCCTCGGTCGCCTTCGGCCCCACGGTGAACAAGATCCTCGCCTTCGCCTATCTCAAACCCGAGGCCACGACCCCGGGCACAGCACTCGAAGTCGTCATTGCAGGCACCCCCCGCCGCGCAACAGTCCTTGCCGAACCCGCCTATGACCCGCAAAGTCTCAAACCACGAACCGACGCCCCCTCTTCCTCTTGCTGAAAATATCCCGGGGGTGCGGGGGCTGGCCCCCGCTCCTGTCCGCGACGCAAACACAAAGGCCCGCAATCATGAAGATCCCCGAAACCATGCACGCGATGATCCTCACCGGCCACGGTGATCTCGACATGTATGACTACCGCACCGACTGGCCCACGCCGCAACCCGCCCCCGGCGAAGTCCTGATCAAGGTTGGCGCCTGCGGCCTCAACAATACCGACGTCAACACCCGCTCGGGCTGGTATTCCAAGGCCGTGGATGATGCCACCACCGGTGGCGCTTTCGAAATGGTCGACGAAGATGACCCCACCTGGGGCGGTGCGCCTCTGACCTTTCCGCGCATCCAGGGTGCCGATACCTGCGGCACCATCGTGGCCGTGGGTGACGGCGTCGATCCGACCCGCCTTGGCGAGCGCGTCATCACCGACAATTGGCTGCGCGATACCGACGACCCGACCAACAAGGACAAAACCGGCTATTTCGGCTCGGAATGCGATGGCGGGTTCGCGCAGTTCACAACAATCCCCGCGACCAATGCCATCGCCGTCCAATCCAAGCTCTCCGACGCCGAGCTCGCCACCTTCTCCTGTTCCTATTCCACCGCCGAAGGCATGCTCACCCGTGCAAACGTGAGCGACCGTGACACCGTCCTCGTCCCCGGCGCCTCGGGCGGCGTTGGCGGTGCGCTGGTCCAGCTTGCCAAGCGTCGCGGCGCCCGGGTGATCGCGCTGGCCTCCGAGGCCAAACACGCCGAGGTCGCCACATTGGGACCCGACCGCATCTTGCCCCGCGCCCCGGAAAATCTGCGCGCAACGCTGGGCGACGAGAAGATCACCGTCGTTGCCGATGTTGTCGGCGGCCCCTACTGGCCCAACCTGATCGACATCCTGGAACGCGGCGGGCGCTATACCTGTTCCGGTGCCATCGCCGGGCCGATAGTCAATTTCGACCTGCGCACTTTCTACCTGCGCGATCTCACCTTCACCGGCTCCACCGTGATCGACCCGCAGGTTACCAGGAACCTGGTCAAATACATCGAAGCGGGCGAGATCAAACCGGCGCTGGCCGCCACCTACCCGCTCAAACAATTGCGCGAGGCGCAGGCGGCCTTCATTGCCAAACAACACACCGGAAATATCGTGGTCACACCATGATGTGTTTTCCCCGCGCCATATCCGCCCTGTTTGTGGGTGCACTCCTCTGGACTCAATCAGCCGTGGCCACCCCATCGCCTTCCGTCATCTCCACCGACAGCCTGTTCGCCGCCAACTTTGATTCCTTCTTCGTAATGCGAACCGTCATCATCCAGCCCGGCAGCTATTACCGCCAGATCCAGCGGCTGGAATTCGTCGCGATATCGATCCACGACGGTTCGACCCGAAATACCTGCACCATGCTCGAACTGCTTCTCACCAAGGATGCCGAAAACCCCGACGCAGATTGGGTTGAGACCGAGGAAATTAAACACCCCTGCGATATACCGCAACTTCTGGCCGAGGCTGGCATCACCCAACCCGGCACACTCTCACCGGGCCTTCCAGCCCCACCGATGCAGCTCACCAACAACGCAATCATCGTCGCCCATGGACCCGGCGCATCTGCCACGGCCCTGCGCGATTGGGAAGACGTCCACACCCTTGCCCGAACCATGGGCCAGATCGAAAATGTTAGCTGGCAATGGCAGCAGGCAAACGGTGAAGTTAACTGCCCCTATTGCGAGGCCACCTCCGGCCTCACCCCGAAAGAAGCCTGCACCATCAAGCCACAGGCCTTTCAAACCCCGCCCACCCCGTGGGTGTTTGCTCAGCTGACCTGCTGGGCGGGCACCGACGACACACCGGGGGCGACCTTCTTCATCCCCATCAGCCTCAGCACCTATAACAAGGCCATAGCCAAATGACCCCCGATGACGCACTCGCTACCCTGCTTCTAGCCACCCGCAACCTAGTCTCGACCCGACCCGAGATTGCCGACTTCGTGGGCGACAGGCTCGAGCATCTCGGCTACACCCGGCCAGACCCACGCGACCTGCCCATCACTGATCGCCTGATGGATCTGATGCCCCAGGCCGGGCCCGACACCACCGAGCTCACTTTTGCCGTGCTTGCAGCCGCACCGCATCTCGAGTGGCAGCAAAGCTACGACCAGGATCAAGTCGGCGCGGATTTTCTCAACGGTTATGGCTGGTTCAACCTGGTCTCGCCCGACGGACCATATTCCACCGACTCCTTGCGCATTTCGGTTGGCTATTGGGAACAGAATCTCACCTACCCGCCACACCGCCACGCAGCCGAAGAGCTCTACTGCACCCTTGCGGGTTCCGCCCGTTTCGAAACCGAGGGGCGCGACCCGCTGATCGCCACCCCTGGCACCCTGATCCACCACTCATCAAACCAGTTGCACAGCTTTTCCATGCCGGACGCGCCGCTCCTCGCCATGGCCTTCTGGCGCGGCGACAATCTCACCGCTCCATCGCTCCTGGACACCACGCCATGATCTTTCTTCTTGCCCAAAACTCTCATGGACCGCCCTTGGCCGTGCCCATAATGCAGGCAAACCCCGCCATTCGTTTCGGCGAGACGCGCACGCACGTGAGCGGCAATCGGCCTCGCCCAAGGCTTATGCGATGAAAATCACCCGCATCCACATCTACCAAACCGAACTGCCTTATGTGGGCGGCCGCTATGGTTGGGGCGCGGGGAACGCGATCGATACCGCCATTGCCTCGGTCGTGGTGATCGACACCGATGCCGGCTTACAGGGCTGTGGCGAATTCACGCCGTGCGGCGAAAACTACATGGTCGCCCATTCAAACGGCGTGCCCGCCATCGCTCCACTGCTTGCACCGCATCTGCTGGGCCGGGACCCGCGACAGGTCGCCCGGATCGAACAGATCATGGATCATGCTATCCAGGGCCACGGCTATGCCAAGGCGCCCTTTGATGCCGCCTGCTGGGACATCCTCGGCCAGGCCTGTGATCAACCCGTCTGGATGCTCTTGGGCGGAAAACTCACCGACGGCGCACCGATGTACCGTGTCGCTCCGCAAAAGCCCATCGACGAAACAATCGCGGAACTGAACCGGCATCGCGCTGCCGGCTACCGCCAGTTCCAGATCAAGGTCGGCAGCGACTGGACCGCAGATATCGACCGCATCCGCGCTACTGTGCCCCTGCTGGAACCGGACGAGATAGCCATGGCCGACGCCAACCAGGGCTGGCGCGTCGACGATGCCATCCGCGTCGCCCGCGCCACAAGCGATCTCGATTACATTCTTGAGCAACCCTGCCGCACTTACGAAGAATGCCAACAGGTCCGCCGCGTCGCCCGGCAGCCGATGAAACTCGACGAGTGCATCACCGGTATCCGCGCCGCCCAGCGCATTGTCGCCGACCGCGGTTCCGAAATCTGCTGCCTGAAAATCTCCAATCTCGGCGGCCTCTCAAAGGCCCGCCGGGTGCGCGACTATCTGGTCGACAACCGCCTCGCAGTGGTGGCCGAGGACACCTGGGGCGGTGAAATCGCCTCGGCCACGCTATCGCATTTCGCCGCCTCCACGCCCGAAGAGTATTTGCAGAACACCACTGACCTGATGAACTACAACACCCGTTCCACCGGGATCGGCGGCCCGGTCGCAGCCAACGGCAAACTGTTTGCCCCTGACACACCCGGCCTCGGCGTCACCGCCGATTTCAAAAGTCTCGGCAGCCCGGTTGCAGAGTGGAACACTCCATGACTCCGCGCAAACGCCTCAACCCCTTCGGACCCGGCGCAATGCAGGAGGCCGCGCGTCACATCACGGGGCCAAAAATGCCGGCACGTGGCTCAATCTTCGGCCACCGCCATCTCGGCGTCGGGCTGAGCAATCCGGAACAGAGGGTCTTCCTCGTCCGTCACCTGCGTGACAACCTGCGGGCAGCGGCCACACGCCGAGGCGCCCTCTTGAACGTACCAGCGGCAGGTCTTGCGAATGGCACAAGGCGGCAGCTTGTCAACCGTGGGCGCAAGACCCGCGGCAATCCGCACGGCCAATTGGCACTTGCTGCCATCGAAATGCTTGCACTTGCTTTCCACACAAGGCGCTGCAAACCGGTAGATCAACGTCGGCGGCACCTCGCCCGTGGCGGCCAGAACCTCGTCGGTTACCGGCACATGGGCGTTGACATAGGACAACGCAGGCCCATCGGCGCCGCGTTCAACGACTCCCAGAACCTGTGCCCCCTCCTGATCCGGCTGCGACGACGGACAGGTCCGGTTGTCACTGGTCAAAACAAACGCTCTGCGATGATTGGTTCAACCGGGAAATACCCTGCGGTCGCGCCACCCTTGAAGATATGCGCACCAACCCTGGCATCACCTGCAACACTGCGCATCTCGGACGCCATCTTGGCCGAGATGTCCAACAGATCGACGGCTTTCAGGACGTCGAAATTCGGTTCGTCCCAGATCAGCCCGACAATCCCGATATCCGGGAAATACCCGACGGTGCAACCGCCGCCCATACGCTCGACGTCCTTCAGGACGCTGCGTGCGGCCGCAACCGCGACCTTGTTCAACTCGTCGGAAGAGATGGTTTTTGCTCGTGACATGACGTGCTCCTTTGAAAATGTATCGGTTCAATATTGGCGAGCGCAGCGCGTGAAAAATGTAGGTGTGCAGTGCCGATCGCCCCGCCACCGTACATTAAACGGGTTGAATTTAGAAGGATGAGCGCCCGCTCAGGGCGAAATACGAGGAATCTTGCCGACCATGAAAATCACCCGCATCACCGTCTTCCAGCGCGACCTGCCCCTTGAACATCCTTACTGGCTCTCCGGCGGTCGCCTGAAATTCGAAGTGCTCGATGCCACTTTCGTGCGCATTGACACCGACGAAGGGCTCATCGGCTGGGGCGAGGGTACGCCGTGGGGTCACACCTACGTTCCCGCCCACGGCCCGGGCATCCGCGCCGGGATCGAGACCATGGCTCCCTTCGTCCTTGGCCTCGATCCGCGCCGATATCTCGACGTCGAGCGCGCCATGGATCTCGCCCTGCCCGGCCATCTCTATGCTAAATCCCCCATAGACATGGCCTGCTGGGACATCGCCGGTCAGGCGGCCGGCCTCCCCATCGCCGACCTGATGGGTGGTGGCTCGCGCGCGCCCCGTCCCATCGCGTCCTCGGTCGGTGCCAAAACCGTCGAGGAAACCCGCGAGGTCATGGACCGCTATCGCCAACGCGGCTATATCGCCCATTCGGTCAAGATCGGCGGCGACGTGACCCGCGACATCGGGCGCATCCGCGATGTCGAAGAAAACCGCGCCGAAAATGAAATCATCCTCTACGACGTCAACCGCGGCTGGACTCGACAACAGGCCTTGCGCGTCATGTCCGCCACCGAAGACCTCAACGTCCTCTTCGAACAGCCCGGCGAAACGCTGGACGATATCGCCGCCCTGCGTGCCAAACACGCCAGCCCGGTGAGCCTCGATGAATGCCTCGTCACCCTGCAGGACGCCACTCGCGCGGCCCGCGACGGGCTGGCCGAAATCTTCGGCATCAAGCTCAATCGCGTCGGGGGTCTGACCAAGGCCGCCCGCATTCGCGATGTGGCGCTGGCCCATGGCATCGACATGTTCGTCATGGCCACCGGTGGCTCGGTGCTGGCCGATACCGAGGCACTGCACCTCGCCGCAACCGTTCCGGATGCCAATTGTCACGCCGTCTGGGCCTGTCAGGATATGCTCACCGTCGATATCGCCGGGGGTCGCGGCCCACGCAATCAAAACGGACACCTGTCATTGCCGGAAACGCCCGGCCTCGGGGTGCACCCCGACGAGGACACCCTCGGCCCGCCCGTCGCCACATACCAAACCTCCTGATGCTTCATCTTGCCCCAAATACTCATATCCGAGGTCAAACATGGAAATCACCCGTCTCAGCCTCTGGCATATCCCGCTGACCAGCCATGACACCTACTACATGGCCGATGGCAAGACCTGCGACACGGTCGAAACCGTACTGATCGCACTCGATACCGATTCCGGCCTCACCGGCTGGGGCGAGGTTTGCCCGATCCCGCATTACCTGCCCGCCTATGCCCGCGGCGTCGCCCCGGCGCTTACCGAAATTGCCCCGGTTCTCATCGGTGCCGACCCACGCGGACCCGAGGCCCTAATGGCGCGGGCCGACACCCATCTCCTGGGCCACATCTATGCCAAATCCGCACTCGACATCGCACTCTGGGACATCACGGGTCAGGCCGCTAACCTGCCACTTTATACCCTTCTCGGTGGCAGACAGGTCGAGACCATGCCCCTCTACCACTCGATCACCTGTATCGCCCCCGACGAAATGGCCCGCATCGCCCGCAATGCCCAGGAAACCGGCATCACTCAGTTCCAGGTCAAGCTCGGCGCGGACGCCAACAACGAGGCCGACATCGCCCGCCTGACCCAGGTGCGCGAGGCTGTGGGCCACGGCCCATTGGTCTATGGTGATTGGAATTGTGGCGCCACTTCGCTTGATGCTACCCGGGTGGGCCGTGCCGTAGCCCATCTCGACATCATGCTCGAACAACCCTGCCCGACGATTTCTGACTGCACCCGCGTCCGCGCGGCCACGGGTCTGCCAATGAAGCTCGATGAAAACGCCCACGACACTGCCTCGCTGCTCGAAGCCCACACAGCGGGGTGCATGGATGCCGTCGCCTTGAAGCTCGCGAAATTCGGCGGCCTGTCCGCCACCCGCCAGGCCCGCGACCTCTGCCTTCACCTCGGCGCCAAGATGTGTGTCGAGGACACCTGGGGCTCCGACATCACCACCGCCGCCCTGCTGCACCTCGCCGCCTCCACGCCACCCTCGCGACTTCTGAACACCTGCGACCTCTCCAGCTATGTCGCCCCCCGCCTCGCACCCGACGCCCCGACAAGAAAAAACGGTCGCATTGCCCCACCTGACGGCCCCGGGCTCGGCGTCACCCCTGACCGCACCGCCCTCGGCAAACCGGACCTCATCCTCGACTGACCCCGCCGGACGCCCACGCAAGGGCGCGGCGAGCAGCCCTGTAAAGGAGCAAGACATGCAAAAACTCACCTCCCAATCCGAATGGATCGCCCGCGCGCAAAAAGTCCTGCCTGCTGGCGGCTTCGGCAATTTCGACCCCTCCATCGTCATCCGTTCCGGCCACGGCGCCCGGGTCGCAGATGAGGATGGCAACGAATATGTCGACTACCTGATCGGCTCCGGCCCAATGCTTCTGGGCCACGGCCATCCCGAGGTGCTTGAAACCGTCCTCGAACAAATCCCCCGTGGCATGACCTTCTTCGCCAACAACGCCCCGGGCATCGAATTGGCCGAGGAAATCTGCCGCGCCGTGCCCTGCGCCGAGCAGCTGCGTTACGTCTCCTCCGGCGGCGAGGCCGACATGTACGCCATCCGTGCCGCCCGCGCCTTCACCGGGCGCGACAAGATCGTCAAATTCGAAGGCGGCTATCATGGCATGTCCGCCGAGGCGCAGATGTCGCTGGCCCCCGCCGAGCGGGTGAACTTTCCACAGGCCCAGCCCGACAGCGCCGGCATCCCGCAATCCGTTGCCGACGAGATGCTGATCGCCCCGTTCAACGATTTCGACTACATCCGCTCACTTCTGGCCGAACATGGGGATCAGATCGCCGGGATCATCGTCGAACCCCTGCAACGCATCATCCCACCGCTGCCCGGCTTTCTCCAGCTTCTGCGCGATGAGGCCGACAAATACGGCATCGTTCTGATCTTTGACGAAGTTGTCACCGGCTTCCGCTTTTCCTATGGCGGCGCGCAGGAGCATTATGGCGTCACCCCAGACATCTGCACGCTGGGCAAGGTCATCGGTGGCGGCTTCCCGCTGGCTGCGATCGTGGGCCGGGCAGATATCATGGATCATTTTGACAAATCCAAGGTTGGCGCCGGAAAATGGCTGATGCAGCTCGGCACCCTTTCGGGCAACCCGGTCGCCGCCGTGGCAGGCCTCAAGACCCTCGAAATCCTGCGCCGCGACGGTCAATTCGACCGGCTGCGGTCCTTGGGCGAACAGGTCCAATCCATCGCCCGCACCGCGCTCGACCCCACCGGCATCCCCTACCAGATCGTCGGGGACGCCACGCTATTTGATTTCGTCTTCGCCAACAGTGCGCCACGCGACTATCGTGACGTTCAATCAGGCGATGCCAACCGCAACACTCGTTTCAACGATGTTTTACGCGCCAATGGCATCTTCAAATCTGCAGGCAAAACCTATCCCTGCCTTGCCTTGAGTGATGCCGATCTGGAACTGACCGAGGTCGCGTTCCAGGCCGCCGCCAGGGCACTCGAATAGCCTCGGCAGGGCCGTCGCTCAGGCTGTTGCATTTGTAACCCTGCGACAATCGGCGCATTTGTTACAAATTAATGCCAACAATAGGCTTCTCGTAACATATTCTTGCGCGAAGGACACGGCATGCCTGATACTCTGCTCCGCCCGGAAGCCCCTCAGGCCGCCCGGCCCCACCCCCTAACCGGGAACGAGGCCATTGCCCGCGGCGTATGGGAGGCCGGAGCCCGCGTCGCCGCCGCCTATCCCGGCACCCCCTCGACCGAGATCATGGAAAACATCGGCACCTACCCCGAGGCCGACATCCACGCCCAGTGGGCCACCAACGAAAAAACCTCGCTCGATACCGTGATCGGGGCCTCATTTGCCGGGGTCCGGGCCTTCTCGGCGATGAAACATGTGGGGCTCAACGTGGCCGCCGATGCGCTGATGTCGTTTTCCTACATCGGGGTGAATGCCGGTCTGGTGATCGCCGTCTGTGACGACCCCGGCATCCACTCGTCCCAGAACGAGCAGGACACCCGCATCTTTGGCCGTTTCGCCCACGTCCCGGTGATGGAGCCCAGCGACGGGCAGGAAGCGCTCGAATTCACGCGGCTCGCATTCGATCTGTCCGAAGAGTTCGACACGCCGGTGATCCTGCGCTCGACCACGCGGCTCAGCCACACCCGCAGCGGCGTCAAGGTTGGCGAACGGACCGAGGTCGCCTCGGTCGACTTCCAGGAAACCCCGTCCAAGAACGTGATGATCCCCGCCCATGCCCGCGGCCGCCACCCGGTGGTGCTGGAGCGTGAGAAGCGGCTGGCGGACTACCTTGAGAACAACCCGCTCAACCGGGTCGAGATGGGCGACACCAGTATCGGCATCGTCACCTCGGGCATCACCTACACTTACGTCAAGGAATGCCTGCCGGATGCCTCCGTACTGAAGCTCGGTGTCAGCCACCCACTGGCCGAAAACAAGATCCGCGCGTTCTGTGCCTCGGTCGACCGCGTCATCGTGGTCGAAGAGCTGGAACCGGTTCTGGAAAACAGCCTCAAGGTCATGGGGATCGACTGCGAAGGCAAATCCATCTTCCCGCGCACCGGTGAGTTCTCGCCGGAAGTGCTGCGCGAATGCCTGGCCGCTGCCGGGTTGATGAAGGCCCCGAAGCACAGTCAGAAGTTCGAATTCGCCCCGATGATCCGCCCGCCGGTGCTCTGCGCTGGCTGCCCACACACAAGCTGTTTCATGGCGCTGCGGGCGCTCGATGCCCGTGTCGCCGGTGACATCGGCTGCTACACGCTGGCCGTGGTCGAACCGCTCAAATCCATGGACACCTGCGTCGCCATGGGGTCCTCCATCGCCAACGCCGTTGGCATGGCGATGGCAGGCACCGAAACCCGTCCCATCGTCGCCACCATCGGTGACAGTACCTTCCTGCATTCCGGCATCCCGCCGCTGATTGACGCGGTCTACAACAATGCCAACATCACCATCTTCCTCTTGGACAACCACATCACCGCCATGACCGGCGGACAGGACCACCCCGGCACCGGCCGTACCCTGCGTGGTGATCCGGCCCCGCGCGTCGACTACATCGAACTGATCAAGTCGCTGGGCGTCGAATGGGTCAAGCAGGTCGATAGCTACGACATGGCCCAGCTTCAACAGCAGCTGCGCGAGGCGATCGAATACAAGGGCGTCTCGGTTGTCATCTCGGATCGACCCTGTGTGCTTGATCCGGTCAAGATCAAGGGCCCGGCGATGTATGTCGATCAGGACAGCTGCATCGCCTGCCAGGGCTGCATGAACCTTGGCTGCCCGGCGATGACCTGGAGTGACGAATGGTTCGAAGGCCGCCACAAGGTCAAGATTGACGAAGCCGCCTGCATCGGCTGCTCGCTTTGTGCCCAGATCTGTACCTCGGATTCGATCCGTCCGCTTGTGAAGCCGGAGGGCAGTGCATGAGCGATGTATCAAACCTCGGGCCAAAGAATGTCCTGATCGTTGGCGTCGGCGGTCAGGGGGTCATCATGGTCTCGAAGGTGCTGGCGCAGCTCTGCCAGAACCACGGTTATGAGGTAAAACAATCCGAGGTTCACGGTATGGCCAAACGCGGCGGGGCAGTGTTCAGCCACGTCCGTTTCGGCCCCAAGGTCTGGTCGCCCACCATCCCCGAGGGCGAGGCCGACATCCTCGTTGCGCTGGAATGGGCCGAGGGCCTGCGCTGGATCAACTACCTAAAACCCGAAACCGGCACCTTCATCGCCGATTGCCAGCGCATCGTGCCGCCCTTCGCCTGCCGCAACCGCTTCCGCGGGGCCGAGGCCAGCTATGCCCCGCAAACCCCCGAAGAGATCATCGAACAGGTCCATGCGGGCTATGCCATCGACGCCACCACCATGGCCGGCAACCTTGGCAACG
Source organism: Aliisedimentitalea sp. MJ-SS2 (assembly GCF_032586155.1). NCBI lineage: Bacteria > Pseudomonadati > Pseudomonadota > Alphaproteobacteria > Rhodobacterales > Roseobacteraceae > Aliisedimentitalea > Aliisedimentitalea sp. MJ-SS2. Next base: position 223,208 of record NZ_JAWHTC010000002.1, read on the forward strand.
ACAAGGCGGCCAACACCGTGCTTCTGGGCGCGCTGTCGACCGGGCTCGAATTCCCGGTCGAGGACTGGCTTGAGGTCATCGCCGAATCCGTCCCGCCTAATTCCATCGAGATCAACAAACAGGCCTTTCTCGAAGGCCGCGACTGGGCCCTTGCCGGCGAAAAACGCGTCGATGAGACCGCCAACGGCCTGCACGTGGCCCACACGGAAATCCACCATCCGCAGGTCGATACCGTGGTCGAAATCACCGAGGACTGGTGCAAGGGCTGCGACATCTGCGTCAAGATGTGCCCGGAACGCTGCCTGCGCCTGAATGACAAGCTGATTGCCGAACTGGCCCTGCCGGACCTCTGCACCGGCTGTCACATGTGCGAATGGCTCTGCCCCGACTTTGCCATCACCGTCACCAACACGCCCGTCCCGGCGCCCGACATGGAGCCCGCCCGATGACCCAGAGACGCAACCTTCAGGGCAACCACGCCTGCGCCCTTGGCGCGATCCGCGCCGGCTGCCGGTTCTTTGCCGGTTATCCGATCACGCCAAGCTCGGAAGTGGCCGAGGCCATGGCCGCCGAACTGCCGAAGGTCGGTGGCACCTTCATCCAGATGGAGGACGAGATTGCCTCGATGGGCGCGGTCATCGGCGCCTCGATGGGCGGGGTGAAATCCATGACCGCCACCTCCGGCCCCGGTTTCTCGCTGAAACAGGAAAACCTCGGTTATGCCTGCGGCGCCGAAATCCCCTGCGTCATCGTCAACGTGATGCGCGGCGGACCGTCGACCGGCATGCCCACCCGCCCTTCGCAGGGCGACATCATGCAGGCCCGCTGGGGCACCCATGGCGATCACGCGATCATCGTGCTGGCCCCCGCTTCTGTGGCCGAAGCCTATTCCGAGACCATCCGCGCCGTGAACCTGTCGGAACAGCTGCGCGTGCCCGTGGTGGTGCTGATCGATGAGGTGATCGGTCATCTGGTGGAAACCGTCGATCTCGATGACGTGCCCGACGAGGCTGAGGTCTGGCGCAAATGGGCCACCGGCCCGGCCGTCGATCACCAGCCCTACGCAGTGACCGAAGACAAGGTCCCGCCCATGGCCTACCCGGGCGAAGGCTATCGCACCCACACCACCGGGTTGACCCACGCGCCGGGGGGCTTCCCCACGCAGGACCCGGAACTGGCCACCGCTGCCATCACCCGGCTCAGCGACAAGTTAGAGCTGCACCGCGACACAATCGACAGCTACCGCACACTTGAATGCGACGATGCCGACGTGCTGATTGCCGCCATCGGTATCTCGGCCCGCGCCGCGCGCCAATCGGTCGCCGATTTGCGGGCACAGGGCATCAAGGCGGGCCTCTTCCGCCCGGTCACGCTCTGGCCCTTCCCCGGCGACGCCCTGAAGGCAACGGTCGAAAAATCCGGTGCCCACACCGTGATCGTGCCTGAAATGAACCAGGGCCAGATGGTGCTCGAGGTCGAACGCGTTCTCAAGGACGCGGCATCGGTCAAATCCCTCACCCGGATTGATGGTGAGGCGGTCACACCGGATGACATCACCGCCATGGCACAGGAGGCGGCGCAATGAAGGACGTGCAAAACGAGACCCCGTTCGAGATCAACGATTACATCCGTCTCGGCCAGATGCCGCACTTCCTTTGCCCCGGTTGCGGTCATGGCATCGCCCTGCGCGCCCTACTCTGGGCCGTGCATGAGCTGGGCTGGGACAAGGACAAGCTGGCCGTCGTGTCAGGCATCGGCTGCTCGGGCCGCTTGTCGGCTTACGTGGATGCCAACACATTCCACACCACCCACGGCCGGCCTTTGGCCTTTGCCACCGGCCTCGCGCTGGCCCGGCCCGACCTGCACGTCATCGTCATCACCGGCGATGGCGACAGCCTTGCCATTGGTGGCAACCACCTGATCCACGCCTGCCGGCGCAACCTCAACATGACCTGCATGATGCTCAATAATGAGATCTACGGCATGACCGGTGGCCAGGTCTCGCCCACCACCTCGGGCGACCGCTTCACCACCACCACGCCAGCCGGCAACACCGAACCGGTGTTTGACGCCTGCGCGCTGGCTACTGCCGCTGGCGCCGGTTTCGTTGGTCGCGAGGTCACCATGCAGGTCCTGGCCCTGCGCGACCTGTTCCGCGACGCCCTGTCATTCGACGGCTTCTCCTTTGTCGAGGTGATCTCGGACTGCACCGAAATCTATGGCCGCAAGAACGACCTTGGCGCCAGCCCCGAAATGATGATGAGCCAGAAAAGCCCGATGCGCCCCTTTGCCTATCGCAACACGGTCGACGTGCCGTTCCGGCCCAACGCCATGGAAACCGGCGTGCTGACCCGGGTTGAGCGCCCCGAATACGGGGCCGCCTACCGCGCCAAGGTCGCCGCGATCCAGGCGAAGGAGGGCAAGTAATGGACACGCTCGATATCCGGTTCAGCGGCAGTGGTGGTCAGGGCCTGATCCTTGCCGCTCGTATCCTTGCCTCGGCGCTGGTGGCCGAGGGCCGCAACGTCGCCCAATCCCAGGCCTATGAACCTGTCTCACGCGGCGGCCAATCCCGCTCGGACCTCGTGGTCAGCGACGGAGAAGCCGACTTTCCACTGTCCAGTTCGCTCGACTATCTGCTGATCCTGGACGAGGCCGCGGCAGGCACCTCGGATGCGCTGCTGACCGAAGGCTCCACCGTTCTGGTGGATTCCGAACTGGTCCAGAACCCGCCCAGCGGAAACACGAACGTCACCGCCCTGCCCTTCACCGATGTGGCCCGCAAACTGGGCAACAAGCGGGTCGCCAATATCGTCGCCCTCGGTGCACTCACCGCTTCGGGTGACATCTGCGGCCCGGAGGCGCTGGAGATCAGCCTCAAGTCCATGACCCCGGCCAAGTTCGTCGACCTCAACATCGAGGCCTTCGAGGCCGGGCAGGCGCTGGTCACCGGCGCAACAACCTGAGCGATCCGCACATGTATGGACGCGAACAGCGGCCCGTGCACCAAAACGGAAAATCCCCGGCTGCCGAGCAGGAACAGCCGGGCGTGGTCGCGCTGACACTGTCGAAGGTCAGCTTGGCCGCAGTATGCGGCTTTCATGAGCCCGCAGACACATGCGGGCGGTTTCACCGTAGGAACCTGCAGAAGTGCGCAATTCCGGGAAGATGGTGAACAGCTCTTCGCGGGCTGCTTTTTCGACCGCATCCAGACCGGTTCTGCCGGGGAAGAAGCTTTCGCTCGGAGCGCCCTCGGCATAGATGATCTCGTGCTGGTCAAACAGGATGTGCACATAGGTCACGTCACCACCAACCATCTTCGCCACGCTGCCGCCATTGACCAGGTGCTTGGCTGTGGCCAGCACTTCGGTCTCACCAAACAGCAGGTTGGCCTCGGCGCTGCGGATCAACATCCGGTGCTGTGGCGATACCAGCAGATCGCGCTCGTTGCCGACGCTGCCCGCCTGAAACCGGATCGGTGCCAGCTTGCCCTTTGCCGGAACCGTCCGGCTGCCGACCCAGCGGACCGGCTGCAGCCCGTGATCGCGGGTCATCACCAGATCGACGGGCTCGAGGTCCTGCACGTCGCGCAGACCGTTGGCGGTGGCAACGCGGGTGCCTGCGGTGAAACAGATGATGAGATTCTCGATCTCCGAGAAAGTCACTACCGATCCATCGGCCAGAATGGCTGTACCGCTCATCCCGCCGGCGACCGTATCCTCGGCGGTGATCGTCACGTCATCCCAATGGGTCTGGCCCTGGAAGTCGAGCGTATCGCCCAGCGTCTCGTCACCTTCACCACCAACGATGGTGGCATTGTTGGTGCCCGCATCTCCGGTCGCCTCGACAAGGATCAGGTCATCGCCGTCTTGCCCATAGACCGTGTCGCCTTCGCCCATGGTGATGGTGTCATCACCCAGCCCGGCATAGATCTCGTCGGATCCGGCGCCGCCTGTGATACTGTCGATGCCTTCATCGCCAATGATCGTGTCTGCACCATCGCCACGTTCCGAGATCGAACAATACGAACGTCGTTGCCATATTTGCCTGCCATACCATACTTGCCGCGCGGGGCACCTGCGGCCAAACCATTACCAACACGGCGAATCCCAACGCGGACTCCGCCTATTGAAGGGCAAAAGACCGTCACAACCCGGCATGGGTAGGATGGGATTGTAGCCCGCATGGAAATAACCAAAGCAATTGCGGCGAAATCTTGATGGATTTCAACCGGCAGTCCGTCTCGCGGGTGTTGACCGACAACCCTTCCGGTAAACACCTAACAGGAACCCCGCCCCTTTTTGGCACACCCCGAAAACACAACGGCACAAATCGTTTCAGGCGTTTGAACGCCGTTGTGGCAGCCCCAGTGAATCTGGCCGCAGCCGCTATTCAGCCGCGCTCAGCTCTAGTGAAATCGGCTCAAGCCCATCGATGCCACCGGTGATCCGATCCCCGGCCTGGACCGGTCCGACGCCTGCCGGGGTGCCGGACAGGATCACGTCGCCGGGGGCCAGGTGATAGAATTGCGACAGATGCGCCACCACCTCTTCACAGCTCCACACCATCTCGGCCAAGGTCGCATCCTGCCGAATCTCTCCATTGACCTCGAGGTGAATGCGCTGATCCCTTATCGGGCCGAAATCCCCGGCCCGTGTCATCGGCGCTAGGACGGCGGCATCCTCAACGTCCTTGCCCAGAGACCACGGCCTGCGATGATCCTTGCCGTCCTGTTGCCGGTCGCGCCGGGTCATGTCCAGCCCGCAGCCATAGGCATAGATCGCCTCTGCGGCCTGAACCGGGCTGGCCCGGAAAACCGGCGTGCCGATGGCAAAGGCCAATTCCATCTCGTGATGATAGTTCTGCGTTCCCGGCGGATAGGGCCGCACCGTGTCCGACCCAACCGCGTGGGCCGCCGACTTGGTGAAATACCAAGGTGCCTCGCGGTCCACTTCGCCGCCCATCTCAGCCGCATGGGCGGCATAGTTGCGTCCGACACAAAAGATCCGCCGCACCGGATAGCGCGCAGACAGACCCAGAACCGGAATCGAGAAAATCTCTGGCAGTTCAAACAGATAGTCGCTCATTTCGCGTTCCTTTCGTCGCCCGGCCTCGTTGCTGATACACGGCTTCCCGGTTTGCACGTATACTTACCAAATGTTAGCCTGTCCGAAACCCAAAAGCGACCCAACAGAGATCAGGCAGATGAGCGAACTTCACAACATGGCTGGGCACCTGGTGCGCCGCCTGAACCAGATCTCGGTTGCCGTCTTTGCCGATCACATGACCCGGATCGGGGTCGATCTTACGCCGGTGCAATATGCCGCCCTCACCACCATCAACGAGACCCCGGGTATGGACCAGGCCAGCCTCGCCGGTGCGATCGCCTATGACAAGGCCACTCTGGGCGGTGTTGTTGACCGGCTGGCGGGCAAAGGTCTGATCGAACGGAAAAAATCTGAAACTGACCGGCGCGCTCGTGTGCTTGAAATCACGCCCGCGGGCAAAGCCCTTCTCACCCGTGTCCAACCCGTGGTCCGCGCGCTGCAGGACGACATTCTCGCCGGGCTGGACAGCGCCGAGAAATCGCAGCTCCTGAAACTCCTGACCAAGACCACCACCGCCGGCAACACCCGTTCTCGCGCCCCTCTGAAACCGCCCGCCTAAAGCGTTTCGAGAAGACTTGGGTCGCGGGCCTCGCTCGAAACGCGCGGACCCTATCGGAGTTGCCAGAGTTTCGAAATCACCTCGTACGTCAAGCTAACGTCGAAACGCTTAGCTCTCGTCGCGTGGGCGAAACGCGATCACCTGGCCCTGCCCCGGCGCCTCGTCCCCGGCCGCCAGCAATGCGCCCAGTTCCTCCTCCATCCGGCGTAAAGCCTTCTTGATCACAAGCCGCGCCTTGTCGTGATAATATCGAAGCTCGCAGATCACCGGCTCATGTAGCCCGCGCGTCTCTGCATCCTGGAAGTCAGTCCAGGCCGCCATCGGCAAATCATCCAGCGCCCGGTCGACGATGATCCAGGCTTCGTCCTGCACGATCAGATCCAGTGTCTTCAACCCGCGCATCGGTACCCGCAAATCGCCGCCCAGACGCGCGATTGCCCGTTTGGCCATGTTGTAAAGCTTTGCATCCACCTTGGTGGGCCAGGCCGATTGGCGCGTGATCTCGTCACTCACCCCGATCATCACCCGAAACCTCGCCGAACATATGGTTTTTCCTGCTCCATGCCGCCGACCATAACGCCAACCGCGCAGCTGCACAAAGCCCCCGGGCGCACCGCTTCCCAACATCGAAGAAAACAGACCCACCACCCAGCTCTTTCTTGGCCCAAATACTCCTCGCGGAGCGTTTTCCAGCCGCAACACACCGAAAGGTAACAACATACCACATTGCCGCCCGAACGCGTCGGGGCGGGCGGGTGCAACACCGGCCCGGCTAACTCCGCTCAATTGGGTGGGAGACGCGCGAGAGCGGCAATTCTTCCCACCCTGCCCCCCTCAACATCCCGGAAAACCTCAGAACGCACCATCATACCCGGTCTTGTCGATCCGGCACACGATCACCGTGAAACTGTCCGCCTGCCAGCTCTCTGCCAGGGCGGTTTCGAGCCCGGCACGCGATGACACCTCGGCTCCGTGCCCGCCATAGGCACGGGCGACCGCCGCGATGTCGGTGGCCGGGAAATCCACCCCGTGGCCCGGCAACTGCATCGCCGCCTGTTTCCTGCCGATCAGCGCCAGGGAATCGTCGGCCAGCACCACGATGGTTAATTGACGGCCCATATTGCGAAGCGTGGCCAGTTCGCCCGCCGTCATGTCGAACCCGGCATCGCCCACCACCGCCAAAACCGGTGCCTCCCCCGCAACCGCAACCCCGGCCGCGAGTGGAACGGCCACACCCATGGTGCAGAACGCCGCCGATTGCAGCAATAAACCGGGGCGCCGACATTCCCACATCTGGGTCATCAGGATGCGATGTGCGCCGCTGTCCATAGTCGCTATCGCGCGCTCGGGCAGATTTGCCTGCAAAGTGGCAATCACCTGATGAACCCCCCAAACGTCGCGATCACCAAACGCCATGTTCAAATCCGCCCGCGCCTTGCCGGGCTCCCCTCCGGGCCACACGCCTTTCAACGGCTGCTCAAGCGCGCCATTGAGCGTGCTCACCATCTGCGCCACATCACCGACCACCCGCAACGCGGCCCCGTGCATCCCGTGATCAATCTGCGCATGGATGAGGTCGATGGCATTCTCAGCCGCAAACGGCCTGATCCAGCCGTTTCGCATCTCGATCGGATCATAACCCGCAAGGATCACGCAATCACTGGCCTTGAGCAGCGGTAATACATAGCTATCCGACAAGGGCGACAGCCCATGCCCGCCAAGGCAAAGCGGATCACGCTCATCCATCACCCCCTTGGCCTTGTAGGTGGTCAGCACCGGAATGCCGCTCTCCCGCGCCAACGCGCTGATCGCTTCACCCGCGCCATGCTGAACCGCCCCCATCCCGGCCAGGATCAAAGGCCGCTCGGCTTTCTGCAACATCAAAGCCGCCCGCGCCAGCGACGTCGTATCCGTCCAGCCCGCCCGCGCGGGCACCGGCGGCACCACATGGTCCGGCGCCTCTGCCCCGGCAATCCCCACCGGCAGGTCCAGATGCACCGGCCCCATCGGATCGCTCATCGCCAACGCCAGCGCCTTGCCCACGGCCTGCGCCGCCGCCCCCGGTGCGACCCGGATGCTGGCCTTGGTGATCGGCGCCATCAGTGCCTGCTGATCAATCAGCTGGTGGGTGAACTGCGCCGCTTCACCGGCATCGATACAGCCCGACAGCACGATCATCGGAACCTGCTCCTGCAAGGCATTGGCGGCTGAATTCACAGCATTCGCCAACCCCGGCCCCACAGTGGTCAAAAGAATCCCGGGCGCCCCTGTGACATGCCACGACCCTTCGGCCATGAAGCCGCCGCAGTTTTCATGTTTTACAAGATGAAACTCGATGCCTTCGGACCGCAACGCCTCCAACAGCACCAACACCTCGCCGCCCGGCATCCCGAAGGCATATCTGCAGCCCGCCCCCGCCAAATGCCTTGCAATGATCTCTGCATGACTTGCCATCAACCGCGCTCCGCGAGTTTTGCGTAACCATCCCGCGTCTGCGGCACTTTCATTCCCAGGATCGACCCCGCAACTTGCGTGCGCAGCACCTGCGCCGTGCCCCCACCAATGGTAAACATCCGCGCATCCCGCGCCATCCGCTCCAGCGGCAGGTTGCGCGAATAGCCCGCACTCCCGTGGATCTGCAGGGCATCATTCGTCACCTTGATCGCTGTCTCACTCGCCAAGATTTTCGCCTGCGCCGCTTCGCGCATATCCGGGAACCCGTCACCCGCGTTCATCGCCGCATTGTGGATCAGCCCACGCGCCGCACTCAGCCCGATCGACATGTCCGCCAGCATCCATTGCAGCCCTTGGAACTCGCCAATCGGTCGCCCGAATTGCTGCCGTGTCTTTGCATAGTCCAGCGCCAGATCATACGCCCCCTGCGCCACGCCGAGCGCCACGGTCGCGGCGCCGATCCGTTGCGCATTGTAGGCGCTCATCAGCCCGGCAAAACCACGTTCCACCCCCTCGGGGGGAATCACCACCATGTCCTCGCCGATCTCCATGTCCTCAAAGATCACCTCGGTTTCGGGAATGCCGCGCAACCCCATCGCCGGTTCGCGGGTGCCAATCTTCAACCCCTTGGTCTCGTCGCGAATGGCGATGAACCCACCAATCCCCTTGAATTCCCCCCCATCCATGACCCGGGCAAAGATCAGGTGAAACTTCGACACGCCGCCACCGGTGATCCAATGTTTGGTGCCATTCAGGACATACCCGCCCTGCACCTTCTCGGCCGTTGTTGTCATCTCGGTCGCGGCAGACCCAGCGCCCGGCTCGGTAATGCAGATCGCTGGCTTGTCCCCGGCCAGAACCAGTCCCGCCGCCAACTTCTTCTGCGCGTGGGACCCGTATTTCATCACCGCCCCGATCGCGCCCATATTGGCCTCGACCACGATCCGGCCGGTCACGCCACAGACCTTGGCCATCTCCTCGATCACCAGCACCGCATCCATGTATGAAAGCCCCAACCCGCCATATTCCTTCGGGATCGTCATTCCCATGAAACCGGCTTGCGTTAACGCTTCGACATTGTGCCAGGGGTAGTCCTCGCTGCGGTCAACTTCCGCGGCACGCTCACGGATCACACCCTGCGCCAATTTGCGCGCCGCCTCCTGCAGCGCCCGGTGATCATCGTTCAGATAAAACATCGCTCAGTCCTCCTCTATCCGGGCCTGCCCCAGTAGCTCCTGCAAAACCTCGTCGGTATGCGCGCCGCATTGCGGCGGCGGGCGACGGTACTCCACCGGTGTGCCCGAGAACTTGACCGGGTTACCGATCAAGTCGACCTTGCCGCCTCTGGCCCCAGGGAATTCCATTGCGATCCGCATCTCGCGCGCTTTGACCTGCTCGCTGTCAAACACCTCTTTCAGCGTGTTGATCGGCCCGCCGGGAACATTCTCGGCCTCCATCCGGGCAATCAAGGCCGCCTTGAGCCAAAGCTTCAACTCTTCAGCCAGTTCCGCAATCAAAGCCTCGCGATGCTCCAGCCGCGCCGGGTTGGTCGCGTATCGCACATCCCGCACCATATCCTCGCGCCCGATGATGCCACAGAACCGCTCGAACTGTCCGTCATTGCCCGCCGCGACGATCACGTGCCCGTCGGCCACCTTGAACACCTGGTAGGGCACGATATTGGGGTGTTGATTGCCCAGCCGCTCCTCCACGCCACCTAAAAGGTAGTTCGTCCCGGCATTGACCAGCCAGCTTGTCGTCGTATCGGCCAGCGCGATGTCGATATGCTGCCCTTCGCCGGTCTTCATCCTGTGGATCAGCGCCGCCTGGATCGCGTTGGCCGCATACATCCCGCACATCACGTCAGCGACACCGACACCCACCTTCATCGGTTCACCCTCCGGTTCACCGGTGATCGCCATGATCCCTGACATCGCCTGCGCCAACAGGTCATACCCGGGGCGGTGGGCATTCGGCCCGGTGTGTCCGAACCCGGAAATCGAACAATGGACCAGCCCCGGGTAAAGCCCCCGCAGGCTGTCATGATCCAACCCGTATTTCTCCAAGCCCCCAGGTTTGAAATTCTCGATCACCACATCACATTCCCCGGCCATCTGCCGGATTACTTCAGCACCCTTTGCGCTGGACATATCCACCGCGACCGAGCGCTTGTTGCGATTGGCACTGAGGTAATAGGCGCTTTCGGGCAACTCGCCACCATCCTCACCCGGCACAAAAGGCGGCCCCCAGGCGCGCGTGTCATCGCCGCGCCCCGGGCGCTCCACTTTGATCACCTCCGCGCCCATATCCCCCAACAACTGGGTTGCGAACGGCCCCGCAAGAATGCGGCTCATGTCAAGAATTCGAATACCGTCCAAAGGTCCGGGCATGGGGTGCTCCTGTTGCTGCACCTCCGCAGAGTAAAGTAATTCTCTAAGTTACACATAACGACATTATTGAATTTATTATGTTTACAATATTAAAATAAATACATGCAACCGGACCAGCTTCGCACCCTTCTGGCAATCCGTGACACCGGCAGCCTCTCGGCAGCCGCCGACGCAGTGCACTTGTCCCATTCCGCCGTCTCGTTGCAGATGAAACGTTTTGAAGAGGCGCTTGGCCGCAACCTCCTGATCAAGGGCAAGCGCCCGGCCCGTCTGACCCCTTTCGGCCTGGCGCTCGCTGAACGCGCCGCCCCGATCTTGGCCCAACTGCAAGATCTGGCAACCCTCGCCACTCCCGACAGCACCAGCGGTGAGATCTCAATCGGATTCGTGCCCACCACCCTGCAGACCCTGCTGCCGGTCGTGTTGACACAAATGCAATCTCGCTTTCCCGATCTGAGCATCCGCATTTCCTCGGGCCTTTCGGGGGACTTGGCCGCCAGGGTTGCAGCAGGCCATCTGACCTATGCCTTCCTCACCGCCCCCGAGGCCGATCAGCCCGATCTTTCCCTGACTGAAATCGCCAGGGAACCGCTCTGCGTCATCGCCCCACCGGGCACAGCGCTGCCCAGCGACCCGCTGAAGACCCTGACCAACCAGCCTTTCATCGGCTTTTCGCGCGCGACGTGGCTGGGCACCCAAATCGCGGCCCTGCTGCGCGCCCATGCTATCACCCCCTCGATCGAACTCGACAGTATCGATGCGGTGGAGAACCTCGTGGCACTTGGCTTTGGCGCCTCAATCGTGCCGCAACGGCTCTACGCCACGCCGCTTGATCAAACCATGGCCTGCGCACCGCTGCCCCGAGCCGCGCGCCACCTGGCCCTGGCCGCTCACAAGAACGACGACCGCACCACAGTATTGAACGCCCTGTCGAATTACGCCAAGGATCACTAAATCAACGAAAAGTGGATGGTACGGGCGGTGGGACTCGAACCCACACGGGGTCACCCCCTTCGGATTTTAAGTCCGATATGTCTACCATTCCATCACGCCCGCATCACGGCCCGCTCCACCCTGATCCGGGGAAACAGCCTGGCGCGAAAATAACTTGGCTGCGCGCAGTGTAAAGCACACATCGAGCTTTTTCTCTGACCACAGCCTGGGTTCGCACCCGATGTTTCGCCGTATTGAACGCTTCCTGTCAAAATCTCGCCCATTTCGCCCGGTACGACACCGATCATGAACAAGGACCTGCAATACGACAAATCCCTGTCCAAGCGCGCCTTCCAACGCGGAATGGTCATGGCGCTTGGCCTGGCTTTTGTGCCGATTGCCCTTGTTTCACTGTTCATGTTCATCTCGGGCTACCAGGCCGCCAATATCGACACCGGCCTGCGCTTCGTTCTGCTTCTGGCGTGGTTGCTCTATGTTTTCTTGGCGGACCGGATTGCCGGATATCGTCTTTGGATGCGCCTCCCGATTCTGCGCTCGGTCAATACCTCCGAAGTGATCACCATCTTGGCCGCCTCGGCTCTGTTGTCGACCATGCGCCTGAACCCGTCGATGGCCCGCTCCGAACTTGCCGTCACCTGGCTGCGCAGTTTCGTCGTGATTCTGCTGTGCTTTTTCGTAATCTATGCGGTGTTCAAATTCGTCAACGCCGCCCGCCGCCGCGCCCGGTATCGAAAGAAACTGGCCCTTGAAGCCAGGCAACAGGCCGAACGCAGCGCCAGCCTGGACAAGGGCGGGCTCAAGACGCTTCCACCGGGTCAAAGCAGCTCGGTGTAAACCGTTACTGTTACAGCTCGGGATCGTCCGGTTTCAGCATCCCGCGTTCCGGCAACCAGGGGTTCAATCCCACCGCCACCCGCAGGTCGGCCTGCGCCTCGTCTTCACGCCCCAGCGCCATTAAGGTCAGCGCCCTCCCGGACAGGGCACCCAGATGCGTTGGGCTCAACGCCAGCGCCCGGTCCAGATCAGGCAGGGCCGCCGCAAAGTCCTGTCGCAGGAAATGGGCGAATGCCCTCTGGTTCCAGCCCTCGGCATAATCCGGGCAATAGGCCACCAGCCGGTCGAACTCCTTGACCGCCCCCAACAGGTCATAGGCCACGCGCCGCTCCATCCCGGCATCCAGGATGGTCTGCGCCACCTCGTCTGGCGCATGGCTCCACAGCATCCACATATGTCCCATGATCTCGCGCGCCGAAGCCTCGTTGGGCGCTTCCCGGATCTCCTCGATCAGCCGCGCCATCGCCACCGTATGGTCCGGCCCCTCCGGGCAGGTTTCCGCCCAAACCGGGCCTGCCAGGAATAATGTCAGAAGAACAGTCCGCATCCCCCGATCATGCGCCAAACGGCGCATCGGTCAAATCACATCGGCGATATCGCTCTCCTTGACCGCCTGCATCGCCACATAGGTCGAGGTCCCCGCCACATGCGGCAAGCTGGAAATCTCTTCCCCCAACACGCGGCGATAATCATGCATGTCGCGTGTGCGTACCTTCAAAAGATAGTCGAATCCGGCCGCCATCATATGCGCCTGCTCGATCTGGGGAATCTTGGCCACCGCGGCGTTGAACGCTGCCAGCGCCGCCTCGCGGGTGTCGTTCAGCCGCACCTCGACAAAGGCCACATGATCCAGCCCCATCGCAATGGGATCAAACAGCGCCCGATAGCCCAGGATCACGCCGTTATCCTCCAGCCGCTTCACCCGCGCTTGCGTCGGTGATTTCGACAGGCCGATCCGCCGGGCAAGGTCTGTCACACTGATCCTGCCGTCGCTGGCCAGCACCGACAGAATCTTCCGATCGAACCGATCCAACCCATCCAGACCGTCAATCTCTCGAACTTCAGCCATTTTGACCTCTTTTTTACGATCAATCAGGAAAATCGCCTGCTTTTCGCATGATACCTTATGCCAAACGACAGGAGTACGCCATGCCCCTTCCACCCCACATCGCCGCTCTCGACACCGCCACCTATGCAGACGAGGCCACCGTCGTTGCCGAGCTTTCCCGGACAGCTGCCCTGTCCGAGGACGACCGCGCCCGCATCGTCAGCCGCGCCGCCGATCTGGTCACCGCGATCCGCGGTGAATCGAACCCCGGCCTGATGGAGGTTTTCCTTGCCGAATACGGTCTTTCGACCGACGAAGGCATCGCTCTGATGTGCCTGGCCGAAGCGCTGTTGCGCGTACCGGATGCCGACACGATCGACGCCCTGATCGAGGACAAGATCGCACCCTCCGACTGGGGCCGTCACCTTGGCCAATCCACCTCTCCCCTGGTCAACGCCTCGACTTGGGCGTTGATGCTAACCGGTCGTGTGCTGGACGATCCCGAACCCGGCCTGATCGGCACCCTGCGCGGTGCCGTCAAACGCCTGGGCGAGCCGGTGATCCGCACCGCCGTCGGTCGCGCCATGAAGGAAATGGGCAAGCAATTCGTGCTGGGTGAAACCATCACCGGTGCCATGGAGCGGGCCGCCAGGATGGAAGAAAAGGGCTTCACCTATTCCTATGACATGCTGGGCGAGGCCGCCCGCACCGATGCCGATGCCGCCCGCTATCATCTGGCTTATTCCCGTGCCATTACCGCCATTGCTGCGGCCTGCGCCTCGGACGACATCCGCGAAAACCCCGGCATCTCGGTCAAGCTTTCGGCGCTGCATCCGCGCTACGAAATCGCCCAGCACGCAAGGGTGATGGAGGAATTGGTTCCGCGCCTGCGTTCGCTGGCCATCCTCGCCAAATCGGCGCGCATGGGGCTCAATATCGACGCCGAAGAGGCCGACCGCCTGTCGCTCTCGCTCGAAGTCATCGAAACCGTGCTTTCCGAGCCCGCGCTGGCCGGTTGGGACGGGTTCGGCGTGGTGGTGCAGGCTTACGGCCAACGCGCCGGTCTGGTTCTGGACCATCTGCATGCGTTGGCCGAAAAGACCGACCGCCGCCTGATGGTCCGTCTGGTCAAGGGCGCCTACTGGGACACGGAAATCAAGCGCGCCCAGGTCGAGGGCCTGCCCGGCTTCCCGGTCTTCACCCGCAAATCCGCCACCGATGTCAGCTATATCGCCAACGCCCGCAAGCTTCTGTCGATGACCGACCGGATCTATCCGCAATTCGCCACCCATAACGCCCATACCGTCGCCGCCGTGCTCGACATGGCGGGCGGCATGGAGGTGCCCAATGCCGCCTTTGAATTCCAGCGCCTGCACGGCATGGGAGAGGCGCTGCATGGTATCGTCATGCAGGCCAATCAGACCCGCTGCCGCATCTACGCGCCCGTTGGCGCGCATCGCGACCTGCTGGCCTATCTCGTCCGTCGTCTTTTGGAAAACGGTGCCAACAGCTCTTTCGTCAACCAGATCGTCGACGAAGAGGTGCCCGCGATCGACGTCGCCCGCGACCCCTTCGCCGCCCTCGAAGCGCCCAAGCCGCAACTCCCCACCGGCCCCGAGCTGTTCCAGCCCGAACGCCCCAATTCGCGCGGCTACGATCTGACCCACGTGCCGACACTGGCGCTGATCAAGGAAACCCGCGCGTCGTTCCTCGCCCACATCTGGAATGCGGCCCCGCTTCTGGCCGGGAATGCCGCACCTGAAACCGCGCATCCGGTGCGCAACCCGGCCGATCCGGCCGATTTCCCCGGCACCGTTGCTTTTGCCAGCACTGCAGACATCGAAACTGCCTTGTCCGCGGCCACCCCGTGGAACGCTACCCCGGCCGAGCGCGGCACCATCCTCGCCCGCGCCGCCGACCTCTACGAGGCGCACTTCGGCGAGCTGTTCGCGCTCTTGGCCCGCGAGGCCGGCAAAACCCTGCCCGACGCCGTGGCCGAGTTGCGCGAAGCGGTGGATTTCCTGCGCTACTACAGCGCCAACGCCCCCTCTGACGCCCCCGCTGGCACCTTCACCTGCATTAGCCCCTGGAATTTCCCGCTGGCGATCTTCTCCGGCCAGATCAGCGCGGCCCTTGCCGCAGGCAATGCCGTTCTGGCCAAACCCGCCGAACAGACCGGCCTGATCGCCCACCGCGCCGTGCAGCTTTTGCACGAGGCCGGTGTGCCACGTTCCGTGTTGCAACTCCTTCCCGGTGCCGGGGCCGTGGGCGCTGCGCTCACCTCGGACCGGCGCGTCGACGGCGTCGCCTTCACGGGCTCCACCGAAACCGCGCAGATCATCCGCCGTGCCATGGCCGAAAACCTCGCCCCCGGCGCGCCGCTGATTGCCGAAACCGGCGGCCTCAACGCGATGATCGTCGATTCCACAGCCCTGCCCGAACAGGCCGTGCAAGCGATCATCGAAAGCGCCTTTCAATCCGCAGGCCAGCGGTGTTCGGCCCTGCGCTGCCTCTATGTGCAGGAAGACATCGCCGCTTCGTTCACCGAAATGCTCAAGGGGGCCATGTCGGAGCTGTCGATGGGCGCACCCTGGCACCTGTCGACCGATTTCGGCCCGGTGATTGATGAAGAGGCCCGCGCCGGCATCGCCGCCCATATCGACACCGCCCGCGCCGCAGGTACGCTGTTGCACGAGTTGCGCACGCCGAACGCCGGCCATTTCATCGCCCCCACCCTGATCCGCGTGCCGGGCATCGCCGCATTGGAACGCGAAATCTTCGGTCCCGTCCTGCACATCGCCACATTCAAGGCCAGCGAACTGGACGACGTCATCGATGCGATCAACGCCACCGGCTATGGTCTGACCTTCGGGTTGCAAACCCGGATCGATGACCGGGTGCAACACGTTTCGGACCGGATCGAGGCAGGCAACATCTATGTCAACCGCAACCAGATCGGCGCCATCGTCGGCAGCCAACCCTTCGGCGGCGAGGGCCTCTCAGGAACTGGCCCCAAGGCAGGCGGACCTCACTACCTGGCCCGCTTCACCTCCAACCCTGCGCACGAGGCCGCAGACGATTGGTCCGCCCCAATGCCGGCCGCCACGCTGCAATCGGCCCTCAACGCCTCCAAGCCGTCGGACACCGCCCGGGAAACCCTCGTCCTGCCCGGCCCGACCGGGGAATCGAACCGCCTGAGCAGCTTCGCCCGTGCACCGTTCATCTGTATGGGCCCCGGCAACGAAGCGGCTGCCGAGCAAGCCCGGCTGGTTCAATCTCTCGGTGGTCACGCCGTGATCGCCACGGGTCGGTTGGAACCCGCGGCTCTGACCGACCTCACCGGCTTCTCCGGCGCGCTATTCTGGGGAGAAACGGCCCCCGCCCGCGACCTGGCCCGCGCATTGGCTTCGCGCCCCGGCCCGATCCTGCCGCTGATCACCGGCATGCCCGACGCAGGCCACCTGATGCATGAACGCCATGTCTGCGTCGATACCACCGCCTCGGGCGGCAATGCCGCTCTTCTGGGCGGGGCCGCCTGACGCCAGCCTGGCCCCCGCGCCAAAGCTCGGGAGCAGGGTATCCGGTGGTGTGCCTGCCGTGCTGAAAGCAGGATTGCGCCGCTTTTGGCTGCGTTGCCAGGCCTGAGGTTTTGCGCCGCCTGCGGCGTCGCCCGGGGGCCTCGCTTCGCTCGGCCGCAGATGGCTGCCCCCGCCGTGCTCTACCTGAAGCGAAGCATCGGCGACTACGCCCATTCTCGAGTATTTTCCCCGAGAAAAAGCTATGGCCCCAGTCACTTTCTTTGACTAAAAAACGCATTCCAACCGATCCGCGCGCCACCTCGGAAAGCGATCATTCCCGCTTCCCCCATCCGGTCAAACCCGCTAGCGTGCCCGCATGTTTCCGATCCGAGATCACAACCCGTCGGGCCGCACGCCCTATGTCACTTACGCACTGATCGTGATTAATGTTGTGGTGTTCCTGTCCTATGTCGGCTTGTTTGAAAACCCGCGGGCGCTCAATGCCTTCTTCTTCGACTGGGCGATCCTGCCCGCGCGTATCACCCACGGCGACGGGCTTGAAACACTTGTAACCTCGATGTTCCTGCATGGCGGTTGGATGCATATCGCCGGCAACATGCTGTTTTTGTGGATTTTTGGCGACAATCTCGAGGACGAGATGGGCCATCTGGGTTTTCTCGCCTTCTACCTCGCCGCCGGGATTGGTGCAGGCCTGGTGCATGTGCTTTCGGCGCCGGGATCGCTGGTGCCGACAGTGGGCGCCTCGGGAGCGATCGCCGGGGTAATGGGGGGCTATCTGTTACTCTTCCCAAAGGCCAAGATCGACATCATCGCCATCTTCATCATCTTTTTCAAAATCTTCACCATCCCGGCCTGGATCATGCTGGCAATCTGGTTCGCGATCCAGTTTTTCGGTGGCATTGCCGCGGATGCGAACGCCGGCGGCGTGGCCTATTGGGCCCATGCCGGCGGCTTCGTGGTGGGCGCCATCCTGACCCTGCCGGTCTTCCTGCGCCGCGGTGGTAAGAGTTACTGGGACGAAAACGAGTTCCATCCGCCCCACCCGGATGCCGTCTATGACCCGTCGGACATCCCCACCATCCGCAGGAGACGCAGATGACAGCGATGAAGCTGACCTGCCATTGTGGCGCCGTCGAGCTGCGCGTCACCCCCTCGGTGCCGTTTGACCAGGCGCGCCATTGCGACTGCTCCTTTTGCCGCCGCCGGGCCGCCGCGACGCTGACCGTGCCGCTGGACGCCCTCGAAATCGTCAAAGGCGCGGACAACCTGGCACTTTACACCTGGGGCACCGGCACCGCACAGCATCACTTCTGCAAGACCTGTGGCATCTACACCCATCACCAGCGCCGCTCGAACCCGAATGAATACGGCGTCAATCTTGGTGCCCTGGAAGGAGTGAACCCGGCAGAATGGGAACCACTGCCCTGGCATGACGGGGTCAACCACCCCTCGGATCGACAGACCTGAGCCAGCCACACGCATCCGCATTGCCGCCCGAGCGGCGTCGGGGTGGGCAGGTGCACCATCCACACCAATCACAACCTTTGAACGGGCGGGAGACGCCCGAGGGCGGCAATTTCACCCCTCCGGCAAACCGTAACTGCCATCCTCGTCATGCACCTCCTGGCCGGTAAGCGCCGGGGTAAAGATGCAGATGAACCGCAGCCCATCATCCCCCGCCCGGATGATGTGGCGCTCATGACCATCAAGCGTATAAAGCGATCCGGGCCGCAGCGGGAACACCTCGCCCGTGGCCACGTTTTCCACCGTGCCGCCGCCTGCGATGCAGTAGTTGCTCTCGACGTGGTTCTTGTATTCCAGCACCTGCACCGACCCCGGTGCCACCACCGTGTCATGCAATGAATAGCCAAGCCCATCTGCTGCCAGCAGGATACGACGGCTTTCAAACGCCTCCCCAACAACGTGGTCATTCGTGCCCAGAATGTCATCCAGCTGTTTCACGATCATCTTTGCATCCCTTCCCGGTTTCATCACCCAAGGGACACCATCATCGGCGTCAGATCAACCGCCCCGCCAGATCCCCTGACAGATAGCTGATCCGCCCACCGCTGATCGTTGCACACAGCCGATTGTAGCCATCCAGAACCGCCAGATCGGCCCGCTTGCCCGCGTCCAGAGACCCGCGATCCTCCAATCCCAGCAACCGCGCCGGTCCGCTCGACACCAGCGCCCAGGACGCCGCCAGATCACGGACCCCCGCTTCGACCAGAAACAGCGCCGCCCGTCTGAGTGACGGGTAATGATAATCCGAGGCCAGCGCATCGCACTGCCCCATCGTGATCAGTTCCAGCGCCGACACATTGCCATTGTGCGAGCCGCCCCGCATCACGTTGGGCGCGCCCAGGATGATCCCGTCTCCCCCCGCACGTGCCGCCTGCGCCGCCTCTGCCGTTTCCGGGAACTCAGCAATCGACACCCCGCACGCGCGCCACTCGGCCCGATCCGCTTCACTGCAATCGTCATGGCTTCCCAGCCGCACGCCCTTCTCCGCAAGCCGCGCCGCCAGCGCCCCAACTGCCTCGGGGACCTCGCTCTGCCGCCCATGCAAAGCCTGCATCAGCGCCAAAAGCGCCTCGGGGCTGCGCCCGGATTTCAGCGCAGTTCCATTCAGCCGCTTGGGTCGTCGCCCAGCCTCGAGCCGCTCATGCGGGACGTGATCGTTGAATACCACGTAGCCAACGCCGAACCGCTCAACCATCGCCTCGAAGGCGGCGTAATCCTCCAACATGTGGGTTTCGAACCGCAGCTGCGCTCGCAGATCGGTGACCACATCACCGCGCACCGCGCCCAGCGCCTCCAGCATCCGCGCGGCAAAGTCAGGACTGCGCAAGCCCCCTTCCCAGCTATAGAATTGCGCCAACACGGCGGTCGTAACGCCATTCGCGGCCAGCTCGGCTTCGGCGGCGATCAACCCGCCCGCCATGTCCTTCATCGCCCCCCGGCGCGGCGCCAGATGCCGCTCGAACCCGTCTCCGTGAATGTCGACGATCCCCGGCAGGATGCGATAGCCGCTCAGATCCACCCGCTTGCCATCGCAGTCGGGAACGATCATGCCTCCATCAATCGCCAATGGTCCATGCGCCAACCCATCGGGCCGCAGCACTTCGGCCCCGTCGAAACACAGTGACAAGCTCACTCGCCATTCCCCCAGACCAGATCGCCCATCTTCAATTCGTGATCGAAACGGCCGTGGCGCAGGAACTCTACCACCTGTGCCATCACCAGCGGGTTGTTCATCAGAAAGGTATGGGTCACCGGCAGCACCAGGTGATCATCCATCCCGTCCACCCTTGTCGACGCGACTGACACCTTGCCATCATCCGGCCCCGGAATGATCACCGAAAAGGCCGGGCTGATCGAACGGTTCCCGGCAATCACCCCCAATTCGAACTCCACCGGCCCCAAGTGCTGTGGCAGCGATTTCGGCCCGGTGCCAAGCTGCATCCCGGCGGGCCCGTTGACCCAACCGAACACCTTGATGTCGCCCAGCACATCCACCAATTCCGAGCCCTGGTTCGGCGGGGCCAGCATCACCACCCGGCCCAGGTTCGGCGGCTTGTAGGTCTCAAGCCAGGTCCGCACCAGAATGCCGCCCATCGAATGGGTGACAAAATTGACCGTGTCATTGCCGCATTCATCCACCGCCCGCGGCAGCGTCTTGACCATCAGCGACATGATGGTTTCCCGGGTCGACGGATACCCCGGGCGCACCACCTTGTAGCCCTCGGCCTCCAGCACCTCCTGCATCACGATGAACGAGGTCTCAGTCCGCGCCAGCCCATGCAGCAACACCACGCAGTCCGCCCGAGAAGCGGCAGGCAAAAGCATCAGGACAAGAAAAAACCACCTCATAGCGCTTGAGATATGCCGAAACCCCTGCCTATGAAAGACCCCATGACGTCACGCCCCATACGCCTTGCCACCCGCGCTCTGATCCTGAACGATGACAGGCTCCTGCTGGTCAACGCTTTTCCCGGCCCGGCCACGGATCTGTGGTGCGCCCCCGGCGGCGGCGTCGAGAAACACAGCTCTCTGCCCGACAACCTGATACGCGAGGTTCACGAGGAAACCGGCCTTAGCATTTCCGTCGGCCCCCCGGCGCTGATCAACGAGTTCCACAACCCCGATGACGGCTTTCACCAGGTCGAGGTGTTCTTCCGCTGCAAGATCGTGTCCGGCGACCTCTCCGACGACTGGCGCGATCCCGAAAACATCGTCCACCGTCGCCGCTGGTTCACGCGGACCGAGATGTCGGGCATTCGGTTCAAGCCCGACGGCCTGCCTGATGCCGCGTTCAACCGCGGGATCGGCTATGATCCGTTGGAGCGGTTGGTGAAAGCCTGAGCGTCAGGCGCGGCCAAAATTTCTCGAAAAATTTTGCCCACCCCGGGGCAAAGCCACGCCAACCGACCACTGTCCCCCACCCCTTAGCGGCGGGGCCGGCCCGTGAAAGCGTAATTCGCCAGCCCGACACCGCCCAAAACCATGATGGACGCCAAAACCACTCGCAGGTTCAGCTCTTCCCCCAAGAACACGACCCCACCTGCAATCGCAATCACCGGCACGGTCAATTGCGCCACCGCCGCCCGGCTGGCCCCCAACCCGGGCAGCACCGTATACCACAGCGCATAGCCCAGCCCGGACGTGATCGCCCCGGACAGAACCGCAAGCCCTGCTCCAGCGGCGTCGACACTATCCGGCAGGATCACCCAGACCAGCACCCCGACCGGTGCAGCCCACAGGAAATTCGCTGCGGTTGCCCCCAGCGGATCGCGCGCCCCGCGCCCGATCAGCGAATAGATACCCCAGCCCAGCGCCGCCGCCGCCATCAACGCTGCCCCTATCAAATCGGGCGCGGTCCCGCCCGCGGGCCACATCAGGTAACCGAGCCCCGCAAAGCTCAACCCCGCCCCCAGCCATCGCTGCACCGGAATTGTCTCACGGGCCAGAACTGCGCCTGCAAACATCGTCACCTGCACCCCGCCGAACAGGATCAGCGCCCCGACCCCGGCGCCCAGCGTGACGTAGGCAAAGGAAAACCCCAGAACATAGAGCGCCAACATCCCCGGCCCGGCCCGACCGGGCCAGCGCGCAACCGGTGCCAATCCCCCCTGCCGCCGTGCCACCAGCGCCATCAGCATGACCGCACCGGCCACCAGCCGGATCAGGGCAAAGCTCGCCGGCCCGGTTTCGCCGCCATCAAGCGCCAACCGATTCAGAACCGAGTTGGCGGCAAAGGCCACCATGGTCAGCGTTGTGAGCAAGAAGAGCCGCATCAATAGGGGTTCTTGGCCCCGCGGTCCTCGGAAAGTGTCCCGTTGCGCCGGGCCACCATGTCCTCGATGGCATCAGCCAGATGGATTTCCTGAATGTTGTAATCCCCCCGCGCCACCCGCAGCTTGTGCGCCTCCAGCATCACCTGGGCATGGGTAAATCCCTCGGGCGGCTCGAACTTGTACGTCGCCAACTCGATCAGCAACCCAAGCGGATCCTTGAAATAGATCGAGTCCATGAAGCCCCGGTCGCGCACCCCGGAATGCCCGATCCCGCGCTCTTCCAGCCGTTCGACGGCCTGGGAAAACACCGCCCGGCTGACATTGAAGGCCAGGTGATGCACACAACCCGGTTCGGTCGGCGTGCGCCGCTTGTCGGGGGTTCGGGCCTCATTGGTGAACACTGTGATCAACCGCCCATCGCCGGGATCGAAATAGAGATGCCCCTCGTTCGGGTCATCGAGATTGGGCTGGTCGAACACGAAAGGCATGCCCAGTACGCCCTCCCAGAAATCGATGCTGGTCTGCCGGTCCGCTCCGGTGAGGGTGATGTGGTGAACGCCCTGGATTTGTAGTTTGCGCATGGGGTGACTCCTTTGGATACCAAGCTAGGGCGTGATGCACGTCCTGTCATCCCGCACGGGCGCAAAGGAGCCGCGCGTCACAGCGCAGAAAACGCCTTTGGATAAATCAGTTCCACCTCTGGCGTGTCCTCGCCCGGCCCGGCAAGCAATGTATGTTCAATGGGATACGGACTTGTCAGCCCCGCCGCGCGCGCCGCGTTGAACCCACCGCGCTGGTAGAACTCGACTTCGCCCAGAACCACCACCGTCTTCCCCGCCAGACGCGCCCACTCTGTCAAAAGCCCCGTCATCCGCCGCCCGATCCCGCGCCCCTGCAGCTCAGGGCGCACCGCAACTGGGGCAAGACACAGCCAGCCCTTAGGCGCAACAAATTCGGACAAGGCCAGGTAACCGGCAATCCCCCGTTCATCGGTGACTACCATCTCGCCTGCCATCGCACCGTGTTTGCGAAGCAGCCGAACCAGCCTGGCCTCGTCATTGCCGCGAAAAGCCTTCTGCAACAACTGCTCGACCTCGGCCTCTTCACCTAGATTCATTGCTCGCATGAAATCGTTGGATTGAACCATCGATATCTCCTTTTGCCGCTACTCTACATCGCCACGTGCAAAGGAAAAGGGCGCCCCATACGGAACGCCCTTTCCAACTTTCTTGCGGTCACCCCTCTCGGCAGGTTTTCATTCAGAAAATCTGCCTGTCGGGGCTGGCCAGAATTCGCAAGGCGAATTCGACCTGATTACATCATGCCGCCCATGCCGCCCATGTCGGGCATGCCGCCACCGGCTGCGCCGCCGTCTTTCGACGGTTTGTCGGCAACCATGGCTTCGGTGGTGATCAGCAGACCAGCAATCGAGGCCGCATCTTCCAGCGCGGTGCGAACCACTTTGGCCGGGTCGATCACGCCGAACGAGAACAGATCACCGTACTCTTCGGTCTGTGCGTTGAAGCCGTACGATGCATCGTCGCTCTCGCGGATTTTGCCCGCAACCACCGCACCGTCAACACCGGCGTTCTCGGCGATCTGACGCAGCGGCGATTCGATGGCCTTGCGTACGATCGAGATGCCGTTGGTCTGATCCGAGTTTGCACCTTCCATGCCGTTCAGGGCTTTGCCAGCCTGAACCAGGGCAACACCGCCGCCAACAACAACGCCTTCTTGCACGGCCGCACGGGTCGCGTTCAGGGCATCGTCAACACGGTCCTTGCGCTCTTTCACTTCCACTTCGGTCATGCCGCCAACGCGGATCACGGCAACACCGCCCGCCAGTTTGGCAACGCGTTCCTGCAGCTTCTCACGGTCGTAATCGCTGGTGGTTTCTTCGATCTGGGTGCGGATCTGGGCAACACGTGCTTCGATCTCGGCCTTCTCGCCTGCGCCGTCAACGATGGTGGTTTCGTCCTTGGAGATCTCGATCTTCTTGGCCGAACCCAGCATGTCCATGGTCACGTTTTCAAGCTTCATGCCCAGGTCTTCGCTGATCACCTGACCACCGGTCAGGATTGCGATGTCCTGCAGCATCGCCTTGCGACGATCACCAAAGCCCGGTGCCTTGACGGCTGCGATTTTCAGACCGCCGCGCAGTTTGTTCACAACCAGCGTTGCCAGGGCTTCGCCCTCAACATCTTCGGCAATGATCAGCAGCGGCTTTTGGCTCTGGATCACCGACTCGAGCAGCGGAACCATGGCTTGCAGCGACGAGAGTTTCTTCTCGTGCAGCAGAACCATGCAGTCTTCCAGGTCTGCAATCATCTTGTCGGGGTTGGTGACGAAATAGGGGCTCAGGTAGCCGCGATCGAACTGCATGCCTTCAACAACAGTGGTCTCGGTGTCCAGACCCTTGTTCTCTTCGACGGTGATCACGCCTTCGTTGCCAACCTTTTGCATCGCGTCTGCGATCTGGTTGCCAATCTCGTCTTCGCCGTTGGCCGAAATGGTGCCAACCTGGGCAACTTCGTCGCTGTCTTTGACTTCGCGGGCCGACGCCACGATGCCTTCCACAACCTTGGCCGTGGCGAGGTCGATGCCGCGCTTCAGGTCCATCGGGTTCATGCCGGCTGCGACGGCTTTCATGCCTTCGCGGACGATGGCCTGGGCCAGAACCGTTGCAGTGGTGGTGCCGTCGCCAGCTTCGTCATTGGTGCGGCTGGCGACTTCTTTCACCATCTGCGCACCCATGTTTTCAAACTTGTCTTCCAGCTCGATTTCCTTGGCAACCGAAACACCGTCCTTGGTGATGCGCGGTGCGCCGAAGGATTTGTCCAGAACCACGTTACGGCCTTTCGGGCCCAGCGTGACCTTGACGGCATCAGCCAGAATGTTGACGCCTTTCAGCATGGAATTGCGGGCGTCGGTATCGAACTTCACGTCCTTAGCAGCCATTGTGCTTGCTCCTTAAAATATTTGAACTCGTAGGGTGGGGATGAGCCCACCGCTCTACGCGAACGGGGTCATCTGGCTTAGCCAATGATGCCCATGATGTCGGATTCTTTCATGATCAGCAGCTCTTCGCCGTCGATCTGAACCTCGGTGCCCGACCATTTGCCGAACAACACGCGGTCACCTGCTTTGACGTCCAGTTTGATGCGGTCGCCATCGTCGTCGCGCAGACCTGCGCCAACCGATACGATCTCGCCTTCCGCGGGCTTTTCCTTGGCGCTGTCGGGAATGATCAGCCCGCCTGCGGTTTTCTCTTCGCCTTCAACGCGGCGCACAACCACGCGGTCATGAAGCGGAGTAAATGCCATCTTTTGGCTCCTTACGAGTGAGTCTCTTGTTTCTCCCAAACCGCCCGCCCATCTGGCGCGCGGCTATTAGCACTCAGCTCTCCCGAGTGCTAACGGCGGATAGGTAAGGGGGAGGGAAGGGTGAGTCAAGAACCGGATCAGGAAAACCTACAAACATCTTCAAAGCAAAAAGCTGCGCTCACCTGGTTTGACGCCTTACGCTCCGAACGCCATGGCATGCCCAAGGGCTTCTTGGACGTTCAAAACCTGCCCGAATCACAACACCAGAAAAGCGCCTGCCAAGAAGCAGACGCTGCACGAAAGAAACGCCATAAGAAGTCTTTGGAAAGCGGCACTCAACACCGATCAACCGACACGGTGCGGTACAACCGACCATCTAAGTTACTGATAGCGCCCACACAAAAACAAGTTTTTTCCAACGTGGATGCCGACCATAAAGGACCCGTCGCCCGGACACGCGTGCATGGTTACGGACCCCGTGCGAAACTGCGTGTGCCCATCAACCCATTGTTGCAACTTGGCCCCGCTTGGCGCGGAACGGGCAACATCTACACATGCCAAAATGTTCAGACGTTCATTAAATCCGGCCATGGCGAAACCGGGCGGGCAAGCTGCCATTCCATGCGACTGATATTTGGAACCATTGTAGTAGTTCGACTTGACGTCGGATTGAATATAGACAGGAAACCAAGCTGTGGCGATGCCACTCGCCGAGGTCCAGATGAGTTGATCAGTACACAGGAACAGGTTTTTTCCTACGTGCGCGCCCTTCATTACCGCGTTGCTGCGACCGCATACATGGGTTGAGGACATCTGGGTTCCTCCATCCACAAAGGTCTCTGCGGGAGCAGGCTGAACGAAAGCCACTGAAAACAGAAGTGCTGCGAGTATTCGCGCAACCATTTCAACCTCCTTCATTTTCTTTAACCCAACTGGCCATATTATAGCGCTGCCAGTGAGATCGGTGTATGACACGGGTCAACACGACCAAACGGTCAACTCAGGTTGGCGTTGCGCTTTTCCCGGACCGAACCTTGCCTTCACTGAGCAAAACCACGCCGTAATCTACGTTCCTCCCAATGCTCGCCTTTCGTCACTTCTCAACAAAAACTTTGGGAAAATCACATCACGATTCCCGCTCTCCAGATGCTGGACTAGCGTCATCCGCACTGACAGGTCCCCAATATTGACATGCTCCTCCCCCTATGCCCGTATTCCCCCACACCGTAAGCATAGGACCGCCCCATGCCCCACGATCACCACGACGATCACCCGCATTCCCTGCTGCCCTCGGACCCGGAACTCCGTGCCCGGGCGCTGGAAAGCATTCTGGTGGAAAAGGGCCTCGTCGACCCCGCGTCCCTGAATGCCCTCATCGACACCTATGAAAACAAGATCGGCCCGCGCAACGGCGCGCAGGTGGTGGCCCGGGCCTGGACCGACCCGGACTACAAGAAGCGCCTCTTGGAAAACGGCACAGACACCATTGCCGAACTCGGCTTCCAGGGTCGTCAATCCGAACACATGGTCGCCGTCGAAAACACCCCCGAACAGCACAACATGGTCGTCTGCACCCTATGCTCCTGCTACCCTTGGGCGATCCTCGGCATCCCACCGGCCTGGTACAAATCCGATGCCTATAGGTCCCGCGCCGTGCGCGAACCCCGCGCCGTGCTGGACGAATTCGGTGTCAAACTCCTGCCCACCCAAAAGGTCCGCGTCTGGGACAGCTCGGCCGAGGTCCGCTACCTCGTCATCCCCATGCGCCCCGATGGCACCGAAGGCATGACCGAGGAACAGCTCACCGACCTTGTCAGTCGCAATTCGATGATCGGCACCGCGCTGGCCACCCCACCGGGGGACCAGCCATGAGCCGCATCCACGACATGGGTGGCCGCTTCGGCGAAGGCACCATCCCCGACAAGGACGACGCAGAAGTCTTTCACCATGACTGGCACGCCACCGCCATGGCCGTCACCGTGAGCTCGGGTTTTCTTGGCGGTTGGAACATCGACGCAGGCCGTCACGCCCGCGAGG
Organism: Aliisedimentitalea sp. MJ-SS2; assembly: GCF_032586155.1. Taxonomy (NCBI): domain Bacteria; kingdom Pseudomonadati; phylum Pseudomonadota; class Alphaproteobacteria; order Rhodobacterales; family Roseobacteraceae; genus Aliisedimentitalea; species Aliisedimentitalea sp. MJ-SS2. Next base: position 250,751 of record NZ_JAWHTC010000002.1, read on the forward strand.
CCCTTCGCCCGCGCGACTATGCCCGGTTCTCTTATTACGAACGCTGGATGGCGGCCCTTGCCGACCTGCTGGTCGAACGCGGTTTCCTCTCGACCGACGACCTGATCCGCGCCGGGCAACTCGCCGATGGCACAGCCACTGCAAACGCTCCGAAACCCCTGCACGAAAAGGCGATCCGCCCTGCCGACGTCGCCCCCTCGCAGGTCAAGATCACCCCCTACAGCCGCGATTCCGGCCCGGAACCTCTGTTCCAAATCGGCGACCGCGTGCGCACGGCAAACTACAGTCCGAACACCACCATCCATGGCGGCCACACCCGCCTGCCCGGTTACGCCATGGGCCGCACCGGCACTGTCGTGATGCGCCACGGCAACCATGTCCTGCCCGACAGCAACGCCCATTTCATGGGCGAAGCGCCCGAACCGCTTTATGCCGTCGAATTTGCCGCGGTCGACCTCTGGGACGGCGACGCCGAAGACGCTGGCGACTCCATGGTTCTGGACCTGTGGCAAAGTTATCTCGAAAGGGCCGCCCCATGACCACCTGTCCCTCGCCACCCCCCGAACCGCCCGCCAGTTTCGAGGCCCCCTGGCACGGTCAGGTCTTTGCCCTTGCCGTGGCAATGAACGAAGCCGGGCATTTCACCTGGCCCGAATGGACCCGGATGTTCGGCGCCCAGCTGAACGAGATGCGCCAGGACCACGCGTTGGACGGCAGCGAGGATTACTACCTCGCCTGGGTCTCGGCGCTGGAGCAGATGATGGTGGAAAAAGACATTGTTGCCCCGCAGTTGCTGGACGAGATGAAAACGCTGTGGACCGAGGCCTTCCTGCGCACACCCCATGGCAAGCCGGTGATCCCTGACAAACCCGCCGGGCTACGCGCCTGACAGGTCCCGACGACCGGAAGTTTCGCGTTGACCCTCGGGTACACTGGAACGCATGATCACGCGGCAAGACTTTTTTGCGAGGGCGTATATGCTCATCCGCCATTTCCTCTTCGGATCGCTCCTTCTGGCGCCGCTTGTCTCAGGCTCGGCTCATGCGGAAAGCCCGACCTGCACACCGGTCAACTTTGCCGAGATCCAGCTTGCCGCGGTGCATCAAAATGCCTCCGTCGCCAGCATTCTCATTGCCTATCCCGATGTCACCTACTCGGACACAACCCGGACATTCACCTTCGAAAACGGCGCCAGTATCCCCTTCCGGACGGCGACGGACAGGCCGCCGCCGGATATACTGAAAGCTCCCACGGTCGGCGATCAGTTTCGCTACCTCTACCCGCTAGAGTTCGACCTGTCGCAACGACGCACGCCGTGGAACGATCCCGGGCGGGTGCGCAATGAAGGCTTCATGCGCGCGCTCTATTTCGGGTCCAAATCCGAGGCCCGCAAAACCCTGACCAGGGTAACCTCCAGCGGCGACCGCGCCTCGTTCAACGTCACGCGCAAACGTGGGGTCGCCTGCCAATTGCAGGCCGTTCTCACCGACATCGGCACCACCGATCCGCAAGTGTTCCAAAACGCTGGCGGCAGTTTCAACTGGCGCAAGATCAGCGGCACCGACCGCCTGAGCGTGCATTCCTACGGGGCCGCCGTCGACCTGAACACCAAACTTGGCGGCTACTGGAAATGGCAGGGCGCGCCCGTCGGCAAGGTCGGTACCTATGACAACAAGATTCCGCAGGCGGTTGTCGAAGCCTTCGAGCGTTACGGCTTCATCTGGGGCGGCAAATGGCACCATTACGACGGGATGCATTTCGAATACCGCCCGGAACTGATCATCTATTCGCGTATGAAAACCGAATGACGGCCTCAAGAAACGGAGAAGGAAATATGAAACACTTTGCGTCTGCCATCCTGATTGCACTGGCATCGGTTACCGGGCAAAGCGCGTTATCCCAGGAACTGGTGGGAAGCTATGTCGCAGTGATCGGCAACGAAGACCTCTACAATTCCAAGGGCAAAAGACTGACGCAACCCTGGCAAATCCTGCGTCAGGACCGCGCCAACTACCACCGGTTCGGCATTCGGCACCGCGGCGATACGGGCGACAATTTCTTCTCCAGTATCGAAAACCGCGCGATCATGGAGCGCATGGTCATGAACGGCCACATCGATCCCGGCGCCGCGCGAACGCTCGTCAACGGGTATTCCGATTCGGTGCTTGTACGGATCTATGGGCGCGGCAATCGGGGGGATTACGTGCGTGTGACGGTCATGGACTGACCCGCGCCAAAACACATCTGCGGTCACCCCGGGCCTCTGCCGGGATGACCGCCTTTGCAAACCCCGGCTATTCGGCCGCGATCGCCGCGCGCATCGTTGTTACCCCCAGCGCCGCCTGGGCGGCCTCGCGCCCCTTTTCTACGAAATGCGCCTGATAGATCGCATCGTGATGCGCCGTCTCCTGGTAATGATGCGGGGTCAGCGACACCGACAGCACCGGCACCCCGGTGTCCAGCCCGGCCCGCATCAGCCCGTCGACCACCGCCTGTGCCACGAAATCATGCCGGTATATCCCGCCATCAACGACAAAAGCGGCACAGGCCACGGCACCGAAGCGCCCCGTCGCCGCCAAGTCGCGCGCCACAAGCGGCATTTCGAACGCCCCGGGCACGTCGAACACGTCGACCTGCGCCTCCGGGATAACCTCGCAAAACCCTATCAGCGCCTGATCGACGATCTCGGCGTGCCAGCCAGCTTTCACAAATGCAAATCGGGTGTGTGTCATGGTGTGATCTCCTTTCGTAACAGACACGTCACCCAAGGCGATCACGTGCACGGGCCGCCCCAAAGGCACCCGCGACACATTCTCTTTCATCCGGACTATGACCGTCGGCTCAGGAGTTGCACCTGATCTGCTTGTCCCTCTCCGAAGCCCGAAGAGGCGCTCGCGGGCTTATGGCCGAAGCCACTTACCGCCGGTGGGGAATTCCGCCCCGCCCTGAGAACAGGGCTACTATGGGTTAGCTTCCATCACGGGGCAAGCCGGGAAGCGAACGACAGCAAACCTCGCAGCACAGCCGTGCGGCCTTTGTTCGGCAACTGGCAGTTCCGGGCCAAGATTGGATACTCGACCCGGTTGCGGGAAAGGGCTGTTGGATCACCCCCGCCCATCCACCTTGCCCGGCACCATCAACGCCGCCATCTGCGCGTCCGGCACCGCGTCCCCGGCATAGGTAAACGTGCCGTGGCCCAGCATCTCTTGCGCCGCGCGCCAGACTGCCCCCCATCCCGTGCGTGCCAGTGACCCGCCAGTGCTGATCCTGGCTACACCGACACGGGACAGCTCGTCCCGCGTGGCCTGCAACCCGGACAACCCCATCACCACGTTTACCGGTTTATCCACTTCCCGACACACTGTTGCTATACTCTCCAGATCCGGCAACCCGGGAGCATAGAGCACATCCGCCCCCGCCTCGGAAAACGCCTGCAACCGTGCAATCGTGTCCGCCAGATCGGGGCGACCATAAAGGTAATTCTCGGCCCGCGCGGTCAGCAAGAACGGCAGGCCCTTTGCTGCCTCCGCCGCCGCCCTGATCCTATCCACCGCCAGGTCGAACCCGAAGATCGGATCATCCGTGTTGCCTGTTGCATCCTCGATTGCACCACCGACCAGCCCGATCTCCGCCGCCATCCGCACCGTCTCGGCACAGGTCGCAGGCGCTTCACCGAACCCATCCTCCAGGTCCGCCGAGACCGGCACATCGTTGGCCCCGACAATCGCCGCGGCATTGTCCAGAATCTCACCCCGCGTCAGCCCGGCAAACGAATCCCGTTTGCCCACGGAAAAGGCGTACCCGGCAGAGGTGGTCGCAATCGCCTCGGCCCCCAGGTGGCTCAGCACCCGGGCCGACCCCGCATCCCAGGCATTGGGCATCACAAAGGCCCCGCCGCGCCGGTGCAACGCCTCGAAAGTCTCGAATTTGTCCTGTTGGGTCACCATGTGTCTGCGCTCCACATTGTCACAGCCGAACGTAACGCAAAGGTTCAAACGCGCCCAGCTTTGTTCTAGCGTGTTCCAAACGCCCACCGAATACGGAAACCGACCATTGCGATTACTCCTCCTTTTCTTGCTCTTACTTGCTTCACCGCTGCGCGCCTTCGAATGCGGCGGCAATGATCTTCTGCCGCAAATGCCAACCGAGGACCGGCTCCGGCTCGAGGCCCGCGCAGGGATCGCGCCTTACCCCGAAGGCCTGTTCTGGCGGGCCACCCGCGGCGATACGGTCCTGACAATCTTCGGCACCTATCACATTGCCCACGACCGGACCGATGCCCAACTCGACGCCCTCCTGCCGCATGCCCAGGCCGCCGATTTCAGCTATTTCGAAATGGGGTATGACGACATGCAGGCGTTCGAGCTGCGCGCCAAAACCGACGCGACGGTGATGTTCATTACCGATGGCCCCACCTTGCCTGAAATGCTGGACGAGACCGACTGGCAGCGCTTGCGCACCCTGATGTCCGACCGTGGCATGCCATCTTTCATGGTGGCCAAGGTCAAGCCGATTTTCGTGTCGATGTTCCTTGGCATGTCACCCTGCCAGTTTCGTGAACAGAGCAAAGGCACCAAGGGCATCGACGCGCGCCTGTCGGAAGCCCTGGCCGATACCGGCCACGAGACCCGATCGATCGAGGACCCGATGACCGCCGTGCGGGTGCTCGACAGTTTCTCGCAGGAGGAGCAGGTCGACATGATCAAACTCTCGCTTGATTTGCCGCACGACCCGGATGACCTGCAGACCACACTGCTCAACATGTACCAGGCGGGCAAAATCGCGTTGTTGTGGGAATATGGCCGGATGCTGTCGATCCAGCATGGCGGCACCACGGCGACCGAGGATTTCGGCAAATTCGAACAGGTCCTGCTGACCCGACGCAACCACGAGTGGATTGAGGAGATCGAAGCCAGAGCTATCGGTCACGAGGTCTTTGTTGCGGTCGGGGCCGGACACCTGCCCGGCGACGATGGCATTCTGAACCTATTGTCCGAACGTGGCTTTGCCATCGAAAGACTCTCCCTCTCGCAGAACTAGGAGCCCCAGATGACCCTCACCGGACGATGCTATTGCGGTGCCCTGCACTACAAAGCCACGGGCGACCCTGTCCTCAAGGCGCAATGCCATTGCCGTGAGTGCCAGTACATCTCCGGTGGCGGACCCAACTATTTCATGATGATGCCGGAAGACGGGTTTTCCTACACATCCGGAATGCCGGGCCAGTTCACCCGCCCCGATCTCGATCGCGCCGTCACCCGTGAATTCTGCCCGACCTGCGGCACACATATTGCCACCCGCATCCCGTGGCGCGACTATCTGGTAATCAAGATCGGCACGCTGGACGACCCGGCCACGATGTATGGCGCGCCCGCGATGGCCATCTTCACTTGCGATGCCCAGCCCTTCCATCACATCTCCGAAGGCCTGCCCGCCTTTGACCGCTTCCTCGAAAGGTAACCCCATGCAGATCACCGCCAACGGAATCTCCATTGAGGCCGAAGATCACGGCCCAAAGGACGCACCCGCTATCCTCCTGATCCGCGGCCTGGGCACGCAACTGGTGCACTGGCCCGGGAATTTCGTCCAGGGCTTCGTCAAAGCCGGGTTCCGTTGCATCACCTTCGACAACCGCGACGTCGGCCTTTCGCAACGCTGCCCCGCACCGGGTGTCCCCGAGGATCCCGACGAGATCAGCGCCCTTGCCCTGGCCGGGACCGACATTCCCCCGGCCTATTCCCTCGACGACATGGCCGCAGACGTGATTGGCCTGATGGATGTGCTGGGGATCGACCGTGCCCATATCTTCGGCATCTCCATGGGCGGCGCCATCGCCCAGATCCTAGCGATACAATACCCCGACCGGCTCCTCACCGACACCATCGTCATGACCGCCTGCCGCCCGCTGCTGGATCGCGGCCACCTGGCCGAGATCCTGCCGCGCCTGCTGGTCTATCCGGAAACCCTGGACGAGGCCCAGGACAACTGGGTCGCGGGCCACGCAAGCTTCGGCTCGCCCGGATACCCGATGGCCGAGGAAGACATCCGCGCCGAGGCGCGTCTGGCCTATTCCCGTGGCTCGGACGCCGCCGGCATCAACCGCCAGCTGCTGGCCACCATGGCCGCCCCCGACCGCCGCCCGCTTCTGGCAAATGTCACCACGCCCTGCCTGGTGATCCACGGTGTCGACGACACCCTGATCCCGGTCGACATGGGCGCCGAAATCGCGGCCCATATCCCCGGCTCGGAATACCATGCGATAAAAGGCATGGGCCACATCATCACACCGCTGCTGGCCCCGGAAATCGTCTCGCTCGTCTCCGATTTCATCCGCCGCCAGGGATAACGCAATGCTCCGAGCCGTTCTCACCGCACTTCTCGCCGCATTACCGCTTTCCGCCCTGGCAGATGGCACTCATGCCCCGATCGGCGATGCGATCCACGAGGTCCCGATCTTCGATGCCCACATGCACTACAAGGAACCGGCCTGGCAGGCCTACCCGGTTGAAAGCGTCATCGAGCTGATGGACAAAAACGGCGTCGCCATGGCGCTTGTCTCCTCGACGCCCGACAAGGGCACGATCATGCTCTGGCAACACGCCCCGAACCGCATCGTACCGGAGCTGCGCCCCTACCATAAGGACGCCAACTCGTCGAACTGGACCAAGGCGGCGGGCATGAAAGGCTATCTTGAGAAACGCCTCAAGGCCTACCCGCATGAAGGTATCGGCGAGTTCCACATCCACCGGCTCGACACCTCCGACGAACCGCTGTTTCGCGACATCATCGCCATGGCGAAAGAGCATGACATCTACCTGCATGTCCATTCCGGCCCGACGCCGATCCGCTGGCTCTATTCGCTGGACCCGGAGGTAAAAATCATCTGGGCCCATGCGGGGCTCGGCGAAAGCGCCGACATGGTCTACGACCTGATGAAGGACTACCCGACGCTTGTCGCCGATACCTCTCTGCGCGAATGGGACATCCTTGCAGCACCGGATGGACTCGATCGCGAATGGGAGAACATCATCATGACTTTCCAGGACCGACTGATGGTGGGCAGCGACACCTGGGTCAACAGCCAGTGGGACGACTACTCGGGCATCATCGCTTCGAACCGTGAATGGCTCTCGTACCTGCCCCGCGACGTGGCCGAAAAACTCGCCTACAGGAATGCCGAACGCCTGTTCGGCCGCTCGATCACCATGGACCTGATCGGCAAACACTAGAGCCCCGGAGCCGGTTTAGCGCCACCTGACCGCGCCACTCAGCATCGGAACGGACGGTACAGATCGTGCCCGATACTCCGACCCGAATCTCACCGCATTTTCTTGCACGTGTGTTCCAAAAAGACAGACAGCCCCAAACCTCAATAGGGCTCGTAATCCGGCAATAAAACCTGTCCCGAAAACAGCTTGGTAAAATAGCCCGCTCCGTTTCCGGGCATTTGAAAATGCCGGTAGGACTGCGCCGCAAAATAGCCCGGGTCGACCTGGTAGCCAAACAGGTTGATCTCCATGTCCCGGTCAAACCCCTGCCCCGGCATCACCGAAAGAATTTCATCCCGCAGCACGCCATCCATCGCCCCAAGCTGAACCACTGCTGCGATATATTCGTGGCTTGTCCGCGACGGGGCCGCGACTTCGAAGTTCTGCGCGGCAATCGCATGGGCCACTTCATGCGCGACGTAACTCTCGTAGACGCGCGCATCAAAGGGCACCAGAAAGGCCGACATCCGTTTGCCGTCACCGACACAGGCATCGCGGCCGACGACATAGGCCTTGCCGGCCGCCGCATCAAAACAGCCCACAGCCTCGGGATGACCGGTCGGCAACACCGAAACGACATCTATCCGAACCGGCGCCCGCTGGGGTGCGCCTTGTTCTGCAAGAAACGTGATCGCCCTTCGCGCACCTCGACAGATCACCGCGAGATCGCCGTTCAACTGCTGCTCGACCACGACATCAACATCCGGGCATCTCACCGGCCCGGCCTGCGCCACATCGGCGCCGCCGAACAATGCTATCAAGACGAGGACTGGCCGCATGGCAAACATCGGCAACCGCCTTCCCGTGAAGTGTCGTGGCCGACAATCTAACACGTCGGCGCGCGAATGCAGTCGCGACATTCCGGAACACTTTTCGCGGCATCAGGACCGATTGCGGGGATCGCACGTCATCCAAACCAGTTGCATCATTTGTCAGGCTGAAGGTTCCTCACTCAACAGCGGCCCCACCGCGCCGCGCCCGGCCTCACTCAGCCCGTAGATGCCCTTGTCGATCTTGATGAACCAGCCGTAATGGTTGTCGCGCATCACCGTCGTGGCCCTGACCACCCCGGTCATCTTCGCCACCAGCGCCCCCTTGCATGGCCCGTTGATCTCAAGAAACTCGGCACAACGCAGCGCCCCCTGGCGATACGCCGTCACGATGGTCTCGCGCGCCATGCCACCCTTGTTCGGATCACCTTCGCGCGCATCGAATTCCTTCAGGAGCGCCGCCTTGCGCAGCTTCGATTTGCGCGGCTGAAACGGCACCGGATCGCAATGCGCCTGAACGTGGCCATCCTTAAGCCGCACTGACAGAACCCCGACACCCAGCCGCTTGCACAACCCGACATTGCCCTTGAACGTCCGCCAACCGGCTTTGCCCTTCCAGCGCGGCACCGCGACATAGACCGTGTCGCTGACCGATTGCCGCGCCACCGCCTGTTGCAAAAGTTGCAGTGAAAATCCCAGTTTCAGCTCGACGATCAGCGGTTCCTCTGCCACGCGCACCGCCACCACATCGGCCGCGCCAACCTCGCCTTTCACCTCGTAACCCCGCGCTTCGAGAAAGGTTTTGACCGGCAGGTAGAGATCGGTTTCGGTGGGCTTGCTCATGGCCACAGGTTAACGCCTCCTGCCGCGATTGTGAATCCACCGTGCGTGCCGCTAACGCCGCGGCGCAGAATTTCCTTACCCCACCGAACGCTCGACAGGTACCCGACAGAAAGCAGACGGATACCAGCCCCCTGGTTTCCGCCCTTGGGTCTCATTCATTAACCTTAATCAAAGGTTGATTTCGCCGCGATGCTGCAACGCGGCAACACCCTGATTTCTCCCCCGTGACAAGCCCGCCCTGCCGCCGTATAACCCGCCGCGACACGCCATTTTCGGATAGGATTTGCACCCCATGACCACGCTCGTATTCGGCCACAAAAGCCCCGACACCGACAGCACCGGTTCGCCCATCATCTGGGCCTGGTACCTCAATGAAATCAAAGGTGTAGAGGCCAAGCCCGTGCTTCTCGGCGAACCCAACACCGAAGCCGCCTTCATGCTGACCCGTTGGAGCCTCGACAAGCCCGAGATCATCGCCGATGTGACCGACGGTCAGGCCTGTGTTGTCGTCGACACCAACAATCCGGCCGAGCTGCCCGCCAATATCAACGGCGCTGACGTGCGTGAAATCATCGACCATCACAAGCTGGTCGGAGGTCTGGAAACCGCCGGCCCCATCGACATCACCATTCGCCCACTGGCTTGCACCGCGACCATCATGGTTGACAAAATCGGCAACGATTACAGCAAGATGCCTGACGCCATCAAAGGCGCGGCGCTGACCTGTATCCTGTCTGATACGCTGGAATTCCGCTCGCCTACCACCACCGACCACGACCGCGCCGTGGCCGAGAAACTGGCCGCCGATCTGGACATCAACATCGCAGATTATTCTGCCGACATGTTCGCCGCGAAATCCGACGTCTCGGCCTTTTCGGATGCCGATCTGCTGCGCATGGACTCCAAGGAATACGGTGTCGGCGACACCAAGTTCCGCGTTTCGGTTCTGGAAACCACCGCCCCGGCCACCGTGCTCGACCGCAAGGACAGCCTGATGGCCGCCATGAATGACGTCGCCGCCGAGGATGGCGTTGATCAGGTGCTGCTGTTCGTCGTTGATATCCTCAATGAGGAAGCCACCCTGCTGGTCCCCAACGATCTGGTCAAAACCCTTGCCAAGAAAAGCTTTGACGCCGACGCCGATGGCGACACCGTGGTCCTGCCCGGTATCATGAGCCGCAAGAAGCAGATCATCCCCAATCTGGCGGTCTAAGCCCTTCGAAAACAAGTCTGAAAGGGCGTCCAGACAGGGCGCCCTTTTGCGTTCAAACGCCCCTGCAAAAAACACTCCGATGCCCATCGACACGTTCGCCAAACTCGCCCTCTCACCGATCCTGCTGGTGCAGGCGCTCCAGGTCCGCAAACGCGCTCTGATCCTGCCGGAACCGCCCGGTCCCCGGTGCGGCAAACTGGGACAGGGGCCAACCCTGCGGCTACTGATCCTTGGAGACAGCTCCGCCGCCGGAGTCGGTGCCTCGCATCAATCGCTGGCGCTGTCGGGACAACTGGCCCAGACCCTCGGCCAGCGTGTCGCCCTGACGTGGCAGCTCGAGGCCGAAACCGGTGCCACCTCGGCCTCCGCTCTGAAGCATCTGCAATCCCTGCCCGGCGAACCGTTCGACATCGCCATCGTCGCCCTTGGGGTGAATGACGTCACCCATCAAGTCCCTCTCTCGCGCTTCCTGTCACGCCGCCGGGCGATCCATGACCACCTGCGTAACCATCTGGAAACAAGGCATATCATCTCCTCGGGCCTGCCCCCGATGGGGCATTTCCCCCTGCTGCCCCAACCGCTGCGCTGGACCCTTGGGCGCACCGCCACGCGGTTCGACGCCGCACTGGCGCAACTCTGCAGCAACAACCCGGACACCACCCACCTGCCGCTCAACTTGCCGTTCGAACCCAGATACGTCGCCGCCGATGGCTTCCACCCGTCCGAACCCGCCTATGCGCAATGGGCGCAGATGCTGGACCGGACACTGCCACAGAGATTTTAAGCAGAAAACACAGTCATCCACGCGCTTTCACGGACGCGAAAACCCTGCTGATCCAGCATTCTGATGACGGCCTGCATGTGCATTGCGCCATAGACGATTGCAACCGACCCACCGCCCTCTCGCAAGTCTTTCAGAACTTCGTGCAAGGCCTCGCACAACCGTTCGTCTCTTGCCGTCAAGATCGCAAGGTGAAACCCGGCCGTTTCCGGCGACCAGCTCATCACGGTGTTACGCGAGGAATAATCATCAAGGCCAAGGCGCCGACCAATGTTTTCCCGGGTCGCAGTAAACCGCTTTTTCACGCCCATTAGCGGCGCGACCACATGAGCCGCCAAGCGAAGCCACAGAGGAACCTGACGCCAAACCGCATGAAACTCTTCCGGGCTCAAATCGGCGTGCACTTCGCGCGCCTTTCCCGGATAACCTTGGGTGCGCGGCTGCACCACCAGCCCCAGACGATCCACGTTGATCCAGCGATAGGCCCGGGTGATGTTGCGAACAACAGGCGACCGCACCCCCTCGAACAAAACCACATCATGATCAAAGGCATCATCATAGACCCGCTGAAAGAAATCCGCCTCGCCCACATGCACCATCGGGAAAAGCGTGACCCGTGCCGGATGATCCGGATTGCCGAAACCGTGTCGGGCAGACCGCAGACCCGCAATCGAAAACTCAAGAAGCTGCACCGTACGCTACCTTTACCCCTTCAGGATACCATTTCCATATTCTCTTGCTTTGTTTCATATAGGGTCCAAATCCGTCATTTTCAGGAACCAACTCATGACCCGCATTATCGACAACCTTTTCCAGGTCTCGGACAAGTACGACGCCCTTTTTGTCGATCTCTGGGGCTGCGTGCATGATGGCGTCCGCGCCCTGCCCGAGGCAGTTGCTGCATTGCAGCAGTATCGCACCAACGGTGGCAAGGTGGTTCTGGTCACCAACTCGCCCAAACCCCGCGCCGGGGTGGCGGTACAGCTCGACGGGTTCGGCGTGCCGCGCGACAGCTGGGACACGATTGCCAGTTCGGGCGACAGCGCCCGTGCGGCGATGTTCCGCGGCGTGGTCGGTGAAAAGGTGCTGTTCATGGGCGAATGGCAGCGTGACGAGGAGTTCTTTGAGCCGATCCACGTGATCGAAGACCCGGTCAGCATCGAACGCGTCTCGCTGGAACAGGCCGAAGGCATCGTCTGCTGCGGCCCCGACGATCCCATGGCCGACCCCGAGGTTGAACGTGGCCGCCTGCTCTATGCCAAGCAGAAGGGATTGAAACTGCTCTGCGCCAATCCGGATATCGTGGTCGATCGCGGCGAGGTCCGCGAATGGTGTGCCGGGGCACTGGCACGGCTCTATACCGAGATGGGCGGCGAGAGCCTCTATTTCGGCAAACCGCACCCGCCGATCTATGATCTGGCCCGCCGCCGGCTGGGCGAGATGGGCGCGTTGCCGCCCGAATCCCGCATCCTTGCCATCGGTGACGGGCTACATACCGATATCCAGGGCGCCATGGGCGAGGATATCGATTCCCTCTACATCACCGGCGGGCTGGCCCGCGACATCACAAAAACGTCGCATCAGCCGGACAAAAACGCGCTAAGCACCTATCTTCAAACGGAAATGATCTCGCCCACCTATGCGATCGGACAGCTGCGATAGGCCATTTTGGGGCTTGATTTTCTGCACCTGCAAAGTAATAAAGTTGCCAACAGCCGGGCGTAGATGCCCAAAAATTACGCATGCACATGCCCAGGGAGGGCGGAATGTTGGACAACCTGCCACGCGGAACCATCACCATCGAAGAAATCGAGATGGGGATGATGCGCTATGTTCAGAAGGTCGTCACCGATGAAGACATCGAGATGTTCGCGCAGGTCTCGACCGACCGTAACCCGGTGCACCTCGATGACGATTATGCCCAGGACACGATCTTTGAAGGCCGCATTGCCCATGGCATGCTGACCGCCGGCCTGATCTCGGCGGTGATCGGCGAACAGCTTCCGGGCCATGGCACGATCTACATGGGCCAGTCTCTCAAATTCCTTGCGCCCGTGCGCCCCGGCGACACGGTCCGAGCCGAGGTCGAGGTGATCGACATCGACCCGGCCAAGCGCCGCGTGCGGCTCGATTGCCGCTGCCTCGTGGATGGCAAGAAGGTTCTGGTCGGCGAGGCCACGGTGCTGGCTCCCTCGGCCAAATTCGATTAATCTTCTCTGCTCTCCCATCCCAACAGGCAGCCTCGCGAGACAAGCCGCAAGGTGAGACGAGCAACAGCTTGCACCTTCCGCCGTGCAACGCTACGCATCCCCCATGCGTATCATCCGCGACTACACATATGTTTCCGACGCCGACAAGGGCGCCGCCGCCGCCATCGGCAACTTCGATGGCGTGCATCTTGGCCACCGTTCGGTGATCGACCTGACCCGGGCAAAGGCCGATCAGATCGGCGCGCCCCTCGGCATCATGACGTTCGAGCCGCACCCACGCCAGTATTTCGCCCCCTCGGCCCCACCCTTCCGACTGATGTCTTCCGAGGCCCGGACTCACCGTCTGGAAAAGCTCGGCGTCGACCGGCTTTATGAGCTCAACTTCAACGCCGTCATGTCCGGATTTACCCCGGAAGAGTTTGCCGCGAACGTGATCCGCGACGGGCTGGGGCTTAAACACGTGGTTGTCGGCGCCGATTTCTGCTTTGGCAAGGGGCGCGCTGGTGACGTTGACGACCTCAAGCACTTTGGCAATGAGATGGGCTTCGGTGTGACCATCGCCGATTTGCTGCATGGTGACAAAGGCGAGGTCAGCTCGACCGCGATCCGCAATGCGCTCTCCGAAGGCCGCCCACGCGATGCCGCCGCGATGCTGGGTCATTGGCACCGGATCGAAGGCACTGTGATCGGCGGCGATCAACGTGGTCGCGAGCTGGGCTACCCGACCGCCAACATGTCTATCGACGGGTTGCACCCGCCGAAGTTCGGCGTCTATGCAGTGTTGGCCGATGTTCTGGAAGGCCCGCACAAGGGCAGCTACCATGGCGCGGCCTCGATGGGCGTGCGGCCGATGTTCGGTGAAAACAAACCCAACCTGGAGACCTTTCTCTTTGATTTTTCAGGCGATCTTTACAGTACGCCCTTGTCGATAGGCCTGGTCGAATACCTGCGCCCTGAAGAGAAATTCGACAGCCTTGACGCGCTGATCAAACAGATGGACGCCGATTGCCTGCGCGCGCGCGAAATCCTCGCTGGCGAAACCACCACGACATGAACGCCGATCCGATCGACCGCGCGGGGCTCGCACCGCGTTTCTGGCAAAGCAAACCCCTGTCCCGCCTGACGGACAAGGAATGGGAGGCGCTGTGTGACGGCTGCGGCAAATGCTGCCTCAACAAGCTTGAGGATGCCGACTCAGGCGAAGTTGCTCTGACCCGCGTCGCCTGTCGCCTGTTCGACGACGAAACCTGCCGCTGCTCCCAATATGACATCCGCCGACAGTTCGTGCCGGAATGCATCTCGCTCACCCCCAAGACCATCGAACAACATGCCTACTGGCTACCCCGCACCTGCGCCTATCGCCTGCTCTGGACCGGCGCGGCGCTGCCCGACTGGCACCCGCTACTGACCGAGGACGCGCAGAGCGTGCATGACGCGGGGGTTTCCATGCAGCACCGCACCGTGCCAGAGTTCGGCATCGAAGAAGACGATTGGGAAGACCACATCATCGAAGAGCCGGTTTAGCTGGCGCCTATCCCGGCGCAAAACCGGTTCCCACTTTTGCTGAAAGGCGCACACATGTTCTTTGCCTCCGACAACGCAGGCCCCGCCCACCCGCAGGTGATCCAGGCGCTGGCCGACGTCAATAGCGGCTACGCTGTGGGCTATGGTGCCGAGCCAGGAATGGACCGCGTTCGCAACCGCCTGCGCGACGTGTTCGAGGCCCCCAAAGCCGAGGTCTTTCTCGTCGCCACCGGCACCACCGCCAACTCGCTGGCGCTGGCCACCCTGACCCAGCCGTGGGAGACGATTTTCTGTTCCCCCACCGCCCATATCCACGAAGACGAATGCAATGCGCCTGAGTTCTATACTGGCGGTGCGAAGCTCACCATCGTAGGCACGGATGACAAGATGGCTGCCGCCAGCCTGCGCGCCTCGATCGAAGGCGAGGAAACCCGCGGCGTCCATGGCCCCCAGCGCGGCCCCGTCTCGATCACCCAGGTCACAGAACGCGGCCAGATTTACACCCTGGACGAACTCAGCGAACTCACTGCCACCGCCCATGAATACGGCCTCAAAAGCCATCTCGACGGCGCCCGCTTCGCCAATGCCCTTGTCGCACTCGATTGCACTCCGGCAGAAATGACCTGGAAACTCGGCATCGACGCGGTGTCCTTTGGCGGTACCAAGAACGGTTGCCTCGGGGTCGAGGCGGTGCTGTTCTTCGATCCAGGCCACGCTTGGGAGTTCGAGCTCCGCCGTAAACGCGGTGGGCACCTGTTTTCCAAACACCGCTACCTCTCGGCCCAGATGGGGGCCTATCTGACGGATGACCTTTGGCTCGACAGCGCCCGGCGCGCCAACGCCGCCTGCACCCGCCTTGCCACCGGTCTGCGCAGCCTGCCCGGGGTCAGTTTCGATCTGGAACCCCAGGCCAACATCATTTTCCTGCAGATGCCCCGCGCCGCCCATCAACGCCTGCGGGCGGGCGGGGCGGAATACTATGTTCTGGCCGGTAATCCCGACAGCGGCGCTCCCGACGAAATGCTGCCCGCCCGCCTGGTCTGCGACTGGTCCATCTCCGACGCGCAGATCGATCAGTTCATTGCTCTGGCCCGTGGTTGATCACGGCCTCACGTCTTCCTCTTGCGCCAAATATCCCCGCCGGAGGCTCCGACACCGACACGGGCGGTCGGGTTCAAACCCCATACCCTCAATTCCGCCCAAGGATGTCACACAGAGTGGGAGCGGTGCCTGAGGGCGGAAATCACCCGGGCACGGCCTCCAGAAATCCGGCAATCTCCCGCGCCACCGCCTCCGGATGGGACATCGGCACCATATGCCCCGCCCCCTCAATGGATAGGCTGTGCGCCTGCGGCAACCGACGGTAAATCGCCGCATGGATCGGCGCCACGATGGGCGAGCTTTGCGCGCCGCGGATCAGCAGCACCGGCACCTTCACCTGTTCGATCAGCTTGCGCGCCAGTATCCTGGGCTGGTCCTTCATCACCGTCTCGTCATTGGCCTCGATCAGGTGAATTCGGTTCACAAGAAACGCCTTCTGCGCCTCGGGCAGCTTCTCCCACGGCGTCCCATCCCCCCATTCCTTCATGAATTCCCGCGCCGCGGCCTCGCGGTCCCCGCGCGCCACCGCATCCGCGTAGCCTGCCATGTCCGCCAGATGTTGACTGGCACCGACCTCGTCATCCGCCAGAGCTGCAGCGACCATCACACTCTCGATCAGAACAAGGCTACGCACCATCGCGGGATGCTCGATCGCCAACCGCAGCGCCACCGTAGCTCCAAAGGAATGGCCGATAATGTCCATCGGCCCCTCCGACCCTACCAGGTCCGCCGCCATCGCCGTTGCCAGTTCCTGCACGTCCACGTCTCCGGGCCAGTCGTCGCTGCGCCCATGCCCCGGCAGGTCAAAGGCTCGCATGTGCAGTTGGTCCGCAAGCAAACCTGCCACGCCCTTCCACGCCCCGGAATGGGCCAGTGAGCAATGGATCAGAAGCGCCTCGCGCGCACCCTGCCCGAATTCCGTCCAATAGGTCGGTAGCCCACCCCGCAGGTCTTTTGGCATCTCAGGCGGTGCCGGCCAGATGTGCTTCGAGATCGTCCAGGCGGTCCTGGCCCCAGAACTTCTCGCCGTCTTCACAGACATAGAAGGGAGAGCCGAAAACCCCCACATCCACCGCCTCTTCGGTGTTGCGGGCGTAGGTCTCGGCCCCGGTCAGCATGCCCGACAGGGTCAGTCCCGGATCGAACCCGGCATTTTCCAGGCATTCGGCCACAACCGCATCCTCCGCCACGTCCTTTTCCTCGGCAAAACAGGCGCGCAGAACCCCATGCACCAACTTGCCCATATCGCCGCCACCCGCGTCCTGCGCCGCAATGATCGCGTAAGAAGCCGGTGCCGGGTTGGTCGGCCAGAACATCGGCTTGGGATTAAGCGGCAAGCCGGTCTTCTTCGACCAGCGCCGCAATTCCTGCGCCCGGTAGTCCATCCGTGATGGGTGTCTGTCGGCGGGCGCGGTCCCGCCGGTGCGGGCGAACAGGCCAATAATGTCCATCGGCTTGTAGGTGATCTCTGTCCCATACCGCGCCGCGATCTCTTCCAGCCGCGTCCCGGCCAAGTAGGCATAAGTACTCAGGGGTGAAAAATAGTAGTCGATCCGCATGAATCTGCCCTCCCGCGCGTCAATCCGGCCAGATTTATGCGGCCAGTGCTTTGCCCGAAACTAGAGAGATGCTAAGCGGTGTCAACGTCGCGATTCTGTGGACCTCCCGGTCCGCAAGACACTCTGGGGACCACGCTCGACATGCCTTTTACCAAAGAACCCAAGCTCATTTCCGGCAATGCCAACCTGCCATTGGCCAAGGCCATTGCACGGCGCATGTCGATGCACCGTGGCATTTCCACCCAGTTGGTCGATACCCGCGTTGAGCGGTTCAACGATGGCGAGATTTTCGTCGAGGTGTTTGAAAATGTCCGTGGCGAGGACATGTTCATCATCCAGTCCACGTCGAACCCGGCCAACGACAACCTGATGGAACTCTTGATCATGGCCGACGCGCTGCGCCGCTCCTCGGCCGCCCGCACCACCGCCGTGATCCCGTATTTCGGCTATGCCCGCCAGGACCGCCGCTCGAAGGCGCGCACCCCAATTTCGGCCAAGCTCGTGGCCAACATGATCGCCGGGTGCGGCATCGAAAGGGTCCTGACCATGGACCTGCACGCAGCCCAGATCCAGGGCTTCTTCGACATCCCGGTCGACAACCTCTATGCCAGCCCGATCTTCGCGCTCGATATCCGCAACCAGTTCAAGGACACCCTGTCCGATGTCATGATCATCTCGCCCGACGTGGGCGGCGTGGCCCGCGCCCGCGAACTGGCCAAACGGATCAACGCCCCGCTCGCCATCGTCGACAAACGCCGTGAGAAACCCGGCGAAGTGGCCGAGATGACCGTGATCGGTGATGTGAAAGGCAAACGCTGTATCATCGTCGATGACATCTGCGACACCGCTGGCACGCTGTGCAAGGCGGCTGAGGTGATCATGGAGAACGGTGCCAAAGAGGTCCACTCCTACATCACCCACGGCGTGCTCTCAGGCCCTGCGGTCGACCGGATCACCAAATCGGTGATGAAGTCGCTGGTGATCACCGACAGCATCGAACCCACCGAAGCGGTCAAGGGTGCTGCCAATATCCGCATCGTCCCCACCGCCCCTATGTTCGCCCAGGCGATCCTGAACATCTGGAACGGCACCTCCGTGTCGTCGCTGTTCGACACGGATATGCTTGAGCCGATCTACGAAGGGATGTTTGGGTGAGTGGAGCAAACTCCTTGGCGTACTTAATTACCTAATCGGTGTTTGTGACCCACCTTTGGTCAGTCTCAGTATGTATGCCATTTCGGGAACCACCCAATGAAATTGAACCCTATCGAAAAAATACCTCTTGCGTTAGCATTTTCTGTTGTGACCATTTGTTTTCAGCTTGTTGGGCATTCAGTGAAGGCTGGTGAAGACACGATGGAACAGTTTGATCGACGGGAACCACTTCCAATCGAAATGCAGGGACTTTGGGTTGAGGTGGAAGATAGCGGTTCCGAGTTGATTGTCGACGGTGGTGAAATCACCTGTTTCGGAGCAACGGTCGAATACGATTACAAGATCATGGGGAAGAAGGACGGCCCGGTTGTCGTCAGTCTGAAGATCAATGATGAAATCAAAGAAGACGAGTTTCAAAAGGCAAACATAACCGAGCTTGTAATCACTCCTGACGGTGAATTCCACGTGTATAACCTGAGCTTTTCTAGTCAGTTCCTCCCGGCGGCCGATTGATTTTTCCAAGTATCGTAAGGTGGGGTTTCACCCCACCAGTCCTCAATACAACTCCCAATCGTCATCATTCTTTACCGGCCCGATCGCCATCCAGCCGATCCGCACCCGCGCGACCTTGGTATCGCCCCATGTCCGGAACACCAGCTCGAAACCGGTCTCGGTGACATTTTCGGCATCGACCTCGGCGCGCATGTTGGTGGCATTGTCCACGTCCCACAACGACAGCGACACATGCACCGCTGGCACCTCCTTGAACGGCTCGCTGAACTCGATCTCCTTGATCCGCTCGCGGTGGCCCGTGCCGGTCCACATCTCGCCGCCATCCTCGAAATCCTCGAAAATGACGTCATCGCCCTGTGCGATCCCGATGCTGTGGGTGCTGAATTTCTTCATTCTGAACCGGGGGCCCGCTTAATTCTGTTCCGACAGGATTCCGCCAAATGCTCGGAAATGCAAAAGAAAAAGGCCCGGGGCACGCATGCGACCCGGGCCTTGATCATAATTCTTTCGACTGCGATCAGGCCACAACCTCGCGCAGGGCCTGAAGATCGGCCAGCTGCTTGTCGGCCATATCGCGTGCGGCGCCTTCGGCTTCGCTCGCGGTAGCCTGAGCCGCCTCAATCAGCGGATCGAGATCGTCCGCCTTGGCCTCGGCCATCGGCGTTGCTTTCTCTGCCAGGATCGACGTGCTTTCGGCGTTCACCTCGGCAAAACCACCGGTGACCAGGTACTCCTGTGCCCCCTCGGGGCCGGCAACCTTAAGCACACCCGGACGCAGCGTGGTGACCACGGGCATATGCCCGGGCATCGCGACCAAATCGCCATCGGCACCAGGGATCTGAACCTCGGCGGCTTGCAATGACGCAAGGCGGCGCTCCGGGCTTACCAGATCGAATTGCATCGTATCAGCCATGTTTCTCTCCTTGGTGAGAGCCTACGGGCCCACCCTTTTACGAAGGGTGGGCAAGAGGCTGAGATTAGGCGGCTTCCGCGGCCAGTTTTTCGGCTTTTGCGATCACTTCGTCGATGCCGCCAACCATGTAGAAGGCCGCTTCGGGCAGGTGGTCGTATTCGCCGGCCACAACCGCTTTGAACGATGCGATGGTGTCTTCCAGCGGAACCTGCACACCGTCCGAACCGGTGAACACTTTCGCCACGTCGAACGGCTGGCTGAGGAAGCGCTGGATTTTCCGGGCACGGGCCACGACCAGTTTGTCTTCTTCGCTCAGTTCGTCCATGCCGAGGATGGCGATGATGTCTTGCAGCGACTTGTAGCGTTGCAGGATTTCCTGAACGTCCGACGCCACCTTGTAGTGCTCTTCACCAACGATCGACGGGTCAAGCAGACGCGAGGTCGAGTCGAGCGGGTCAACGGCCGGGTAGATACCCAGTTCCGAAATCGCACGCGACAGAACGGTGGTTGCGTCGAGGTGGGCAAACGAGGTTGCAGGCGCAGGGTCGGTAAGGTCATCCGCGGGAACGTAAACGGCTTGCACCGAGGTGATCGAGCCCGACTTGGTCGAGGCAATCCGTTCCTGCATGGCACCCATGTCGGTGGCCAGCGTCGGCTGATAACCAACCGCCGAAGGAATACGACCCAGAAGCGCCGAACATTCCGAACCCGCTTGGGTAAAGCGGAAGATGTTGTCGACGAAGAACAGAACGTCCGAACCCGACTGGTCACGGAACTGCTCGGCCAGGGTCAGACCGGTCAGAGCGATCCGCATACGCGCACCGGGAGGCTCGTTCATCTGGCCGTAAACCAGTGCAATTTTCGATTTGTCGAGATCTTCGATGTCGATAACGCCGGATTCGATCATCTCGTGGTAAAGGTCATTACCTTCACGGGTCCGCTCGCCCACACCGGCGAAAACCGACAGGCCCGAGTGCACTTTGGCGATGTTGTTGATCAGTTCCATGATGAGAACCGTCTTGCCCACGCCGGCACCGCCAAACAGGCCAATTTTACCGCCTTTGGCGTAGGGGGCCAGAAGGTCAACAACCTTGATACCTGTAACCAGAACTTCCGACTCGGTCGATTGCTGATCGAAATCAGGCGCATCCTGGTGGATGGCGCGGGTTTCGTCTGTTTCGACCGGGCCCTTTTCGTCCACGGGCTCGCCCACAACGTTGAGGATGCGGCCCAGTGTGGCATTGCCCACGGGAACGGTGATCGCGTCGCCGGTGTCGACAACTTCCTGACCGCGGACCAGACCTTCGCTGGCGTCCATCGCGATACAGCGCACGGTGTTTTCACCAAGGTGCTGGGCCACTTCAAGAACCAGTTTGTTACCATTGTTGTCGGTGTTCAGTGCGTTCAGGATCGCCGGCAGGTGATCGTCGAACTGCACGTCCACAACGGCGCCGATCACCTGGGTGATTTTGCCTTTTGCATTTGCCATGTTTCGTCTCCGGTTGTCTCTTAGAGCGCCTCAGCGCCCGAAATAATTTCAATCAGCTCGTTGGTGATCACAGCCTGACGCGAACGGTTGAACTGGATGGTCAACTTGTCGATCATCTCGCCCGCGTTGCGGGTCGCGTTGTCCATCGCGCTCATCCGTGCACCTTGCTCGGACGCACCGTTTTCCAGCAACGCGCTGAAGATCGCGGTGGCCACACCCGACGGCAGCAGCTCGGCCAGGATTTCGTCCTGATCGGGCTCGTAGTCATAGACCGTGCCGTCACCCGCCTCGGCGTCAACCGGGGTGGGGATGATCTGAGCTTCGGTCGGGGTCTGGTCGATCACCGAGTTGAAGCGCGAGAAGAAGATTGTCGCAACATCAAACTCGCCTGCATCGAAGCGGCTCAGCAGATCAACGGCGATGTCCTTGGCATTGGCATAGCCAAGCTTTTTGACATCGCTCAGATCAACGTGACCAATAAACTGATCTTCATAGTCACGCTTCAGCTGTTCGCGGCCTTTCTTGCCGACAGTGAGAATTTTCACTGTCTTGCCAGCGCCTTGCAGCGCCTCGATTCGGGCCTTCGCCATTTTCACGATCGAAGAGTTGAAGCCGCCGCACAGGCCACGTTCCGCGGTCATTACCACCAGCATGTGGGTCTGATCGTTTCCGGTACCCTTCAGAAGAAGCGGAGCATCTTCCGAGCCAGCAGCACTTGCCGCCACCGCAGAGAGCACAGCCGAGAACCGCTCGGCGTAGGGGCGGCTTTCTTCAGCCGCCTCTTGTGCCCGGCGCAGTTTCGCAGCCGCAACCATCTGCATGGCCTTGGTGATCTTGCGGGTCGATTTGACCGACTCGATCCTGGTTTTTAGGTCCTTAAGACTTGGCATTGCCCAATCTCCTTATTACCCCTGCTCCCCTTACGCGAAGTCAGCGGCGAATTCGTCGATTGCTGCTTTAACCTTGTCGGCCAGCTCGTCCTTCACCTTGCGGTCGTTGTCGGTGATGTCGGCAAGTACGTCAGCGTGCTTGCTGCGCAGGTGCGCCAGCAGGCCAGCCTCGAAGCGGCCAACTTCACGAACGTCGATTCCGTCAAGGTAGCCGTTGGTACCGGCGTAGATGACGCAGACGATTTCCGCGTTGGTCAGCGGCGAGTACTGCGGCTGCTTCATCAGTTCGGTCAGACGTGCGCCCCGTGCCAGCAGCTGCTGGGTTGCGGCGTCAAGGTCGGAACCGAACTGGGCAAAGGCTGCCATCTCGCGGTACTGGGCCAGCGACAGTTTCACCGGACCGGCAACCGAGGACATCGCCTTGGTCTGGGCCGACGAACCAACGCGCGACACCGACAGACCGGTGTTCACGGCAGGACGGATGCCCTGGTAGAACAGTTCGGTCTCAAGGAAGATCTGACCGTCGGTGATCGAGATCACGTTGGTCGGAATAAACGCCGAGACGTCGCCACCCTGGGTTTCGATCACCGGCAGAGCGGTCAGCGAACCTGCGCCGTTGTCTTCGTTCAGCTTGGCCGAACGCTCCAGCAGACGCGAGTGAAGGTAGAAAACGTCACCCGGGTAAGCTTCACGGCCCGGCGGGCGGCGCAGCAGCAGCGACATCTGACGATACGAAACGGCCTGTTTCGAAAGGTCATCATAGATGATCAGCGCGTGACGGCCATTGTCACGGAAGTGCTCGGCCATCGCGGTCGCGGCGTAGGGCGCCAGGAACTGCAGCGGTGCCGGGTCGGACGCGGTTGCGGCCACGACGATCGAGTATTCGATCGCACCGCTTTCTTCCAGCTTCTTCACCAGCTGAGCAACGGTCGAACGCTTCTGACCAACAGCAACGTAAACACAGTAGAGTTTCTTGCTCTCGTCGTCGCCAGCGGCTTCGTTATAGGATTTCTGGTTCAGGATCGCGTCCAGAGCAACGGCGGTTTTACCGGTCTGACGGTCACCAATGATCAGTTCCCGCTGGCCACGGCCAATCGGGATCATCGAGTCAACGGCCTTGAGGCCGGTCGCCATCGGCTCGTGCACCGATTTCCGCGGGATGATGCCCGGCGCTTTCACGTCGGCGATTCCGCGCTT
The DNA here is from genome assembly GCF_032586155.1 of Aliisedimentitalea sp. MJ-SS2. Lineage (NCBI taxonomy): Bacteria > Pseudomonadati > Pseudomonadota > Alphaproteobacteria > Rhodobacterales > Roseobacteraceae > Aliisedimentitalea > Aliisedimentitalea sp. MJ-SS2. The sequence continues at coordinate 274,177 of NZ_JAWHTC010000002.1, forward strand.
CTTGGATTTGATCGGACCCTTGCCGTCCAACGGGTTGCCGAGACCGTCAACAACGCGACCCAGCAGCTCGTCACCGATCGGAACGTCCACGATGGCGTTGGTCCGCTTGACGGTGTCGCCTTCTTTAATGTCACGGTCCGAACCGAAAATAACAACACCGACGTTGTCAGTTTCGAGGTTCAGCGCCATCCCGCGGATACCACCGGGGAATTCGACCATCTCACCAGCCTGGATGTTGTCGAGACCGTAAACGCGGGCGATACCGTCGCCGACGCTCAGCACTCGGCCAACTTCGGCCACTTCGGCATCGGCGCCGAAATTCTTGATCTGGTCCTTCAGGATCGCAGAAATCTCTGCAGCTTGGATACCCATTTATCCGACCTCTTTCATTGCATTCTGGAGAGAGTTGAGGCGCGAACGGATCGACGTGTCGATCATTTTCGAACCCACTTTGACGACAAGACCGCCGATGAGGCTCTCATCAACGGTCGCTTTGATATTCACATCCTTGCCGATATTCGCCTTGAGCGTTTTGGCAAGCTTGTCCGACTGCGTCTTGGTCAGCGCCTTGGCGCTTACCACTTCCGCGGTCACTTCGCCCTTGTCCTCTGCAATAGCGTCGCGCAGGGCGGCAACCAGCTGAGGCAAAACGAAGAGACGACGCTTGGCGGCCATCAGGCCCAGCGTGTTGCTCATCGTCGGCGAGAGTTTCATTTTCTTGGCAATTGCAGCGATTGCGCTGCCTTGTTCATCGCGGCTGATCAGCGGCGAAGTGATCAAGGCATTGAAATCGGCGCTGTCGGCCAATGCAGCATCAAGCGCCGCAATATCGGCCTCAATGGCCTTAACCTTCTTGGTTTCCTTGGCCAGATCAAACACGGCCGTGGCATAGCGTGCAGCAATGCCGGAAGAGATCGAAGCTGGTTCGGACACGTCCACCCTTTCGATTTTCTGGCCCCGGTTGGTCGTAAACCCCTCGCGGCGCTAAGCGGCTTTCCGCTTGTGCCGGAAGGGCTCCCCGGGGGCGTTTGCGAGCCCTGCGTTAACAAAGCGTCGAAATTCGGGGCGGGTTTAGCAGAGCCTTACGCACCTAGCAACCTGCTTGCGCGAAAAGGTCTTATTGCAATTCTTACGACTTTTCAACAACTTACGAAAACTGCGACCGTTTGCGCCGGTCGTGGCGCTAAAAAAAGATCATTAAAACGCAACTTTTCCCGAATCCGACCTCCTTCCGTCGGGTCATTCGTTATCGCTATCACTACCGTGTGCGGCAAAACCTGCTCTCTCAGGTGGGTTGCACGTCCAGTTTTCCGGCGTGCAAACCGCCGCACAAGGTGACACGGAATCGCTACTTGGCCTTGGCGTGTACATCGGGCACAAACGTTCTCGTAACTTGATTATCTGGTGCTTATGGCGCGCGTACTGGTCTCTCCTGGCATTCCCTGCGTGGTAGTGGATTTCGATCCGGCAACGGACGTATTGCTAATTGCGCTGCCCGAAGACCAAGGCGGTGGCCTGGATCACACCCTGGACCTGCACCGCGATGCAGCCCGGGACATCATGGCGGTGACGTTGACCCACCAAGCCAGCAAGTCGCGCTTCCTGATCCACCTGCCCGGGGTTGCCCGGCTTGACAGCTCTGCCATCGCGGTACTGTCGCTGTCAGATGCCGCCGCAATTGCACCTTTTGCGAAATTGCACGACAGCGCCACCCTGACCGGCGAAGGTCTCTACCCGCCGGATACGGCCGGTTCGTCCAGCCCCGACAACAGCCCGTTGCAGCACACGCTCGATCATCACCACGACTGGCACCGCGGCGGCCCGCCGCCGGAACGGTTCTTCGACATGTCCAATGCCCGGTCCGAGCTTGCGGTCCAGCTTGGACCTTCCGGTGACGGCGCCGGATTGATCTATGCAATCGAGTTGAACGAAACCACGGCACCGGCCCTGGCCCCCAAGGGAACCGGCGACACGACGGGGCTCGGCAGCACGGACAGGCATCGTTCGATCATCCTGGCCGAAACCGCGCCCTCCACCCCGCATTTGTCGAACGAGCTTCTGACACAATGGTTCGCAGCCCGGCTAGGCAGTACCGAGTTTCGCGCCATCGCCTGGATCTGGCTCGGCAATGAAGGCCACTACACCGACCCCGACACCGGCAAACGCGTCATGTTCGGAGCGATCAACACCTCGCCCCTGCTGTCAATCAAAGGCCCGTTGGCAGGCTCGATTGCAATCAACCGCTAGCGGATGATGCCGCGTGCCGCTGAAGGTTCTGGCTTGGGCGTCAGGATCGAAATCGGCTTTCTTACCCGTTCGCCCAACCCCCCGCTGGGGGCCGGTATCCGCTTGGAGGCCTCGACCATCAGCACCCCGCCCGCCGCAATCACTGGAAGCGCCCGCCCGGCGCGCTCCCAGAATGGCCCGGTCTTGCGCCAGAAGCGGCGATTGCTGGGCGGCTGGTAGAGCGTGGTGCGCTGGCGTTCGGTCAGGAACCCGTGGGTCTTGAGCTGCGTGTCGAGCTGACCCAGGGAATAGGGCCGGCCAAACCCAAAAGGCGTCGCATCGTTCCGGCTCCACAGCCCGGCCCGGTTGGGCACGATAAAGAGCGCCTTGCCGCCCGGTCCCAGCACCCGCAGGCATTCCTCCAGCACCGCGCTCGGCATCTCGCTGGTCTCAAGCCCATGCGTCACGATGAGCTTGTCGACATGCCCGGTTTCGATCGGCCAAAGGGTTTCCTCGCACAGTACACTGACATTGGGCTGCCCCGCAGGCCAGGGCATCACCCCCTGCGGTCCCGGCATTAACGCGATCACCCGCCGCGCGTCGCCAAGGTAAGGTCGCAACAATGGTACGGCAAAACCGAAGCCCAGCACGGTCTGGCCATGCGCCTCGGGCCAGATATCCAACACCTGATCGCGGATTACCTTCTGCGCCGCCCGCCCCAGCGTGCTGCGGTAATAGAAGTTGCGCAGGTCCTGGACGTCCAAGTGCATTGCAGCCGGGGCTCCTTTGGGTCACTCTCGCTCACAACTTAACAACAGCGCAGCGGAAAACACCATGGCCCTCGAACTCGTCACCATTCCCTGTCTCTCGGACAACTACACCTTCCTGATGCATTGTGACGAGACCGGCGACACCGCCGTGATCGACACGCCCGAGTCCGCTCCCATCGCCGCCGAGCTGGAACGGCGCGGCTGGACCCTGACCCATGTGCTGCTGACCCATCACCACTATGATCACGTCGACGGGCTTGAGGAATTGAAGGCCGATTATCCCGATGCCGTGGTGGTCGGGGCCGCGGCCGACGCCAACCGCCTGCCGCCGCTGGATATCAAGGTGAAGGAAGGCGACACGGTGACCGTCGGGATCGAATGGGTGCGGGTGCTTGATGTGTCAGGCCATACCGAGGGCCACATCGCCTATCACTTCCCGGAAAGCGAGATGGCCTTTACCGGCGACAGCCTGATGGCTTTGGGATGTGGCCGCCTGTTCGAGGGCACGCCGCAGCAGATGTTCGACAGTCTCACGAAATTGGCCGCGCTTTCGCCCGACACACTGATCTGCTCGGGCCATGAATATACCATGTCGAACGCCAAATTCGCCCTCTCGGTCGAACCCGGCAATGCCGCGCTGCAAGCCCGCGCCGCTGAAACCGAAGCAATGCGCGCGCGTGGCGAATTCACCGTGCCGTCGCGTCTGCAATTGGAACTCGACACCAATCCGTTCCTGCGCTGGGACAGCGCCGAGATCCAAGCCTCGGTCGGTCTCCCCGGTGACGATCCGGTTGCGGTCTTCGCCGCCACCCGGGCTGCCAAGGACAATTTCTGAGTATGACCGCCCTGACCCAAGGCCCGGATGGACAAGCCCGCTGCAAATGGTGTGAAGGCTACGCACCCTTCGTGCCCTACCACGATACCGAATGGGGCTTCCCGGTCAACAACGACATCCGTCTCTTCGAAAAGCTCTGTCTCGAGTCGTTCCAATCCGGCCTCAGTTGGCGCACCATCCTCGACAAGCGCGAGAATTTCCGCGCCGCTTTTGACGGGTTCGATTTCAACAAGATGGCGACCTACGACGAAGCAGATGTAGAGCGCCTGTTGCAAAACGCGGGCATCATCCGCCATCGCGGCAAGATCGAGGCGGTAATCAACAACGCCGCCCGCGCCCAGGAGATCATAGCCGATTACGGCAGCCTCGCCGCCTATGTCTGGTCCTTCGAGCCCCCTGAAAGCGAGATACCCGAACCGCAATCTCTGACCATGTCACCGGCCAGCCACGCCATGTCCAAGGACATGAAGAAGAAGGGGTGGAAATTCGTCGGGCCAACCACTGTCTTTGCGTTCATGCAATCCATGGGCCTGATCAACGACCATGCCAAAGGCTGTGTGATCCGCGACCAGGTGGCCACCGCCCGGGCCGGTTTTGCCCGTCCGCAGGCAAAGTAACCAGCCGCGTCAACCTGCCGGTTGAAATAGATGTCTTTGAAACATAGCTTTGCAGTCCGATGGAGGGGACGCTTGCTTTGCTGATTTCACAGACCGAACTGGAAACCCATTCAGTTGAAGCCTGGCACCAGGACGTGCTGGACGACATCCGCGCACGCCTGTCCTCACCCAGCGACTTTCCCTGCACCTTTTCACAAAACGCCTTTCGCCGCCGCCTCGTACAATTCGCCTTTGTCGATGCCCCTGGCACCGCCGGGTTCGATCAGGGCGCTACAGCCCTCACTCAGTACGCCGCCGAAAGCCGCAACTGGGATGGCCGCGTCGACAGCGCCAAGCCGCTGCTGATGGTCTTTGGTCCCGGCACTGTTGCAGGCAATAAACTCGACGACTACCACGCCCATGGCTGGCAGGCGCTGCACCATTGGATGGCCACCGACCCCACCCCCTGGCCCGAAACCGTGGCACCAAACCCGCAAGACCCGTTCTGGTCCTTCTGCTTCGACGGCCTGCAGCTTTTCGTCAACATGTCGGCCCCGGCCCATGTCACCCGCAAAAGCCGCAACCTCGGCCGCTACCTGACCCTGGTCATCAACCCGCGCGAACGGTTCGACATCGTCGCTGGCGACACACCTGAAGGCCAGCGGACCCGCGCCCGTATCCGTGCCCGCGCCGAGGCCTATGACGGCATCCCCCACTCGCCGCGTCTAGGCAGCTACCAAAAAGGCGAACTGGAATGGGTGCAATACGCCCTGCCCGACGACAACGACACGCCGCTTGGGTCCTGCCCGCTGCACGCTCGGGATCAAGCGACCTGACCAATTCCGGGCGAAAATCCCCGGTTTTTCACCACTCCCTCGGAAATGTGACGTGTTTTTCCCAGAAAACCCTTGAAGCCAGCCGTCAATCGACCAAACTTTAAGACTATGAGGCCATGATCACCGGGCGGGCCTGCAACTTTGGTTTTTCGCTCAGTGGCGCAGCAAAAAGGAGCATGAAGTAACATGCCTTCATTCTCGACCACCCTGGAACAGGCCATTCACGGCGCGCTGGCGCTGGCGAATACGCGCCGACATGAATATGCAACGCTCGAGCATCTGCTTCTGGCCCTGCTCGACGAACCCGACGCGGTCCGCGTGATGCAGGCCTGTTCGGTCGACCTCGAAGAATTGCGCCAGACCCTTGTCGAATTCATCGACGATGACCTGTCGAACCTGGTGACTGAACTTGAGGGCTCCGAAGCTGTTCCAACCGCTGCCTTCCAACGCGTGATCCAACGCGCGGCCATCCATGTGCAAAGTTCCGGGCGCAGCGAAGTCACCGGGGCCAACGTTCTGGTCGCCATCTTCGCCGAACGCGAATCCAACGCCGCCTACTTCCTGCAACAGCAGGACATGACCCGTTATGACGCCGTGAACTTTATTGCCCACGGCGTCGCCAAGGACGCCGCCTTTGGTGAATCCCGCCCGGTGCAGGGGGCCGATATCGAGGAAGAGATTCACACCACAGATGAGGGCGACGGCAAGGAAAGCGCGCTGGCCAAATACTGTGTCGATCTGAACGCCAAGTCCCGCAAGGGCGATGTCGATCCGCTGATCGGTCGCGATCACGAGGTCGAACGCTGCATCCAGGTGCTGTGCCGACGCCGCAAGAACAACCCGCTTCTGGTCGGTGACCCGGGCGTTGGCAAGACCGCCATCGCCGAGGGTCTCGCCCACAAGATCGTCGAGGGCGAAACCCCCGAGGTCCTGTCCGAAACCACGATCTATTCGCTCGACATGGGCGCGCTCTTGGCCGGGACCCGCTATCGCGGCGATTTCGAGGAGCGGCTCAAGGCCGTGGTGACCGAGTTGGAAGATCACCCCGACGCGGTACTCTTCATCGACGAGATACACACCGTGATCGGCGCCGGTGCCACCTCGGGTGGGGCCATGGACGCCTCGAACCTGCTGAAACCCGCGCTTCAGGGCGGCAAGCTGCGTTGCATGGGCTCGACCACCTACAAGGAATTCCGCCAGCATTTCGAAAAGGACCGGGCGCTCAGTCGCCGGTTCCAGAAGATCGATGTGAACGAGCCCTCGGTCGAGGACACGGTGAAAATCCTGCGCGGGTTGAAACCGTATTTCGAGGAACATCACGGCGTGAAATACACCGCCGACGCGATCAAGACCGCCGTTGAACTGGCTGCGCGCTACATCAACGACCGCAAGCTGCCCGACAAGGCCATCGACGTCATCGATGAGGCCGGCGCGGCCCAGCACCTTGTCGCCAAGGCCAAGCGGCGCAAATCCATCGGCGTGAAAGAGATCGAAGAGATCGTGGCGAAAATCGCCCGCATCCCGCCGAAAAACGTCTCCAAGGACGACAGCGCCGTCTTGAAGGACCTCGAAAAATCGCTCAAGCGCGTGGTCTTCGGTCAGGACACGGCGATCGAGGCGCTTTCAAGCGCGATCAAGCTTGCCCGTGCCGGTCTGCGCGAGCCGGAAAAACCCATCGGCAACTATCTCTTTGCCGGGCCCACCGGCGTCGGCAAGACCGAGGTTGCCAAGCAATTGGCCGACACGCTGGGCGTGGAACTCCTGCGTTTCGACATGTCCGAATACATGGAGAAACACGCGGTTTCGCGCCTGATCGGTGCGCCTCCGGGCTATGTCGGCTTTGATCAGGGCGGCATGCTCACCGACGGCGTCGATCAGCACCCCCATTGTGTCTTGCTTCTGGACGAGATCGAAAAGGCCCACCCGGATGTCTACAACATCCTTCTGCAGGTGATGGACCATGGCGAGCTGACCGATCACAACGGCCGCACGGTGAACTTCCGCAACGTGATCCTGATCATGACGTCGAACGCAGGCGCCGCCGACATGGCCAAGGCTGCCATTGGCTTCGGTCGTGACCGTCGCGAGGGCGAGGACACCGCCGCGATCGAACGCATGTTCACGCCGGAATTCCGCAACCGCCTCGATGCTGTGGTCAGCTTTGCGCCTTTGGGCAAAGAGGTCATCCTGCAGGTGGTCGAGAAATTCGTGCTCCAGCTCGAAGCCCAGCTGATGGACCGCAACGTCACCATCGAGTTGACCCGCAAGGCCGCCGAATGGCTGGCCGACAAGGGCTATGACGACAAGATGGGCGCGCGTCCTCTGGGCCGAACGATCCAGGAATACATCAAGAAACCGCTCGCGGAAGAGTTGCTCTTTGGCAAGCTGTCGAAGGGCGGCATCGTCAAGGTCGGTGTCAAGAAGGGCGAGCTGGATATCTCCATCGAAGGCCCGCAAAAACGCCGGATCAAGGGTGACAAGCCACCGCTTCTGACCGCGGATTGATCCAAGCCTCGATCGGCCGCAATCTGCTTGCGGTCGATCCATTGCCGTCACAGTGGCCGATTGTTTCCTTTGAGGCTCGTCGGTCCCGACTTGATTGCAGCGCGCCACTACCAGCGCGGGCCCAACACCTGTGATGATCGAAAGAAATCAAAAGTCCCGCCGTCAGCCCCTGCGGTGCGGGGGCGCGGGGTGGGTTCGCGCCTTGATCACCAATCTTAACACCGCTGCAATGGGTGGGAGCGCCCCCGCACCCTCACACCGTCAGCGTGAAAAACATCCGCCGGAAGGGAAACAGCACCGTCCCGTCCTCGCCCCTCGGATAGGCCTTCTCCATCACCGCCTCATACGCGGCAATCAATTTCTCCTGCTCGCCCTCGTCCAGCGCCTCAAGGATCGGCCGGGCATAGGTGCTCTCGGTAAAGCGCCGCACCGGATGTGCGTCTTCCTCGGCAGGCAGCACCTGGTAATACTCGCTTTCCCACAAGGTAAACGTCCCCAAACCGGAAAGAAGGTGGAAATACCGCGCCGGTTCCATCACCCCTGGCCCGGCCTCGAAATCCACCCGGTCCGGGAAGTACTCGCTGGCCAGTTGCCGCCACAGCCGGTGCGACGGCGCATTGTTTTGCCGTGGCATCTGCACCGCCAGGGTGCCCCCCGGCGCCAGCATCCCCGCCAGACGCGGCATCAGCGCCTCGTGATCGCCCAGCCAATGCAACGCCGCGTTGGAAAAGATCAGCCCGCAGCGTTCACTCTGCCAGTCGCCAATGTCGGCCTGATCCAGCGCGTCATAGGCGTCGCTTTCCCCTGCTTTCTCCAACATCGCTGGCGAGGCATCGACACCGACCAGCCGGTGCCCGACAAAACGCGCCTTCAGGCTTTCACCCATGGCGCCGCTGCCACATCCCAGGTCGATCACGTCGCCGCCCCCAACCGAGCGCACCGCGCCCATCAGGTCCAGTGCCGGGCGCAAACGCAAATCCCGGAACCTGCCATAGGCCCCGGGATTCCAATCCTTTGTCTTGTCTGCGCTCATGCCGACGGCTCAGGCTCCATGCCGCCATCGCCCTTGGGTTTCGAGCGCGGCTTGGTCTTGGGCACGGCGGTGACAGACGGCGCGCTTCCGGTATCGGGCTTGTCGTCTTCGTCCTCGTCCTTGTGCGGCGGCTCACCGCGCATGACGCGCTCAATCTCTTCACCCGTCAGTGTCTCGTATTCCAGAAGACCTTCCGCAAGGCGTTCCCAATCTTCCTTGCGCTCGCTCAGGATACGGTGCGCCTCGTCGTAGCCCTCGTCGATGATCCGCTTGACCTCGTCCTCGATCAGCTCCTTGGTGTGGGCCGAAATCGAGAACCCGCCGGCACCGCCACCGCGGAACGCTTCTGCCGCTTCCTGGTAGTCGATATTGCCGACCTTGTCGGACATGCCCCAGCGCATCACCATGGCGCGGGCCAATCCGCTGGCCTGCATGATGTCACCGGACGGGCCGTTCGATACCGCGCCTTCACCGTATTTGATGATCTCGGCGGCCTTGCCGGCCATGGTCATGGCGATTTTCTGTTTCAGCTCGTCCTTGAAATAGTTGAGTTGATCCATCTCGGGCAGGCTCATCACCATGCCCAGCGCCTGACCGCGCGGAATGATCGTGGCCTTGTAGACAGGATCACACTTCGGCAGGCTCAGCCCGACAATGGCATGCCCTGCCTCGTGATACGCCGTCATTTCTTTCTGAGCCTGGGTCATGACCATGGACCGCCGCTCGGCGCCCATCATGATCTTGTCCTTGGCCATCTCGAAATCTTCCATCGCGACAAACCGGCGCCCGATCCTTGCGGCCATAAGCGCCGCCTCATTCACCAGGTTGGCCAGATCGGCCCCAGAGAAGCCCGGCGTGCCGCGTGCGATAATGCGCAAGTCCACATCCGGACCCAGCGGCGTCTTGCGCGCATGCACGCCCAGGATTTTCTCGCGCCCCTTGATATCAGGGTTCGGAACGGTGACTTCGCGGTCGAACCGGCCCGGACGCAACAGCGCGGGGTCCAGAACATCCTTGCGGTTGGTCGCCGCGATGATGATCACACCTTCGTTGGCCTCGAACCCGTCCATCTCGACCAGCAACTGGTTGAGTGTCTGTTCGCGTTCGTCATTGCCGCCGCCATAACCGGCACCACGATGGCGGCCCACGGCGTCGATCTCGTCGATGAATACGATGCAAGGCGCGTTCTTCTTGGCCTGCTCAAACATGTCACGAACACGGGATGCACCCACGCCCACGAACATTTCAACGAAGTCAGAACCAGAGATGGTGAAGAACGGCACACCCGCCTCACCCGCAATCGCGCGGGCCAGCAGCGTCTTACCAGTGCCCGGAGGGCCCACCAGCAGAGCGCCCTTGGGAATCTTGCCACCCAAACGGCTGAATTTCTGCGGGTTGCGCAGGAACTCGACGATCTCTTCCAACTCTTCCTTGGCCTCGTCGATGCCCGCCACGTCGTCGAATGTCACCCGACCCTGCTTCTCGGTCAGCATCTTGGCCTTGGACTTGCCGAATCCCATGGCGCCGCCGCCGCGACCGCCCTGCATCCGGTTCATGAAATAGACCCAAACCCCGATCAGCAGCAGGAACGGCAACAGGCTCAGGATAAAGGTCTGAAAGCCCGATTGCTCCTGGCTTTCGGCCTTCACGGGAATATTGCTGTCGATCAACAGGTCGGTGACTTCCGCGTCCTGCGGCTTGATCACCACGTAATCCTTGCCGTCATTTCCGCGGAACCGGACTTGCTCGCCATCAAGCGTCACATTGGACACGCGGCCTTCTTCGACGGCGGTCACGAACTCGGAATAGCTCAGCTCGCGGCTCTGCAACGTGTTGCCCCCACCCGAAAACAGGTTGAACAGGGCCAGGATCAGCAAAAACAGCACGACCCAGAAAGCAACATTTCTCGCGTTACCCAATGGTTTGCTCCTCACGGTTGGGTTTGCGCCCTCCTATCACGGCGGCGCACCGAATTAAAATAGGGATCACGCGCTCATCTTCAATGCACTATTTCCGGCGAGGCAGAAGTGTTGCGAAGAATCCTTCCGCACCCCCTTCAACCTCGGCCTTCCAGTCCGGATTAAGCCCCGCCAACGGCGCCGCCAGCAGGGTTTCACCCTGCCAGACAGCGGGTGACGCGGCCAGTGATGCAAAAGGCAATCCGCTGTCGCGCCAATCTGGACATTGTAAGAGCCCCACCTCACCTAGTGCACGCAGCTCGACCCCTGGCGCCACCGGTCCGACAATGCGCCATCGCCCATCCCAGACCTGATCCTGCTGGGCGGTGATTCCGGCCACTGCGCCGGGTTCGCGGCTGATACGGATCACTTCCGGTTCGACCCGGATCAAGCACCCCGCCAGAGTGCTGGTCGCACCTTCGTTTATCGACGTGATCAGCTGCGCCAGCTTGGCACGGCGCGGCGGGTACTCCGACTGCCCGATCCAGCCGAGCACCGCTCGTAAAATCCGCCTGGCAATCTCCTCATGCAGCGTCCGCCAGCGCTTGCGATTCAGCACGACATCGCCGCGCTCGACCCGGACCGCCTCGCGTGCTTCCAGATGAGCGTGCCAATCCAGCGCCTCACGCGCCGTCGTCATGTGGCCGGCGACCACACTCAGGGTTTCCGCATTGATCCCAAGCCCTGCCATTTCGGCCAGCACATCGCGCGCACGAATGCGCTCGTACATGCGATCCTCGTTCGACGGGTCCTCGACCCACGCCTGCCCACGCCCGCGCAGATAATCCCGCAACGCCTCACGTGACACCGTCAACAGCGGTCGGACAAAACTCACCCCGTGCTGCCTGCGCCGGGAAGGCATTGCGGCCAACCCGTCCACACCCGAGGCCCGCGCCAACCGCATCATGAAAGTCTCGGCCTGATCGTCACGGGTGTGGGCCAGGGCCACTGCCTGCAATTCAAGCCGCGCTGCCCAGTCGGCCAACAGCCCATAACGTGCGCGCCGCGCCGCGTCTTGCAGATTGCCCTGTCCGTCCCAGCCCTCCCATGTCAGGGTCTCATGCTCCAGACCCTGCGCCTCGGCCACCGCGCCCACAAACCGCGCTTCCTCTGTCGCCTCGGGCCGCAACCCGTGATCAACGGTGGCCACAAACAGCGTTGCATCCTGCGCCCGCGCCCAGTCGGCCAGCAAAAGCATCAATGCCAGCGAATCCCCGCCGCCAGACACCGCAACGCCCAACCGTTCCGGTGGGTCGGCTGCGAAGAATGCTGCAATCGTTTGGAAAAGCTGCTCGGCCTTGAGCGTCACGAGCATCCCAGCCGTGCCATGGCCTCGCGCGCCTTGGTCTCGGCGCTGCCGCCCGGAAAGCGCACGCCAACCTCGGCCAATGTCACACAGGCCTCGCTGGTCTGGCCCAACCGGCCCAGCCCGTTGCCCAGGTGATACAGCGCCTCCGGTGCGCTGCGGCCATTGGGCTCGGTGCTGAAAGCATCCAGATAGGCCCGCGCCGCGCCGGTCAAATCGCCCGCCGCTTCCAAGGCCTGGCCACGGCCCAGATGCGCTGATGCTGCCATCGGGCTGCCGGGGTAGGTGTCGTTGAAGGCGGCGTATTTCGCCGCCGCACCCTGATGGTCTCCGGCTTCGAACGCTGCCCGTGCCGCATCGAAATCGGCCTGCTCACCCATGGCAAGCTGTGGCGCGTCGGTCGCTGCGGGTTGCGAGACCGGCACGGCAGGTCCGGAAGAGTCCGCCACATCACCTCCCAGTGTTGGGGTCTCACCCAGAGCACTCACATCGCCGCCTTCCAGCTCAACAAGGCGGAACTCAAGGTCGGAAACCCGGCTGGTGCCGTCCTTGACGATCGCCGATACCCGGAACTCAAGCTGTTCGGTCTTGCCGGTCAGGCGCTGCAATTCGCTCTCGATTGCGGCCACCCGATCCAGGATCGAGCCGCCGGTCAGGCTCCCTGTCGCTCCGGTGGTCGACAGCTCGCGCTTGAGCTTCTGGAGCTCCACGTAGAGAACGGTCAGTTCCTGGCGAATATCGGCCAGTGTCTCGGCCTTGTCCTGGGCAAAACCCGCACCAGCGGTCAACATCGTGGCGACCGCAACAACCTTAAACATCCCACGCATCCTGCCGTGTCCTTCGACCATCACGCCCAATTATCCACTCAGATCAGATTTCAGCACCGTTACTGCGCGCCGGTTCTGGCTGTAACAAGCTTCTTCGGAACATATCGCGATTGGACGTTCCTTGCCATAGCTGAGCGTCTTCAACCGCCCTGCCGGAAGCCCCCGCGACATCAGGTATTCGCGGACCGCGTTGGCCCGGCGTGCCCCCAGGGCCAAGTTGTGTTCGCGCGTGCCCTGCTCATCAGCATGGCCTTCGATCACCGCGTTGTAATCCGAGTTAGTGGTCAGCCAGCTCGCCTGCCCGTCCAGCACCTGCTTGGCCGATCCCGTCAGCGTATGCTGATCCACTTCAAAGAGCACCCGGTCGCCGATGGCCTGGCTGAAATAAAGCGGCGATTTGGGGTCATTGGCACTGCCCTCAATGATACCTGAACCGGTCGAGCCGGTCTGTGCCGGGGCCTCGTTGCCGCTGCCAAAGCGACCTGCATCGGTGCACGCACCCAAGCTTAGCGCCGCCACGATCATCAGCGGTTTACCCAATTGGAACATTGTCGATTGCCTCATTTTCATTGTTTTGTTGCCCGCCTTTTATCACAGGCCCGCGCCCATGGGAATCGTCTCTATTCAGGGCTGGGCATTGCGCAGGATCACGCCAAAGCGCTTTTGCGCGGCAATTTGCCGAAAACCCCGGGGTCAGACCGCGTATTCCGCCACGCTGGCGGTCAGCTCAGCCAGAAACTCCTGGCCCACCGCTGTCATCGGCCGGTGCTTGGCGGTGATGATCGACAGATCAAGCGTCACCTGCGGCGCAAACCTCCGGGTGACAAATCCGCCTTCGTAATCGAACCCGATGGTGAAGGGATCGACCAGTGCCGCCCCGAACCCGTGTTTGACAAAACTCAGTGTGTTCTGATGCAGATGGGTATGCACCCGCGTGTTCCATCGGGCCCCCGCCTGCTCGAACGCATCGCGGGTTCGCCGATAGGTCATGTGCTCGGGCCCCATCACCACGAACGGGTAGCCATCCAGCAATTCCGGCGTCAGCACCGCGTGTTCCGCCAGCGGGCTATCCTCGGGCAGCGCACATTGGCATTCGAACCGGAAATGCTGGGCATCGAACACGCCCCCCAGTACAGGCTCTTCGCATATCCCGATCTCGAACAGCCCCGCCTGCACCCATTCCTGTATCCGCGCTGAATACTGCGCCTGATAAGAAATCGACAGATTCGGGCGGCTTTCGGCAAACCGCGCTATCTCACCCGGCATAAAGCCAATGGACAGCGCATGCGGTGCCACCACCTGCAACTGCCCGGCCTTCTGGTTCTGCAAATCGGTCACCGCCTGGGCGACGTGATCCAGTCCCCGCACCACCGTGTCGATCTCCTGAAACAGCACCCCGGCCTCGGGCGTCGGATGCAACCGCCCCTTGGTGCGGCTGAACAATTTCAGCTGGGTTTGCCGTTCCAACTGGCTCAGTAGGTTGGAAATCCCGGGCTGCGAAATACCCAGATGCTCGGCCGCGCCGGTCACCGTACCGGTTTCGATCACGGCGTGAAACGCCTGCAACTGTCTGAAACGCAAGGACATGCCGGGAACTATATCACGAAAACTTATACCTTGCCCAGAACATCATATTTGAAATGATGTCATTCCCCCGCCAACCTGTTTGCGGGCGCATCAAGGGGGAGTCGCGTGTCCGACCTGAACCAAAAGATTACCGACTTGGATGTCTGGCACCTTGCACTGCCGGTCAATTCGCGCCGTGACCATGGCATCGGCACGGTCGAAGCCACCTGCGAGATCGTTCTCGTCCGCTTGACGTCCGAGGGTGGCGCGCAAGGTTGGGGCGAGGCGTCACCGTGGTCGGTTTTCACCGGTTCACCCGAGGCCAGCCTTGCCGCACTTGATCGCTACATGCGCCCGCATGTTGTAGGTGCCCGGGTGTCGGACCGCTCCGCCATCATGGCACGCGCACTCACCACCGTCGCCCACGCGACCGAAGCCAAGGCGGCACTTGATGCCGCACTTCTCGACCTGATCGGGCAGATCACTGGTCAGCCCGCTCATGCCTTCCTTGGCGGGAAGTGCCGCGACACCATTCCGCTGTCGGTCTCAATCGCCAATCCTGACTTCGACGCCGATATCGCCCTGATGGAACGGATTCGCGACGATGGTGTCCGCCTGATCAAGCTGAAAACCGGCTTCCGTGACCATGCTTTCGACATCATGCGCCTTGAACGCATCGCCCGCGATTTCCCCGAATTCTCGGTCCGGGTCGACTACAACCAGGGCCTGGCGCCCGAAGAGGCCGCGGCACAAGTTGCCGATGTCGCCAGTTTCAAACCCGATTTTATCGAACAGCCTGTACGCGCCCATCACTTCGAGCTGATGGCCCGCCTGCGCGACATGATCGACGTACCACTTCTGGCCGACGAATCCGTCTTCGGCCCCGAAGACATGGCCCGCGCCGCGCGCGAGGGCATCTGCGACGGGGTTTCTATCAAGATCATGAAATCCGGCAGCCTGTCACGTGCCCAGGACGTTGCCGCCATGGCCGCCGCCCATGGCCTCACCGCCTATGGTGGCGACATGTTCGAAAGCGGGCTGGCCCATCTTGCTGGCACCCACATAATTGCCGCTACACCGGCCATCACTCTGGGATGCGAGTTCTATCAGGCCAGCTATTTCCTGACCGAAGACATCCTTGAAAACACGTTCCAAGTCGAAAACGGCCATGTCGTCGTGCCAGACACCCCCGGTCTCGGAGGTCGCCCGGACATGGGTAAAATCGCCAAATATGCCATCACGGGACCAGCCGCATGAGTGACCAACCCAAAACTATCGCCGTCATCGGGGCTGGCATCGTCGGAGTTTCGACCGCAATCTGGCTGCAACGCGAAGGCCACAAGGTCATCCTGATCGAGCGTGAGGCGCAGGCGGGCGAAGGCACGTCTTTCGGCAATGGCGGTGTTCTGGCATCCTGCTCGGTCGTGCCGGTGACGGTGCCCGGCCTCCTCACCAAGGCCCCGGGCATGCTGTTTTCCCGCAATCAACCTTTGTTTCTGAAATGGGGTTACCTTCCGCGGCTGCTGCCCTGGCTTCGCCGCTATCTCTCCCATGGCAATGCCGAGGACGTCCGTCGCATCGCTGCCGCCGTCAAAGGCGTTGTCGGCGACAGCCTCAACGACCACCTCGCGCTCGCCACCGGCACGGGGGCCGAGAAATGGATCACCCCTTCTGATTACCTCTTCCTGTACCGCGATCGCGAACATTACGAGGGCGACGCCTTCGGTTTTGGCATCCGCCGCGAGTTGGGATTCAAATGGGACGAGATGGAACGCGATGAACTGGCCGCCTATGACCCGGCCTATTCCGACGTCGTAGGCTTTGCCGCGCGTTTCGGCGATCACGGACGAATCTCCGACCCCGGCCAATACGTCAAGGACCTCGCCGCCCACGTGGTCGCGCAGGGCGGACAGATGATCCAGGCCACGGTTACCGATTTCATCCGCGAAAATGGTCGCCTTACCGGCTTGCGCGCCGAAACCCTGTCGGGGGCCGACACCATCACCTGCGACGCCGCGGTTCTGGCCACCGGCGCCTGGTCAAAGGCCCTGGGCGAAAAACTGGGCATGCAGATCCCGCTGGAAACCGAACGCGGCTACCACCTTGAACTGTGGGAGCCCAACCTGATGCCGCGCGCGCCGGTGATGGTTGCCTCCGGCAAATTCGTCATGACGCCGATGGAGGGCCGCCTGCGCCTTGCCGGTATCGTTGAGTTCGGCGGTCTGGAAGCCCCCGCTTCTCAGGCTCCTTTCGCCCTTCTGAAACGGCAACTCAAGGAAGTGCTGCCGCAACTCACGTGGAAAGAGGAGAAGGAATGGATGGGCCACCGCCCCGCGCCAACCGATTCGATCCCCGCTATTGGCGAGGTCCCGGGCATCAAGGGCGCCTTCCTCGGCTTCGGCCATCATCATATCGGCCTCACCGGCGGGCCGAAAACGGGCCGAATCCTGGCCCAGATTATCGCCGGCAAAACCCCAAACGTTGACGTGGAGGCCTATTCTCCTTCACGCTTCGCTACATAGCATCAACCACCCCGGGCAAACCGGGCACTTCAACCAACCTAGGGAGCTACCAATGAAACACCTCAAAACCCTCACCGCTGCATCTGCGCTGGCCCTCGCCAGCGCCGCCCCGGCCCTGGCCGAAACTTGGGACATGCCAATGGCCTATTCGGCGTCGAACTTCCACTCGGCCGTGGGTGCCGAATTCGCCGCCTGCGTCACCACCGGCACCGGTGGCGACATCGAGATCAAGACCCACCCGTCGGGCTCGCTCTTCAAGGGCGCCGACATCAAACGCGCGATCCAGACCGGCCAGGCCCCCATCGGCGAACGCCTGCTGTCGGGCCACCAGAACGAAAACGCTCTGTTCGGTTTCGACTCGATCCCGTTCCTGGCCACGTCGTTCGATGACAGTGCCAAGCTGTGGAAAGCCGCCAAGCCGTCGATCGAAAAGGTGCTGGCAGATCAGAACCTGACCCTGCTTTATGCCGTGCCGTGGCCGCCGCAAGGCCTCTATTTCAAGAACGCGGTCAATTCGGTCGCCGACATGAAGGGCATCAAGTTCCGCTCGTACAACAATGCCACCTCACGCCTGGCCGAACTGACCGGCATGCTGCCGGTGACCATCGAGGCTGCCGAGATTTCACAGGCCTTCGCCACCGGCGTAGCCGAGTCGATGGTCTCGTCCGGCTCCACCGGTTACGACCGCAAGGTCTGGGAGAGCCTGGACTACTTCTACGAGGTCGACGCCTGGCTGCCGCGCAACTACGTTATGGTAAACTCCGAGGTTTGGGCCGGTACGTCGGACGCCAACAAAAACGTGATCAAGGGCTGTGCCCAACTGGCCGAATATACCGGCAACTGGCGCGCCAAGGAATACACCGGTTTCACGCTGCAAGGTCTGCGTGACGGCGGTATGACCGTTGGTCCGGCTTCCGACCAGATGGTGAGTGAACTGAAGGAAATCGGCGTCACCATGACCAACGAATGGCTCGAGGCCGCCGGTGACGAAGGCAAAGCCATCGTCGATGCCTTCAAGGCAATGCAATAAGGTACGGCCTGCAAAACAACGCGCATTCCCGGTTGAATCCCGGGGATGCGCCACCAAAACAATTATAATTGGGGGGGACGACCAATGGCAGCCTTGCGTACGCTCAGGTCCGGATTGGATTTTCTCTACAAACTTTCAGAGCTGATCGCTGCGCTCTGCATGATCGCCATCCTGGTGTTGATCGTGATGCAGATGCTGGCCCGCTGGTCCTCTGCCATCTTTCCCGGCGCGCCGGAATACGCCGCCTATTGCATGGCTGCGGCCTCGTTCTTCGGCTTTGCCGCCGCGCTCAACCGTGGCAGCCATATCCGGGTCTCCCTGCTGCTGAATGCCGTCGGCCCAAGGATGCGCCGCTTCGTGGACATCTGGTGCTTTGGTGTTGCCGCGGTAACGATGTGGTATTTCGTGCTGCACGCGCGCCAGTTCGTTTATTGGTCCTGGAAATTCAAGGAAGTCTCGCAATCCGAAGACGCCACCATGCTGTGGATCCCTCAATCGGTCATGGTGATCGGCGGCGTACTTCTGGCCATTGCGCTGACCGATAACCTTCTGCACCTGATCTTTACCGGCAAGAACCGCATCAACCACGATGCCATCGAACCAACACAGGAGGTCTGAACCATGGACTATTTCCTTCTCGTTCTCATCTTCCTCGCGGTTCTCTTCCTCCTGCTCGGCTCGGGTGTCTGGGTTGGCATCTCAATGATGGGCGTCTCTTGGGTCGCGCTTGAACTGTTTTCCAATTCGAGCACCATCGGCCAGGACATGGTCAGCCAGATCTGGTCGGTCTCGAAATCCTGGGAATTGGCGGCCCTGCCAATGTTCATCTGGATGGGAGAAATATTATTCCGAACGCGATTGTCCGAGGACATGTTCAAGGGGCTGTCGCCGTGGATGGCCCGTATGCCCGGCGGGCTGGTGCATGCCAATATCGTCGGCTGCACCATCTTTGCCGCAGTATCGGGTTCTTCCGCGGCGACGCTGACCACCGTGGGCAAGATGTCGATCCCGGAACTGCGTAAACGTAACTACCCAGAAACGATGACCATCGGCACACTTGC
This sequence comes from Aliisedimentitalea sp. MJ-SS2, assembly GCF_032586155.1. Lineage (NCBI taxonomy): Bacteria > Pseudomonadati > Pseudomonadota > Alphaproteobacteria > Rhodobacterales > Roseobacteraceae > Aliisedimentitalea > Aliisedimentitalea sp. MJ-SS2. Next base: position 293,248 of record NZ_JAWHTC010000002.1, read on the forward strand.
CGGGGCGGCGACGCTGGGCCTGATGATCCCGCCATCGCTGACGCTGATCGTCTATGGCGTGACCATCGACAATGTCTCGATCATCAAGCTGTTCTTTGCCGGCATCCTGCCCGGCCTGGTTCTGGCGGCGATGTTCATGGCCTATGTGGCCGGGTTCTCCTTCCTGTCATCGAAATGGAACCCGGACCAGGAAACCGGCATGTCTTTTGTCGACAAGCTGAAGAACTCGCGCTTCCTGATCCCGGTGGTTCTGCTGGTTCTGACCGTGATCGGCTCGATGTATATGGGCTTTGCCACCCCGACCGAGGCCGCTGCCATCGGTGTGATCGGGGCCTTCATCCTGGCCACCGTACAAGGCTCGCTGACGCGGGAAACCTTTACCGCCGCCACCATCGGCGCGGTGCGCACCTCGGCGATGATCGCGCTGATCCTGGCCGGATCAGCCTTCCTGAAGTTCGCCATGGCCAAGACCGGCCTGCCGCGCGAATTGGCCGAGCTGATCGCAAGCTGGGAACTGTCACGCTTTGGCCTGCTGATGGTTCTTCTGGTGTTCTACATCATCCTCGGGTGTTTCCTGGACGGTATTTCAACCGTGGTGCTGACCATGGCGGTCCTGGAACCGGTGGTGATCAACGCCGGAATCGACCTGATCTGGTTCGGCATCTTCATCGTCGTGGTGGTGGAAATGGCTCAGATCACCCCGCCGATCGGGTTCAACCTGTTCGTGCTGCAGGGAATGACCCATCACGAAATGGGCTATATCGCCCGCGCCGCGATCCCGATGTTCCTGATCATGGTGGTGATGGTCTTCGTGCTGATCGCCTTCCCGGCATTGGCGACATGGCTACCGGAGAACTTGCGATAGCGAGGTATTGCGCCGCCTGACGGCGCCGCCCGGGTGGCCCTCGCTTCGCTCGGGCCACCGCATGGTATCTGGTGGTGCCGCGCTGACGCGCGGCGGGGTGGTCAGCGGCGAAGGCTTTGACATAAAAGCGGACGCCTGCGGCCCCGTCGGAGTTTGAGTATTTGCTCCAAGAAAGAGACCATGGGCAAGCCTCTCTTTCTTGGAGCAAATACTCTCCGCGAAGCGTCCCACGCCCGAACCCCGCGCCGTCGTCGAGGAAATTTCCGGCTCAGGCGGCCACAACCCCGCGCACCAGTTCCGGCAAGCGTGTCGCCGGCGGCGTATTGCGCGACCGGAGCGAGCGGACCGCACCGTCGATCACCGTCATGCCGACCCCCGGCAGGTTGCCCAACTCGACCGATTCAAGGATGTCCTTGCCAGGCGCATGCTGGGCCTGATCCATCAACGCGAAATCGGCGGGTCGGCCCACTTCCATGATCCCCTGCTCCAGATCCCGTTGCCGCGCCGTGTTGCCATTGGCAAAGCAGAAGGCGACTTCGGCCTTCACATTGCCAAGCGAGGCCAGCATCGCCACCATCCGCAGGATGCCCAGCGGCTGCACACCCGAGCCCGCTGGCCCGTCGGTGCCGAGGATAATCCGGTCCATCTGCTTAAGTTCGCGCGCAGTATTGAGCGTCAGAAGCGCGGCACGTTCATTGCCGTTATGCACAATCTCGAGCCCAGCGGTGCAGCTTTCACACAGGCACATGATCTGATCATCGGGCAGCGCCGAATGGCCGCCATTAATATGGCCAATCACATCCGTTCCGGTTTCCAGCACCATGTCGGCATCAATCAGGCCCGACCCGGGGATCGACGGGCCACCGGTATGGATCGTCGACTGGATGCCGTATTTACGGGCCCAATCAACCATCTGCTTCGCGGTCTTGCCGTCCTTGACGGTGCCGAGACCGACCTCGCCCAACAGTTTCACCCCGGCATCAGCCATGTCCTTGAAATCCTGCTCGACCATGCCGTGTTCGATCACCGGCGCCCCGGCCATGACCTTCATGCCAGTGGGACGAAAGTTCTCGTACCAGCGCTGTGCGGCGATCGCCATCGCCTTGAGGCCGACCACGTCCTTGGGCCGCCCCGGCATATGCACCTCACCGGCGGAAATCAGCGTCGTCACCCCGCCATGCAGGGTGCTGTCGATCCAGTGCAACTGTTGCTGGCGTGGAGTGTAGTCACCAACCACCGGGTGGACATGGCTGTCGATCAGGCCGGGCGCGATGGTGATGCCATGGGCGTCTACTTCGGTCTCGGCCCCTTCGCAATTCAAGTCCTTCTCATAGCCGATACTGGTGATCCGGCCATCCTCTGCAATAACGCAATCGCCGTCGAGAATCGGCTCTTCCATCTTGCCCGACAGGATCAGACCGATATTGCGAATGACCAGCTTGCTCATTTTTGCACCCTCCAACGCCGTTAACGTTAGTGTGCAAACGAAAATCCGATTCCGTCAAGCCTCAGCCGCCCCAAATCACTCCAAGCACCCGAAGCCAGTTTTCATGCGCCAGCTTGGTGATTTTTTCCTCGGAATAGCCGCGCCCGCGCATCGCCTCGATCAACACCGGCAACCCGGAGGCATCCTTGATCCCCTCTGGCACCACGGCACCATCGAAATCCGAACCCAGCCCGACATGATCCTCGCCCATGCGCTCGATCATGTGATCAAGGTGATCCAGCATCAGCTCAACCGGCGCCTGCGGCACCATCTGCCCATCCGGGCGCAGGAACCCAGTGGCGAAATTCAACCCCACCATGCCGCCCGACGCGCCAACCGCATCCAGTTGCGCATCCGTCAAGTTGCGCGCCTGCGGGCATAGCGCGTGGGCATTGGAATGGGTGGCGATCAGCGGCTTGGAACTTATCCCGGCCACATCCCAGAACCCAGCCTCGTTCAGGTGACTGAGGTCGATCACGATCCCTATCTCGTCACAGCGCGCCACCAGCCGTTTGCCATCGCGGGTCAACCCCGGCCCAATGTCACCGGTGGACGGGTATTTGAACGGCACCCCGTGGCCGAAAACCGTTGACCGGCTCCAAACCGGCCCAAGCGAGCGCAGCCCGGCAGCATAGAGCACATCCAGGGCGTGGAACGCCGGATCTATCGCCTCGGCGCCTTCGATATGCATCACCGCCGCGATCTCGCCCTCGGCCATGGCAGCGCGAATCTCGGCCACGCTACGACAGATGCGCAAGGCGCCCTCGGCTTCAAGCTGCATCAACAGAGCCACCATTTCCATCACCACCGGCAAGGCCTGTTCATGCGGGATCGGATCGGGCAGGGCCAGGTCGTATTCCGGCTGAGCCATCTCAGCCTTCATGGTCGCAAGGTCCATTGGGCTGGGCACGAAAATGGCAAAGAACCCACCGGCGAAACCGCCCGCCACCGCGCGCAGCAGGTCGATATGCCCATCCCGGCCCTGATGGAACAGCTTCAAGGCGGGCCGTCCCCCGGCCTTACGCAGTTTCAGTAATACGTCGTTGTGCCCGTCAAAAACCCGCATGATCACCTTTGCCAATCATATTTCCCATCAACTTAGAATGCCCCAAGCCACGGCAAAAGCCCATGCCTGACACCAGCCCGAATTGGCGGCGCCGCTCACTTATGGTTGGAACTTGGCATTTTGTGGTCTGACGGGGTGATTAGCCAAGCTGCACCCGCATGGGGTCAACGCGCTTCGCACCGATATGCGTTCACCCGCCCACGCCCTGGTGGCAGCGCTGCGCATCTTCGTTTGTCCACTCAAAACAGAATCCGCGCCCGCTTCGACAAAACCCAACGCCCCGAACACCCGCATTAATCCAGTAGCTTGAGCAGCCCTTTCTTCAACTCGTCTTCGGCTTTTTCCTTAAGCGCATCCTCAAGGCTCTGCCCCTCTTCCACGACAACGCCCGTCTCCTGCTCGACCCGCTCGCGCACCGCATCCTCGATCTTTTTCTCGGCGGCTTTGATCTCTTCCTTGAAATTCAACGTGATCACCGAGCGCAGGTCCGGCATTACCTTCACGTCGCTCCACGGGCCGCGAATGCGCACCGGAACGGCAACCCCCTGACCGCCACGCGCTCTCAGAGCAACCGGCGTGAACAGGTAGTCAATGTCCATTGCCCCGATCCCGACGCGCCCTTCGCCCCGAGCCTCGATATCCTCCATCACCAATGTCAGATCGCGATTCTGCAGATTGCCCCCGATCAATGTGAACCCGGCGGTAAGACTATCGAACGGGGTCGATCGGCCGCCATCCTGCTTCAGCATCACCCGGTCCAGGCTAATCCCTTCGAACAACCCGTCCACGATCCGGATACTGCCATCTCCCTTGAGGCTTTTCATGATCTTGGCAATCGACCCGCCGACACCCAGGAAATTCAAATGCCCGTCGCTCTTGCCTGACACGGCCTTGATCTTGGCGCTGTCGCGCAGCAGGTCCCGGGCCTCGACCCCTGTCATGGTCAACTTGCCCCCAACCGACAGCCCACCGCGGTTGTTGATCACGAACTCGCCGCCCAGTGTCCCGCGATGGGCTGCTACGTCGACAAGCGTGAACACCGCCCGACTGCGCTCGAGATTCAACATCACTTCGCTTTTGCCAAGCTTCAGCGATCCGAAATCAATCGCACCCGCAGTCAGCCGCGCCTGCCCGTTGAACTGGCCCAGCGCCCCGGCATCCAGCGGCTCGTCAGACCAAGTGGTTGCGGCCTGGCCGCCGCCGCTGCCGCCGGACAATGCCGAAAAGTCCAGAGTCCCGGCGCGCACCCGTGCGGTGGCATAGGGGCGCTTGGCCGACAAATCGATATCGACGTCGATATTCAGCTCGTTGTGATCCAGCGCCAGATCAATCTGCCGCAGGGCCAGCGCCTCGCCCTCGGTGAGAACCAACTTGCCGCTGGCCTTGATCGTCTGCCCCAACCCCCGGGGGGGCGACATCCGCGGCAACCCCACGGCCCCGGCGAAAGCCGCGCTCGACGGCAGGTTTACCGCCACGTCACCCTCGGCATCGCCCCGGGTATTGGCCCGCCCGGTAAATTCGAACCTACCCTTTTCCGCCTCGATCCCGAAGGTCAGCGGCACAACCACCCCGTCAAGAAACGGCATCAAGGCCGCCACTTCGGCAGTCAGAGTCGCTGCCCCCCCTTCATGGCCCTCGGCCCGAAAACCGACGTCAAGCTCGGCCCGTCCCTGCAAATCCGGTGCCCTCAGCTTCACCTCAACCCGTTCAAAGGACTGCCGAGTCTTGCGACCGTGATCAAGAATCAGAACCCGTCCGTCACGCATCACGAACTGGTCCAGACCCACGGCAAACTGACGCCCGCCCGATCCGCCAGAGCCGGCCTCGATCTCCCAGTTGACCCGGCCGTCGTCATGCCGCTCCAGCAACAATTCCGGCCGGTCCAACTCGAGCGTCTTGATCCTGATCTGCCCGCTGAAAAGCGGCCGCGTCTCGACCCCGATGAGCAACCCCTCGGCCTGCAACATCGGGCCCCTGTCGGACCAGTCGGCATTGGCAATGTTGATCGGCCCCGTGCGTACCCGCAGCACCGGGAAATATTTCAGATCGACATCGCCTTCCAGTTGGACATCACGCCCGGTCGCGGCCCGGATCTGATCCAACGCCACCGCGGCCACCCGCTCGCCCGGTAATATCAGAACCACCGCGCCCAACAGCACAACGACCAAGGCCAAAATCACCGCAACTCGAAAAATCCAACGCATTTTGGCCTCCTTGCTCGAATGGGCAATGCGGATTTTGCTTCAATACAAGTAATTGCCGCCGCCGCCTCGCGCAAGAACCCGCCGTTTTCCGCACTTGGATTCTGCGTGGCCCCTTGCACGTTCAGCGTCGATAGGCGTTTTTTGCGTCACTGCGGGTCATGCCCATGTCCTGCAATCGCTCATCAGGCAGATTACGCAGCTTGTGCGCCTCGCGATACCGCCTGTCGCACTCAACCAACCAAGCGAGAAATCCAACAATCCAGGCCGTCGGCGCAAAGGACGTTTCATTAACGGTGCGGGTGTTCTCGGTTTTGATCTGCATCTGATATCCTCCAGATAGGATGTTTCGTTCTCGATGCTCAAACCTTGGCACCGCACCGCAAAACACCCGCAAAACAACCGCAAAATCGCTCGTGAAAAATCGCCCTCCTTGTGCAACACTTCCGTAAAAACACGCCGACATGGCATCAAGTAACCGGCAAATCGCAATTCATCAGAAGGTCCCATGCCCTCCAACCGCCTCATTCTGTCTCTGTCCGGCCCGTTTCGCGCCCATCTGGAACAGGGTGGAAATCTTGACCATATGTCGCTACGCGGCCGGGCACTGCTTGCCTTTCTCTCGCAACAACCGGGAATGCGCGCCGAACGCGGTTTCGTTGCCGACCTGCTATGGTCTGACCGGGCAGACGATCAGGCTCGCGCCTCGCTCCGGCAGGAACTGTCGGTGCTGCGCCGCACCTTGCCCGACGGTATTCTCAACGCCAACCGTCACACCATCTGGTTGGACGAGAACCGGGTCCACGTCGACAAATCCGGCCCCAACGAATTGCTTCAAGGGTTCGATCTCCCGTCGGAAGGGTTCGAAGACTGGCTCAGGGCTTTCCGCGCCACTCAAGATCGAGAGACCCCGTCCCCACCCACACCTGACGCGCCGCAAAGAATGCGCCCATCGCTCGCCGTCCTGCCCTTTGACGAACTTAGCGCGGACGAAGATGACATGTTTGCCGATGGGGTTGTGGAGGAAGTCACCGGTACGCTGTCTCGAGTGCACGAATTCCACGTCATCGCCCGCCAATCCGCGTTTGCGTTGCGCAGCGAAAGCATCGGCGTCCCGGAAGCCGCTGCCCGGCTGGGCGCCGACTATGTCGTCGAAGGCACGATACGCCGCGCAGGCGAGCGGGTCCGCATTTCGGTTCAGCTTGTCCGCGGCAGCGACTCCCACACTCTGTGGTCGGAACGCTTCGATGACCGGCTCGACGATCTCTTTGACCTTCAGGACCGGATCGCGGCCCAGGTTGCCGGGCAAATCTCACCAAGCCTGCGCGACGCCGAGATTGAACGCGCCAAAACGACCCCTCCACAAGACCGCTCGGCTTATGAACTTACGCTAACCGCCCTACCACATTTCTGGGCCAGCCGCCGCGACACGATAGACAAGGCAATTGGCCTGCTTGATGCCGCCATCGACCGTCAGCCGGATTTCGCTCCGGCTCTGGCTTACAAGGCATGGGCGGTTGCCCATTTGCCCACCTACATGTGGTCGAAAACACCGAACAAGGACCATGACCGGGCCGTCGAACTGGCCCTGCACGCCGCCAACCATGCCGACGCCCACGCGCCGACCTTGGTCGCCATAGGCGCCGCCCTGGCCTTCTCCGCACTTGATCTGGAATTGAGCGAGAAGTTCATAGACCGCGCCCTGGAAATCGACCCTAACAATGCCTGGGGCTGGTTGCGGCGCGGTTGGTGCCATGTCTACGCCCATCGCAACGAACAGGCGCTCGAGGCGCTTGAAAAGGCTGAAATGCTTTCGCCGCTCGACCCTTTTCGTTTCAGCGCACAAGTCGCGCGTGGTTCCGCTCTGCGCCAGATGGGCAGAGCCGACGAAGGGGTTGAATGCGCCCGACGCGCCCTGCGCGAAAACCCTGGGGCCACCTGGATACGCCGCACGCTGGTCTTGTCGCTTCTTTCTGCCGGGCGGACAGACGAAGCCGACAAGGAAATGCAGATCCTGCTGGGTGAGAACCCAAACATGACCCGCGCCCGGTTTGAAGCCTCCTTCCCCCGCGCCTTTTGGGCCCGCAATCAGGCCTATGCGCCCTTCCTTGACCGGTTCGACTTCTGATCTCGCCCCTTTCCCCGGCGCTCCCGGCCCGCTATACGCCCAGCCCATGACCAACCCGCCCAGCCTCCGCCCCGACCTCGCCAACGCCTCCATCCGCGAGGACAAGCGCGTCAACCAGCCCACCATAGGCATGGTCTCGCTCGGCTGTCCCAAGGCGCTGGTCGACAGCGAACGCATCCTCACCCGCCTGCGCGCCGAGGGCTATGGCATCTCGCCCGACTACCAGGGTGCCGACGCCGTCATCGTCAACACCTGCGGCTTTCTCGACAGCGCCAAGGCGGAATCCCTCGACGCCATCGGCGAGGCGCTGAAGGAAAACGGCAAGGTCATCGTCACCGGCTGTCTGGGGGCCGAACCCGACTATATCCGCGAGCATCACCCAAAAATCCTCGCCGTCACCGGCCCGCATCAATATGAACAGGTGCTCGATGCCGTGCATGACGTGGTCCCGCCCAGCCCCGATCCCTTTGTCGACCTCTTGCCGGCATCGGGTGTCAAACTCACCCCGCGCCATTACAGTTACTTGAAAATCTCCGAAGGCTGTAACCACCATTGCAAGTTCTGCATCATCCCCGACATGCGCGGGCGGCTCGCCTCCCGCCCCCACAAGGCGGTGCTGCGCGAGGCCGAGAAGCTGGTCGAAAACGGCGTCCGCGAACTCCTCGTCATCAGCCAGGACACCTCTGCCTACGGCATCGACTGGCCCCGCACCGACCGCCCCACGGGCGAACAACCGATCACCGCGCTGGCCCGCGAACTGGGCCAACTGGGAGCCTGGACAAGACTGCATTATGTCTACCCCTACCCGCATGTGCGCGAGCTGATCCCGCTGATGGCCGAGGGGCTGATCCTGCCCTACCTCGACGTGCCGTTCCAACACGCCCATCCCGATACGCTGAAACGCATGGCGCGGCCTGCCCATGCCGAACGCACACTCGATCGCATCAACGAATGGCGCAGCATCTGCCCCGACATCACCCTGCGCTCAACCTTCATCGTCGGCTATCCGGGCGAGACGGACGCCGAATTCCAAACCCTGCTCGACTGGCTGGATGAGGCCCGGCTCGACCGCGTTGGTTGTTTTCAATACGAAAACGTCGACGGCGCGGCCTCCAACGCGCTGCCCGACCATGTCGCCCCCGAACTCAAACAGGAGCGCTGGGAACGCTTCATGGAAAAGGCCCAGGCCATCTCCGAGGCCAAGCTCGCCGCCAAGGTCGGTCAGGCCGTGGACGTGATCATCGACGACATTGATGAGGACGGCATCGCCACCTGCCGCACCAAGGCGGACGCGCCAGAGATCGACGGCAACCTGTTCATTGACGAGGGCACCGAGGGGTTGTCGATTGGCGAGATCGTCAGCGTCGAGGTGGACGAGGCCGGAGAATACGACCTCTGGGGCCGCCTTCCCGGCTGAGACCAAGGGCAGCGCCCGACCCGCCGGGGCGCCTCAACTCTTGGCGCCACGCCGCAACACGCGCCACCCTCAAACCGCACACTCCCTCTCAGAAGCGCCCGCCCCGTGGGGGGCGGGTCGGGCGCTGCCCGGCGGTACCGCCGGGTATGTGCTCGAAAATCGGGTTCGCGTTGAAGTTGATGCGGCGGGGGAGTATGATTTGTGAGAAAGGTATTCGCAGTGACGACAAATTTCCTTCTTATCGGCATTCCTCTGACCGAGGAAAACTTCACTTCGCTGGCCGAAAATTTTTATGACAATCCCGAAACTGTAGTCACGAAGACCGCGTACGGCCATTCGGCAATGCTTCGCGATCCTTCCGGCAGCGAAATCTGGATGTATTTCGATAATGACGGCGAGTTCCTAACAATGAACCCGTTCTTTTCCCGGGGCGAGCCTCCATTTGTATCCAAAGTTGCTCCCTCGGTCGGGCCAGAGCTACCTTACGGTGCTTTTGAGAGTTACGCCGCAATCGACATCCTGGAAAATGGAGAAACCGCCACCCGGTCAGGCGCACACTTCATCAATTTACCCCACTACGCACCATCTCCTGCAGGCAAAGCCTTGGCGAGACTTTGGGCTCCAAAACATAGAAAACGAACTCACACGATCGAAACTACAGCCGATCTCGTGATCTTCTCCCACGGAACCGAAATCTTCGAAACCGACAAAGACTTTTTTGATAGCCAAGACAGCGAAGTACAATATGGCATACCTTCTTTCATTCCCTTTGGGTTATTTGAAACGGCAGATGGGTATGACAATTCGGTTGGTGGCGCCGGTCGAATAAAAGACTATGAAATGAACGTCATCGGAATGGGGAACACACCGTATCACTGGGCTTTAGTGGACGGTATCGGAGGTAACTTCACGGTGGTTTGGGCCGAGCACATCGGCCCTCCGCCGCAACTTGGTTCGGTTCTCAGCTATGACGGCATGATGATTTCGCGGCAGATAGAAGACTCACCCAAAACCTCCTAATGGTCGCGAAAACGCTTCGTACAAGCCTCACTTCCGCGCCCGCTCCAACGCCGTCCCTCCGGCCCATGTCCCATGCAACTCCCCCCCGGGCATCACAACGTAAACCACCGGCGTGTCCGCGCCCCAGTCCACTGTCACCACCCGGCCATCGCGCACACCAACCCCGGCATAGCTCTGCTTCGCCACGATCCAGGCAAAGGCCACCGCGCCGCCGGTGCTTTCCTGAACCGTCAATTGCCCATTATAGGCCGACCCGTCCGGGTTGCGCCCCTCTACCTTGTAGGTTCCGGAGATATCCGCCGGAATGTCCTGCGCCAGAACCGGCGCGGCCAACAGGAACGGAACCGCCAGAAACAACCTGCGTGCAATCATCATGTGACCCTCCCCTCAAAAGAGTTTTTCGAAATGCGTCTCCCTGTAACACCGTTATGATACGCTTCCCTCAACCAAAGGAGAAGCCCATGCCCGCCTATCTAAAGCGTTTCGCGACAAACCTGAATCACGGGTTTTTCGCGAAACGCGCGGACCCTGTTGATGTTGTGGGCGTTTCGAAACCAACCTGTGTCTCAGGTTAATTCCGAAACGCTTTGATCTATGATGTCGAAATCCACGACCCGGGACCCTACGGCGAGTTCATGAAACAGGTGAAGCCGCTGGTCGAACGGATGGGTGGCAAATACCTCGCCCGCGGCGGCGCGCATGAGGTTCTAGAAGGCGACTGGCAGCCCACCCGGATCGTGCTCTTTGAGTTTCCGGATATGGACAGCGCCCGCGCCCTGTTCACCTCGGACGCCTATGCGCCGTTGAAAGAGCTGCGCCGCACCTGCTCGACCGGCCACGTGGTCATCGTCGAGGGCGTTTGACGCCCGGCCACCGTAGGGTGCGCGCTTGCACGCACCGTCTGCGCCCCCGCACGACCCGATTGGTTGACCTCCTTGCCACACCGCGTCACTCTCGCCCGACCCCACGCGACGAACAGGAAAGCAGACCCATGACCGACACCCCCGAGATCGCCCAGAAAGCCCCCTATGCCGTCGAGGTCGAGGAAGGCAAAAACTATTTCTGGTGCGCCTGTGGCAAGTCCAAGAAACAGCCCTTTTGCGATGGCAGCCACAAGGACACCGAATTCAGCCCGGTGAAATACACCGCCCCAGCCAGCAAGAAGGTGTTCTTCTGCGGCTGCAAGCATTCGGCCAAACAGCCGCTGTGCGACGGGTCCCATTCCAAGCTCTGAGGTTTTCGAAACCCAAACCCACCGCGCGCCGGAGAAACCTTTCGGCGCGTGAAATCCTTAAGACACCGAACGCCCGACAGATACCCGACAGGTAGCAGACGGAGTCCATACATCGGGTTTTTGGCTCAAACGGCGATTCATTAACCTCAAGGAAGGATGAACTGGCTCAGCACCACCAGCCAGGCGACCCCGGCGGCGAGCGAGGACAGGAACACGCCGGCGCTGGCCGCGTCCTTGGCCTTTTCGGCCATCGGGTGGATCTCTTCCGAGATGTAATCGACGGTGTGTTCAATGGCGGTGTTGATCAGCTCGAAGGCCATCACCAGCACGCCCAGCGACAGGATAAGGGCCCGTTCAGAAAGGGAAATCGGCAGGACAAAGGCCAGTGACGCCGACACCAGGTTGGCCCAGACCCAGGAGCGGAACGAATGCTCGCTCTGCCAGGTGCGCATCACCCCGCGCGAACTCCAGATGATCCGGTCCTTCAACCGTCGAAAGAAATAGAGCATTTCCGCCCTCCCCAAGTCTTGCGGGAAGGATGGTCGCAAACACTCTTCAAGGCAAGTCGCTCAGGCCGGAACCTTGTGCAGGCCCAGCACCTCGTCCTGCAACCGCTCCAACAGCCCCTTGTTGAGACAGGATTCGTAGGCTTTGCAACGGGTTACAGCCTCGGTGGCCAGCCAGTGCTGACAACCTTCTACCATGTGGCAGGCACGGCAATTGGTGACCATTTCGCTGTAGTCCCTCGGCGTGAGCTGCCCGGTCGCCATCGCCTCGCTCAGGTTCACCCCCATGGCGCGTGCCGCTGACCGCGTCAGCCAGAAATGCGTTGCCGGGTCACCCAGTGGTATCTCATTGGATCTCATGATCATTGTCCATCTCTTCAAATGCCCGCAAGGTGGCAAGGCTCAGGCGGTTGCGGCATTTCTCGGGCCATTCAAACCCGCGCTTGTGCCCCTCTTTCAGAAACCGCTCGCATCCTTCGGTCCAGACACAGCCGCGACAGCGCTGCACCACTTCTGCCCAGGTTTCCTGATCCAAATCACCGCGGGCACTGGCACGGGCCAAGTCCAAGCCGCTCTTGCCGGCCATCCGTTGAACCAACCAGTAATGCCGCCGGGTTTCTCCCAATGGCCTCACGTCACATCCCTCCGTCAACCTCTTCAGGCTATCCGGGATCACCACGAATCGCATTGACCAAGATCAATCCGGCGCTGTGCCCAGCGCGTCGAGGTAGGCGCGTACGCAGTCCTGAACCCGGCGAAATCGATCTCCGCCCAGTTTTGTTCCACCATACCAGCGGGTTACAACGATGACATGATTGCGCAGGTCCGCGCGCTCAAGCATTCGGACAATGACCATGCCAGCGCCGCTTTCTCCATCGTCACCTTTGATCGGCGTCCCATCAGCCAACAGAACTGCCCAGGTGTTATGCGTTGCCTTGGCGAATTTCTTGCTCTTCTTCAGGACTTTGAGAAAGGCGTCCACCTCGCCTCGGCTGCAGGCTGAGCCGCCCGAAACCGCGTATTTCGATCCCCGGTCGAACACCACATTTTCCAACTGCAGCATGGTCAGGACCACCAAGGCGGAATTGCCACCGTGGCCGTGGCGCACAGCAGGACGCTCGTGAATGACCGCTCTTTTCTCAATGCGAGGTTCCCATTGTTTTCGGTTTTCCAGGCGGCTGATCAGACCTGCTTCAAATCTGTGAGTTTACACGGCGCACGGTTTCAATCCGGGCCGCGTTCGGCGGGTGGGTTCCCAGGAACCGGTTGCCCGGATCGGGAATGCGGGTAAAAAACTCCGCGCCAACAAGCGGGTTGTATCCTGCCTTTTTGGTGATGATCGTACCCAGAGCATCAGCCTCCAGCTCGAATTCCTTGGAATAGCTGCGCGCACCCACCGCCGCGCCCAGTTCCTGCGCGCTTTGCACCGCGTTGGGGTCGGCCCCGGTCAAAACCGCCAGCCCGGCAAAAATCACCGCACCGGCCGCGGCGTTTTTCTGCTGGCGGTCTATGTGTCCGGCAACGTGATGCGCGGTCTCATGGCCCATGACGAAGGCAAGTTCATCTGCGTTGCGCACCGCCGCGATCAGCGCAAGATTGAAGGCGATCACAGGCCGTCCGTTCTTGTCCAGCGTCTGATAGGCATTGGGTGCCTTGCCCGGGGCCTCGTCGATGACGATCTGGAAATCGCAATTGGCACGCGGCACGCGGGCCCGGCATTCGCGTTCGGCCACCGGCTCGACCGTCTGCACAACGCTCACGAATTGCTTTGCCGCTTTCTGCGCCGAAACCTTTGCCGAAGTCGTCGTGGAACTTGCCTGTTGTGGTGCCTTAACAACAGGCGTCGCCGTCGTACTGATGCAACCCGACAGGAACACTGCGGCCAAAACCGGCCAAATTGCGCGTGGTTTCACTTGTCCTGTCACTCCGCCTTATTCAACGCTCTGCGGTCCAAAATAGCACCAAGACCCGCACAAACCAGCCCCCTCACGGCAAGGTGACGGTTGCCAGCGGAAATCGGCGGATTATGCTGTTGTCATGTTTAGCATTGAGCACGAATTCGACGCCACGGTGATTACCCTTGTGGATGAAGGCAACACGCCTCTTCTGGAAGATGTCATCGTCAACGCCTTTACCGAATGCGTCACGGTCGAACAGTTCGATCCCCGCACCGGCGAGACCCAGAAAATCACTCTGTCGATGAGCCAGCTCCGCGATCTCGGCGCCGCGCTGGATTTGCCCGAAGGGGTCTACACGCTGGCGCCCGAGGCGTAGGGCCTATACCGAGCGGGGTTTTTAGATCGGCGGGATGCAAGGTTAGTTGCCGGCCTGAAGCGGACGTCGAGAGTGGGCTCTGTTTAGCCCACGTCCGCTTCACGCCAAATTCCGCCTTCGCGACTCTTAAATCCACTATCCCTCGACCCGGAACACCTTATCCCGCGCTGTCTGCCCCCGCACCAACATCAATTGCGATTTCGCGACCCCCAACGCCCTGGCCAACAGCTTTTGCACCGCTGCATTGGCCTTGCCCTCCTCGGGTAGCACGGTGACGTAGACCCGGACGGCGCCTTCCTCGTCAATCGCGACCCGGTTGCGCGATGCCTTGGGTGTCACCCGCACGGCAATCTCGGCGCCTGGTCGGGCGAGCAATTTGAGATCGTCAATGGCCATGCCCCTGGCTATCCGGTTCAGCCAAGGTGTTGCAATCCATCGGTATCCACGCGCTAATCCCAAGCGCGGGGAATCGACAAGGGGGACCACCATGACAACCGGCTTTTTCTGGGACGAGAAATGCTTCTGGCACGGCGGCGGCGCCTATGCGCTAACCCTGCCGCTGGGTGATTTCGTGCAACCACTGGCCGCCGGAGGCCTGCCGGAAAACCCGGAAACCAAGCGCCGCCTCAAGAACCTGATGTCGGTCAGCGGCATCGACCAGGAGCTTGCGATGCAATCCGCCACACCCGCCACCTGGGGCGATCTGGCACGTGTGCATCCCGAAAGCTTCCTCACGAAATTCAAGGAAACCTCCGACGCCGGCGGTGGAGAGCTCGGCCTGCGCACCCCGTTTCTGCGCGGGGGTTTTGAGATCGCCGCGCTATCGGCCGGTCTCGCCAAGGAGGCCCTGGCCCAAGTGCTCGACGGCACGCTCGACAACGCTTATTCGCTGTCGCGCCCGCCCGGACACCATTGCCTACCCGACTGGCCCAATGGTTTTTGCCTGCTGAACAACATCGCCATCGCCATCGAGGCTGCCATCGCCAGCGGTCAGGCCTCCCGCTTTGCCGTTGTCGACTGGGACGTGCACCATGGCAACGGCACCGAAGCGATCTTCTATGACCGTGACGACGTACTGACCATTTCGGTGCACGAGGAACACAATTACCCCACCGACACCGGCGACATCACCGACCGCGGCACCGGTGCGGGCGCGGGTTACAACATGAACATCCCCCTGCCGCCGGGCGCGGGCCATAACACCTATCTCGAAACCATCGACCGCCTGGTAACCCCCGCGCTGCAAGACTTCGCCCCGGACGTGATCATCGTTGCATGCGGCTTTGACGCCTGTACGTTTGATCCGCTGGCCCACATGCTCTGCACCGCCGAAACGTTCCGCCAGATGACAGCCAAGATGATGGAGGTCGCTGACGAGACCTGCGACGGCAAGCTCGTCCTCGTCCACGAAGGCGGCTATTCCGAGGCTTACGTACCGTTCTGTGGCCATGCCGTTATGGAACAACTCTCCGGCTCATCCCGTGCCGCCCCGGACCCGATGGCCGAGGTAGTCGCCCAGCGCCAACCCAACACCCGCCAGCAGGCCTTCTTTTCCGAGGTGATCACCGACATGGCCACCGAGCTTCTTGGTACATAACCAACCCACCTCTTCCTCTTGCCACAAATATCCCGGGGGTGTGGGGGCTGGCCCCCATTCCTGCCCTTGACCCACGCGTGTCGGGAGCACAACTAGTCAGCAACGAAAAGGAGACCGCCCATGCCCACACCAAACCAAGCCGCGCTTGACTTCCTGCTCACTCGTCGCTCCCGCCCGGCCAAAACCCTGCAAGCCCCCGCACCGTCCCGGGAAGAGCTTGCGCCGATCCTCACCGCAGCCGCCCGCACGCCGGACCATGGCAAACTGGAACCCTGGCGTTTCATCGTGATCGAAACCGGCGCCATGGCGCGCTTGGCCGACCTGACCGAGAAACACGCCCGCGCCGCTGGTCTTCCGGATGAAAAGATCGAAAAGCAGCGCCAGCAATTCGACCAAGGCCACCTGGCGGTTGCCGTTATCGAGGTGCGTCGCGAAACCAAGGCCCTGCCCGCGATCGAGCAAACCTATTCCACCGGCGCTGTCTGCCTGGCGCTGTTAAATGCCGCGCTGGCTTCGGGCTGGGGTGCCAATTGGCTTTCCGGGTTTCCTGCCCATAACCGCAGCTTCACCGAAGAAGCGTTTGGCCTCGCCGAAAACGAATCCGTCGCCGGATACATCCATATCGCGACCGAAACCCGCATCCCGCCCGAACGCCCCCGCCCCGACATGGAAAGCATCACCACATGGCTCTCGACCTGATCCTCACCAGCTTCCTGCGCGCCATTGGCCAGATCGGCGACCGCCGCTTCCGCCGGGTGCTGTGGCTGGGCATCGCGCTGACCATCGCCCTTCTGGTGGCGGCCTATGCCGCGCTGTTGTGGCTGGTCGATTACCTCGCCGGTCCCGACGCCTATTTAGACGTGCTGGGCCGGGTCGAATGGGTCGGCGACCTGCTGTCATTCTCCTCGGCGATCTTCATGCTGGTGCTCAGCTTCTTTTTGATGATTCCTGTCGCCTCGGCGATCACCTCGATGTTTCTCGACGATGTCGCTCAGGCGGTCGAGGACCGGCACTATCCGACGTTGCCATCGAAACCGCGTGTGCCGTTCTTCGACGCGCTGCGTGACACGGTGAGCTTTCTTGGCATTCTGATCGCTGCCAATACAGTGGCCTTCGTACTTTACGTTTTCATCCCTCCGGCCTCGCCCTTCATCTTCTTCGGGCTGAACGGTTTCCTACTGGGGCGCGAATACTTCCAACTGGCCGCGATGCGCCGCATCGGTCGCGAGGCTGCCAGGGAACTGCGCAGTCAGCACCTTCCCACGATCTGGGCAGCCGGCGTCCTGATGGCGCTTCCCCTGGTCGTACCGATCCTGAACCTGGTGATCCCTATTCTGGGCGCGGCCACTTTCACCCATATCTTCCACGGGCTGAACCGCAGCTGATTGGCTCTTGCGCCTTTTCAGGCGGCCTCGCGAAATGGGACTCGGGGCTGGCGAGCAACCCATGTCAGGACGCGGGCGGACCCATCCGGTTGAACCAGTCGATATCGCGCACGGTAATGACGCCGTTGATGATGATATAGGCGATGATACCCCAGATGATGGCGGCCACCACCGTGGTGATGATCGCCTTTTTCTTCAGGTTATGCTCATGTGGCGAGCCGGCCATCGTCCCCGGCACGATCTCGCCGACATCGCCTTGGGTCTTCAGCCGGATCGGGATCACGATCAGGAAGGTCAGGAACCACAACACGACATAGAGAACGATAGCCGAGGTGATGCTCATCAGACCTGCTCCAGCTCCACAAGACAGCCATTGAAATCCTTGGGATGCAGGAACAGCACCGGCTTGCCATGGGCCCCGATCTTGGGTTCTCCTGTGCCCAGTACTCGCGCGCCGCTTTCCTTCAGGTGATCTCGGGCGGCGATGATATCTTCAACCTCATAGCACACGTGATGGATGCCACCCGACGGGTTCTTGTCCAGGAACCCTTGGATCGGCGAGTTCTCTCCCAGCGGGTAGAGCAGCTCGATCTTGGTGTTGGGCAGCTCGATGAACACGACGGTCACGCCATGATCCGGCTCGTCCTGCGGCGGGTTCACCTTGGCGCCCAACGCGCTACGGTATTGCTCGGACGCGGCGTCCAGATCGGGTACCGCGATGGCGACGTGGTTGAGGCGTCCAATCATGCAAAAAGCTCCTTATGGTCTTCATCTGCGCTCGCTCAGGCGCCCTTATGCGGGTCTGCCACGGCTTTCGCAAGCACTCACACGCGCTCCCAGCGCCCTGTTAACTTCGCATTAGGCACGCCTGCGTAATCCTTGAGTCGCCAACCCGGAAACCCAGCCCCAAGGATGCACGATATGGATGACCTCGACCTGATGGCCCCGCGCCGCCACCCAACTGCCGCCCGCCCGCTTCTGGGCCTGACCGTCCTGGTCGTCGAGGACAGTCGATTTACCTGCGAGGCGGTGCGCCTTTTGTGCCTGCGTTCGGGTGCCCGAATCCGCCGGGCCGACTGCCTGGCCTCGGCGCGGCGGCATCTGCAGGTCTATCGTCCCTCGGTGATGATCATCGACCTTGGTCTGCCCGACGGCTCCGGCACCGAGCTGATTGCCGAGTTGGCCGCGGCACATCCTCGGGTCGGTGTCATCCTGGGGATGAGCGGGGACGACAATACTGAGCAGCTCGCACTTGAAGCCGGAGCCGACAGTTTTTTGGCGAAACCGCTCTCCAGCCTTGCCCTGTTCCAAGAAACCATCCTGTCGCACCTGCCTGCCGATCGCCAGCCCACCGGCCCGCGCATGATGAACGAAGACTTGGTCAAACCCGATCCTATAGCGCTGCGTGACGATCTTGCCCATGCCGCTGAAATGCTGGGCGACGGCCATGATCGCGACGTCCTCGATTACCTGGCCCAGTTCCTCGGGGGCATCGCCCGCAGCGCCGATGATAACCAGCTCGAAGGCGCCGCCATTGCTCTTGCGCGTTCCTGCAGCCACAACCGCGCCTCCCGCTCCGACGTCGCCCGGCTTGCCGGGCTGGTTCAGGATCGGCTGGCAACCCGTGTGGCGATCTGAGGATGCCAGAAGGCGTGCTTTCGCCTTTCCCGTGTTTGTTCCACCAAGTTTACGCCGGGTTAAAAACTAAAAACCGCCCGTTCCTTTGCCCAATCCTGCCACATTTGCACGGCAGGTTGCGTCAAGGCAGTAGAGCGCAACGATTACAGAGGTCGAAACAGTGGAACGTTTTTTTGAACGCTTCGTCAGCGAAGACAAAGGCGCGGTGACCGTGGATTGGGTCGTGCTGTGCGCCGGCGTAGTCGGCCTGACTGCTGCCGTCTACAGCACCCTTAACGACGGGACAACCAATGTCGCTGATCAGACTGCCGGCTATGTTGGCGCACTTGATCCCGGAGGGTTTTGATACCCTGTTTCAAGTCCCTGTCGTTTAGCAAAACTTATGCGAACAGAGCTCGCATAAATTATCCTTCAAACCCGGGACGCCATTCGTTTATGGAATGACGCCGGCAATTCAGCAGACTTGAGAATACCCGCGTTGCGTCAGTCGCTTTCGACGACCCGCAGGCCAAGTTCCATCAACTGTTCCGGGCTGGCCTCGTTGGGCGCGTTCATCATCAGATCCTGCGCCTGCTGGTTCATCGGGAACATGATAACCTCGCGGATCGAGGTTTCATCCGCCAGAAGCATCACCATCCGGTCGATCCCGGCAGCACAGCCGCCGTGCGGCGGCGCGCCGTATTTGAAGGCGTTGACCATGCCACCAAAGCGCTTGTTGACCTCGTCCTCGCCATAGCCGGCCAGCTCGAACGCTTTGAACATGATTTCCGGCTGGTGGTTCCGAATCGCGCCACTGACCAGCTCGTAACCGTTACAGGCCAGATCGTATTGATAGCCCTTTACATGCAGCGGGTCCCCAAGAAGGGCATCCAGCCCACCCTGCGGCATCGAAAACGGGTTGTGGTCGAAATCAAGTCCGCCATGTTCTTCGTCCAGCTGGAAGATCGGGAAATCCACGATCCAGGCAAAGGCAAACCGGTCCTGCTCGGTCAGGCCAAGCTCGTCACCAATCACAGTACGGGCCTTGCCCGCCACCGGCTCGAATGCCTTGGGTTTACCGCCCAGGAAGAAAGCCGCATCACCAACCTTCAGGTCCAGTTGCTGGCGGATCGCCTCGGTGCGCTCGGGTCCAATGTTCTTGGCCAGCGGCCCGGCCGCTTCCATGCCGCCTTCGACCTCGCCGGATTTCAGCTTGGCCGCGGCCTCTTTCACAGTGATCCCCATCTCTTGGGCCACCGCATCGGCGGTTTTCTCGCGCCAGAAGATGTAGCCCATCCCCGGCAGGCCCTCTTTCTGGGCGAAAGCATTCATCCGGTCGCAGAATTTACGACTGCCACCTCCAGGTGCCGGGATGGCGCGCACCTCGGTGCCCGCCTGCTCCAGAAGCTTGGCAAAGATCGCAAAACCCGAGCCGCGGAAATGCTCGGAACAATCTTGCATCTTGATCGGGTTCCTAAGGTCCGGCTTGTCAGTGCCATACCATTTGGCAGCATCGGCATAGGAAATCTGCGCCCATTCCTGATCAACCTTGCGGCCACCACCAAACTCTTCGAACACGCCACGCATCACCGGTTCGATCGTGTCGAACACGTCCTGCTGGGTGACAAAGGACATCTCCATGTCGAGTTGATAGAAATCGGTCGGCGAGCGGTCGGCGCGCGGGTCTTCATCGCGGAAGCACGGCGCGATCTGGAAATACTTGTCGAACCCGGCCACCATCATCAGCTGCTTGAACTGCTGAGGCGCTTGCGGCAGCGCATAGAACTTGCCAGGATGAAGGCGGCTCGGCACCAGGAAGTCGCGTGCCCCCTCAGGGCTCGATGCGGTGATGATCGGCGTCTGGTATTCGCGGAAATCAATGTCCCACATGCGGCGACGGATGCTGGCGACCATGTCCGAGCGCAGCTTCATGTGATGCTGCATTTTCTCGCGACGCAGGTCGAGATAGCGATAGCGCAGCCGCGTTTCTTCCGGGTATTCCTGCTCGCCGAACACCATCAGCGGTAGCTCTTCGGCCGCGCCTAAAACTTCCAAGTCGCGGATGAACACTTCGATCTCACCTGTGGGGATCTTGGGGTTCACCAGGTCCTCGTCACGCGCCTTGACGTTGCCGTCGATGCGAATGCACCATTCGCTGCGCACCTTTTCCACCTCGTTGAAAACCGGGCTGTCCGGGTCGCACATCACTTGGGTCACGCCATAATGATCACGCAGGTCGATGAACAACAGCCCGCCATGGTCGCGCACGCGATGCACCCAGCCCGACAGGCGGACGGTCTCACCCACGTGGGTTTTGTTTAGATCGGCACAGGTGTTGCTGCGATAGGCGTGCATTTCTTAGCCCCTTAGGCATGGTCGGATCAGTCGGGCCGATACACCTTGTCACGTTCATAAAGTCAAGGGTCGCAACGCGGTCATTGCCATCTGGCCGCGTCAAATCGGATGACCTGTGCCAAAAACTGCTCTAGAGTCGCCCGCAACAGTTGGATCGTCCCGCCAAAAGGACGGCGTTACAGGTGCATTTCGGGCAACGGGCATTGACACAAACACGGGTTATCCTGATCGGCGGCGCACTTGCCACCCTGGTTCTTGCCTTCATCGGGCAATACGCACCTTCACGCGATCTGCTGGCGCTCTGGCTGGCGGCTGATGCCGTGGCCTCAGGCAACCCCTCACAGATCTTTCCACCGCTGGGCGATACCTTTGCGATGCGGCCACCACCAGGCTGGTACGAGCGCGCCGCCGAACTGGACCAGTTGGGCGAGGTCTATCCTTATATCTACCCGCCGATCTGGGCCTGGTTGATGGCCCCGCTGACAAAGATCATGAGTTTCGAAACCTTTCGTGCCGGGGCCTTTGCCCTCAATGCCGGCCTGCTCTGTGCCACGTCCTATCTCGCCGCTCGACTGGCAGGGGTCCACCCGGGCAGCCCGTCAACCCTGCGCAACTGGATGCTGGTCGCGTTGGCGCTAATCCTGGTCAGCCAAGCCGGCACCATTGCCCTGCGCCAAGGGCAGGTGCAGATTCTGGTGGCCTTCCTGAGCGTCCTCGCCCTCGAACGGGCCCAGCGCCATCACCCTAAGACCGCAGGGATCGCCATGGGGATTGCCATCGCGCTGAAACTATCGCCGCTGCTATTGGCGCTCCTGTGGCTGGTCACCGGTCACTGGCGTGCCTTCCTTTGGGCGATGGTGGTTGGTGGGGCGTTAGGGCTGGCCTCGCTAATAGTGGCGGGATGGCCGCTGCATGCGCATTTCCTCGCCCTGCTAGGAGCCATCGACCAGACCGTCCTGATCACCACGGTAACCTATGCGCTCGATACGCTTATCGGGGGATGGTCGCTGTTGGGCGCGCCTCAGATGATCCCGATCGTGCCGCCCGAGATGCTGACCCCGGAGCTCACCGCTGCGCTGGAGGAACCCTCGGCCAATTGGCTCGTCCTGCCCAAGCCTGCACTCTATGCCATGATTGCGCGTGGCGCGGTTTTGGCCACGCTGATCCTGTCGGCGTTTCTTCTGCGCCGCGCAGCTTCGCCCGAGGCCGCGGCCGCCGCTTGGGCGACAGCGATGACCGGCATTGCCTTCTTTGGCCCGATTGGCTGGGCCTACTATTATATCGCGCCCTTCGCCTTTGCTCCGCTGTTCTTGAACCGGTTTGGCATCGCCGGGGGCATTGCGCTGCTGGGCGCAATCGGACTTTGCTATGTCAATCCGGTGAAGCAAATGCTCTGGAGCACGCTGGGCCTCTCCCCGATGCAAAGTATCGGCCTCGCGACCCTGCTTTACCTCTGCCTGATGGTTTTCACCTCCCTGTCCCCCACCAGCCGCAAGTCGGATGACGACCCAGACCCAATCCGCTAGAGTGCAGACCAACCGCCCCGACCAGAACCGGTCAAACCGGACCGGGGTTTATACAGGCAAGAACCGGCAGACCCCGATGCAAAAGATCACACAGCAAACCGGACGCCTCCCGCTGCTCTTTGCCGGGCTGACCCTGGGTTGGGCCATCTGGATCCTGATGACCAGCTTTGCTGGACCGCATCTCGACATCTCGGCGCTTTATTTTGCCGGCTGGTTCTGGGGCAATGGCCAGCCCGAGCTGATATACCTTGCCGCTCCCGATATCCTCGACGATCTCGGCCTGCCGGACTGGCGCGCCGCCACCGCCGCTCTGGGCGTGCCCAACCAAAGCGTGACACCGTTCGTCTATCCGCCGATCTGGGCGATGGTGTTTTCCGGCCCCACCCATGCCATGGCCCCAATGACGTTTTTCAAGCTTGCCTACCTGTGGCACATGGTGGCGCTTCTGCTCACGGCCTGGGCGGCGTGGCAGCTGATCCCGCCCGCGCATCGCCCCGCCTCCGAAAAGTGGGGCTTTGCGCTTTTTGCCATCCTCTTTGCCACCTGGCCGGTGCTGAACAGCTTTCTCACCAACCAGCCGCAAATCACGGTAAACCTGCTGATCCTGCTGGCCTTTCTCCAAGTCTCGCGCAAGCGCGAGGTTTCTGGTGGCGCGCTGCTGGGCCTTGCCGCCGCCTTCAAGATCGCTCCGATCCTCTTTGCTTTGATCTTTGTGCTGAACCGCAACTGGCGCGCCTTGGCGGCCACGCTGACAGTCGCGGGTGGCATCGCGCTTTTCTCCATCGCCGTGATGGGCTGGCCCCTGCACGAGGTTTTCCTCGCCCGTATGACCCGAATCGACGAGTTGATCTTCATGACCAAGGTCAACTACTCGCCCGAGGCCCTGCTCTACCAACTCTCCTCCCTGCTTGGCGGCATCCCTTCTCCCGATGGCCGGGCCCTGCGGGTCTTCACCGCACCCGAACCGCTCTGGATCACCCTTCTCACCAAGGCCGCACTGATCGCCGCACTGATCGCGCTCTGGCGCATGACCCGTGGCTTGGCTGGTGACAGACGCGTGGTCGTGCAGCTTTTCCTCCTCAGCCTGATCACTGCGCTATTCGGCCCGCTGTCATGGGCGCATTACTTCGTTCTGCCTGCGCTTCTGTTGCCCGCTCTGTTTCTCATCATGTCGGCCAAACGGGCATGGGGCTGGATCGCGGCGGTCCTGATCGTGTCGAGCCTCTTTGCCTTTTCGGTGCTGCACCGGTTCAACCACCACTTCATGTTCACTGCGCTGGTACCGACTCTGGTTTATCTCGGGCTTTTGCTCGACTCGCTGGGCGCCGCACATCGGCAACAAAGACCCAGTGCCAGCGCGGGGTGACATTTCAATCCGCGACAAACCGTCCGATCTGACTTCCGAGTGCCGATTTTTCACCCCGGCGCCCCATTTCTGCCATCATGACGCGCTTTAACGTCAGCATTGCAGTTTTATCGAGCGCCCTCTTATGAAGTTTATCCGCCTATTTCTCCTATTCGCATTCGTCGCCGTCTTCCGATTGATCGGCCTTGTTCTGAACCTTTTGTCACCGCGCGCTACGGCAAGGCACCTGCCGGATACGCTGCGCTTGTACCGACGCACCCCTGACGGCACGGAGTTCCTCTGGTTCTACGAAATCGGGGAACAGCTTTTCGTCGATGCCGGCATGCTGGGAAAAAACGCAACCCGCGCAAGCTTTGCAATCGAACACTGGCCCGCCATCAAAGAACACATCCGTGTGATGCGTGAAAAGGGATTTGAAGAGATCGCCACGGACGCCATGCAGTTCCTCCAGATCACCTATCACATACGCGGTGATTTCGCCGAAAAGGACGAGCTCGACAAACGCAACGCGCTCCTGGACAAGCTTGACGAGTTCCTCGCCCTCACCGGACAGGGCTACTGGGTCGATGCCAGCTCGGGATCGGGCACGATGGAGCTTGGTTTTGAAGTGGTGGATTTCGACATTGCCGAAACCACACTCCGAGAGCAGCTCAAGGGCAGTGAGTATGACAATTTCCTGACGATCACCCCGAACCAGCCCCAGCTCGAAGGGGACGATAAAGAGATCGTCTACCTTCCAGCCTGAGCCAACCGATTATCGCCGGCATTACCATTTCAACCCTTGCACCCGGGCCGCTTCTGTCTATAACCCACGACAATTTGCGACACGCTGCCCGGGGATGTGCCAATGCCAAAAAGAGACGATATCAAATCCATCATGATCATCGGGGCAGGGCCAATCGTTATCGGCCAGGCTTGCGAATTTGACTATTCCGGTGCCCAGGCCTGCAAGGCCCTACGCGAGGAAGGCTATCGCGTTATTCTGGTCAATTCGAACCCGGCCACGATCATGACCGATCCGGGCCTGGCGGATGCCACCTATATCGAGCCGATCACCCCCGAAGTTGTCGCCAAGATCATCGCCAAGGAAAAGCCCGACGCGCTGCTGCCAACCATGGGCGGTCAGACCGGTCTCAATACCTCGCTGGCGCTTGAAGAAATGGGCGTTCTGGACGAACACGGCGTCGAGATGATCGGGGCCAAGCGCGATGCCATTGAAATGGCAGAAGATCGCAAGCTGTTCCGCGAGGCGATGGACCGTCTCGGCATCGAAAACCCCAAGGCCACCATCGTCACCGCCCCAAAGAAAGACAACGGCGACGCCGACCTTGATGCCGGTGTGTCCGAGGCGTTGGATGCGCTCGAAGAAATCGGCCTGCCCGCCATCATCCGCCCCGCCTTCACCCTTGGCGGCACCGGCGGCGGCGTCGCCTATAACCGCGATGATTACATCCATTTCTGCCGGTCTGGCATGGATGCCTCGCCGGTGAACCAGATCCTGATCGATGAATCGCTTCTGGGCTGGAAAGAATACGAAATGGAGGTTGTCCGCGATCGTGCCGACAACGCCATCATCGTTTGCTCCATCGAAAACGTCGATCCGATGGGCGTGCACACCGGCGATTCGATCACCATCGCCCCCGCCCTGACGCTGACCGACAAAGAATACCAGATCATGCGCAATCACTCGATTGCCGTGCTGCGCGAAATCGGCGTCGAGACCGGCGGGTCCAACGTGCAGTGGGCGGTGAACCCCGCCGACGGCCGCATGGTCGTGATCGAAATGAACCCGCGGGTGTCGCGGTCTTCCGCTCTGGCGTCCAAGGCCACCGGCTTCCCGATTGCCAAGATCGCCGCCAAGCTGGCCATCGGTTACACGCTCGATGAACTCGACAACGACATCACCAAGGTCACACCGGCATCGTTTGAACCCACAATCGACTATGTCGTCACCAAGATCCCGAAATTCGCCTTCGAGAAGTTTCCCGGGTCCGAGCCTTACCTGACCACCGCGATGAAATCGGTGGGCGAGGCCATGTCGATCGGCCGCACTATCCACGAATCCATGCAAAAGGCGCTCGCGTCGATGGAATCGGGCCTAACCGGCTTTGACGAGGTCGAGATCGAAGGTGCCCCGGACAAGGCCGCCGTCATCAAGGCAATCAGCCAGCAAACCCCGGACCGGTTGCGCACCATCGCCCAGGCCATGCGCCACGGGCTCTCGGACGATGAAATCCACGGCGTCACAATGTTCGACCCGTGGTTCCTTGCCCGTATCCGCGAGATCATCGACGCCGAAGAAGCCGTCAAACGCGACGGCTTACCAAGCGACGAACAAGGCCTGCGCGCCCTGAAAATGATGGGCTTCACCGATGCCCGCCTCGCCAACCTGACCGGCTTCAAAGAAGCCGACGTGCGCCGCGCCCGCCAGAACGCAGGTGTCACCGCCGTCTTCAAGCGCATCGACACCTGTGCCGCCGAATTCGAGGCGCAAACACCTTACATGTATTCTACCTATGAAAGCCCGGCGATGGGCGACGTGGAATGCGAGGCCCGGCCTTCAGACAAGAACAAAGTCGTCATCCTCGGTGGTGGACCCAACCGCATCGGCCAGGGGATCGAGTTCGACTACTGCTGCTGCCACGCCTGCTTCGCCCTGACTGACGCGGGCTACGAAACCATCATGATCAACTGCAACCCAGAGACGGTGTCTACCGACTATGACACCTCTGATCGGCTCTATTTCGAACCGCTCACCTTTGAGCATGTGATGGAAATCCTGCGCACCGAGCAAGAGAACGGCACCCTGCACGGCGTCATCGTGCAGTTCGGCGGCCAGACCCCGCTGAAACTCGCCAATGCGCTCGAATCCGAAGGCATCCCGATCCTCGGCACCTCGCCCGACGCCATCGACCTGGCCGAAGACCGCGAGCGGTTCCAGGCGCTTGTGAACCAGCTTGGCCTCAAACAACCCAAGAACGGCATCGCCTCCACCGACGCTGAGGCCCTGCACATCGCCGAGGACATCGGCTTCCCGCTGGTCATTCGCCCTTCCTACGTTCTGGGCGGCCGCGCCATGGAAATCGTCCGTGACATGGCCCAACTCGAACGCTACATCGCCGAGGCCGTGGTGGTGTCCGGCGACAGCCCGGTTCTGCTCGACAGCTACCTCTCGGGTGCTGTGGAACTCGATGTTGACGCGCTTTGCGACGGCACGAATGTCCACGTCACCGGCATCATGCAGCACATCGAAGAGGCCGGCGTCCACTCGGGCGACAGCGCCTGTTCCCTGCCGCCTTACTCGCTGTCCGATGCACTCATCGAAGAGGTCAACAAGCAGACCCATGCGCTGGCCTTGGCCCTCAACGTGGTCGGGTTGATGAACGTGCAGTTCGCCATCAAGGACGATGTGATCTACCTGATCGAGGTCAACCCGCGTGCCTCGCGCACCGTGCCCTTCGTCGCCAAGGCCACCGATAGCGCTATCGCCTCGATCGCCGCCCGCCTCATGGCCGGCGAGCCGATGTCGAACTTCCCGAAGCGTCCGCCCTATCCGGCGGACACCCAACCCGGCAACGTCCCCGACACCGACCCGATGACGCTGGCGGATCCGGACATGCCGTGGTTCTCGGTCAAAGAGGCCGTGCTGCCCTTTGCCCGCTTCCCCGGCGTCGACACGATCCTGGGTCCGGAAATGCGCTCGACGGGCGAGGTCATGGGCTGGGACCGGTCCTTCCCCCTGGCCTTCCTCAAGGCCCAGATGGGTGCCGGCACCGACTTGCCCACGGGTGGAAAGGTGTTCTTCTCGATCAAGGACGACGACAAGACCGACATGCTGGTCGACACCGCCCGCACCCTTGTGGACCTCGGCTTCGGCCTCGTCGCCACCGGCGGCACCGCGGCCTTCCTGGAACAGCACGGCATGTCCTGCGAAGTGGTGAAGAAGGTCTATGAAGGCCGCCCCAACGTGGTGGATCAACTCAAGGATGGTCAGATTTCGCTGGTGATGAACACCACCGAAGGCGCCGCAGCGGTGGCGGATTCACGCGAAATCCGCTCGGTCGCGCTTTATGACAAGATCCCCTACTTCACCACCGCCGCCGCCAGCAACGCCGCCGCCCAGGCGATGAAAGCCCGTGCCGACGGTGAGTTCAGCGTGCTGTCGTTGCAGGGTTAGCTACTGTTCGGCTTCGAATGTAATCCCTTCCAATGTGAGCCAGAACTGCTTTCCGTTTGGACATGAGTCCGTACGCGCCGACCAATGCCAAATAACCTTTCCGGCGGTGGTAACGTCCACCCTGCCTCTATCGTTCCGCCCACCTCCTATCGTTGCAAAAATTAATCTATAGCCCTTAGGTCTGAAACCCTCAGGAAGTTGGAAGATGGCATTTTCGGTGCTTGGACACCCCTGCATCATTCCCCGAAGGTGTACCATTCCTTCGGCCGTCTTAGCATACTCGAAGTTTCGGTACCCTGAATAAGTTGACCAGCTCGGTCCGTATGTATCCGGCTTTTTAAAAACGATTCTATTCACCTCAACCGCCGAATCTGGAATCTCCAGGTGCGAAAGAAACTCAGCACACTCTTCGAAAGCCCTTGCACGTTCTGTGCCTGTACTTAGTGTGGCAATCCCTCCGCATGCGTCTTTCAAATTCTTTGGCGCATTCGCATAAGAATAGGAACCCAGCATTGGCAGGCCCAGCGCGAGGGCACCTAGAAACAACAAAGGTTTTCTCAACATTCCGTCCAATCCTCCTTAGAACAATTTGAAGTGTTTTTTCGGATAGATTCTTCAGTCAATTCCTCGGAGCTCGTTTCCCGTTCAGTCTCAGAAGCCGAAGCTGTAGTACTAGTTCCCTGCCGCGTAGAAGGGGAAACCCAAAGAAGCAGAGCAACCGTTCCTGCCCCACCAAGAAAAATCAAAAAAAATGAGAATACACGTGCCCAAATATGCGCGCGTGAAAAGAAAAGGTAGGCAAGAATACCAACCAGCAGAACGACCAACGATACTATTTGAAGATCGTCCTTCGGGAGTTTTTCCAAAGCTCCCGCCAGGTTTTTTAAAAAATCTCCCACAACAACAAAACTCCTTGGGTACACTAACCTAACCCAATACGGCAATTTTCATGAAATACTTTTTTCATTCCTCCCTTCACCAAATCCATTCAAGCAAAAGAGGTCTAGGAAACACGCCTTAAAATGGCGAAACGCCCCCTTACAACCCCAGCGTAATCAGCATCGGCAGATACTGCATCAGGTCGGGATAGCGCAGGGTTACGCCATTCAACTCGATTTCGTTGCGGGTCACGTCTGCCCGCTTGATCTGCCAGGTCAGCGCCCCGTCGTCGGCCTTCTCGGCGATGTTGCGCATCACGACCAATGCGCCCTTGGCCGCCCCAAGCGCCATCGCCTCATCCGAGCGGGGCCGCAACTCTCTCATGGTCTCATCGAAGTACGCCAACAGCGCCTCCAGCCCGCTCAGACGGACGTCCGCCTGCCCCTCATAGGGCACAAGGTTCAGGAACTCGCTTGGATAAACCTTGAAATGCCCCTTCTGCGTCAGGCGGAACAACTCCGTCTCATACATGTCATCTCCCGACACCACGTCCAGAACCGTCGCCGCCGCATAAAGCGCCAGAGGCAGGATCATCTCGACCGGCTCGTTCAGATTGCGGAACTCCACATCGGTCAGCAACTTTTTCAGATAGGCTTCGTTCAGATCACCAACCTGGCTCTGCAACCGCAGTCCCACCGGGAACCACGCCTTGATATGCGGATGGGCCTCTTCGGCAATATCCTCGCCGGGGACAAACATGCCACCCAGGGCCTCGGTTGCAAAGACGAACTGCCCTGCATTCCGGTTCAGCCCCTCAACCCCCATGCGCAACGACCAGCTGTCATAGCCGGTGTCGAAGGCCTTGACGATTTCCGGTTCCTGGTTCTCGCGCCAACGTCGATCAAACGCCTCGATCCGGATCGCCTTGCCCTCACTGGCAAACTCCAGCTTGCCGAACTCCATCAATCCGTTCAGCAGGCTTTCCGCCGTCACCGGACGTCCCCGCGGCGGATCGCCCAGCATCATCACGGTCGCCAGCATATCCGCCACCGGCAAGTCGCCCCCGCTCAGACGAACAAGCGCGTTTTGTGCCGTCAGGTTGGTGTCCGGCAGGTATTCGCGCTGATCCACCTGATCTACGCTGACCACAATATCCGCCCCCGCCCAATGGCGCGGTTCAACCCCGGCAAGGCTGGCGCGAATGGTCATGCCACCTGCCTTGAAATAGCTTTCATCCGGGCGGCGCGCATCGGCCGACATCAAATCGCTCGCGCTCAGGTCCAGCACCACGCTGTCATAGCTGTTGCCAAGCAGGCTGCTGACCAGGGTCTGCATCTGTGCCCCGTTGCCGCCCATAGACCCCAGAAGCATCACCTCGCGGATCAGCGAATACAGGTCGACCGGCTTTTCACCGTTGGCCGCAAGCAACGCGCGCACTTCGCCCACGCTGACATTCTCCGAGATCATGCCCTGCACCCTTATCGCCTTGGCTGCAATCTCGAACCGGCTTTCGGTATCGGTATCGTCGGGCTCTTTCATCACGTCAAAGGAAAGGCTGCCAATTTCAATGTTGCCCTGATCGCCCATCCCCGGCGCAAATTTCAAATCATCCGTCACCCATTTCAGATCGGAATAGGACCGGCTTGCAGCCGACCACGTGCCTTCCAGCACCATGCCGGAAAACGTCACCGTGCCGATGCCAGGGAAATCCAGCGCCGTGGGAAACTGCAACTCGCTGATGCGATAGCTATCCGCCCCCAGCGGTTCGAGCTTCATCGACACCTCACCAAACGGGAACAGACCCATCAGAGTGGTGTCCTCCATCACCGCGCGGAACCCGTCCGCCTCTTCGGTAACGATTACGTCGCGGGTCATCAGCGGGCCAATGATGGTGATCGGCAGCGGCGTCGACAGGGCCGACAACACATCCAGCTTCACCTTGTCCGCAGATTGCGCCCCGGCACGTATCGACAGGCTTGTGACCAGAAATAAGGACAGAATGAAAAGCTTGGAGATTTTGACGAGCATGGGATCGGTCTCCTTGAAATATGAAACAGGTAGAAGAATTCGGATAGCGGGTTCATCCTGACCAATTGCCGGGCAATATTCAATTGCACCCGCATTGGGGAATTCCATACCTTTCGACCACCAGCGCGCGCTGCCTTAACGAACGGTCTACACCGACCGGACAGCCAAAAACGCCCGACGGATACCCGACAGGTGCCAGACGGATTCCATACACAAGGTTTTTCAGTGATTCGAAATGTTAACCGCCAAGGTCAGCCGCCGATCTTTTCCTCAAGTGCCGAAAGCCGTGCCTTCAGCGCCTCGTTCTCTTCACGGGCTTTCTGGGCCATGGCACGCACCGCGTCGAATTCTTCGCGGGTGACAAAATCACGATCCGCCAACCAGCGATCGACAAGCCCCTTCATGGCGTTTTCCGCCTCGCCCTTGGCTCCTTGCGCCACGCCCATAGCGTTGGTCATCAACTGGCTCATGTCGTCCAGGAACTTGTTGCGGGTCTGCATGTGGCACCTCTTGTCGTGATCCCGCCCTATATGGGGATGGATTGGCCAAATCGCAAGCTTGACTTCCCCCCGCCCATGGCTCCAAACCCCAAGATATGAGCGCCCTGATCCCCTTTCCCAATATCTCGCCCGAAATTTTCTCATTCGAGCTTTTCGGTCTCAATATCGCCCTGCGCTGGTATGCGCTGGCCTATATCGTCGGCATCCTGATCGCCTGGTGGCTGACGGCGCGCGCACTGCGGCAAGTCAAGCTCTGGCAGGGCGATCAACCGCCCATGACCACCCAGCAACTCGAAGACCTTGTGACCTGGACAATCCTAGGAGTGATCTTGGGCGGCAGGCTGGGCTACGTGGTCTTTTACAAACCCGCCTACTTCCTGGCTAACCCACTGGAAATCCCTCAGGTTTGGGATGGCGGGATGGCCTTCCATGGCGGTTTCCTCGGCGTGGTGTTCGCAGCGTGGGTCTTTGCCCTGCGACACAATATCGGGAAACTCGCAATGGCCGATACCGTCGCCATCGGCATCCCCTGGGGGTTAATGCTGGGCCGCCTGGCAAACTTCATCAACGCCGAACTCTGGGGCCGCCCCACCGACCTGCCCTGGGGCGTCGCCTTCCCCGGACGCGCCGCGCAAGACTGCCCCGACATCGTTGGCATCTGCGCGCGCCATCCCTCGCAACTCTACGAGGCAGCGCTCGAAGGTTTGATCCTTGGGCTGGTGTTGATCTGGCTGGTCTGGCAACGTCACGGACTCAAGGCCCCCGGCCTTGTCTCGGGCACGTTCTTTGCCGGCTACGGTTTGGCGCGTTTCATCGTCGAGTTGTTCCGCCAAGCGGACGAACATTTCATTACCGCTGAAAACCCAATGGGTTACGTGATCCATCTCGGCGGCTATGGGTTGTCGATGGGGCAACTTCTGTCGCTGCCGATGATCCTGTTCGGGCTGATCCTGATCCTCCGCTCGCGCCAGCTACGCGCGCCATGAGCCCCCTCTCCGACCACCTGCGCGACTTGATCGCCTCGCAAGGACCGATACCGGTTTCGGACTACATGGCGCTTTGCCTGATGCACCCTGAGCACGGCTACTATGCCACCCGCGACCCCTTTGGCGCCTCTGGCGATTTCATCACCGCACCTGAAATCAGCCAGATGTTCGGTGAACTGATTGGCCTTAGCCTCGCCCAGGCCTGGATGGATCAAGGTGTCCCAAACCGCTTTACCCTGGCCGAGCTTGGACCCGGACGCGGTACCCTCATGGCCGACATCCTACGCGCCACCCGCTCCGTTCCCGGCTTTCAAGCCGCCGCGCAGATACACTTGATAGAGGCCTCGCCCACTCTGAAATCCATTCAGGCCGAAACGCTTGAAGGTTATTGCACCACTTGGTCTGACCGTATCACTGCCCTGCCCGATCAACCGCTCTACCTTGTCGCCAACGAGTTTTTCGATGCTCTACCCATCCGCCAGTTCGTCCGCTCTGGCCTAGGCTGGTGCGAACGCCAGATCGGCTGGAACGAAGGCCTTACCTTCGGTCTTGCCCCTGAAACCCGATATGACAGCCTGACCCATCGGCTGGATGATACCAAGGACGGTGATCTGGTCGAACAATGCCCCGCTTCCGTGCCCATCGCCACTCAGATCGGTCAGCAAATTTCCAGCCAGGGTGGCACGGCGCTGATCATCGACTATGGCGATTGGCATTCGTTAGGCGACACATTGCAGGCCCTTGAAAACCATGCCCCGGTTAACCCGTTGCAAAACCCCGGCAACGCCGATCTTACCGCCCATGTGGATTTCGAGGCGTTGGCCATGGCAGCACCTTGCGCCCATACGAAACTGACTCCTCAAGGGGTGTTCCTCGAACGCCTTGGTATCACACAGCGCGCCCAATCCCTGGCGCAGAACCTGTCAGGTAAACCGCTGGAAACTCACATCGCCGCACATCGCCGCTTGACCCACCCGGCGGAAATGGGGACGCTCTTCAAGGTGCTTGGGCTCTACCCGCATGGCACCACACCTCCACCGGGGCTGGACCCATGACGCTCGAAGTTCTGACATCCGATCTGCTTGCGCCCTTTCGCCACGGGTTCTTCACCCGCCGCGGTGGCAGCTCGTCGGGTATTTTCGAGGGTCTCAATTGTGGGCCTGGGTCGTCCGATCAGCTCAGCGCCGTGATGATGAACCGCGCCCGCGTCGCCGAAAACATGGAAGTCGCGTCCGAAGCTCTGGTTTCGATTCACCAGGTGCATTCACCAGATGTGGTGATCGTTGATGCCGATACCAGACTCGATGAAACCCCTCGCGCCAAGGCCGACGCCATGGTCAGCGCCACACCGGGTCTTGCCCTTGGCATCCTCACTGCTGATTGCCAGCCGGTACTCTTTGCCGATGCACAGGCTGGTGTCGTTGGAGCGGCCCATGCCGGCTGGAAAGGCGCGCTGAACGGCATACTCGAGGCGACCGTGGACGCGATGGAAACCCTCGGCGCCACCCGTGCCAACACCCAGGCTGTGATCGGCCCCTGCATCAGCCAGCGCGCTTACGAGGTCGGGCCCGAGTTCCTCGATGCCTTCATGGCTGACAACCCCGGTCACGCCCGATTCTTTGCGGGGGGAGAGGGGGACCGCTACCATTTTGACCTGCCGGGCTTTGGCCTGCATCGCCTGCGCAATGCCGGGGTTGGTGAGGCCGAATGGACGCGTCACTGCACCTATTCGGATGCGGAAAGGTTTTTCAGCTACCGCCGCACCACTCATGCCGGCGAGGCCGATTATGGCCGCCTGATTTCCGTCATCAGGGCCTGAAACACCTGCTCGAATCAAAGCATTCAGGGCAAGATTATGGTCAAGATCCGCCCCGGACTTGCCCCATTTTTCCGCGAAACAATCCCCCCAAATC
Organism: Aliisedimentitalea sp. MJ-SS2; assembly: GCF_032586155.1. Lineage (NCBI taxonomy): Bacteria > Pseudomonadati > Pseudomonadota > Alphaproteobacteria > Rhodobacterales > Roseobacteraceae > Aliisedimentitalea > Aliisedimentitalea sp. MJ-SS2. The sequence continues at coordinate 327,774 of NZ_JAWHTC010000002.1, forward strand.
GGTCAGATTGGCCGCCAAACGGAAATATTCCCCTTATTTCACGCGGTTTCACACCTGTGATGCCCATGCCCCATTTCCACCGGGATAACCCCAAAAAAAAATCGGGAGTTTTCCAAAAAGTCAAAACATCGCCCCAAACGCCGGGCAGATTGGATACAACACAATAACGCGCCGCAAGAGGCAGGAGAGCAGTCATGAAAAAGCAACGCCGCTGGATCAGATCGGTCATTGAAACCGCCCGCACCGAAACCACCGCCCTTCCCTGGCAGCGGGGGGCCCGCCGGACCCTCACGGCGACACGTCGGCAAAACGGGATGATCACAGCGAAATCCGCTTGAGCTGCTCACAGCGGCAAGAGTTTGTCAGTGTCCCCATATGTATCAGTTAGCCGGGCCGTCCATCACGGCCCGGTTCCTTTTTTAGGTCCTGCACACGAATCAAAATGTGGCAAACTTGACCACGCCAGCGCAACAATTCCGGGATTCCTGTTGGGATTGATCGCACCTGGTCAGCCAATGTTCATCGATTTTTGACAATACGGGCCATATTCCCGATATTAGTCACATCGAATAAACCACCGTCCTTCTGGTGTTGTCGGTGGGGGCCGGCACGGATGTGACAAAGCTGAAAGGCCTTGCACATGGCAGCCCCCTCCAAGACCGCCCCCGCGGTCGCCATTCCAAACCAGACCGAACGGTTCGCCACTCCCTCCACACCAGGCCATCAGCCCGGCGCTCTTCCAGCGCAACCCCGGCGCAAATCTCTCATGCGCAAATACGAGGTGGCCTCTCTCAATCCTGACGGCACCGTACGCCACTCGGATCATATCGCTCCGGCCAGCGAGGACTTCGAAGTAGCCTTTGCCGGGTTTGCCCATGGCACGATGATCGCCACACCCCAAGGCCCCCGCGCAGTCGAGGACATCGCGCCGGGCACAATGGTCGAAACCAACCAGGATCACGCGTTGCCTGTGCAATGGGTGGGCAAGATGATGCTAGTGCCCACGGCACCTGTGGACAATCCCATTCAACTGCGCCTGACGCGGATCATGGCCGACAGTTTCGGCCTGTCGCGTCCCTCGCCCGACCTAGTGTTGGGTCATGGCGCGCGGTTGCTGCGCAGCCCGGCCGCGCTGCGCGAATACGCCATGCAGACAGACATCCTGACTCCCGCCCGGGCTTTTGTTGATGGGATCAGTGCGATCGCCATCACCCCGCCAACACCAGTGGCACTCTACCATATCGGGTTGCCGCATCACGCGATCATCCGCGCCGCCGGGCTCGAAGTAGAGAGTTATCACCCGGGCACCTCGCTTTTGCGCGACATGGGCCATAACACGCGCAGCCTGTTCCTGTCGCTGTTCCCGCATATCACCAGCCAGGGTGGGTTTGGGCCGTTGTCCTATTCCCGCGCGACCCAGAACACTCTGGAGCAGCTTGGCCTCGTGTGATCAGCAAACAGATTCGAGGTGACCATCTGCCCCGACCTCCGGTTCTTAACAATCTTCGGGCCAGACGGACTTCACATCGCGATCACCCTTCAATGGCGCGCTGCGCCACTTGACTGCCTTCACTCAACGCGGCCGAAGGGTAGAGGATGATCTTTTCTCCCTCGCTCACGCCCGTGGTGATGGCCGCATCAAGCCCGTTATTCCCCGCGACCTCCACCTTGCGCAGGTCGGCACGGCCTTCACCATTCACGACAAAAATTGCCCAGTCCCCACCGATCCGAAACAGGCTTGAAGCGGGCACGCTGATCGCGTCGTCTGCCTCCCAGACCACGATCCGCGCTTCGACCCGGAATCCATGACCCAGTCCCATGCGTTCCTCCAAATCGCCGGAAAAGTGGATGGTGACCCGGACCCGCTGTTCTTCGACCCCAAGGGCTGAAAACTTGGTAAATCCCCAAGGCTCTATCCTGGCAACCTCACCCTCAAGGGTGCCGCTGCCGCCCCAGTTGTCGATGATCACCCGCGCGCCCACGCGCACCTGCACCGCGTCGGTGCTGAGCAACTCGGCCACAATTTCAAGATCATTGGCCACATCTCCGATCTCCATGATCGGCATGCCCGCTTGCAGCGTAGTTTCACTTTGCTGGCGCACCTGCAGGATCACACCCGAGCTCGGCGCGTGCAGTTCGATGACCTCCTCTTCAGTGGCGGCCGCCGTCGACCCACTGCCCTGTTCTTCAAAGCTGATCAACATGGCGCGGGCGTTGTTCAACTCGGCGATCCGCATCGACACCGCCGCGCGCGCCGTGTCCAGATTGGCCTGGGCCAGCCGCGCAGCCGTCTCATCACGCTCCAGAGAGGCATCGCTGGCAATTCCGCTACCATGCAGCTTGCGTGCCCGGTTCAGATTACCCTCGGCCAGTTCCACATCGGCGCGTGCCCGATTGATGTCTGCCTGTGCTACTCTTAGCGCCGCCTCAGCGGAATTAACCGTCGATTTCGCCTGCTCGCGGGTACGTACATCAAGCACGACGGGGCTGGTGGGCAGCATCCGCGCCACCACGGTTTCGCCCCGGATCACCTTGTCGCCGGGCTCGACCCCAACACGCAGCAGACGTCCGGTAATTGGGGTCGAAACAACATAGGTGTTGTGCACCTGTGTGCGCCCCTCTTCGTTGATGGTCACCACAACGTCGCGGCGCGCGACCTCACCAATATCGACCAGCATCGGGCGCGGCCAAAACGCATAAGCCAGCGCACCAGCCACCGCCGCGATGACGATCAGGCTGAAAACTTTACGAGAATGCTTCTTCTTTGCCATTGCCTAACCCTTCATTCCTATTCCCGCGTTTTCAAGGCCGAAACCAAGTCGGCCCGGTCGATATCGCGCTTCACCAGCCACCCGGACAAGACCGAAGCGCTAACCACCGCGAAGATCGCCACGCCAAACGCCCGTGGCGAAGACACAACCGGAATCTGGTAGATATCCGTACTGAAGCCTTCGACGATCAAGTAGGTAAGCCAGTATCCAAGCCCGACCCCAAGCGGCAGCGCCAGCAGCGTCACAATGGCCAATTCGCCCAGCAAAACGAACCCCGCCTCGCCACGAGTAAAACCCATCACCCGCAAACTGGCGAGGTCCCGAGCCCTTTCGGCCAGCGCGATCCGCGCAGCATTATAGACGATACCGAATGTAATGATCCCCGCGACGATGGTCATGATGTAGCGCATCGCACCCGGTCCGGTATTCATCAACTCGACCAGCGCCTCGCGCGCATGCTCCTTCTGGCTCACCCCCGCCACGGCGGGCATATCCTTGACTGCCGCGATCATGCTGTCTTCATGCTCGGCATCGAGCGTCAGGAAAGCACCTGAAATCCTCCCCGGCTCTTTCAGCGCGCGGTTGAGCGCTTCCATCTCCATGAAAACCGGTGCCCCCATCAAGGTCTTGGCTGTGCCGATCACCGGGATTTTAAGGGTTGGCCTGCGCCCCTCTCGCACCTCAACCGTCAACGTGTCCCCCGGCGCAATATGCAGGATGTCGGCCAGCGCCTGCCCTAGGATCACCCCGTCGCTGCGCATCTCAATCGGCTGGATATTCTCGTCGATCACCCGGTTCAGCGCTGGGTTGGCCACGCGGCCCTCCAGCGCACCGTTGTAGCTGTAAAGCCCGTTGCGGAAAATGGCTGGCACCACGCGCAGCGGTTCCACGTGTTCAACCCCCGGGTAGCGCGCCAGAGCAAGACCAGCGTTCTCCGATAGGGGCACGACGAAACTTACCGCCATGTCCGAGCGATCAATGGTAGAAAACGACAGCTCCACTGTGGTGTCAAACCCCTCCATCATGGTCAATGTTGCGACGGAGAGGGCCATGCTGGTCCCTACCCCAATGACTGAGCCACCAATCCGACCGGGATGGCGTAACACGCGCCGCAGCACCATCCGCGTCGGCTGATCCAGGCGCCGCCGCCAGAAGGGAGAGAACGTCCCCGCGGCAGAATAATCCGCCGGTGCCGGGGGCCGCATCGCCACCGCCGGCGTTAGCGCGAAGACCTGACGCAACACGAACAAACTGCCCCCCGAGGCGGCGATAATCGACACTAAGAAACCGATGACAAAGCTACGGTTGTCCAGATCGAACACCAGGAAGGGAAACTTGAAATAGACCTGATAGAACAGCGCCATACCCCGGCCCGCCGCGATCCCGCCGATGGACCCCAACGCTGCCCCTATCACCGCGATCACAAGCACAAATTTCAAATAGTGGGAACTGACCTCAAAGCTGGTATACCCAAACGCTTTCAAAAGCCCGATTTCTTCGCGCTCGGCCTGCACCATGCGCGAGATGACGATGTAGAGCAGGAAAGCCGCCACCGCGAGGAAAATCGGCGGGACCACCGAGGAGCTGGTCCTCAATCCACGAATTTCTTCGCTGATAAACCGGTTTGACCCATGCAGTTCGACCCCATAGGCGCCCGTTGCACCGAATTCGTCCAACACCCGGTCCAGCGCGTCCTCGACCGCCTCGCTATTAGCGCCACGATTCAGCGCGATCAGCGCCTCGTTGAACCCGCCTTTCAGGTCATACGCCGCTTCCAACGCACCGCGCCGCATCCACAGTACTGCAAAGCGTGCATCATCCGGCACTAACTCGCCAGGCGCAGTGGTATAGAGAAACTCGGGGCTTTCGGCAAAACCGACGATTTGGAATTGCCGCTTGGCCCCGTTCATAGTCGCGACCAGTGTATCACCAGGTTTCAACCCTCGCGCCTTGGCAAATCCGGACAGTATCGCCACCTCGTCACCATGACCAGGGCTGGGCAGGCGTCCGGCGCTGAGATAAACATCGTTCAGCCTTGGCGTACCGCTATCAGGCAACGACACCGCCATCGCCCGCACCGGCAACTCGTGCTCATCCATGTCAACCAACGCGCTGCCGACCACCCTGGTTTCCACCGCTGCGACCCCTTCAATCCGGGCGATCCGTTCCACCATACGTTCAGGCGCACGGGTGACAGGGGCGAAGATATCGGCCAATCGATAGCGGTCGTAATAGGCAGCACGAGTCTCTTCCAGCGTATTAACCAGACCACCCATCATCACCTGCATAAGCACGCCAAGGCCAATCACCGCGGCAATCGCCGCCGCCTGCCCTTTCATCCGCGCCAGATCACGCAACAGCTTATGATCCAGCGGGCTCACCAGTGAATCTCCGAGGGGCTCAACTTGGTCTTGTTCTCTACCACTTCCCGGATCGCCCCATCGGCGAAATGGATCACCCGATCAGCCATCTGTGCTGTCGCCATGGCATGGGTCACGATAAGCACGGTGGTGCCCAGCGTCTCGTTCACATCGCGCAGCACCTGCAACACCGCCCGGCCCGTGGTGCTGTCCAGCGCCCCGGTGGGTTCATCGCAGAACAGCACGTTAGGTTGTTTCGCCACCGCCCGTGCGATCGCTACCCGCTGTTGCTCGCCACCCGACAATTGCGCTGGGAAATGGTGCGTCCGCTCTTCCAGCCCGACGAGGCGCAACGCCTCGTCCGGCGCCATAGGATCGCCCGAGATTTCGGTCACCAGCTCAACGTTTTCCAATGCTGTCAAGCTGGGCATCAGGTTGTAGAACTGAAAAACGAACCCGACGTGATCACGCCGGTACCGGGTCAACGCACGATCATTCATTGTGGTCAGTTCACGCCCATCAAACGCTGCGGTGCCGCTGGTGGCCCTGTCCAACCCGCCCAGAATGTTCAACAAAGTTGACTTTCCGGACCCTGAGGGACCCAAAAGCACTACAATCTCGCCCTTCGGGAGGTCGATATCCACCCCGCGGAGCGCATGCACTGCCGAATGGCCCTCGCCATAAACCTTGGTCAAGCCCCGGACAGAAAAAGCAGGGGTCATGCTGGTCTTGTCCTGCGCCATAGTTGTCACCCGCACCTCTCGACTGTCCTAAATATGGGCACCCCCAGCCTAGCGGACAAGCCTCGTGCGCACCTTGCGCCGGATCAAGGCAACAGGGCCAACCAGACCCAAATACTCCCGATTGACAGCGCCGTGCCCAACAACACGGCCGAGGCCGCCACCTTCTGCCCCCTGCCGTACAGCAGGGCAAAAACGTAAATGTTGATCCCCGGCGGCATCGAAGCGGTCAGTACCGCACTGCGAAACTCGCCCTGGCTGATCCCGTTCAAGGTGCCCATCATCCACACAACCGACGGGTGCAGCACCAACGATGAAAAACAAACAAATGCAATCATCTTCATATCGCCACGTGGACGGTAACGGACCAACACACCACCCATCCCGAACAATGCCACCGGCAGGGCCGCCCGGCTCAGGATCGAAATCGCGTCCATCACCGCGCCGGGCACGGGAATGCTCAGGAAATTGATGATAAACCCCAGGCCGATCCCGATAACCAGCGCGTTCTTGAACATTGCCTTGGCCACAGTGCCCGGCAGCTTGGCCAGTGACTGCCCCCGTGCCCGCACGATCTCCATCACCGTGATCCCAACACCGTAACAAAACGGCGCATGCACCGCGACAATGGCAAAGTTCGGTCCCAATGCGCCGCCGCCATAGGCACGTTCAGTTATCGGCAAGCCCAACATCAAGGAGTTGGCAAACATGCCCCCGAACCCAATCGCCACCGCATCTTCCAGATCACGCCCGAACAGGTAACGCGCCGCCAACAGACAAGCCGCAAAACTGGCCAACGACCCAGTATAGAAACTCAACATCAACGGCCCATTGAAGGTCGCACCCAGGTCCATCCGGGCAATCGCCTGAAACAGCAATGTCGGGAACAGGAAGTTCTGCGAAAACCTCAGCAGCCCCTCGATATGCTTGTCTTCCAGGAACCCTCGCCACACAGCGGCGTAGCCAAAACCGATGACAAGGAAGACCGGAACGATGACATCAAGAAGCGCCTGCATCACTTAACCTCGGTCAGGCGCAGTGCACCCGCTCATAACGGATAGCTCAGCACCATCCCGTCAAAGGCGGGGGTGATGTACTCAGGCGTTTCAGCCTTGAGCGTCGCATAATCCAGATCGATATGCATGTTGGTCAGAACGGCACGTTTCGGCGCCGCCCGTTCAATCCATTCCAGTGACTGTTCTAGGTGTGAATGAGTCGGGTGTGGCGTGCGGCGCAACGTGTCCAGAATCCAGCAATCCAGCCCTTGTACCGCCGCCCAGGCTTCATCCGTCATCGTCGCCACGTCCGGCAAGTAGGCCAGATCACCTACGCGGAAACCCAGTGCATCAATCGACCCGTGCCCCACCTTGAACGGGGTCAGAACAATCTCACCGCCCTCTCCGCTCACCGTCACATCACCTTTAATCGTGTGCATGTTCAGGATCGGTGGATAAGGACTGTCCTCGGGCTGTATGAAAGCATAGCCAAAGCGCGAAAACAGGTCGTTCTGCGTATCCCCATCGGCCCAGACGTCCAGCCGACTGCGCATGTTGAACACGATCATCCGCAGGTCATCCAAACCGTGCACATGATCTGCGTGGCTGTGGGTCCAGACCACCCCGTCCAGTCTACCAACTTCGGCATCCAAAAGCTGCGAACGCAGATCGGGCGACGTATCGATCAACACTCGCGTTGTGCCCGCATCTGTGATCCGCTCGATCAGCATCGAACAGCGGCGGCGGCGGTTCTTCGGGTTCTCCGGGTCGCAATCGCCCCAATGGCCGCCCAGTCGCGGCACGCCTCCGGACGACCCGGTTCCCAGAAGGGTAAAGCGCATCTCTGCCATCACGCCGCCGCCTTGTACTGCGCAACCTTCGAAAACAACCGTTCGAAATTTGCCTCGGTCTGGGCGGCGAAACCGGCGTAATCCATGCCGTAAAGCTCGGCCCCGACCTTCGCGGTATGCACCGTATAGGCCGGTTCATTGCGCTTTCCACGATACGGTGGTGGGGCAAGGTACGGGCTGTCGGTTTCGACCAACACTCGCTCGACCGGCGCCGTAGAAAAGATATCCCGCACCTCCTGGCTTTTTGGAAAGGCCGCGATCCCGGACATCGACAGGTAAAACCCAAGCTCTAGTGCCACCTGGGCCAGTTCAGGCCCGGACGAGTAGCAATGCATCACGCAGGAAAAGTTACCCTTGGCATGCTCCTCGCTCAGGATCCGAGCCATATCCTCATCCGCTGCGCGGCTATGAATGATTAGCGGCAACCCGGTCTCTCGGGCTGCCGCAATGTGAATGCGCAGACTTTCCTGCTGAACTCCGGCGCTTTCACCGGTGTAATGGTAATCCAGCCCGGTCTCGCCGATGCCGACGAACTTGGGGTGTGACGCCAGCGCCACCAACTCGTCCAGCTTCGCCATCGGTTCATCCGCGGCACTCATCGGGTGAGTCCCCGCTGCATAGAAAACCCGATCATGCGCCTCGGCAATCGTCCTTACCTGCGGCTCAAGCCGCAACCGTGTGCAGATCGTCACCATCCGCCTGACCCCTGCTTGCGCAGCGCGCGCAACGATCTCATCCAACTGTCCCTCGAAATCGGGGAAATCCAAGTGACAATGGCTGTCGGTGATCAATGGCGTGTCGGTCATCATGCCCCTTTTCGGGCCTCAACCCGCGGCGGTGTCTCGTATCTTCAAAATCGTATCAAGGATCAGCGCGGCAGGGTCAAGGTTCACCGCCCGTCCATGGCGTATCCGCCCGCCCAGTTTCTCAGCCAGCTCGGCCCAGCGCCGCGCCACTTGTGCATTGGGCGCAACCCGGGCAAAAAGAGCCGCTTCACCCCCCGCACCTTCCTGTGCCTCGGCATGGCCCAGCGCTCCGGCCCGAGCCATTCGCGCAAGGAAAATCTCGATCAACGCAATCAGAAGGTCGAGCTTTTCTTCGGCCCCGCGCGTCGCCACCGCCTCGGCCAGCTTCAGCGCGCGGCTCCGGTCCAGTTTCGGCAGATCACCTAAAAGACCCACCAATTCTGCGTATATCTCCAATCCTCCCAGATTGATCAGCCGCACAGCTTCACCCACCGATCCGCCCGACAAGGCCGCCAGCCCCTCTTGTTGGCCCGGCTCCACTGCAACGTCCGCCTGTTCCAGGGCCGCCGCCATATTCGCTGGAGACAAGGGCGACAGGCGCAATTCGCGACAGCGCGACCGGATAGTCGGCAGCAATCTGGATGGTTGGTGCGCGACCAACAGCATGGTCGTCTTGGCTGGCGGTTCCTCCAACATCTTCAAAAGAGCGTTGGCCGCCTGCACGTTCATTTCGTCAGCGGCATCCACAATCACCACCCGCCGCCCGCCCTCGGTGGCTGACAGGGACAGGAACGGCGTCAACTCGCGGATTTCCGAAATCCGGATATCCTTAGAAAACTTGCCGTCGCGCAGGTTCTTTTCCCGGTCAGAGTCCGTGCTCCCTGCCCCGCCACGCCGGATCACCTTCAACCCCGGGTCAGACCCGGCCATGATCCGCCGCGCCACAAGGTGTTCCAGATCGATCTTCAGCGATATCGGCTTAGATGGTGCATCACCAAACAGGCCGCCATCGTCATCCCCGTCCGGTGTCGCCAGAAGAAACCGCGCAATGGACCAGCCCAGCGTCGCCTTGCCGACGCCGCGTGGGCCAGTGAGCAACCAGGCATGATGCAACCGTCCCGAATTGAACGCATCCAAAAACGCAGCCTCGGCGGCGTCCTGCCCAATCAAACGCTTGGTTTCGCGCGGGTGCGGCGCCCCCTCGACCTTGTCCGGTTCCGGGTGCTCAGTCACGCTCATGCCAGGTGCTCCAGAACTGCCTTGGCCACATCTTCGGCCACTGCGCCCATGTCACGGCCTGCATCTATCAGGTGAAACCGGTCGGAAAACTCCTTTGCCAGCGCCAGGAACCCCTGCCTCATCTGCTCCTGCAGACCAGCCCCGAAATCCTCGAACCGTTCCTCGGCGGTACCACGCCCCTTGGCGCGGGCATGGCCTACACCCGGGTCCATATCGAAAAGCAGCGTCAGATCAGCCTCGACACCGATCATCAGGTTATGCAGCGCATCAACCTTCGCCCTCAGATTGCCCCGGCTCAGCCCTTGATACATCCGTGTACTGTCAACAAAACGGTCACAGATCACCACCCTACCGGCCTCGAGCGCGGGCCAGATGGTACGTTCCAGATGATCTCGCCGCGCTGCGGTAAACAGAAGCAGTTCGGTTTCCGCCGACCATCGGTCGGGGTCGCCTTCCAGCACCAGCGCGCGAATTTCCTCGGCACCCGGCGACCCACCCGGCTCGCGGGTCAGAACAACGTCATACCCACGCGCTTCCAGCACTTCGGCCAGCATCCTTGCCTGGGTGGACTTGCCCGACCCATCAATGCCTTCCAGCGTGATAAATCTGCCCTTGGCGCTCAAAACGCACCCTCGGGGCCCTGGTTCAACCGCTCCAACAGAATACCTGACACGGTTTTCATCCGCACCAAGAAGCCACCACGCTCTACTGCGTTCGCCGCCACCAGCGGCACCCGCATCTCTTCCAGTCCCACGGGTTTTAGAACCAACTCAGCTAGTGGAGCCCCCTCCTTGATCGGGGCTCGCACAGGGCTGTCATAGATAATCTCGCCCTTGATCTTGCCGCCTGTGGCCGCAGGGACCAGTGCACTAATATCCGCGTTCGCCACAAGCCCGACTTTTGACGCATTGCCCATCCAGACATCGGCCTCGGCTAGGACCTTGCCCTTTTCGATCACCTTCTTCTGGGCAAACTGGCGAAAGGCCCAGTTGACGATTGCCTCGGCCTCGCGCGCCCTCGCCGACGAGGTATCAAGCCCCGAGATTACGAAGATCACCCGCCGATCTCCCTGCACCGCCGAACCGACAATACCATAGCCAGCTTCGCTGGTGTGCCCGGTTTTGAGCCCATCTGCGCCAATCCCCAAGCCCAAAAGCGGGTTGCGGTTGCGGGTGTTCTGCGGCGCACGGCCGTCAAACTTGAACTCTTTTTCCGCAAACATCGGATAGTATTGCGGGAAGTCCGTGATCAACCGATTGGCCAGGAGCGCCAGATCACGCATGCTCATCCTATGCCCTGCTGCGGGCCAGCCGTTCGAGTTGGCAAATGTCGAATTAGTCATGCCGATCTGCTGCGCACGCTGGGTCATGAACCGGGCAAACCCGGCCTCGGTCCCATCCGGGCTCAGCGCCTCGGCGATCACCGCGCAGGCATCATTGCCCGACAACACAATGATCCCGCGGATCAGATCCTCGACCAGTACACGGTCAGTAGTATCGAGAAACATTGTCGAGCCGCCATAGTTCATCGCGTGTTTCGACACCGGCAGCTTCTCTGACATAGACAGCCGCCCGTCACGAATAGCCTCGAAGGCCACAAAAAGCGTCATCAGCTTGCTCATCGAAGCAGGCGGTAGAGGCTTGTCTGCATTCTTTGTCAAAAGCACTGTGCCGGTGGTCTGGTCCACAACATAGGCCGCTCTTGCGCGGGTCTCGAAGGCGCTTGCTGGCAGGGCAAACAGGATCGCGGCCAAAAGGCCGGTGAAAATCCGGGCAGACAGGTGATGCATCGCGACTCAGGCTCAGTTTGTTACGAAATATGCGTCAGTAAAGCCTGATGCCTTGACCTTTTTCAACAGTTCGCCGCGTTCCGCGCTGGTATTCGCCGGTCCGACCAGAACCCGCCAATAAGGCTTGCCCTTGATCTTCTGCTTTTTCACCGTCGGGACCATGCCTGCCTGGCTCATCGCCACACCGGTGTTACTTGCGTTCTTCTCCACACTGAAAATCCCGATCTGGATGAAGGGTTTCGCAAGCCCGCTGGGTTTCGGCGTGGCCTTGGCTGCTGTCGCTACCACCGGTTGCGGTTTCAGCGCGGTCAGCGGGGCTTCGGTCACAATAGCACTTGCCGGTGTAGCCTCAGCTTTCGCCTTCTTGCTGAACAGCTTCCATTTCTTTTTCTCGGGCGCCGCCTGTGTCTCAGACGCCGCTTGCGATGCTGGCGTCGCATTTTCGGCCTGGTCGATTGCCGCCGCCGCGCTCGCAATTGGATCAAGCGGCTTGGCTTCGATTTCCGCCGGAGCATCCAGTGTTTCTGCAGTGGCTTCCTGTACGGGCGGCTCCTCGGCCACAGCTTCGCGGCGCAGTGCCACAACGTCAAGCTTCATCGGCTGCCCCGCCAGCATGCCAAGCGCATCGGCGGCATCCGATGACACTTGCAGCCTCGGCCCGGGGTTTTCCCGTTCACGGCGAAACAGCGCGCCGACAACGAACTTGCCCGAGGCATCGTTGCGAATGATCACCCGTTCTGGTTCGTTGACATCCGGGTGCGCCACCCAAACCCCGCCAAGCGACGGGCGCCCATCCCATAAACCGGCCTCCTTGGCTTGGAATACCTCAGGTGCCTCGACATCTCGTTCGACGGTCTTGCCGCCCAGCCCGGGCATCTTTGCGCGCGTCACCGCGTCTTCAGCACTCGATTGTTTCTTGAACAAATCGCCAAACTGGCCGCCTTCGCTGCATGCCGTCAGCGTCGCCACCAAGGTGACCGCCAACATACTACGGCCCAAAGCGCCGAAGGGGGTTTTTCGGAATCCTTCGAAATTCATGCCCATTCCTCTGCCCGTTCGCGCCCAGTTTTTGCGGGCGTCTGGTTGAATTGCCTCAAGCGCAAACCCGTTTTTGGGCTGCTTTTGGCTCACCCTAGCGGCTTGCGGCCTTCAAGAAAAGACTGCGAAAGGGAATCGGCGGGAATTCGTGTGTTTTTCGCCCATCCGGTTGTTATTGTCACACATCAACCAGGCATTGTTCCACGATTTTCCGGATATCTGGCGGCGCCGGTTGCGAACGGAACGTGCTGGCGACAGTGAAAACACAGACAAACCGGCCCTCGAAACACAAGATCCCGTCCTGGCACCCGTCGACACGAAACGTGATAGACCGATCACCCAGAGCCGTTGGCACCACCTTGCAGATCAGTCTATGGCGCGGCGTGATCGGGCTGCGGAAATCCAGGCTCATGTGGACAAAGGGCGTGCCGACATCGCGGTCAAGTTCCATCTGGTACCAACCATCCCCGCCCAGCACATCTTCCCACCAGCCATTGATCGCATCCAGCGCCCACCAAGGAATGCGAGCTGTATAGGCAATCCTGGCCGGGTCGCAATCGCCCCAAGTGACCCGAATCTCGTGCTCGTATACCGGTTTTTCTGTCGCTGTTTGCATTGCTCTACTCTGCTTGTTTTGACGCGCCATTTCACCGCCCCTTCTGCCTAGGTCAACCCCACCTGCACAGGGTCTGGCCACAGAACATACCGAACCACTCACCCTATTTCCGGAATTTCGGTAAAAGACATGCTTTTCCTCGGCGACAAAACCCATTAGTCACATCGCACCGGAGGAGTGGCAGAGTGGTCGAATGCACCGGTCTTGAAAACCGGCGAGGGTTAACGCCCTCCGTGGGTTCGAATCCCACCTCCTCCGCCACCATACCAAGATAACACTTTGTTTTTACTCGATAATTTACCCCATAACGCCAGCAACCCTAACCTTTTCCCTATCTTGAGCCAACGCGTGAGTGTCCTATCAGCATATTACGCCTGGTAATTGTTTAGCATTTAAATGCATCTTCCAAGTATTGCGATACTGTACCCATCATGGCCAAGGCAGTTATCAATCACGAGTAGCGGACTTTTGTGCAGATGGTAGCGAATGACCGGTTTGAGCCCAATCTGTTCATTGGTAATTCGTGCAGCATTTGTCACGAAGGGCGGAAGTGGACTTTCTCTGCAACTGTGAGCCAGCCATGCCGCGACAGTGGAAGCCGACATTCAGGCTGCCATGAAGCGGAAGGCTCTCTGCGCCGCCACAGGTCGGTTTGAGAATGAGGGGGCCACTCTTGAATCTAGTGTCTCCGATTACAGGACCGCGACCCAAAGCACGTGAACCGCCATATAGATAACGGTAAGAGACGCTATAGTGTAAAAAGTCGCCCTGACTTCGTGCGTTTTCTTGGTCGAATAGGCCCAGAAATGCGCAAACCGAGCCGCAACAAAGCCGAACATCATCGTTTGCGCCAGCCACAATGCTGGGTTTACAGCAACAAACAACAAACCCGCGATCAAAAAGGCCGGAATATTTTCAAGATCATTGCGGTGCATTCTGCGTGATCGGTCGACATAGTCATTAACCTCCAGCTGGGATGGGTCAGGGCTTTTGTTGATCAATCCCTTTTGAATATCTTCTGGGCTGGCAAGGCCAGAATTGCTTTTCAGCATACGGTAGACTGTCATCCAGCCCTGCAGCATTATTTTCAGAACCATGAGCGCTGCAGCGATTACATACACTTCGAAGATCGGGTTTTCCAAGTTCAGCAGAGTCATTGTTTTCTCCCTTATTGCAGGTTCAATTGGAAGGTGCGCAGCGTCTGCGCAATTGGGTCGATGGGAATAAAGCCGTTACTTTGAGGCTTATGAGCTGTCTCGTTGACAGGTTCGTAGGTTGGATAAAAAAAAACATAGCTAGCCTGAGGCAACACATGCCCGGTCACAGTCGGCACAATTCGTAAATGGAGTCGCACCAGCGGCGCAGCACAGCGGATGATTTTACATATTCGGCGACGGGGGTTCGCATCGGCCAATACCGCAAAGGCGCAACTTGTCCAAAGACGCTGAGGTCCGCAATTGATGGGTGTTCACCGCCAATAAACCGATATTGTTCAACGAGTTCGGAAAGTTTATCGAGTTTGGCGCGTCCACAGGCTTCGATCTTTTCCTGGCCAAATGCTGTGAAACCACAATCATCCAGATATTTGCGGAGTCTGTGGCGAAGTTTGTTCTTTTGGACTGAAGCAATTGCCGAAGGTTGCCCGGCCACAACGGCTTCGAAACCGGGAACGCCTACGGGATGTATAAGCATTTCGTATTCCATGACCTTGTGGAACTGGTCTTCGAATGCTGTTTTCAGCCTTTGAGTGGTTTCATGCTGGCTTTCATCGGGTCTGTGGCCGCAGGGGATATCGTATTGGTTCGCCAGAAAAGCAATTATTGCATCGGTTTCGCCAACCGCCTCACCATTTACTTCTACCCAAGGGCTGTTGCCGGTGGGCGAATTTTCCACGCTGCTGTGAACAATCTGGCGATAAGGGATTCTGTGAAGGTTCAACCAAGCCAGAAGCTTTACCGCGAACGGACAGGCAGACGGCAGCCCCCATGCAGGTGGATATGTGAACACAGTTAAATCAGACATGATTGCCTTCTTGCTTACCAACGGTAAGTGACGTTAACTTACCATTGGTAAAGAGAGCAAGAAAAAAATTATGGCTGATACTGATACCCGTGAACGCATTCTGGAAGTCGCACGTCAATTGTTGGCAGAAGGAGGGGTGCGTGCCGTTACCTTTGACGGAATTGCCCGCAAAATTGGCCATTCAAAACAGGCCGTTCTCTATTGGTACCCAAACAAACGGGCCTTGCTAACGGGGCTGCTGTTCCCATGGTTCGATGTTGAAGTGAATTGTGCATTGGACGCAATTGCGGAAGAAACTGATCGAAAAAAGGTGATCCAGAATTTTGTCCATGCGATTGCGTCGTTCCATCTACAGGATATTGAGCGCTTTCGTATGATGTATATGCTGCCGCAGATTGAAACATCGCAAATGGCAACTGAACTTCTGAAGCCCGATATGAGACTGCATGAGGTTACGGATCTACTTTACGGCAGGCTCGCGGCCAAGCTTGGAGGCACATCGAAAGAAAGCCGCCTGGAAGCGTTCAATCTTCATGCCTCGGTACTAGGCTTGATGACAATGATCTCGTTGACCGAGGCAGTGAACGATCCACTGAAACACGCCCATGAAGACTTGGTCGAGAACCTAGCACACCAGTTAAGCTCTCAGGCTGGAAACTAGAACGGTTTTTAACAAGACCTTCAGATGACAGCTTGCCGCAACTAAAATGCTGAGTGATGCGCAAACTGCAGGAAAGCAAACGCTGTGATGGGGCATGTGATCGACTGACGAGCGGCAGCTACCGGCAGTGGGGTCGCACCCTTGCCGAACACGAATAACGCATGAGAAGGGTAAAATAACTGTGCTGTTGCAGCGAATGGCAGGTTCGACTGGCCGCACCGCAGCATCGAACCTGCATGGTCGAAGTCCGGTAGCGGGCGACACGTGCCTGCGCTTTCCTTCTGGCGGTGACAAAACAGTCTAGCCCAGGATGGCAATGGCCAGAAATTCCATCGGTGCTTGCTTCGTGCTCATTCTGGTGCGAAAGCTCGTGTTCTGTGGCGCCAACAACGTTGGTATCGGAATGCACTCGCACCGATTCCGGTAGCGCCAGGAAAATGGCTAGTGACGTGATCGCTAGAACGCGACATAGAAGGCCCGCAAATTTTCCGCGCGGACCGCACATCAATTGATCCCGTTCTCCCGCTGAAGCTCACGCACGTAGCGCGCAATTAATTTCACGTCGCCCTGTGTCAAACCCTCGACCGGGGGCACGTTGCCGAATTTCCAATGATGCGCGCGCACGCCGCTTTTTGCCGCGCGAATGAAAGACGTGTCCGAGTGGTGACTCGGTTCGTAAATCTTGTGAACCAATGGCGGCGCGACACCGTTTTGACCAGCGGCGTTTTCACCATGGCACGCTGCGCACTTTGCCTCGAAGGCTCGCTTGCCAATTTCCGCTTTAGCCGAAAGAACGGCTGGTAAGCGGACCTCAACGATTGGGTCCCCTTCGGCGATCCTGCTCGTGTCCGGCGGCACCATAGAATGGCCTTGGCTTGCTGGTGCGGGTTGCAGAAACTGCCAGGCTACCATCACCAATCCAGCCAAAAAAAACCCGCCAACGAATAAACTTGATTTGCTCATTTTATTCCCGCCATTTCGGCCTCAATTTCTCAGATCAGTTTTACCTGGGTGCCGATCGGTGCGCGCTCATACACTTCTTCAATCTGCTCGTTGAAGAGACCGATGCATCCATTAGATGATCGGCGCCCAATCTTGCGTGTGTCTTGTGTTCCGTGGATTCGGTAGAATTGCCACGACAAATAAAGCGCACGCGTTCCAGGTGGATTATTTGGTTCGCCGCCTTGAATATACGCTGGCCACTCGGGGTTCCGCTCGCGCATCAACGGGGTTGGTGCCCAACCTGGGTTCATACGTTTTTCAACGACTTTGGTATAGCCACGTTTCGTCAATTCGTCCGTCAATGGCACGGAAGTCGGATAAATTAGCATCTCCCCGTCTGGGGTCCAGTGCTGCAGGACTTTGGTGGTTGTGTCGGATAGCAGAATACCCTTGCCCAAATTGTCGAAGTGGTCCTTCCAGTCATGCAGCACAAACGAAGAGATATTGCGACGAACGGCCTCGTCTTCCTGCGCTCGCAATATCGCGGGCGTCGTCAGGAACGCCGACACTCCAATAAAGAGTTTTCGTCTGTCGATTTCGTTTTTTCGGTTGTTGCCCATTCCATGCCTCCAACTAATGGATTCATCCAGTCGGTTATCGGATGTTTGTCTGCCGGAAGAACGTCCCACATCAACCTGACAAGGCAGTGATATTTGTATCGAAATGTATCCTTGACCTTACCGCATGAGAGGCCCGCAAATGAGTGCAAAGTCAAATCCTGCGAGGAATCGATGAGCGAGAAGACAAATACGACCGGACCAGGTCAATTCAAACTCATGCACTACGGAATGATGGCGTGTTGCGCCATCATGCTCATGCCAATTGCCGGCTACTTCGTTGCTGGCGGTACACTTGGCGGGCTGTGGAGCAACTCGGCCGCATTCCTTCCGCTCCTGTTCTGCGTCGGAGCACATTTCTTGATGCACAAGATGATGGGAAAGTCCTGTCACCGGGCTTCGGAGGATAAAAAACCGACAAAGACGATTCCACTGCTCACGGACCAACGGGTGGAAGATACGCAGCGCCAAGTCCTTTGATTTGAAGGGGCATTGGCGCTGCATTCTGGTCGGTTCGCTGGGGATTGTGATCACAGGGTGTACTCCAAGCCCCAACGTATGTGTAAAACCGGGTGGCGCGGCGTTTGCTTCCACGAGCGCGGCGCTGGCCATGCCGAAAGGATGCAGGATCGTTGGACCAACTTCTGGCACCGTACAGTCGATAATTTGTGAAAACGGGCGCCAGGGATTTATCCTCTCTGATGTCCAAATTGGCCCTTTGGTACCACCCGAATAAAGGTTCGGACTATGAAACTCAGGAATGCACGGCGAAGATGTTTTCTCTTCGAAAAATAGTATTGGCCTTGGCGATTGGTCTGTGGCTTGGCGGCCCCGTTCCAAATGTCGCCAGGGCCAAGTCCTCCGACGAGATATCGGTACCTGCTGTGAGCGCCAAGCTGATCACGGTACAGAATGCCGTTGCCAAGGAGGCCGCCACTATTTCGGCAGGATTGGACCTTGTTCTTGGCGACGGATGGAAAACCTACTGGCGTTCAGCGGGCGAAGTTGGGCTTCCGCCGCAAGTCGATTGGAGTGGTTCGAAGAACGTTGCAAATCTCGAGATTCTCTGGCCGGCACCGACGCGCTTTACTGCCTTCGGGATCGAAAATGCCGCCCTTGGCCTGCCGGCGAACGCCCCATCACCGCACGCATGCGCGCCAGCGTCCCACGTGCCGATTGCACTTGGCCATAAAGGTTTGACAACTCCGCCACCGGTCGGGTCAGAAGTGCAGCATACAGCAGAAAACGGATCAGCTCAGCTGTATCCAATTGCCCGGTCTGCAACCTCTGACTGGACAGAAACACCAAGATCACCGCGGCCGCCCCGGCCGTGAAACCGATGACCGGGTCCATCGCCGCATAAATTCGGTTCTCGCGCAGGCGCAAACCCATCGCCCGATCCACCTGGCCAAGATACCGGTCAGCCTCGACCTTCTCGCGGGCGAAGCTCTTGATTGCCGGCAGCATCTCAAGGCTCTCTTCGGCCAACGCCACGACGTCAGCCTCGGCCATTTGCACGTCCTGGGCCAACCCCCGCAATCTCCGGCCGACAATCTTGAGGATCAGGTAGAAGCCCGGCACCAGAATTGG
This sequence comes from Aliisedimentitalea sp. MJ-SS2, assembly GCF_032586155.1. Lineage (NCBI taxonomy): Bacteria > Pseudomonadati > Pseudomonadota > Alphaproteobacteria > Rhodobacterales > Roseobacteraceae > Aliisedimentitalea > Aliisedimentitalea sp. MJ-SS2. Next base: position 346,751 of record NZ_JAWHTC010000002.1, read on the forward strand.
CACCAATGCCGCTAACAGCGGGTCGATGCGGAACATCAGCACGATCGCGCCCAGCGCCGTCAACGAAAGTGGCACAGCGGATACCAACGTGCCGCTTAAAAAATTGCTCAAGCGGGCAACTTCATAAGTCATCAGGGCAAGCGTGTCGCCTTGTCGATGATCCTGGTGGTAGCTCAAGGGCAGATGCTGCAAGTGGTCAAAGACCTGGACACGCAGATCAGACAGCAACCGCAGCGCCACCCCACCCGACAACCAACTAACCACAAAGCGCAATCCTGTGATCAGAGCAAGCACCGCAAGAATTGTCGCCAATAACTCCAGCCTGGCGTTCCCCTGCATCTGCACATCACTGGCCAGCCTTGCGACAAGCCACGGCACAAACAGCGTGATGCCCGAATTGATCAGCATCAGCGCCGCCACAAGCATCAGCAGTCCCCGATAAGGCCGGGCATAGGTCAGTAGGGCACGCAATTCCACCTTAACGCCTCAGGAAATCAATGATCCGGCGCGCGTAAAGCCGCCACAGCAACGCCCCCTTCATATCTGGATATTTCTGTTCCATGAAGCCGCGAGGTGGAAAAACATTCTGCCGCAGGAACCGTATCTTCGCCCACACCCCTGGCAGGGCCTTGAAATTCTGCATCGCCTGTTGCGTCGCATTCGCCTGCAATAGATACTGCTCCGTCGGAGAACCCTTCGTCTGGTCGTTCAATGCGTCAATCACATCTCCAGGTATCTTACACCCCAGCCGAACCTGCGCGATGTTCAAACCATCTAGGCACACCGCTGCCGCTCCGAGCGCAGCGGCCTTGTCCACAAGTCGCGCCCATTCTGCCTGATCAAGCGCCTCTGCCAACAGAAAAATGTCCTCAGCCCAGATCAAACGATCACCCCCAAAAAACCGGACACCGTTCACCATGTACGGGCTGCTGACATGCTTTGCACGATGAAGGCAGGCAAAGATAAGGGCATCCACCCGGCTCATTCTCCTGGCATGAGGGGACAGCGCCTCAAGCAACTGCGCCTCACCCCATAGATCGTCGAACGGGACAATTCCACGCAGCGCCCGGGCGTTCATGATCGACCAGTGCAGATCAATCGAATGGGTCGTTTCCCCCACATGTTTGGTCCACTCTTCCTGGGATTTCAGGTCGTCGGACAGGTTCATGCCGACGGGCTGGCCGAACCCTTGCGCGTTCAGAACATCCCGCGCTACTGCCAGCTCCTCGGGATCAATCAGCAGATCACTATCCCAACGCGCCCGTGACGCAGGTTCGTCGTAAAGGTCATAGGCCAGGGCGGTCCCCTTCAGGACCAGAACCCGCAGACCGCGCGCAGACATGGCTTCTAGCAGATCCGACAAAACCGCGCGATGACGCAACTCCCACATTGCCTGGCCACGGGCTTGCTGTCTGAGCGGTTCGAGAACCTCTTCGGGCCATTCCTTCTGCCCAAGCAGCAGCCCTGCGATACCACCGTATAGTGCCCTCTCGACGCATTTGTCGGCGTCGATCGTATCATCCCAGACCACCGGCCCGCCGAGTGCCCGGGCCAGAAACCCGTCGATGCCTTGAGAAGGTTTCATTTCTGGCGCCGTTTTCTTCTGAGTTCGGATGCGGAGTTATCACCGATGCTGCCCGGTGTTGTCTGAGGCCAGCATGCAGCAAGTAGAAAGGAAATCAACTTGGTCTTCGACGTTAACCAAACGAACCTGGCTCTGCCACGTTAAAACCAGGCCACGTGCATCCTGCGCACAATCGCACCGGTTCGCCGCCGAGCAACGCACCTATTAAGGGTAAGCTGGCGAATGCTGGAAACCGTTGTGTTCCGGGGCAAAACCGGGGTCTGCGTGCTAAGTGACCGACACTCAGGCCACCGTTTCTCTGTAAAGCCCTGGAACCAAGTTTTCGGCCAACTCTTGAAGGTCTTCAGGCGCCGTCCCCGGCGGCTGCAGTGGCCCGTAATATACGTCATAGCTGCCGCCCAGCTTGGCGAACAACTCCGACGCATATCTCAATGACGCCACCGTACGCCCGAAATCGTCGTTCCCGCCGCTCAGCAGGCGGGCCAGTTTTCGGGTTCGGTAGTAGTGTCGAGAGTTGCGCAGATTGACCGAGGCCGGCACGATCGGTGCCTTGCTTGCGGCAGACATCCGTGTGATGCCGGTGCGCCAGGGCGGTTCAACCAGCAAACCATCGGACATACCGGCGACACGGCCCGACCCGAACACCAACAAGGCGCCCCCCGCATCCAGCTGCTCCTGCATCCCGGCACGCGTCCGTCGTGCTGCAAGAACATTGTCATTTCGGTCAAGGTCCACCGCGATGATACGCTCAGGTCCCAGAAACCGTTCGGATTCACGGTTGGCGACGACCTTTAGATCGGGGCGGTGTTGCAAAAGAGCGCCCGCATGAGCAATGAAATCAAATGTGCCGACCGGGTGAGTTGCTCCGATCACGACAGACCCTTGGGTAGGAATGTTGTCCATCCCGTGTGTAGTGATCTGGGTACCGCCATTTCTTGCCAGCAACGCCTGCACAAGGTCCGGCCCGGTGCGACCATCAAGGTCAATCAACACCTTCTCGGTTTCGCGCAATGCGAAAAAAGCCTGCCCGGTTACGGCACGGTTGAGCATGTCCAGCGCACCCATCGACAACCGCAGAGCTTTGAGCCGAAAATCAGCACCTTCCGGCACACGCAACCGCGCACGCAGAAGCTCGTCCATCGGGTTTTCTTTTTCACGACCGGTCAAGATATGCCCTGGGTAAGAAGCGCCTGTTCGGCTAACGCTATCATGCCTTTTGACTCTCCGCACCCTATCCGCGCAACCGGAGAATGTCGCTCCCCGTCTCTGACGACAAGACCAGGCGCGCAAGACACAACACCAGGCCGTTCTGGAAGGCAACCGGGTGGAATTCTTTATAAAAGCTGCGCGCATGGACTATGATGCCCGCAGGACACGTTTGCGCAGTTTTCCAACCCGGCAAACCGGAAGGTTAAAAGAAGGGACATCATGAACACTCCTGCTCCCGCTGGCATTGACGAGGTGATGCTGAATTTTTCACCCACAAGCCTGCAGATCCTGAATGCCGTCCTTGCGGTGGTCATGTTCTCGATTGCAATTGACCTGAAACCGGACGACTTCAAGAAACTGGTGCGCGCACCCAGGCCGCTGCTGACGGGGCTGTTTTCGCAATTCATAGTCTTGCCGGTTCTGACCTTCTGCATGATCCTGATAACCCAGCCACAGCCATCCATCGCCCTTGGTTTGATACTTGTCGCGGCATGCCCTGGTGGTAATATCTCCAACTTCATAACCCACCGTGCTGGCGGCAATTCCGCACTGTCGGTGTCGATGACCGCGTTCGCCACTGTCGGTGCCATCGTGCTCACGCCCTTCAACATTGCCCTTTGGGGCAGCCTCTATGCCCCGACCCGGGAAATCCTGCGAAAAACCTCGATCGACCCGGTATCGGTGGCAATCACTGTCGGCGTCATGTTGGTGTTGCCCCTAATCCTTGGTGTGGCTCTGAACACAAAACGGCCGGACATCACCGCAAGGATGCGCACCCCGATGCAGTATCTTTCGATGGGGATTTTCGTGGCGTTCGTCGTGCTGGCCTTGGCGGCAAACTGGGCATTGTTCCTGCAATTCGCCGGAGCGGTCGCGGCCTTGGTGCTCTTGCACAACGCCCTGGCGTTCAGCGGCGGCTATGCAACAGCCTCGCTGATGCGGCTCTCGGCGTTCGACCGCCGCGCCATCATGATCGAAACCGGCATTCAAAACTCCGGCCTTGGGCTGATCCTGATCTTCGGGTTCTTCAGCGGGTTGGGCGGCATGGCAGTGGTGGCTGCATTCTGGGGCATTTGGCACGCGATCTCCGGGATCGTTCTTGCGGGTTATCTGGCGCGGACCAGAGTTGCCCACTGATCACTCAGCCAGCATTGAATCTGCACAACACCGCGTTGGAAACCGACGGATAAGATGATGGATCGGTGTCGTGGTTTTTGCCCTGCCTAGATTGCCACATAACTCCAAAATCGGAGCGGCCATCGAACCAACAGGTTCCATGGCCGCCACGCTTGGTTAAACTTCGTCAATTCCAATCAAATCGTGATCAGAATGTCGTCGATAACAACCGCCGTCCCGTCATCGGTGGTGATGCCTACAGCATATACGCCGTCGAAGCTGGTGATGTCGTCCGCTCCGGGTGCGTCGTCGGCGAAATCCACCGCGTTGAAGTCCAACACCTCGGCCCCATCGGACGCATTGATCGTGAACTCGAAACTGTCGACTTCAACCAACGTATAGTAGTAGTCGCTGTTGGTCGGGAAAAACGGATTTGGATCGCCTTCAACAATATCGATGGTGTAAAGCGTGATGGTAACTGTCACGTTGTCGGCACCAACGACGTTGAGCGACAAGCCATCAAGGTTGAAAGACGTGCCGATCCCGTCGGGCAGTAACGTCGGCAGATCCGGATCCAGACCAGGGGCCAGAGTTGCATAGAACAGCCCCTGATCTCCGATACCAAAGCTCGTGCCGGGCCCGGTGAAACCAAAGGTTTCATCCACTACGGTTTCAATAACCTGTTCGCCGCGCTCATCGAGCACCGGCGCACCGGTTTCATCGAACACCGGAACATCAATCTCGGAATAAGTGCCGACCAGAACGTTGTCGCCGCCAACTGTGGTTTGCCCACCTATGATCCCTGCTGAGTTGTCACCGTCACGACCATCACCGGCGGTCAGTTCATCGGTTTCGATCACAGTGGCGCTACCATAGAAGGTAAACCCTTCATATGCTGTGACGTCGATCGTTGCTCCGCTGTCGCTCGAAAACGGTTCGAAATCCAACGCAACGGTTTCCGCACCGGTCCCGTCTTCGGGATTGACGTAGTTGTAGGTCACTTCACCGGACGTGGTGTCAGTACCATCGGAAACTGAGTATTGCAGCGTTCCGATCAGGCTTTCGCCATCGGCCAAACCCAGATCGGCCAGCGTGATTGTGACAATTCCCGTCGCTTCATCAAACGAATACGGGGCGGTGATTGGCACCCCGTCCTCGGAATACCCGATCACGAAAGCATCCACTGTAATGGTCAGCGGATCGCCATCGGGATCCGACACCAACGCGCTAAGATCGATTTCAAGCGTGGTGGTGCCCGGGTCATCAACAATTACATCCTGAATGATTTCGTTGCCGGGTCCGGGAATTGGTGTCGGAATGCTTTGTGCCACAGGTGGGGTGTTGCCCGCGCCCGGCGTATCACCGGCAATCTCAAGCGAAACAGTGCTCGAAGAGCTTTCACCCGCAGCGTCTTCAACCGTGAAGCTGATGGAGATGACCTCAAGATCACCTTCTTCCAGGAAGAATTGGGTCAGGTCGATAATAACGTCTCCGCCTTCACCAGTGTTGACGGCCCCTGTGAACTCGACATCGCGGGTGATCCCATACTGATCGACCCAGGTCATGCTGGTGATGGTCAGTTCGTCACCAATATCCGGGTCGGTTGCCAGGTCACTGAAGGGGATGCTGACAATCCCATCAGCTTCATCCAGCCCGGTCAGGTCTACAACATGCGCCGTCGGCGCCGAGTTACCGGCCGGAGTCGGCTCATTCAGCCCGTTGATCGTCACCGTCAGCACGCCAGTGTCGGAGTTGTTGGTGGCTCCGCTGTCGTCGGAAACCCCGAACGTGAACGCCGTCACGACGGATTCGCCCGTTCCCAGCCCAATTCCATCGGGCGAGCCAAATCCCCCGGACGTCAGGTCGTCGGGATTGATCGAAATCAGCCCGTTGCCTATCACGGTAAACGGGATCGGCAGCACGTCGCGCGACTGGGTGATGTTGGTGAAGAACAAGTTGTCGGTCAGATCCGGGTCCGTCACGTAATCATTCAAGTCGATAACAATGTTTTGGCCGTTCACTTCGTTGAAGATGTCAGCGACCGCGCCGGCCTGAGGTGCATCGTTTTGGCCTGTCACAGTGACCGTTACTGTCGCCGTTGAGGTACCGCCATTGCCGTCATCCACTGTATAAGTGAAAGTGTCCGTCGCGCTTTCCCCATCGGCCAGATGGTCAAACTGGCCGTCCGGATCATAGCTGAAGGTCCCATCGCCATTGTTGGAAACTCGTCCGGATGTCCCTGTGGTATCGACCGAGAACGTGTGTGTGTCCGACGCGTCGATATCGGAAAAATCGGCACTGATGGAAGCAATCGGGCCGTCTTCGCTGACGGTGGCCGCGACATCGTTAGCAACCGGATCATCATTGGCGCCGGTGATCGTCACCGTCACCGTCGCTGTATCTGTCCCACCATTGCCATCGTCCACGGTATAGCTGAACGTGTCGGTTGCCGTTTCTCCGACAGCGAGCGATTCAAACTGACCGTTTGGATCATAGCTGAACGTGCCGTCGCCGTTATTCGTTACGATGCCCAACGTGCCGGTGTCATCAACCGAGATGGTATGTGTATCCGATGCATCGACATCCGAGTAATCAGCATTGATCACCACACCCGGCCCGTCTTCGCTGGCTGTTGCGGCTACGTCGTTCGCTTCGGGATCATCGTTGGCGCCGGTTACCGTCACCGTCACCGTGGCCGTATCTGTCCCACCATTGCCGTCATCCACGGTATAGCTGAACGTGTCGGTCGCGCTTTCTCCGTCGGCAAGCGATTCAAACTGGCCATTCGGGTCATAGCTGAACGTACCGTCGCCGTTTTCGGTCACGCTACCCAACGTTCCCGTGTCATCAACCGAGAAGGTGTGGGTATCGGACGCATCGACGTCCGAATAATCGGCGTTGATCACCACACCCGGGCCGTCTTCGCCAGCTGTTGCGGTCACGTCATTTGCTTCGGGATCATCGTTGACCCCCGTGATCGTCACGTCGAATGTCTGGGTGAAGGTTGCACCATGCTCGTCCGTGCTGGTCACGGTCACGGTTTCCGTAACCGATTCACCTGCTGCCAGCCATTGGTAGCCATCACCCGGGTTAAACTGGACCGAGAAGTCCGTCGCCGAACCAAGCCCGGTCGTTCCTGGAGCCGGGCCGCCGACGATCGAAATTGAGTTCGCCACAGTCGCGTTCACCGCATTGGTACTGGTCACCGAGAGTGTCGGTGTGGTCACGGCATCACCGTCAAAATCAACCACTGTCATGGTAAAGGTCGAACTGTTGTCCTCATCCGTCGTGGCAAGAGGGGTCTGAACGACGGGCGCGTTGTTGGCCTGCGACGTCAGATCAAGCGTGTAGTCACCGAACTGAAGGAAGAAGACCTCGTCATTGACTGTGTCGGTACCTTCGTCGCCGTCGCCCGTGTTCTGGTCATCGATGATCAGATCGGTTCCCGATTGTGAAATCGTGAAATCGCCAATGCTGCCGGCAAAAGCCGCCACATCCTGTCCTGAGCCGCCGATAATGGTATCATCACCTTCGCCGCCAGTAACCGTGTCATGGCCGCTTGCCGCATCGATCAGATCGTTTCCGGACCCCGCAGTGATAACATCATCACCGCTGCCACCGTCGATCGTATCGTTTCCGGTACCGCCGTCGATCGTGTCGTGACCGCTGCCACCGTCAAGATCGTCGGCACCGTCATTGCCCTCGATATCGTCGTTGCCGCTGCCGCCATCGACCGTATCATTACCGTCGCCACCGCTGATCGTGTCATTGCCGAAGACACCATCGATCGAATCGTCGCCTTCGTTTCCATCAATCACGTCGCCGTCTTTGCCGCCATCAAGCGTGTCGTTTCCGGTCAACCCCTGGATGGTGTCAACGCCATCGCCGCCACTAATATCGTCATCGCCTGCCGTTCCGATAAGCAGGTCGTCGTTTTTTGTACCGTTGATTGTCGCCATGAGTGTGGCCCCCTGAAATGATCTCTAATTTGAAAACTGGAATCGCAAAAAACTTAAAAAACACGGGCATTGTATCACAAAACGCCCGCTATAGGTGCGCCGAAAATAGAGTTTTCTCGGTTTTCAGGACGTAATGCCAATCGGCGTCCATCTAAGAACTTACTTTTCAACGTGTTTTTCGAACTGGGATATGGCCGCAACCCGCTATCTCGACGCGCCGTCCAAAACGCTTCAAATGAGCCGATAGCCTTGAGTCTTTTGGTTCGGAGTTGCCTTTACTGACTTGAGCCTGACACACCGTCGAACCCGCCACCAAAGCGATCAAGAACGTTGCGGGTGATCTGCTCGACCTGGGGGTCGCCATGGATCAGCCCCGCCACCCATTCACAGGTGGCCGCGGTAAACACTTCGCCTTTATCGCGCGTCCACGAGATGATCATCCCGTTTCCGCGCTGACAGGCATCAAGCGTCTCCTCCGTCACCTCGCCATGAAGCACTTGCGCCTTGAAGGCCGCATCCGCCGAGCCGATGTAAAGTGTCTCTCCCCAGACTCCGTGATTGTCCTCGATATTTGTGGCAAGGCCCATCGCCAGTATGTTGATCTCCGGCACGGCCCCGTCTGAACAAGTTGGATACGGCAAACCGTCTTCGAAACGGAAGTCCAGCCCGTCCACCTCATACCCAAAAATCCGCGCGTCCCGGCCCAATACGTCTCCGTACCCGACATTCGCACCGTCAAAGGCCCAATGCTCGGGGCGATAGACCGTAAAGCCGCCAGCACCGCCGCCAACGCAATTCCCAAGCCCCGCATAGACCCCGCGCAAGGCGTTGACTCCAAAGGTCAGAGCACCGGGGCGGTCGACCGGCGCAACTTCCCAAGCGCCGGACACAAGATGCTGATCTGTGGTGCCCATCAGCGGGTCCTGGTCGGCGATATACTTGTAACAGACCTGTCTGCGCCCTTGGTCTTCAATCCGCGTTTGCCACAGGAAATTTCCGGCAAATCGCGCGACCTTGCCACCGCCTTTAACATACCCATCTACCGCGTCGCGCATCTCGGCGCTCCAGTATTCATCATGACCGACGAAAACCGCGCAGGCATAACGCTTCAGCAGGTCCGGATCGGTGTGCAGATCGTGCAGTGCGATCACATCGAACTCATAACCTTCGCCTTCGGCCCAGCGGGCGAAGTGACGCTCATAGCTGGCCCATCCGGCCGAAGCGTATTTTTTGGAATAGCCATAGGCATAAGCCCATTCCATATACGGGTAACGCACCATTTCCCCCGGCACCGGAGGCTCTTTTTTCAGGGCCCGGGGCGCACCCTTTGGCAATTTGCAGAAGCCGCGCGTCCACGGACGCTGGGTGGAAAGAACCGGTGAAAACGCATTGCCATCTGGTCCGGTGATCCCCTCGTAATGGTTCGACCCGCCCCAGCAGTTGTACGCGAGCCAGGTCCCCGTCGCGCAGACCATAACATAGGGTGGTGTGATGTCGGCGGCACTGCGTAGCAGGAAAACGTGGTGTTCCTCGACCACATCTTCGCCGCGCCGCGCCCGCAATGTCACCAGGTATCCGCCAGGGGCCCAGTCCTCGGGGATGGTGAATTCGTACCCCACGGGCCAGTTGCAGCCACTAACCGAACAATCTTCGGGTGTCTCATGATGCTGGCCCGGCAGGCCACTTCTGCGATGAACCTCCTGGTAAACCAACCCGTCGCGGCCGATCTCCACTTCCCATTCCGATGCCGTGGTTGAAACGTGCAGAGCCACCCGGTCACCCGGCACATAACTCATCTCGGATGTGTATCCCCATATCTCCAATACCGCATCGTCGCGGGCCGGACCGATATAGTAATGATCGAGAATATGGCGCGCCCGGGCGCGGCTCCGAGGGGTGATCGCGGGGCCTGGGCCGTCCTGTGTCATGTTCTCACTCCGGTAGGTATCTGTCCGACCAGCGCTCGCCTGCCGCGCCCTTGTCTATCATGGTCTGGATTTCACCTTTGGAAAAGCCCAGCCGCGTCAGGATCACCCGAGTATCAGCACCGTATTTCGGTGCGGGTTCCGGGATGGAAATGGTTGCAGTGGCCGGGCGCACCGCATTTGGTGCCACAAGATCAACCCAGCGCCCCATCGGGTGACGGTCATGGCGAACCACACGAAATGTCGCCGTGCTGATATCAATCTCGCCCGCGCTTTCCCGCTGCAACGCCTGATCGCGGGTTTCATGAAGCGAGCCCAACCGCACGATACCCACCGACGTGCCCGAATAAGCCTGCGCCCAATCATCCACCGGTCTGGTTGCGAAACGTTCAGCGAGCTTTCCCACCAGTTCCGCCTCATCCACACCTGCCAGATCAGCAAGCGCGCCCACCATCGCCAAGGCCTTGTACTTCAAAGTCGGCGCGGCAAAGAACATCCAGCCGTCTGCCGCTTTATAGCAGTGATAAAAAGGTCCCCAACCGCGCACTTCACGTCCTGCAGGTTCATCAAACGGTTCGCGCCCGTCGAAATCGTACATGAACTGCGCCTGAATCATCTCGCCCGCCGCCGCAAGCGAGGCCCGCGCGATGCCCCCCGCGCCCGTCGCCCGCAATTGCTCCAGCGCTCCGCCCAGGGCCACACAGGCGCAATAGCCGGTCAGTACGTCAATCGTTCCGAAATGGGCGTGTTCCTCAGGTGTCTCCGGCCCGCCGCCAAAGCGGGTCATCACCCCTGTTGCCGCCTGGGCCAGATCGTCATACCCCAGGTGATCTGACTTGGGCCCGCGCACTGGGCCGCCGAACGCGTCAAGCTGTACGAGAATCAGGCGCGGGTTGATCGAATTCAACCGATCTTCGGTAAGCCCGAGCGCGTCCCGTTGTTGATCCGTGCCGTTTATGGTGATCACATCAGCCTCGGCCACCAGTCGCCAAAAGACCTCGCGCCCGTCTTCATTACGCAGATCCAGCAGGATGCTGTCCTTGCCCCGCTGGGCATGCAGTCCGAAAACCACAGCATTCCAGGGATCTACCGAGGGTAAAACCGGTTGAACCAGCGTGACTGTCGCACCGAAACGCGCAAGCGTAGAGCCCACGGTCGGCCCTGCGATCACGTTGGTCAGGTCAAGCACCCTAAGCCCGTCCAGCCAACCGCCTTGCTTGCTTGTCCCGGACACCGTACGGGGCGGCTCGGCCAAGACGGCCTCCAGCGCAACTCGCATTTCATCCGGCTCGGGCCCTGCAACCTTGTCCATTGCGCCAACATCACCGCAAAGCCAGGCCAGGTTGCCCATCTGTCGCATAATCCCATAGCGCGGATCATCCAGCTGGATCACCAACCCCGAGGCCAGTGCGTCCTTGTCGGCAAGCCATTCGCGCGTGCTGCGCTGCGCCGTGGCCGGCGCCTTCGCCACACCAAACAGCGCCTCCCATTCATGGGCGGGACGGGTTAGGAACGCTGCCTTCATTGCATCCGACACCCGTTTCCGGTCGCGCGCGCCCACTGGATAGCTTCGCAACGACCAGTCATCAGGCCACGCCGACCTGTCAGAATAAACATCGAAATCCGGCAGCTCAGCTAAAAGATGCCCAAGCCCCAGCACCTCCAGAACCCTCTGCGGGTGGTTCACAATCGAACAGGCCACAACGTAGAACCCGCGCCCGTCCGCGCATTCGTAGGTGCGATAAAACGGGTCAAGGAATTCCGAAAGCTCGGCAAAGCTCAGATCATTGGGCAGGCCCTCACCGGCCCGACGTTCCAGCTCGATCTCGCGCGGGGATTTGTAGCGCTCCGGATATCTCTCAATTTGCTCGCAATTATAGACCAACCCTTCCAACAGAGCCGAGGCCAGCGGCACCTCGATATGTTCACCACCCATGCGGTCGCGGGCCGCCAGGGCAAAAAGGACCGACATCGCGCCGAACGTCGCCCCATAGGCCGAAGCCAGACCAAGCGGTGTAAAGGACGGGTTGATCCCCATCAGACGCCGGTTCAGCCCCATGTCGGTGAACTGCCCGGTGCGCGAAGCAATCACCGCCTCCCACGCGGCAAGGTCGGGGAATTCCGGGTCGGTCGAGGCAAACCCCGGCAAGGACACCGAGATAATCCCGGGATGCGCCGTGCGGAGGTCCTTGGGCCCAAGACCCAAACGCTCCATCACACCCGGTCGGAAGTTTTCGATCACCACATCCGCGCGGCGCACAAGCTCCAGCGCTGTTTCCCGTCCAGCCCGGGTTTTCAGGTCCAATGTCAGCGCCCGCTTGCCACGTGACAGCATATCGAAAGCCGGATCAAGCCACCTTGGCCCTCCCGGCGGGTCGATTCTGATCACCTCGGCCCCCAGATCAGCAAGCATCATGCCAACCAAAGGACCCGCTAGATACTGTCCGAAATCAAGCACACGCAGGTGGGATAATGGTCTGTTTTGCATCTGACTTCCCTGGTTCGGCAAAGCGGCATGACGTCACCCTAACCACCTCCCGCAGGTTGCGGACACCAGGAAAGCGTCATGTTTTTGTCGCAACTGGCCTGGCTTATGCTCTCCCCGACACGGTCCCCCGATAGCCATCGGTACGCAGATCATCCGTCCGGGGAGCGCCTCTTGCACAGTCAGGATCGGTTACCCGGAGAACTTTCCGGATCAAACCCGAACGCATAGTTGGAGAAATGGCGGCCTGTTCGTTTGGCATATGCGGGCAGCATGGGCGCACAGTGAGGGAAATTCAGCACAACATGGGCGAGATGCGGGATAAACAGCCCAAAACCCGAAAGGCAGGATGCCGTTCTGTGCTAATTTTCCGGTGCTTTTCCGAGTATTTGGCAGGGGCAGCAGGGTTCGAACCCGCGACCTACGGTTTTGGAGACCGTCGCTCTACCAGCTGAGCTATACCCCTAAGGCCGAGGCAGGATTTAATACCGCACCAACCTGATTGCAAGCCGGAATGACAGTATTTCCGGATCATACCTGCAACAATACCCGGTCAGGGCGGCGCACACCCGTAAACGGTGCGCAAGGCGTTTTCTTCGTCCCCTGACGATACATGCGTGGCAGCTTGCAGTTCATGTTGCGGCACCAGCGGGACCGTCGCTGCCTAGGCGGGGCCTCGACCCGTCTTCACACCGGAAACATGGGCCTCACCCTCACTCACTCATGCCTTGCACGCAGGGCAAGCGCACGGGCGGTCTGATCATTCTCGATCAGAAGCTTGGCAAAATCACCGACATAACCCTTGGGAAGACCCGTTTCGATCGCCTTGTCGAACAGCACCTCGGCCTCGTCGAACTTCCCGTGCAAAACCTTGATTCTCACCTCTAGAAACATCAGCCCGTTCATCCAGGGCGCAATCTCCAAGCCCGCGGAAACAGCTTTCTCCGCCGTGGCAAGATCGTCCTGTTCAAGAGCAATCCGCGCCAGAAGCTTATGGTCATACCCGTCGGCGTCGTCCCCTTCGACATTGCGCATGATCATCGCGCGTGCATCATCCAGCCGGTCATTGCGCCATAAGAAATACGCGGTCCAATAGCGGTAGAAGCTCGACGCACCATGCGCCTCACCCGCCTCGAGCAGGGTCGTCATTGCCAGGAAATCCATACCCATTTCCGAAAAGGCCCGCGCCTTGAGCACAACACCGTCAGAGCGTTTCGGGGCGATCTCAACCACCAGTTCGGCGTCCCGCAGCGCCCGGAACGCATTGCCGTTCACACGCGCGATGTTCGAGCGCCAAATCAGGATTTCGACATTGTCCGGACGCAGCTCGGCCGCCGCGTTGATGTGCTCCAACGCCTCTTCGTTGCGACCGATTTCGAAGAACACCTGGGCCAACCCTTTGCGCGCATTGGCGTCAGATGCGTTCAGTTCCAACGCCCGCTCAAACGGCTTGATCGCCTCTTCGAAACGTCGCTCTTCATACAGGATCCAACCCTTGGTACGCAGGTTCCAGCGGTCCTCGCCCTGGATCGACAGGGCAACGTCGACCAGTCTCAGCGCCTCGTCCGCTGCCAGCAACTCACCCCAATACCCGGCGGCGGCATAACCGGCCCACCCATCCCCCGATGGCCCGGCATCAAGCGACACCTGGAACAGTTGCATCGCCTTGACGTAATCCCCCTGGTCATAGGCCACCCAGGCCAACCCGTTCAGCCCCCGGTGCTCGCTGGGATCGAGTTGTAAAATCTCGCCATAGGCGGCTCTGGCTTTCTGCCACTGTTCAAGATTGCGATATGCATCGCCCAGATTGTCCAGAATGCCGATATGCTGCCGCCTGCTATAACCGCCCTCGTCAAGCGCCTTCTGGCATATCCCGATCATATCCTCGTTCGGGGCATCGTAATCAAGGCAGACCCGGGCATGGGTTTTCTCGGAACTGTTCAGACTGGCCTTGGCCACAGTGCCGGTCGGATGCAGGCAAACGCCCACCGTAAGACCCAAGAAACCGATAACCCTAAACACCTTCCACAGCTCCGTTTCACATCCAGCCGCTTCATCGACGGCTTGCCCAAGAAGGCATCAATCCGTTTGAATTGCAAACACTTCAACAAATCTCAACAGCCCATCCGAAACGAAAAAGGCCGCCCCAAAGGGCGGCCTCTTCATCCGGATGTGATCCGAATTACTCGATGATTTTTGCGACGACGCCGGCACCGACGGTGCGGCCGCCTTCACGGATGGCGAAGCGCAGACCGTCTTCCATGGCGATCGGCGCGATCAACTCAACCGTGAACGACACGTTGTCGCCCGGCATCACCATCTCGGTGCCTTCGGCCAGTTCAACCGTGCCGGTCACGTCCGTGGTCCGGAAGTAGAACTGCGGACGATAGTTGGCAAAGAACGGCGTGTGACGGCCACCCTCTTCCTTGGTCAGGATATAGGCCTCGGCCGTGAACTTGGTGTGCGGTGTCACCGAGCCCGGCTTACACAGAACCTGGCCACGCTCGACACCTTCACGGTCAACACCGCGCAGCAGGGCGCCGATGTTGTCGCCGGCTTCACCGCGATCCAGCAGCTTGCGGAACATTTCAACACCGGTGCAGGTGGTCTTGGTGGTGTCGCGGATGCCGACGATTTCGATCTCGTCGCCCACGTTGATCACGCCACGCTCGACACGGCCGGTCACAACGGTACCACGACCCGAGATCGAGAACACGTCTTCGATCGGCATCAGGAACGGCTGGTCAATCGCGCGCTCGGGCGTCGGGATGTAGGCGTCAACCTCTTCCATCAGCTTGCGGATCGAGTTCTCACCGATTTCCGGATCACGACCTTCCAGCGCGGCCAGGGCCGAACCGGCCACGATCGGGATATCGTCGCCCGGGTACTCGTAGCTCGACAGCAACTCGCGGATTTCCATCTCGACGAGCTCCAGAAGCTCTTCGTCGTCAACCTGGTCAACCTTGTTCATGTAAACGGTGAACGCGGGGATACCAACCTGGCGACCCAGCAGGATGTGCTCGCGGGTCTGGGGCATGGGGCCATCGGCCGCCGAGCATACCAGGATCGCGCCGTCCATCTGCGCCGCACCGGTGATCATGTTCTTCACATAGTCAGCGTGGCCGGGGCAGTCGACGTGGGCGTAGTGGCGGTTCTCGGTTTCATACTCGACGTGCGCGGTCGAGATGGTGATGCCGCGCGCCTTCTCTTCGGGGGCACCGTCGATCTGGTCGTAGGCCTTGAAGTCACCGAAATACTTGGTGATCGCCGCCGTCAACGTCGTCTTGCCGTGGTCAACGTGACCAACAGTCCCGATGTTCACGTGCGGTTTCGTGCGTTCAAACTTTTCCTTTGCCATCGTCCGGCGCCCTTTGCTTGTGGCCCCCGGATTTGCACGGCGGGCCAAGTTTCACTCCGCGCGCCGTTTATTTGGTTATGGTCAGGAAATCAAGGCCCGGATGCACTTGGCTGGCGTAAAATCGGGTCGCGCAGAAGCGTTCGCCCTTCCGCGCGCTTGGCAAGCCGACAAAACCCGGCTTACTCCTCAGTTGCTTCTTCGATTTTCTCTTCGTCCGACACGACCTCTTCCTCAACCTTGGCCACATCATCCTTCTTGTCCTTGAACCAGCCCTCGGCGCGATCTTGTCTGCGCAGGTAGTTCTGAATTTCCTTGGCCACGTTGCGCGCCAGGCCCTGCATCTGCTCTTCTTCTGTCTGGGTATAGCCTGAACCAAGGATCGTATGACCGCCAAAGCTCTCTATCACGGTGATCTGTTCGGGCTTTTCAGTCAGCTTCTTGCCAGCCGCGTCATCCCACACAGTGACGTTCACGATCAGGATCGATTTCGGGCTGACTAATAGCGGGATACCGGGCTGCGCCAGGACATAACCTTCAAGGCTGATACCAAAATGGTAGAACTTGTCGCCCTCGTAACGGCCAAACCGTTCATCCATCGCATCCGTCATCGCAGCGATGAACTTGTCCTTGTCGGCGTCGCGTGACAGTGGCCCCTTGACCATGTTCGGGGCCACCACGACATTGTGGCCCAGCGCGAAATTGCCCAACGCGACGGGGGGTTTATCCAAGTCATTTGCGTTGGTACAGGCGACCAGAAAACTCAGCCCCAGTAAAAGCGTTGCATTGCGAAAAATGGCGCGAAACATGGCATCCCCCTTGGTTGCAAGCTCCTCGATAACGCAGGCAGGCCATGCGTGCAATCACAAGAACAGGCGTTTGAAACACGCACCCCGCCGCCTATATCATCATGTAACTGTCGTGGAGGGCGATATGAGTTCTGCCGATCTTCCGGTACATGTGCCGCTGGTCACCCAGCCAATGGGCATTCTTGCCAGCCTCAATGCCGCGCGGCGCAACCTTCTGGAAATCCTGCCCGAGATTGCCACCCGCCAACCGATGGTCTCGGGACGCACCGCCAAACGCTGGCACATGGTGATGGACCCCGATGCTATTCGCCGGATGCTTCTGGAAAACCTCGACAATTACCCGAAATCTCTGGTTACCAAGAACCTTCTGAAACCGGCGATCGGTGACTCGCTCTTTATCGCCGAAGGGGCGCATTGGCGCTGGCAACGCCGCGCCGCCGCTCCGGCCTTTTCCCATCGCAACGTCACCAACCTTGCCCCGGTGATGTCCGCAGCGGCAGAAACCAGCCTCAATCGGATCACGGCTGCAGGCCCCCGCGCCGTCGACATGTATGTCGAGATGGTTCGCGCCACTTTCGAGGTGATCGGCAACGTCACCTTTTCCGAAGGCTCAAGGTTCGAGCCCGAAGAGGTCCACCGCGCCATCGACAGCTATATCGACGCCGCCGCACGCCTGTCGCTGTTTGACGTGCTGGGGTTCCCCGATTGGGTGCCCCGCCCGGGCCGTATCTTCACCGGGCGCGCGGTGAATGACATGAAGGCGCTGGCAGACGGTGCGGTCGAAGCTCGGGCTGCCAAGGGGCCGCGCGACATACCCGATCTGCTCGACCTGTTACTCGAGGGCGAAGACCCGGAAACCAAGCGCAAGATGAACACCGCCGAACTGCGCGACAACCTGCTGACCTTCATCGTTGCCGGTCACGAAACCACCGCCCTCACCCTGTCATGGGCACTCTACCTCTGTGCCTTTGATCAGGACGTGCAGGCCCGCGCCCGAACCGAAGCTCAATCCGCCCTCGATGGCCGCATCGCCACCGCTGATGACCTCGACAACCTCCCCTTCATCCGCATGATCGTGGACGAGGCCCTGCGCCTTTACCCCCCTGCCGGAATCATCTCGCGCACCGCACAGGAACACGATGAGCTGTGCGGGCGCGAGGTTCTGCCCGGCGACACGGTAATGATCCCGATCTATGCGCTGCACCGCAACCGTGTGCTCTGGGATGGCCCCGATGCCTTCCGCCCAGACCGCTTTGCCGACCGCAAATCGGTGCAACGCTTTGCCTACCTGCCCTTTGGAGACGGACCACGCATCTGTATCGGCGCCAGCTTTGCCATTCAGGAGGCGGTGATTATCCTCGCCACCCTATTGT
The DNA here is from genome assembly GCF_032586155.1 of Aliisedimentitalea sp. MJ-SS2. Classification (NCBI taxonomy): domain Bacteria; kingdom Pseudomonadati; phylum Pseudomonadota; class Alphaproteobacteria; order Rhodobacterales; family Roseobacteraceae; genus Aliisedimentitalea; species Aliisedimentitalea sp. MJ-SS2. The sequence goes on from NZ_JAWHTC010000002.1 coordinate 364,567, forward strand.
CGCGCCGACGTTTCCACCTTGTGCCCGGGCGCACACCGAAACCGGTCATGATCCTGACACTGCGCCCCGAAGGCGGGGTCTGGCTCACCTCGGAACCGGTGTGATCCGGCGCGCCCTCCGAAACCGACATCTTTTCCATCCTGTCTTGCCGCGAACGGTAGCCTTGCCTATCCAAGCCACCTAATGTGCAGCCGTTGACGCTCCGCTTACGCTCACCCCACGGAAGGATTGCGCATGTCCCCCAAGGCCACCGAAATGTCCAACACCAGCCTCGACCCCGAGGATTGGGGCGAGTTCCGCGCCAAAGCCCATGACCTGCTCGAGGCCTGCCTCGACCGGCTGGAACAGGCCCGCAACCTGCCTTGGCAACCGGTCCCGCAGGATATCCGGCACAGCTACGTGCTGCCCGACAAGGGTGCCGCCTCGGACGATCTGACAACCGCCCTGCGCGAGACTGTGATGCCCTACAACACCGGCAACACTCATCCCCGCTTCTTCGGCTGGGTCCATGGCACAGGTATGGCCGAGGGCCTGCTTGCCGAAATGGTTGCCGCCACGATGAACTCGAATTGCGGCGGGCGTGATCACGGCATGGTTTACGTTGAACGCGCCGTGATCGATTGGACCCGCCGCCAGATGGGGTTCCCCGACACCGCCTCGGGCGTCCTGGTCACCGGCACGTCCCAGGCAACGGTTATCGCGCTCTCGGCGGCCCGGTTGCGTGCACTGGGGCCCGAGGTACGCACAACCGGCCAGGGCGCCCAGCGCTTGACCGCCTATGCCGGGGCGGGCATCCACAATGCTGCCCGCAAAGCGATCGAGCTTCTTGGCATCGGTTCAGACAACCTGCGCCGGATTCCCCAGATCGATGGGCAGGTCGATATAGCCGCGCTGAAACGACGGGCCGCACAAGACCGCGCCGACGGCGCCATTCCCTTCGCCCTCTTCGGCACCGCCGGATCGGTGGACTTCGGCCAATTCGACGATCTGAACGCGCTGGCCGACGTCGCGGCAGAGGAAAACCTCTGGCTGCACGTCGATGGCGCTTTCGGTGCCTGGACACGACTGGCGGATGCCCCATGGCGCGCGCTCAGCGAAGGGATCGGTCGCGCCGACAGCATGGCCTGCGACTTCCACAAGTGGATGTATGTTCCCTACGAATGCGGTCTTGTTCTGATCCGTAACGAGAACGAACACCGCGCCGCCTTTGCGGCCCGTCCCTCCTATCTCGAAGCTATGGACACTGGCCTTGCCGGCGGCGATCCGTGGTTTTGCGACTATGGCATCGATCTGTCACGTGGCCCCCGAGCCCTGAAAGTCTGGAGCGCGATCAAGGCTCACGGCGCCGAAAAGCTGGGCAAAGCCATCACCGCCAACTGCCACGCCGCCGCGCAAATGGGCGCGTTGGTCAGCGAGACACAGAACATGCAACTGGCGGCCCCGGTGGTGTCGAACCTCTGCGTTTTCACGGCCGATGCATCCCTCGACCCCGAAACGCAAAGCAATTTGAACATGCGCATCGCCCAGGATCTTCAAAACTCGGGTCAGGCGGTGTTCTCAACCACCTGGGCCCAGATCAACGGACACAAGGTCACCTGCCTGCGCGCCGCAATCACCAATCATCGTACCCGCCCCGAGGACGTTCAAGCGGCCATGGATGCGGTAATCACGGAACGCGGCTAGGTCCTATTCCCCGGCCGCCCGTTTCGGCAAAACCCACCCTGCCCGCGGGAAGTGGCAGGTATAACCGTTGGGAACCCGTTCCAGGTAATCCTGATGCTCCGGCTCCGCCTCCCAGAAGTCACCCACCGGCTCAACTTCGGTGACAACCTTACCCGGCCACAGGCCAGACGCCTCAACATCTGCAATCGTGTCCTCGGCCAACGCCATTTGCGTCTCGTCCGCATAATAGATGGCCGACCGGTACGACATGCCCCGGTCATTGCCCTGACGGTTCGGCGTGGTCGGGTCGTGGATCTGGAAAAAGAACTCCAGCAGGTCGCGATAGCTGATCCGTGCCGGGTCAAAAACTATTTCGATCCCCTCGGCATGGGTGCCGTGGTTTCGATAGGTCGCGTTGGGCACATCGCCGCCGGTATATCCCACCCGCGTGCTCTCAACACCGGGCAGCTTGCGGATCAAATCCTGCATACCCCAGAAACAGCCACCGGCCAGAACTGCGCGTTCGCTCATGCCACATCCTCCACCTGATCCAGATAGGCCCCGTACCCTTCGGCCTCCATTTCGTCCTTCGGAATGAACCGCAACGAGGCCGAATTGATGCAATAGCGCAGACCGCCATGCTCGGGTGGCCCATCCGGGAACACGTGCCCCAGATGGCTGTCCCCATGTTTCGAGCGCACCTCGACCCGCACCATCCCGTGGGTCAGGTCACGATGCTCGGTAACATGCGCAGCTTCCACCGGCTTGGTGAAACTCGGCCAGCCGCATCCGCTCTCATATTTGTCTCCCGACACGAACAGCGGCTCACCCGACACGATATCCACGTAAAGACCCACCGCCTTGTTCGTGGTCAACTCGCCCGACCAGGGCCGTTCGGTCCCGCTCTGCTGGGTGACGCGAAACTGCTCCGGTGTCAGGCGGGCAATTGCGTCTTCGGTCTTTTCATAGCTCATGAAGTGTCCCTTTCACGCTGTGCCCCCATTAAGTGCGCGTGGCTCTGGCTTTTTCAACACCTCTCATCAAATCGTGACAAATGCTTCGGTCACTCATGGCACACGCCGGAAACCGCCCTTGTCAGCGCTTTCGGCAAAGGCTGCGTAAACCCGCAATGCCGCGCTTACCTCACGATTGCGTCCAACCGCCCGCCACGGCTTGTCGCTAGCCTCCATCTCGGCCCGCCGCTCGTCCAGTTCCGCGTCGGACACCAGCAATTCGATTTGCCTTGCAGGAATATCAATAGCAATCCGGTCCCCCTCGCGGATCAGCCCAATCGCCCCACCCGCCGCCGCCTCGGGCGACACATGACCAATCGACAACCCCGCCGTCGCGCCGGAAAACCGCCCATCTGTGATCAGCGCACAACTGTCATCCACGCGTGTCGCCTTCAGGCTCATGGTTGGCTTCAGCATCTCCTGCATGCCCGGCCCACCCCTGGGCCCTTCATAGCGGATCACCACCGCCGAACCCGGCTCAATCTGCCCGCCATCAATCGCCTCCAACGCCGCATCCTGATCGTCAAACACCCGCGCCACCCCTTCCCAGCGCAACATCTGCTTGGGCACCGCCCCGGTCTTCACGACGCATCCATCGGGCGCGATATTGCCGCGCAGCACCGACAGCCCGCCCTCTTGCGAATAGGCATTCTCGATACGGCGAATACACCCGTTTTCACGGTCCAGGTCCATCTCTTGCCAGCGCATGTCCTGGCTATAGGCTTGGATCGTCCGGCGCCCGCCCGGCGCTGCGCGATAGAAATGGCTGACCTCTTCATCCCCGCTTTGCAGGATGTCCCACTTGGCCAATTGCTCGGCCATCGACTGCCCCGACACGGTCATCGCGCTATCATCCAGCACCCCGGCCCGCTGCAATTCGCCCATCAGCCCCATGATGCCACCGGCGCGGTGCACGTCCTCCATGTAATAGTCCTGCGTCGCGGGCGACACCTTGCACAGATACGGCACTTCACGGCTCAACCGGTCGATATCCGCCATGGAGAAATCCACGCCTGCTTCCGCTGCCATCGCCAGCATGTGCAGGATCGTGTTGGTCGACCCACCCATGGCGATATCAACCTTCATCGCATTTTCAAACGCCGCCTTGCCAGCGATTGCGCGCGGCAAGATCGCCTCGTTGTCGTCTTGATAAAACGCCTCTGCCAACGCGACGACCCGTCGCGCCGCTTTCTGAAACAAATCCTTCCTGTCCGCATGCGTCGCCAGCATCGACCCATTCCCGGGCAATGCCAAACCAATCGCCTCGGCCAGGCAGTTCATCGAATTGGCCGTGAACATCCCCGAGCACGACCCGCAGGTCGGGCAGGCGTGATCCTCGATCGCCTGTGCCGCATTGCCCTGCTCAGGATCAAAGGCCGCCACATAGGCCTGGATCGGATCAACCCGTGTGACTTCTTTCTGCCCCGGCAGCCGCCCGGCCTCCATCGGCCCGCCGGACACGAATATCACCGGAATATTCAGGCGCAGCCCCGCCATCAACATTCCCGGCGTGATCTTGTCGCAATTCGAGATACAGATCATCGCATCAACGCAATGGGCATTGGCCATATATTCGATGCTGTCGGCGATCAACTCGCGGCTGGGAAGCGAATACAGCATCCCGTCATGCCCCATGGCGATCCCATCATCCACGGCGATGGTGCTGAATTCCCGCGGAATGCCCCCCGCCGCCCAAATCTCTTCGCACACCAACCGCCCCACTTCGGCCAGATGGACGTGGCCTGGCACGAACTCGGTGAACGAATTGGCCACTGCGATCACCGGCTTGCCGAAATCCTCTTTCTTGACGCCACCCGCCAGCCACAACGACCGCGCCGCCGCCGCCGTCTTTCCCTCCGTCACGATCGATGATCTCAGTTTCGGCATGTTTCCCTCCCCGTAGGGTGGGCAATCTGCCCACCTTCCCACCCCGACAAAATCACCCTCCCCGCCTTCAAACAACCACCCTCAGGGAATTTCCCGCGCATTTTCCCCATGAAACCGTCCCTGCGCATTCCCAACTCAACCCCATGAACAGACGCCAATTCAATACCCGTCTCACCGCACTGGGGCTCGCCCCCTTGGTGCCATCCGTCGCTTCTTCCAGCGCGGTGGGTCCGCTGTCACCCGCGGCTTCAGCGCAATATCCCTGGGCGCTGCAATATACCCGTGTGCACGGATCCTGCTCGCCTGCCCGCTTGGCCAAGGCTTTGAAGGTAAAGCCGGAAATCGCGGGGCAGCTTTTTGCACGATTGCAGGCGAACGGTATTGTCTCGGCCCCCGGCTTCACCGGCATCGCCCGCACGGTCAACCCGATTGACTGGAACCTGCAAAGCGCGGCCTCTCCGATGCAGAAGGCCGGTCGTACACTTCAGCGACTACACGACGCCTTCCGCAAAACCAGCGCTCCAGAACCGGACGAGCAGCCGCTCAAAGAGGCCAGAAAAACGGAATCAGCACACTCGCCAGTAGCCCAATCGACAGGTTCAGCGGAACACCGACCCGCATGAAGTCGGTGAACTTGTAGCCACCTGGGCCATAGACCAGCATGTTGGTCTGATAGCCAATCGGCGTGGCAAAGCTGGCGCTTGCCGCCACCATCACCGCCACCACCAGCGGCCTTGCATCAATCCCCATCGCATCCGCCAGACCAATGGCAATCGGCGTGACCACCACGGCCACCGCATTGTTGCTCACCATCTCGGTCAACACAGAGGTCAGCAAGTAAATCGCCCAGACAATCAGCGCCCCCGGCAACAGCGCCAAAAACGGCGCCACCGCCTCTACGATCAGCTTCACGGCACCAGACGCTTCGAGCGCCGCCCCGATCGCAAGCATCGAAAAGATCAGCGCCAGCAATCGTCCGTCAACAAAGGAAAACGCCTCGTCCGCGTCAATGCAGCGGGTGATTAGCACCGCGACCACGGCCAGTATCGCCAGCATGAAAATCGGCGCCACGCCGAACCCCGCCAGCGCCACCAACGCGATCAACGCAATAATCGCAATCGGTGCATGTTGCCGCCGAAACGCCCGCGCCGTCGGTTGGCTGACATCCACCATGTCCATGTCAATTGACAGGCGCTGAATGTCCGCCGGAGATCCTTCCAGCAACAGCGTATCCCCGACCCGTACCACGAGGTCATCCAACTGCCGCCCGATATTCTGGTTCTTGCGATGCACCGCCAGCGGATAAACCCCGTACCGCCGCCGCAACCGCATCGAACCCAGCGACCGCCCGATCATCTTGCACCCCGGCGTAATCAGCACTTCAACCGTCGTGGTTTCAACCGCGCTGACCTGTTCCACGGGTTTCAAGCTCTTGTCCTGTTGCAGGCTCAGCAGCTCGGCCATTTGCGTGCGCAAGACCACACGGTCCCCAGCCTGCAACGTCACCCCGGCCAAGTCGCGCCGCAGCGAGGCATCGCCGCGCAACACGTCAATCAATCGGACACCGGCCCGTTTGAACATCTGCACGCCAGTGACTTCCCGCCCTATCAGCTCGCTTTCCGGTGGGATCACGGCCTCAGTAAAAAACTTCATCTTCGACCGATCAGACAAAAGCTGCGCCATGCTATCGCGATCCGGCAACAGCATCGGCCCGACAAAACGCAAATAGATCATCCCCCAGATCACAAGGATGATGCCCAGCGGCGTGACCTCGAAAATCGAAAACGCCTTCATCCCCTGCGCGCGCGCCACACCATCGACAAGCAGGTTCGTCGACGTTCCGATCAGGGTCAGCGTCCCGCCCAGGATCGCGGCATAGCTCAACGGAATCAGCAACTTGGACGCTTTCAACCCCATGGTCCGCGCCAGTTGCACGAATACCGGGATCATCACCACCACAACCGGTGTATTCGACACCACCGCGCTGGCCAGGATCACAAAAGCCAGCAAGAGCCCAATCGCCAGTTTCGGGTTGGTTCGCGCCTGTGCATCGGCGAACTTGGTGAACGCGTCCAGCGCCCCGGTCCGCACCAGCGCGCCCATCACGATGAACATCGCTGCGATCGTCCACGGTGCTGGATTCGACAACACGGTCAATGCCTGATCGTAAGGCAAGACCCCCAGTGCCAACAGAACCGCCGCACCGGTCATCGCCACCACCTCGGTGGGATAGGTCTCGCGCAGGAACAAAACAAACATCGCCAGCACCACGGCTATAGTGATCATCGCCTGTCCGGTCTGTCCAATCTCGAGGGCTGCCATCATTGCGTGGGGTCCATGTTGTCAGCTGCCTTATCCTCACCCGGCTGGCCCGCATCCGCAAGCCCCGCGTTATCGCGCGGTTGCACCAGGAACAACCCGATCAGCATCAATCCAAGCGCAGCCCAGAAATACCCGGAATAGCGTTCCCCCAGGATCAGCATGGCCCAGACCACACCGAATCCGGTCACAAGATAGGCAACCTGGCCCGCAAAAACCGGCCCGGCGCGCCCGACCAGCCAGACATACCCGACATAGACAAAGGCATGGATCAGCGAGCTGGCCATGAAGGCATAATCGGGTGCGCCCCAAGGCGGGCGCGGGTCGATCCACGTGCCGGTCATGACCGCCAGTGGCAGGGCCATCAACGCCCCCACGATCGACGCCCCGCACAAAAGTTGTGTCGGCCCGGCCCCGCCGGTTCCCCATTTGGCCACCACATTGCCCTCGATCCCGTAGAGAAGCGGCGCAATCAGCGCCACCGGCAGCCATGCCAGCATCCCCGGATCGGGCAACCCCGTTGGTCCTGCCAGCAACGCCACACCGCCGATACCGCACATGAGGCCCAGAACCCGCAGCATCGACATCCGGTCCAGCCCCAGCATCAGCGCAATGGGAAAGGCAAACATCGGCACCGCAGCAATCGACACCGACATGACACCGGACGGCAGGTGCCGCACCGCCTCATAACTTGCCGTATTCGGCAACAAGGTACCGGTCAGCGCGATCAGCACATAAAAAAAAACCTGCCTGCGCCCCAATGGCAGCCCCCGTCGCCGGATTGCCAGCACAACGCCCAGGATCACCGCGATGATCACCATCTGCCAGAAGATCAGCCCGAAATGGCGGTATCCCTGGCTCACCACGATCTTGGACAACGGCTGCGTGATCCCCCAACCCGCGCCGAACAGGCACAGTATCGCGGTCAGCCAGATCCGTTCCTTCAGCCGCGCGCTCAAGGCCCGGCCTGTTCCAGCCGCCCGCCCTGGCGCACCATCTCGATCCGCGTCGCCTTGCCGGTCCTGTCATCGGTCTCGACATAAACGCCCGAAAGGGTGGCCTCGTCCTTGGCCGGGACAAACCGGGTTTTGCTCATCCCGGTCACGAAACGCCGCATCGGCTCGGCCCGCTCCATCCCGATCACGCTCAGGTAATCGCCGCACATCCCCGCATCGCTCTGAAACGCCGTGCCCCCGGGCAGGATCTGTGTATCTCCTGTGGGCACATGGGTATGGGTGCCCACAACAAGGCTCGCCTTGCCGTCGCACCAATGGCCCATCGCCATCTTTTCGCTGGTGGCCTCGCAATGCATATCAACAATCGACGCCTGCACCATGCCGCCCAGTGGGTGCGATTTCAAAACACCCTCGATGGCGCCCCAAGGGTCATCAAAGGCGCGTTTCATGAACACTTGCCCCAACACCTGCGCCACCAGCACCTTGCGTCCGCGCGTCGCCTCGAACACCCGTGCACCCTTGCCCGGTGCGGTCTTGGCATAGTTGACGGGGCGCAGGATACGCGGCTCGCGTTCGATGAACTGCAGCATATCCTTCTGGTCAAACGCATGATCGCCCAGCGTGATGCAATCGGCGCCTGCCTCCAGGATCAGCTTGGCATGCTCGGCGCTGAGCCCCATGCCGTTGCTGGCATTCTCGCCATTGACCACAACGAAATCCAACCGCCACTCTTCGCGCAGACGCGGCAGGTTTTCCACGATGGCCCGCCGTCCGGCCCGGCCCATCACATCGCCAAGGAAAAGTATCTTCATGGCCTACCCCTAGGCGCAACATTCGAAGGGGGCAACCCCCGTAGGGTGCGTGATTTCACGCACCACGCCTTACGTCCCGGCCCAGTCGAACCCCAGCAGGATATCCCAAAGCTCCCCTGCGAATTTCGGAAAGGCCGTGCCCTCGCGCAGCAACAGGCTGACATGCCTCCTCTCCTGCACCCCCGCCACCGGGCGAAACACCAGGTCCTCGCGTTCGGCCTGCACCACCGACTGCGGCAACACCGTCACCCATTTCCCGGTCCGCACCATCGCCAACAACGACGTGGTGTTGTGCAATACCACCTTTGAGCCGGCAATCGCCTGCTGGAACGCCCCATCTCCGATCGAGTTGATCAGGTTGTTGCGGATGAACCCCGCCCCGGCGACCTGATCAATCGTCGGCTCTGGCTCCTGCCGGGCAAGACGGTGATCCGGCGCACAGATCACGCCATAGCGATCCCGGAACAGCCCGACCTGCCGGATACCGTTCAGCGTATGCTGCCCCGACACGACGCCGATATCGGCCTGCCCGCGCATCAGCGCGTCGATCACCTGCTCGGTATCGGTATCGCGCAGCTCGACGCTCAATCCCGGATGCCGACTTGTCAACTCCCCGATGGCAAAGGGAAACACTCTTGCCGCCACGGAAGGGATCGACGCCACCCGGATCAGCCCCTCGGGCGAGCGGGCGCAGGTCTCGATGGCCGCAAGCGTATAATCGAACTGGCGCAGCTCGGTCTGCGCCAGTTCGAACACCTGCTCTCCCAACCGGGTCAGCCGGTTTTTTCGGTCACTTTCAAACAACCGCCAGACAAGGTGTTCCTCAAGCTGTTTCAACGTCATCGACACCGCCGACGGGGTCCGCCCCAGACGCGCGGCGGCCTCGGACAGGTTGCCGCTCTGGGCCACGGTTACGAAGGTGCGCAGCATTTCGATCTTGATCGCCACAGTTTCAACTTTCTTGAAATTTCATTCAATCATTTTAGTTTGACTGACATTGCCCTGTCCAGCCATCCTGCCGCCAAACTTCCAAATGGAATCGAATGATGTCTGACACAAAACTCAACTTCGTGGCTGGTGAATGGGTCTCGGGTGACTCCGAGATCGAAAATCGTAACCCTTCGGACCTCTCCGACCTTGTCGGCATGTTCGCCCAGGCGAGCAGCGATCAGCTCGACGCGACGCTTGACCAGGCCCATCAGGCCCAGCGCGAATGGGCCGCCTACGGGATGGAGCGCAAGCAGGCGGTGCTGATGAACATCGGCAACGAGCTGATGGCCCGGGCCGAGGAACTTGGCACCCTTCTGGCCCGCGAAGAGGGCAAACCCTTTGCCGAAGGCAAGGGCGAGGTTTATCGCGCCGGTCAGTTCTTTACCTACTACGCCGCCGAATGCCTGCGCCAACTGGGCGAAAACGCCGACAGCGTCCGTGACGGCGTTGAAATCGACGTGCGCCGCGAAGCAGTGGGCGTTGTTGCCGTGATCAGCCCGTGGAACTTTCCCACCGCCACCGCCTCGTGGAAAATCGCCCCGGCGCTTTGCTATGGCAACGCGGTGGTGTGGAAACCCGCCAACATCACCCCCGCCTCGGCCGTTGCCCTGACCGAGATCATCTCGCGCCAAGACATTCCCAAGGGCCTGTTCAGCCTCGTCATGGGCTCGGGCCGCGCTATCGGCCAGCGCCTGGTCGAAAGCCCGAAAGTGAACGCCATCTCCTTCACCGGCTCGGTTCCCGTCGGCAAAGGCATCGCCGCCGCCGCGATCCAGAACCTGACCAAGGTGCAGATGGAAATGGGGTCGAAAAACGCCCTCGCCGTGATGGACGACGCCGATCTCGATCTTGCCGTCACCCTTGCCCTTGGCGGCGCTTTTGGCGGGACCGGGCAGAAATGCACCGCCTCTTCGCGCCTTGTCGTGCACGAGGCCATCCATGATGCCTTTGCCGAGAAACTGGTCGCAGGCGCCAAGGCGATGAAGGTCGGCCACGCCCTGGCCGAGGGCACCCAGATGGGCCCGGTTGTCAGCCAGCAACAGCTTGACGAAAACCTTGCCTATGTCGATCTGGGTCGCTCCGAAGGCGCTGAACTGGCCTGCGGCGGCGAACGTCTGACCATGGAAACCGAAGGCTTCTACATGTCACCCGGTGTCTTCCTGAACACCACCAATGACATGCGCATCAACCGCGAGGAAATGTTCGCGCCCCTGACCAGCGTGATCAAGGTGGGCAGCTATGACGAGGCCTTAAGCGTCGTCAACGACACCAATTTCGGGCTGACCTCGGGCATCGTCACCCAGAGCCTTGCCCGCGCCACCCATTTCCGCCGCAACGCCCGGACCGGCGTTGTCACCGTCAACCTTCCCACCGCCGGCACCGATTATCACGTGCCCTTCGGCGGGCGCGGTGACAGCTCTTATGGCCCGCGCGAGCAAGGCAAGAACGCAGCCGAGTTCTACACCACGGTCAAAACCGCCTATATCAGCGCCGGGAGCCCGGTCTGATGCGTCCCGCACCCAGAATAGACGGGCTGCAATACGCCAACTGGTCGGAAAAGATCTTTCGCCAGATGCGCGAGGGGGGCGTGGACGCGGTCCATGTCACAATCGCCTATCACGAGAATTTCCGCGAAACGGTGCTGAACTTCGAGCAGTGGAACCGCTGGTTCGAACAATACCCCGACCTGATCATGAAGGGCCTGACCGCCGCCGATATCGACACCGCCCGCGAAACCGGGCGCACCGCGATTTTCTTCGGTTTCCAGAACCCTTCGCCCATCGAGGACGATATCGGCCTTGTCGAAATCCTCCACACCCTCGGCGCGCGGTTCATGCAGCTCACCTATAACAACCAGTCGCTCCTCGCGACCGGCTGTTACGAAGATTACGACGCCGGTCTGACCCGCATGGGCAAACAGGTCATCCGTGAAATGAACCGCGTTGGCCTTGTTGTCGACATGTCCCATTCCGGTGACCGCTCGACTATCGACGCCGCCGATCACTCCGAACGACCCATCGCCATCACCCATGCCAACCCGCATGAATGGCAACCGGCCCTGCGCAACAAGCGCAACGAGGTCATCCGTGCCGTGACCTCGAATGGCGGCATGTTCGGCTTTTCGCTCTACCCCCACCACCTCAAGGGCAAGACCGACTGCACCCTCGAAAGCTTCTGCGAGATGATCGCGCGCACCGCTGAAAAGTTCGGCGCCGAGCATCTCGGCATCGGCACCGACCTCTGCCAGGATCAACCCGACAGCATCGTCGAATGGATGCGCGTCGGTCGCTGGACCAAAGAAATCGACTATGGCGAAGGCTCGGCATCGGCCCCGGGCTTCCCACCAATGCCCAACTGGTTCCAGGACAATCGCCACTTCGGCAATATCGAGGACGGCCTGCGCAATACCGGCATGGACAGTTACGAAATCGCCGGAATCATGGGCGGCAACTGGCACCGCTTTTTCGCCGAAAACTTCGGCCCCAAGGAGTAGGAAAAATGAGCGAAACCACCGCCCTGCGCCCCGCCTTGACCGCCATGCGCCTGTCACGTCTGGGGTCTATGCATCAATGCCGGCTCAGCTTCATGCGTCAATTGACCCGACGCATGGCACAGGAAAACTGGAGCTTCGCGCGCCCAGTGTTTGACATTGATGCCAAGGGCGTTGGTCGCGCGGTCTATACTGCCCAAGGCCCCGACCATACCTATTCGCTCGTCGCCTTCGCCCATGACCTGCCACCGGAAATGCGCTCGGACCGGGTGATTGCCACCGCGTGGGACGCCACCTTCACGCTCTTTGACGGCGTACCCACCACCGCCGATCTTGACCGGCTAGAGAAGAACGTACCTTTCCAGGAGGCCGGTCGCGTCACCGACAGAGAACTCTCCGTGTCGCGTGCCAACCGATCGGTGCGGCTTTGGGCGCATGTGATGGACGCCCTTGCCTCGGGTCAGCAACCCGACCGGGACGAGGTTGAAAAGGTCGGCTACCTGATGCGGACCACCGCCGTCTACGGCTCGGGCAAGCTCGGCGCTGCGGATCGCGAGAAAACCGCCCACCGTGCCGACGTGCAGGCCCCGTTCCAAATCGAAATGCTCTCGGTTTTCCTCACCCGCGCCTTCGTGCGCGATCTGGTCGAGGAAATGGCCCGCGCCAAGGGTGGCGCCAAGGCCATCCGGCTCGATCCCGCCATCGCCTCGCGCCTTGGCATCGGCAATTCCACCGGCCTTGGCCTTGCCCCCTTCATCGTCAACCACCCGGTGCTGTTCAACAACTGGATCGAAGCGCGCGAAACCGCCATCGCGCGGGTTTGCGCCCTGCCCACGGCCAGCGCCGATGAGATCGCGCAATTCAAAGCGCTGTTCGACTGCCAGAAGATTTCCTTTGCCGGCTGGCACTCGGAACACCCGATCCAGATCGAGAAGCTGGCCAGCTTGCACGGCGACCTGTCCAAGATCGACGCCTACCTGTCCGATCCGGGTCTCACCGGCGCCGCACCATGGCAAGCCTTGATGGACTGGGCCTCTGCAAACCTTGGCGAAGAAGCCCAGGAAATGCTCGCCTCTCTCATCCTCGAACCCTATGGCCACTTGGTCGACGACCTTGGGCCGACGATGGCCGATAACACGCCCGAGGCCTTCACTATCGACGGCAGCATTAGCATCGGTGACACCGCGGCACAGATCGAAAACAGCTTCGGCTGGGCCTTTGATCTCGACTGGGACGCAAAGGGCAACATCGCTCGCGCCTGGTATGTCTCGGAAGAAAAACTCGAACCCCGTCTCGGCGAACGGTTCAACGAACCCATCGCAGAATATGAGCAACCACTGGCCCCGGCCCGCGACGCCACTCGCGCGTATCAGGCCCTCAAAACCTGGGATGCTGACAAACCGATTGCCGCGTTCCTTCTGCGCCACCCGGAACACCGCCACACTGTCCGCCGCGCCCAGATCGCCGCCCGCTTCCCCTACAGCGAAATTCACGACAACACGATCGCGGCGGACATGCTGCCCATCGACATGCTGCGCGTGAAACTGGCTTTCTTCGGGGCCACCCATTTCGATCCGCGCTCGGACCGCTGGGTGCGCATCTGCATGTACCAGGACACGCCCTATCCCGAAGATTTGTCGCCCGAGAACGCCGATTTCTGGACCTACCCCACGGAGGTATCGTCATGAGCTTTGCCCTGAACGAAGTCGAAGTCACCGCCAAAAAAGCAACCCGTGGTGCCGGTTACGACTGGGGCCTCGCCGAAGAGGCCGGCAAGGCCACCCGCTGGCTCTGCATCCAGGGTCTTGACGGCCCGACCCTTCTTGCTTCGCTACTGGCCGCTGGCTACGCTGGGGAATTGTCCAACCACCGTCCGAAAACTCTGGCCGCACCCTGGAATGGCGCTGAATCCCTCTGCCCGCTGATTACCGGCTCGGCCCTGTCGGATTGTGCGGCCACCCTCCCCGGCGAGATCGGCGCCACCACGGCCCCGGCGATCCTGTTGCCGTTCGTGGCCTCGGCGGCTCGGCAAACCGGCAAACCGCTGCAACTCTCTGGCTCAGGCTTCAGCGCCTGGACAGATGGCGATGCCCTATCCGTGCAAGGTAGCATTCCAGCGGAAGTAGAAAGGCTCACGCTGGAACACGCCGGGGAAACCGCCCTGGGAAACCCGGAGCTAACCCGCTCCACTCCCGATGCGGCAGCCTGGGACACACTCAACCAGTTCGCCCATCGCATATATGCACCCGCCACCGAGGAATCCCGCCTCCTGGGCGCCGGCGCCGGCCTGACCGACAACGACTGACAGACAATCGGCGCGCGCCAAGCGCCGTCAGACAAACCCCTTGTCACGGATCACCCGGGTCAGGTTTTCTGCCGATTGCGCAACGCCCTGTCCGGACGTGTCCAGCACCGCATGCGCCCGGCTATAAAGCGCCTCGCGGCTCTTGAGGATCGCGCGTAGCTGCTGCATCGCCTGTGGGTTCCCGGCCATGGGTCGCAAATCCCCCTGCGCCTGCACACGACGCATGTGCTCTTCCGGCCGGGCCTTTATCCACACGGTATGAAACTGGCTCAGCATACGCTCGTATGTCGCCGGTTCCGACACGATCCCTCCGGCCACCGCCAGAACGACCGTGTCCCGCCCGGCAATCACCCGCTCCAGCGCCTGCGCTTCAAGATCTCGATACCCTTCCGGCCCATATAGCGCCATCAACTCGGTCACTGGCATGCCCGCATGTTCTTCGATCTCGCGATTGAGCTCCAGGAATGGCAGCCCCAGCACCTCGCCAACCGCTACGCCAAGCGTCGACTTCCCGGCCCCGCGCAATCCGACGAGACATATCCTTCCGGCGCGCGAAGCATCTTCCGACCATGGGTCACCCTCACCCACCAACCGCTCTAGCGGCACATCCAGAACCAATGCCACCTGCGCCAGTCGCCCGATCGAGATATTCCCTTCGCCCGCCTCCAGCTGCGCCAGGTATCGCATAGACACACCGGATCGCTCCGACACCACCCGGCGTGGCAACCCCTTGAGCTGCCTCGCCTTGCGCACCCGCGCGCCAACACGGGCCAGCAACTCGGCAACCATCGCCTCACCGTCAGCCTTGCCAATGTCCGCGATTTCACTCAATTCAACATTCCCCATACGCCGCAGTAGGATGGGCGACCGCCCACCACCCGCGCCTAATAGGTCTCCACGTGATACCGGCCATCCTCGCGCATCGAATCCCGTGTCGCGCTCCACGACACGCCAGCACTCTCTGCGATGTTCGACAGGGCCTGATCCACGCCCACCTCCATGCCACGCAGGCCGCAGATGAAGATATGCGTCTTCGGATCAGCGATCATCTCGCTCACCACTTCCTGCTTGGCCATCATCCGGTCCTGCACATATTCCTTGTCCTCCCCCTCTAGACGACTAAACACCATGTGCTTTTTCAGGATGCTGTCCGGCACTTTGCCCAGCGGTCCGAAATAGGGCAGGCTGTCCGGTGTACGCGCCCCAAAAAACAACACCATATCGCCGCCTGCGCTCCCGCGCGAACGCTGCCGATGCATGGTGAACGCCCGAAACGGAGCCGACCCGGTGCCGGTACAGATCATCAGGATTCGCGCCTCCGGGTCGTTCGGCATAAGGAAGGTTGCACCGAACGGCCCCGTCACCTGCACCTCGTCGCCAAGCTTCAGGTCACAGACATAGTTCGAACAGACGCCCTGATCCTCGCGCTTCACGGTTAGCGACAGGTTGTTGTACCCCGGCCGCTCGCCATCGCGCGGACTGGAAATCGAATAGAGCCGCGGCAGGTGCGGCTTGCCATCACCATCCACGCCCGGCGGAATGACCCCGATCGACTGCCCCTCCAACACTGGCATCGGATGCCCGCCGAAATCCAGTATGATATGGCGAACATCGCCGTCCGCCCCCTCGCCGGTCAGCCGGTAATTCCCCTGTACCCGCGCCACTACCGGCTTGGCAGCCGTATAAGTATTCACACTTGGTTTGGTGGCACTTGCCGGGGCTTTCGACCTGCCCCCGGCCCCTTCATGCGCCTCGGCGAGCAATGCGGCCACCGCTGCATCCATCGCCTCCAGACCGGTATCCCCACCCTGTTCCAGCTCTTCCTGCTCGGGCAGTTCCTCCCAACCGAACTGCTCTTCGACAGAATAGGGCGTGTTCACCACCCGCCATTCGTCAATCGAACCCGTTGGGCAGACCGGAATACAATCCATGCAGAAATTGCACTTTTCAGCGTCCACCACGACATTGGCATCGTCATGGGTGATCGCTTCGATCGCACAGGTCATCTCGCAGGTGTAACAGCGGATGCAGATTTCCGGGTCGATCAGATGTTGCTTTTGGGCTGTGCTCATCAGTGTCCTTGGGCCGGGCGCAAAATGATCTCGGGCACAACAATGGCCTCGATCAGCTCACGGCAAAGCCCCCGGCAGTTTGTGCAGCCAACACAGGGCGTACCCAGTCCCGCGATCCGCTGAACCAGCGCATCGCTGCGTTCGGTGACGGCCTCACTGCGGGTGATGTTCATACTCATCGCGCGGCTCCCTTGCGTCTGCACCGATTCAGTATTCCACTTCAAGGTGCGGTTTTCCTTGCGTCAGATCAAGGCCCCTATCCATACAGCCTCAGGCTTCAGCCAGTTTCACATACTCGAAATCGCCCGGCTTGTTGTCGATGCCAACCTTGGGCGGCGAAATCCAGCGGGCATAAACTCCCGGTTCGTATTCCGGCTTCATCAGTGACTGAATGAAGTCGCCATCCGCATGGCTGGGCAGCCAGTCTTTTTCGCCCGCATCATACTCGGCCCCGCTTATGATCTGGCCTTCCGGGCTGATAAGCTTGTCGGCAAACACCCCGATCTTGCGGTGGAACGCCTCGTGCGGCAGCTTCAGTTTGAAGTCGATGCCCATCTTCTCGATGATCTTGTTCCAGCGACCCACACCACCCGCTGCGTCCTTGGTATAGTCATCCCGCAAACGCATGTTAATCGCCGTCAGCGCCGGCACCTCATGCTGCACGATCTGGCCATCGACGATGTCCCAGACACGGTAACTGTCGCCCTGCAGCTGGTGGTCATCCGTCAGCCGGTTCTCCTGATAGCGCCCCTTGATGCCCGCGTTGAACGCATTGGCCGCGTTGGTCGACACTTCCTGCCCGAACAGGTCCAGGCTCAGCGTATAGTGCAGGTTCAGCTTCTTCTGGATCAGCGGCAGGTCGATCACCCCCAACCCACGCAGGCGATCGACATCGAACGGATCGTCAATCCCGTTCTCCTTCATCACCTCGCAGGTCCGCTGGATCGTCCGACCGACGCCGGTTTCACCCACGAACATGTGGTGCGCCTCTTCGGTCAGCATGAAACGGCAGGTCCGGCTCAACGGGTCGAACCCGCTCTGCGCCAACGACTCCAACTGCATCTTGCCGTCCCGGTCGGTGAAATAGGTGAACATGAAGAACGACAGCCAATCTGGCGTCTCTTCGTTGAACGCCCCCAGCATCCGCGGCGCCTCTTCGCTTCCCGACTGACGGCGCAACAGATCATCCGCCTCTTCACGCCCGTCCCGGCCGAAATACTTGTGCAGCAAGTAGACCATCGCCCACAGATGCCGCCCCTCTTCCACATTCACCTGGAACAGGTTGCGCATGTCGTAAAGCGACGGCGCAGTCAGGGCGAGCGCCTTCTGTTGCTCGACCGAGGCCGGTTCGGTATCGCCCTGAATGACGATCAACCGCTTCATCAGGTTACGATATTCCCCCGGCACCTCCTGCCAGGCCGGCTCGCCCGCGTGTTCGCCGCAAGGAATACGTCGGTCCTCGACCTGCGGTGCCAGCAGCACACCCCAGCGATAGTCCGGCATCTTCACATAGTCGAACTTGGCCCAGCCCTTGGGGTCGACGCTCACGGCAGTGCGCAGGTAAACGTCCGACTGCTGATAACGATCCGGGATCAGCTTGCCCCACCAATCAAGATAACCCGGGTGCCATTTCTCCAGCGCCTTCAGCACCTTCTTGTCGCTGGACAGCCCCACATTGTTGGGGATTTGCGTGTCATAGCTCACATTGATCAAGTCAAGCATGTCTATCCTCCTTGTCGGGGTGGCGGGCTAAACCCCGCCCTACGCCCGATGTTCCCGTAGGCCGGGATCCAGCCCGGCATCCGTTTTTCATACACGTTCCATATTGTAGTCACCGCGCAACCCAGTGCCATACCGCTGCAACGCGCCATCCTCGCCTACCGCGTTGGGCCGCTGAAAAATCCAGTTCTGCCACGCCGTCAGCCGCCCAAAAATCCGCGTCTCCATCGTCTCGGGGCCCGCGAACCGCAAGTTCGCTTCCATCCCCGTCAACGCATCCGGGCTGAACGAGGCCCGCTCCTCGGCAAAGATCCGGATTTCATCCTCCCAGTCGATGTCATCCAGAATATACGTCACCAACCCCAGCTCGTCGGCGTCTTCGGCCTCAAGCGCCTCACCAACCCGTTCCTTCGCCGCCTCGACCGCCTCTTCATCCCCCCAGAACCGCGTCTGCAATCGGGTCAGATCATTGCCCATCGGATATTGTCCGAAATTGCTCTCGCCCAGGGTGATCGCTGCCATCGGGCGATTGTCGCCTTCGAACTCGTCCTCCATCATGTAGGACCGGTCCACTGCAAACAGAAGCTCGGCCAGCACCCCGGCAAAACACGATCCATGCTCGACCAACGCCACCAAAGAGCGCGAGGTCACATCGACACGTTTCAACACCCGCTTCCACAGACCCAACACTTCTGCAGCCAGCCAATGATCGGCGTTTTCCAAAAGCAGGGTTTCATGCGCCAACACCGCCCCCGGGTCGCCCTGCGTCTGGAATTCCCACAGCCCCAGCTCCATCTCGTTTAGCCGCAAATGCAGAATCGCGTCATCCAGCTCGCGCGCCGCCCGTAGCATCCACGCCTGCGCCCCCTCGGCGGTAAACGCGTCCATGTCCGCCGGGGCATCTTCTTCGGGTCCCTTCACCGTTATCACGGCCTTGCGGATTTCACGGTCCAACTCAACCTCGACCGCGGAATAGCTGACTGCCCTGTCGGTGATCTCCCGCTTGAGAGGGGTCAACTCGATGCCGGTCAAACCGCCCGGCCGGGCCGAAGCCGCGGCAAACTCAGCTGCCCGTTCGGCGACAACGGCGTCGAACTTCGAATTCGGCACCACCTCATCAACCAGCTTCCATTGCCTGGCCCTGTCACCACGCACGCCCTCTTCCATGGCGCAGAACACATCGGCCCGGTCGCGCCGTACCTTGCGCTTGTCTGTCACCCGGGTAAGACCACCGGTCCCCGGCAGCACGGCCAAAAGAGGCACCTCCGGCAACGCCACGCTCGACGAGCTGTCATTCGTTAGCATTATGTAATTGCATGCTAGAGCCAGCTCATATCCGCCCCCAGCACAGGACCCTTTCACCGCCGCAATGTACTTTTGCCCACTGTCGGCCTCGGCCGCCTCATAGGTATTGCGCGTCTCGTTGGTGAATTTGCAGAAATTGACCTTATGCGCGTGACTGGCGCCGCCCAGCATCCGGATATTGGCTCCGGCACAGAACACCCGGTCCTTGGCCGATTGCATGATTACGACCTTGACCTCGGGATGCTCGAACCGCATCCGCTGAACGATGTCGCTCAGCTCGATATCAACGCCCAGGTCATAGGAATTGAGTTTCAACTGATAGCCGTCAAACAACCCGCCATCCTCGTCCACATCCATGTAGAGGTTGGCAAACGGCCCGTCATACTCGACCCGCCAATGGCGGTACTTCGACGGATCGGTCTGAAAATCAATCACCTTCGCCACGGGTCACGCTCCCCTGTCGTCCTGTTTCGCCTCGCATCTCTGCACGATAATGCAAGATTTTACATCGGTAAACGGCAGATCCAAAAGATTAGTTACAAATTTATTTCCACAAATTCAACTATATAGATCCCCTCAGTCAAGCTCACCCAAAATTTATGCATTAAATTTCCTATTTTCCTGCGAATCCCTCGACAAACTCCGCAACCGCGTCCAATACCACCTCGGGCTGATCAAACTGCGGCGCGTGGCGACACTCATCCAGCACCAGCGCGCGCGCCTCCACCAACCGCTCTGTCACTGCCGCGACCTGTGCCAGTGTCCCATACTGATCCCCATGCCCCTGGATCACCAACACCGGCACGCGCACCCCGTCCAGCGCTTCCTCCACGTTCCATTCCCGAAAGCCCGGATCCAACCACGCTCCGTTCCAGCCATCAAATGCAGCCTCCACATCCGAGTGATACCGGCCCAGCTTCTCGCGTAGGTCGGTTGTTTCAAACGCCTCCCTGGCCCGGGCGATTTCGGTCAGACCTTCGTCCTCGGCGAAGAAATGCGGCGCCATCAGCACAACGCCCTCGACTCGCGCATCACCAACCCGCCCTGCATATTCGGCTGCAATCGTCGCGCCATCCGAATGCCCCATCAGAACAACCGGTTCCGCCCCCAGCACGTCCAGAACCTCGGGCAACACCTCCACCGCCTCGTGGGTCATGTAATCCAGCGGCCTTGGCAAATCACAACTGTCGGACTGTCCGTAACCCGCCCGCGAATAGGCGAACACGGCACAGCCCGTGACCTCGGCCAGCGCCCGAGGAAATTCCCGCCACAGCGCCACACAGCCCAACCCTTCATGCAACAACACAATCACCGGACGGTCACGAGGCACCCCCCATGAGGCCCACTCCAACCGCTTGCCCTCGGCGCTCAGAACCCCGCGCCCGGCCTGCCAATCAATCATCGCGCAGCTTGAACCGCTGGATTTTCCCGGTTGCCGTCTTGGGCAACTCGCTCACGACTTCCACCCAGCGCGGGTATTTCCACATCCCGATCCGTGCTTTGACAAAGTCCTTCACCGCCTGCCCTTCGGGCGCGGCTTCCCCGTCCTTCATCACCAAAAACGCTGCCGGCTTCGCCAGCCCCTTGTCGTCCTCGCGCGCCACGACTGCGGCCTCCAGCACGCCCGGGAACTCGATCAACGCCTGTTCCACCTCAAACGGGCTGACCCAAATGCCCGAGACCTTGAACATATCGTCGGTTCGCCCGCAGTAGACAAACCGACCGTCCCCATCGCGTTCGTACTTGTCGCCGGTCCGGGTCCAATGCCCCTCGAACGTGCTCTGACTTTTCGAGCGACGGTTCCAATACCCTTCGGCACTCGAGGGCCCGCGAACCAACAGCTCGCCAACCGCGCCCTCTCCGACATCCTCGTCATGCTCATCCACCAGCCGCACTTCATACCCCGGCACCGGCACGCCCGATGTGCCGTAGACAATGTTCCCCGGCGCGTTCGACAAAAAGATATGCAGCATTTCGGTCGAGCCCACGCCGTCAATGATCGGTGCGCCCCACCGCGCCTCCCAGCGCTCGCCGATATCACGCGGCAGCGCCTCTCCAGCAGAGGTGCAAATCCGTATCGCATGATCCGGATTGCCACCCTTGGCCTCCTGCTCGGCCACCAAAGCGGCATAAAGCGTCGGCACCCCGCAGAAAACCGTTGGTTTATGCGCAGACATGATGTCGAACGCCACATCTGGCGTCGGTCGCCCACCAAAAATCACTGTCGTTGCCCCCACTGACATCGGGAAGCTCATCGCATTGCCCAGCCCATAGGCGAAAAAGAATTTGGCTGCGGAATAGACCACATCGTCCTCGCGAATGCCCAAAATCTGCTGTCCGAACGTATCCGCCGTGGCCTTCAGGCTTGAATGTACATGCCGCACGCCCTTAGGCATGCCCGTCGACCCCGAGGAATAGAGCCAAAAGGCCAGCTCGTCGCCATAGGCGTCCACGGTGTCGATCACTTCGGCCCCTTCAACGAACTCGCGATAACTCTCGGTCCTCTCCGGTGCCCCGCTTTCGTCGCTGTCGATCACCAGCACCGCCCGCAGGAACCGGTTTTCAGCCACGGCAGGCTTTACCACCTCCCACAGCTCATCCGACACCACCAGGATCGACGCCCGGCTGTCGTTCAGGATCGCCTCGTAGACCGAGGCTGACAAAAGCGTGTTCAACGGCACCGGAATGGCCCCGGCCTTGATCGCCCCCCAGAACACTACCGGGAACTCGATCTGGTCGCGCACGATCATCGCGATCCGCTCTTCACGCCTTACCCCATGTCGATATAGCGCCCCGGCAAAATGGCCGCTTTCCTCGGCCAGCCGCCCATAGCTCAGCGCGCGCTGTTTCCCGTCCGCCTCGCGAAAGGCGACCTTGTCGCCACGCCCCTCCTTGATGTGGCGATCGACAAAATACAGCGCCGCGTTTTCGTTTTTCTCCAACGGATATTCCTCCCCTTATTCCGCCTCCCGCGCCCTCCCCGGCGCATGGACGGAATCATTTCCTTGCTGACATCCTGCATCAAGGTTGGAGGATTTCAAACCTGCGGACCAGTTACGCTGCGATCTCCTCGATCAGCTGCGCCCCGCTGGTCCGGTTCGAGTTCACCTCGCGCCCCACCCGGTGGAACTGCAACACATCCTCTGCCGCAGGCCGCATCAATACCGCCGCCCCATGCCCTTCCTCACCCAACCACTTGCCCCAGTCCCTGGGCTCAAGGACCACCGGCATCCGGTGGTGCACCGCGCCGGTCGAGTTGTTTGCGGCACAGGTGACAATCGCGCAGCTTTTCACCAGCGCCTCTCCCTTGTCCCAGCCCTGCCAGATACCGGCAAAAACCAATGGCGCCCCGTCTCGACGGCTGAAATACCACGGCAACCGATTGCCCTTTTCATCCTTCGACCATTCGTAAAACCCGCTGACCGGAATCAAACACCGCCGTTCCCGCGCTGCATTTCGAAAGGCCGGTTTCTCGGCGATCGTCTCGGCGCGCGCATTGATCAACAAAGGCCCATCCGTGAGGTTCTTGTACCAGCTCGGCAGAAACCCCCACCGCATCGCCCCAAGGCGGCGCTGCCCCTCCTCCCCGCTCACCACGTGAATATTGGTGGTCGGGCAGACATTGTAACTCGGCACATCAGGCAAGTCATTGCCCGGCACAGCCCCAAACAACTGGGCCATCGCGTCTGTCGGAAGAGTCATTGCAAATCGTCCGCACATGCCTCAACCACCTCCCGCTGCTCTTTCTTGGCAAAAATACTCCGGGGAGTTTGAGGGGCTGGCCCCTCAATCCCAAACCATCCAAACCCGCACCCACAAAAACTCCATCGGGCGGGGTTCGGGAGCGGGGCGGGCGGTTGGGCGCTCCCGGACCCCGCCCAACCAGCGCTCATTTCTTGGTGATCCGCCCATCGGTATAGGGCTCGTAGGGCGCATGCTCGGCCAGGTACTCCGCCGTCACATCCGCCAGGTCCGGGCCATAGTCATAGGCGTTCATCGCATCGCGGAACATCTTGTAGCCATCCCCACCACCACGGACATAATTGTTCGACACAACCCCATAGACCTTCTCCATATCCAACGGCGCACCACCGACCATAACATCGCTCACCCGGCTGCCCGCCGGTTGGCTGGCGTCAAAGGCAAATGTGATACCAGCTACCTGAGGAAAGCGACCCGCCCCGTCCTCGTACTGGCTGACGCCATTTTCCAGCGCCTCCATCATCACCGCACCAGTAACTTGGAAAGTCGATAGAGTGTTCTGGAACGGCAGCACCGTCAGAACCTCACCCATGGTGATCTCACCACCATCGATCGAAGCGCGAATACCACCACCATTCTGAATGGCGATCTCGATGCCCTGATCCTTGACGCGGGCCAGCATCGCATCGGCAATCAGGTTGCCCATGGTGCATTCCCCGGCCCGGCACGATCCCTTGGCACCGTCAATCGGCTCGGCCGCATCGGCCACCACGCGCTGACGGATTTCCTCCAGCGGCACGGCCAGCTCGGCCACCCGCGCCTTGGTTGCTGCGTCCTCGGCCACGCCCGCATCCATGATCAGCGGCTCACCCTTGGCTTCGACAATCTCGCCGGCATCATCGAAGGTAACGTTCAACTCGCCCAGGAACTTGCCATAGGCATAGGCCGACACGATGGCTGTCGATCCAACCATCGTCGGGTAGGGCCCCGCCGCCCGATCCGACGTATTCGACAACAGCGTGTTGGAATGCCCGCCGACAATCACATCCACCCCGGTCGTCTCGGCGGCCACGCGCTGATCCACACCATAGCCCGAGTGGCTCAGAACGATAATCTTGTTCACCCCCATCTCGGTCAGCTTATCGACCTCGCCCTGCACCGCCTGCGCCGGATCGGTAAAGGTGATATTCGGACCCGGGCTAGCCAATTCATCGGTGTCATGCGGCGTCAGGCCAATGAGGCCGAGTTTCTCGCCACCCCGCTCGATCACCGTCGATTTCGCCAGCTTACCCGCCAGCAATTCCTCGCGGCTCACGTCTGCATTCGACATCAGCACCGGGAAGTTCACTGCGTCCATGAAGCCGCGCAGCACCTCGGGCCCGTCATCGAATTCGTGATTGCCCACGGTCATCGCGTCATAACCCAGCTTGTTCATGAACTCGGCCGCCACCTTGCCCTTGTAATAGGTATAAAACAGCGTGCCCTGGAACTGGTCACCGCCATCCACCAGGATCGCGTTGTTTGTCCGGCTTCGCGCCTCGGACACGGCGGTGATCAACCGCGCGGTGCCGCCGAAACACTTGCCCTCGGCGTTGTTCTCCTCGCTGCAGCCGCTGTCATACTTGCTGATCGGCTCGAACCGGGCATGGAAATCGTTGGTGTGCAGGATGGTCAGGCTGTAATCCGCAGCCGCCGTACCCGCGCTCAGCGCCAGCGCGCCCGCTCCCATCAGAAATCGCATCATCATTTTCAAATACCTCGCTTGTTGGAATCCCTGCTGCAATGCTGCACCCACCTCTGCCCCCCTGTCAAAGCCAATCCCGCTTGACCGCGCGGCAGAGCCGGGGCATCACGCCTCCATGCTGATCTACAAGATTTTCCGCGCCCCCGAATGGGCCGAACTGGAAAGCAACGGCGAAACCGCTGGGGCACCCATCGATATTTCTGACGGCTACATCCACTTCTCGACCGCCGAACAGGCCCGCGAGACCGCCGCCAAGCATTTCACCCACGAGGACAATTTGATCCTCGCCGCGCTGGATGCCGACACATTGGGCGAGGCGCTGAAATGGGAACCCTCACGCGGCGGCGCGCTCTTCCCGCATCTCTACCGGCACCTCACCCTCGCGGATATCCTGTGGACCAAACCACTACCGCTTGGCTCCGACGGCCACGGTTTCCCGGAGGGCTTTGCATGACAACCCTGATCGAACGCCTCGGCCTCACCGCCCTGCACCGGCTCGACCCGGAACGCTCGCACGATCTGGCCCACCTCGCCCTGCGGATGGGGTTCGGCCCGCGGTCAGCCCCCTACAGCTCGCCGCGCCTGCGCACCTCGCTCGCATCGCTCACCCTGCCCAACCCGGTCGGCCTTGCCGCCGGGTTCGACAAGAACGCCACCCTGTTGCAGCCCCTCTCACGTGCCGGGTTCGGCTTTGTCGAGGTCGGTGCCGCCACGCCGCGCCCGCAACCCGGCAACCCCAAACCCCGCCTGTTCCGTCTCAGTGCGGATCGTGCCGCGATCAACCGCTTCGGCTTCAACAACGACGGGATGGAGGCCATCGCCGCCCGCCTCGCCACCCGGCCCAAGGGCATGACCCTCGGCCTCAACCTCGGGGCCAACAAGGACAGCGCGGACCGTTCCGAGGATTTCGCCCGCGTCCTGGCCCATTGTGGCGCGCATGTGGATTTCGCCACCGTCAACGTCTCGTCCCCCAACACCGAATCTCTGCGCGACCTTCAGGGCGCCGAGGCACTGCGCGCCCTGCTCACTGGCGTGATTGAGGCCCGCGACTGGCTCAAACGCCCGATTCCGGTGTTCCTGAAAATCGCCCCCGACCTGAGCGACAACGAAATCGGCGACATCGCCGAGGTTGCCCAATCGGTGCAGATCGACGCCATCATCGCCACCAACACCACGCTGTCCCGCGAGGGGCTGCGAAGCCCCAACCGTGATGAAAAAGGCGGCCTCTCCGGCGCCCCCCTGTTCGAACCCTCCACCCGCGTGCTGGCAAGGCTCTCGCAACTGACGGACGGCAGCATCCCAATCGTCGGCGTCGGCGGCATCTCGACCGCCGAACAGGCCTATGCCAAGATCTGCGCCGGTGCGTCAGCCGTACAACTCTACACCGCCCTGATCTATCACGGGCTATCCCTGACGTCGCAAATCACCCGTGGCCTTGATGCGCTGCTCGAACGCGACGGCCATACTAACATCGCCCGTGCCGTGGGCTCCAAACGACAGGACTGGCTCTGATGCTTACCATCTGGCACAACCCCCGCTGCTCGAAATCCCGCCAAACCCTGGCGCTGCTCGAAGAGAACGGCCACACACCCGAGGTGCGGCGCTATCTTGACGACGCCCCGACCGAGGCCGAGTTGCGCACAGCCGCTGCCGCCCTTGGCGTAGCTCCCATCGACATGATGCGCACCAAGGAAGCCGAGTTCAAAGCCGAAGGCCTGACCAAAGACAGCAACGACGACACGCTGTTCGCTGCCATGGCCCGCGTTCCCAAGCTGATCGAACGCCCAATGGTGTTCTCTGGCGACAAGGCCGCGATCGGTCGCCCACCCAAGGCGGTTCTCGACATTCTTTGACGGGCGGAAGGGCCTTTCGAAAGGCCTTGGACACGCAAATTCGAATTTGCGTAAAAAAGCGCCTTCTAAGGCGCTTGGCTCAAGCCGTTTCGAAACGGCTTCCCGCGCCTACCCCAACCGCTGCAGCAACGCCTTTGACGGCTCGCCCGTCACCGGCAAACCGTTGGCGGCTTCATAGGCCCGGATCGCGGTTTCGGTCTTCTTGCCAAACACCCCATCCGCGCCACCGGTATCATAACCGGCCACGGTCAGCCGCGATTGCAAGCGTTTGCGGTCGTTGATCGTCAACCCATAGCGATCCGGCCCGAAAGACCCTCGCAGTGGCCCCGCCCCTGCCAGCCGATCCGACAGATGCCCTACCGCGATCGCGTATTTCTCTGAATTGTTGTAGCGCAGGATCACGCTGAAATTCCTGAACACCAAAAAGGCCGGACCACTCAGCCCTGCTGGGATCAAAACAGACGCCGCCCCATGATCCGGCAGCCGTCCACCACCGGCGGCTTTCACCCCCAGCGCGGCCCAGTCGCCAACCGATTTCTTCACGCCACGCCCGGCCAGCCCGGCATTGAACCCGGAGGGTAGTTTTACCTCCAGCCCCCATTTGCCGCCCTTGCGCCAGCCCGAACGACCCAGATACGCCCCCGCCGAGGCCAGCGCATCCGTCGGATCCTCGCTCCAGATATCGCGCTGTCCGTCGCCACGGAAATCCACCGCGTAGGCCTCGAATGTGGTCGGGATAAACTGGGTATGCCCCATGGCCCCGGCCCAGCTTCCAACCATCCGCGACGGGCTCACATCGCCCCGCTGCAGGATTTTCAACGCCGCTACCAGTTGCTTTTCAAAGAACGACCCGCGTCGCCCCTCGTAAGCCAGGGTCGAAGTGGCCGAGATCACTGAAATGTCCCCGCGCCGCGCGCCGTATCGGCTCTCCACGCCCCAGATCGCGGCGACCACATTGGCGGGCACGCCGTAACGCCCCTCGACCTTGCCCAAGAGCGCCCGACGCGCGCCAAAGGCCTCCCGCCCCTTCGCAACCCGCTCGTCCGAGGCCATGATCGCCAGGTAATCCTGCAAGGTCCGCGAAAACTCGGTCTGCTTGCGGTCGCGCTCGATCACGCCGGGAAGATACCCCGCTCCGCGAAACGCCGAATTGAGCGTTGCCACACTGATCCCTCGCGCCTCGGCCCGGGCCCGGAACGCGGCCACCCACGCATCATAGCCCACATTCGGCGTGGGCCGCAGCTTGGGGTCCACCCGCGGCGCGGCCTGCCGAGTAGGCGACGGCAATCCGCCCCCCATGCAACCCGACAACAATAGCGCCGCGCCCGATCCTGCCACCCATCGCCGTGTTACCTGCATCGCCCTACCCTCACATGTCTGCCTCACATTGATTGTGGCGCAGCCCCCCGGCCCACATCAAGTCGGCATTTCCGCACTGGGCGGAAACCGGACTATCTCTTGCGCGCCGACCGCTCCAGCGCCGGATAGCGCAACCCAAGGCTCAGCCCGCGCGCCAGTGACGAAATATGCAGCGCCAACCACAGCCCATGATTGCCAAACGGCTCGATCAGCAGCCACACTGCCAGTGAATAGATCACTGCTACGACCATCATCATGTTGCGCATATCGGCCGTGCGCGTCGCGCCGATAAAGATTCCGTCAAACATGATCAGCGCCAACAACAGCGGCGGTGCGACGATCATCCACGGCAGGTAGGTCCGCGCCTCGGCCTGCACCTCGGGCGCTTTTGAGATCACGTCGATCATCATCGGACCGAACAACCAGAACACCAGCGAAAACAGGATAGCGGTGATCCCACCCCACAGGCTGGTCAACAGCGCCCCGCGCCTGAGCCGCGCCACCGCCCCGGCCCCAAAGGCCTGCCCCACCAGCGTTTCGGCGGCAAAGGCGAACCCGTCCATCGCATAACCGGTGATGTGCAGGAATTGCAGCAACACCTGATTGGCCGCCAGTGTCACATCACCGAACTGACCGCCCAAAAGCAGGAAGGAGACAAAAATGGCCTGCAACAGCAGCGACCGGATCAGGATATCGGTATTCACCACCGCCATCCGTTTCAACCTTGCAGCTTCAAATACCCGCCCCCAATCGCGCCACAGGCGGGTGGCAAAGACATCCCGACACAGAAACAATCCCATCGCCAACCCGCTCCATTCCGCCAGAAAAGTTGCGAATGCCACACCTTCCACGCCCCAACCCAGCCCTAAAACGAACCACAGATCCAGAACCACGTTCAACCCGTTCATCCACAGCTGCAGGATCAGCACACCGCGGGTGCGCTCCAGCGCGATCAGCCACCCGGTAATCCCATAAAGCGCAATCGCCGCAGGCGCCGACCAGATGCGAATGACCATATAATCCCGCGCCAACCCCTCGACCTCGGCACTGGCCGGTGACACCGCAAAGGCCCCGGCAAACAGGGGCCAATGCAGTGCAATCAACACCAGCCCACCGCAAATTGCCACGATCAGCGACCGGGTCCAGAGCGCCGCCACCTCGGCTGCATTCCCGGCCCCATGTGCCTGACTGGTCAGGCCCGTTGTCCCCATCCGCAAGAACCCGAAAATCCAGTAGATCGCCGACAAGACAATCGCCCCCACCCCCACGGCGGCAATCGGCGCGGCCTCGGGCATCTGCCCCACCACGCCGGTATCGACTGCCCCCAACAAAGGCACGGTGACATTGGCCAACATGATCGGGATCGCGATTTTCAGCACCCGTTTATGGGTTACTTCGCGGACGGACCCATCCATCACCCTAGTCTTTGGCGCGCGGTGGCATCAGGAAATGCCCAGTCGCCTGGGCAAAAGCCCGGTCGCGATTGTCCTGCCACGCCTCGACATGCACGGATGCGTAGCGCCGACCCGACCTGTTCACCTGGGCGCGCGCATAGGCATCGCGCGGCTTGCCCGAGCGCAGGTAATCAATGGTAAAATCAATCGTCTTGGGCAAACGCGGCAAATGCCCCTGGATCAGCTCGTTCATATCAAGCTCGCCGCGCTCCATCTCGTCCCAGATCACCGCCCAGCTCAACCCGATCACCGCCGCGACCTCGAGAAACCCAGAGATTGCCCCGCCATGCAGCGCTGGCAGCATCGGATTTCCGATGAGTTTGTCATCAAACGGCATCACCGCAGTCAGCTCATCCCCCCTCCGATCGAACTCGATCCCGAGGTAGTTGATATAGGGCACCCCGTGCACCAGCGCATTCAGCGCCGCATCACGGCGTTGCTTCACAACCTGGACCGGCTCGGGTTTCTGGCGCATCACTTGATTCCCTGCACTGTAAAGGCACCACTGGCCGTGGCGACGGGGCGGTCCTCGTCCTCGTCCACCGCCACGGCGCGGACAAAGGCCACCGACCTCGTAATATGGTAGCATTCCGCCCGCGTGGTGATCGCCTGGCCCGGCGTCGCAGGGCGCATGTAATCAATCCGCAGATCGATTGTTGCCGTCAGACTGGGCGAGGCCGGGTGGCTCATTGCCGCTGCGCCGCAACAGGTGTCCATCAGTGCCGATACCGCCCCGCCATGGATGACCCCGGTTTCCGGATCGCCCACGAAACGCTCATCATAGGGCATGACAATTTCGGCCGTGCCATCGCCAATTTCGGTCAGGTTCATGCCCAGCTCCCGCGAATGCGGAATCGCCTGGATGAATTGCGCGGCTACTTTTGCTTTATCCACCATGCGGCATTCCCAACTTGCGCCCGTATTGCGGGTTTTCTTCTTTGAACAGGTATCCCAAAGCGCCGCAAGCATCGAAATAACCTTACGTCGCATCGTCCATCGCTCTTGATGCGCGCGCAGAAACGCCAATACTGCGCCGCAGAATAGCGCCCGCCTCTCCGGTTGCCCTTGCGGCACATAGGCAATACCATTTACGCGCAAGGAGGGCGGAATGTCCGGAATACGATTATCATTCAAGGAAATGTGCGAACGGTTCGACGTAACCCCGCGCACATTGCGCTATTACGAATATATCGAATTGCTGGAACCCGAACGCGACGGCCGCTCCCGCTACTATAGCGAACGCGAAATAGAACGCATGATCCTGATCCTGCGGGGCCGCAAATGGGGGTTTCAACTCGAAGGCATCCGCCAATGGCTGCTGATCTACGAGGAAAACGGCTACCATGCCCGCAGGGCCTGGGTGAAATCCGCCAATGGTCAGCTTGAGGTCCTGCGTCAGCAAATGGCCGATCTGGAAGATGCCATCGATACCTTGGAGCAATCCCGCGACAACACCGCCAAATTGATTGAGACCGAGGAATCAGGTGGAGATATTGGCAATGCTTGGCGCCCCGACCTGGATGAGCGGCCAAAATGACGTGACGTTACGCTTACGTTAACGTCAACTTTACTTGCATCGACACGTTTCCGTCGTAAATCTTGAGCATCCGTTCACAACGCTCAGGCTTAAATGATGTCCGATTCCGACGACCTGATGACCATCCGCCAGATGTGCGACGCATTTGACGTGACCCCGCGCACCCTGCGGTTCTATGAATCCAAGGAACTGATCTTTCCCAAGCGCGACGGTCAAAAACGGCTTTTCACCAAAAGCGACCGTGCCCGCCTGAAACTGATCCTGCGCGGCAAGCGCTTCGGCTTCTCGCTCGAGGAAATCCGTCAGCTGCTCAACCTCTACCACATTGGCGATCAGCAACAGACCCAGTTGCAGCGCACCTTCGAGGTGGCACAGGAACGCCTGGCCGACATGGTGCACCAGCGCGACGAGTTGACTGAAGCGATCAGCGACTTCACCGAACAGCTGAACTGGCTGGAAAAGGTCATCACGTCGATGAAACAGGAAAACGACGCGGCTGAGTAAGCCCACGCTTTCCACGCCACAAGAACAACACCCACGCACCAACACGAGGTCCGATATGCCCACCTATACCGCCCCCACCAAGGACATGGCCTTCATCCTTCATGACGTCCTGAAGGTCGAACAATCCGACATCCCCGGCTATTCCGAACTTGAGGCCGACTTCACCTCCGCCGTTCTGGAAGAGGCTGGCAAGCTGAACTCCGAGGTCATCGCGCCGCTGAACGTGGTCGGCGATCACGAGGGCTGCCGGTTGGAAAACGGCGTGGTCTATACCCCCACCGGCTTCAAGGAGGCGTTCGAACAGGTCAAGGAAGGCGGCTGGACCGGTCTCGACATGCCCGAAGAGTTTGGCGGTCAGAACCTGCCTTACGTGCTGTCGACCTCGGTCGGTGAAATGTTCTCGGCCGCCAACCAGGCCTTCACCATGTACCAGGGCCTGACCCACGGCGCCGCCTCGGCAATCCTGGCCCACGGCACCGACGAGCAAAAGGCAAAATGGCTCCCGAACATGGTGTCCTGTGAATGGACCGGCACCATGAACCTGACCGAACCCCATTGCGGCACCGATCTGGGCCTGATGCGCACCAAGGCGGAACCGCAGGACGATGGCAGCTACAAGATCTCCGGCCAGAAGATCTTCATCTCCGCCGGTGAACACGACATGGCCGACAACATCATCCACTTGGTGTTGGCCAAGATCCCCGGCGGCCCCGAGGGCATCAAGGGCGTCTCGCTCTTCATCGTGCCCAAGTTCCTCGTTGATGACGAAGGCAACATCGGCGCCCGCAACGGCGTGTCCTGCGGCGCCATCGAAAAGAAAATGGGCATCCATGGCAACTCCACCGCGGTCCTGAACTATGACGAGGCGACCGGCTATCTTTTAGGTGAGGAGCACAAGGGCATGCGTGCCATGTTCACCATGATGAACGAGGCGCGCTTGGGCGTCGGCATGCAGGGGCTGGCGGCCGCGGAAGTCGCCTATCAAAACGCGGTGGACTACGCTAAGGACCGCCTCCAGGGTCGCGCCGTAACCGGCACAGAAAACCCCGATGGTCCCGCCGATCCGCTGATCGTGCACCCCGACATCCGCCGTTCGCTGATGGATCAGAAAAGCTTTGTCGAAGGGGCACGCGCTTTCATCTACTGGGGCGCCCAGATGATCGACGCCGCCCACCGCTCGCAAGATGCGGACGCTGACGGCCTCGTGTCGCTGCTGACCCCGGTAATCAAGGGGTTCCTGACCGACGAAGGCTACGACATGACGGTCAAGGCGCAACAGGTCTATGGTGGCCACGGCTACATCGAAGAACACGGCATGAGCCAGTTCACCCGAGACGCGCGCATCGCAATGATCTACGAAGGCGCCAACGGCGTTCAGGCACTTGACCTGGTGGGCCGCAAACTGGCCCAGGACGGTGGCAAACACGTCATGGCCTTCTTCAACCTGGTCAAGGAGTTCTGCTCCGAAAACAAGGATGTCGAGGGCATGGAACCTTTCGTCGGCCCGCTCAAGGAAGCCTCGAAACACCTGCAAGCGGCTGGCATGTACTTCATGCAGAACGGCATGAAAAACCCCAACCACGCTCTGTCGGGCTCGAACGACTTCATGCACCTCTTCGGCCACGTGTGCCTCGGCCTGATGTGGGGCCGCATGGCCAAGGCATCGCTGACCGCACTGGCCAACGGCACGTCCGACCCGACGTTCCACGAGACAAAGCTCGCCACCGGGCGTTACTATATGGCACGCCGCCTGCCCGCGACCACCATGCACCTCGCCCGTATCGAATCCGGTGCCGACACAGTGATGGCCCTGGACGCCGAGCAATTCTGATCGACGGTGCGTGAAATCACGCACCCTACGGAGACGACACCATGCCGAAACGCTTCCGCCTGACCCGCCGGTTCCCCTGTGCAATGACAGAGGACGGATACCGCAGGCTCAAGCGTTTCGCATCCGAGGCCGGGCTCGATGAGGGCGAGGCACTCAGTTTCCTGTTCGAGAATTTCGACAGTGTGATGAACCACGAAAACCTCAGCGCCCGACTGCGGCTGTTCAACTCAGAACTGGAGGCGCGGAAGCGATGATCTCGGTTCGCACCTTACCTTCCGGCCAAGACGCTCATTGCAACCGTCGCAGTGAGTATTTTTGGCAAAATGAAGATCAGGGGCTCACCCCGTTCCACCGCGTCGCACGCGTGGCGTCCGCTAAGGAACGGGGCTTCACTTTGCGCGGCCATCGGCTCTCCAGCCTGTACCGCAATGCCGACGATGGCGCGTTAACCTTAATGCCCGGTAAACGCGCCCCTTCATTTTGCCAGAAATACTCTGCCGGGGTCTGGGGGTGCAAAACCCCCAGCTCCGCCATCAAGACAGGGAACGCGCCATGACCATCAAACTCCACTGCTTCGGCGAATCCGGCAATGCCTACAAGGCTGCCCTCGCCCTTGAACTGTCCGGCCTCGAATGGGAGCCGGTTTTTGTCGACTTTTTCGCCGGAGCCAATCGCAGCCCTGAATATCGCGAGATGAACGTGATGGGTGAAGCCCCGGTTCTTGAAAGCG
This sequence comes from Aliisedimentitalea sp. MJ-SS2, assembly GCF_032586155.1. Lineage (NCBI taxonomy): Bacteria > Pseudomonadati > Pseudomonadota > Alphaproteobacteria > Rhodobacterales > Roseobacteraceae > Aliisedimentitalea > Aliisedimentitalea sp. MJ-SS2. The sequence continues at coordinate 398,812 of NZ_JAWHTC010000002.1, forward strand.
GTGATTTCCGCCTGACCCAATCCGGCGCCATCCAGCAATGGATCACCGACCAGACCGGCAAGTTCGGCGGGGAAGGTGACGACAAATACCAGGTGCTGCGCTGGGTTCTCTGGGACAACCACAAGCTCAGCTCGCAAGCCGGGATGACCCGCTTCCTGATGAACTTCCTGCCCGAAGAACACCGCAACACCGATGTGATTGGCTTCATGCAAGGCCGCCTCAAAGGCGCTTACCAGGTTCTGAATGCCCATCTCGAAGGTCGCGACTGGATCGTCGGTGATGACATCACCAGTGCCGACATTTCCTGCTGCGGCTACCTCTTCTACCCCGAACCCTTCGGCTTTGACCGCACCGAATGGCCCAATATCGACCGGTGGCTTTCGAACATCGAAAACACCCCCGGCTGGGAACACCCCTATGACCTGATGCCCGGCAGCCCGGCTGACCGCGCCTGAGAAGGAGACCACTATGACCGAAGCCTATATTTATGACGCCGTGCGCACCCCGCGCGGCAAGGGCCGCAAGGACGGGAGCCTGCACGAGGTATCCGCCGCGCGACTCTCCGCCGTGGCCCTCAATGCTCTGAAGGATCGCAACAACCTCGAAGGCCATGCCGTCGAAGACGTGATCTGGGGCAATGTCACCCAGGTCGGTGAACAGGGTGCCTGTCTCGCGCGAACCGCCGTTCTGGCCTCCGATCTGGATGAATCCATCCCCGGCGTCAGCATCAACCGCTTCTGCGCCTCCGGTCTGGAAGCCGTCAACATGGCCGCCAACCAGGTGCGCGGCGGGGCCGGTGACGGCTATATCGCAGGCGGCGTCGAAAGCATGAGCCGGACCCCCATGGGCATGGACGGTGGTGCCATCGCCGTTGACCCGTCTATCGCCATCGACAACTATTTCGTTCCGCAAGGTATCAGCGCCGACATCATCGCCACCGAATACGGTTTCACCCGTGATCAGGCCGATGCCATGGCGGTTGAATCGCAACGCCGCGCGGCGGAAGCCTGGGCCGACAACCGGTTCGACAAGACCGTTGTGCCGGTCAAGGACGTCAACGGCCTGACCATCCTCGGCACCGACGAATACATGCGCCCCGGCACCGATATGCAGTCGCTGGGCAGCCTCAACCCCTCGTTCCAGCAGATGGGCGAGGTGATGCCGGGCTTCGACAATATCGCCCTGCTGAAATACCCGCACCTGGAACGGATCAACCACATCCACCACGCGGGCAACAGCTCAGGCATCGTCGACGGTGCGGCCGCCGTCCTGATCGGTAACAAGGAGTTGGGCGAGAAGCTGGGCCTCAAGCCCCGCGCCCGTATCCATTCCACCGCCAAGATCGGCACCGACCCGACCATCATGCTGACCGGCCCGGTCCCCGTGACCGAGAAGATCCTGCGCGAAAACGGCATCGAAATCGGCGACATCGACCTGTTCGAGGTCAACGAAGCCTTCGCCTCGGTCGTCATGCGCTTTGAACAAGCCTTCGATGTCGACCACGACAAGGTCAACGTCAACGGCGGCTCCATCGCCATGGGCCACCCGCTGGGCGCCACCGGCGCCATCATCCTCGGTACGCTTCTGGACGAGCTGGAACGCTCGGACAAGGAGGTCGGTCTGGCCACGCTCTGCATCGGCTCGGGCATGGGCGCCGCCACCATCATCGAACGCGTGTAATTCGGCAGGAGAATTAGAAAATGTCTGAATTTACTATGGAAAAAGGCGCCGATGGCGTCGCGGTCATCACCTGGGACTGCCCCGGCAAGACCATGAATGTCGGCTCGGAACAAGGCTTTCGCGAGCTTGACGAACTGACCACCGACGCGCTGGCCGACGACGCGGTCAAAGGCATCATCATCACCTCGGGCAAACCCGATTTCGCTGGCGGCATGGACCTCAACGTTCTGGCCGATATGCGCGCGCGCGGCGGCGACAATCCGGCGCAATCTCTGTTCGACGGGATCATGAGCACGCATCACCTGCTGCGCAAGATCGAACGCGCCAACATGGACCCCAAGACCAACAAGGGTGGCAAACCCGTTGCCTGCGTCCTGCCCGGAACCGCCATGGGCATCGGTCTTGAAATCGCGCTGGCCACCCACCGCATCTTTGCCGCCAACAATCCCAAGGCCAAGGTCGGCCTGCCGGAAATCATGGTCGGCCTGTTCCCCGGCGGTGGCGGCACCACCCGCATGGTGCGCAAGCTTGGCGCCATGGCCGCGGCCCCCTTCCTGCTGCAAGGCAAGACGCTGAGCCCCGAAAAGGCGGTCAAAGCTGGAATCATTGACGAAGTTGCCGATGACCCGATGGCCGCGGCCAAGGAATGGGTTCTGAACGCCAAAGACGCCGACATCGTCAAACCCTGGGACACCAAGGGCTACAAGATGCCCGGCGGCGCGCCCTATCACCCGGCTGGTTTCATGACCTTCCTCGGTGCCTCGGTTATGGTGCACAAGGAAACACAGGGCGCGTTCCCGGCGGCCAAGGCTGCGCTCTCGGCCGTCTATGAAGGCACTCTGGTACCTTTCGACACCGCATTGAAGATCGAAGCCCGCTGGTTCACCAACCTTCTGATGAACCCGTCGTCGGCGGCGATGATCCGTTCGCTCTTCATCAACAAGCAGGCGCTTGAAAAGGGTGCCGTGCGGCCCAAGGATGTCGACGACCAAAGCGTCAAGAAGATCGGCGTTCTGGGTGCAGGCATGATGGGCGCGGGCATTGCACTCGTTAGTGCACAGGCTGGTATGGAAGTCGTCCTGATCGACCGCGACGATGAAACCGCCGAGCGCGGCAAAGCCTATTCCGCCACCTACATGGACAAGGGCATCAAGCGCGGCAAAGCCACCGAAGAGAAGAAAGCCGCCCTATTGGGTCGGATCACGGCCACCGCTGATCTGGACAACCTCAAGGGCTGTGATCTGATCATCGAGGCCGTTTTCGAAGACCCCAAGGTCAAGGCCGAGATGACCCAGAAGGTCGAAGCGGTGATCCCCGAGGATTGCATCTTCGCCTCCAACACCTCGACCTTGCCAATCACTGGGCTGGCCAAGGCCTCGAAACGTCCTGAACAGTTCATCGGCATCCACTTCTTCTCGCCGGTTGAAAAGATGTTCCTGGTCGAAATCATCAAGGGCAAGGAAACCGGGCCTCGTGCGGTTGCGAAAGCACTCGATTACGTCCGCCAGATCCGCAAGACACCCATCGTCGTCAACGACGCACGGTTCTTCTACTGCAACCGCTGCATCATCCCCTATGGCAACGAGGCGACCCGCATGGTCACCGAAGGTGTCGCCATGCCGATGATCGACCACGCCGCGCGTCAGCTTGGCTTCCCGGTTGGTCCGATCCAGCTGGGCGATGAGACCTCGGTCGACCTCGCCGTGCGCATCATGAAAGCCACCAAGGCCGCCATGGGCAACGAATATCCCGCTTCTGAGGCAGACAACCTGATCGTCTGGATGGAAGAAGAGGGCCGCCTGGGCCGCAAGTCCAAGGCCGGGTACTTCGACTATGACGAAAACGGCAAGCGTCAGGGGTATTGGAAGGGCATGCAGGACAAGTACCCGCTGGCCGACGAACAGCCCGAGTTGCAAGAGGTTCAGGATCGCCTGATGTTCGCCCAAGTCCTTGAAGCGGTGAAAGCGTTGGAAGAGGGTGTTCTGGAAGACATCCGTGAAGGCGATGTCGGCGCCGTCCTCGCCTGGGGTTTTGCCCCCTGGTCCGGCGGCCCGTTCAGCTGGCTTGACATCATCGGCGCACCCTACGCGGTGGAACGCTGCAACGAACTGGCCGCCAAGTTCGGCGATCGCTTCCTGCCGCCCGCTCTGCTCGTCGAAATGGCCGAGAACGGCGAAACCTTCTATGGCCGCTTCGGTGGCGAAGAGGCCGAGGCCGCGTAACTTCAGGCTGCCAAGCAAAATCAAAAGGGCGCGCCACCTCGGCGCGCCCTTTCTTGTTCATAGCTTTCGGATTACTGACCTGAAAGCTGCTGTAGCGCCCCGGCCCAATCTTCCACGTGATAGGTCTCGACGATCTTGCCATCCTTCACCTCGTGAATGTCGATCGTCAGGATGTCGAACCCACGGCCCTGACCATCCACTCCGAACATCGGGGCCACCGGCGTGCCAGTGGCGCGGCTGCGCACGGTCACGAAATTACCTGCTTCGTGCATCGCCTCGACCTTCCAGTTCAAATCCGGGATCAGCTTGCCAAACCCGCCCATCTGACCCAGGAAAGCTTCCATGCTCTTGGTCTTGCCGGAGTAGTCCCCAATGCTTGCCCAATCCTGCGCCAGCACACCGGTCAACGCCTGTGCATGGGCTTCCGATGCTGGATTGCTCAGAAGGTCATAGAAAACCTGCACGGTCTCCTTGTTCCCGGCCATCACCGCCGAGGCCGACGTTGCGATTGCCAGAACTGCACCGGCGGCAAGGGTTTTCAGGTTGGTCATGTCATTTACTCCACTAGGTTATCATTTTCTTCGGCGCGCGCTGCGCGCTCCCATGCCAACCAATCTGGACAATTCGCCAGTAAATCATAAGATACGATTATTAAATCTAACTGTTCGGAAAAGTTTGCTAATGATAGATCGCCTCCGGCAAATGGCAATCTTCGCCAAAACCATCGACCATGGTTCGTTCCGGGGCGCCGCACGTGAATTGCGCCTGTCGCCTTCCGTGGTCAGCCACCACATTTCCCAGCTTGAAGAGCATCTTGGCGTCGCCCTGCTTTATCGCACCACCCGCAAACTGACCCTTACATCAGAAGGCGAACGGCTGCTGGCCGCAACGCAAAACATGCTCGATGCGGTTGAGGACGAGTTGAACGACCTCACCTCCTCGGCCCGCGATCCCAGCGGCGAGCTGCGCATCACTGCGCCGTCGGTCCTGTCGCAGTCACCCTTTACCGACATGCTCGCCACGTTCATGGCACGCTATCCGCGTATCCGGCTATCACTGGATTTCTCGGACAGCCGCAAAGAACTGATCTCGGACGGATTTGACATAGCAATCCGCATGACGCTCAAGCCGGTTGGAAACTCGCCTTCGACCCGCAAGCTGTTCCGGGTGCCGCGCAAACTGGTCGCCGCGCCCGAGCTTCTTGCGTCACGGCCGGCGGCGCAACAACCCTCCGACCTTGCCGATTGGCCGTGGCTTGAACTCACCCCGGTACAGGACCGGGAAGTGGCCTTTCACAACGGCAACTCGAAACAGACCATGCGCAGATCCGGGTATCGTTCATCCTGCAATGATGCACAGGCCCTCTATCGCCTTGCCCGTGCGGGCACTGGCCTTGCCATTGTGCCGGACTTTCTGGCCAGCAAGGACGCTGCCACAGACGCCATCAGATTTGTACTTCCTGAATGGCAGGTCGCTCCAGCCGAAGTCTTTGCCGAGTGGCCCGTCAACGCCCCGAAACATGGGCTGGTCCGCCTGTTCGTCGACACGCTTTGTAGCTACTGACAGGTATCACAACCCACAACAAGAAATGGGCGCGTCCATCCCCGGACGCGCCCATTCTTTTCCGTCCCCCGGCGGCGGGTGGTTCAGGCCGCTACCTGCAGGCCTTGAGATTGGTCAAGGCGCGCAGCGCGAAGGGCATTAAGGCAGCTATTGCACTCCCCGCTCCGCATGTGCCCCTGAACCAGTTCCATGGCACAAGGCTCGGGCAGCATCTGGTAGGGACAGTGCTGCACCTTGCCCCGCAGGGCGATCTGAACCAGGTCACCGCCGGAAGGACAGAAAAGTAGGGCGCCGTGTTCGGCGAAAATCACCTGATCGGCTTCGAAATGCAGGTTGACAACCTCGACTGCATCCGCGGGACAGACCCGCTTGACTCCACGCGCACCCTCAAGAGCCGCCGCTAAAACCAACGCAAACGGATCGCCCAACGCCTTTTCCGCCAGGTCGCTTTCCAGCATCACGCCCTGACGCGGCAAGACGATCATCAGTTCGGCATTGTCGATGGCCCCCACCGGGACCATTAGCGGCCAGAATGCTTTGGGGCAACGCCCCGAACCGGACCACAGCGGGGTGCGCGTGACCTTGGCCACCCGCTGCATGCCGCCGTCAAAGGTCAGAACCAGGTCTCCCTCCTGGACCGCCCCGACCTCGCGCCAGCCAATTGCCGTGGCAATCATGGTCCCCGCCGTGATCCCGCTCAGAACCCCATGGGCGCCCCCGTCATGGACCTCCGACGCGTCCACCACCCGGTGAGCGCCCTTGCGCTCTGCGCTGATCCATCCAAACATCCGAAAACCCCGGGATTTCTTGCACCGCTCAGTGGCGGCTTTTGTTTTGATGTGACCAGTTGGGGTGATTCCTGTGCCCGCCCTTGGGCCGGGTTTGGGCCGAAATATGTCATTGTTTGCGGTCCCGAAACAATTGCCCTGCGCCGGGCGTCTTGTCTTCGGAGTTGGGCGGATTGGAAAGAAAATCAGAAGGCGTAGCCGAACCGCTCGATATCCTCTTGGCACAAATCCGCGACACGGCTCGAATCGACGTCACTGTAGTAATCCCGGTAATCCCGCACCCGTTCACTGGCGTTTTCATGCGGGAACTCCAGCCGGAATCCCAGGTGCTCCCACAGAGGAGCCGCATCCTGCTCAAAATGCTCAAGCCTTATGTACAGCGCCGCGCGCTCCACGCCCAAAGCATCGGTCATGTAAAACCGATAGGGGAACTGCTGCATCCCGGTGCTGACTTGCGGCGTGTTGAGGAACGCGCTGAACCCCAGCGTCTTGGCCAGCCGCACCGCCTCATGATCGAATGTCTGCCCCTGCAGCCAATGGTAATAGCTCACCATCCGGTCCCACGGGTTGCGCACCAGGGTGAAACAGAACATCCCCGCAATCTCATCGGGGCTGACCAACCCGTCGATATCGGCCAGGGTGGAATGTTTCCACAACCGCCCGCGCGCATCGACATCCCTAAGCCGCTTGCGACGTTTCTTCGCCTTGGGCGTATCGCCCAGCATAATGTCGTCCTTCATCGCCCGGCCTTCCAACGCCAACGCCAGCGACGTGCCCCCGGTCTTGGGCACATGGACAAAGATGTACTTGCGACCATGCGAGAGGATCATGCGGGCAAGCTAGCCGCTGCTTAGAGGGAAGGAAAGGCGGCGATGCGGACATAGCCACCATTCGAGTAAAAACGCTGATTACCGCACTTTTGACGGCACTGCACTGTACTCAACCGTCGATACGAGAAGCCAGTTGGGCATAAAGAGCCCGGTTTATCGGGGTTTCAATGCTCAATGCCTCGCCCAGTTTCGTCACGGCTCCACATGCAGAATCCAGCTCTATGGGCTTGTTCTGCTCCAGATCGACGAGCATCGATGGTTTGGCTTCGGGCGGAAAGGAATGAATGACATCAACAAGTTTTTCCACAAGATCGTCCGGCAGGCTAGCTCCGCTCGCTCGACCGACACGAATGGCTTCGGCCGCTGTGTCGCGAAAGAGTTGGATCAGTGCCGGATCGGATTGAAGTTCACCAAAAGACCCGCAATTCGCGCAGATCACCGAGCTTGAAGAAGACCAGCCGATGAATTTGAACCAAATCGCAGAGGTGATATCGGGCGAAATTTGCGCGTCCAGCCCTGCGTCGCGGCAGGCATCGCGGAATTTCATCAGGCGTGGACTGGCTTTACCATCCAACTCGCCAAAAACAATGCCGGTATTCTCGCCTTGATGCGCAATTTCTCCGGGACCGGCGATATTTGATGGGACCAATGTTACCCCCGAAACCGCATGTTTCAGTCCGACAATAGCTTCAATCCGCTCCGCAGCGTCGATGCCGTTCAGGACCGAGATAATCGCTGTGTTTGGCTTGAGAAGGGGGAGACACTTTTCGGCTGCATCTTCGAGGCTGTAATTCTTGACACAGAAGAGAATGATATCAACCGGGCCGACATCAATCGGATCATCCGTTGCCTGAACGTTTCGAACGTGGCGATCACCGAGCTTACTGGTAACCGTAAGGCCGTTTTCGCGCATCGCTTCCAGATGAGTGCCGCGTGCTATAAACGTTACATCTTCGCCAGCAGCCGCCAGCCAACCACCGAAGAAACCGCCCAATCCGCCCGTGCCCATGACACAGATTTTCATAAGTCACCCAGTGTTGCTTTCCCCGGAGATGATGCCCAACAAGAGGTAGCCTTTCAAGATTTCTACCAATGCCGACGACAGTCGCTTAGTTTTTTGAATGGTTTTGACTTTGCCCACGGTCTCTCAGTTCCGCCATGGGCTCAATGCCGCCGTTCACATCAATCCGAACCGGTGGAAACGGCGCACCCCTAAACGCCAAAACAAAAGCACCCGCTATTCCACCGCTTCCAGCAAATCCCGCGCAATCCGCTCGAAAATCCCCGCCCCAATCGGGATCAGGTCATCCGGGAAATCGAAGTCGGGGTTGTGCAGCGGCGTGTAATCCTCGCCCGGCCCAAGGCACAGCATCGCCGCCTTGGCGTTCCAGCCGAAAACACCGAAATCCTCCGACGCGCGCATCGGCAGGTCATCCTCACCATGCGAAATGCCCAGCGCATCCATCGCCTCACGCGCAACGCGCGTGGCTTCCGCGTCGTTGATCGAAGCGGCGAAAACGTCACAATCCTCGAAAGACACCCGCAACCCGGCCCGTTGACCGGCCTCCTCGGCGATCCGGCGGGCGTTTGAAACCATGTCCTCCATCGCCTCGTCCCGCGCCGTGCGCAGGGTTGCGTGGATCACGGCATCACCCGGCGCGATGCCGAAAGTCGGCTCACCGACATGCACATGGGTGATGGTGACCAGCCGGAACGCATCATCCAGTTCCCCACCAACCCCAAGAGCATTCAGGGCCGGGATCAGCTCGGCCACCACCGGCACCGGCGACACCCCCTCCTCGGGCGTTGCCGCGTGGGTCGTCACCCCCTTCAGCCGGATTGCCAACCCCTGCGAGGCGCAGTTGATCAGCCCCGCACGTGTCGAGACATGCCCGAACGGCCGCCCCGGCTCGTTATGGATGGCAAAAGCCCAGTCCGGTGCGATCTGCTCAAACGCCGGATCGTTCACCACCGCGCGTGCCCCGCTGCCATCCTCTTCGGCAGGCTGGAACATCAACACCACCCGACCCTTGGCCACCGGCTTGCGTTGCAACAACCGGCCCAACGCCAACAGCATTGTCATATGCCCGTCATGACCGCACAGATGCCCCTTGCCCGGCACCTGCGACACCCATGCATTGCCCGACAGTTCTTCGATCGGCAGCCCATCAAGTTCAGCCCGGAACATGACCGTCGGACCTTCCTTGCCGCTGTCGAACACCGCCGCCACGCCATGCCCGCCCAGTCCGGTCAGCACCCGTGTCGGATTTAGCGGCCCCAAGGCGGCAACGATCCTGCGCGCCGTCTCTTCTTCCTCCCCAGAAATCTCGGGAAAACGGTGCAAGTCACGACGAAACTCCGTCAGCTCGATCAAGTCCGAATTTGTCAGCATGAAAGGTCCTGCTCTACCTTGATGTTCAATTGCCGTGCGGACGTTAGACCTCCCCCAAAACCGGGTCAATCAAGCGCTCTTCCCCTGCCGCCCGGATCAAACAGGCATCTGTCGCGAAACCTCAAGAAACGGGTCGCGCTCCGCGTTGATTGTCCCGATGATGCCGCATCACCTTGCTATGGGAGGCGCGGATCGTGAACATCAAGCAAAAACTGGCAGAAAACCATTGGGCAGGCGAAATCGCCTTCACCATCGTGACCCGTGAGCCCGACAGGATTGTCGCCAAGATGCCGGTCACGGATGCCGCAAAGAACCCATTCGGAACAATGCACGCCGGCGCCCTGATCTGGTTTGCCGACATTGCCGCCACACTCTGCGCCGTTGGCGATCCCGGCAGCATCGGCGAGGATGGCAGCGGCTTCCCGCTGGCCGTCGACCTGCACACCGTCCTTGTCGGCAACGAAAAGTCGGGCGATTTGACCGCCACCTCCACGACGGTCAAACGTGGCGGCAAAATGATCGTTGTACGAACCGAGGTTCACGGCGCCACCGGCCGCCTGCTGATCGACATGACAACAACCCACATGCGCGCAGGGTGATCCCTCACCGCGAGCGAAGCGCAATGATGCTCCCGGCCAGCACGATCATCCCGATCCCGACAAGTTGCAACCAACCCAGGCTGTGCCCATAGATCACAAAGGCAAAACACGGCCCGAATACCATGATCGAGTATTCGAACACGGTCACATAGCTCGCCTCGCCAATCTGGTAGGCCCGGATCAAACAGAACACCCCGATAAGCGAGCCCAGCACCTGCGCCCCAAGGTAGGGCCAAATCTCCGGGTTGGGCGGCCAGATCCAGCCCCGGGCCAAAAACCCGTCCGCGCCTACGCCCGCCTCAATCCCGACCACCGCGATCACCACCATCGCCACCAGCCCGATCAACGCCTGCATCCCGAATGTCGCCGCCAGCATCACCAACGTGCTCTCATCGGCGCACCACATCCGCGTCACGATATTGCCTACCGCGTAGAACACCGCGCCAATGACCGGTAGGATCATCATCCATTTGAACCCGTCACCGCCGGGCTGCAGCACCATCAGCACCCCGGCAAACCCGACCCCCACCGCCAGCACCCGCCAGATACCGATCCTCTGCCCCAGAAACGTGACCGAAATCAGCAAAATGAACATCGGCGCGGTAAACAGCCCGGCCAACGCCTCGCCCAGCGAGACATAGGCCAACGCCCCGAAATAGAACACCATCCCCGTTGCCAACAGCCCGCCCCGCGCAATCACCTTGGGCCAGCTATGCGCGCGCAAGTGGCCCGCGCCCATCATCGACGCCAGCACCAGCAGCGGCGCCGACAAGGCCATGCGCAGGAACAGGAACTGCCAGACGCCGATATGCTCGGACATGGGCCCGACAAAATTGTCGACAAAGCCCAGCACGAACATGCCGCCCAGCATGTAAAGCGCTGCCGCCATCGGCCGAAGTCCTGCCTGCTCCATTTTGTCCTGCCCCGTTATGTCCCATCTTCCAAAGACCGCTTTCCCGCAATAATCTGTTCCGAATCCGACATGAACCGGAATCTTAGGGGGGAAAATCATGGGTTGGCTCAAAGACGAAACCGGGCTCGAGAAATGCGCGGCAAACTATTCGGCGCTGACGCCGCTCAGCCACCTCAATCGCGCGCGTGATCTTTTTGCCGATGAACTGGCCGTGGTCTATGGCGACCAGCACCGCAAGACCTACGCCCAATACCATGACCGCGTGACCCGCCTTGCCTCGGCCTTGGCGGCCATGGGCGTGGAGCCCGGCGACGTGGTCGCCACCGTTATCCCCAACCTGCCAGCGCATGCCGAGGCCCATTTCGGCGTGCCCGCCTGTGGCGCGGTGCTCAACGCGATCAACACCCGACTCGATGCCGGCACCGTCGCCTATATCCTCGGTCATGGAGAGGCCAAGGTCGCCCTTGTCGACACCGCCCACCTGCCGCTGGTGGCCGAGGCGATCTCCCAGATGGACGGCCCGGTACCCCAGATCATCGAGGTCGCCGACCCCTCTGCCAGATTCCCCGCCACCGGCGACCACCCGGAATACGAGGACTTGCTGGCCACCGCCGATCCCACTTTCCAATGGATCATGCCGCAGGATGAATGGGAGAGCATCGCCCTCAACTACACCTCCGGCACCACCGGCCGCCCCAAGGGCGTGGTCTATCACCATCGCGGCGCCGCCCTGAACACCTATGGCCAAGTGGTCAGCTGGCGCATGACCCTGCGTCCGAAATACCTCACCATCGTGCCGCTGTTCCATTGCAACGGCTGGTGCCACACCTGGATGATGCCTCTCTTAGGCGGCACCGTGGTCTGCTGCCGCGACATCACCGCGAAAAACATCTACGACGCCATCGCCGACGAAGGCGTCACCCATTTCGGCGGCGCGCCCATCATTCTGAACTCCATCGTCAACGCCCGCGACGAAGAACGTCGCGACTTCGACCATACCGTTGAGGTCTTCACCGCCGGCGCTCCGCCCCCTGCCGCCACATTGAAGGCGATCGAACCGCTGGGCTTCAACGTCACGCAAGTCTACGGGCTGACCGAAACCTACGGCCCGGCGACTGAAACCATGTGGCAACCGGCATGGGACGGCTGCACCCTGGATGAACGTGCAGACTACAAGGCGCGCTCGGGCGTGATGATGCCGATGATCGACGAGAACACCGTCATGGACCCCGAAACCATGACCCAGGTGCCGATGGACAGCCAAACCCAGGGCGAAATCATGTATCGCGGCAACGGCGTGATGAAGGGCTATCTCAAGAACCCCGAAGCCACCGCCGAGGCGTTTGAAGGCGGCTATTTCCACACCGGCGACCTCGCGGTGCAACACCCCGACACTTACATGAAAATCCTCGACCGCTCGAAGGACATCATCATCTCCGGCGGCGAAAACATCAGTTCCGTCGAGGTCGAAGGCGTGCTGATGATGCATCCAGCGGTCTCGCTTGTAGCTGTCGTCGCCAAGCCCGACGACAAATGGGGCGAAGTCCCCTGCGCCTTCATCGAACTCAAGGACGGCGCCGAGGCCACCGAGGAAGACATCATCGCCTTCGCCCGCTCGAAATTGGCCGGGTTCAAGACTCCAAAGGAAGTGATCTTCCACGAGCTGCCCAAGACCTCGACCGGCAAGATCCAGAAGTTCGAGCTGCGCAAGGAAGTGTCATCCTGAAATTATTACACGATCAGGTGAAACATCCGACATCCCACGTCAGAAAAATCCAATTTCATCGCAACAGGACGATCTAAAGAAAGTCGACCTTGCGGCCGACCCGTCATTAATTGATCTCACGCCACTTTTCACGGTTCAGCGTGGGAAGTCTCCTGATCTGCATCGGAAAAACGCGCTACCTGCGCGCCCAGCCAATCACCGAAAGCGACGAGCCTGGCATCGGTGAATGACGCTGTCGTTACAGCCAAATGTATCCCGCGATCCAGAGTGATCTGAACCCCGGACAGACAAACGAGCGACCCTGCTTCCAATTCTCTTCGGATCAGCGGCATGTCGGCAAGAACCACGGCGTTACCGGCAAGTGCATAGTCAAGCGCAAGTGCCCGTTGTTTGTGCCGCGACCAATCCCGATCATCCTGCTCCGCAACTCCGGCCGCCTTGAACCACTGGTGCCAGTATCTCTCCTGATCGTTGACCGCTGCAAGGGGCATCCTGGCAATGGTTTCAGGATGTACCGGCAGCCAATCATCCTGAACCAAGGTTGGCGAAGCGACCGGTGCAACCCTGTCGAGATGGATCAGTCTCATGCATGGATTTGCGGGATCGTGGAGCCCATAACGAACCGCCCCATCCAAACCGGCGGCTTCAAAGTCGGCGATTTTGTAACTGTAGTCGAATTCCACTTCGAGACCGGGATAGCGATCCCTAAACTCGTCCAGAAAAGGAAGAATCATCCGGTTAGCATAAAACGGCGTCACAGACAGCCGAATTGCCCCCCGCATTTCCTGTGAACGGAACCAGTTCGAGGCCGCTTCGATACCGCCGAGCGCTTGCCCCAACTCTTCCGCATAGTTGGCCGCGGCCTCTGTCAGAACCACCCTTCGGTTCAGCCGTTTGAAAAGACGGCAGCCAAAATACTCTTCCAAGGCTTTGATCTGATGGCTGATAGCCGCTTGTGTCACAGCCAGCTCTTCCGCCGCCAATTTAAAGCTCTGGTGGCGTGCCGTCGCTTCGAATGCGCGCAACTGTTTCAGATTTGGCAAACGTCTTGGCATGGGTTTCGGGTTAGAAAAACTAATCGATCCTATGAAATCTTCTCGTTTGTCGTCAACAAAATCCCCGTGCCACCGTATTTCAAACGACTGTCGCGCGGCCGTTTGTGCCGCAACACAGCGGCGATGAAAGGAGAAAACACATGACCTTTTCAATAAAGCCAACCGGTCCCAACGGTGACGAAATCGAATTCTGGAACGGACCACAGGGCCAGAACTGGGTCACGCAAAACGATCTGACAGACCTGATGTATGACCCTTTCGGCGCACAGGCTCTCGCGCGCGCCGAACTAAGCCCCGGCGAACATGTCATCGACATTGGATGCGGCTGCGGCAAAACCACCGGTGCTCTGGCGGAACGCGTCATTCCCGGTGGACGTGTTGCCGCCCTGGACGTCTCCGTTCCGATGTTGGAAATCGCCAAACGCAGAACCAGTCCCGACCTGGACTTCGTTGAATTCGTCAGCGCTGATGCTGCCGATTACAACTTCGATCAAGGCTCCTACGACGTGTTGTTCTCCCAGTTCGGCCTGATGTTTTTCCATAATATGGAGGCGGCATTCTCGAATTTCTTCGGCGCGCTCAAACCGAACGGCCGCACGGCCTTCGTGTGCTGGCGACGACCGGACCTGAACCCATGGTTGATGATCCCTTTCCACGCCGTACGGCGCTTTGTCCCAGACATGCCCGTCCCAAGCCCCGACGTCCCGTCCAGCCCGTTTTCTCTGGCGCGTCAAGATCGGTTACACGATTTGCTTGTTGGTGCAGGCTTTGAGGACGTGCAGCTTGAGGAGTTCAGGGCGCCGACGCGCATGGGCAGGGGTGATCTGGATGAATGCCTACGCTTCGTCGCTGATTTTTCCAATCCGGTAGCCACCGCGTTGCGCTTGTCCGAGGCATCAGAAGCACCGAAGATCCTTGATGCGGTTCGCGACGCGGTAGCACCATATCACAATGGAAATACGCTCGAACTGCCAGCAGCAAGCTGGATCGTTAGCGCGCGACGCCGGTAATGCGGGCACGAGTGGGTCGGGCTCATATGGGATTTGGTGTTCGAACCACCAACGAAAAAACGTGCAAGACAGGTTACCCCTTGCATCGAATCATAATATTCCATATTTGGAATATTAATTCGCGGCTCCCTCGGGGAACCGCCTCATGTAAAGGACTTACAATATGACCGTCTCCCAAGCCGTCATGGCATTCGCAGGTTTCATGGTGCTTCTCTCGGTGGTGCTCACCGTCTGGGTTCACCCGCTGTTCATCTGGCTCACCGTCTTCGTCGGCGCCAACCTGTTCCAATCAGCCTTCACCGGCCTGTGCCCCGCCGCCGCGATCATGCGCAGACTGGGCTTCAAACCGGCCTAACTGCCCGGCATCAGCTAAGAATTGCCCGTCCGGGCCTGCCCGTGCTATCGTTCATGCAAATAACGAGGCAGAGCAGGCCCGAACATGACCGCACTCAGCGCATATGACCGGCTCGAGGCCACCGGCCTCTGGCGCGCGACCCCGGACGAGCAACGCCGCGACGTGATCGTTTCAATCGGCGAGGCGACACTGACCATCACCGACAGCAATGACCGGGCGCTGGCGCATTGGTCGATCCCGGCCATCGCCCGCGCCAATCCCGGCCACACCCCGGCCGTGTTCCACCCCGATGGCGACCCAGGCGAGATTCTCGAACTACCGGACAACGAATCCGAGATGATCGAGGCCATCGAAAAGCTGCGCCTGGCGGTTGAACGCGCCCGCCCCCATCCCGGACGCCTGCGTATGGTCTCGTTGGTACTGACGTTCGCCGCGGTCGTGGCGCTCAGTATCTTCTGGCTGCCCGGCGCCCTGCTCAACCACACGGTTTCAGTCGTTCCGGAAGTCAAGCGCCAGGAAATTGGCGCAGCGCTCCTGGAAAACATCCGCCGCGTGGCGGGTCGTGCCTGCGAGATCGACAACGCCCAGGCGCCCCTCACCCGGCTTTCCACCCGCCTCCCTTCCCCCTCCGGCCCGTCGCAATTGATCGTGCTGCGTGGCGGGGTGAGCGAAGCCGTACATCTGCCCGGCAACATCATCCTTCTGGGCCGTGCCTTGTTCGAGGATTTCGAGGAACCCGACGTCGCCGCTGGCTTTATCATCGCCGAACACCTGCGCGCCTCGCTTCAAGACCCGCTGCGACGGCTTCTGGACCGGGCCGGTTTTGCCGCCACGGTACGGCTTCTAACTACGGGTGCGCTGACCGACGACACGTTGCAGGCCTATACCGAACACCTTCTGACCGCGACACCGCATCCGCTTACCGACGAAACCCTGCTCGCAGGATTCAAGGCATGGTCGGTGCGGGCAGCGCCATATGCCTATGCGATGGACATCACCGGTGAAACCACGCTGGGCCTGATCGAGGCCGACCCATTTGCCAGTTCTCCGCCCGACCCGCTGATCAGCGATGCGGACTGGCTGCGTCTGCAGAATATCTGCGGCGGCTGAAACCTGCGGCGCGCCAGAACTCGCCACGCCCGAACTGTCTACCCCGGCAGTTATCATTGTTTTTTTGATTGCAGCACCGCCATTAGCCACCCGGGACGCCGGGTTATCCCTTTCGCAATGTCCTCCACGCGGCGGCCTATCAGGGCCGACAAACCTCCCGGCTGATGTGTCGTTCCCTGACGTCGTAGGTCGCCCAAAGGGCTTGCCAATATGTCGCGCCTGCCGCACTCTCGCGCTCATGACTCGCGCCCTCGCGCGCCACAACCCGTAGCTTCGGAAAGTGACCCAGATGAAATTCCATTCCCCGCAAAGCGTTGACGAGGCCATTGGCCTTCTTGCCGCCGACCCGGACGCCAAGATCCTGGCCGGTGGCACCGACCTGCTGGTCCGCCTGCGCAGCCGTGACGTCGCCCCCTCGGCGGTGATCGACATCAAGCGTATCGACGCGCTAACCACCATTTCGCAACCGGATGGCCGCTGGCGCATCGGCGCCGCCGTACCCTCGGCCGAAATGAATGAACACGCCGGGCTGAAAGCGGCATGGCCCGGCGTTGTCGAGGCCGCCGACCTGATCGGTTCGACCCAGGTGCAGGGACGCGCCACAGTGACTGGCAACCTGTGCAATGCAGGCCCCGCCGCGGACAGCGTGCCCGCCATGGTTGCGGCTGGAGCTATGGCCGAAGTCGCCGGCCCGGACGGAACCCGGCTTGTGCCGGTCGAGGATATTCCCACCGCCCCCGGCAAAACCTCGCTGAAACAGGGCGAAATGGTCACCGCCATCACCCTGCCCGGCAAACCCGCCAATTCAGGCGACGCCTACTTGCGGTTTATCCCGCGCACCGAGATGGACATCGCCGTTGTCGGAGTAGGTATCGCGTTGACCATGGACGGCGACACGATCAAGGACGCCAAGGTTGCCCTTGGCGCGGTTGGCCCCAAGGTCATCGTCGCGGACGCTGCCGCCAAGGCCCTGATCGGCACCACCGGAGACGAGGCCGCGCTTGACGCGCTGGCCGAAGCCGCCTCGGCTGCTGCCACCCCCATTGACGACAAGCGTGGCACCGCTGAATTTCGCCGCGACGTGACCGGCGTGATGGCCAAACGCACAGCAAAAATCGCCATCGCCCGCGCCAAAGGAGAAGCCTGATGTCCCGTATCCACGTTTCCACCACGATCAACGGCGACGAGACCGAGTTCCTTTGCGAAGCGCAGGAAACCCTTCTCGACGTGCTGCGCGACGACCTTGATCTGACCGGCAGTAAAGAAGGCTGCGCCTCAGGCGACTGCGGCGCGTGTTCCGTTACCGTCGATGGCCGCCTTGTCTGTTCCTGCCTCATGCTCGCGGCCGAGGCCGAGGGTCGCGCCATCGAAACCATCGAAGGCATGGCCGACGGCGATGACCTGCACCCGCTGCAACAGAAGTTCCTTGAAATGGGCGCGCTTCAATGCGGTATCTGCACACCCGGCGTGCTGGTTGCGGCCAAGAACCTGCTCGAGCGCAATCCCGACCCGACCGAGGAGCAGGTCCGCTATTGGCTGGCCGGCAACCTTTGCCGCTGCACGGGATATGACAAGATCATCCGCGCGGTCATGGAAACCGCCAAAGACATGAGAGGGGCAGCCTGATGGCCAAAGACGAATATCAAGCCCGCGAATTCAAGGTAATCGGCACACGGCCCATCCGGCCCGATGGTATCGACAAGGTCACCGGCAAGGCCCAGTACGGCGCCGACATGTCGGCCCCCGGCATGCTGTGGGGCGCGATCAAACGCAGCCCCCATGCCCATGCCCGTATCGTGTCCATCGACACCTCCGCCGCATCGGCCATGAAGGGCGTCAAGGCGGTGATCACCCGTGCCGATTTTACCCACCAGCCCGAAGACAAGGCCAATGCCGATGTGCTCGACAACTGCATGGCGGGGGAGCGTGCGCTTTATGACGGTCACGCCGTCGCCGCTGTGGCTGCGACGTCGAAATCCATCGCCGCGGCCGCTCTGGACGCGATCAAGGTGGACTACGAGGTGCTGCCCCACGTCACAGACGTCGACGACGCCGTCAAACCCGGCGCGCCGATCATCCACGAAGGCCGTCAGCGTGAAAACGTACCCGAAGGACATAATGGCAACGTGATCTCGCGCACCGCATTCGGCCATGGCGACCCCGAAGAAGGCTTCAAAAAGGCCGACCTGATCATCGAACGCAACTTCACCACCGCCGCCACCCACCAGGGCTATATCGAGCCCAACGCCTGCCTGGCATCGCTGGGGGCCGATGGTCAGGGCGAAATTTGGGTCTGTACCCAGGGTCATTACATGGTCCGCAACGTCAGCGCCGCCGTGCTGGGGCTGGACGCGGGCAAGATTCGCGCCACCGCATCCGAAATCGGCGGCGGTTTTGGCGGCAAGACCCATGTCTGGCAGGAACCCGTCGCGTTGAAGCTCTCGCAAGAGGCCGGCAAGCCGGTGAAACTGGTGCTGAACCGCGACGAGGTCTTCCGCGCCACCGGCCCGACCGCGTCGTCGTCAGCGGATATCAAGATCGGCATGACCAAGGACGGCAAGATCACCGCCGCCACCTGCACCTATCGCCTGCAATCGGGTGCCTACCCGGCCGACAACGCGATGCTGGCGGCGATGTGCGGCTTTGCCCCCTATGATCTTGAGCATGTGCGCACCGAAGGTCTGGAGGTTGTCACCAACCGACCAAAAGCCGCCGCCTACCGCGCGCCGGGGGCCCCGATGGGTGCCTTCCCGGTGGAATCGGTCATCGACGAGCTGTGCCAGAAACTGGACCTCGATCCACTGGACACACGGCTGCAGAACGCCTCGCGCGAAGGCACCCGTGCCGTTTATGGCCCGACCTACCCGGCCATCGGTCTGGAAGCGACGCTCGAGGCCGCCAAGGCCCACCCGCACTGGACCGCACCTTTGGGTGACAACCAGGGCCGGGGCGTCGCCTGTGGCTTCTGGTTCAACTTCGGCGGCGATACCTCGGTGTCGCTGATGGTCAACCTCGATGGCACCGTATCGCTGGCCGAGGGTAACCCCGATATCGGCGGGTCGCGCGCGGCCATGACGATGATGGCCGCCGAAGAGCTTGGCATTCCGCTCGACCAGGTCCGCACTTTCATCGCCGACACGGCCAGCCTGGGTCAGAATGAAAACACCCATGGCTCCCGCGTGACCTACGCCGTGGGCCTGGCCACGATCAAGGCCGCGCGTCATGCCATCGAAGTGATGAAGCAACGTGCCGCGATGAAGTGGGGCATCGACGCGGATGCCATCGAATGGAAAGACGGCGCCGCTCACCCTGCCGGTGACAATGCGGGCAAGTTCCCGCCGATGAGTATCAAGGAAATCGCTGCGATCTCCTCGAATACCGGCGGGCCGATTGCGGGCCACCACGAGGCCAACCCCGAAGGCGCCGGCGTCAGCTTTGCCACCCACATGGTCGACACCGAAACCGACCCGGAAACCGGCGCGGTCAAGGTGCTGCGCTACACCGTGTTCCAGGATGCGGGCAAGGCGATCCACCCGGATTACGTTGAAGGCCAGTTCCAGGGCGGTGCCGCCCAAGGCATCGGCTGGGCCCTGAACGAGGAATACGTATACGGCGAAGATGGGCGCCTGCAGAACCCCGGTTTCCTCGACTATCGCATTCCCGTCGCCTCGGACCTGCCGATGATCGAACCGGTGATCCTCGAGATTCCCAACCCGGGCCATCCCTACGGTGTGCGCGGTGTCGGTGAAACCTCGATCGTGCCGCCGCTCGCCGCCATTGCCAACGCGGTCTCGCGCAGCTCGGACGTGCGTCTGACCGCATTGCCGATGTCGCCGCCCAAGGTGCTGGCGGCAATGAAAGCCAAGTAATGGTTGCCGTCCGCCTCTGGGGCTCTCTGGGCGAAGCGGCGGGCGCGACCGAGGTCGAGGTTCAGGCTTCGAACCTGCGCGAGCTTCTGCTCGGCCTTGAAGAAAACTACCCCGTGCTCAGGTCAGAGCTCGAGCGCGGGATTTCCGTTTCCATAGACGGCAAGATCTACAATGACAGCTGGGCGACGCCGATCGCGCCCGACAGCGAGGTAGTGTTGCTGACACGGTTGGTTGGCGGCTGATAGGCTGGCCAATCCCAGGATTTGGCCTCGCGCAAACCTCGCGAACTAGCCATGCGGGCTCTGTTTGGCAAACGATCATTCCAAGCCCAACTTCGAGCCCTGCTTCACCAAAAACAGATACCCTACTTCCAGGCAAAGGACGGCTGCTCGAAATGCGCCACCCTTGTCGCCTCTCCCCGCAAACCCACCTCACGAAACTGGTAAAGCATCGCTGCCGTGGGCGCATAGATGTGGTGCCCAAGGGTTGGCAGGAAGGCCGACATCACCGGGCTCTCCCCAGCCTGCAAGGCGTGCAGAGTCGGTATCGCCGTGTCATCCAGCTCCGTGAATGGAATAAAGAAGACCGCCTCCACCTCGCGCGGATCGGGGGCCAGCCGGTCGACATCACCGCACCACAACACAAAAGGTTCGATCCGAAACCCCGACCGCGTTTCAAAATCATCGAGCCGCCCCAGGATATCCCCCTTGCCCAGTTGCAGCCCGATCTCTTCCTCGACCTCGCGCAACGCCGCCTGCGTCGCAGTTTCGCCTGCGTCCACGCGCCCGCCGGGCAAGGCATATTGCCCCGCATGCCGGTTCATCGTCGTGGGCCGCCGGGTCAGCACCACGCTTGGCCGCCCCGTCTCCGGGTCCTGTGCCAACACGATCGCCACCGCCGCCTCGCGCAGGCCCGCCGCCTCCAACTGAACCGCTTCAAACCGCTCCAGCCGGGCATGGACATCAGACCTAAGATGCCGATCAAACCTGTCAAACGCCATGGCGGCCTTTCGTATCAAATCTCCCACGATGCTACGCCCCTTCCGCCCCGCGTTGAAGCCGTAAAAGAAAACGGGCGGCCTAACCGGACCGCCCGCATCCATTTCCTAAAGAAGATCGCTTAAATCGACGCCGCCAGCTTGCCGACAATCGCATCGCCCATCTCGCTGGTCGACACCGGCTGCACGCCTTCCTCACCCAACAGGTCCGCCGTACGCAGCCCATCGCCCAGAACCGCGTTGACCGCCTCTTCCAGCCGCGTTGCTTCATCGCCTGCGTCAAACGAATAGCGCAGCGCCATGGCAAAGCTCAGGATACAGGCAATCGGGTTGGCCTTGCCCTGCCCGGCAATATCCGGGGCCGAACCGTGCACCGGTTCATAGAGCGCCTTGGGGCGACCATTGGCCATCGGTGCACCGAGGCTGGCCGAGGGCAGCATCCCAAGCGACCCGGTCAACATCGCCGCCAGATCCGACAGCAGGTCGCCGAACAGGTTGTCGGTCACGATCACGTCGAACTGTTTGGGCCAGCGGGTCAGCTGCATCGCACCGGCATCGGCGTACATGTGCGACAGCTCGACCTCGGGGTAATCTTCACCCACCTTGGTCACAACTTCGCGCCACAGCACGCCGGATTCCATCACGTTGGCCTTTTCCATCGAGCACAATTTCTTGTCACGCTTCATCGCCAGCTCAAAGGCAGACCGCGCCACCCGGTCGATCTCGCTCTCGGTGTAACGCTGGGTATTGATCCCCACGCGCTCGTTGCCTTCCTCAAAGATGCCGCGCGGCTCGCCGAAATAAACGCCCGAGGTCAACTCACGCACGATCATGATATCGAGACCGGCAACCACGTCCTTTTTCAACGACGAAAAATCAGCCAGCGCGTCGAAACACTGTGCTGGACGCAGGTTGGCAAAAAGGTCCATCTCCTTACGCAGCCGCAACAACCCGCGCTCGGGCTTCAGGCTGAAATCCAGATCGTCATATTGCGGCCCGCCCACAGCGCCCAGCAACACGGCATCGGCTTCCTGCGCCTTCTCCATGGTCTCATCGGCCAGCGGGATACCATGCTTGTCATAGGCACAGCCACCGACAAGATCTTCGCTTACGTCAAATTGCATACCGCGATTGGCACCAAACCAGTCGATGATCTTGCGCACTTCGGCCATGACTTCCGGGCCGATCCCGTCACCGGGCAGAATAAGAAGCGATGGGTTGCTCATTTGGCTGTATCCTTCTGGGAATCCGTTGGCCTTCGCCTAGCTGGAAGGGGCGGTGGGGTCAAGGAAGGTCAAAGGGTAAGCAAGTTTCTACTGCCCCCGAACAGCTGCAATGCGGGACCAAGTGAGCTGTCGCCATGCAAGAACCAACAGCGGCTGTTGGAATCCGGCGTTAGGTCGCGACTGGGCTTCCGTCCGGATGAAACAGTCGCATCCCCATACGCTGCGCATCAATCTCGTTACCGGTCTCATGCACCTCTGAAAGAAACCACCGATACTCCGGTGTCGTTTCCAGCCCTTTGCGGCACACCAGCCAGAACTTCGACAAGGGCTCGATCGCCGTATCGAAAGGAGCGACCAATTCACCCTTTGCCAATTGTTTGGAAGCGAGGAACGACCCTGCGATTGCCACATGCCCTGTCGCGATCGCTGTCTCAACGGCACTCGCCGTATCTGCGCAAGTCACCGCAAAATCCGTTGGCGGTTCGAGACCGTTCAAACGGTGCCACGAAGACCAAGTCGAATTCTCCCTCCCTGAATCCAATACGAAGTCGACACCGATAAGACCTTGCTTTCCAATATCCGAGGGGCGCTCGACATACCGGGCGATATCGGGGCGCATCAGCGGTGTAAACCATGTCCGCAGCAAAGGCTCCCAATGCAGGTCGCCTTCTGGCTCCAACGCCCAACGTATCGCCATATCGACTTCGCCTTTTGACACATCTCGCACTTGCTTGCTGAGGTCCCAAGATATGCGCACGTCAGACCGTTGTTCTTTGGCGTTTGAAATCGCTGGCAACACCCAGCTATGGACCGCTTTCGCGGGGCCACTGACTTTTAGGACCGTCGTTTCAACGGGTTCGTGTGCGGCATCCCATGCGCTTTGAATGGATTTGAACGCTGGGCCCAGATCCGTGAGCAAATCGCGGCCTCTTTCGGTGAGCTCAACAGCGCGGTGTTTGCGCAGGAAAAGCGCACCACCAAGCTCTTGCTCCAACTGCTTGATTTGAAAACCGACAGCAGCCGGTGTCACGAACAGCTCATGCGCCGCCTTGGCGAAGCTCAGATGGCGGGCGGCTGCCTCGAATGTTCTCAAGGACGTGAGAGATGGGAGACGTTTAGACATTTGACACAAGAATATCTTGCCCAAAATCAAAAGCAATCTCGTTTGTCAGGGACCCGTGAAACTTGCACCGTTGCTTCACCAGCTAACGCAACACCAACCACAGGAGATTATCATGATCCGCAACCTTATCGCCTCTTCCGCCCTCATCTTGGCCGTCGCTCTTCCTGCGCAGGCGGAACAATTCGCCGTAAAACTGGACGCCGCTTATGAAGGTGCCAACGCGAAACTAATGGAATCGCTTAAGATTTCGGCGATTGAGAGTTTCTCGCAAAACGGAGCGCATTTCGTCGTTCTCGACGCCCCTAACGATGCCTATGTCGAAGCATTCATCCTCGCCATTGGACGCGATGCCATAGAACTCAACGCCATTGATGCCGATTGGTCAAACCCAGTGATGGTCGACCTTTCGATCTCGCAGCGTCTTGGGTTCTTGCGCTCCATCGAATGTGACTTCTGCACGAGCTGAGTCGCTAACTTGAAGATTGGGCCGGTCGACATTTCGACCGGCCATCCGAGGCTTTCGGTCGGGTTCTGACGGATCGGAAGCGCCTCCAAGGGCGGCTCCGCGGAGTAGTGGATTTCGGAAATCCAGTCATGATTCGTGTGATGTCAACGGCTCTGGATAAGGAGAACCGACATGCGGCATTCGTTGTTGGTGATAGGTTGCCTATCAGTTGCTGCGGTGAATGCTCCAGCCACTTGGGCGCGAGCTGATTCATCGATCAAACATACTGCGTCTTTGACCGAGTTTATTATAAAGGTCGATGCTCTCGATCAGGTCGTTGATGACATTGTTCAGGCCGGTGCGCTTGCCCTACTGAGCGAAGAATATCCGACATGGACATTTGACGCTGACGCGGGTTTTGGAGAAACGAGCTTAAAAATCTCCAATGACATAGGGGCTATTGCTGGCCGTGCTGACTATGGAATGCCCAAGATTCGCGGCGCAATTGCCAGGAACCAAGCCGTATCTGATGAACAACGTGCACGGGCTTTGGAGGCATTTGGCTACACTAAAGAACTGTTGAAGATCGCTTACGATCTAGACAATTTAGTCACCGAAAAGGCTTTTGACGAGGCGGCAACGCTATATCGCAACGAAATCTTGCATAGGGCTGACGATCTCAACGAAAGAATTCGATTGTTGACGGATGAAATCAGCCTGGCGGTGAAGTTATCAGCATTTTAGAGTTTCCTCCGGCTAGTTGTCCGGTCTCGGCTCAATGCAGCCATTGCCAGTTCCCGAATACGCGCGGAGGGCCTGTAAGCCGGATTTTGTCCAAGGGGTTGCCCCCTCTGGATGACCATTCCTCTGGGCCTGCGATTACCCGCAGGCTCTAGCTGCCAACCCGGATCACCGGGCCAAGGCAGGCCCATATGCGATCCCTATTTGGCATTGCTCCCGGTGGGGCTTGCCGTGCCCCCGTTGTTACCAACAGGGCGGTGGGCTCTTACCCCACCGTTTCACCATGACCCCCGCGGACGAGGGCTGACTGTTCTCTGTGGCGCTTTCCCTGGGGTTGCCCCCGCCGGGCGTTACCCGGCACCGTTGCCTTGTGGAGTCCGGACTTTCCTCGTAGGGCGAACCCCACGCGGCCATCCGGCCCTCCGCGCAACAGCCCAGATAGTCGTGAATCATCACTCGGTCAACTTGGGGTGGGGTTTAACCCACCAATGCCCCAACCGGCCAACGCGCCGCCAACCCGGCGATCGCCGCGCTGTCGGCCTCACAAAGCGCCCCCTCATCCCAGGGCCGGAACCGCAACCGAAACGCCTGCAATACCTCGTCCAGCGCAACATCCCCCACCGGATAGCCGAACGCCGCCGCGTCTTGTTCAAAATCTCCGGGATCTCCGGCCTCGGGCCAAACGCTCAACCCCGCACCCGCCAACCGACGCCAATCAAACCGTTTTCCCGGATCAAACTTCCGTCCCGGTGCCATGTCGGAATGCGCAATCACCCGTTCCGGCGGAATACTCCACCGCGTCATGATATCCGGCATCAACGCCTCCAGTGCGGACATCTGCGGCTCAGAAAAGGGATGGTCCCCACGATTGGCCAGTTCAATCCCGATCGAACGTGAATTGACGTCCACCACATCGCCCCAGCGCCCCGCGCCCGCATGCCAGGCGCGCATTTCCTCATCCACCATCTGCCAGATTCGGCCCTTCTCGCTAATCAGGTAATGCGCCGAAACCTCGACCTCCGGATCGCACAACCGCTCCAGCGCCGCCTCGGCGCTCTCCATCGCGGTATAATGCAGCACGATCATGTCCGGCCGCGCATCGTCGCGACGCGGCCCGAATGAGGGCGACGGATGGTCTATGATCGCAGAGTGGGGTTTCACCCCAACTTACCCGGACTGTCTGGCCGCCCGGAACGGTGCCGGATTCCAGGAGCAGGCATACCCATCCCCGTCCGGATCAAGCCCAAGTCGGTCCTTCTGCGGCCCGCCCTTGGCCAGGAACTCGGACTGCGCCAAATCGGGCGAAGGGTACTTGGCGCAGTTCTTTTGATACCGCGCCTGCATGTTGATCCCGACGCGGCGATAGATGCTTTGCCCGACCGGATGCGAGGTTTTCAGCGCATATTCCACGATACTCGGCCCGCTCGATCCGCTCCGTTTGGGAACGGCGGTCACTTCGACCTGCTGATACTGCGCCTTCAGCGCCGCGCGCCGCTGTGCATCATCCTCGATCGAACGTTGCGCCCCCACCGCGTTGAAATCGTTCTCCTTCGAAATCCCCGCCGGGTTCAGAACCGCCGCCGGGGCCGGGTTGGAGGGACTTGCATCCACTGGCTTCTGACCGGAATTGACCCTTGTCGCATCCAGCACCGCCTGGGTATCCGCCGCCACATCGGCGGCCGCACCCTGCGGTTTCATCGCCGATTGCGGTGCACCAACATTCGTCGAGGCCTCGCCGGAAATCGCCCCGGCCGGAGGAACGGCCTGACCCTGCAGCTGTGCGTCGCGCGCGGCGCGTTGCTGCTGATAGCTGTCATAGTCGCCAAACCCCACGCCCGAGCCGCTGTCGGGCACGGTGGGTTCACACGCCGCAAGGGCGACCAAGGTCGCCGGAAAAAGGAAATACCGCATCACTGAACGTCCTGCCTTATGGGTCTTTTGCTTCCGCTTACCACCATTTACCGGGTTTTTCCACAAATCCCGCCGCACGTTCCAGTGAATAGGCACAATTCAGCAGGTCGCCCTCGTCCCACGGGCGCCCGATCAGTTGCAACCCCAGCGGCAGCCCCTGTTTGTCCAGCCCCGCCGGCACACTGATCCCCGGAAGACCGGCCAGGTTCACCGTGACGGTAAAGACGTCGTTGAGATACATCGCCACCGGGTCGGCCTCGCTCATCTCGCCCAACCCGAAGGCAGCGCTCGGCGTGGCCGGGGTCAGGATCGCGTCGATCCCGTCGGCAAAGACGTTTTCAAAGTCGCGCTTGATCAGCGTCCGGACCCGGCGCGCCCGGTTGTAATAGGCGTCATAGAATCCGGCGCTGAGCACATAGGTCCCCACCATCACCCGGCGTTGAACCTCGTGGCCGAAGCCTTCGGCCCGGGTCTTCTCATACATCTCGGTGATGCCGTCACCCGCGGCCAGCGTGGCGCGGTGGCCGTAACGCACACCGTCGTAACGGGCGAGGTTCGACGACGCTTCTGCCGGCGCGATCACGTAATAGGCAGGCAGCGCGTATTTCGTATGCGGAAGTGAGATATCGACAATTTCAGCCCCTGCATCCCGCATCATCTCGGTGCCCTGCTGCCACAGCGTCTCGATCTCGTCGGGCATGCCGTCCATGCGGTACTCTTTCGGAATACCGATCTTTTTGCCCTTGATGTCACCGGTCAGCGCCGCCTCGAAATCCGGCACGGCCAGTTCGGCACTGGTGCTGTCCTTCGGGTCATGGCCGCACATTGTCTGCAGCATGATTGCCGCGTCGCGCACCGATTTGGTCATCGGTCCCGCCTGGTCAAGCGAGGACGCAAAGGCCACGATGCCCCAACGCGAACAGCGCCCATAGGTTGGTTTGATCCCGGTAATGCCGGTGAACGCCGCAGGCTGGCGGATCGATCCGCCGGTGTCCGTCCCGGTTGCCGCAAGGCACAGGTCCGCCGCAACGGCGGATGCTGACCCGCCCGACGACCCGCCCGGTGTCAAAGCCGCATCGTCATTGCCGCGCCGCCACGGGTTGACGGCGTTGCCATAGACGCTGGTTTCATTCGACGACCCCATGGCAAACTCGTCCATGTTCAGCTTGCCCAGCATGACCGATCCCGCATCAAACAGGTTGTGGCTGACAGTCGACTCATATTCCGGTTTGAACCCCTCCAGGATCGCCGATCCGGCCTGGCTCGGCACCCCTTTGGTGCAGAACAGATCCTTGATGCCCAGCGGAATGCCACACATCGACGGCGCATCGCCCTTTGCAATCCTCGCATCCGCCGCCTTGGCCTGCTCGCGGGCAATCTCGGGCGTGTTGTGCACGAACGCATTCAGAGTCCCTGCCCCTTCGATGGCGCTCAGGCACGCCTCGGTCAGCTCGGCACTGGTGATCTCCTTGGCGCGCAGATTGTCGCGCGCCTCGGCAATGGTCAATGTATTCAGATCAGACATTATTCCACCACCTTCGGAACAGCAAAGAAGCCTTCGCGCGCATCGGGCGCATTCTTCAGAATCTTGTCCTGCATGCCGCCATCGGTTACCTCGTCAACCCGGCGTTTCAGACGCATCGGCGTGACCGATACCATCGGCTCAACCCCATCGACATCCACCTCGTTCAGCTGCTCGATGAACCCCAGAACGGCGTTGAACTCCCCGGCCAGCGCATCAAGCTGGTCGTCTTCCACCTTGATCCGGGCAAGCTTGGCCACTTTCGCGGCGGTATCCTTGTCGATCGACATGCGCGACTCCTGAAAATCTTGTCGATCAGGCTCATACCCGGCCAAAGGCCCACCTTCAAGACAATGCGCCCGCTAATGCGCACATGCATCTTCCTCTTGCCAAAAATATCCCTGCCGGAGGCACCCGCGCGTGCGGCTCGCACCGCCGTTTCGGGAGAACCCAGCCGCCCGAAGGCGCGGGGAGGGTGGGTGGGCGCGTCTTCGGGCGGCTGGCGCAACATCCGCTATACACCTGCCGCCTCCGTGCTAAGCTACCCCCGGCACATACCACCAGAAACGGAGGCTCTCATGCAAATCATCTGGCTCGGTCACGGATCCTGGCGCATCGAAGCCGCCGGTCAAACGATCCTCGTCGATCCCTGGCTCACTGGCAACCCGATGCTGGGCGAAGACCAGCATGGACCCGCCACCCTGGGCGCATCCCACATCCTTCTTACCCATTGCCATTTCGACCATGTCGCCGACCTGGTGCCGCTCTGCCGGACGCTCGGTGCCACCGCGGTCGGCCAATACGACGTCATGAGCCATTATGCCGAGGCCGATGACCTCGAAACCATCGGTTTCAACAAGGGCGGCACGGTCGACCTGAACGGCATCAAGGTCTCGATGGTGCCCGCGTCGCACAGCTCGACCTTCTCCACCCCCGAGGGCCCCAAATCCGGCGGCACAGAGGTTGGTTTCATGATCTCAGCCGAGGATCACGTGATCTATGCCTCGGGCGACACTGACATCATGGCCGACATGGAATGGATGGGGGATTACTACAAACCCGATATCGGCATCCTATCGGCGGGCGGCCATTTCACCATGGACATGACGGGCGCGGCCTATGCCGCAAAACGTTATTTCGACTTCAAAACCGTGATCCCCGGCCACTACAAGACCTTCCCGATCCTCGAACAGGATGCCTCGGACCTGATCGCGGGCCTGCCCGGCGTTGATGTAATCGAACCTGAGGTCCTGCAACCGATCTCGATCTAGGGCGGCGTGCCCATGTTCCAATCCGGTGACACTGTACGCTCTGCCCCGCGTCAGCCCCAGCTTGACGCGGGCAGGCATCATCGCGCCCGGCTTGGCTTCATCCTGATGTCCACCGACCTGGCCGCGGAAAGCGATTTCTTCGCTATGGCACCCGAAGGCGTGGCGGTGCATATCACCCGGCTCAAGACCGATGACTACACCACAACCGAGACGCTTTCGCGCCATATCGACCACATGGCCGATGCGGCGTCTCGCCTGCAACCCGACACCAGGCCCGACGTGATCAGCTACAGCTGCACCTCGGGTTCGATCGTCATCGGCGAAGAGCGTATCTACCGGGAAATCCGCAAAGGCGCGCCCTGGGCCACGCCGATGTGCCTTGTCACCGGCGTCGTCGATGCCCTGCACGAACTCAATGCACAAAAAATCGTGGTCGTCACGCCCTATCTTGACGAAATCAACACCGCCGAGGCCGAATTCCTTCTGGCCAAGGGGTTCGACCTGCTCGACATTCAGGGGCTCAACCTGACAACGGGTATCGAATTCGGCCGGGTCACACCCGATTACTGGATCGAGTTCGCCCGCGAAATCGATCGGCCCGACGCTGACGCGATCTTCCTGTCCTGCGGCGGCATCCGCTCGCTCGAAGTGGCGGCCGAAATCGAGCGCCTGACGGGCAAGCCGGTGATCACCTCGAACCAGGCCCAGTTCTGGAGCTGCCTGCGCCGCGCCGGCGTTGATGACAGGATCAAAGGGTTCGGAGAGATTTTCCAGCGCCCCGGCACCGCACTGCAACCAACACTCTGAGCCGGTTTTGCCCCTGACCGATACCCGCGCTTTTCTGCCAATCGCCCCGACAATCGAAATTCATGCGACCAATCCGCAAAGTTGATGCGTATAATCACTTGCGGGTCGCCCTTCTGACTCGTTGCAACCATGCGGCTTCGACATGCAACAGCTGGAAACCTTCATCGCGCTCAACCGGTTCGGTCTCGGCCCCGCCCCGGGCGAGGCCGCCATCGCCGCGCCGGACCCACGTGGCTGGATCGCCGATCAGATAACGCCTGCACCGCGGCTTCCCGCAACGCTCCGCGGGTTCCGCAGTTCCGCCGCCATCTTTGCCGAGGTTTATGCCGCCCGCCGGATCGGCCCGTCTGATGAGACCACGGCCATGGCCAAGGACCGGCGTAAAACCCTGGCACGCGAAATCATGGCGCGCGCGCAGGCAATGATCGACACGCCCACCCCCTTCGCCGAACGCATGGTGCTGTTCTGGTCGAACCATTTCACTGTCTCCGGCACCAAGGGCATCATCCGAAACTCGATCCCCGGCTATGAACGCGAGGTCGTCCGGCCGCACATCTTTGGCCGTTTTGCCGACATGCTACGGGCCGCATCCCGCCATCCGGTGATGCTCACCTATCTCGACAATCACGTGTCACTGGGGGAGAATTCACGCGTCGGAAAACGGCGGTTAAACCGCACCGGCGGCACCAAGACCCTGAACGAGAACCTCGCGCGCGAAATCCTCGAACTGCACACGCTCGGGGTCAATGGCGGCTATGATCAGGCCGACGTGATTGAGCTTTCCAAGGCTCTGACCGGCTGGAGCCATGACGGTGTGGGCTCCAAGAAAGCCAGCTACACGATCCAGGGGCGTTTCAAGTTCCGCCCGGCCTTTCACGAACCGGGCCCGAAAACGGTTCTGGGAAAAACCTATGGCGAAGCGGGCGCAGACGAGGGCGCGCGCATTCTCGACGACCTCGCCCGCCACCCATCGACCGCGCGATTTATCGCGACCAAACTGGTGCGCCATTTCGTGGCCGATACCCCGCCGGCGGAAGCGGTCGACAGCATCGCCCGCGTGTTCCTGGACACCGACGGTGACCTGGCCCAGGTCAGCCGCGCCCTGATCGCGCTCCCTCAGGTCTGGGCCAACCCGCTGCCCAAGGTAAAAACCCATTACGAACTGGTGATCTCGACCCACCGGTTGACCGGAAACCGCGACGCCAAGCCGCGCGACCTGCTGCAGCCGCTGCGCGAGTTTGGCCAGATCCCCTTTGCCGCCCCGTCCCCGGCGGGCTGGGGTGACAGCGCCGCCGATTGGCTCGCCCCCGAGGCGCTGATGCGCCGGATCGAATGGATCAGGCGCTATGCAAGCACCCTGCCCACGACGCTCGATCCGACCCTCGTGCTGGAGGATGCACTTGGACCGGTGGCCAGTTCGGAAACCCGCACCTGGGTCGCACGCGCGCCTTCGGGCGACGAGGCCATCGCCATGATCCTGGCCAGCCCCGAATTCCAACGGAGATAAGCCATGCTGTCACGTCGCCGCTTTCTGCAAACCACCACCGGCGGGCTGGTCACCTCCCTGGCCGCCAGCGGGGCCAGCTTTGCCTCTGCCCCGACCGATAATCGGTTGATCTTCGTCTTCCTGCGCGGCGGGCTCGACGGGTTGCACACATTGGCACCCTTTGCTGATCCTGATTACCACCGTCTGCGCCCGGTGATCGGACTCGAAGCCAGCCAAGCCGGAACCGATGGCCCCGGCGCCGTCAGCCTCGATGGCTATTTCGGCCTCAACAAGGCGCTGGCACCGCTTCTGCCGCTTTACCAGGCGGGCGAGTTGTCGTTCCTGCCGGCCACCGCCACCCGCTATCGCAGCCGGTCACATTTCGACGGGCAGAATATGCTCGAAAACGGCTCGGGGCAGCCCTATGGCGCCGATGACGGTTGGCTCAACCGCGCCATCCTGGGCCTGAACGCGGGCGACCACCGCCTTGGCCTCGCCCTTGGACCAGCCGTGCCGCTAATCCTGCAAGGTCAAGCCGAGGTGCAGACCTGGGACGACTCGGCCCTGCCCGAGGTCGATGACGATTTTCTCGTGCGGCTGATGCAGATGTATCGCTCTGACCCGCTGTTTCTCGACACGCTGCATGACGCCACCGGTGCATTGAAACCCGATGTGAACATGACCGATTTCGGCAACCTGCCCCGGCTGGGCCGCAACTTCTCACTCTCGGCCCGGGTCGCGGCGGATCTTCTGGCGCACGCCCAGGGGCCGCGTATCGCGGTGATGGAGCTTGGCGGTTGGGACACCCATTTCGGCCAGGACAACCGCCTGCGCCGGTTGCTGGGTTTCGTGTCCGAAGGGCTGCTGGAATTGAAACGCGGCCTCGCGGAAAACTGGAACAGGACCACCGTGGTCGTCGTCTCGGAATTTGGCCGTACCGCCGCCGAAAACGCCTCGCGCGGAACCGATCACGGCACTGGCGGGATCGCCATGCTGGCCGGTGGCGCCGTTGCAGGCGGCCGGATTGCCGGTGACTGGCCCGGCCTGACGACAAAGGCGCTCTACAAGGAACGCGACCTGCGCCCGGTCAATTCACTGGAAAGCCTGTTTAAGACGCTGCTGGTCGGTCATCTCGGACTCGACCAGGGCTTTGTCGAGGACCGCGTTTTTCCGGGAAGCGTCGCACTGCAACCAATGGACGGTCTGTTAAGGAAAATCTGATACTGCACATCCGATCGCGCAAAAGGGCGGGATCACCCGCCCTTTTTCAATCTCGGTTTTCCTGTTTGGCGCTTATGCGGTTGCATCCTGCGGGATACGCAGGACCTGTCCGGGATAAATCTTGTCGGGGTGGCTCAGCATCGGCTTGTTGGCCTCGAAAATCTCGGGGTAACGGCTTGCGCTGCCCAGGGTTTTCTTGGCGATGGCCGACAAGGTGTCGCCTTTTTCCACGGTATGGAAATTGGCGGGCTCATCGCTTTCGTCTTCAACTTCGGCCACGCCGTCGACATTACCAACAGCCAGGATGACTTTCTCACGCATTTCCGGCGAAACCGCTTTGCCGGTTACTTTTACCTTGTCACCTTCCATCTCCAGGTCGATGCCTTCGTGGTCCAGACCCAGCTCTTCGACTTCCTTTTTCAGGTCTTCAACTGTCGGCTTGTCTCCGCCTGCAGTCCGCTTGCCCTTGCGTTTGAAAAAGTTGAAAAGTCCCATGTCATGCTCCATTTCTTGTGTGCGCCAGACGTACCGTCTTGAGCACTTGAAACAAGGGGAACTTGGCGCGGCTTTTGCCCCTAAACCGGGCTCAGACCTGGCGCCGTTTTTCAAAGAAATCTTTCAGCAACATAGCGGCCTCGGACCTGCCAATCCCGTCATAGACTTCGGGGGCATGGTGGCATTGTGCATGGCTGAACACCCGCGCGCCCAGCTCCACGCCGCCGCTTTTGGGATCAGACGCGCCATAGTACAGTCGCCGGATACGTGCCGCCGAGATCGCCGTGGCACACATCGCACAAGGTTCCAGCGTCACGTAAAGATCATGTTCCGACAGCCGCTCGCTGCCCAACTCGGCGCAGTGCTCGCGAATGACCAGTATCTCCGCATGGGCCGTCGGGTCGCTCAACGCGCGCGTCCGGTTGCCCGCCCGTGCCACGATCTGCCCCTCGGGGGACACCAGCACCGCGCCAACCGGCACCTCGCCCCTATCGGCCGCCTTGCGCGCCTCGGCTAAAGCTGCCTGCATGAACCCGTTGAATTCCATGTCCCCTCCCATAGACCCTTCCGCCGCGCGGGCCAATCCGCTATTGCGGCGGTCATGACAGGTAAAACACCCCAAGACACTCCCGCAGGCGACCGCATCGCCAAAGTCATCGCCCGCGCCGGTGTCGCCTCGCGCCGCGAGGCCGAGCGCATGATCGAAGCCGGTCGTGTCACCGTCAACGGCGAACAGATCACCCGCGCCGCGTTGAATGTCACACCGAAGGACAAGATCACCGTCGACGGCAAGCCGCTCGATGCCCCGGAACCCCCGCGCCTGTGGCTCTATCACAAGCCCACCGGGCTGGTGACCACCACCCGCGACGAACAGGGCCGCGCAACGATCTATGACGACCTGCCCGAGGAGTTGCCCCGGGTCATGTCCGTTGGCCGGCTCGACCTCAATTCCGAGGGTCTGCTATTGCTGACCAACGACGGCGGCATCAAGCGCCGCCTTGAGCTGCCGTCGACCGGCTGGCTGCGCCGTTACCGCGTGCGCGTCAACGGCCGCCCGCAGGACAAGGATTTCGATCCGCTGCGCGAGGGGCTCAACATCGAGGGCGAACGGTTCCAGCCAATGACAGTGACGCTGGACCGCCAGCAGGGCGCCAACGCCTGGGTCACGGTGGCGATCCGCGAGGGCAAAAACCGCGAGATCCGCCGCGCGATGGAAGATATAGGCCTCAAGGTGAACCGCCTGATCCGCACCTCCTATGGCCCGTTCCAGCTGGGGCAGTTGAAGCCGGGCGAGGTTCAGGAAATCCGCGGTCGCGTTCTGCGCGATCAACTTGGTCTTGATGGTGACGATCCCAAGGACAAACCCAAACCCCGTGGAAAACCACAACGGAGAAGAAAGCGTTAGAACCGGCCGCATCCGCGGGGACACAGAATGATTTTTGACTGATACTTCGGGCGAGAGAAAGACGTGCGATTACCAGACCGAGGGGTGGTGATCCAACATCGGTTCGAAGCAATTTATCCCCGCGAAATCCGTACAACCTGTCCATGAAGCCCTGCCCTCTCGAACTCACCAGCCCTGCGGGCGGTCTGGTGATCGCACGGCGGCGCTAAGCGCCTTGATTCCGTGCGGCGCCTGCAGGGCCTAACCCGTCCCGGACCATACCCACTTGACCCGGCAATATAGCGACGGCTGAAACGCAACCCGCCGGCCTCCTATACTCGGAAAATTGGCGAAAACGCCTCGACTTTCCCCCACAGGGTGTCTTTCCCTGCATATCCCACCTGCGCTACACCCGTGCGAAATCAATTTCGTAACAAGGGACCGCGACATGTTTGCCGAACTTCTCACCGTCGAAAACCTGGGCAACCTGCTGATGCTATGCTTCCTGCAGGCCGTTCTGGGCTTCGACAACCTGCTTTACATTTCGATTGAATCACAACGCGCACCGGTGGCGCATCAGCGTTCCGTGCGCTTCTGGGGCATCATCATCGCCGTGGTACTGCGGGTCGTTCTGCTGTTTGCAATGGTCAACCTGATCGACGCCCTGGCCGAACCGTTCTACGTCTTCGATTGGGAAGGCGTGATTACCGGCGGCGTAAACTTTGCCACCGTGGTCTTCATCTTCGGCGGCATCTTCATCATCTACACCGCGGTCAAGGAAATCGCCCACATGCTGACCATCGACCACCTCGAAACGGACGTGCAGCACAAGTCAGGCAAATCCGCGACCCAAGTGGTCATGCTTATCGTGATGATGAACCTGATCTTCTCGTTTGACTCGGTGCTCTCGGCCATCGCGATTACCGATGTCTTCCCTGTTCTCGCCCTAGCGATCCTTCTGTCTGGCGCCGCCATGCTGCTCTTGGCCGATGGCGTTACGGCCTTCCTTGAAAAGAACCGGATGTACGAGGTTCTCGGCCTTTTCATCCTGCTGATCGTCGGTGTCGTGCTTCTGGGCGAGGCCGGTCAGGCCGCCGCCCACGCCACCCATGACAAGACGATGGCGCTGCATTTCTTCGGCTACGAAGTGATCCCGATGTCCAAGACCACCTTCTACTTCTCGGTCATCGTGCTCTTTGCCGTGGAAATCCTGCAATCGGGCTACTCGCGCAAACTCAACGCCGAGCGTCACGCCCACCATTGACCTGCTAACCTGTGTAGGCCGGGCTTCAGCCCGGCTTACATGCCTTTGCAATGATGCGAGCTGGCTTCACACCACGTCGTCATCGGCCGTGCGCACGGTGGAATACACGACCGTGCTCAGCACGATCATTCCACCAATCGCGGCAAAGGCCAGCCGGTAACGATCCTGCAAATCCCAACCCATCACCTCGGCCCAATCAAGGATCATCCCGAACCCCACTTGCATCACCGGGATCATCGCCACCGCAAACAACGTCAGCAACGTCGATCCCCGCCCCAGCATATGATCAGGCACCAGCCGCCGCATATGCGCTCCCAGCGGCACATAGAAATGCTGAAAGAACACCATCGCCAACAATAGCGCCACGGTCACGACTACGCCGGGACGTTCCAACAACGCCAGCACCAGCAGGCTCGCCGCCGAAAGCCCCGCCGACACAAGGATCACCCGCTTACGCGATTTGGCCCTCCGGTCCAGCATGCCAAAGGAGACACCCCCGGCAATCGTCGCCACGAACAACAGCAGAAGAACCGCCCCGGCCCCCTCGGGCGACATCCCCGCCACCTGCTGCAAATATGGACCACCCCACAGCCCGGTGATCGTGGTAATCGGCGCAAATGTCACAACCCCCAGCGCCAGTACCTTCAGAAACTCTTTCTGCCTCAGCAGTGACAGGTACCCTCCAACTTCTTCCTCGGCATCGCCTTCGGGTTTCGGCACATGCGGCACGGCGCGAAAAATCAACACTGCCAGCACCGCCGTCAGTGCGGCCACCGTGCCAAACACCACCGGCCACGCCACCCTCTCCAGCGCAAGTGCCAATGGATAGGTCCCCATTAAGCCGCCAACCCCGCCCAGTGTCACAACCAGACCGCTGAAATAGCCAAAATCGCGCGGGGCAAAGTTGCGGGCAATAATCACGTGGGTGGCCGCCCCCATCGACGCCAACCCGATTCCGATCAGCACCCGCGACACAACTGCCGCGCCAAACCCGCCCGCCAGGGCAAATACCACCGTGCCGACCGAAACAATCGCCATGCACAGCGCCAAAAGCCGCCGTGGCCCGCTGCGATCCAGCAACGCTCCGAACGGCAGCTGCGCCACGATCGTCGCCAGGAACATCGCCGAGACCAGCCCGCCGATGGTGGCCGCGGGCAGCGCGAAACGCTGCATCAGAATCGGCGTGAACACCGACCCGGACGCGCGGTGAAACTGTCCCAGCGCGAAAATCGCGACACAGACCGCCAGCACCACCACCTGTTGTCGTGAAATTCGACCCGTTACACTCATTCGCCCGTTGTGGCAGCCCCCCCGACCCGCGGCAAGCCCCCGCCGATATTGAGTAATCTGCTGCATCCGCGCCAATCTTCCCCCTAGCGCCCGGCAGGGCCATACCCTAAGTTGTTCAGGTAACCACTGGGACACTGGGGTAAATGTCTGGAACCGGTCTGCAAAAACTGGCCTTCGTGCTGCTTGTTATTTTGATTTTCTATGTCTCCTTTGCGGGGGGTACATGATGGCTCAGCGTTACGGCGGGAAACACAGCCCGACAGGCGACACCAACACCGATCACGGCAGCTTTCGCGGTGCCTCGCGCACCCGCGCCGGGGGGCGGGTCAATTTCCTCTTTCTCGCGCCCTTGCCGCTGATCTGGAAGGCCTTCACGTCTGAACCCGTGGTTATGGCGCAATACCTTATC
Organism: Aliisedimentitalea sp. MJ-SS2; assembly: GCF_032586155.1. Taxonomy (NCBI): domain Bacteria; kingdom Pseudomonadati; phylum Pseudomonadota; class Alphaproteobacteria; order Rhodobacterales; family Roseobacteraceae; genus Aliisedimentitalea; species Aliisedimentitalea sp. MJ-SS2. Next base: position 436,516 of record NZ_JAWHTC010000002.1, read on the forward strand.
GCGCTTGGCCTTCTCATGCTGGCCGCGTGGCTCACACGCGACGGCGAAATCGCGCACGAGGCCTATGACGCTCGCAAGGTTGCCCGCCGCCCCGCCATCCCGCGCAAGATCCTCGGCTCGCTCGTGACCGGCGCCGGTCTGGCGCTGGCGGGATACGCCGGGTTCGGATTACTGGAAGCGATCATCTTTGCCATCCTTGGCATCGTCCTGCATTTCCTCTCTTTCGGCCCCGACCCGATGACCAACAAGGGCATGGAGGGCGTCGACGAATTCCAGACCGATCGCGTCGCCCGCATGGTCGATCAGGCAGAGGAGCACCTCGCCGCCATGTCCGACGCCGTAAAACGCGCCGGTGATCGCCAGGTCGAGGGCCGCGTCGAACGCTTTCAGACCAAGGCGCGCGAACTTCTGCGCACGGTCGAAGAGGACCCGCGTGACCTGACTGCGGCGCGCAAATACATGGGGGTCTACTTGCAGGGCGCCCGCGACGCGACCATCAAGTTCGCCGATGTCTATGCGCGCAGCCAGGATCGCGGCGCGCGGTCCGATTACATGATGCTGCTCACCGATCTGGAAGAAAGCTTCAATTCGAAAACTCAATCGCTTCTGCTCGACAATCAATCCGACATGAATGTCGAGATCGAAGTTCTGCGTGACCGCCTCGCCCGCGAGGGTGTCCGGCTCAACTCATAAACAGTAAGGGGATATCCCATGTCGACAACCATTCAACAACAGGCCCAAGACGCGCTGGCGCTGGTCGAAGAAGTCAATGCCGTGATCCTGCCCGAACCCGCTGCGGCCGAAGACGTGGTATCACTCAAGGATGCCAACAAGACCGTGTCCAAGGAAATCGAAGCCCGCATGGACGAGCTCGACATGTCGGATACCGGCTCAATCGTGAATTTCGGCTCCGCCGCCCAGGCCGAGCTGCAGGAAATCAGCCAGGCCATGCTCAATGACGTGCGCAACAAGGATGTCGGCCCCGCTGGAGACTCGCTGCGCTCGATCGTGACCGCCATTCGTGGTTTCTCGGTCAGCGAACTGGACGTGCGCCGCAAGCGCACCTGGTGGGAGCGCCTCCTGGGTCGCGCCGCCCCCTTCGCCAAGTTCACCGCCCGCTTTGAAACGGTGCAGGGCCAGATTGACAAGGTCACCGACAACCTTCTGCATCACGAGCACAAGCTGCTCAAAGATATCAAGTCGCTTGACCTGCTCTACGAGAAAACCCTGACCTTCTATGACGAACTGGCGCTCTACATCGCCGCTGGCACGGAAAAGCTGCGTGTTCTTGATGAAGATATCATCCCCGCCAAGGAAGCCGAGGTTCAGGCCGCCCCCGAAAACGATCAGGTTATGAAGGCGCAGGAACTGCGCGACCTGCGCGCTGCGCGTGACGATCTGGAACGCCGGGTGCATGATCTGAAACTGACCCGTCAGGTCACCATGCAGTCGCTGCCCTCGATCCGCCTGGTTCAGGAAAACGACAAGTCGCTGGTCACCAAGATCAACTCGACGCTGGTCAACACCGTGCCGCTCTGGGAAACCCAACTGGCGCAGGCCGTGACCATCCAGCGCTCGGCAGAGGCCGCCGTTGCCGTGCGTGATGCCAATGACCTGACCAACGAGCTTCTGACCGCCAACGCCAAGAACCTGCGCGAGACCAACAAGATCGTGCGCGAGGAAATGGAACGCGGCGTGTTTGACATCGAGGCCGTGAAACAGGCAAACGCCGACCTGATCGGCACCATCGAAGAGTCGCTTCAGATCGCCGACGAGGGCAAGGCCCGTCGTGCAGCCGCCGAGGAAGAGCTCAAGAAGATGGAGTCCGAACTGCGCGACACACTGGCCGCTGCCAAAGCCAAGAAAACCGGACTCGGCGATACCGCCGGCACGTCGGTCCCTGCCGAGGGCTGATCCGCGCATGAAACTTGGGGCAAGACTGGTCAGATCTCTCGCCGCCCTTCTGGGCGCGGGGATGCTCACGGCCTGCCTTGCCCCGGCACCCACATTGAAACCGCAATCCCGACCTGCCGGGCTTGTCCCCAAACCGGTCGCGGCACCCAAGACCCCCTCCAAGGAACGGCTGGCGCTTGAAAGTCATTTCGCCAGGATCCAAGCAGATCACCTGGCGCGTGGTCTGATGCGCGTCGATGGTGGTGGCCCCGATACCCGGTTCACCGCGGCTGATCTTCTGACCAACTTTTCGCGGATCGCCTTTGTCGATGAATACCGCCTTGGCCCGACCAATGCCAATGACACCGGCTACAACCGGCTGCGCCGCTGGACCAAACCGATCCGGATGTCCGTCACCTTTGGCAAGTCGATCTCGGACGAGCAACGCCAGACCGACAGCGCCGACATCGCCGATTATGCCGCACGCCTGTCGCGCTTGACCGGCCACCCGATGTCCAAGGCGCGAGGTGGCTCGGCGAACTACCACGTCATGGTGATGAGCCTTGATGATCGTGACGAATTGCAGTCTCATATCCGCCGCATCGTGCCGAATGCCTCGCGCGCCACGCTGTCGCTCTTTCGCAACTTGCCGCGGTCGACCCATTGTCTCGTCTGGGCTCAGCCGAGCGCCGACAACGCCGCCATCTATGACAGCGCCATCATCCTGATCCGTGCCGAACACCCGCATCTGGGCCGCAAATCCTGCATTCACGAGGAAATGGCCCAGGGTCTCGGCCTGATCAAGGACAGCCCCAAGGCCCGCCCGTCGATCTTCAACGACGACGAGGAATTTGCCTATCTCACCACCCACGACGAAATGCTCCTGAAAATGCTCTACGACCCCCGGCTCCAGCCGGGAATGAGTTTTGATCAGGCCCGCCCGATTGCCATGACGATTGCAGCCGAACTGACCGGCAACATGTACTGACAGGCCGTTTCCGACGGCACCGAATTCAAAAGACCCAAGGAGAACTGCACATGGGTATCCTCGATTTCCTCACCGGCGAATTCATCGATGTCATCCACTGGACCGATGACACCCGCGACACCATGGTCTGGCGGTTCGAACGCGAAGACCACGAAATCAAATACGGCGCCAAGCTGACCGTGCGCGAAGGCCAGTCGGCGGTATTCGTCCACGAAGGCCAGCTGGCCGATGTCTTCACCCCCGGTCTCTACATGCTCGAGACCAACAACATGCCGATCATGACGACGCTGCAGCACTGGGATCACGGGTTTGAAAGCCCGTTCAAATCCGAGGTCTATTTCGTCAACACCACCCGGTTCAACGATCTGAAATGGGGCACCAAGAACCCGATCATCGCCCGCGATCCGGAATTCGGCCCGGTGCGCCTGCGTGCCTATGGCACCTATTCGATCCGGGTCGGCGATCCGGCAAAGTTCCTCGTCGAAATCGTCGGCACCGATGGCGAATTCACCATGGACGAGATCAGCTTCCAGATCCGCAACATCATCGTGCAGGAATTCTCGCGTACCATTTCCCGCTCGGGAATCCCGGTTCTGGACATGGCCGCCAACACCCGTGAACTGGGTCAGCTGATTGCGCGCGACATCGCTCCCACACTGGCGGAATATGGCCTCGAAATGCCCGAGCTCTATATCGAGAACATCTCGCTGCCCGAAGCGGTGGAAAAGGTGATGGACAAGCGCACCTCGATGGGCGTGATCGGTGATCTCAGCAACTACATGCAATTCCAGGCCGCCGAGGCGCTGGGTCGTGATGGCGCCGGTGCCGCCGCAATGCAAACCGGCATGGGTGCCGGGATCGGCATGCAGATGGGCGCCCAGATGGGGCCATGGGGCGCCCGCCCGGCGGCAGCGCAACCGACGACAGCCCCTGCCGCCATGGCACCGCCACCGCCACCTCCGGCTGAAAAGGTCTGGCACCTCGCCGAAAACGGCGAGACCAAGGGTCCCTACTCCAAGGCCGCGATGGGCCGCATGGTCGGCAGCGGAGAGCTGTCCCGCGACACCCATGTCTGGACCCCGGGTCAGGACGGGTGGAAAAAGGCCGGTGACGTGGCCGAACTCGCCCAACTCTTCACCGTTATGCCTCCGCCACCGCCCGGGACCTGATCCGGCATGGCAACGATCGGCGATCTGATGCGAACCACCCGGTTCGTGCAGTGGGGGCTTCGGGGCGACCCGGTGCTCTGGGAGCGGATGCGCGATGCGCTGATGCAAACCCCGCTGCCCCCCTCCGCCGACGCGCTGCGCCAGATCCTGCATGCGACCTTTCAGGGCATCACCGGGCACCCGCTTGCCCGGTCTGACGCCCCGTTGCCGGTCGAAAGCCTTCTCAAAGACAATGGCGGCATGTCCAACGGGCTTGTCTCCCCGATGTTCTGGATCGACACCGCCTTCCCGACCATCGAGCAAAGATACACCGAGGAAAGGTCAAAGACGTGACCCTGACCGAGCAATTGGACGCGTTCGCACCGGATGACGAACACCGCTTCCCCTGCACCCAATGCGGCGCCGATTTCCGCTTTGCCCCGGGCGAAGGCAAACTGATCTGCGACCATTGCGGTGCCGAAGAACTGATCGAAGGCGACGGCTACAAGACCCACCCGATCAAGGAACTGGATTTCCGCGCCGCCATCGACGCCGAACTGCCCGAACAGGAGATCGAGGAAACCCGCGTGTTGCAGTGCCCCAACTGCGCCGCACAGGTCGAGTTCGACGAGAAAGACCACGCCGCCGAATGCCCGTTTTGCGCCACGCCCGTGGTGACCGACACCGGCACGCATCGCCATATCAAACCCCGTGGCGTGTTACCCTTCAGCCTCGATGAACGCAGCGCCCGCAAGGCGATGACCGATTGGCTCGGCCGGCTCTGGTTCGCCCCGAACGGGTTACAGGACTATGCCCGCAAGGGTCGTAAGATGCAGGGTATCTACGTACCCTACTGGACCTTCGATGCCGACACCAAGTCTCGATATGACGGCGAACGCGGCACGATCTACTATGAAACCCGCACCGTGACACGCGATGGCAAACATGTGCAGGAGCGGGTGCAGAAAATCCGCTGGAAGCGCGTCTCGGGCCGGGTGGCCCGCTGGTTCGACGACGTCCTCGTGCTGGCTTCGCGCAGCTTGCCCAAACGCTACACCGACGCGCTCGAACCCTGGGATCTTGCCGCTCTGGAACCCTACCGCCCCGAATACCTGGCAGGCTTCCGGGCTGAGGGCTACACCATCGAGCTGGAAGAGGGCTATGGCGAGGCCCGCCAACACATGGCGCGGGTGATCGAGCGGGACGTGAAATTCGACATCGGCGGCGACCGCCAACGCATCCACGACATCGACACCGCGGTCAGCGACGTCACTTTCAAACATGTTCTGCTGCCGGTCTGGCTTGCCGCCTACAAGTACCGGGGCAAGACCTATCGCTTCGTCGTCAACGGTCGCACCGGGCGGGTCCAGGGCGAACGCCCGTGGTCGGCGTGGAAAATCACCATCGCCGTGATCCTGGGCCTGATCGTTGCAGCAGGCGTTGGTTATCTGATCGCAATCAACCAGTAACGGACCACGCCTTCTGTTTCTTCCTCTTGCTTCAAATATCCCGGGGGGTCTGGGGGGCTGGCCCCCCAGTCGGTCGGATTGCAAATGCAATTCGATAACCAGGATCAGGCTGCGCCGCGTGACAATCTCCGATCTTGGACTGGCGCCGATCTTGGACTGGCCGCATGGGCCTGCCGAGGCTAGGTTGTCGAAAATCCAGGGAACCGATCTAACATGACCGCACACGACACGCTCCATGACATCCTCACATCCCGTTATTCCTGTCGCGCCTTCAAACCCGACCCGGTCCCGCGCGACGTGATCGAGCGGATCATATCCACCGCCGGCCGCGTGCCCTCATGGTGCAACGCCCAGCCCTGGCAGATAACCGTGACCTCCGGCAGCGAAACCAACCGCTTTCGCGAGGCGCTCTATACCCATGCCTCGACCAACAGCGCCGGCCCCGACCTCGACTGGCCCAAGCAATACACCGGCCGCTACAAGGACCGCCGCCGCACCTGTGGCTGGCAACTTTACGAGGCCGTCGGCATTGAAAAAGGCGACCGCCCTGCCAGCGCGGCCCAGATGATGGAAAACTTCCGCCTCTTCGGCGCACCCCACGTGGCGATCATCACCTCCGAGGCCGACCTCGGCCCTTATGGCGTGATGGATTGCGGCGGCTTCCTGACTGGCTTCTGTCTTGCCGCGCAATCGCTTGGCGTCTCAACCATTCCCCAGGCCGCCGTCGCCAGCCATGGCCGCTTCGTGCATGACTTCTTCGACATTCCCGACACCCGGCTGGTGCTGGCGGCGATTTCCTTTGGTTACGAGGACGCCGACCACCCTGCCAACGCTTTCCGTACTGAACGCGCACCGCTTGACGAACTGGTTTTCTGGCGCGACTGACGCGGTGGCTTATCGGGCACACCATTCACTTGATAAACTGAATAATCTGACAAAAGATTTCTGACCCGGCCTGACCGTAACTTCGCCCGCCTTTCTCTCGCAAAACAACGAATGCGCACCCAGATTGGCGAAAAATCCAAACCGCTCGAGGTTCTACGTGGAATCACGGCCATCATGGTCGTGTTCTATCTGAACCTCGTGCCTGTAGATATGCTGTCACCGGTGAATCCGGAAAACATCTACTATCGAACGGAACCTGCCTGGGGGCTTAACGCGGTGATCATTCTCGCGACTGTCGCGTTGGCCGCACAGGCACACAAGGGACTTGAAGAGCCATTCAGACTCCTCGCCAAACGCGTAGCTCGAAAACTCGGCGAACCGGCGCCGCAGGTGAAGCCACGCATAATCCAGCGCCACCCCGGAAGACGGCCTTTTCGCATCCGCCTTCCGGAGCAAGCACGACCACATCCCCAAGCCTCAGCCGCGCTTAATCTTGACCTTTGTCGCCTCGGGTTCTTCCGGCGCCTTCTTGGAAACGGCGATGGTCAGAACCCCGTCCTTCAACTCGGCTTCCACGCGATCGCCGTCGGCATCTTGGGGCAGGCGGAACGAACGTGAAAACGCACCGTACTGGCGTTCCGAGAAGAACCAGGTTTCACCTTTTTCCTCTTGGCTCGACGATTTCTCGCCCTTCACGCTAACCACGCCGCCGCTTACCGAAATATCAATGTCCTTTTCCTCGACACCCGGCAACTCCATCGAGATGCGATAGGCATCTTCGTCGGCGCTGGCATCTGATGCCGGGGCCAACCAATCGGCCACCCGACTGCCAAAGCCGCGGAATGGCTCGTAAAGCGAGGGCCACAGGCCCGCTGTGTGGGATTTTTCTACCATGACAGGCACTCCTTTCCTTGTTTTACAACGCGCATTATACCGCCCTCCGGGGGTCACCGCTTTGACCCTGACCAAATCGAAAGGACCCCGGCCCATGCGCGCCCTTCTGCAACGTGTTTCCCAGGCCGACGTGCGCGTCGGCGACGCCATGATCGGCGAATGTGGCCCCGGCCTTTTGATCCTGATCTGCGCCATGCAGGGCGATAGCGAAGCCGAAGCCGATCAGCTCGCTGCCAAAATTTCCAAGTTGCGCATCTTCACTGACGATGCGGGCAAGATGAACAAATCGGTCATCGATATCGCCGGCTCTGCACTGGTCGTGTCGCAATTCACCCTCGCCGCCGACACCTCTCGCGGCAACCGCCCCGGCTTCTCCTACGCCGCGCCCCCGGCCGAAGGTGAACGGCTTTACGAATACTTCGCGTCAGCGCTGAATAAACTGGGTATCCCGGTTCAGACCGGTCAGTTCGGCGCCAACATGCAGGTCAGCCTGACCAATGATGGCCCGGTCACGATCTGGCTCGACACGGCTAGCTAGCACTTTGAAATTGGCCTGACCGGACCCCACGCCATTGGACCTTTCGCCCGGTCCAGAACGGGTCTAGCGTCGCCTCAAGACAAGCTTTGGGAATCACCTCATGCAAGACACCGGCAAACTTCGCCTCGGCGTGAACATCGACCACGTCGCTACTGTCCGCAACGCCCGCGGCAGCGCCTATCCCGATCCCCTGCGCGCCGCCCTTCTGGCCGAAGCAGCGGGCGCTGACGGCATCACCGCCCATCTGCGTGAAGACCGCCGCCACATTGGCGACGTCGATATCGAGGCCTTGATGGACGGCCTGACTACACCGCTCAATTTCGAAATGGCGGCAACCGACGAAATGCAAGCCATCGCTCTGCGTCACAAACCCCATGCTGTCTGCATCGTCCCGGAAAAACGCGAGGAACGCACCACCGAAGGCGGGCTGGACGTGGCAGGCGACGACAATCGACTGGCCGGGTTTATCGCCCCCCTGCGCGACGCCGGTTGCCGCGTGTCGCTCTTTATCGGCCACGAAGAGGCACAAATCCGGGCCTCTGCGCGCATCGGCGCTGCGGTTGTCGAACTGCACACCGGTGCCTATTGCGATTATCACTATGCCGGCGAATTCGACAAACGCGACACCGAGCTTGAAGCCCTGCGCGAAGGCGCCGCGCTGGCCCATTCCCTCGGACTCGAGGTTCACGCCGGTCACGGTCTGACCTACGAAACCGTCAAACCCATCGCGGCTTTCCCCGAGGTGATGGAACTCAATATCGGCCACTTCCTGATTGCCGAGGCGATTTTCCTCGGTCTCGAACCGGCTATCGCCGAAATGCGCCGCTTGATGGACGGGGCCCGCCCGGACTAACGTCACCCCATCATTTTGTCGGAGTGCTTGTTTTGACCGATCTCATTGCCCTTGCATCTTGCGGGCTCGCCTTTTTCGTTGTCGCCGTTTCGCCCGGCCCAGCCAATATTTCCAATGCAACCATCGCAATGAGTCGCGGTCGCAAGACCAGCCTGGTCTATGGCCTTGGCCTCTCCTGCGGTCTCGTCTTCTGGGGCCTTATCGCCGCCAGCGGCATGGGTGCAGTGCTGCAAAGCTCGATAACGCTTCTGATCATCCTCAAGGTCCTGGGCGGGCACTACCTTCTGTGGCTGGCGTGGCAATCCGGACGCTCGGCCCTGCATCCCGCACAGGCATCGGCCACAACAGTGAGTGAGGGCCACTGGTTCTGGCGCGGGCTGATTCTCAACATGTCGAACCCGAAATCCGTGATCGCCTGGATGGCGGCGCTTTCTATCGGCATCGGTCCGAATGACGGCCTCGCCACCGTCGCCGCCGCCACGTTAATCTGCATAGCGGTCGGCTTCTTCAACAACGCGCTCTACTCGGTCCTGTTCTCGATGGGCGGCATGATGCGCGCCTATCAAAAGGCCCGGCGCTGGATCGACGGCGTCGTCGCCGGGCTGTTTGCAGTCGCAGGTCTCGGCCTGATCAAATCGGCACTGTCGCGATGACCGGGCTTGAACTGATCGGCCTGCTGATCGCCTGGGGCGTTGCCGGGGGCAGCCCGGGACCGGCAACGCTGACGATTTCCGGCACCGCCATGGCCCATGGCCGTGCCGCAGGCGTGACCGTTGGCGCCGGGGTGCTGGCAGGCTCTGCCGCGTGGGGTTTGGCGTCTGCGCTCGGCATGGGCACCTTGATGCTTGCCAATGCCTGGATCGCGATCAGTTTGAAATATGCCGGGGCCGCCTATCTGCTCTATCTCGCGATCAAGGCTCTGCGCAGCGCCATGGCGCCGTCTGGCAAGGCCCTGCAACGCGGCGTCAGCGGATCCTTGAACAGCGTCTTTCTCAAGGGTCTATTAATCCATCTCACCAACCCCAAGGCCATCCTCAGCTGGGGCGCAATCTATGCCATTGCCCTGCCTCCGGGCGCAGGCTTCGGTGCGGTCTTTACGCTCTACCTGCAACTTGTCTCGGTCTCTGCCCTGGTTTTCCTCGGCTATGGCGTGCTCTTTTCTCTGCCCATGGTCTCCCGCGGCTATGCCCGCGCCCGCCGCCCGTTCGAAGCCCTCTTTGCCGCGCTTTTCGGCGCGGCGGCCCTACGCATCATGACCGCGCGGATTGAAGGCGTTCACTGAACGTGCCATCCTTTGGCAAGCCGCCGAAGTTCAGGAGCAACCATGACCGCAACGCGCAGAAATTCTTCGAAGAATTTTGCCAAGAGTTTTCGAAAACTCTTGGTCACCCTAGCTCTCACTCTCGCGCCTCTACCAGCCCTCGCGCAAGAGGTCGAACCCTGTGAATGGCAAGCCTCGGCCTGGAACCTTGCCGAACCGTGGGAGCAGAACACCCGCACCTTCGCCAATGGCAATGTCCGCCTCGCCTTGCTCGATACGGTCGAACCTGCCGCCGGGGCCTTTCACGTTCTGGTCCTGTCGCCCCCCTATGACGAGGTCGGCGGGCGCCAGTGCCGCACGGTATCCATGGGCGGCGGCATCGGGTTTTCCGGCGCTGATTTTTCCACGCTCGATGCCAGCTACGACCCGTCCGTTGGCCTGATCTTCACGATGCAGGTGCGCCGGTTCGACCCTGACAGCGGAGATTTCCTGCCCGCAACACTGCGCTTCACCCTCAACCAGGCCACTGGCCATATCGGGGTCCGCTTGCAATGATCCTCGGCATCGGCACCGATCTTGCCAATATCGAACGTATCGCTGGAACTCTGGAACGCTTTGGCGACCGGTTCCGCAACCGCGTGTTCACCGACATCGAACAGCGCAAGGCGGAACGGCGCGCCGACACGCCCGGCACCTATGCCAAACGCTGGGCCGCGAAAGAGGCATGCTCCAAGGCGTTGGGCACCGGACTGCGGATGGGGATTGCCTGGAAGGACATGGCGGTCAGCAACCTGCATACCGGCCAGCCGGTAATGCAGGTCACGGGATGGGCCAAGGAACGGCTCGATGAAATGACCCCACCGGGGCACGAGGCGATCATCCACGTCACGCTCACCGATGATCACCCCTGGGCACAGGCCTTTGTCTTGATCGAGGCGCGCCCCCTGCCCGAAGAGGAACAGGACGGCTCCAAACCCCGCGCAGCCCACTAAGCGGGAATGCGCGCGTATTCATGCGCATCCCCGTGCGCCGCGTTAACCTCTTCGTGGACGAAACCTTGCGTCACCGAACGCCAGACAGATACCCGACAGATAGCCGACAGGTTCCAGCCCTGTTACCAACCCGCAACAGCACCCGCGTTAACCCCACCGCCCGCCGGGTTAACAGTTTTCCGTAGGATGAAGGCCAACCCATCGTCCTTCACTTCCTCTGATGAATCTCGATCACATTGCCATCGGGGTCGTAAAAGAAGATCTGGTGCCATCCCTCAACCGCCCGTTCTCCCCAATCCGAAAACGGCACACCCTTCTCCTCCAGTTCCGCCTTCACCGCCTCGATGTCATCACAACGATAGGCGATGTGCCCCCTGGCCACCGGGTTGACGATCTGCCCGGTGCGAAACCCCGCCATCACGTCCTTCTCGGCCAGGTGCATCTGCACATGCCCGTCCCAGACGAACCCCACATCCCCGGCGTAGCCCTTGGTCTTTTCCAGCACAGGAATATCCCCCGTCGGCACCGGCAGATCCAGCACCTCGCGATAGAACCGCTCCATTTCGGCCACCTTCTCGGTCGCCAGGTTTATGTGATGTAATCGCAGCTTCATGCCCGCCCCTTGGTTTGGTCTTTGCATGTTATGCATATGCCGCAGGCCTTGTCATGCCCGCCCGGGTTGACAGATCACCCCCTGCGCCTCATGTAGCGCTGACACGTGTATATTGGAGTGCAGGGGCATGAGCGAACAAGGCAGCTTTGGCGGCGCCGTCATCGAAACGATCAAGACCATCGTGTATGCGCTGCTGATCGCGGGCGTGTTTCGCACACTCTTTTTCCAACCCTTCTGGATCCCCTCGGGCTCTATGAAAGACACACTGCTGATCGGGGATTTCCTTTTCGTCAACAAGATGGCCTATGGTTATTCCTACGCCTCCTGCCCCTCGATCCGAATCCAACGGATCGGGCTTGATATCGACGCCAAGGATATCTGCGGCTGGATGCGCTCGGACGACGGTGACCGGATCTGGGGCGGCGAGCCCGAGCGCGGCGATGTCGTGGTCTTCCGCCATCCGGTGTCCGGTTCGGATTATATCAAACGCCTCGTCGGCCTGCCCGGCGATCGGGTCCAGATGAAAGAGGGTGTGCTGCACATCAATGGCGAAGCTGTCGCACTTGAAGACGGCGGCGTGTTCTCGGAAGTGAAGGCCCCTCAAGGTCCGGAACGCAACATTCCGCGTTGCGAAAACCGCCCGGTCGGCATGGGCAACACCTGCGAGAAATCGCGCCAGTACGAAACCCTGCCAAATGGCGTGCGCCACTCGATCCTCAATATCGGCACCCAGCACTCGGACAACACCGCGGTCTTTACCGTCCCTACCGGTGAGTACTTCTTCGTAGGTGACAACCGCGACAACTCAACTGACAGCCGCTATGCCCAGACCGCAGGTGGTGTCGGTACGGTGAAGTTCGAGGACCTGATCGGCCGCGCCGACCGCATCATGTTCTCAAGCTCGGGATCGTCGATGCTCTATTTCTGGACCTGGCGCTCGGATCGTTATTTCAAAGCCGTAGAATGAAGCTTGGTCGCGACCTCAAGGACTTTGAAACCCGTCTGGGCCACCAGTTTTCTAACCCGGAACTGTTGGTCCGCGCCCTGACCCACGCCTCGATCTCGTCGCCCACCCGGGGTGACAATCAGAGGTTGGAGTTTCTGGGTGACAGGGTGCTGGGCCTCGTCATGTCCGAGGCTGTTCTGGAACACGACCGCTCCGCCTCCGAGGGCCAGCTTGCCCCGCGGTTCAATGCGCTGGTGCGCAAGGAAACCTGCGCCGACGTGGCGCGTGAAATCGACATCGGCACCGTACTCAAGATCGGCCGCTCCGAAATGATGTCCGGTGGGCGCCGCAAGAAGGCGCTGCTGGGCGATGCAATGGAAGCTGTGATCGCTGCTGTCTATCTTGATGCCGGTTACGACACCGCCCGTGACCTGATCCTGCGTCTCTGGGGCAACCGGGTCGCCACGGTCAAGGCCGACGCGCGCGACGCCAAGACCGCGCTTCAGGAATGGGCTCAGGCCCGCAAACTGCCGCCACCCTCCTATGTCGAAATCGCCCGCGAGGGGCCAGACCACGCGCCCGTCTTCACCATCGCGGCACGACTGACATCGGGTCAGGAGGCCGAGGCCACCGCCAGTTCCAAACGCCAGGCTGAACAAGAAGCTGCCAAAGCACTGTTGGAGTCGGTTGACGGCAGCAATTCCTGAGCCCGAACATACATGAGCTGTTACACCACCTGACCAATCTCAATTTCCGCCGATTTCAGCGTCAGGAAGATCGGCCCGCAACCCCACACAGCTCAGGCGGGAAAGCCCGATCAAAAACCTCGATATTGCACCATGCCTGCCTTTGGCCACGCTCACAACGGCCACATTGGCAGGGCAAATCCAAGCTTCTACGAGTTCAAAGGAAATTGGTAAGGAGTGAAGTAATGTTGCGATTTTTGAAGACGTTCATCCACGACACGCGTGGGGCCGTGACCGTCGATTGGGTGTTTCTCAGTGCATGTGTTGTAGGTTTGGCAGTAGCAGCCGTCGTCGCGTTGAATGACGGGACAACCGACGTGGCATCCGACACCGGCGACTATGTCGCTGAAATGTCTCCGACAACCTTCTGAACCACATCCCCATCTGCGGTATAGCGCGTTCATCCGTGATGGATCGACACGCCGACCAATCTCGGCGCGGGGTTTGTCATTGTGGGTCGCGCAGGCCCTCGGGCAAAGTGCCACCACACCCGAAGACCCGGGCACCTGCAAGGGTATCGGCAACACAAATCGTTTCGGATTGATCCCCGCCACGACAACGCGTCCTATGATGTATGACACGGCGCGGCGGCGTCAGGATTTATTGCGTCCTCGCAGCAGCCTGGCCAATCGCAAGTTTTCTGGAAGGGAATGGTGCGGTCGGCGAGACTCGAACTCGCACGAGTGTTACCTCACAGCGACCTCAACGCTGCGCGTCTACCAATTCCGCCACGACCGCACTGTCTTGACTTAGGTGATGGCCCTATAGCGAAGCGCCCCGGCGATGTGAAGAGGGAATCATGGGCCTCGCTGCGATTTCTTTCGCCCCGCTCGGGCCGGTTATTTCAACTCGACCTCGACAAAGCTCATCGCCATGTCGCCCGCGTTGGTCACGTTATGCTCGACACCTTCGTCGCGGGCATAGGATGTCCCGGCTGGAACCACCACCTCACGCACCGCGCCGCCGGGTTCTTCCAGCCGCATGTGACAGTCGGTAATCGCCACGATCACGTAATCCATCCCGTGACGATGCCAGCCGGTTTCGGCCCCCGGGGCAAAATCGAACCGCGTCACCCGGGTTCGATCATCGTCGATCATCTGCGTTGCCTCAGCCTGCGTCATACGCCCTCCCGATCCTCAAAACACACACGCGTGACTGCGCCGCCCTTGCCAGAAACCGCCACACCCCCCACCATAGAAGCCATGAACACCCCTGTCACCGACATACCCGCCCCGCTGCGCATCGACATCGTCTCGGACGTGGTCTGCCCCTGGTGCATCATCGGCTACAGCCAGCTGGCCCGCGCCATCGACCAGACCGACGCATCGGTGCAAATCCTCTGGCACCCGTTCGAACTGAACCCGCAGATGCCACCCCAGGGCCAGAACCTGCGCGAACACCTAGCCGAGAAATACGGCACCACTGTCGAGGACAGCATCAAGGCCCGGGCCCAGCTGACGGAACTGGGGGCATCGCACGGGTTTACTTTCAACTTCTCCGACGACAGCCGCATGGTGAACACCTTCCATGCCCATCAACTGATCGAATTGGCCGAGACGCAGGGGCGGCAGACAGACATGAAACTGGCCCTGTTCAAGGCACATTTCAGCGATGGGCGCGATGTGTCGGATATCGCCACCCTCGCCGCCATAGCAGGCGAGCTCGGCCTCGATGCCTCGGATGCGCAATCAGCGCTGACCGAAAACCGCTTCGCGGGCGAGGTTCGCACGATGCAGAAATTCTGGATCGACAAGGGCGTTCGCGGGGTGCCGGCGATGGTGTTCGACCTGAAACACCTGGTCACCGGCGCACAGGGGGTCGATACCTATGCCCAGCTGCTGAAACGGTTTTCTCCGGCACCGGCCTGACGCCACCGGCCCGAAACCTGGCTTTTCCTCTTGCCAGAAATATCCCCGCCGGAGGCTCCGACGGCGCCGGCATCCATGCCCCTTTCGGCTCTTGCCCGGCATTGCCGCCCGAGCGCGTCGGGGCGGGCGGGGGACGCGTGAGGGTGGCAATTCCCGAAACCTTGCCATCCTCGCCCACAATGTTATCCCCTTCCCATGATCGAATGGAAAATCTCTGACGGGCTTACCGATTACTCCGATGCCCTGCATTTCATGGAGGACCGCGCCAATGCCATCGCGGCGGGCGAGGCCGAGGAATGCATCTGGCTACTAGAGCACCCACCGCTTTACACCGCAGGCACCAGTGCCAAGCGCGAAGACCTGACCGACCCCGACCGCTTCCCGGTCTACGAGGCCCGGCGCGGCGGGCAATACACCTATCATGGCCCCGGACAGCGGGTGGTCTATGTCATGCTCGACGTCGGTAAACGCGGTCATGACGTGCGCCGCTTCGTCGCGCAACTCGAGGAATGGGTCATCGCCACCCTGGCCGAGTTCAACATCCAGGGTGAAATCCGCGAGGGTCGCGTCGGTGTCTGGGTCACGCGGCCCGAAAAGCCCGCTAACCCCGACGGCACCCCGCGCGAAGACAAGGTCGCCGCCATCGGCATCCGCCTGCGCAAATGGGTTAGCTTCCACGGCATCTCGATCAATGTTGAACCAGATCTGTCTCATTTCGACGGTATTGTGCCCTGCGGCATCACCGAACACGGCGTCACCAGCCTGGTCGACCTCGGTCTTCCGGTCGTCATGGGCGATGTCGACATCGCTTTAAAATCTACCTTTGAAGCGGTGTTCACTTCTTCGGCATAAAGCCGCCAAACCCCTGAAACAAAGTATGTCTGCGACAAATCATCCAAACGAATGGCTTGTCACCACACCACCCCCGGCTATATCAATGCGCGAAACCAAACTGCCATTAGGAATCGAGGTTACTATGAAGAACGTTTTGACCACTGCCGCCACTCTGTTGGCTCTCGCCGCCCCGGCGCTTGCAGAAGGCGACGCTGCAAAAGGCGAAAAAACTTTCAAGAAGTGCAAGTCATGCCACAAGATCGAAACCCCTGATGGCGAGATGATCATGAAGGGCGGCAAGACCGGCCCGAACCTCTATGGCATCATCGGTGCCACCGCTGGCGGCGCCGAAGGTTTCAAATATGGCAATGGCCTGAAAGACGCCGCCGAAGCCGGCTTTGTCTGGACCGAAGCCGCCCTGGCCGAATATGTCGTCGACCCCAAGAAATGGCTCGATGCTCAGGGCTTCGCCAAGAAATCGAAAATGTCGTTCAAACTCAAGAAGGGCGGGGAAGACGTAGCGGCTTATCTGGCGACCCATTCGCCCGCGCCTGAAGGCGGTGAAGACGCGGCCGCATCGGATTGATCCGAGCCTTCCGCAATTCGCGGTAATTTTGACAGAATCACCTAACGGGGGCTTCACAGCCTCCGTTTTTGTTGCATCGCAAATACCTGTTAAATTGGGTATTTTTGCCCGTTTTCCACCTAGGTGCGACAAAATAATTTGATCCAGATCAAATTCAGCCGTTGCCCCGTCCCAGCCCGCAATTTAAAACCGGAGCTGGACAGGTGCGCGGATTCCCCGCAATCCGCGCCAATATGAATGCAACAGGAGGCACCGCATGGCAGACGCAGCCATTCACGGGCACGACCATGAAGACAACCGTGGGTTCTTTACCCGCTGGTTCATGTCGACCAACCACAAAGACATCGGGATTCTCTACCTGATCGTATCGGCCGTCGTCGGCCTGATCGCCGTTCTTCTCACCGTATTCATGCGGATCGAACTGATGCAGCCGGGCGTACAACACATGTGCCTCGAAGGGTTCCGCCTGTTCGGCGGTGCCACAGCGGATTGTACCCCGAACGGTCACCTCTGGAACGTGATGATCACCTATCACGGCGTCCTGATGATGTTCTTCGTGGTCATTCCCGCCCTGTTCGGAGGTTTCGGCAACTATTTCATGCCGTTGCAGATCGGTGCACCGGACATGGCCTTCCCGCGGATGAACAACTTGTCGTTCTGGATGTATGTCGCCGGCACCTCGCTCGGTGTCGCCTCGCTGTTCAGTCCCGGTGGCAATGATCAGCTCGGCTCCGGCGTGGGCTGGGTGCTCTACCCGCCGCTCTCCACGCTCGAAGGTGGCATGTCCATGGACCTTGCCATCTTTGCCGTGCACGTCTCGGGCGCATCCTCGATCCTGGGTGCGATCAACATGATCACCACCTTCCTGAACATGCGCGCGCCGGGCATGACGCTGTTCAAGGTGCCGCTGTTCTCGTGGTCGATCTTTGTCACCGCATGGCTGATCCTTCTGTCGCTGCCGGTTCTGGCAGGCGCTATCACCATGCTGCTGACCGACCGGAACTTCGGCACGACCTTCTTTGACCCAAGCGGTGGTGGTGACCCGATCCTGTATCAGCACATCCTGTGGTTCTTCGGTCACCCGGAAGTCTACATCGTGATCCTGCCCGGGTTCGGCCTGATCTCCCACGTGTTTGCCACCTTCTCGCGCAAGCCCGTCTTCGGCTACCTTCCAATGGTCTGGGCGATCATCGCGATCGGTGCCGTGGGCTTCGTCGTCTGGGCGCACCACATGTACACCGTCGGCATGTCGCTCAGCCAGCAGTCCTACTTCATGCTGGCGACCATGGTCATCGCGGTCCCGACAGGGGTGAAGATCTTCTCTTGGATTGCCACCATGTGGGGCGGTTCGGTCGAGTTCAAGACGCCGATGCTGTTTGCCTTCGGCTTCCTGATCCTCTTCACCATGGGTGGTGTGACCGGTATCGTGCTCAGCCAAGCTGGCGTCGACCGGGCCTATCACGACACCTACTATGTCGTGGCGCACTTCCACTACACCATGTCGATGGGCGCAGCCTTCACCATCTTCGCCGGGGTCTACTTCTACATCGGCAAGATGTCGGGCCGCCAATACCCGGAATTCTGGGGCAAGGTGCACTTCTGGATGTTCTTCATCGGCGTGAACCTGACCTTCTTCCCGCAGCACTTCCTGGGTCGTCAGGGCATGCCGCGTCGCTACATCGACTACCCCGAGGCATTTGCATATTGGAACTATGTCTCCAGCTGGGGTGCTCTGCTCAGCTTCGCCTCCTTCGTTCTGTTCTTCGGCATCATTTTCTACACGCTGACCCGTGGCGCACGTGTGACCGAGAACAACTACTGGAACGAATATGCTGACACGCTCGAGTGGACGCTGCCGTCGCCGCCGCCCGAGCACACGTTCGAGATCCTTCCCAAGCGGGAAGACTGGGACAAGCAACACAGCCATTAAGGGGCTCTGAAAAACGCGCGAACGGGGCTCCGGGTAATTCCGGAGCCCTTTTCTTTTCCGACAACAAACATTGCCCGTCATGGTTCAGCGACCACCCAAATCAATATTGATATGCACAACGCCGCGATCTGGCAGCACACTGCTGTGCTCGCTGCTGTTGTCATCGGGCGTCGCGGGAAATCCTGAATCGTGGTTCCGCCACGAAGACAGGGCCGCATATGCGGAGGAATGGAAGGTTGACAGAAACGACTTCCCCGCCTTTCTTGCCGCCGCCATTCGGCAGGGACGGGGCGCAAACCAGACCTTTGCCTGTCGCCTCATGTACGACACACAGCAGGAGTTGCTGAAGGAATTGCAATCTGCATTCGGGCCGCATACCGATCCCGAGCTTTTGGCGCATGCTTTTGGTCAGGCCGACTTTGTCTTTCTTGAGCGCAGCAACAAGGTAGCTCAGGCCATTTCCTACTATCGGGCTGCGTCAGGCGGCCTGTGGCATCGCAATGCCGATGGTTCGATCCTCGAAGCAACGAGCGCTTTGAATTCCGAACCACCTGAATATGACTACGATGCCATCAACACTTATCTCAACATTGTCAAAACCGACGCTAGATTGTGGCGCGACTGGTTCACGCTTCACGACATAGCACCGATCAAGATCAACTACGAAGACCTCTCCCAAAACCCCGAAGGAGCGGCGACTGATCTCTTGACGCGCCTGGAGCGGTCTCCGACTGCACCAATCCGCATTGGCACCGCCCGGCTTGCGGATGAGCTTAATCTCGCCTGGGAAACACGCTTCAAAGACGATCAAAGCCTCAAACAGAATTCCGATGCCTCATAAGTGGTCCAACACCCCCTCCAGACATCAGGCAACCCTCTGGCCCCACCGTTCCCTGCCTCGGCGCGGCTTTGCAGCGATCATTCTTCTGGCTTTCACCCTGATCACCATCCCCCTCTACGGGCTCTTGGGCACGGTATTCCTCTGGGGCCTCCTGCCCTTCCTCATGGCCGCCGTGGCCGGGCTCTGGTGGGCGCTGGAGCATACTTACAAAACGGCGGAGGTGCTCGAGGTGCTGGCCATCACGCCCCAAACCACCACGCTGATCCACCAGCCCCGCAAAGGCGAGATCCTGATCTGGGACTGCAACACCTACTGGGTCCGGGTCGAAATTCACTCTTCCGGCGGCCCGGTACCGCATTACATCACCCTCACCGGCAACAATCGCACGGTCGAAATCGGCTCTTTCCTCTCGGAAGAGGAGCGCTGTCGCCTGATCCTCGAGATCGAGAAATCCCTGGGCGAAATGAAGACACCGTAGGGTGCGTGCTCGCACGCACCTTCCCTCACCACAAGAACCGAAACGCCCGCTTCAACTCGTCCACCCCGCCATTCTCATACCAGCGCCCATGCGCCAGAATGATCCGTTCCGGCCCCCAGCCGATCATTCGTTCAACAGCGTCACGCAACGCCGCACGATCTCGAAACGTCGCCCGCATGTCCCGTGGCATCTGCCCATCCGGGTCGCGAATCCCGCCCAGCCGCGTGGCAATCCTCATCCACCACGACAGGTTCTTGGCCTCAAAGTTTTCGATTAGGTCGGTCAGGATCAATGTCTTCGACGCGCGATGAAAGAACACCGCCTCACGGTGTACCGAAGACCCTTCCACGATAATCTGTTCGATCTCCCCGGCCCAGGTCGCTGCGGCCTCGCCACCAAGATCATGATCGAAACGCAGCTCCCTCCCCGCCTTCGCCGCCCGCTCCGCTACCCCCGGTGCAGCCCAGGCCACGGCCTCGGGAAACGCCGCCTGCCATTCCCCGACATAAGCGTAGTGAATCCAATTCGGCGCAACCAGATGCGCCACCGGCCCCAGCTTCGCCACCTCGTCCCGCAAGCCGTCTGTCAGAAGGGTTGGCGAATGCACCCATAAATCGCCACCCTCCAACCGCACCAACGTGGCACGGGTGGAGAATGGCATCCCGTAAAACCGGATCGCCGGACCATCCACGATCCAGATTCCCGGCCCCGCCGGTTTCAGTGTGTTAAGCGGTTCATAGCCGGTCGCCATACCCCTAGGGTGCGCTTCAGCGCACCGCGGGTCAAACCAAATCGCCCGCCAGCGCCTTGGCGATCAGCGCCCGGGTTTCTTCCACCCCGTAAAGCGCGGCGAACCCGCCGAAACGCGGCCCCTGCGACGCTCCAAGGCAGACCTCGTAGATCGCCTTGAACCAATCACGCAGCGGCTCGAACCCATGCAGCTTGCCGATGGCAAAGACCACCGATTGCAGGAACTCCTCGTCTGCAAAATCCGCCTTGGGCAGCTCGTCCTCGCGCCCCATCGCTGCGTTCTTGCGCGTAATCGCATCCAGCGCCTTGTCTGCATCGCCGAAACACGCCGCCAGCTCTTCCAGCGCCACACGTTCCTGATCGGTCGGCGCGCGATACACCTTCGCTGGCTTCACGAAGTCGTTGAAGTAACGCACAGCAAAGCCCGCCGCCGCATCCATACCGGGATGGCTCTCAGGCGTGGCTTCTGGGGCGTACTTCGCGATGAAGCCCCATAGAACGTCCTTGTCCTCGGCGCTCGACGCGCTAGCCAGGTTCAAGAGCATCGAGAACGGCACCATCATGTCCGAAGCAGGCACATTGTGCCCGTGAATATGGTACACCGGGTTGGCCAGCTTCTGCTTGTCATCCTGCCCCGGATAGGCACGCAACTGCTGGTGATACTCGTCCACCGCCTTGGGGATCACGTCGAAATACAGCCGCTTGGCTGTCTTCGGCTTGAGGAACATAAAGTACTGCAGGCTTTCCGGCGCGGCATAGGTCAACCACTCTTCCATCGACAGACCATTGCCTTTCGACTTCGAAATCTTCTGCCCCTCTTCGTCGTTGAACAACTCGTAGGACAGGCATTCCGGTGGCCGTTGACCCAACGCCCGGCAGATCTTGCTGGCTTGTGTGACAGAGTCGATCAGGTCCTTGCCCGACATCTCGTAATCCACGCCCAGCGCGGCCCAGCGCATTGCCCAGTCAGGTTTCCACTGCATTTTCACATTGCCGCCGGTCACAGGCAACTCGACCCGCTCGCCGTCGGGTTCTTCGTAAACGATCGTGCCCTTCTCGACATTGCGCTCAAGCGTCGGCACCTGCAGCACATGGCCGGTCTTGGGGCTGACGGGCAGGAATGGCGAATAGGTCGCCTGCCGCTCGGCGCCCAACGTCGGCAGCATGATTTCCATGATCTTGTCGAACCGCTCCAGCGCCAGCAGCAGCATTTCGTCGAACCGGCCCGATTTGTAATACTCGGTCGAGCTGGCGAATTCATATTCGAAGCCAAAGCTATCGAGAAATGCGTTCAGACGCGCGTTATTGTGCGCGCCGAAACTATCATGGGTGCCGAACGGGTCGCGCACCACGGTCAGCGGCAGGTTCAGGTCCTCGGCCATCTGTTCCTGGTTCGGCACATTACCCGGCACCTTGCGCAGACCATCCATATCATCCGAAAAGCAGATCAGCTTGGTTGGAATGTCGCTGATCATTTCAAACGCCCGGCGCACCATCGTAGTGCGGGCCACCTCGC
Source organism: Aliisedimentitalea sp. MJ-SS2 (assembly GCF_032586155.1). Taxonomy (NCBI): domain Bacteria; kingdom Pseudomonadati; phylum Pseudomonadota; class Alphaproteobacteria; order Rhodobacterales; family Roseobacteraceae; genus Aliisedimentitalea; species Aliisedimentitalea sp. MJ-SS2. The sequence continues at coordinate 458,545 of NZ_JAWHTC010000002.1, forward strand.
CGAACGTCCCGATATGCGGCAAACCCGATGGGCCGTACCCGGTCTGGAACAGCACATACCCCTTTTCCGGCGCGCCCTTGGCATAGCGTTTCAGCACCCGGCGGGCCTCTTCAAAGGGCCAGGCTTTGCTGTTCATCGCCTCATCGCGCATATCCGACATTGGGGTATCTCCGAATCCTGCCATGCGGCCTCTCCGCACGAACCTCGGTTTCCTAAAGCGTTTCGAGATCAAGTTGAAGTCCAACTTGGTCTCGAAACGCACACAGCAAACAAAGCTCGCGCACGTTTCGACATTTTGTTTACATTTTACAAAAAATGACGAAACGCATTATTGTTCCCACGGCCAGAGGTCAATATTTACAAGTGTATGACCCGCGCCAAAGGAGGCCCAACATGTCCGATCCCATCCCGCACCCGCTATCGCCACAGGATTGCCTTGTCACGGTGATGATCGCGGTTTCGGCCTCGGACGAGGATATCCGCACCTCCGAGCTGATGAAAATCCAGTCGGCGGTCAACAACCTGCCGGTCTTCGCAGGTTATGACATCGATCGGATGCGGATCATGGCCCAGACCGTGTTCGACCTGTTCGATCAGGAAGACGGCCTCGATGCTCTCTTCGGTCTGGTGCGTGATAACCTGCCCGACGAACTGTATGAAACCGCCTATGCGCTGGCCTGCGACGTAGCAGCTGCCGACGGGTCCATCGGCGAGGAAGAATTGCGCCTCCTGGAAGAAATCCGTTACGAGCTTGATATCGACAGGCTACACGCCGCTGCCATCGAACGCGGGGCGCGGGCGCGCCACATGACGCTCTGAATGTTCCGGCTGGCTGCATTTCTCCTTGGCCTCCTGGCCCTCCCAACCCTCACCGCAGCAGGTGAGATCGGCGTTCATATCGATCTGTCAGACCAAGAAATGATCATCGCGCTTGATGGTCACGAGTATTATCGCTGGCCGGTTTCGACCGCGCGCCGGGGCAAGTTCACCCCGGTCGGCACCTACCGCGTGCAATCCATGAAGCGGCGGCATTACTCGACGCTCTACAACAACGCGCCAATGCCCTGGTCGATCTTCTTTCACGGCAATTTTGCCATCCATGGAACCAACCAGACCAGCCGCCTGGGAACCCCCGCCTCGGCCGGCTGCGTGCGCCTCCACCCGGATGACGCCGAAACGCTTTTCAAGATGGTGCTCGAACACGGGCGCGCCAATACGTGGATAAAAATCCGCAAATAGCCAAGAGCCCAACTGATATACCGGGGAGAGGGTTCCAGGACTAGGTAGATCATCCCGGCGCTGCCACGCTTGATGCAGGCCATTTTTCAGCATCAGAAAGGCGTTTTTTGTGACACGCCTTTTCACTTTTCTAGCAAGCCCTCCCTGATTGGCACATCCGCAATGGCAAGGGCGCCTACCGCTGGCTGGTCTCGACTGCACGTAAGGGCAAATGGACGCTGCGCGGCACCTTTCACGGCCAGTCACTGTCGCGGTGTCACCGCTCGTCGCTCGACAACAACGCACCGATGCCCTAATCGATCTTCTTCCACGGCGACTATGCCATCCACGGCACCAATCACATCAAGCGGCTTAGCCGGCCCGCCTCTGCCGGTTGCGTCCGGCTGCACCCGGATCACGCCGCTTTTCTGTTCTCACTAATCCGCAAGATCGCGATGAAAAATCTAAAGGTCGTAATCAAGAACTGACCCCGTAGGCTGAGGGTTCACCCCGCCACCGCTCAGGTTCCGTACAGCGTACCCCAGCGTTCGATCAGCTTTTGCTGCAACTTCTTGGCCCGCTTGTTCCAACCGCGCGCGCCCTGTGGTTTCTCGCGATCACCGCGCTTGATTTGCGCCCGTTTGCCGGCGTCGGCTGCAAATATGGTAAAGGCCATTTCGGTCCCATCCGCTGCCACCAGGTACCCGGCAAGGGCACTGACAAAATTCAGCGTCCCGGTCTTGGCAAACACCTTGATCGGGTGGCCCTTGTTGACCTTGCCATTGCTGTGGCGCATCGCGATCTTCTTCAGGATGGGCCGCAGCGCCCCCTGTTTGCGCACCTTGACCAGCGCCACGGTCATGTCCTTGGCCGTCAGGCGCGAGTCACTTCCCAAGCCAGAATGATCGACCAGTTTGGCCTTGCTCATCCCCAGCGAGGCATTGGCCCAGCGGCTCATCTCGCTGGCACTGGCCTTCAGGCTGTTGACTTTGCCCTTGCGTTTGGTCGTGGCCGCCAATCCCACCATCTCGGCGGTCAGGTTGTTGGAGTATTTCAACATACCACGCAGGATCACCGACAACTCCGGGCTGGCATGGCTGACGATCGCCGTGCCCCCGGGCCTCGAGCGCGCAACTTTCGGCGCCCCCAGCTTGATTCCCTGCGCCCTGGCCAGCGCCCGGAACACTTCGCCAGCATAGGTCTCGGGCTGGCGCACCGGCAACCAGCGCGATCCGCCCTTGCCCAACGCCTTGCTGGCCACGGTCCAATGATCCTGACCGTTAGTCTCGGTATAGGTATAAACCGGCAGGCTGCGGTTCACCACGCGCATCCTGGCCATACTCACCGCTGGACGGTACTTGTCCGAGCGCGCATCCATGACTGTGCTCCAGCCGTTCGAACCGCGCTTCCACTCGAAATGCACCCGGTTGTAATTCAGGCTGATTCCCGAAAGCGCCGGGTTGTACCCCACGTGATCGGGTTGGGACTTGTCGATCTGTCGGATGCTCGGAAGGGCCCCGCCCCAGACCTTGAATTGCCCGCTGACCCTCTGCACACCCGCCGCCTTCAGCTTGGCCGCCAGACCCGCCATCACGTTGGTGTCCAGCGTCGGATCGCCCCCGCCCATCAACACCAGATCACCTTTCAGCACCCCGCCTTGCACCGGCCCGTTCGCCATAAGGCGAGTCACAAACCGATGCCCCGGCCCCAACGCATCCAACGCGTAAAGTGCCGTAACCGCCTTGGTCACGCTCGCCGGCGGCTGCGCTTGGTCGCCCTCGCGACTCTCCAGCATCAAACCCGATTTCGCATCGGCCACCGCAAAGGCCACCCGGCCGCCAAGATTGGCCTCCTTGATAAGCGCCGCCGCACTGGCCGCCTTGGGCGTCGCCGCCGCCTTGGTAATCTTGGCCGCCCCGCCGCTTGGCCGCAATACTGGCCGCAGCGATCTCTTGGGCGCATCCGCCCAGGCTGGCAGCCCCAATCCGGCCAGGCCCGCCCCTACAAAAAACCGTCTCGAAATACGTTTGGTCATGCCAGAGACTTAACCCAAAGCTTTCCGAATTCACAACTACGCAATCGCCGCAACTGCGGGTTTCACCCCCACCCGCCGCGGGCTCGGATCGCGGTCGATGATATGTCCAGCATCGGTACATTTACGAAACACCAGCGCGGCGCCTCACCCTGCGCCAGAACCTGCGCCTCACGTCCGCGCAGCCGGGCAAAGCGGTAGATGTCAGCCGCCTTGGCATGACGCGCTGCAATCCTCTGCCCAGGTCTTGCCAACACGCCCACCGGTACATTCTCGATGATCCACTGCCAATCCTGCCACTGGTCGAACTGTTGCAGGTTGTCCGCCCCCATCAGCCAGACAAACCGCACCCCAGGCGCGGCCTGCATCAACGCTTGCAGGGTCTCTGCCGTATAGTGCGTCCCCACTTGCGCCTCGAAATCACTGATCTTCACCCGTGGGTGATCCATCACCGCCCGCGCCCGCGCCATCCGTTGCTCCAAAGGCGCCGGCCCCCGCTCTTTCAGTGGGTTTCCCGGCGAAACAAGCCACCACAACTGATCCAACCCGAACCGCTTCAGCGCCTCACGGCTGATATGCGCATGCCCCTCATGCGCCGGGTCAAACGACCCGCCCAGCAGGCCCACAACCTGACCCGCGCGCACATATGGAAGCCCGTGTTTCATCCGGTGTTTTGTCGCCCTGCGCTACGCCTGCTGTCAACGCGAAATGCGACTGGCCACCCCGCCGCTTCAACTGCATTGTGATCGCCCTCAAACGCCCTTAGGCTATTCAGGATTCAGTGGATATTTTGGGCCTCGGTCATGAGCTTCGAATTGTATGTTATTTCCCGCACCAACGATCTTACCAAGGCCAAGTCTGACTTGATGGCGTTCTTCAAGCGTCGCCGCGGCTACAAAAAATACCGCTTTCAATACGGGTTTTCTGCGGGAAGGCACAACGAGGAATTCCTGATCGGGTTTCCCGACCCGGATTCCGACCAGGAAATCGAAGCGGAAGTCGAAGACCCTGCAAACACAATCGCATGGATTTCCATAAACTTCTTTCGCTCTGCAGCCCACTACCGCGCTGCAGCAAATGAACTGCAAGCACTTTTGGATACTGGAAAGTTCACGCTCTACGATCCTCAAGAAGATGAGCATTTCGCAAGCAGCTTTCCACGCGCTGACTTCGTTGCATGGATGTCCGGAATCGAATTGAACGATCTGGAAAACGCAAATCTGATACCACCTGAACGCTAATCTCTTTCCAAGCCAGTCAGATCGCTTTGAAGGCGGTTTTGCCCCGCATGCGCCCCTGCATCTGACCAGAAATATCCCGGGGGTGCGGGGGCTGGCCCCCACGTCTGCCCTCGCCACAAGCCCGACAATCCCCCAATTGCCACGCCCGCGCCAAACCGCTATCAACGCCGCCAACCCAACTTTCCTCAAGGCGCGAGTTACCCCGATGTCGAACAACAAATTCGTCTACTTCATGCAAGGTGTGTCCAAGACCTACCCGGGCGGCAAGAAATGCTTCGAGAACATCCATCTCAGCTTCCTGCCCGGCGTGAAGATCGGCGTCGTGGGCGTCAACGGCTCGGGTAAATCGACCCTGATGAAGATCATGGCCGGCCTCGATACCGAGTTCCAGGGCGAGGCCTGGGCCGCCCAGGGCGTCAACGTTGGCTACCTGCCGCAAGAACCCGAACTTGATCCCAGCCTCAACGTGCGCGGCAATGTCATGCTGGGCGTGGCCGACAAGAAAGCCATTCTCGACCGCTACAACGATCTGGCGATGAACTACTCGGACGAGACCGCCGAGGAAATGGCCCAGTTGCAAGACGAGATCGATAGCCAGAACCTTTGGGATCTCGACGCCCAGATCGACGTCTCGATGGAGGCCCTGCGCTGCCCCCCCGACGACGCCGAAGTTTCCACCCTTTCCGGCGGTGAGAAACGCCGCGTCGCACTCTGCAAGCTGCTCCTCGAACAGCCCGACATGTTGCTCTTGGACGAACCCACCAACCACCTTGATGCGGAAACCATCGCCTGGCTGCAACAGCACCTGATCGACTACAAGGGCACCTGCCTGATCGTCACCCACGACCGCTATTTCCTCGATGACATCACCGGTTGGATTCTCGAATTGGATCGCGGTCGCGGTATCCCATACGAAGGCAACTACTCGGCCTGGCTCGAACAAAAGTCCAAACGGCTCGAGCAGGAAGCGCGCGAAGACAAGTCCAAGCAAAAGACGCTGGAACGCGAACTGGAATGGATGCGCCAGGGCCAGAAAGCCCGCCAGGCCAAGCAGAAAGCACGGATCAACGCCTATAACGATCTTGCCAACCAATCCGAACGCGAGAAGCTTTCGCGTGCTCAGATCATCATCCCCAACGGCCCCCGCCTTGGCTCCAAGGTGATCGAAGTCAACGGCATCTCGAAGCACATGGGCGACAAGCAGCTGATCGAGAACCTGTCCTTCTCGCTGCCCCCCGGCGGCATTGTCGGTGTGATCGGCCCCAACGGCGCCGGTAAGACAACGCTGTTCCGCATGCTGACCGGGCAGGAACAACCCGACAGCGGCACGGTGGAATATGGTGACACGGTGAAACTTTCCTATGTCGATCAGACCCGCGATGCCTTGCCCGATGACAAGACCGTCTGGGAAGTCATCGGCGACGGGCTCGACATCATCCAGTTGGGCGATGCCGAGGTGAACTCCCGCGCCTATTGCTCGGCCTTTAACTTCAAGGGCGGCGATCAGCAGAAAAAGGTCAACCTGCTCTCGGGCGGTGAACGCAACCGTGTCCACATGGCGAAACTGCTGAAATCCGGCGGCAACGTGCTGCTGCTCGACGAACCGACCAACGATCTCGACGTCGAAACCCTGCGCGCCCTGGAAGACGCCCTGGTCGATTTCGCCGGCTGCGCCGTGGTGATCTCGCACGACCGTTTCTTCCTCGACCGCATCTGCACCCACATGCTCGCCTTCGAAGGCGAAGCCCATGTCGAATGGTTCGAAGGCAACTTCGAGGATTACGAAGAAGACAAGAAACGCCGTCTGGGCGCCGATGCTCTGGAGCCGAAACGGTTGAAGCATAAGAAGTTTACGCGGTGAGTTTTCGGCGCAAACCAGACGAATTGGACAGATGGCGTCGGGCCAATGCCAATCGGCTCGCAGAACTGGGGTTTCCGACTGAGGTGGTCGATGATCACAATCGATTCCTGCTTGCGGTACAGAATGCAGAAGACTGGGAAACCGGCTGGAACAGCGGATGGATCGTTGACAACGATGCTGCGCCTTTGTTGTCGCTATTGACCGAACGGTTCGAACCGGGGGAGGACCTCGTTGACAACCTCCACCGCCGCATCGATCCGGATTGGAGACGGATCCCCAACCCGTAAGGCGGGTTTTCCAACCACCACCATGCATCGCAAGTGTTCTCTACGCCGCCTCCCAGCTCCCCAACTGCCTCTCGCGATGTACCGAAGAATAAAGCCAGTCCTCGGGCCGCTCAACAAACCCGTGTTTCACTGGGTTGAAATGGCAATAGCGCACGCAATCCGCAAACTCCTGAGGCCCGCGGATGTGATGCTCCCAGAACCGGCGTTGCCAGATACCCGCATCGCCTTTGGCCACCTTGCTTGCCGATCTGCGTAGGGTGGGGTTCCACCCCACCGCTTGTCCCATTCGTTTCGCATGGGTGGGGTGAAACCCCACCCTACACCGATCACGCAACGATCTCGTAAACCGCGCTTTGATCGCGCCCCACCGGACCGAGAAATCCGCGTCCCCTTCAGGCATAGTCCACACCGCGTGCAAATGATCCGGCATCACCACCCACGCTCCAATGTCAAACGGACGCTCGGCCCGCGTTTTGCGCACAGCCCGCCGCAACGCCCCAATCTCGCGGATCAACAAATCAGAGCCACGCGCGGCAAGATTAACCGTATAGAACACCGATGCGCCGGGGACATGTGGGCGGATGTAACATGACATGCCCCACCCTGCCGCACACATGGTTAACATGGGCTTAACTCCGCCCATCCAGCACAACACGCGGTTTTCTCTTGCTATTCAAACCAGCACCCCCCATATGCCCCTTGCAGACGTTATTCTATTTCGACCCACTGTCTCCCTTCAAACGGCGTTCAGTCTTTCGATCCAGACCGACCACGCCGGGCTGTCGCACCAACGCGGGCAGCATCAATCATGGAGACTACGGATATGGCCAATGGCACCGTAAAATGGTTCAACACAACTAAAGGCTTCGGCTTCATCGCACCGGAAACCGGTGGCAAGGACGTTTTCGTCCACATCAGCGCCGTCGAGCGTTCGGGCCTTACCGGCCTGGCCGATGATCAGAAGGTGACTTTCGACATCGAACCCGGCCGTGATGGCCGCGAAGCCGCGATCAACATCGCGCTGGCATAATTCGCCGGACCCGATCCTTCGGGAGTAGTTGAAAGGGCGCGTTTCACGACGCGCCCTTTTTCCTGTCTTCGAGCGGCATCGCACGCTCAGTTAATCTTTTCGCGCATCACCCTGGCCGCCTGAAACGCCCGACGGATACCCGACAGATAGCAGACGGAAGCCAGCTCCGAATAAATCGCCCTTCAATCGTTATTAACGATTTCGTGCGCTCCATTGAGGAAAAAGCAATTTTCAGCTATCGATTCCCCAGACACCGTTAGAATTTCCGTAGGGAGCACCCATGTTTTCACGCCGTACATTCCTCACCGCCACCGCCGCATCGCTTGCCGCACCGCATGTGGCTCGTTCCTTCGAACTCAACCCGATCTTCAACCCCCAGCTGGTCAAGGTCGGTCCGACCTATGCCCCGGGCGAGCTCTTGATCCTGCCCCGTGCGCATTTCCTCTACTTCGTCACCGCTCCGCGCCAGGCCATGCGCTATGGCGTCGGCGTTGGTAAGGCAGGGCTTGAATTCACCGGCACCGCCACCATCGACGTCAAGAAAGAATGGCCGACCTGGCGCCCGACAAACGAGATGATCGAGCGGGAACCCAATACCTATGCTAAGTTCAAGGACAACGACTATGTCCAACCCGGTGGCCCCGGTAACCCGCTAGGCGCGCGCGCGCTTTACCTGTTCCAGAACGGCCGCGATACGTATTTCCGCATCCATGGCACAACCTCGCCCGGATCGATCGGGCGCTCGGTGTCAAACGGCTGTATCCGCATGATCAACGACCACGTAATCGATCTTTATCAACGTGTTCCCAAAGGTACCGTCGTCACCGTTCTCTGATCCTGAAAGGCCGCACAAATGTCCTACACGCTCGACCGCCTCATCTCTGACGCCAGCTTCGACGAAGTCGACACCCGCACCCGCAAGGCCCTTATGGACAAAGGCTTTGGTGTGCTGACCGAGATCGACGTCAAGGCGACAATGAAAACGAAAATCGACAAGGACATGGATGATTATCGCATCCTTGGCGCGTGCAACCCGAACATGGCGTGGCAGGCGATCGGGCTGGAAGCCCGGCTCGGTGCCATGCTGCCCTGCAACGTCATCCTGCGCAGCGTCGATGGCGGTGTCGAAGTCTCGGCGATTGATCCGGTGGCTTCGATGGCCGCAATTGAAAACGATGAGTTGCACGCTGTCGCCGGTCAGGTCCGTGACATGTTGCAAGAGGCGGTCGACGCGATCTGATCTTGCGTAGGGTGGGTTTTCAACCCACCTTCTCTATCCCTTCACAGGCCTTGGCCTGCCGTCCGCATCGATGGCAACATAGGTAAACACCCCTTCGGTAACCTTCTCGCGCTCGCCGGTAATCTGACGCAGCGCCCAGGCTTCCAACCCGATCGCGATCGACGTGTTGCCCAAGCGTTCGACCGACGTATAGACGCACAGCACGTCGCCCACCTTGACCGGGCGCACAAAGGTCATCTCGTTGACCGATACGGTGGTCACACGCCCGCTGGCCTCTTCTATAGCGTGAATACCTCCGGCGATGTCCATCTGGCTCAACACCCAGCCGCCGAAAATGTCCCCGTTCACGTTCACATCCGCTGGCATCGCCACGGTGCGCAAGGTCAGAGTGCCATTGGGTGCGTTGTCTTGAGACATGGGCCATCCTCTCTGCGGCTGCCTGATTAACCTTTCTTCAAGGATATGCCCCTAACCTTCGGGACAGGCCAGTAATTTTGTCCCGAACGCGCTCGTTAATCGTTACAACCGCCACTCGAAATCCCCAAGCCTGCCTTATTTCCGGCACATTTGCGGTGGAAAAGGGGTGGCAACGGGGCACAAAACGGATTGGAAAGGGGCAAACATGGCTGTTGTCGCTGTGGGACTATCGACCGTGCTGGGCATGCTCGTATCGCTTGTCGCACTCATCGGCTTCGGGACCAGCCTTTCCTATGCCCTCGGTCTTTATCTTGTCTCCTCCATCGTCCCTGCTGCGCTCGTCATGGCCGGATACTACCTGCATATGCAGCTTACCGGCTCCATGACAGCGCACAAGGAACAGGCGCAGCCGCACCATATCCACTGAGTTTTCGACAGGTACCGCTTAAGGCTCGCGGAAGGCTTCGCGCGACTTGTAAAGTGGTTTGAGCAGGTATTGCAGCACTGTTTTCGACCCCGTGTGCAATTCGACTTCGGCCTGCATGCCCGGGCGCATGGCAATCTGCATCTGCCGCTCGGTCATGTTCTCGCGGTCCACTCGCAGCGTTACCTTGTAATGCGCGCTGGCCTCGGGATCACGGGCGCGCTCGTCCTTGAACGTGTCGGCCGAGATCACGTCGACCATGCCCTTGAGAGACCCATAAATCGTGTAATCATAGGCACTTAACTTGATTGTCGCGTCCTGCCCTCGGCGCACTCCGGCGATGTTTTCCGGTTTCACCCGTGCCTCGACAAACAGTTCTTCATCAAGCGGGATGATCTGCAAAATCTCTTCGCCGGGCCGCACCACTCCGCCAATCGTGGTCACTGCCAACCCGTTGACAATGCCCCGCATCGGACTGCTCAACACTGTCCGGGTCAGTTGGTCCTGGCTCGCCTTGAGGTTCTGTTTCAGCGTCGCCAATTCCCGCAGCGTATCGGAATACTCCTGCGCCCGGTCCAATTCGGTCTGGGTGACAACCTCGTCATAGCGAATGCGCGCATCGGCCTCGGCCTTGCGCGCGCGGGTGACCTCGATCAGCGCCACGATTTTGCGGCTCAGCAGGTCCTCCATCATCGCCTTTTCCTTGGCCGCCTGATCAAGCACCCGCTTGGCACCTTCGCGACGGGACGAGAAATCACTCTGCCGCGCCAACAAGAGCGCCCGTTCCGACGCCACAATTTCGGGGCTGCGATTGGCCAACTGTGCCGGCACAGCAAAACCCCGCTCGCCGGCTAGTTCCGCCTCCAGTCTGGCCCGTTTGATATCCAGCGCCACGATCTGATCCAAGAGGTCATCAACCGAGCTCTGGAACTGTGTCGGGCGCAGCCGTGCCAGCGTGTCGCCCTTGTTCACCACCTGGCCTTCCTTGACCATCAGTTCAGCCAGGATACCACCTTCGAGGTTTTGAATGATCTGCGGCCGGGACGAGGAAATCATCTCGCCCTCGGCCCTCACGATCTCGTCCACCCATGCGAAGGCCGCCCACAGGATGAAGACCCAGACCGTCACCGCACATAGCCAGATCGTCAGGCTCGGGCCCCGCATCCGCTTGTTCAACTGCCCCGCAAGATTGGTCGCCGTCACAGCCATTACGCCGCCCCTCCGGAACTGCGCAGATGCGCCAGCACTTGGTCACGCGGCCCGTCCACGGCCATGCGGCCCTGTTGCAGGATCAGCGTCCGGTCGGTCAGCTGCAGGATCGGCACCCGATGCGTCGCAATCACTGCCGTACGCCCCTCAAGCCAGGTTTGCAGCCGATCAACCAACGTGTTTTCCAGTGTCTGGTCCAACGCCGCCGTCGGCTCATCCAGCAGGCAAATCTTGGGGTCCTGCAACCACAGCCGGGCCCAGCCGATGGATTGGCGCTGCCCGATGCTAAGTCCCCGACCACCATCCATGATTTCCAGATCCAACCCCTTATGGTGGTTCTTTACGAACGGCCCCAACCCGGCAAAATCCAGCGCCTGCATCAGGCGGTTATCATCACGTTCAAGCAGGGTCAGGTTCAGGTTCTCGCGCAATGTACCGGTGAACAGCCGCACATCCTGCCCCAGATACCCGATCGCCCGGCGCAAGTCGCGCGGCTCGATCTGCCCCATGTCGGTTCCGTCCAGCAGAACCCGGCCCTCACTCGGCGCATACAGCCCGCTCAGAACCTTGAGCAGGGTCGACTTACCCGACCCGTTGGCACCCAGAATGGCAATCTTTTGCCCCGGTTGGATCGCCAGCCCGCTGATTTCCAGCGTCGGCGCGCCGTCTTCCTCGTAGCGGAACCGGAAATCGCGAATTTCATACTCGCCGTTCAGATGCTCGCGCCGCAGATAAGTCCGGCACTCTTCGCGATCCTGGCTGGCCGCTGCAATCGCGTCCAACCCATCCAGCGCAGTTTTCACATTACCCCAACGCGCCATGGTTCCCGCCAGCTGTGTCAACGGTCCCAAGGTGCGCCCGGTCAGGATGCCCACCGCGATAATTGCCCCTACCGACATTTCTCCGGCAAACACCAGATAGGTCCCGGTAATCACCGCCGCCACATAGGTTGCCTGCTGCACCCCCTGGCTCCAGAAGGTCAGGACCGAGGCCAGCATCCGCTGATCCCCGGTTTTTGACGCCGACAGCGCGTTCAACTCGGCCCACAAACGCCGCACGCGATCTTCCGAGCGTTGCGATTTCACCGTGTCGAGCTCAAACACCGTCTCATGCAAGAGCCGACTCGCCTTGGCACTGGCCCCTTGGGTTTCCTGGGTCAGGCAGATCATGCGTTTTTGCAGCAGGAACCCCGGCACCACCATCAGGATACCGCCCGCGATCAACACCCAGACCACGTTCCCGGCAATCGATGACACCAACAGCAGGAAAACAAAGATGAACGGAATATCCGCCAGCGCCCCGATGGTCGAGGCGGTAAAGAACTCGCGCACCGAGCCGAATTCGCGCATCGACGAAAACAGCTGCGACGGCGATTTGCCCGCCGTCTCGCTGCGCATCCCCAGAAGGCGGTTCATCAGCAGGGCCTGCACCCCCATCTCGATCTGCCGCCCGGAGCCATCCATAAGGCTCGCCCGCGCCACTTTTAACGCCGCCTCCATCAGCAGCGCCAGCGCGGCACCCGCAGCCAGTACCCACAAAGTAGCCTCGCTCTGATGCGGGATCACGCGGTCATAAACCTGCAAGGAAAACAACGCGACGGAAACGGCCAGCAGGTTGGCCACGAAAGACCCCAAGGCGATCTCGGCAAACTGACGGCGATAGGCGCGAAACTGGCCCCAGAACCAATGCGGCTCGGTCCGTTTCGGGGCATGGGTTTTGCTGAGTTTCTTCAGCGGCGCCTCGGCCCGCACCAGCATGCCGGTGAAATAGGGTTCAAACTCGGCGAGCGGCACATGGGCGCGGTTGTCGGTGCAGGTGGTGTCGTAGAGCACAAGGTCGTCATTCTCGACGCCCAGAACCAAAATGAACTGCCCGCTGGTCATCTGCGCCAGCGCAGGCCATGCGGCCATGGATGTATGACTTACGGTCTCCACGTGGGCAATCAGCCCGACAGATTTTAAACCTTCGGCCAGCGTCCCGGGTTGCACCCCGTCTCTATCTTCAGCCCGCGTCTGGATCACATCAAGGATATCACGCGCGACCACCTGAACTCCTAGCAGTCCGGCATAAGTCGCCGCCAGATCGGCGCGCGACCGGGCGCGCTCATCAACGCTGGGCGGCGGTGCAGGTTTTGGGGCGGGTGTGGCAACGGCCCTCGGCGGCGCGTCCGAATTCGACACCGCCTTCAGCCGGGCCCGCCCACCCGCTGCAATCGTCAGTGCCACGGGCCGCTTGGTCAAATGTCGCTCCCGTCCGCCAGAAGCCCCTGTTCACGAGCGATCTCGATCCGTGCCAGCGCCATTTCGTACTTCAACCCGACACGGGTTTCTTCCTGGCTGACCCAGGTTTCATAGACGCCGACAACATCCATCACCTGGCGCTGTCCGGCCTCGTATTGTTGTTGGAACAGGTCGAGGTTGGACTTGGCTTGGTTCGCCAACGTACTGGCCTCGCCCACCTGACGGCTCAACGCCGCAAGCCGTGCCTCGTGCTTGGCAAGACGGCGGTTGGCTTCTTCCGTGGCTTGGCTCACCCGGCGACCGGCAGCCTCTTCTGCGGCCTTGATTGCTTTCAAATTGGCAGCTGTCCCCAGCCCGATCCCATTCTCGGGAGCCAGTTCCAGCCCGCCGCTGGTACCCGTCTTGGTCACGGTTGCACTAGCTTTCAATCCCGGCAGGAATCCAGCGCGGTCAATCTTGGCCCCGGCCACTGTGCGGGTCTTCTCGGCCTCGGCCAGCATCACGGTCAGCGGCTGCGCGTCATGACGGCCAACACTAAAGTCGGACAGCCCCGTGACCCCACCCAGTTTCTTGATCGACATCGCGTTCAACTCGGCCACGGCAGCGCTGGCCGCCTCGACCGAGGCCGCATGACTGGCCTGTACCTTGGCCAGCTTGTGACGAATTACGCTCAGATCCGAGAGATCCGAGACCCCGCCCTTGACCCGCTCGTTCATCACGTATTCGAAGTGTTTCATGTCCTTGACGGCACGCTCGTAAAGGCCGGCCTTCTCGCGGGCTTCCTGACCCTTGACGTAAAGCCCCAGCGCGGTGTTCACCCGGTCGTTGGTGTCGATGGCCAGGCTCACGGCGGCCACTTCCACATCGGCGCGGGCAAACTCGCGTTCCGCCTTCTTCTTGCCGTTGTCAAAGATCACCGCGTCGATAACCAGGCTGGTCAGAACCTCGCCCAGCGACGACAGGGAAATGCTTGGCCCGATGGTCGGCAGCCAGTTCTTGGACTGCGCCTCGGCCCGCAGACGGGCGACGCGCAGCTCGCTTTCGGCGGCGCGTGAATTGGCCGACAGGACCGGCCCTGACACCAAATCAAAAGAGCTGCCCTGGGGCAGCACGCTCTTGCGCTCCTGAAGGTCGCTGACGATGATGCTTTCGCTGGCCTGCGCCTTGGTATCCTTGGCCGGTTTCTTGTCAAACACCCCCATGCGCATGCGGCTGACCTCGCCGTCACCCACATTCGGGCCCGGCGACATGCACGCGCTCAAGGCCAACACGGCCGCCACAGACAAACTTGTCCTTACCATTTTACTCTGCCCCATACCTTCGCCCCATTTTTTCGGTGCTTATTCTTGGTTTGGGTCCGGGCGGTTGAACCTTGCTCCGCCCGGGCCAATCGTTTTGGGTCGCGATTTAAATCACCACGTTGATGTCGTCGTCGATGATCAGCGTCGCGCTGTCACCCAGCATATAAACCGCGTGGGTCTCGCCATTCACGTCCACTGTCTGGCCGGTGTTCACGGCACCGGTTGCAGTTACGGTATCGTCGACACCGCCATGGATCACCACGGTGTCCGAATTGTCCGACAACGCCACGATCTGCGCTTCGGTGACGGTCAGTTGGCTGTCCTCGGCAAATTGCAGGTCGATCGCCTCAATCTGCAAATCACCCAGGTTCGGGTTGGACAGGTCCACCACGCTGGTCGAGCTTTCATCGAGCACCAGATAGGTCGCGCTCATGTTGCCGGCATCATCCGACGACGTCACCACCAGATGCGAACCATCGGGAATGGTCGGGGTGAAACCATAAGCGGTCTCGCCCAGGACCGGGATATCAACGCCGCTGGCCCCCAGATCAGTGATCGACCCGTCATCATGGACCTGGTTGATCGCGACCGTATTGTCGGTCATCTCGGTCGAGATGGCGCGGATACCGGTTTGATCGCGAGTGTAGGACGCGATCTCGGGTGCGCCTGGCAAGGTGGTGTCAATTTCGATATCGCGAGTGATGCTGTCGGTATTGCCCGCTGCATCTGTCGCGTTGATCACCGCCTGTGCCGTGTATTCTCCCGGCGCGATCGCACTGGCCGGAATATCGACACTCCAGTTGCCCGCGGCGTCCACCGTCGCGGCGTAATTCTGGCCACCAAATTGAACCACCACGGACGAACCCGGTTCCACGGTACCTGTCAGGGTAAACCCGTCCTGCGCTTCGGACGCGTTGACAACATTGTCGCCCTCGACTGCTGTCGCAGCGTTTTGCAGTTCGTTGACAAGTGTATCGACGCGCACCGACTGGCTGATGCTGTCCGTGTTGCCATGCGGATCTGTCACTTCTACCTGGACAATGGCGTCATATTCGCCTTCGGCCACGGCCCCGGCTGGCATGACCGCTGTCCAGTTGCCATTGGCATCCACGGTTGCAGGCACCGTCATGCCGCCCATGGTGACCAACACGATTGATCCGGGTTCTACCGTGCCGGAAATCTCGACCCCGTCGCCACGCTCTGCGGCGTTGACCACACCGTCGGTCTCGATCGGTGTGCCGGCAAAGCCCAGGTTGTCGACCACGGTGTCCACTTCAACCGAACCAGACACGGTGCTGACATTGCCCGCGGGGTCGGTCGCCGTTGCCGTGACCTGCAGGTTGTGATTGCCCGCCGGGATGTCACCCGGGGCAAATGACACAGTCCAGTTGCCATTGGCATCCACTGCCGCCGGTCGCGTCACGCCTCCCAAGTCGACCATCACGGTCGAACCCGGTTCCACTGTTCCGGTCAGGGTTACACCACCTGCCGCCTCGGCTGCGTTTACAACGCCGTCGATGCCACCCGGTGTCCCGGTCGTATCAAAGTCGCGCACGATCGTGTCGATCTCGACATCTCCGGTCGTGGTCGCCACGTTGCCTGCCGCATCTGTCGAGGTGACCGTCACCGGCAGGGTCACTTCACCCTCGGGTAGTTCCGAGGCCGCGAAATCTGCACTCCAGTTGCCGTTGGCATCCGCGGTCACCGTACGGGTCACGCCGTTCATTTCAACGGTCACGGTTGCGCCCGGCTGGGTCGTACCCTCAAGGGTGACGCCGTCACCGCGCTCGGCGGCATTGACCACACCCTCGCCTTCGATGGTGGCATCATTGAAGCCAACCTGGTTGACCGTATCGATATGCACCGAACCGGTGGTCGTGGCGGTGTTGCCCGCCGCATCGGTCGAGGTCACGTGAATCGGCAGGTCCAGTTCGCCCACGGGCAACTCACCCGGTGCGAAATCGACACTCCAGTTGCCGTTGCTGTCGACCGTCGCCGGACGGCTCACGCCATTAACTTCAACCATAACCGTCGAGCCCGGCTGGGTGGTACCGGTTAAGGTCACACCGTCACTGCGTTCGCCCGCGTTGATCGTGCCGTCGCCCTCGATGCTGCCATCGTCCACGGTCACCGAGTTGACCGTATCGATACGCACCGTCCCGCTTGTGGTGGTGACATTGCCCGCCGCGTCGGTGGAGGTGACGTTGACCGGCAAGTCCAGTTCGCCCACGGGCAACTCACCCGGTGCGAAATCAACGCTCCAGTTGCCATTGCCGTCGGCGATCGTCGTGTGGGCCACGCCGTTCACTTCAACAGTCACGGTCGAGCCCGGTTGCGTGGTGCCGGAAAAGGTCACGCCATCGGCGTGCTCCGTAGCCGAGATCACCCCGTCGCCTTCGACGGTGGCGGCGTTGAACCCAACCTCGTTGATCGTGTCGACCTGCAGTGTGCTCTCGGTGGTGGAGACGTTGCCTGCCACGTCGGTTGCCACTGCGCTCACTGTCACTTCGGTCTCACCGGTGGGCAGTTCGCTGGTGGCAAAATCCACGCTCCAGGTGCCATCGGCACCGGTGGTCGTGGTGTGGGTCACGCCGTTCACCGTCACCTCGACGGTCGATCCCGGCTCGGCGGTCCCGGTCAGAGTTACGCCCGTGGCCTGTTCGGACCCGTTGATCAGGTTGTCACCGCCAACCTGGCCACCACCGATCTCGACCCCGATCACCGTATCGATCACACCCGTGTCGGTCACCGTGGTCGAATTGCCATGGCCATCGGTCGACACGACAGTGACTTCGGTCTCGTATTCGCCACCGGGCAGTTCGTTGGGGGTAAAGACCACACCCCAGGTGCCGTCTTCGCCAACCGTCGTGGTGTGGGTCACACCGTTGATCGTGACTTCAATCGTCGCACCGGCCTCGCCGGTTCCACCGATTTCCACACCGTCAGTGTGATCGCCCGAATTGGTCATGTCGCCAACCGACGCGACTCCATCGTCAAAGCCGATATCCGGCGGCGTCAGGTCGATCACCACCTCAGGACCATCCAGATCGGTTACAGTGCCATCGTCTTCGGTCACGGTCACATCAACGTCGAATTCGCCATCACCGGGGAAGTTGTCACCGGTGAAGTCCACTTCCCAGGTGCCCTGATCGGTTGCCGTCGTGGTCACCGTCCGGTCACCGATCGTGACCTCCACTTCGGATCCCGGCTCAGCGGTACCGCTGATGACCACCGTTTCCTCGTCCTCGGCCACATCGTCACCGGCAATTGTGATGACACCTTCCTGATCGACCGTCGGGTCAATACGCGGAGCGGCTCCGCCACCACCACCGCCGCCACCGACCAGTCCAACACCGGCAACCGCCGCGCCAACGCCCAACAGGCCCGCACCGCCGCCCAGGCCGCCGAGCAACCCGGCCCCCAGCATCGAAACATCATCGCCCGCTGGCACCGCGGCCACGACTTCGTTGCTCTCGAGATAGGTCAGATCATCCGAAGGGCTCCATTTGCCCCACTGCTCGGTGACGCCATAAGTGGCGTAGACCTCGCCATTGGCGCCTTCGACAAGGTTGACCTCATTGAGGTACCCGTCCGCCGAGATGAACAG
Organism: Aliisedimentitalea sp. MJ-SS2; assembly: GCF_032586155.1. Taxonomy (NCBI): domain Bacteria; kingdom Pseudomonadati; phylum Pseudomonadota; class Alphaproteobacteria; order Rhodobacterales; family Roseobacteraceae; genus Aliisedimentitalea; species Aliisedimentitalea sp. MJ-SS2. Next base: position 476,652 of record NZ_JAWHTC010000002.1, read on the forward strand.
CCGGGCACTGTCACCCGACGCGTTGAAAAAACCTTCGAGCACGATAACGCGCCCGTCCACCAATGCGATCATCAGGTCACTGCCATCCCGATGATAGCCCTGGATATCGCCTTGTCGAAGATTGAGTGAAATTTCCTGCCCGAGACCCGCCGACACCGACGAAACTGCACTATCACCAGACAACTCACTACGCTGAACCGCGCCCGCGCTATCGCGGACGGTAAAACCGATCGGTCTCATTACACCACCTATATGCCTCAACACGCGGTGTCATTTTACGCGCACCGCTTTTCTAATGCTCAGCGATACACAGTTCCGAATCACTTCGCTAGTGTGTTTTTTTAAAACCACCCCAAAATCATGTGGTTGGAGCGACAAGTTGTGGTGGCTTTACAACGGAAACCCGCATTGCGTGCGCGGGTTCCCCATTGACGCGGCAGCGCGAAAAACCCAGCGTGCGTCCAGAAAATCAAACCGATCGGGGTTAAAAACATGCGCATTTCCTCTGTCATCACCGCCGTCGATGCCCATGCTGAGGGTGAGCCAGGCCGTGTCATCACCGCCGGTCTGCCGCATATCCCTGGCGCCTCGGTCTACGAGAAAATGCGCTGGCTGGAAGAGCACCGTGACGACATTCGCCTGGCCATGCTGCGCGAACCACGCGGCTATCCGGCGCTGTGCTGTAACGCCATCGTGCCGCCCTGCGACCCGCAAGCCGATGCCGGGTTCATCATCATGGAACAGACCGAATACCCTCCGATGTCCGGCTCAAACACGATTTGCACGGTAACTGTCCTGCTCGAAACGGGTCTGGTTCCGATGGTGGAACCGGTAACCGAGTTGACCCTCGAAACCCCGGCCGGGCTGATCCGCGTGCGGGCCGAGTGCCGGAATGGTAAGGTCAACCGCGTAAAGTTCCGCAACGTGCCGGGCTTTGCCGTGCGTCTCGATACCCCGCTTGAAGTCCCGGGATACGGCACAGCAAAGGTCGACATCGCCTGGGGCGGAATGTTCTTTGTCATTGCCGAGGCGGCGCAATTCGGGATCGCGATTGAGCCAGATACAGGCGGCGACATGGTGCGCCTATCCGAAGCCCTGCGCCATGCCGCAGTCGAGCAACTGCCGGTCATCCATCCCGAAAACCCCGGTATCACCGGCCCAACCATCGCGCAACTGACCGGCCCGGCCACGCGCACAGATGCCCATGGTAAATCCGCCGTCACCGTGTCGTCGGGCGTGTTCGACCCGGCCAAACCCCACGCCCTGACCGGTGTGCTCGACCGCTCGCCCTGCGGCACCGGTACCTGCGCCAAGATGGCCTGTTTGCACGCGCGCGGCTTGCTTGCACCCGGTGTCGACTATGTCAATGAAGGCCCGATGGGTACCACCTTTACCGGACGTATCGAAGGCACCACCCAGGTCGGCCCCTACCAGGCCATCCTTCCCACGCTTTCAGGACAGGGTTGGATCACCGGCATGGCCAACTACATGATCGACCCCAGCGATCCGTTCGCCCAAGGCTTCACCGTCTCGGACCTTTGGGGATAGGAGGGCTCCCGCTTTTCCTCGTGCCCCGCTGACGCGGGACACGCGTCACATTTGGGCCCGGCCTCGCTTCGCTCGGAAGCCGGATGACGTGGTATCGAACCATGTGTGGGGTCTGCTCTCTGTTGCACAAATACTCAATCCGACGGCGTCCCTCACGCGGTCATCTGCAACAGACCCGCCGGAGGCTGGCTCTATTTTAGGAAAACGTCACTCTTCATGGTATCAGGAATCTCCACCCCCAACCGCGAAAGGATCGTCGGTGCCAGTTGCAGTTGGCTGATCTCGGTATCACGTGCGGGTCCTTGCCCTGATCCGAAATAGTAGAGCGCCGTCAGTTGTTGCATGTCACCCCGCCCGCCATGATGACCGCGCTCATCCTGACCATGGTCAGCCGTCACGATCACCTCGTATCCTGCTGCACGCCATTGCGGGATGAAGGGCGCCAGCATTTCGTCCATCACCGCGCAGGCATAGTCCATCTCGGAACAGTCATGATAAAAGCGGTGCCCCATGCTGTCGAGCGTGCAGGTATGAAGCATGCCATAGTTCAGGCCAAAGCGATGGCACAGGTTCGTTAGGGTCCCAAACAAGTCCACATCTGACGGCGTCATCTGGTTGGAGTGGCCATACCCGGTCATCGAGTGGAACCGGCCATGGTTGATCGTGGTACTGTTGGGTTCATCATATTCGATGTCGCGGACAAAATCGAACGGATGGCGATTGAAGAACTGGGACCAGAAAGAGTGTGCCACCGCCCCGGTAACACCGCCGGCCTTGCGCACTTCGCTGAACACATCGGGCTCTTTCAGGCGGAACACGTTGCCATTGCCGGTACAACCATGCACCTGCGGGCTGACCCCGGTGTGGATCGAGGCATAGCAGCTTGCGGAAATCGAAGGCAGTACCGCGCGATGCACAAAACGCTGTGCCTCGCCGCTGTCGACCCAGCCCTCGAGATTGCCGAACAGGCGGGTGAAGTTTCTGAGTGGCACGCCGTCCAGAATGATCAACAGCAGTTTTCCGTCCATGACGCGTCTCCTTTTTGGCCAATGCCATTGAACCAAGTGAAACGCGTTTTGCAATGATGGATTGGGGGCCAGCGGCGGCTCTTGCGCACCCTTGGTGCGACCAGCCCACGGAATATTTCCAGCGAACAGAAGAGGCGGGCGTTACCCGATCATCGCGTCGATGTGGGCAACCACGCTGCGGGCCAGGGCAGCGGGTTCATAGCCGCCTTCTAGCATCGAAACAATCCGACCATTCGCGTGGGTCTTGGCAAGTTTGACCAGTTCCTCGGTCACCCAGCGATAATCGGGATCTGTCAGCGACAGGTGGGACATATCGTCGGCGACATGGGCGTCGAACCCGGCTGAAATGAACACCATCTCGGGCCGGAACGCATCGATTGCCGGAAACCAATGCTCGGACACGCCTGCACGGAACTCGGCACTTCCCGCACCTGCCGACAAGGGGACATCGACAAGATTTGCCGTGTCGCTTTCGTGGCCTGTAAACGGGTAGAACGGGTGCTGGAAGGTTGAGCAGAAAAGGACACGAGGCTCGGCGGCAAAGATATCCTCGGTGCCGTTGCCGTGGTGCACATCGAAATCAACGATAACAACGCGGTTCAGATCATGGGCTTCAAGCGCGTGGGCCGCCGCCACCGCGATATTGTCAAACAGGCAGAACCCCATCGCCTTGTCCCGCTCGGCGTGGTGCCCCGGTGGGCGGATGGCGCAAAATGCCGAATGGGCCGCCCCCGCCATCACCAGGTCGACCGCCTGGACCCCGGCCCCGGCCGCGCGTTCGGCCGCGCGCAAGGTTCCAGGCGACATCACCGTGTCGCCATCGATGGCAACCGGGCCATCGGACGGGTCGATCGCATAGACCCGGTCAAGGTAGTCGGCATCATGCACCCGCTCCAGCGCTTCGCGGGTGACCAGATCGGCATCGTACTGGCGCAGAACGAATTCAAGGCCGCTCGTGATCAGCTGGTTGTCGATGGCGCTCAGGCGCTCTGCCTGATCGGGGTGCAGCGAACCAGTGTCGTGCAGGTGGCAATCGGCATGGGTGATATAGGCCAGCATGCGCGTTTCCCCTTACAGATCACGTTCGACGATGACGACTTCCCGGTCATCCGGTGAGGTCGAGATCGAAAAGCCCAGTTCTTCCATCAAATGCAGCATCGCATCGTTTTCGCGCAGCACTGTGCCTTCAATCACGGCCAACCCGTGATCGCGGGCAGCCTCCATCAGTGCCTTCATCAGCTTGGTACCGATACCCTGATGCTGCACAGCGTCCGACACCACGATGGCAAATTCGCAACTGCGCCGGTCAGGATTGATCGCATAGCGCGTCACACCGATCTGGGTCTGCTTACCATCCTGTTCGACCATCGCGACCAGCGCCATTTCGGTGCGGTAATCGATTTGGGTAAACCGCGCCAACATCTGCGGCGACAGTTCGGAAATCGTGCCCATGAAGCGGAAGCGCTTGGCCCGAGGCGACAGCTCGCGCACGAAACTCCGTTCCTCCTCGGCATCCTCGGGGCGGATCGGCCGGATGGTCAGGATACGACCGTCGGACATATGGCTTTTGCGAACCAGATGGCGGGGATAGGGGTGGATCGCCATGTGGTCATAGGCCCCGTCCTTGGACGGCGGGCGCTTGATTGCAATCCGCGCATCCACGGCAATCACCCCCTCAGGGCCTGCAAAAATCGGGTTCAGATCAAGCTCTTCAATCTCGGGCAATTCACAGACCATGTCCGACACACGCAACAACACGTCGACCACCGCCTCGCGCTTGACTGCATGGCGGTCGCGAAAGGCCTCCAACAGGCGCGAAACCCGCGTGCGATCAATTAGCCGCGTCGCCAGTACCGCGTTTAACGGCGGCAGGGCAACGGCGCTGTCCTGCAGGATCTCCACCATGGTGCCACCGGCACCAAACATGATCACCGGGCCAAAGACCGGATCGCGGCTGGCCCCAACAACCAACTCGCGCGCATCATTGACCTGCGCCATGCGTTCAACGGTGACTCCGCGAATTTCCGCATCGGGCCTCATTTCGGCGGCCGTTTCCGTGATTTCACGGAAGGCCGACATCACGTCAGCAGGGTTCATCAAGCCCAGTTTCACCCCGTCCACATCCGACTTGTGGGAAATCTGCGGGCTGAGGATTTTCATCGCCACCGGGAACCCCACAGTTTCGGCAGCCACCAGCGCTTCGGCGGCGCTTTCAGCTTCGATAGTCATGTTCGTCGGGATGTGGAATGTCCGTAGGATCGCCTTGCTTTCGATGTCATTGAGCATGCTGCGCCCATCCCGCAGCGCCCCGTCAATGATCATCCGCGCGCCTGTCAGGTCCGGCGGGGAAACATCACCCAACGGCCCCGGCACTTCCAGTGCCAGCCGCTGATGGCGATGGTGCTGTGCAAGATAGGAAAATGCCTCGACTGCGCGTTCCGGTGTACCGAAATCGGGGATGCCCGCCGCGCTAAGTAGCTTGCGCCCCTCGGCAACCGAAGTCTCGCCCATCCAGCAGGCCAGCACCGGCTTCTTGTTGCGCGCCGGCACGACATCAACCACCGCCTGTGCCGCCGCCTTGGCATCGGTCATCGCCTGCGGGGTCAGCATCACCAGCACCCCGTCCAACGACTTATCCGCCAGGCACGCCTTGACCGCCGCGCCATAGGTTTTTGCGCTCGCATCGCCCAGGATGTCCACCGGGTTCGCCCGGCTCCAATACAGCGGCAGGATTGCGTCCAGCGACTTGATCGTCGCCTCAGACGGCTCGGGGATTTGTAGCCCGAAATCTCCGGCCCGGTCTGCGGCCAGAACCCCGGCTCCCCCGCCATTGGTGACGATGCCCAGCCGCTTGCCGGTGGTGCGTTTGTGCGCCGACAGGATTTCCGCGGCGGCAAACAACTGGCCAAAGGTGTTGGCGCGCACAGCACCCGAGCGTGACAGCGCTGCATCGAACACCGAATCCGATCCGATCATCGCCCCCGTGTGGGTATTGGCCGCCTTCGAGCTGGCGACATGGCGCCCGGATTTCAGCACGATCACCGGTTTCGAACGCGCGGCAATTCGCAGCGCACTCAGGAAGCCCGGCGCGTTGCTGATGCCTTCAACGTATAGCAGGATCGCGTCAGTCTTTGGGTCGGTCGCCAGGAAATGCAACGCCTCGCCAAAGTTCACATCACTCGCATTGCCCAGCGACGCGATGGTCGAAAACCCAAGGTGATGCGGTGCGGCATAATCGACAATCGCCGAACACAGCGCGCCCGATTGCGAAACCAGCGCCAAACGCCCCTCGGGGGCCGAGGAATTGAGAAAGGTCGCGTTCATCCCCAGCCAGGGTCGCACCAGCCCGACACAGTTCGGCCCCATGAAGCGTACGCCCGCCTTGCGCGCCGCCTTGGCCAATTTCTTCTCCAGCCGCTGGCCCTCTTCCCCAGCCTCGCGGAACCCCGCCGAAAGCACGATGGCACTGCCAACCCCGACCTCACCCAAATCGTGGATGATGCCCGGAATGGTCCGCGCCGGGGTGGCGATCACCGCAAGGTCGATCTTGTCCGGCACATCGATAACGCTGGCGTAACAGGCCTGACCGCGCACTTTCTTGTGCTTTGGATTGATCGGCACGATCGGCCCCTTGAACCCGCCAGCCAACAGGTTTGCATGGACTTTCGAGCCCACGCTCGTGGTGGATTCGCTGGCACCAAACACGGCAATGCCAGTGGGGTTGAAAAGCGTCTCAAGCGGGCTTTGAAACATGGCGCGGCCTTTCCCGAACAATTCATGCTGCAATGCAACATTATCATGCTGCGCGTGCGAAATACACCAGAAACCGGCGCTGACTTGACGGCAAGCAACCGGGGTTTTCATCAATATTGCAACGGCTTGCCCGCCATGCATCGTCGGAATGGCGGGCATCCGAAATCAAATCATCGATTCTGGCCCTCCGCGGGCATCGCCCGGCGCACCATTTGGAGCAACAAGACGAACAGCACCGCTGCCGTCACAAAGAAGAACAGTGCGGCCGCGATGCCGAGGCTGGCATAGACGGTCCATTCCAACGCCGCCTTGGCGCGTTTCAGGAACGGGATAAAGCGTTCCACCGGCGGGCGCACCTCACTCAGGGTTAGCTTGATAGTGACGAACTCGAACTCGCTGTCGAACTCGCCAACCGACACGCCCAGCGACTGGATCTGGTTTTCCAGATCGAGGATACGACTTTCCAACGCGATGAGATCATCCAGCTCCGCATCCCGAACCTTCAACTCCAGCAAGTTGTCACGCGATTTCCGCAGGCTCTCCTGCTGCGCCAGAAGCGCGCGATACTCGTTGGTCTTGTCGGTCTTGTTGACCTGGAAACTGACCGGCTCACCGATTTCGCGAATCTGGATGATCACGTCATCAAACGCGGCCGGGGGCACACCAAGGGCCAGTTGCAATTGCCGCCGCCCCTTCAGACCAAAGGCCTGCTCGTGCTGGACCAGGGCTTGGGCCGCCTTTGCAACGCTGCGCACCTTGGCCTCATCCTCATCAAAGGCGTCGCTCGACTGGCCCAGGGTCGCAACCTTTTCGTAGCGCTGATCAACCGAGGCCGGACCGGTCCCTCCACCAACGGATTGCTTCTGCCCGGCATAGTTTTTACGGCTGAGTTCGAAATCATAGCCCAAGCTCTGGTCAACAAACCCCCGCTGAATGACCTCGCCATTGGGCTGATCGACATAACCATAGCCCAATCGCAACAGAAACAGCCCGAAAAAACCAAGGCAGAAAATAACCGCGCTCCGCGCAACAATCGCTTTCATGTCCAATCACCCACCACTGTTGAATGGCTCAAATCCTGCGGCTCCTCAGAGGAAAACGCAATCTTACCATGCCCGCACCGGCAGCAATCCGCGCGCAGCAAGCGCCTTCAAAGGCGCTTGCTCCAAGCCTTTTCGAAAAGGCTTGTTCCATCTGCGTCAGTTGCCGGCGCTTTCCATCTTGCGGTTGGCGATGACCTCTTCCAGCCAGCCAAGCCTCATCTCAGGAACGGAACTCAGCAGCAGGTCGGTGTAATCATCAAACGGCGGCGCCAGCACCTCTGATTTGGTGCCATAGCGTACCACCTCGCCCTGATACATCACCGCAATCGAATCCGCGATGGCCTTCACCGTTGCCAGGTCGTGGGTGATGAACAGATAGGCCACATCCTCGATCTTCTGCAGGTCCAACAGCAACTTGAGAATGCCATCCGCCACCAGCGGGTCGAGCGCACTTGTCACCTCATCACAAATGATCATCTTGGGTTTGGCCGCCAGCGATCGGGCAATGCAGACCCGTTGCTTCTGACCACCGGACAGCTCCGCCGGATAGCGATCAATGAACTCAACCCCCATCTCGATCTCGTCCAGCAGCTCCAGCACCCGCTTGCGCTTCTCTGCGCCACGCAGCCCGAAATAAAACTCCAAGGGCCGTCCAATGATCGTGCCCACCGTCTGGCGCGGGTTCATCGCCACATCCGCCATCTGATAGATCATCTGCAATTCGCGCAGGTCTTCCTTCGACCTGCTAGGAAGGTCAGAGGAAAGAGTTCGTCCAGCAAAGTGGATATCGCCCTCGCTCGGCGGTAACAGTCCGGTGATCACCCTCGCAAGCGTCGACTTGCCCGAACCGGATTCGCCCACCACGGCCAGCGTCTGCCCCGGATGCAGCTCAACATTGATGTCCTTCAACACATCGAAATGGGTGCCCTTGTAGCGCGCTGTGATGTTCTCGACCCGCAGCACCGGTTCCGGCGTCGGATCCTTTTCCTTGTGGTCGATCGAACGAACCGAGACCAGCGCCCTCGTATACTCTTCCTTGGGCGTATTGATGATCTGATCGGTGGTGCCATATTCCACCATATCGCCCATTTTGAGCACCATGATATGGTCGCTCACCTGAGCCACCACGGCCAGATCGTGGGTGATATAGAGCGCCGCCACACCGGTGTCGCGAATGGCTTCCTTGATTGCCATCAGCACATCGATCTGGGTGGTCACATCCAGCGCCGTGGTAGGTTCATCAAACACCACCATGTCCGGTTCAGGACACAACGCCAGCGCGGTCATGCAGCGTTGCAGCTGCCCACCCGACACCTGGTGCGGATAACGAGACCCGATGTTTTCCGGGTCCGGCAGACCCAGCTTGCGAAACAGCTCCACCGCCCGTGCCTCGGCCTCACGCTTGGAAAACTTGTTTGCTTCCACCGCTGCTTCGACCACCTGGTCCATGATCTTCTTGGCCGGGTTGAAGCTGGCCGCCGCTGACTGGCTGACATAGGTCACTTCCAGCCCGCGCAGCTTGCGTACATCGCGCACCCCGGTTTTCAGGATATCGCGCCCGTTGACCCAGACCTCGCCGCCGGTGATCTTCACGCCGCCACGACCATAGGCCATGGTCGCCAACCCGATGGTCGACTTGCCCGCGCCAGATTCGCCGATCAGGCCCAGAACCTTGCCCGCCTCCAGATCGAAATCAACGCCATGCACAATCTCGATGTCGTGCGGGCGTTCGCCCGGCGGATAGACCGTCGCACCAATTTTCAAGCCACGGACTTTGACCAGTTTGTCGTCGCTCATCCCCGACCCCCTTTCAGGCTGGTGGTGCGGTTCAGAATCCAGTCTGCCACCAGATTGACGCTGATCGCCAGTGTGGCGATTGCCACCGCCGGCCACAGTGCTGCGCCGATGCCATAGACGATCCCGTCCTTGTTCTCTTTCACGATGCCACCCCAGTCAGCCATCGGCGGTTGCACGCCAAGGCCAAGGAACGACAGCGTCGAAATGAACAGAACCATGAAGATAAAACGAAGCCCCATCTCGGCCACAAGCGGGCTCAGCGCATTGGGCAGGATTTCCCGAAAGATGATCCAGGCCCGCCCCTCGCCACGCAGCTTGGCGGCTTCGACATAGTCCATCACGTTGATATCCACGGCCACGGCCCGGGCCAGCCGGAACACACGGGTGGCATCCAGCAGCCCCATCACCACAATCAGAACCGGCACCGTCACTGGCGTGACCGACAGGATCACCAGCGCCAGGATCAAAGAGGGGATCGACATTACCAGATCAACAAAGCGCGACAGCGCCTGATCGGCCCAGCCCCCAAGCACTGCCGCCAAGAAGCCCAGCACCGACCCGGTGGTGAAACTCAGGATGGTTGCGGCGGTGGCGATGAAGATCGTGGTCTGCCCGCCATAGATCATCCGGGTCAGCAAGTCGCGCCCGATATTGTCGGTGCCCAGCCAGTGCTTGGCGCTTGCAGGCTCCCACACGTCGCCGACCACCTCGGCCATACCATAGGGCGCAATCCAGGACGCGAAGATCGCGACAAAGAAATAAAGCGCGGTGAAAAACAGCCCAACGACTGCCGCGAATGGAATGTTCTTCATCATTTCGGGTGCCTCAATCTCGGGTTCGACAGGATCGAGATAATGTCGGCCATCATGTTCAGCCCGATATACACGGCAGCAAAGATCAGGCCACAGGCCTGCACCACCGGCAGGTCACGCTTGCTCACGTGGTCAACCAGGTATTGGCCCATACCGGGATAGGTGAACACCACCTCCACCACGACAACGCCCACCACCAGGTAAGCCAGGTTCAGCATCACAACGTTGACGATCGGCGCGATCGAATTCGGGAAGGCATGGCGCCAGATGATCTTGAACATCGTGAGGCCCTTCAGCTCGGCCGTCTCGATATAGGCCGATTGCATCACATTCAGGATCGCCGCACGCGTCATCCGCATCATATGCGCGAGCACCACAAGGGTCAGCACCGCAACGGGTAGCGCGATGGCATTGAGCTTTTCACCCAGAGACATCGAGTCATAGATGGTCGAAACGGTGGGCGCCCAGCCCAGCTTCACGCCCACGAAATACATCAGCACGTAACCGATCAGGAATTCCGGGATCGAAATCGTGCTCAGCGTTACCGCTGAAATCAACTTGTCCGGCCAACGCTCGCGATAGCGCACCGCCAGAAGGCCCAGGAAGATCGCCAGCGGGACCGAGATCACCGCCGCCCAGAACGCCAGGAACAGCGTGTTTTTCAACCGTTTTCCCAGGCTCGACGCGATATCCTGACCGTTGGTCAGCGCGGTACCCAAATCACCGGTCATCACCCCGCCCAGCCAGTCGAAATAGCGCGTCAGCGGCGGATCGTTCAGACCCAGCTCTTCGCGCAGGTTGGCCAGTGCCTCGGGGGTTGCGGATTGTCCAAGGATCGATTGCGCGACATCTCCGGGCAAGATCAAGGTGCCCACGAAGATCAGGATCGAAACGAGGAAAAGAAGGATGAGGCCCAGCGCAAGGCGCTGGACCACAAGTTTTAAAGCCGGCCCCATATCAGGCGGCAACCCACATCTTGATCGGGGCGTAGTAGTTCATCAGGCCAAAGCCAGCCGACTCACCCCAGCCGGCGATCCGGTCGGTCGTGGCATCGAGGAAGTCGTTGAACATCGGGCAAATCAACCCGCCCTCGTTGTGCAGGATCATGCCCATGTCGGCATACATCTGCTTGCGTTTGCCTTCGTCCAGCTCGGCACGTGCGGCAACCAGCAATTGGTCGAATTGCTCATTGTTGAAGCGTGTGTCGTTCCAGTCTGCCGTCGACAGATAGGCCGTCGAATACATCTGGTCCTGAACCGGCCGGCCGCTCCAATAGCTGGTGCAGAACGGTTGCTTGTTCCAAACTTCCGACCAGTAGCCATCATTTGGTTCACGCTTGACCTCAAGCGGGATACCTGCAGCCGAAAGCGATTGCTGGAACAGCGCTGCAGCATCCGGCGCATTCGGGAACGAGTTGTCCGAAGTGCGCAGCAGCACGGGGTCGGTGCGGCCCGATTTTTTCCAGTGATGCGCCGCTTTTTCGGGATCGTATTCCCGCTGCGGCATTTCCGTAAACAGCGGATAGGACGCATTGATCGGCGTGTCGTTACCGACTGAGCCGTAACCAAAGAGGATCTTGTCGACCATCTCCTGGCGGTTCATACCCCATTTCAGAGCCAGCATCACGTCGTTGTTGTCGAACGGATCGGTGTTCTTATGCGCGATGAATACATAGTGGCCTGGGCCCGAAGCCTTTTGCACTGTGATGTTCGGCGCGCGATCGACCAGGCCCGCCGTACGCGGCGGCACGCGGTTGATCATGTCGACCTGACCCGACTGAAGCGCAGCAACACGGGCCGTGTCATCGTTGATGACGATAAGCTCAATGGTGCCTGCGTTGCCACCCTCACGCCAGTAGTTGGCGTTCTTCTCGAACACAAAGCGCACACCCGGCTCTGCCGATTTCAGCACATAAGGCCCGGTACCGATGGCCCCCGTCGGATCGTCGTTGCCGCCATTGGGTTGGATCAGCAGGTGATAGTCTGCCATCAGATAAGGCAGGTCGGCATTGGCGGTTTCAAGCTCGATGATGAAGTCCATGCCTTCCGCGCGCATCGCCTTGATGCCGCGCATGATACCCAGCGCGCCCGACTTCGTTTCGTCACCAGAATGACGCTCCATCGTGGCGAGAACGTCTTCCGCCGTCATCGATTTTCCGTTCGAGAACATGACTCCCGAACGAATCTTGAAGGTCCAGACCTTCGCATCGGGTGAGGACGAGTAGCTCTCGGCCAAAACCGGTTCAATTGCGTTGCCAACGGCAAGTTCCACCAACGGCTCGCCCCACATGCGCGTCACAAGGGTCTGGCCCTGGTTTGCCGACAATGCAGGATCAAGGCTGTCTGCCGAGCCGCTCCCGTTCACACCCACTTTGATGGTGCCGCCCTTCTGCGGACCTGCGGCCTGAACCGCGTCAGCCAACAGCGTGTTCGCCATCGCGGCCGTCAAGCCAAGCGCTGCCGCTTTGCCCATGAATTCACGCCGCGTGATATGGCCCAAGGCCGCGCGCACTTTGAGATAGTCCAGCTGGTCTTTCATCTTCAACTCCCTGTTAAATTCATCCCCCGGGGCCCGTGTTGCCGGGCCGGAATTTTTTTTCTTCTCGGCAAGCAAAGCCGATCCGACCCCATGCTTCAAGGTTTTTCTCCAAGAAAATCCGACCCCTGCCCCTAGAGTCCCTTACGCCGTATGCGATCTTTGAACTCTTTATCGAAGACTTTAATGTCATTTTCATATGCCTCGAGACGGGCAGAGAAGTGGAAATGCGTCAAATCCGAGGTCATTTCCGCAAAAGTCTCGGTTCGCAAGCATATGCCGTCACGCTCTACTTCCTCGGTCCAATGGGTTTCGCCCTTCGCGCTCAGCGGATCGTCAGGGTGAATGCTCCACCGCTCCCGCGCCATTCCACCGGACACCAGTCCATGACCCTTGTCATACCGCTTGCCGAAATCATCCTCGATGATCAGGTGGACCTCTCCGCTGCCCATATTGCGCTCGATCTTGCGGCTGTTGTTCGCCGGTCGCAGTTCCTCAATCTGCCAGGGCTCGTCGGTCTCCGGCGGCAGGAATGTCCGCCCGCCCATGCCATCTGCTTGCGTTGGCAGGGTCAGTTGCCCGCCAGTGACGGTCAATGCACCCGCCTCCGGTGCGGGCCAGATCAGTGGCCAATAGGCATTCGACACCGCCACGCGAATGCGATGCCCTTTGGGCACGACATAAGCAATGTGGTCCAACGCGACGCGGATTTCGACCCCTTGGTTCAAGGGCAAGTCCACTGGCGTTTCGTGCCCGCCTCGATGGGTCAGATTCAGCATCCCATAGGTGATCCGCGTGCTGGCCCCGTCCGGATGCACGTGATTGAGCCGGACCGCCACTTGGCCTTGTGCTTTCTCGGACCGCAGCCGCAACGTCATCTCCGGCGCCCCGGCAATCTCAACTGCATGATCAAGCGGCGCACTGTCCCAGCAAGCGGATTTCGCATCGTCCGGGCGCTGATCCCCCGGCATCTCGGGTCCCAGCCAAATCGCGCAGTACTCTCCGCCTTCCATGCCGGTATCGGCCGGGCTGGCCACGGCAACCTCGAATGCCCCCGCCTGCCCCAACACCCCGTCCGGTCCCAGGGGATAGCGCCCGGTCTTGCCCGGCGCATGCGTTACCCAGCGCCCGGGCCGTTCCTCATACCAAGTTTTGGGCCTTACTCCGTCCATCAGGTATAGGCTCAGGTCCGGATCTTCCTCGACCCCGGTCTCGATACCTTTCAGCCACTTGTCCCACCAGCGCAGCGCCTCCTGCAAGAATCCGATCCTCGGCTCGGGCACGGCGAAATGTGGATATTTGTGCACCCATGGACCAACGATCCCCTTTGAGCCCGGCAGGTTGCCGATGATCTGCGGCACCGCGTTCTTGTAGGCGTCGCCCCAACCGCCAATCGCCAGCACCTTTGCCTTCAGTGTTGAATAGTCCTCGCAGATCGACCCGTGTTTCCAATACGCGTCCCGGTGCTGGTGCCGCAGCCAGACTTCAGGCAGAAACGGCTCCGCCTCAAGTCTTTGCATCCAGATCTCGCGCCAATCCTCGCGCAGCGCCGGGTCAGGTGGCCGGCTCGAGTAAGCCCACATGGTGCTACCCCAGCCGAGGTTCTCGTTCAGCAGGCACCCGCCCTTGTAGTGGATGTCATCGGCATAGCGATCCACGGTCGAGCACAGCGTGATCACCGCCTTAAGCGCATCGGGCGCCAGCGCCGCCACCTGCAAACCGTTGAATCCGCCCCAGCTGATCCCCATCATACCGACGTTGCCATTGCACCAGGGTTGCTCTGCCAGCCAGTCGATCACCTCGACCGCGTCGGCCTGCTCCTGCACGGTGTATTCGTCCTCCATCACCCCTTCGCTGTCGCCATTGCCGCGCATGTCGACGCGCACACAGGCATAACCGCGCCGGGCGAAATACGGATGAGTTAGCGCGTCGCGGGCGCATGTCCCGTCGCGTTTGCGATAGGGCAGGTATTCCAACACCACCGGCACCGGGTTGTCCTCCGCATCTACCGGTCGCCACACCCGCGCCGACAGCCGGCAACCATCGGACAGCGTGATGCCAAGGTCCTCAAGCTCTTCGATTTCTCGCAAATTCTTCATGCTGCCCCCGGCCCATCATCGGTCACAGCCTTCCGCCCCGCCCGAGTCGAGTCAAGCGACCGCGCGTTCATTTCTGCCAGACAAGCTCGCAGGCAATCGCGAACAGAACCCGCGCCGCTTAATCCAGATCGACCGAGCTCAGTTCATTGAGCAGATCCAAAAGCTGCTCCATCTTCTCGCGCCCATAGCGCTCTTCCAGCCGGGCAAAGATCGCCGCGCTTTCCGGTGCCGCCTCACGCAAAAGCACTCGGCCTTCCTCGGTGATGTCCACCAAAACCTTGCGCCGATCGGTCGGATGGTCTTTGCGCGCGATCAGTCCCTTCTTGTCCAGAAGCTGCATGATCCGCGTCAGCGATGGGTTGAGCAGCGACGCCCCTTGGGCAAGGTCCTTCGGGTCCATCGTGCCATGCTCATCCAGAACCCGCAGAACCCGCCATTGCTGTTCGGTCACGCCTGCCTTGTTCAACATGTGCCGGATCGGCGCCATCATGGTTTCACGTGCCCGCAGCATCGCAATCGGAAGCGAGCGGGAAGTCGAAGGCAAGCTGGGTCTGTCAGTCATGCCCGATATGTCGCCGATTTCCACCGCCGCGGCAAGGTCTGCATCGCCGCAGCGGTTCTTAAATATTCTTGCTTAGGATGTGCTTCCGCGCACATTCACTAACCCTCAGACACCCCGGCCTCGCCAAAGGTCGCCATACCCGAGTGACAGGCCACGGCCCCTTTCAGCACACCGATCGCCAGCGCCGCGCCCGAACCCTCGCCCAGCCGCATCCCCAGCTGCAACAGCGGTGCCTTGTCGAGCTCCTTCAGCAGCCGCGCATGGGCCGCTTCGGCGCTCTGATGGCCAGCCACCGCATGATCCAGCGCCCCCGGCACCGCCCGTTCAAGACAGGCCGCAGCCGCGGAACAGATGAACCCGTCAAGGATTACCGGAATGCATTCCACCCGTGCCCGCGCAATCGCACCCGCCATCCCGGCCAGCTCGCGTCCGCCAAGGCAGCGCAACACACCCAGCCCATCACTCATTGCGTCACCATTCATCTTGACGCCATCGCGCACCACACGTGCTTTCAGCGCCAACCCGGCATCATCCACGCCAGTGCCACGGCCAACCCAGTCCTCGGCCTCGCCACCGAACAGGGCACAACCAATCGCCGCCGCGCTTGTGGTGTTGCCGATTCCCATCTCGCCAGTGACCAGCAGGTCCGATCCCTCATCCACCGCGTGCCAGCCAGCCAAGAGCGCCTCGACAAACTCATTCTCGCTCATCGCCGGACCTTGGGTGAAATCCGCCGTCGGCCGATTCAGCGACAGAGCATGCACGTCCATCTTGGCCCCAAACGCCTTGGACAGCTGGTTGATCGCTGCGCCGCCATGCTGAAAATTCAACACCATCTGCTCGGTCACTTCCGCCGGAAAAGCCGAAACCCCCTGCGCCGTCACCCCGTGATTCCCCGCGAACACGATAACCTGCGGATTCTCCAGCTTGGGGCGCGCATCACCGCGCCAACCTGCATACCAGATCGCCAGATCCTCCAAGCGGCCCAGCGCGCCGGGTGGCTTGGTCAATTGAACATTGCGGGCCTCGGCCCCTGCTTTCGCCTCTTTGTCTGCGTCGGGCGCCTGTGCCAGACACTCGCGAAACTGCTCCAGACTGCTGAAATCGGCCATTCAAATCCTCGTTGCGTTGACTTGTGCCCGCGTGTTTAACCGAACCGACCCGGTCCACAAGTCTTGAAACGGACAGAACGATGCACAAAACCGGCCCCAGAGGGACATTGCAGCTTGGTGACATCCCCGTCGCCCTGTCGCTGCTGACCCGCCTGCCCATCCGCCTCGAACCCGAGGCCTATGGCCGCGGTGCCCGCACCACTTGGGCCTGGCCGCTGGTTGGTGCGGTTGTAGCAATGCTGGCCGCGATTCTGGCCAAGATCGTCCTGACCCTCGGCCTGCCTGCACCGATTGCCGCACTTCTGGCCCTATCACTGATGGTGATCGTTACCGGCGCCATGCACGAGGACGGTCTGGCAGACGTGGCTGACGGGTTCTGGGGCGGCCCTGACCGGGCGCGCCGTCTTGAAATCATGAAGGACAGCCGCATCGGCGCCTACGGTGTCATTGCCCTGATCCTATCACTCGGCCTGCGTGGCCTGGCACTGGTGTCCCTTGGCGCGGCCCTGATACCGGGCCTTTTCGTCTCGGCACTTCTGTCGCGCGCAGCAATGGCTCATGTGATGCAGGCCCTGCCCAACGCCCGCGACACCGGGCTTTCACACTCCACCGGCCGCCCCGGCACAGCTGCGGTCGCGCTGGCTGCCGGGATCAGTGGCTTCCTTGCCCTGTTGATCTCAGGCTGGGCCGGGGTCTGGGCCATCCTTGCCACCCTTGTCGCCATGCTTGCCTGCGCCGCCATAGCCCGCGCCAAAATTGGCGGTCAGACCGGCGACGTCCTCGGCGCCACCCAACAGATCACCGAGATCGCCGTTCTTCTGGCCCTGCTTGCCACGATGTAAACACACGAAAAACCGCGCCCCAATGGAGCGCGGTTCTTTCATTCGTGTTGTAACCTGGATCAGGCCGCAGCCGCCCGGCTGACCAGCACATCGTCGATCTGTTTGGCTGCGGCAACTTCGTCACCGCCGCCAACAGCCGACACTTCACGGGTCAGACGTTCCAGCGCCGCCTCATACAGCTGACGCTCGGAATAACTTTGCTCACGCTGATCGTCGCTGCGGTGCAGGTCGCGCACCACCTCGGCAATTGCGATCAGGTCGCCCGAGTTGATCTTCTGTTCATATTCCTGGGCCCGGCGCGACCACATCGCACGCTTGACCTTGGCCTTGCCCTTCAGGGTTTTCATCGCCTGACTTACGACATCCGGGCTCGACAACCCACGCATGCCGATCTCAATCGCCTTGTTGGTCGGCACCCGCAGAGTCATCTTGTCCTTCTCAAACGAGATCACGAAAAGCTCGAGTTCGAAACCCGCTACTTCCTGTTTTTCGATTGAGACGACCTGACCCACGCCGTGGGCCGGGTAGACGACGTATTCATTGGGCTTGAAGTCCAATTTTTTCTTGCTCATTAAAGCTCTTTCCTTAGCGTCGGATCCTGAAATCCCACCTGTTTCGGCGACGAAAGCGCACCCGCTGCAGGCTGAACACCCGCCGCTGGACTGGCTTTTTCGCAAATAAAACCATCCACTGAACGGCAGCTCGGATGGATGGTATCAGGTCGGTTTCATCATTTCTGAGAGTAACATAGCACGAATCAGGGCAAAATTAAAGTGCCCCGGCGTCACAGGCGTGAATTTGGCCGTGTTTCAAAAGGTTTGCGCGCGATGGGCTCGGCGAATCGCCGATGGCAGCCTCAGCCCCCTTCGCCGGGGTTTTCCGAGAAGTACTTGTTCAGCTTATCCGTCTCGCCGTCGCGTTCTTCGGCCTCGGGCAACTGATCCTTCTTCGAGATGATCACCGGCCACATTTCCGAATATTTGCGGTTGAATTCAACCCATTTGTCCATGTCCGGCTCGGTATCGGGGCGGATCGCATCGGCCGGGCATTCCGGCTCGCAGACCCCGCAATCGATGCATTCATCTGGGTGAATAACCAACATGTTCTCACCCTCGTAGAAACAGTCCACGGGACAGACCTCGACACAGTCGGTGTATTTGCAGGCAATGCAGTTATCGATCACGATATAAGTCATATCGGGTATCCATATTAAATCGGCGTCGGCAACTGCCTAATTCAAGGGCGCGGATCATTCAAGCGTTGCTCATGTCGCGGCGATCACAATCACGCGTCCGGTTTTTTGAATGCATCCAGTACTCGTCGGTCACGCTTGGTGGGCCGTGCCCCGACACGTGGTGGCGCGGGCGGCGCATCCGGCTCCGGCGGTGGCGTCAGATCTTCATAGAGCGCCCGCGCCTCCGGTGCCGGGCCACGGCGTTTGCCCACATCAAGGATCTTCACCACCCGAATCTGACGCGCCTGGGCGAAGGTTAAAACGTCCCCCGGCGCCACAGAATGGGCCGGTTTTGACACCCTGTCGCCATTGACCCGCACATGCCCGCCTGAGACCTGCTTTGACGCCAGCCCGCGTGTTTTGAAGAACCGCGCATACCACAGCCATTTGTCCAGCCGGATACGTGCAGCGCCCTCAGACAAGGCTCAGTCCTTGTCCTTGAGCCCCATGAGCGCGGCTGCAAACGGGTTGTCGGGGTCGATTGGCTTGTCTTTCTTGGGCGGTTTGGATTCGAACCGGCGCGCACCCTGCGGCTTGCCCCCTTCACGACGCGGCTTGCCGCCTTTGCCCTTGAGCTTGCCCTGGCCCTTACCGCGGGGACGCTCACCGCCTTCGCGACGTTGCTGTCCACCACCCCGGCGCGGACCGCGTTGTCCGCCACCAAAGCCACCCCAGGTGAAGGTATAGAACACCTCCATCTCCGGGCCAGTGTCCTCGGCGGGCTCAGTGGTTTCCGCGGGCGTCTCGGCAGATTGTTCCGCTGACACCTCTTCCGTCACTTGCGCGTCGGCCTCGGCAGGTTCTTCTGCGACTGCTTCGGTCGCGGCTTGGGCAGCCTCTGCCGTCGACGTCTCGGCCACGGCGCGCACCTTCTCACGCTCGCCTTTCTCGGCCTTGTAGCCCAATCCCTGCATCAGCTCGGAAAACTGCTCCAAAGTCATGCCGGTGATCGACAGCATGTCGGGGTTGGCCTCAAAACCCGAGCGACTGTTTTCCGCACGCAATAGGTCGGCCAGACGTTCCAGCATGTCGATCCGGATCGCCCGCTCTCCAGCGGTGCGATAGCCGCTCATGGCATCCACACCCGGCTCGGCATCTTTCGGGGCGGGCACGGTTACCAGACCGGGCGGCGGCGCTTCGGGGAAGACATCCAGCCCTTTGCCCAGCGACCACAGCACCAGACGCAGACGCGTCGGCGCGGGTTTCAGCAAGAGCGGCATGAAGATGGTGAACTGACCGAACCGTACCCCGTGTTTGCGCAATTGTCCGCGGGCGTCCTGATCAAGGTCCTTGACCTCGGCGGCCACCTCGTCACGGCGAATGACGCCAAGGTTTTCGACCAGACGGAAGGCAAAGCCGCGCGGCATCGCCCCCAGCTCCTCGTCCCGGCTCATGTTCAGAAGCGGCTCGAAAAGGGTGGCGACCTTGCGGTCGATGAAATGCTGCAGGCGGCGGGTGACCTTCTGCACCACGTCCTCACCCGCCTCTTCGTCGACAAAGGCCTGCACGGCGGGTTTCAGCGGCTCTGCCCCGGCGACCAGCTTGCCCACGGCATGCTCGCCCCACATCAGACCACCCTGTTCAGTAAAATCGATCTCGGTATCAGGCGCGTTGTAGAACCGATCGGCGCGCAGGTTGAAATGCGGTGCCAGCGCCTGCTGGCTCACCTGTTTCAGCGTCTTGGCTTCCTGGTTGCCGCCGCTCTTATCGGCTGCAAAGCGGAATCCTTCCAGACGGCCCACCACGTGGCCTTCGACCGTCACTTCACCTTTGTCGTTCACTTCGGCCACCAGGGCCTCCTTTTGTTTGAGTCGGCGCAAAAGCACACTTGTGCGCCGATCCACGAATCTTTGCGTCAGCGCACCATGAAGTGCGTCCGACAAGCGATCTTCTACCGCACGGGTTTCGCCGCGCCAATGCTCTGCATCCTGCAACCAGCCCTTTCGCTGTGCGACATAAGTCCACGTGCGAATAAAGGCCAGACGTTTCGACAATGTGTCAATGTCGCCATTGGTTTTGTCGATGCGTTTGACCTTCGCCGCGAACCAATCCTCGGATATATGCCCTTTTTCGTGCAAAAAATGAAACACCTGGCCCAAAAGATCGGCGTGCTCCGCGTGGCTGATTCCGCGAAAATCCGGAATGCGGCAGACATCCCAGAGCAGGCGCACCGATTGCGCATCGCTGGCGCGTGCGCGGGTTTCCGCCTCTTCCGACAGCGCCTTCAACGCCATAAGGTCGTCGGCTTCGCGGGCCTTGGCAAACCATTCGTTCTGCGGTTTCTGCTCCAGCGAATGGATCAAATGATCAAGCCGCCCGAATGTCAGGTCCGTATTCCGCCATTGCAACTTGCGAATGGGGGTAAAGGCATTGTCGACAATCGCTTCGGCCATATCGGGCGGCAGATCCCGCGCTTCGCCAGTGACGCCAAAGGTGCCATCGCTCATCCCACGCCCTGCGCGACCAGCAATCTGGGCCAGCTCGTTCGGGGCCAGCTCGCGCATCCGCCGCCCATCAAATTTGCTGAGGGATGAAAATGCCACGTGGTCGATGTCCAGGTTCAGCCCCATGCCGATGGCATCGGTCGCCACCAGGAAATCAACCTCGCCTGACTGGTACATCTCGACCTGCGCATTGCGCGTGCGCGGGGAAAGCGCTCCCATCACCACCGCCGCCCCACCCCGCTGACGGCGGATCAGCTCGGCAATGGCATAAACCCCATCAACCGAGAACCCGACAATGGCGCTGCGCGGCTTCATCCGGCTGATCTTCTTCGGTCCGGTATAGCTCAGCTGGCTCATCCGTTCGCGGGACAAGAACTCCACCTCCGGCACCAGCGCCAGGATCGGACGCCGCATGGTGGCCGCCCCCATGAACAGGGTTTCATGGGTGCCACGCGCATGCAGCAAGCGGTCGGTGAAGACGTGCCCGCGCTCTGGGTCGGCACAAAGCTGAATCTCGTCGATAGCAACGAAATCCGCACCCATACCCGCAGGCATCGCCTCGACCGTGCAAACCCAATACTGCGCCCGGTCCGGCACGATCCGCTCTTCGCCGGTGATCAACGCCACAACGTTCGGTCCCCGGGCCCGCACGATCCGGTCATAAACCTCGCGCGCCAACAGGCGCAGCGGCAAGCCGATGATGCCGGTGCGATAGCCCAGCATTCGTTCAATCGCGTAATGCGTCTTGCCGGTATTCGTGGGGCCAAGGACCGCCACGGTCCGCCCTTGCGCGCTCATCTCGATTTGTCCTGGGGTTCGTCGCTGTTTCTGCTGCTCTATAGCTCGACGCCATTGACGTCTTTTTCAAGCCGGTTCAATCGTTCCTGCGCGTCTTCATGATGCGGATACAAATCAAGCACAAGCCGATAGGCGTCATAGGCCTGATCCGGGCGGTCTATCTGCTCAAACAATGTACCCAAGCCATAGATTGCATGGAATTGTCGCGGATTAATCGACAACACACGTTTCAAATCCGCTACCGCCGGCCCCATCCGCTCGGTCCGGACATAGGCCTGTGCCCGGCCATGCCAGCCCTCGGCAAACCCCGGCGCATGATCGGACAGCGCGGTGAAATGGTCGATCGCTGCGGCAAAGTCCTCGGCCTCCATTGCCTCGCGCCCACGCTTGAGCAGCAGGTCCATCGCAGGCGAGCCCGACTTGCGCCATTCCATCTCGATCTCACGTTCGATCAGCGCCGCATCTGCCGGTTCGGCGGATTTCAGCCGCGCGAACAGATCATCCATGCCCTCGGACTGCGCCGCAACAGGTGCGGAAAACCACACTGTCAGCGCCGCTGCCGCAACGATAGGTTTGAGATTGATGTGAAACACGCTCATAGTGCGGTCGAGTTTAACGGTTTGCGGGCAAATGTCAGCCCCGCAGCGACCCCAGAAAAGGACAAAGACCCATGAGCGATGCAATTGAAACAGCCGTGGCCGCCCTCAACGAAAAAATGTCGGGCGGTTTTGACGCCGGCATCGCAAAGTTCGTGATCGAAGGCGAAGGCTCGATCATGGTAGACGGCAACGGCGCCCGCGCCGGTGATGAAGAGGCCGATGTAACCATGACCGCCGAGGCCGACACGTTCCAATCGATGATGGAAGGCGACCTGAACCCAACCGCCGCCTTCATGTCAGGCAAACTGAGCGTTGACGGCGATATGGGCTTGGCCATGCAGCTGGGCGCCGTGCTGGGATAAGCGATGGAAACCGCACCGTTTTTTGCTGCTATTGCCGATGGTCCCGAAGATGGGGCCGCTTGGTGGTTGACGGCGGAAGACGGCGTTCAAATTCGTGTCGGCCTGTGGAACCGTGACGCGACCAAGGGTACAGTCCTGCTGTTTCCAGGCCGCACCGAGTATGTCGAAAAATACGGTCGCACCGCGCACGCTCTGGCCGCGCGTGGGTTCGCAACGCTTAGTATCGATTGGCGTGGGCAAGGCATTGCCGACCGGTTGGTTGAGGACCCGGCCACCGGGCATGTACACTGGTTTTCCGATTATCAAAAAGACGTGAAGGCGGTGCTGGACGCCGCCCGAGACCTCGAGCTGCCCGAACCATTCTATCTTCTGGCCCATTCCATGGGCGGTTGTATCGGGTTGCGCGCCCTGAACGAAGGGCTGCCGGTCCGCGCTGCCGCCTTCTCAGCACCGATGTGGGGAATCAGCCTGGCCCCCGCAACCCGACCTGCAGCCTGGGCCATCGCATGGGGCGGCAAGCTCATGGGACTGGGCCACGCCTATGCCCCCGGCACCGGCGCACAGAACTACGTGGTCACAGCCCCCTTCGAAGACAACATGCTGACCACCGATCCGGAAATGTGGGAGTACATGAAGCGCCAGGTCGAGACCCACCCCGAACTTCTGCTCGGAGGCCCTTCATTGCGCTGGCTGCACGAGGCGCTCAGTGAATGCCGTGAACTGGACCGGATGGCGTCGCCACCGCATCCCACGATCACCTTTCTCGGCACCAACGAACGCATCGTCGACGCCACGCGCATCCATTCGCGCATGACCCGCTGGCCAAATGGTCAGTTAGAGATGATCGACCCCGGCGAACACGAAGTCCTGATGGACACGCAGGCCACGCAGGACCGCATTTTCGACACAATGGTTGCGTTCTTCGACAACCCGCCTGCGGAACACGCACCCGCCAATCAAGCCAAGGTCCGAGCTTCCTCTTGAGACCCGCGCTCACGCGGCTTATCTGTGCCCGAACACCTGTTTTCGAAAGGCACGCCCCATGTTCACCCTTCCCTTCCCGCTTCGCGATGCAAACGCCGGTTCCGGGGAGGCAGGCGATTTCGGCGACCTGCCGGAATGGAACCTGACCGACCTGTATGCTTCGGACGACGCGCCCGAACTAACCCGCGACCTCGAATGGTTTGAAGGCGAGGCCACCGCTTTTGCCGCCGACTACCAGGGCAAGCTGGCCGATCTCTCTGCCGATGATCTGCTGACCACCATCCAGCGCTCCGAGAAAATGGACAACATCGCCGGCCGCATCATGTCTTACGCCGGCCTGCGTTACTACCAACTGACCACCGATGCTGACCGGGCCAAGTTCATGTCCGATTGTCAGGAGCGCATCATCAACGCTTCCTCTGCGCTGGTTTTCTACTCGCTCGAATTCAACCAGATCCCGGATGAGGTCTACAAGGCCGCACTCGCTGCCAACGCCGACCTGGCCCGCTACAAACCAGTGCTCGACCGCCGCCGTGCCATGCGTCCCTATCAGCTCTCGGACGAGCTCGAAACTTTCCTGCACGACCTCGGTGCCGTTGGTGACGCCTGGGAGAAACTCTTTGATGAAACCATCGCCGGACTTGAATTCGAAGTCGAGGGCGAGACCTTCAACCTCGAGGGCACCACCAACTTCATGACCGACCCCGACCGCGGCAAACGCAAGGCGGCCGCATATGAGCTGGCCCGCGTGTTCGGCGACAACATCAAGACCTTCGCCCGTGTTCACAACACGCTGGCCAAGGAAAAGGAAATCATCGACCGTTGGCGTAAAATGCCCAGCGCGCAGACTTCGCGCCACCTCAGCAACGATGTCGAACCCGAGGTCGTCGAGGCCCTGCGCGACGCCGTGGTCGCCGCCTACCCGAAACTCAGCCACCGTTACTATGACCTCAAACGCAAATGGCTGGGCCTCGACGTAATGCAGGTCTGGGACCGCAATGCGCCCTTACCTATCGAAGACCCCCGCACCGTTTCGTGGGATGACGCGCAGGAAACCGTCATGAACGCCTATGCCGGGTTCGATCCGCGCATGGCCGACATTGCCGCGCCCTTCTTCTCGGATGGCTGGATCGACGCCGCCGTGAAACCCGGCAAGGCTCCCGGCGCCTTCGCCCACCCCACCGTCACCAATGTGCACCCCTACGTGATGCTCAACTACCTCGGCAAACCGCGCGATGTGATGACCCTGGCGCACGAGTTGGGCCATGGTGTGCACCAAGTCCTGGCCGCCGATCAGGGCGAAATGCTGTCCTCCACACCGCTGACCCTTGCCGAAACCGCGTCGGTCTTCGGCGAAATGCTCACCTTCCGCGCCATGCTGGACAAGGCCGAAACGCCCGAGCAGCGCAAAGTGCTGCTGGCGGGCAAGGTCGAGGACATGATCAACACGGTCGTGCGCCAGATCGCGTTTTATGATTTCGAATGCAAACTCCACGCCGCCCGTCGCGAGGGTGAGTTGACCCCGGACGACATCAACGCCATCTGGATGAGCGTGCAGGCCGAATCCCTCGGCCCGGCGTTTGAGTACATGGACGGTTACGAGACCTTCTGGTCCTACATCCCGCACTTCATCCATTCGCCCTTCTATGTCTACGCCTATGCCTTCGGCGACGGGTTGGTGAACGCGCTTTATGCGGTCTACGAGGAAAACCCAGACGGCTTCCAGGGCAAGTATTTTGACATGCTCAAGGCAGGCGGCTCGAAACACCACTCCGACCTTCTGGCCCCCTTCGGGCTCGACGCCTCAGACCCCAAATTCTGGGACAAGGGCCTCAGCATGATCTCGGGCTTCATCGATGAATTGGAGGCGATGGAGGGGTGACCATGCAAAACTGTTCATCTTGTGGTGAACAGACGATTTCAATTCAAATGCGGCTGAAAATCGTCTCGGGAAACGGCACTGAATGCGTCAGCTGTGGCAAAGTGATGGAGTTTCCTGCGTGGGCAGATTTCCTCATTGGTATGTATCAAGGTGTGATGCCAACCATGATCGCCGGACTGTTCTTGGTCCTGCTCTTGATTGGGAAATACTTCGGTGCACTTTTGGTTGTCCTGGTTCCTACTCTTGTATTTGTAATTCTTGTCTCCTCGTTGCCAATACGGCAAGATCATCCACACGATCAATGACCTTAAAGCTCGGCAGATTGCCAAATTTGACTTCGGTTTTGTGACGAATAGCAAGGTATCAGGTTTCTTTGACGCGTTGGCGGCGACGGATACGTAAGTTAGATGCCAACCCACCCACCGCCTCCGCATTGAAATCACGCCCTACGCGAGGCGCGTACATAAGGGCGTGATGAGCACCTATTCTTCCAGCCTACCGAGCGACCTCGCACAAACGGTTCCCATTCCCCCGTGAGGCTGCGATAAAAGCACTGGAATTCAATATCTCCGGTCGCCATGAATCCTCGCCTGCTGATCGCCCTCTACCTGTTCGTCATTCTGCTGCCGCTGGGCCTGAGCGCCCTGGGCACCCGCCCGCCCCGCGCCCTGTCGGACGAACTCGCCTCGGGTGCGGGCATGCTGGCCTATGCCATCCTGCTGGCCGAGTTCCTGCTGTCGGGAAGGTTTCGCGCGATTTCAGGCCGCATCGGCATCGACATCACCATGCGGTTTCACCAGCTTCTCGCACGCACGGCCATCGTTTTGGCACTGGTCCACCCCCTGGCCTATACCAACCCCTCGATGGGTATCGACCTGTCGGCCATTGGCGCCGGGGCCGCCGCGTGGGGCTTGCTGTTCATGCTGTTCCTCGCGGCCCTGTCACGCGACCGGCCGGGAACGGCGCATGAAACCTGGCGCCTCTTTCACGGGCTGGGTGCAGCCCTGATCGCGGCGCTCCTGCTCTACCACACGCTCTATGCCGGGCGTTACGCGCAGGATCCGGTGCTTGCTGCCGTCTGGATCGGTCTCTTTGCCGTCGCCCTGGCGTCGCTGCTCTTTGTCTACCTCCTCAAACCCCTGCACAAAATGCGCCACCCCTGGACCGCCGAAAGCATCCGCAAAATCGCCACCCGCACCTGGGAGGTCACCCTGACCCCTCAGCGCCATGACGGCATGCGCTACAAGGCGGGTCAATTCGCCTGGATCAGCATCGGCCGCTCGGCCATCTCCCTGAACGAGAACCCGTTTTCGATCGCCTCGGCCCCGGCTTCGGGCAACAAGCTGCAATTCGTGATCAAGGAACTGGGTGATTTCACCCGCACCCTTGGCCGTATTCAACCCGGTACGCGCGCCTATGTTGACGGGCCGCATGGCAACATGATGATCGATAACCACGGCGTGGCGACTGGCATCGCGATGGTCGCCGGTGGCGTCGGTATCGCTCCGATCCTCGGCATTCTGCGCCAGCTTCACCTTGAAAATGACCCGCGTCCGACCACTCTTCTCTATGGCAACCGCCGTGAAGATCAGATCGTCTATCGTGACGAGCTGGACAATCTTGCCCGGGATCACGGCACCAGGGTCGTTCATGCGCTTTATGAACCGCCCGAAGGCTGGGACGGCCATCACGGCATGTGCGATGCCGCCCTGATCCGGCAGGAATTTGACCAGCCCGAGATGCGACACTGGCTCTACGTGCTCTGCGGCCCGCCGGTCATGATGGACATTGCCGAGGAAACCCTGATCGAGATGGGTGTGCCCGCGGGCAACATCATCTCCGAGAGGTTCAAATATGATTAAGCGCCTCGCCAACCTTCCGGCGCCAAAGCGCCAGCGAGTGATCTACCGGGCCATCAATCTGGTTCTGGCCCTGGGACTGCTTGCCTTTATGCTGCGCGCTTGCACATGAGATGCCAGCTTTACTTCAACTGGCTGTCCTTCGACCCGCGCCGGTTGATCCCGCCGCGCGACTTGTAGGCGCTGTCGCGCTCTTGCATGCAGTCGATGCACAGTTTTACCCCCGGGATCGCCTTGCGCCGTGCCTCGGGGATCGGTTCCTCGCATTCTGCGCAATGGGTCAGGCTCTCACCCGCTGGTGCCTTGCGCGTCTGTAACCGGGCGAGCTCGTCGCTGATCGAAGCCTCGATCTGCTCGCTCACCGCGCCATCCTTTGCCCATCCGCCAGCCATGTCATCCTCCTTCGTAGGATGGGGTTTTACCCCACCATTGACCCAGATTGATTACAACTGCACGCCTTGCAGCTTTTCCTTTCCCAACAGGAAGAAATCATGTGCATCGCCACCGCCCTGGCGAATTTGCGCCTCGACCCCGCGCAAAAGCTTGATCAAAGCGCCCGAAGTCGCCGCCACGTTGTGGCTGTCCGTACTGTCACCGGTAAAGTCGGTCACATCCAACACGGTCACGCCCAATCCCGCCACCTCGGATTCGTCCTTGATCCGGCCCAGCCGCTGCTTGCGACCGGTCAGGAACTCGGCCAGACCCAGAACCTTGTCCTTCTGCGAGGTCAGAATCAGGAACGGCCTGGGCAACCGACCGATTGTCACCGCCTGCTGGCGAAACACGTCCGGGTCAATATCCGGTGACATCAGTGCCACGGTACTGATGGCGTCCATCAAATACCGATCCCCCTTGAGCGCCATCTGCCGCAACGCCTCCATGGTCAAGTAGGCACCCATCGAATGGGCCACGATCACGATCTCGCGCTGCCCGCGCGCCCGCAGGTCGCGGATCAGCTGCTCAAACCCGTCGCGGGCAAACAGCACACTGTCACGATCATAAATATACCCGCGCGGGTCCCCCGCCGAAGGCCAGGAAAACAGGATTGCCGGCTCGGTAATCTCGAAATCATGCCGGATCTGCGCCAGCCGGTATGCCGCGTCTTCCATCGTGTTGTTGTAGCCATGGACATAGACCAGGACGCTGCCATTTCCTGCCCCGTTCGCCACCTGTTCACTTCGGATCCGGTCGGTGAACTGTCCCACCCGGTGAAACGGCTCGACCCCCAGCGGGGCGAAATGTTTCTCAGGATTGGCAATTCCCGAGGTGCGCTCGATCCTGCCGGGTTTGTGTCCCGGCGGGATCGAGATGCTGATCCGCCCGTAATGCATGTTCGAACTGCGGTGTTCGCCGAATATCTGCCCAACCTGCCCGGCGGTACGTTGCGTTGCTACGAATAGCCGCTGCACCTCCAGCCCCGCCACCGGATCGGAAAACCCTGTCACCGCGTGACGGGTGCAGCCCGCAACCAGCGTCAGGCTCAGAAAGACGATCAGAACTCTCATATGCAACATGGTGGGCAATTCAGCACAATTTCAGGCTGCAACCTAGCCCTTATTGACGACAGCCCATCACCGGATCGAAACTCTTGGGACCATCATAGGCCCGCAGATCGCGCGATCTGGCCCGGCCATCCGCGAATGTCGTCGCCACGATCCGGCGCCAACTTGCATCGGCGGTGATTATCTCGGGTCCCTGGCCGCAATCGCGAATGCCCCCGACGATGAAGTCCCAGCCGATCTTGTGATTGGTCAGACCTTCGACGTCTCGCACATGGCGCAGCTTGCCCGCCTTAAACCGCCAGATGCGCAACCGCTTGGCCAAATGCGGCCGGTCGACATAGGCGATCTCGACGCGGCCATCCCCGTCCAGATCCGCCGCCCCCACCGGTGCCAGCCAGCGGTTCGCCTGTCCGATATAGGGTGTAGCTGCAATCAGCTTCAGCCCTTGCCGGTTGTCGCGATAGATCGCCAGTTGCGCCCCTTTGTCCATATGGCTGCGAATCGCAATGATTTCCGGATGTCCATTTCGGTCAAGATTGACAATGCGGGGGGCGATATCTTCGAAAACATGCCCCGCACCAGCCTCAATGGAATTGCCACAGTGTGCCGATGTTCTTTCCGTCCACACATGCAAACGCGTTGGTTCAAGCGCATCCCCCAAAACGCCATGCGCATAGGCACCCGTCAGGTTGGAATACCAACTGATAACCGGGATCGGTCTCTTAGTTTCGACAACCGATCCATCCGCGACGTCATCGCGTTGCCAAGGTGCAAACATGCATGCATTGGCCAACTGTGCCTGCCCCAGAAACAGACAGACCGCCAATATGCTTTTGAACAAGAAGACGCGCCATCCATTCGACTGTGTTTGCGGCGCAGCCCGCATGATCAAATCTGCTTTTCGGGCATCTGCACGATCAACCCGTCCAGCTCGTCGGTCACCTTGATCTGGCAGGTCAGGCGCGACCGCTCGGGATCGGGCTCGTAGGCGAAATCCAGCATGTCTGCTTCCATATCGTCCTTGGCCGGTACTTTTCCTACCCAGTCGGGATGGACATAGACATGGCAAGTCGAGCAGGCACAGGCGCCGCCGCAATCGGCTTCGATGCCGGGAATGTTGTTGTCGCGCGCGCCTTCCATGACGGTCAGGCCATTGGCCACGTCCACGGTATGCTCGGTGCCGCTGTGCTCGACATAGGTAATCTTGGCCATCGTGTTCAGGCTCCCCAATACGGATTTCCCGGACGTTCTACCCAAGCCGCCCCGGCCCTGCCAGCCCCATTTGCGACATGGGCCTGCCGCTCTTGCGCAAATCCGCTTATGTTCTATTTTTGTTCTCATGACGATTCCGCGATCCCCCCGCCCCTGCCTGCCCGCCGGGCAGCTTTCGACCCGCCTTAACGGAGCGCGGATCACCGTCGCCGGGCTGGTCATCCTGCGCCAGCGCCCCGGGACCGCCAAAGGGGTGATCTTCCTCACGCTCGAGGACGAAACCGGCATCGTCAACGTCATTGTCTGGCGCAAGCTTTACGAACGCTTCCGCCGCGCGGTGATCTCGGGGCGCTGCCTTCGGGTCACCGGGCGGCTGCAATGCGAAAACGGGGTGATGCACCTGATCGCCGAGGTGATCGAGGATATCTCGCCCCTGCTCGATCGTCTGCTCGACCCGGATCTGCCTGCCATGGCGGCCTCACCCGTCACCCCTCCCGACACGATGCTTTCTTCACCCGATCAAAACCGCTAAAGTAGCGCCCAACCAGAACACAGGCCGGGCAGCCATGTCGATCAGGACCCTTTTACCCATTTGCGGTGCCTTTGCCGCCCTTGCTGCCTGCACCCCGCCGCATCTGGGCGGCCCCATTGCCGCACTGGGTAGCGAACCCGCCCTGGTCCAGACCTATCAGGCCGCACCCCCCGGAGCTCCCGACGGAAGTTGCTGGGGCAAGGACGTGAGCCCCGCCATGCTCGAGACCGTAACCGATCGGGTGCTGATCCAACCGGCCCAGGTGCTGGATGACGGCACGGTGATGTCCGAGCCGGTCTATAGGCTGGAAACCCGCCAGGCCATCGTCCGCGAACGCCGCGAACTCTGGTTCCAGACCCCTTGCGAGGATCAACTGACCCCGGATTTCATTTCGTCGCTACAACGCGCGCTCCAGGCCCGCAGCCTCTATCGCGGCGCAATCACCGGTGAAATGGATGCCCGCACCCGCCGCGCCATCCGCCGCTTCCAGCAACCGCAGGGGCTGGACAGTTCGATCCTGTCACTGTCCGCCGCCCGTCAGTTGGGGTTGGCGGCAGTTGCGCGGGATGAAGGCTAGCCCCGTGCCCCTACCCGCCGCATACAGCCAAACCCGCCACCACACTGCGTAGGTCGTTCATGATCCGCCTCTGCCATACGATATCTCGGATTTGGAACCGAACACCCCCAAAGTCTCCACTGTCCCCAGACGCCGCGCTTGAGGCTGCATTGCTGGACCAGGACGGCTCGGCCCGCGACATCAACTTTCAGGCCCCAACATGGGAAGGTGTGGACCGCTTCTTCAGGCGTGTCGAAGGATGTTTCCGCGATATTTGTGTGTCGGACGGCAACGGCACCGATCTGCCAAACCCAAATTGGCAGCGCATGAAACAGGCGGTGACGCAAACCGGCGTGGTGCGTGGGCTGTTCAAAGGATCGCAAACCCTGCCTCGGAACATGCAAGCCTTCGTTTTCAAACAGGGCGACGGATCGCCATTCCTGGAACTGACATTCTTCCCCGAAGATTTCGCGAATACAGATGACTTGGCGCGCAGCTTCCTGACATGGATTGAGGAGGCAAAGACCTGCCTCCAAGCCGAACGGTACTTTTGCCGATACGAAAACGCATCCTGGACCTTTGGCGACACCGGCCGATACTCCGGTGTCTTTCTGGTATCGGACAACGCCGACGAAATTCTCCAAAGGATCACCTGACCCGTCGGGTGGGTTTCCACCACACCTTCCCTAGAAAAAGAAAACGGCCGCCCCATCGGACGGCCGTTCGCAATTCTCATGTAAGCGAAATCACTCCAGCGACAGCGCCACAAAGCGCGGATCACCGGCCCGGCGCACCAACAGCAAAAGCGACTTGCGCCCGGCCTCTTTGGCGTCCGCAATGCGAGCCTCAAGATCGGCGGCAGTCTTGACCTTCTGCTGACCGGCCTCGGTGATTAAATCACCTGCGCGCAGACCCTTTTCATAGGCCTCTGACATCTCGCCCAGGTCACGCACCACCAGGCCTTCGGCCTTGCCATCCAGATCCAGCTGCTCGCGCAGCTCGTCGGTCAGGGGGCTCAGCTTCATGCCAAGCACCTCTTTCTCGACCGGTGCCTTTTCATCCGGTTTGTCGCCCGGCATCGCCGCAGGCACCGCGCCTTCGGCCTCTTCACGACGGCCCAGTGTGACCTTCAGCGTCTGGGTCTTGCCTTCGCGGAAGACCACGACGCGCACCGCCTTACCAACCGAAGTATTGCCAACCTGGCGCACCAGCCCACGGGTGTCTTTTACGTCCTGCCCGTCAAAGCTCATGATCACGTCGCCCGACTTCATCCCGGCATCCTTGGCGGGTCCATCCGGCACGTCCGTCACCAGAGCCCCGGCAACTTCCTCCAGGCCAATCGCCTCGGCCACATCCTCGGTCACGTCCTGGATACGCACACCCAGCCAGCCGCGACGGGTCTCGCCAAACTCTTTCAGCTGATCCACAACCTTGGTGACCACATTGCTGGCCATCGAGAAGCCAATACCAATCGACCCGCCGTTGGGTGACAGGATCGCGGTGTTCACGCCAATGACTTCACCAGCCATATTAAAGAGCGGCCCGCCCGAGTTGCCCCGGTTGATCGCCGCGTCGGTCTGGATGTAATCGTCATAAGCCCCCGACAGGGCCCGACCACGTTGCGACACAATGCCGGCGCTGACCGAGAACCCCTGGCCCAGCGGATTGCCCATCGCCATGACCCAATCGCCCATCCGGGCGGTATCACTGTCACCGAAATTGACAAAGTCCAACGGCGCGTCGGCCTCAACCTTCAACAACGCAATGTCAGTGTTGGGGTCGGTGCCAATCACCTTGGCCTCCAGCTCGGCACCCTCAAAAAACTCGATAATGATCTCGTCGGCTGACTCGATCACGTGGTTGTTGGTGACGATGTACCCGTCCTCGGAAATCACAAAACCGGACCCCAGCGCAGACGAGCGGCGCGGCCGATCACCGTTTTCACGGTTGCGGTCCTGGAACTCTCGGAAGAAATCCTCGAACGGGCTGCCCTCGGGCACCATCGGGCCGGGGCCAGTGCCCTGCGCCACCACGGTCGAGGTGGTGATATTGACCACCGATGTGCTGACCTTGTCGGCCAGATCGGCAAAGCTCTCGGGCTGCGCCTTGGCGCTTACGGCCTGCACCAGCAGGACCATGGCGGCCATAAGGCCAAGCCAGAAGGCCTGCGCCGTGCGGCGCGGATGATTGGCATGGATGGGAAGTGCCACTGCTTCAACTTTCACTTCCGGGTCTCCCTTTGATCAAAGATAGTATCGTAAAACCAACCGTCCTTACCGAACGGAACCTTGGTTACGACCTTAATGTAGGGGCGTTTGGGCGCAACACAAACTACGCCCCCAATTCTCAACCGAATGTGAAGATACGCGAGAATGCGCCGCTTGTCTCGGGGTTTGCTTGGACTGTTGTTGCAAGGGGCATCGCCAAACTCTCACTCAGAGCCTAACTCTTCGGCCTCACACGGGCAGCGGTCTTGTTGGCAAAGGCTTCCAGCCGCGCGCGCGCATCCGGTTGCGTGTTGACGATGCCACCAACAAAAGCCTCGGCATAGGCGGCGTCCATGCCCGACATGTTGTTCATGTGGCTCACCGCCGAGCAGATGGCGAAATTGGTCAACGGCAGGTTTACCGCAACCTTCTCGGCCAGCTCCATCGCCTTGTCGAAACTGCCACCCTCTTCGACGATGTATTGCGCAAGGCCCAGATCGACGGCCTCCTGTCCCTGATAGACGCGACCCGTCAGGATCATGTCGATCATGCGGTACTTGCCGATCATGTCCGACACCCGGATCGTCGCGCCGCCGCCGGTAAAGATACCCCGCTGACCCTCGGGCAAGGCGAAATAGGTGCCCGGATCCATCACCCGCACATGGGCCGCGCTGGCAAGCTCCAGCCCCCCGCCCACGACCGCCCCCTGCAAGGCCGCGATGATCGGCACTCCGCCATATTCCATCTTGTTGAATGCCTCGTGCCAGCGCAGGCAGACATGCATAAAATCATCCGGGCTGCGATCAGCCTTCCAATGCTCGATCAGGTCCAACCCGGCGCAGAAATGCTCCCCCGCACCAGCCAGCACAACCGCCTTGACCCCCGCCAGACGCGCACCGCTGAAAAAACGGATAAGCTCTTCAACCGTCGCCACGTCCAGCGCGTTGCGCTTTTCCGGACGATTCAATGTCACAACATAAAGACCGTTGTCTCGCTCGGAAATCGCGAGTCTTTCATAGGTGTCGGGGTTCACAACATCGTTCATGATCGGATCCTTTTGGGGATTTTTGCTCAGCGACCCGCACGCCATGCAGAATGCGCGCTCGTTCAGCGCAAACTCTGTCAGGATGTTGGAAGAATGAACAGTGCAGCCTCGCCATTTTCTGCGCTGGCAACCGTTGCAACCGGTTTGACTTACGCCCCGACCGTCTTGGCAATCCACACCAGCAGCACCCCGATCACCAACGCCAGCAGACCGACGATGCGCCGCGCCTCGGGCGGAATCTGTTTCAGCGCTTCAAGCATCTCTTCAACAAGCGAAGGGGCCAGCGCATAGACCAGCCCCTCCACGATCAGTACCAGCCCAAGGGCCAGAAGTGCAGTTCCGACGATCATTCGACCTTGTCGGACTTGAGATAGTCGAAGAACTCACTGTCGGGTGACATCACCATGGAGGTGTTGCCGCCCTTCAACGCGCCGCGATAGGCATTCAGCGACCGGTAGAATTCAAAGAATTCCTGATCCGCGCCAAAGGCCTCGGCAAAAATGGCGTTGCGCTTGGCGTCGGCCTCACCACGGATGATCTCGGACTGTTTCCTGGCTTCCGACACGATCTCGACCTGGGTCCGGTCGGCTTGGGCGCGAACGCGCTGGGCCGCTTCCTTACCGCGCGCCACCTCGTCGGCGGCCTCACGTTCCCGTTCGGCTTCCATCCGGGCATAGGTTGCTTCCTTGTTGGCCTCGGGCAGGTCGGTACGTTTCAGACGCACGTCAATGATCTCCAGACCCAGCGTCCGCGTCTCGGAAATGGCGCCATTGCGAATACGCAGCATCAGCGTCGCCCGGTCGCTCGACAGGATATCGTTTGACGACACCCCACCCAGAACTTCCCGGGTTTTCGAGCGCAGTATCGAATCAAGCCGCCGTCCGGCCACCTCAAGGGCGTTTTCACCGGCCGCACCGGTGGCCAGCCGGAACTGGTTCACGTCGGCAATCCGGTAACGGGCAAAGGCGTCAACCTCGAGACGCCGATCATCCGACGGGGTCACCTGAAGCGGCGGCACATCGCGGCTGAGGATGCGGTCGTCGTAACGCGCCACTTCCTGGATCAACGGGATCTTGAACGCCAATCCCGGTTCATCCTTGGTCGAGACCACTTTACCGAATTGCAGCACCAGCACCTTTTCACGCTCGTCCACGATGAACACCGAGGACAGAACCGCCACGACAGCCAGAACAATCACTGGCAGGATATAAGTCGATTTCCGCATCAGTTGTTCCCTCCGGCCTGGGGTTTGCGCAGCTCGTTGAGCGGCAGGTAAGGCACCACGCCCGAACCGCCCGACTTCTCATCGATGATGATCTTGTCGACCTGGCCCAGAACCTCTTCCATGGTTTCCAGGTAGAGGCGCTTGCGGGTCACTTCCGGGGCTTTCTGGTACTCGGCCAGAACCGCCTTGAAGCGGCTGGCTTCGCCTTCGGCCTCGTTCACGACCTGGGCGCGATAGCCCTCGGCCACTTCCAGCACCTGCGCGCTTTCACCACGCGCGGCGGCCAGAATCTGGTTGGCATAGGCGTCGGCCTGTTTTTCCAGCCGGTCGCGTTCCTGCTCGGCCGATTGCACCTTGAGGAAGGCGCCGATCACCTTGTCGGGCGGATCGGCCTTGTCAAAGTTGACCCGGACGATGTTCACACCCGCGCCGTAGCTGTCCAGTGTTGACTGGATCAGTTCCTGCAGACGTTCGGTGATGCTGCCACGATCCCGGTTCAGGATCGGCGCCAGTTCGGACTGCGCAATGATCTCACGCATCGCCGATTCACTCACTGCACGGATCGTGGCGCGGTGATCACGCAGATTGAACAGGAAATCCTTGGGGCTCTTGATGTTCCAAACCACCTGGAAGTCGATATCGACGATGTTCTCGTCCCCGGTCAACATCAGGCCGGTGTCACCATAGGTCTCACCGGTGCCGATATTCTCGGTCTGCTCTCGCGTGACCGGCAGAATTTCATAAGTCATCACCGGCCAAGGGGCAAAGTTCAGACCCGGATTGCCGGTGTCGGAATACTCACCCAGGAACAGCTCGATCGACTGTTCTTCCGGCTTCACTGTGTAAAAGCTGGCATAGGCCCACAAGGCCACCGCCGCCAGAACACCAAGCAGAACCGTGCCGCGTGTCAGGCCCGGGCCATTGCCGCCCTGACCACCGCCACCGCCGCCATTGCGACGCGCGCCGTCTCCGCCACGGCCACCCATGAGCACTTTCAGCTGCTCCTGGCCCTTTTTCATAAGCTCTTCGATTTCGGGGATCTGCGGCCCGTCATCGCCCGGACGGCGTCCACCGCCCCGGTTGTCGCGGTCGTCGTCACCGCCGCCGCCATTATTTCCGCCGCCGCCCCAAGGGCCGCCCGAATTTCCAGCCATCCAAAGCCATCCTCTCTTTTCGTCCGGTGCCACACTACCTGTGCCTTTGGCCCCGAAAAATCAACCTTTCACACGCTTACGCGCACCTATTCCACCACCCGCGTGGGGGTTTTCATCGTCACGATCTCTTCGCTCATCGTCGGGTGTACCGCCACCGTGCGGTCGAAATCCTCCTTGGTGGCGCCCATCTTAATGGCAATGCCCGCCAATTGGATCATCTCGCCCGCGCCCGGTGCCACGATGTGACAGCCCAGAACCTTGCGCGTCGCGGCACAAACAATCAGCTTCATCAGCACCCGCGCCTCGCGGCCCGCAAACAGCGTCTGCATAGGCCGGAACGAGGTCGCGTAAACCTCAATCGGCCCATGATCACGCGCCTCTTCCTCGCTCAGCCCCACCGTGCCCATCTCGGGCTGGGTAAAGATCGCGGTCGGGATCAATTCATGATCAGGCTTCGTCGGATTGCCTTTGAATACGGTTTCGACAAAGGCCATGCCCTCGCGGATCGCCACCGGGGTCAGGTTGACCCTGTCGGTCACATCGCCCACCGCATAGATGCTGGGCACATCGGTCTGGCCATAGTCATCGACCAGAACCTCGCCCTTGCGGCCGAGCTTCACGCCGACCTCTTCAAGGCCCATGTCCTCGGTATTGGGATGGCGGCCGGTGGCAAACATCACCACGTCGAAATCGCGCTTGTCGCCATTGGTGGCCTTCACATGGATGCCGCTCCCGGTTTTCTCCATCTCGATCACGTTGGTGCCAAGATGCAGCTCGACCCCGTTCTGGATCATCTCTTCGCTGACCAGCCCGCGCGCTTCCTCGTCAAAGCCCCGCAGGATCTGCGCCCCGCGATAGTATTGCGTGGTTTCAACGCCCAGCCCGTTCATAATCCCGGCAAATTCGCAGGCGATATAGCCGCCGCCAACGATCAGGATCGACTTGGGCAACTTATCCAAGTGGAAAATGTCGTTCGAGGTAATCGCATGCTCCTCGCCCGGTGTGCCCGGCTTGATCGGACGCCCACCCATCGCCAGCAGGATATGCTTGGCTGTCTTGCGCTCGCCGGTTGCGAGTTCCACCGTATGCGCGTCGACCACCTTGGCGCGCGCATCAAACGTCTCGACCCCGCTACCCGCCAGCAACTTGCGGTAAATCCCTTCCAGCCGGTCCAGCTCGGCCTCAAGTGCACCGCGGAACCGCGGCCACTCGAAATCGCCCGCCTCTATGTTCCAACCATAGGCCTTGGCATCTTCCATCGCCGGCGCGTATTCGCTGGCGAACACCATCAGCTTCTTGGGAACGCAGCCCCGGATCACGCAGGTGCCACCATACCGGCTCTCCTCGGCCAGCGCGACCTTGGCGCCGGTCTCGCCCGCCGCAACGCGCGCCGCGCGCACACCGCCGGACCCGCCGCCTATTACAAAGAGATCATAGTCAAAATTGCTCATGGATCAGCTATCCCGTTTCAATCCTTCAGGCGGTATCCCACAATCGTGGCTGGGGTAAAAGCCGTTTCGAAACGGCTTGCCCAAGCGGCTTCCAAGCCGCTTTTCAACGCATTTTCGAAAATGCGTTCCCAAGGCTTTTCGAAAAGCCTTGCTCACTTACTCCATCAAGTCGGTAAAAAGATTGTCATCCTCGACAAAATCCAGCCGGTCTTCTTCCTGGGTACCTTCGTTGATGTCTCGCACCACAACGCGGCCATCACCGTGGCCGATCACCACCCGGTCGCAAATGTCGATGAACAAACCATTTTCCACCACACCCGGCATCTGGTTCAGCACCATCGCCAATTGCCGTGCATGGCCGATCCGGTTCAGATGCAGATCAACGATGTGATTGCCCTCGTCCGTCACATAGGGCACTGCCCCGTTCATCCTAAGCGAGGTTTGCCGCCCTAAGACGTCCATCGAGATCAGCGTCTCTTCGATTAACGCCTTCGTCGTCTGCCAGCCAAACGGGATCACCTCGACCGGAAGCGGGAACGCCCCCAGCGACTCGACCTCCTTGCTGGCATCGGTGATCACCACCATCTGGTCGCTCGCCGTCGCCACGATCTTTTCCTGCAGCAACGCGCCGCCACCGCCTTTGATCAGGTTGAGCTCGTGATCAAACTCGTCCGCGCCATCAATGGTCAGGTCCAGCCACTTGGCCTCATCCAGCGAGATCACCTCGATTCCCACATCCCGCGCCAATTCCGCCGTGCGGGTCGAGGTCGGCACCCCGTGGATCTTCAACCCGTCCTCGCGCACCATCTCGCCCAGGCAGCGCACCAGCCACGCGGCGGTGCTTCCCGTGCCCAGCCCGACACGCATCCCGTCTTCAACCATCTCGGCGGCGCGTTTCGCGGCCACGAACTTGGCCTTGTCGATCGGTGAAAGTTCCCCGCTCATTGGCAGCACTCCGTCATCAGTCCCCGAAGTTGTTATATGAGAGTTATCCTTCCCCGGCGAGAGGCAATTCCGTCGCGTTTTGGTATCGCACTCTACCCGCGCCGCATCCCGTCGATCACCCGCTGCATCAACCCGACAAGCTGCGCTTGTTCCTCCACGGTCAACCCTGACAGGGCCGCGCGGTTCTGCGCCATTGCCGCCTGGGTCGCCTCTTCGCGCATCTCTTTCGACGCCTGGGTTAGCTCGACAATCCGGGCACGCCCGTCGTTCGGGCTGGCCCGCCGCGTGATCAGCCCGTCGCGTTCCATCCGCGACAGGGTATTGGCCACCGTTGCCTGTTCCAGGTCCAGCCGGTCGACAAGGTCGCGCTGGGTCAACCCATCCTCGTCCCATAATTCCAGAAGGATCATGAATTGCGCCGGCGCGATCCCAAGCGGGCTAATCCGCCGGGTCAACCCAGCCGCAAACAGCCGGGCCATGTGATTGGCCAGGTATCCGGCCGAATTGTTCTTGTTCCAGGTCATGGGGACAGAAAACACTTGCATAGCATGCTATTCAAGAGCTAATTACATAGCACGCTATTTAAATGGAGATTCGCCATGAAACTGACCATCCACATCGCCACCGCCGCGCTTGCCATGCTCCTGATTGCCACGTTCTGGGTGTCCACCTTGGCGACCGAGCTTTTTGCCAGCCACCAAACCGTCGCCAGCGTCAAATGGCTCATCGTCTACGGCATGGGCCTCTTGATCCCAAGCATCGCCACCGCCGGGGCAACCGGCAATTCGCTGGGTCGCGGTTGGCGGCTGCCCGCCGTCGCCCGCAAGAAACGCCGTATGGGCTTCATCGCCGCCAACGGTCTGCTGATCCTGCTGCCCAGCGCGGTCTTTCTTGCCTTTCGCGCAGGGGCCGGGCAGTTCGACACCCTGTTCTATACCGTTCAGGCGCTTGAACTAATTGCCGGGGCCACGAACTTCACCCTGATGGCGCTGAACATGCGCGATGGCCGCGCCATATCACGCCGCAAGCGGACACGCCCGTCCACACCGAAACCCCAAGTGGCCTGAGCCGCGACAACCATCAAACTCAACAGGTGGCGCGCCCTTCCCCGGATGCGCCGCTAAAGTTTTGAAGTGAGAAAACAGCGCAGCCTGCCGATTTCTCCTTGCAGAGTCGGGATCAGTTGTGTTTCCGATAGGAAACTTTCCATCATGAACCGAAACCACGACCATGCCATCGCCCTATCGCCTGCACTATGCCCCCGACAACGCCTCGCTGATCGTGCGACTGGCGCTGGAAGAGCTGGGCCTGTCCTATGAGACGGTGCTGGTCGACCGTGCGGCCGGGGCACAACACGCCGCGGACTACCTCAAGCTCAACCCAAACGGATTGATCCCGACGCTGGAAACCCCCGAAGGTCCGATCTTCGAAACCGGAGCGATCCTGCTATGGCTGGCCGACATTCACGGTGCGCTGGCCCCGGCACCGGACGGACCCGAGCGGGCTGGCTTCCTGAAATGGCTGTTCTTCACCTCGAACACCCTGCACACGGCAATGCGGATGCTGTTCTATGCCGACAAATACATCGGTCCCGACACGGCCCTGCAGCAGGCCCTGCGCCGCCAGACCCAGGCCAACCTGAAAACCCATCTCGCCAAGCTCGACAACCTGGCAGGCCAGGCCCCGCCCTTCTTCAACTCCATCCCGGTCAGCGCGCTTGACCTCTACATCCCCTGCCTGATGCGCTGGATGGCACTTTACCCGAAGGGTGACACCGACTGGTTCGACATCACCCGCACGCCGCATTTGCACGCTCTTGCGGCGCGTATCGAACAGCGTGACAGCGTCAAACGGGCAATCTCGACCGAAGGCCTTGGCCTGACACCGTTCACCGCACCGCAGCACGCCAACCCGCCAGAAGGAAGCGCGACCTAAGATGTTCCTCTCGGTATTTGACATGTTCAAGGTCGGCGTCGGCCCGTCCTCGTCCCACACGATGGGGCCAATGGTGGCTGCCGCACGGTTCCTCGACCTGATGCGCGCTTCGCCTTTCGAATTTGCCGGTCTGCGCGGCTCACTCCATGGTAGCCTCGCCTTCACCGGCGTCGGCCACGCAACCGATCGGGCCACAATCCTTGGCCTCGCGGGTTTTGAACCCGACAGCTATGATCACGACAAGGCCGAAGAGACGCTCGATGCGATCCGCGAAACCGGTCGCGTCACCCCGCCCGGCCTGCCCGAGTTGCGCTTCACCCCCAAGGACGACCTGATTTTCGACTACGGGCCGGCCCTGCCTGGCCACGCCAACGGCATGATCCTTATGGCGACGGACGCTCAGGGTGACGTAATCCTTCAGGAAACCTATTACTCGATCGGCGGTGGCTTTGTCCTGACCGAACAGGAATTGGCCGATGGCAAAGACACCGATGACGGCACCCCCGTGCCCTATCCGTTCAAATCCGCCGCCGAGATGCTGGAAATGGCCGAACACTCGGGCAAATCCATTGCCGAGATGAAGCGCGAAAACGAAATCGCCCATGGCTGTCCGCAATCCTTTGCCTCCGGCACCGCCCGGCTCTGGGAGGTGATGAACGCCTGTATCGAACGCGGGCTTGCCACCGATGGCGAATTACCCGGCGGGCTGCAGGTCAAACGCCGCGCCAAGTCGATTCGCGATCAGCTCGAGGCCGAACGCGGCATGAACCTCAATGCCCCCCACACGATCAACGACTGGATTTCCGCCTATGCCATGGCGGTGAACGAGGAAAACGCTGCCGGCGGGCAGGTCGTCACTGCCCCCACCAACGGCGCGGCTGGCGTCATGCCCGCCGTTCTACGCTATTGGCTTGATCATGTGCCCGGGGCCGTGCCTTCGAAGATCGAGGATTTCCTGTTGACCGCCGCCGCAATTGGCGGGCTGGTCAAGTTCAACGCCTCGATTTCCGGTGCCGAAGCGGGTTGCCAGGCCGAGGTCGGCTCGGCCTCTGCCATGGCGGCGGCCGGGCTTGCGGCCGTCATGGGGGGCACCCCGGAACAGGTGGAAAACGCCGCCGAGATCGCGCTTGAGCACCATCTCGGCATGACCTGCGACCCGGTCAACGGGCTGGTCCAGGTACCTTGCATCGAACGCAACGGGCTGGGCGCAATCAAGGCGGTGTCGGCGGCCTCGCTGGCGCTGCGTGGTGATGGCACACACCTTATTCCGCTCGATGCTTGCATCGAAACCATGCGCCAGACCGGCGCAGACATGCACGAACACTACAAGGAAACGTCGCTGGGCGGTTTGGCGGTCAACGTCCCCAACTGCTAGGACATGGCTTTCAGGAAATGACGCCAATAGCTTACCCTTCCTTCGGCAGGAACGCGAAAGTTTGGGCTGCGAATTCGCGGGCCTACCCCTGCACCAACAGGGATTTTAGGAACAGAGATTTTAGGGAATCGTTGTCCGCGAAAGCGGCCTTACCGGGAGCAACCTGATCGGAGCAGGTTTGTGACAAGTGGATTTGCGGGGTAAGCCGCAAGCGGTTAAAGACGCGGCACCATCACACCGCACTTATGCGTCCAAAGACAAGCAGAGCTGTATCTAAGATCTGGACCTACGGAGCGACGGCACACCACATGCCATTGACCTGCACCAGTGTAGGTTCGCCGCAATGAAACATGAAATAGGTCACGTTGGTGCTCAGCAGCCGGTCGATGTTGGGTCGGTTGCACAGGGTACCCGCTTTTACAGGCCGGGTCCTGGCCCCTTCCCGCTTGAAGGCCACGTTTTGCCCCGGTGACAGGGTCACCGCCTCGAAGGGCGCGTTCAGCCCCAATGCGCCGCGTTGGAACCGCACCGGGTTGGCATCCTGGAACCCGTTCAGGAAGCCTTCGTCCAGGTAAATCCGGTCCAGCCATTCTACCTTCATGTAGGCGCCCGAAATCGTCTTGACCGGGTCGCGCAGGCGCAAGGCCGCGATCGGCAGGTCGCCAAATGAGGTGGTCACTTTGGCCTTGCCGTCAAACCCGGGCAGATTCCATCGCATCGCGTTTTTGGACGGATCCGTCGAACTGCGCCGCTTGCGCAGGGCAGGCGCCGCCGGCTTGGCCTCGGGCTGGGCCGCCGGTGTCGCCGCCTCCTCTTCGGCCATCGTTTTCATAACGGATGAAATGATGTCGTCAGTCATGCTCTGGTTTTGCCTCGTTACCGGGTCACACGTCATGCCGCACGCGGGCGCACACGTAGCGTGCGGGGCTCAATCGCCAAACTCACACAACTTTGTGGAGGCTTCGGGGACAAAACAAGGGCATTTTGTGATCGACCCGCTCCGGTTTGGCCGCAATTGCCAGCCTCAACCCCATGCGTCGCCCACAAACAAGACATGCCGCTTCCCGCGCTTTAAGCCGGATGAGCAAATCAGCAGGACCCCCAAATGACCGACCGCACCACCCTTGGCATCCTCTGCATGATTGCCTTTTCGCTTATTGCGCCGATCATGGATGCCTTTGCCAAGGCCACCCCGGCCGAGGTGCCGGTTTTACAGATCCTCTCGGCCCGGTTCGGGGTACAGGCCCTGGTGCTTGTACCGTTGGCGATGCTTCTGGGCTTCCGGGTCATGCCGTCCCTGCGCGACGCCGGTCTGCATTTCCTGCGCGCAGCGCTGATTCTGGGAGCTACGGGCTGTTTCTTCCTTGCGCTGCGCTCGATGCCGATTGCCAATGCCATCGCCATCTTCTTCGTCGAACCCTTCATCCTGACCCTGATGGGTGGGTTTTTCCTGGGCGAGGCGATCGGCCCGCGCCGGATCATTGCCTGTATCGTTGGCTTCGGCGGCGCTCTGTTCGTGATCAAGCCTAGCTTTGCAGATCTCGGCCCGGTCGCCCTGCTGCCGCTTGTCACCGCCATGCTGTTTGCCTTCTACATGATCATGACCCGTTCGATGGCCGGCCGGGTCCACCCGATCCCGCTTCAGGCCCAGACCGCCAGCGCCGCACTTTTCCTTGTCATGCCGCTCCTGTGGCTTTTCGACGACACCGGCACGCCTGGGCT
This sequence comes from Aliisedimentitalea sp. MJ-SS2, assembly GCF_032586155.1. Classification (NCBI taxonomy): domain Bacteria; kingdom Pseudomonadati; phylum Pseudomonadota; class Alphaproteobacteria; order Rhodobacterales; family Roseobacteraceae; genus Aliisedimentitalea; species Aliisedimentitalea sp. MJ-SS2. Next base: position 520,806 of record NZ_JAWHTC010000002.1, read on the forward strand.
CGATCCGGTCTGGCCGACGCAATTCGCCCTTATGACGCTCGCCGGGGTCGGCATCGTCTCGACCATCTCGCACCTTTTCATCAGTTTTGCCCTGCGCTTTGCCCCTGCCGCCACCATCGCACCACTGCAATATCTCGAAATCGTCTCGGCCACAGTTTTGGGGTACTACGTGTTCAGCGACATTCCCGACGGACTCACAATCCTTGGCGCCTCGATCATTGTCGGCTCCGGCCTGTACGTTTTCGCCCGCGAGCGCGGCCTGGAACGGCGTCCGACCCCGGCCCCCTGATACGAGCGGCTTAGATTCTTATTAGGTGTATTTTATTAAGCGAAAAAATCTTTAAGTTGATTGAAGCTCTATTCCGGCCTAGCCTGCCCCACATGATCGGTGACCGCCCCATCTGTGGCATCTTGCTGATGCTCGGCTTCTGCATCGTCGCCCCCATGGCGGACGCGGTGGCGAAAATCCTTGGCCAATCTGTGCCACTGGGACAGCTCATCTTCATCCGCTTTGCTGTACAGGTGGTGCTGCTTCTGCCCTTCATCGCGCTGACCGGGCGACCATGGCGGATACGCGGCCGGGTGCTGTGGTTGGTGATCCTACGCACCTTCATGCACATTTTCGGCATCGGACTTATGATTGCGGCGCTGCAATACCTGCCGCTCGCCGATGCCGTGGCCATATCCTTCGTCATGCCCTTCATCCTGCTGGTCCTCGGCAAACGCATGCTAGGCGAAGAGGTCGGCACCCGTCGCATCCTCGCCTCCCTGATCGGGTTCGCCGGTACGCTGCTAATCGTTCAACCCAGCTTTACCGCGGTTGGCTGGGCCGCGCTGCTGCCGCTTGGCGTGGCTCTGAACTTTGCCTTCTTTATCCTGGTGACCCGCCAGATTGCCAAAGAAACCGACCCGTTTGGCCTGCAAACCACGAGTGGGCTGATGGCCATGGTGATCCTGGCGCCGTTCCTCTTGATTGGGTTGCCCAATCCCCTTGGCCTTTTCGACATCATTTTCCCCAACAGCACCGAATGGGCTCTTTTGCTGGCCATCGGCACACTGGGCACCCTGGCGCACCTTTTGATGACCATGTCTCTGCGCCATGCCCCCGCCGCCACTCTGGCCCCGCTTCAATATATCGAAATCCCCATGGCCGCCCTTCTGGGCTGGATGGTGTTTGCCGACTGGCCCGGCACCATGGCCATGTCGGGCATCCTGATCACTATGGCCGCCGGACTCTATATAGTCCTTACCGAGGGTCGGGCCGAGGAGCAGCCCAGCGCGCCAGCCCCGGATCGCGCAGAACCGTCCGCACCGCGGCAAAACATGCAACCGGCAGAATGACCATCATCGACGGGCTTTCGACCTCGATCCGAACGGCAACCTCGCCGCCCTCCCCGGCGACCCGGTTCGACGTGCCAATCTGCCGACCCGGTTCAAAATCCAATCCATCCAGCGGCCAGGCCAGCCCCTCGGACCGCGCCCCTACCGGAGCCATCGGAAACAGCGACACCCGGCACCCCGCAGGTAATCCAACCTCAATGCGCGGCGGTGCCAGGAACACCACCTCTCGCTTGCCCACCAGCAGGCAGGGCCGATCCGCGTAACGCATCATCCCATGCAGCACCGCCAGCTGATGATCCAACCGCCCGCCGGAAAACCCCAACGCCACTACCAATGGCGCCTCGATCCGGCTCAGGCATTTCTCGAAATCGGTGCTGTCCTGTTCTTCTATCCGGTGAATGCGCCCCTCGGGTAAAACCTCCCGAGCCGCGCTGGACAATGAATCCATATCCCCGATCACCGCGTCGGGCAGAACGCCCCGCTTGATCAACCGGTTTGCCGCCCCATCCGCGGCCACTATCCGGGTACCGTCAACAATCGCGGCGCTTAGCAGCTTTTTTTTCACCTTTGCCCCTCCTACTAGAAGGACTGGCCGAGAATCGTGAACAATCGTCGTTGCTATCATCTATTTGTGCCCGCTCAGGAAACAGATCACATTTATGTCACGAAATGATACGGTAAACATCGCAGATTCGGGCCGGTTTGGACGAGGTGCAGATGCTACAAGTTTAACCAAATCCGTAACTGATTGGCGAGCAATCCCATGGTTAATACGAATAAAATTCTGACAGTCTCCTACGGCACCTTCTCGTGCACGCTTGAGGGGTTTGAGGACTCCTTTGGCACGATGACGCGCATTGCCGAGTATTTTCAGCGGCTTTCTGCAAATGACCGGTATTTTGGCGCCGAGCCGCCAACCCCCGATGCAGAAGAACTGGCACGGATCGCAGAACGCGAGATCGCCCGCCGGGTCGAAGCCGAGGTTGAGGTAGACAACAAAAACATCGTGTTGCGCGCCGACCCCGGAACGATTCTCCCGGTTGCCGCCCGCGCCGCGGACGAGCCACGTGAAGAGCCCGCGGCAGCGGCGGAAGAGCCGAAGCAGGAACTCGCCACCGACTCTGTGCAAATCGAAGAGGCTGCCCCCGAAGCGCCCGCCGACTCCCACGTCGAAACCCCGGCCTTTACTGAGGCCGAGAGAACCGTGACAGACGAAGCGGCGGAAGAAATCGTCGCTGCAGACGACACAATTGACGCAATCGAGGAAGGTTTTGCCGTCAGCGACGCACTACCTGCCGAAACTGTGCAACCGGTAGAAACCGTTGCCGAAGCCGTCATCGCCCCCGCGGGCGAAGTCGAGGTCGACACCTGGTCGCCCGAAGATGCCGCCGCCTTCTTCGATGGCCCGGCCACCGCTCCTGCTGAAACCGGGCAATCTGACATTTCCAGCGTTGCTGCCAAGCTCCAGCGCATTCGCGCCGTCGTCGATCAGGACGAACCGACATCCGGGGAAGACGAGGAAACCGGCTTCTCTGAAGATGAGCACGCCGAGGATTTCCTCGCCGATGCCCATGAAGACATCGAAGCTGCCCTGGCCATCGACGACGAGGCCGAACTGGCCTCCGAACCCGCCCGTGTTGAAGCCGAAGAGGCACAGCTCGACGTCAAACAGAAAGAAGAAACCCCGGTCGACGCTCTCGACGATACTAAGGACGAAGCTCTGGCAGAACCTGACGCCGGTTGGGGCGAACAAGAATACGCTTACGAAGAAGACGCCTACGAAGAAGACATCTCCGAAGAAGTTAATGACGAGATCTCGGCGTTACTCGACCGTTTCGGCGTTGAAGCCGAGGACGAAAGCGCCGACGTAGAAACCGGCGACGCGGCCTTTAACAGTGAGCCTGCCGACGAAGACATCGCGTCGGGTGAAGATATCGTCGACGAAGCGGTCGAAGACGCGGCCAACGAAGCCGCGGAACAGGACGCCCCCGTGCGCGCCCGTGTCATCAAGATGAAGCGCGCCGATTTCGAAGCCGCCGTGGCGGCAGGAACTCTCGACGAAGACGTCAGCGGCGATGAATACACGGCGTTTGACGACGCGGACGAAGCCGCATCCGATTCCAGCCTTTCTGCAGATGAAGAGGCCGATCTGCTGCGCGAATTGGCAGCGGTCGAGGCCGAGCTCGACGGCGTGACCGACGCAAACCAGGATGACCTGGACGAGATGATCGTTGCGACCGATGATGTCGAGACCCAAGTTGAAGACGCTCTTGAAGAGACTCTAGCGCAGTTCGAAGACGAGGATGAAAACGCCTTCGACACTTCAGAAGACCCGGATGGTCCGGTCGATCTGTCGGCTTATGCCAGCGACGATGATTTCGACGCAGCAGGCAAGGATTCGATTTTCGCCGAAGTTGACGACGAAGTCGCCGACGATGCGCCGAAACCCGAAACAGAACGGGTCACGACCCGGTTTTCCGAAGACGCCGACGACGACATGGCCCGCATGTTCGACAAAGCGGCAAACCAGATGGACGAAGAGACCGGCAAGGGGCGTCGCAACGCCATCGCCCATCTTCGTGCCGCCGTGGCCGCCGCAAAGGCCGAGGAAAACGCCGGAGGCAACCTCAAGGGCGAGGGCCTTGATACCGAGGTTTACCGCGACGATCTGGCCAGCGTGGTGCGTCCGCGCCGTCCGGATGGTGCCCAGACACGTCCGCACACCCGTCGCCCGGAAACCCGGCGCCCGGCCCCGCTCAAGCTTGTTGCCGAACAGCGTGTCGACGTCGATGAAGAGCACCCGAGCCAGCCGATCCGCCCGCGCCGCGTTGCCATGCAGCGCCCCGAAGTGGCCGCTGATACAGATGCCGGAAGCGATTTTGCCGAATATGCCGAGGATGTCGGTGCGAACACCCTTCCCGAACTGCTCGAAGCAGCGGCGGCCTACCTGTCCTTCGTCGAAGGCCAGGAGCAGTTCTCGCGTCCGCAGCTGATGACCCAGATTCGCCAGGTCGAGCCCGAGGACTTCTCGCGCGAGGACGGTCTGCGCTCGTTCGGTCAACTGCTACGCGAAGGCAAGATCGAAAAACTCGAAGGTGGCCGGTTCAAGGCAGCCGACTCGATCTCCTTCCGCCCGGACACGCGTGCCGCCAACGGCTAAGCGCCCGGTTACCCGGAAAAAGAAACGGCGCCCACTGCTCGGGGCGCCGTTTCGCTTTTCTCAAGGTGGGCTTCAGCCTTTCGAACCCTACACCTTCTGCTGGGTATACTTGCGCAGCTCCTTGCGACCCACGGTCCGTCGGTGCACCGCGTCAGGTCCATCGGCAAAGCGCAACGTCCGAAGCTGGGTCCAGGCAATCGCCATCGGCGTGTCCTGGCTGATCCCGCCTGCGCCATGCATCTGGATCGAATCGTCCAACACCTGAAGCGCGGTCAGCGGCGCTACCACCTTGATCATCGAAATCCACGGATAGGCTGCGCGCGGATCGCCCTGATCCATCATCCAGGCTGCCTTGAGGCACAAAAGCCGCGCCTGCTCGATCTCCATCCGGGCATTGGCGATGATGTCATAGTTGGCCCCCAGATGCGCAATCGGCTTGCCAAAGGCCTCGCGCTCCAGCGACCGGCGGCACATCCGTTCCAGCGCAGCCTCGGCCTGTCCGATGGCGCGCATGCAGTGGTGGATCCGCCCCGGCCCAAGCCGCCCCTGGGCAATCTCAAAGCCGCGACCCTCGCCCAGGATCATGTGATCGGCCGGCACCCGCACATTGGTGAACCGAATGTGCATATGCCCGTGCGGTGCGTCTTCATGGCCATAAACCTGCATCGGGCGCAGAATTTCGATCCCCTCCGTCCCCGCAGGCACCAGGATCATCGAATGCTGCGCATGTTTCGGCGCGTCGTCATTACCGGTCTTGACCATGGTTATATAGATCTTGCAGCGCGGATCGCCTGCGCCCGATGACCACCATTTTTCGCCGTTCAACACGTAATCGTCGCCATCACGGACACAGGACATCTCGATATTGGTCGCGTCCGAACTTGCCACTTGGGGTTCGGTCATCAAATAGGCCGACCGAATCTCACCCTGCAATAGCGGCGTCAGCCACTTTTCCTTCATCCAGTCGGAGCCGTAGCGCTCCAGAACTTCCATGTTCCCGGTATCAGGCGCGGCACAGTTGAACACCTCGGCCCCCAGCGGCGTCTTGCCCATCTCCTCAGCAAAATAGGCATATTCCACCGTGCTCAGGCCAAACCCGCGCTCGCTGTCGGTCAGCCAGAAATTCCACAGCCCCTTGGCCTTGGCCTTGGCCTTCAACCCCTCCAGGATTTCGGTCTGACGTTCGGTGAATACCCAGGGACTGCCGGTGTGGACCTCCTTGTGATATTCCTCTTCCATCGGCATGATCTCGTCACGGATCATCTCGCGGACTTGGTCAAGAAGCGCCTCGTGCTCCTCGCGAATTCCCAGGTTCATTTCCATGTCGACCCTCTCCTCTCGTCGCGCCTTGCCACGAGTAGACGGGCGCGCCGGACCCGAGTAAACCCCCCGCCCCTTGTGCCGTTGCGTCGCAAGTATCGCGGGCGCCCCGAATACCGTCGCACACCTGTCACATCCATCGGCTAGGGTCTGCGCAATTCTCAATGGTCGTTTTCAGCACTATTCGCGGCAGCCTTTCCCCGGGGCTGCCGCTATTTCTTTGCGTAAGCCTGCATCACCCAAGTACAACCTCGCCCTCGATCTCGATGGCAAAATTCATCGGCAATGCCGCAACCCCGATCGCTGACCGCGCATGCCGCCCTACCTCCGGTCCGAAAACGTTCAGGATCAGATCGGAAAACCCATTGATCACCAGGTGCTGGTCCGAAAAGTCCGGTGCCGAACTCACCATGCCGAACACACGCGTCCAACCGGAGATCCGGCTCAGCTCCCCCAGCTCGACCTTGAGATGCGCCAGCACCGACAGCCCGATCTCACGCGCCGCCGCCTGCGCCTCTTCAAGCGTCAGCTCCTGCCCCACCCGGCCATAGGGCCCGGTGATCGCACCGCTCGCATCATGCCTCGGGTGCCCCGAGATCAGCACCCGGTCGCCGCGCCGGTTCACCATCGAAAACGGCAGGTTCAACTCCGCGGGCAATTGAACCGGCGGTGGCAGCACCAGTCCCATTTCCGCCAGTCTCTCTTCCGGTGTCGTCATGATTTCCTCCTCGCGCTTGCCCCCACTCTCTCCCGGTCCAGCGCCGCAATCAACCGGACTCGCCAAATCGCCCCGCATCCGCTATCCCCCGCCCATGACATCAAGGATCACGCTTCCATGACCACCAAATGCGGCTTCGTCGCCCTGATCGGAGAGCCCAACGCCGGCAAATCGACGCTCACCAACCACATGGTGGGCGCCAAGGTTTCAATTGTCACCCACAAGGTCCAGACCACCCGCGCCCGCATCCGTGGTGTCGCGCTCGAAGGTGAAGCCCAACTCGTCTTCGTCGACACGCCCGGCCTGTTCCGACCGCGCCGCCGGCTGGACCGCGCCATGGTTGCTGCCGCCTGGGGCGGGGCGGCTGATGCCGACATCATCGTTTTGCTGGTCGAGGCTCATCGCGGCATCACCCCCGGCGTCGAAACCATCCTCGACGGCCTCGCCGATCTGCCCAAAGGCCGCAAGATCGCCCTTGCCATCAACAAGATCGACAAGGTCGAGGCCCCGGTCCTGCTCAAACTCACCCAGGACCTAAACGAGCGCTACGCTTTCGCCGAAACCTTCATGATCTCGGCCGAGAAAGGCCACGGCACGAACGCCCTGCGCCACTGGCTCGCCGAAAACCTGCCCGAGGGCCCCTGGCTCTACCCCGAGGACCAGATCGCCGACCTGCCGATGCGCATGCTCGCCGCCGAGATCACCCGCGAAAAACTGACCCTCCGCCTGCACCAGGAACTGCCCTACCAGCTCACGGTGGAAACCGAGAGCTGGGATGAACGCAAGGACGGTTCGGCCCGGATCGAACAGATCATTTATGTCATGCGTGACGGCCACAAGGGCATCGTGCTGGGCAAAAAGGGCGAAACCATCAAGGCGATCTCGAAACTCGCCCGCGAAGAGCTCGAAGAATTCCTCGGCCGCCGCATCCACCTCTTCCTACAGGTCAAGGTGCGACCCAACTGGCTGGAAGAGAAAGAACGCTACTCGGAAATGGGTCTCGATTTCAAAGATGGAAACTGACCTGCCCCTCTTTCTTTGCGCAAATACTCCGGGGGTCGTCCTTGGTTGCGCCATTGGTCCGAGCGACCAATGGACGACGGGGCTGGCCCCCGCTCCGACACCCGCATGACCCGCCTCACCGCCGAATTCTGGGTCAAGGCCTACCTCACTCGCCTGCGCCTCTTCGACATCCCGGCTTTTGTCACCTCCCATGGCGACGACACGGCGGGCGCGGTTCTGGTGAAACTCAACACGCTCGACGGCCAGGCCAAGGCATTCCACCGCACGTTCGATCTGATGACCGGCGCTCGCAAATGGGACCTGCTGGCCGAAGGCCCGGAACCAGATGTCGACGCTTCCATTACCAAGCAACGCAGCTTCGATCCCGACCTCTGGGTGATCGAAGTCGAAGATCGCGACGGTCGCCACCTCTTGGACCAACCCGGCCTTTCCGACTGATACGTTTCAACACGAAACATTTTCGCGCCCGCTTGTAACGCCACGTCAATCCTTGTTACGTCACGGCGCGACCCCCCTGCTGCCGGTTGCCCAGAATCGGGCAATACCGGCAATATGCATCCAAGAGACATCCCGCGAGGACATGAAACATGAGCGAACAGGTCACCCTTACCCGCGACGGCGAAATTGCCGTGGTCACCGTCAACAATCCGCCGGTCAACGCGCTTGGCACCGCCGTGCGCCAGGGTCTCGTTGCCGCGATGGAACAAATCGACGCCGACGATGCCATCAAGGCAGCGATCATCATCGGCGAGGGCCGCACCTACCCGGCGGGCGCCGACATTCGCGAGTTCGGCAAACCGCCGCAACCCCCGGCCCTGTTCGAGGTCTGCACCCGGATCGAAGAAACCACCAAACCCGTGATCGCCGCCATCCACGGCACCGCCCTCGGCGGCGGTCTGGAAATCTCGCTTGGCGCGCATTACCGCATTGCCGACCCCAAAGGCCGCGTCGGTCTTCCCGAGGTTCTGATCGGTGTCATGCCCGGCGCCGGTGGCACCATCCGCCTGCCCCGCATCGCGGGTATCGGCAAGGCGCTCGACATCATGGTCTCGGGTCGTCAGGTCGGCGCCCCCGAAGCGCTCGAACTTGGCATCCTCGACCGGCTCGCAGAAACCGACCTGCTGGACGACGCCAAAACCTTCGCGCGTGAACTCATCGCCGAGGGCGCTGGACCTCGCAAAACCTCCGACCGCACCGAAGGTCTCGGCACGGAGGAAGAGAACGCCACCGCGCTGCAAGCCGCTCGTGACGGAATCGTCAAGAAAGCCCGCGGTCTCTATGCCCCGGCCAAGATGGTCGACAGCATGGAGTATTCCCTGTCACACAGTCTGCATGACGCCTCGATCTTCGAGCGTGACGCATTCATGTCCTGCCTCGGCACGCCGCAGCAACAGGGCCTCAACCACGCCTTCTTTGCCGAACGCGCATCCGCCAAGGTCCCCGAAAACGGTCGCGCGCAACCCCGCCCGCTCAACAAGATCGGTGTCATCGGCGGCGGCACCATGGGCGCGGGCATTACCGTCGCCGCGCTGAACGCAGGCCTAGAGGTCACCATGGTCGAACGCAACGCCGAGGCGATCGCAAACGGCCAGAAGAATGTCGAAAAGGTCTATGACCGCGACGTCACCAAAGGTCGCAAAACCGAGGCGCAAAAGACGGCCATCATGGACCGTTACACGCCATCGACCAACTACACCGACCTGTCCGACGCTGATCTGATCATCGAGGCCGTGTTCGAGAACATGGACGTTAAAAGGGAAGTTTTCAGCACGCTGGACAAGGTCGCTAAACCCGGTGCCGTGCTGGCCTCCAACACCTCCTATCTCAACATCGACGAAATCGCCTCGGCCACCGCGCGCCCCGAAAGCGTGATCGGCCTGCATTTCTTCTCGCCCGCCAACATCATGCGGCTTCTCGAAATCGTCATCCCGACCAAAGCGGCGGATGACGCCATCGCCACCGGCTTCGCCCTTGCCAAGGCGATGAAAAAGGTCCCCGTGCGCGCCGGCCTGTGTGATGGCTTCATCGGCAACCGCATCCTTGCCAAATACATGAGCGCGGCCGCCTTCATGGTCGAAGACGGCGCCTCGCCCTACGCGATCGACGCCGCCCTGGTGAAGTTCGGCTACCCCATGGGCATCCACGCCATGGGCGACCTGGCGGGCCTCGACATCGGCTGGTCCAACCGCAAGAACAACGCCGCCAAACGCAACAACCAGGACCGCTACAACGGCACCATCGCCGACCGCATCTGCGAAAACGGCTGGTTCGGTCAGAAGACCGGCAAGGGCTGGTATGTCTACGCCGAAGGCGACCGCCGCGGCACCCCCAACCCCGACATCGACGCGATCATCGCATCGGCCCGCGCCGATCTGGGAATCACCCCACGCGACTTCAGCGAAGAGGAAGTCATCCGCCGTTACCTCGCCGCCATGGTCAACGAAGGCGCCCGCGTTCTGGAAGAGGGCATCGCCCTCAAACCCTCCGACATCGACGTCACTTTCCTCTTCGGCTACGGCTTCCCGCGCTATCGCGGCGGCCCGATGAAATACGCCGACATGTACGGGCTGGACAACCTGCTCACCGACCTGCGCGAGTTCGAGAAGGAAGACCCAAGGTTCTGGAAACCCGCGCAGCTTCTGATCGACATGGTCGAGCGGGGCGAGAGCTTCGACGACCTCAACAAACGCGCAATGGCATAAGGGAGGCCCTTTATGGACCTGAATTTTTCCCAAGAAGAACAGGATTTCCGCACCGAGGTGCGCGACTGGATCGCCGCCAACCTGCCCGCCGAGCTTGCCACCAAGGTGCGCAATGACGCGCCCATGGGCAAACAGGAAATCCTCGATTGGCAGCTGATCCTGCACGAAAAAGGCTGGCTCACCTACATGTGGCCAGCCGAGTTCGGCGGCACCGGATGGGGCCCGGTCAAACAGTTCATCTTCGAGGATGAAATGGCCCGCGCCTGCTGTCCCCGCATCCTGCCCTTCGGGTTGAAAATGCTCGCCCCCGTGCTGATGAAATTCGGCACCAAAGAACAACAGGACCACTACCTGCCCCGCATGTGCGACGGCACCGACTGGTGGTGTCAGGGCTACTCCGAACCCGGCTCCGGCTCGGACCTTGCCAGCCTGAAAACGGCGGCGGTGCGTGACGGCGATCACTACATCGTCAACGGCCAGAAAACCTGGACCACCCTCGGCCAGCACGCCGACTGGATCTTCAACCTTGTGCGCACCTCTTCCGAGGGCAAGCAACAGGAGGGCATCTCTTTCCTGTTGGTCGACATGAAATCGCCCGGCATCGAGGTCCGCCCGATCCGCACCATCGACGGCGGTCACGAGGTGAACGAGGTCTTCTTTACGGATGTGAAAGTCCCAGCCAGCAACCTCGTGGGCGAGGAAAACATGGGCTGGACCTATGCCAAATACCTGCTGACCCACGAGCGCACCAATATCGCCGGTGTCGGCAAGTCCTATCAGGAACTGGACCGCCTCAGGGATCTGGCTGCCAAGCAGAAACGCAACGGTAAACCGCTGTCCGAAGACCCGCTTTTCGCCGCCCGCCTTGCCAAGGTAGAAATCGACCTGATGAACATGGAAGTCACCAACCTCCGCGTCCTCTCGGCCGCCGAGTCCGGTGGCGCACCCGGTACCGAAAGCTCGATGTTAAAACTTCTGGGCACCGAGATCGAACAGGAAATCACCGATCTGACCCGCCGCGCCCTTGGCCGAAGCGCGCAGGCCCTGACGCCCGAGGTGGATGAACCCGGCTACAATGGCCCGCATGTGACACCCGAAGGGTTCAACAACGCCTCCGGCGTCTATTTCAACCACCGCAAGACCACAATTTATGGCGGGTCGAGCGAGATCCAGAAGAACATCATCACCAAGATGATCGTCGGGCTCTGAAGGGGGATACACAGATGGACTTTACCCAAACCGAAACCCGCCGCATGCTCGCCGACACGATCGAACGGTACCTGCGCGACCAATACCCCCTGATGCCCCGTGTCGAGGCCGGCAACTCGGAGACCGGGTACCAACAGGCCCACTATGACGGCCTTGCCGAGCTTGGTGTCATGGCCGCGCTCTTTTCCGAAGACCAGGGCGGCTTTGGTGGCGATGGTTTCGACATCGCAGTGGTATTCGAAGAAATGGGCAAACGCCTCGTCAATGAGCCGGTCATGGACAACGCCCTGATCCCGGGAGCGATCCTCGCTGCGGCCGGAAAAACCGACCAAGTCGAAGAGATCATTGGCGGCGCGGCACGCTATGCGCTGGCCGCCGAGGAACCCCACGCGCTTTATGACCTGGCCGAAGTCGATACCACCGCGCAACTGTCCGAAAACGCTTGGCGGCTTAACGGCTCAAAGACTGTCGTGAAATACGCCAACGGCTGCGACGGATTCATCGTCTCGGCCCGTACCGATGCGGGCATTGGCCTCTACATGGTCAACGCCGGCGATGCGAGTTTGCGCAGCTACACCACCACGGATGGCGGTCGGGCGTCTGAACTGACACTCGACAACACCCCGTCCACGCTGATCGCAGAAAACGGCGCCGACCTGCTGGCCGAGGCCCAGGCTCGTGCCATTGTCGCCCTGTCGGCCGAGGCGCTTGGGATAATGCTCACCATCCGCGAGATGACCATCGAATACCTGCGCACCCGCAAACAGTTCGGCCTTCCCATCGGCAAGTTCCAGGCCCTGCAACACCGCATGGCCGAAATGCTGGTCGAAATCGAACAGGCGCGCAGCGCGGTGATCAACGCTGCCAACGTGATGACCACGCCGGGCGCGGCGCGCGACCGGATCATGGCCGCCACCAAGTATTCCATTGGGCGCATAGGCCGTCTGGTGTCTGAGGAATCGATCCAGATGCATGGCGGCATCGGCATGACCTGGGAATACGACCTGGGCCATTACGCCAAACGGCTGATCATGATTGATCACGAATGGGGCGATCAGGATTTCCACCTGGCCCGGTTTATCGAGCTGGGTCAGGCGGCCTGATCGCCAGCCCCTACATCGGCGGGGCACTGATCGCCGTGGCCCATCTTGGCCATGACGAGGTCGTGCGCCGCCTGATCGACGCTGGCGCGCCGCCTGATCACATCAAGAATCCCGGTTGGACCGCCCTGATCGAGGCAGTGGTTCTGGGCGATGGCGGCCCGGCGCATCAACAGGTGGGGGGCGACCTGCTTGCCGCCGTGGCTGATCGCAGCATCGGCAACAAGCAAGACGCAACTCCGCTCGATCTTGCCCGCGCCCGTGGCTATTCCGAAATGATCCGAATGCTAAAAGCGGACTAGGCTACGCCCCGGTACTCGTATGGCGGCACTTGCCGTCGGGTGCCACCAGCACCCCATCCTGCATTCGCAACTCCCGCGTCGCGATCTTGCGTCGGAAATGCGGGTCATGGCTGATCAACACCATCGCCTGCGGCAGCGATTGCAGGATATCCACCAACCGCTCCTCGTTCTCCTCGTCCAGCGCGTTGGTCGGTTCATCCAAAAGAAGCACTTGTGGCGACATCGCCAATACGGCGGCAAGGCTTACCAGCCGCTTTTCCCCGCCGGACAGTTTGTGGGTGATCCGATCCCTCAGATAGCGCAGATCAAGCAGCGTCAGCACCTGCTCCACCTGTGCCATCGCCTCGTCGCGCGACTGACCCAGGTTCAGTGGCCCAAAGGCAATATCCTCGGCGACGGTCGGGCAAAACAGCTGATCATCCGGATCTTGGAACACCAGTCCAGCCCCGCGCCGCACCGGTCCGAAATCCACCTCGGTCATACGCCGTTCGCCAAAGGCGTGCACCTCACCCGACGATGGTTTCAACAATCCCACCATCATCCGCAGCAGCGTTGATTTCCCCGCGCCGTTATGCCCGGTGACGGCCAATCGCTCACCATCGCCCAGCGCCATCGAGGCCCCTTTCAGAACCTCGCCATGGCCGGGATAGGCAAAACGGATATCCCTAAGCTCAATAAGCGACATCGACCCACCCGATCGCAATCAATGCCAGCATCAACACTGCAAACCCAACTGCGAAGGCCCGGTCACGTGGCCCGGCACTGAACTGCTCCAACATCGGGAACCGCCCGGCAAATCCCCGGCATTTCATCGCCGCCATGATCCGTTCCGAGCGTTCAATCGCCCGCACCAGCATCATACCGACCAGATAGCCGAACGACCGCAGCGTATGCAGCGACGTGCTGGGCCGGAACCCCCGCGCCTTCATCGCCGCCCGCATCCGCAGGTATTCCTCGTGCAGCACCGACAGGTAGCGAATGGTGAACATCATCAGATGCACCAGCCGTTCCGGCACTTTCAACGCATGCAGCGCATGGCCCAGAACCACCGGCTCCAACGTGCCCACCAACGCCATCAGCGACAGGATCACCGCATTGGCCGTCAGCGCGATTTCAATCGCGTGCAGCAATCCCTCGCGGCTGGCCTCGAAACCCGCAACAGTAAACAGGGTCTCACCCGGCGTGGTAAAGGGCAACATCACCAGCAGGAACAGGATGAATCCGTCCACTGCCGCCATGCGTTTCAACGTCGGACCCGCTGGCAGGCGCGCCGCGACCATCAGGCCCAGTGCCACAGCCATCGCCGCGACCAACGCGGCCAATGACGACAGCGCAACGCAAATCAGTGCAAACACCACCACCGCCACAATCCGGTATCGCGGGTCGATCCGGGTCAACCATCCCGGCCCCGACCGGACAGCCAGGGCAGAGGTCAGCACATCAGCCATCACGGTGGTCCTTAAGCTTCCGCCTTGCGGCAAGATAGAACCCCAGCCCGAACAACCCGACAATATAGCCGATCCCGCCCAGAATGGCCTGCAGATCACGTGTCTCCTTCAACGCCGCAATCTCGCGCCGGATCGGGCGCATCTCGTCGCGGACCACGGCTGCAAACTCTGCCGGATCAATCGCCGCAACCGGGGCTACCGCTACGGATTTCGTTACAGGTGCGGCTGATGCTTCAACCGGCTGCAACCCCTTGGGCAATTCTGCTACGGGCAACACCACCCGCGCCACGTGGCCCATGCCCATATCGGCGATGAAATGATGGTCGACGGCCAGCGTTGGCGTGAAGGTAAAGAACCCCTCATCGTCGGTTGTCACTTCCCCCAACATCGTCCCGTCTGACCCGGTGATCTGAACCAGCTGCCGCTTGGCCAAGTCGCCATTCGACAGCCCGATCTCTCCCTCGATCATGTCGCCCGCCGCATAGACCGTGGCGATCACCTTGTGCGCCATCGCCTGCCCCGGCAGGGCCAAGAGCACTAGGATAAGAAGGCCCCTCATGCCTGCGCCTCGCCCCAAGCCAGGAACAGCTCGGGCTTGACCTGTCGCATCAGGTACACAGCAGCCCCGGTCAACACCGCCTCCACCGCCATCACTGGTACATGCGCCAATATCACCAGCTTCGCGGCAAGGAAGAAAGCCTGGCCCGACAACGCCAAGGCCAGCGCCACCATTGCCCCGGTCATCGCAAGCGCCACCCCGCCACCAATGGCACCCCAAATCCAGGCCAGCCGGGCGTCTCCCCGCCGGATGAAGGGCGTGCAAAGATAGTGAACCGCCACTGCGGGCCCGGCGATGATCACGGTGTTCACGCCCAGCACGCTGAGACCGCCAAAACCGAAGAATACCGCCTGCAACAACAAGCCGACAAACAGTGCCGGAAACGCCGCCCAACCCAACACCAGCCCGGCCAACCCGCCCAGGATCAGATGGACCGAGCTCGGCCCGATCGGCACATGGATCAGCGAGGCCACGAAAAAGCTGGCCGACAGCACACCGGCGGCAGGGATCTTTTCCAGGTCCAGCTTGCGCAATCCCATGGCGATCCCGCCCACGGCAAGCGCCGCGCCACCGATCACCACCGGGTTGGCAAGGGCGCCATCAACGATATGCATCAGTTGCCCCCCATGTCATAAGCCCGCACCCAGATCACCGCGTCCTTGCTCAGCGGCTTGCCCTCGTGGCTGGCGCCTTCGTCAAGGTCCAGCGCGGCAAAGCCCCAATGCCCGGCGCGTGGAATGGCAAAGGTGAAATACCCGCTTGCATCCGATCTAACCACGACGGCACCGCCGGGCATTGCGCCCGTGGTCGCGGAACCGGCGCTGTTGGTGGCCATGTCGGGCTCGGCGGCGATATACTCCACTTCGATCTCCGCGTAGGGAACTGGCTCACCGTTCAAAACAACTCGGCCCGTAAAGCTCGAACCGGCAATCAGGTTATAGGGTTTCGACAACGGCAGGATTTCCGCGGGCAGACCCAGTTCATCTTCCCAATCGGTCGGCATCCCGGCGCGATTGACATAGGCCTTGGCGAATTGCTGGATAAACTTGTCCTCGGCCGCTTCGAAATAAGGGGCAGGCTCCACAGCGACCACATAGTCACCAGCGCGTTTCACCGGCAAAACCGCATCATAAGCGGTGGCCGCATTCTCGGCCCCCTGAAACGAAAACGCCTTCAGCGACGGCGCCAAATCGATACGTTTTCCACGGTGCAACACCCAGACTGCACCCGGCATTCCCATCTCCATCACCGCCCCGTTTTCGAACGGATGCCAGAAGATCAGCTTCAGCGGTACGTTGCCCGCCCGCTCGATCTGGTTTTCCGGCGTGTAAATCAGTTGAAAATGTGCGTGAACGGCCTGCGGCAACGCCAACGCGGCGGCAAGAAGGATAGCTCTCATCATGTCATGTCTCCCTCGCCCAATATCTCAGGGCAAAAGCGACGGGGTTTTGGCTTGGGGCTTGGATTGTGCCGCCTCGCCAGATGCTCACCCCGGCATCTGTTGAAGTTGGAACCACGGGGATTGACCCGTGATCCACCGGCGGCAGGTCTCCTGACTTGCGGGTCATCGCCCTGATCTTGCCTTCCCGGTTGCACGATTGGCATCCAGTGGCCTTGCGATCAGAACTCTCCGCCTACAGTTGCGGGGGCAGTCACGGAGTTGGCGCCTGATGGCTACACCTCACCGTGTTCCCTTTTAATCCGGGCGTGGGTTTACCCGGAACCGTCGACTTCCCCGCAATGGCATTGAAGGGGGGACCGAGTCAATGCTTGCCAATATCGCCGTGCAGCCCCAACATGCGCCCGTTCGATCAAAGGGACTGCACGACATGCTCGAGAAACTGGCGGCCATCGTGGGCGCACAACATGTGCTGACCGGCAGCGATGTGGCACGGTATGGTCACGACTTCACCCAAACCTATCAATGGACTCCGCTGGCCGTCTGCCGTCCGGCCAACACGGGCGAGGTTGCGGCCCTGGTCCGGCTCGCCAACGAAACCAAAACACCGGTTGTGCCGGTCTCGGGCAATACCGGGCTGGCCGGGGGCGCCCGCGCCGAGGGTGCCATCATGATCTCGCTGGAGCGCATGAACGCCATCCGCGAAATTCGGCCCAACGCGCATGTCGCCATTGTCGAGGCTGGTGTGGTGCTGTCGACCCTGCGCGAGGCCGCAACCGAACACGAGCTGATCTTCCCCCTGACCTTCGGTGCACAGGGCTCGGCCATGATCGGCGGCAACCTGGCCACCAATGCGGGCGGCTCGAACGTGCTGCGCTATGGCAATACCCGCGACCTGGTGCTGGGGATCGAGGCGGTGTTGCCCACCGGCGAGGTGATGGACATCATGTCGGAACTGCACAAGGACAACTCGGGCTACAACCTGAAACACCTGCTGATCGGAGCCGAGGGCACGCTGGGCATCATCACCGCCGCCGTGCTGAAACTGGTACCGAAACCGCGCGCCTATGCCACCGCCATGGTTGCCGTGCCCGCTTTGGATCAGGCCCTGACGCTTCTGAACCGCCTGCAAGAGGCCACGGGCGGCGGCGTAGAGGCGTTTGAATACATGCCGCGCAGCTATATCGAACAGCACATGAAAACCATCACCGGCGCGCGTGAACCTTTTGACGCGCCGCATGAAGTCAACATTCTAGTCGAGGTCGGTGCAACCGCCCCGCGTGACGCGACACTGGGTCCCGACGGTGTTGCACCGATCACCGAGTATTTCGAAACCATCCTGGGCGAGTTGTTCGAAGAAGGCGCGTTGCTCGATGCCGTGGTGGCTCAGAACGAGGCCCAGCGCCGCGAGATGTGGGAACGCCGCGAAGCCGCCGCCGAGGTCACACTTTCACGCCAGCCAATCCAGAACAATGACATTGCCGTACCCTTGGACAAGGTGGCGGTCTTCCTTGAGCGGGCTGACACGATGCTGGAACAGGTGGATGCCGGCAGCACCGCGATGGTGGTCTCGCACCTGGGCGACGGCAACGTTCATTACGCGGTCTGGCCGCAAAGCCAGGACCCCGAGCGGATGGACGCGATCATGGAGGCGATCGAGGAAATCGCCCTTGATCTTGGCGGCAGTTTCTCGGCGGAACACGGCATCGGCACGTCGAAACTGCCCTCGATGACTCGGCGCAAGAACAAGGTCGCCCTTGGGGCAATGCGCGCCATCAAGGCAGCCCTTGACCCCAACGACATCATGAATCCCGGCAAGGTGCTTCCCGCGGATGGCTGAGCCCACGTCTCTTTCTTTGCCTAAATACTCAATTCCGACAGGGCGACCTGACGCACGGCCAAGGCTCAGCCACGCCGGAACATCGCGATCCAGCCGGTATCGGCGGCATGTGCTCCCGTAGCCTTGTCACCGTAGTAACGCACCTCTTGCAGGCGGAATTCGGCAATCTGATCCCCAAGTGTTGCGAACCGGGCCTTGAACCCGGCTTTCTCCCAATGCTCGCCATTGATCGACAGAGCAATCAGCCCTCCCTTACGCACCACACGCAGTACCTCGTCGACCCCTTCGGGCCCAACATGGCCGTTGGTGAAGGTCCCCGCGCTGACCGCGCTGCCATAGAACCCGTCCTCGACCGGCAACCGGCCCAGCAGATCACCTTCGAATAGCCGATCATAGACATCTTTCTCGGCCGCCGCCGCCAGCATGCCCGGCGAGATGTCGGTGCCATCCACTGGCCCCACCCCAAGCGCCACCAGCCGTGCCCCAACCAGCCCGGTACCCGCCCCGACATCGAGGATTGGGCCTTCGGGGCCTGCGGCGGCAAAGGCCTCGGCCACACGGTCGGGCAGGACGTAATCCATGTCGCGCACGAAATCGCTGTCATAGCTCTCGGCCCAGCCGTCATAGTGGCGGCGGTTGTCTTCGGGAGATTTCAGTGCGTAGACCGCGTCGAGATCGTCATTGGCATCACTCATCTGCCCATGACACACCGTGCCTGCGCATCACGTCAACCCTAGCCACCGGATTTCAGCGCCTTACCGAACTCCAGGAAGCGCGGGTCGCTCTTAACCCGGTCATTCATCGCCTGGCGTAAGGCCTCAACCGATTTCAGCGGCCGCATCACCACTTCGAACTCAGCAATCAGCCCGTCCTCGCCAAGGGTGATCAGGTCAACGCCCACCGCGTCGAATTCACCGATCTTGCACTGGAACTCCAGCGCCCAGTCGTCACCCGAACCCATCACCCGCCGGTAACGGAAGTCGGAAAACACCTGCCCGACATAACCCAGAACAGCGGCCACCGGCGCACGACCCTGCCAGACCGCCCAGTAGGTCGGCGGTAAGAACCGCACCTCTTCTGCCAGGATCGGGGCAATCGCCGCAGCGTCTCCCTTGGCTACGACCTCCATCATCGTTTCGATTGTCGGGTGCATCGCAGGTCTCCTTCTGGTTCACGCCAGCCTGCCCGCCCGATAGCCCTATCACAAGCCTGACGTCGGGTTGCGAAGGAACCTCCCCCACGCTATGGCCCGGGTCATGAGCGACATCTATTCACCGCCCCAGGACCCGCTCGAGGTTCTGCACGAAGATCACGAGTTGATCGTAGTGAACAAGCCCGCAGGCCTGCTGTCGGTGCCGGGCAAGGGCGAGCACTTGGCCGATTGCCTTCTGAGCAGGGTACAGGCGGCGTTTCCGACCGCACTTTTGGTGCATCGGCTGGATCGGGACACCTCGGGCGTGATGATCTTTGCCGCCACGCCCCATGCCCAGCGCCACCTTGGCCTGCAGTTCGAGAAACGTCAGACCAAGAAGATTTATGTCGCCCGGGTCCATGGCATTCCAGAGGAGAAGGTAGGCACCATCGACCTGCCCCTGATCGTGGACTGGCCCAACCGACCACGCCAGATGGTCTGCCATGACACCGGCAAACAGGCGATTACCGATTACAAGGTGATCAAATCTGGAGAAGGCGAAGCCCGGGTGCGGTTGATGCCCAAGACCGGGCGTAGCCATCAGCTCCGCGTGCATATGGCTGCCATCGGCCACCCGATTCTGGGAGATCCGTTCTATTCGAGCAATGCCAGCGACTATCCGCGGATGATGTTGCACGCTCAGGAACTGCGCTTGCGCCATCCAGATGGCGGCAAAGGCATGCGGTTCTTTGCTAAGGCACCGTTCTGACGACTACTTGGCCGGGTCTTTCGGCAAGGGCGTGAACTGTTTGCGCGTTTCCGGCGGCAGCTTTTTCGCGGCCCGGTGGTAGTCGCCGCGCGCATCGGAATACTCGGCCCGCCCAAAGGCCTCTTGCATCGGGTTCTTGTCCTTGATCGCCTTTTTAACCTTCTGGCGCTTCTCTTCGGCAATGTCACGTTTATGGATCACGTCAAACGCGGTCAGGATGGCCTTGGCCCACTTGCGCAGCGCCTTGTCTTTCTTCTGATTGGCATAACGTTTCAGCTGCACGAAAATCAGATTGAATTCGACGGATTTCCACCCCGAATACCCGTCTCCCATCTCGGTCACCTGATCGACAAAGTTTTCCAGGCGCTTGCCGTTGGTTGCCAGGCCCTTGAGTTTGTCCTTCTTGGCGTATCCCGCGATTTTGCTTTGCGTGTCACGCACGGCGCGTATTTTCGATTGCTTGTAATCAGCGTGCACCGGAACGGATTTTTTGGTCGTCGATTTGCCGTTCTTTTTAGGCGCGGTGGCCGGCTTCTTAGGGGCGGTGGTTGTTTTTGTGTTGTCGTCCGTCGCGCCTCCGTCGCCCCCCATGGCAACGGCCATTGTGCCAATGTGCCCATCCAGCCCAGGCATGCATATCATGCCGACACCGAGAAGAATTGCGTAAATGAAACGTAGAATCATGAGAATGCCCCCTTTGGTAGCCCGAAAAACGGATTGCTGCGCACAAATCAACGTGGAAGCACTGGCAATAGACATGTACCAGTATAGCAGGATTTCAAAAAAACCGGAAAACCGCGGGATCAGGCGGCGCGGCGCTGCATCAGCGTAATCGCCTCGAACGGCTTGATCATCAGATAGGCCGAGCGCGCGTGTTCCGGCAGCATCCGCCGGTCGGCTCCGGCCAGAAGACTCGCTGCCAACGGACCGGGCTTGCGCCGCAGACGGCCCAGATACAGGCTCTCAACCGGACAGCCCGCCGCGATCACCGACTCGTGCCGCGGCAGGATCAGCTGGGTATAGCTCACGGTCACCGCCCCGGTTAGCTGAATCGCCGAAATACCATTGACCAGGTGCCGTGCGGGAACCAGAACCGCCTCGCGGCCGAAGGTGTATTCCACCTCCGATCCACCCACGACAAGGCGTTGATCCGGGGCCACGACGATATCTCGGATCAACCCGAAATAGGGCGCCCTAAGACGCACCGGACGGAACGACCCACAGGCCGGCACCGTGCGCCGAACCGCTTGCAACACCGGCACCACGCCGGATTCCAGCGTCTCGACCATGTCACCGCGCCGCAGGTCGCCCGCATGAGCATAGCCACCTCTGGCAAGGATCGGCACATTGGCTGTCAGACAGGGCATTGGCCCAACGGGTTCGACCTCGTCCGAGACAGCAAAGAACTGAACGTCTTCATCCAGCAGGCGACGGCGCGGATCGGTCGCGATGATCCGCACGTCTTCCAGCATCAAGGGTCGCGCGCTTTGTAATTCGACCGTGGTGACGCTGTCGTATTCCGGCCGCTCGATGGACAGTCGGCCGCGATGGGCCGGCCCGGTACCGCTGGTATTGCGGGCCCAGCTGTAAGAGATGCGCAAGATATCGGCGCGGTCCTGGCTGTCATGGTGCAGCGCCGTGTGAAACACGTCCACCCCGTCGGCAATCACCAGAACAAGCCCGCCACCGGGCAGCGCCTGTAAGGTCAACTTGTAGGGTCTGGGATAGGCCCGTTCGAAAGCCAGCAACGTCTGGGGCCGCCCGTCCGGTGACAGCCGGGACTCGATCATCATCGAACCTTGCGGCATCGGGCAATCCAGCTGACTGGCGGTGGCAACAGCGCCGGGCGCCGCGGGGTCCACCTCCCTGAACATGCCTTCGGCACAGAACCTGTGTTCTTCGGCATCCGATATGGCAATCCAGCCCATGCGCGCCCTATGCCTCCCGGGACAGTGGCGCGTGGCCCGGCTCCAAAGGCCGCACCACGTGGTGTTTCGGGATCTGCCGCGCCGCTAGCATGCCTGCCCAACCCTCGCTTGCGAGACAGAAGCTGGTGTGGAAATCGCCTATGGAAAACCGCACGGGTGCCGTGCGTTCTGCCTTGATCTGCGAACTCTGCTCACCGCCGGGGCTTTTGCCCGGCCAACCCTGCCTCGGGTCTTGTTTGTTACAAGATGGTTAGCACAAGCTCGGATCGCTTGTTAAGGAAAATCTCAACACCGTGTCACTCGGCGGTGCAAAAGCCACATTTGCGCCCGCCGGGCATCTCGGATACGGGTTCTTGCAACGCTCTTCGATGCAACGAGGCCACGCCCATGACCGCACCCCTTGACCCAATTCACCTGACCCAGAACTTGATCCGCTGCAACTCGGTCACACCGCTCGAAGGCGGCGCGCTGGTGCTTCTGGACGAAGTGCTAACCGAGGCCGGTTTCATCTGTACCCGTGTCGATCGCGGCGGGGTCTCGAACCTATATGCCCGCTGGGGCGAGCGGGGCCATGCCCGCAGCTTCGGCTTCAATGGTCATACCGACGTTGTGCCCCCGGGCGACGAAGCCGCCTGGCGTCACGGCCCGTTTTCCGGCCATCTCGAAGATGGCGTCCTCTGGGGCCGTGGTGCCACCGACATGAAATCGGGCGTTGCCGCCTATGTTGCAGCCGTGGTCGATTTCGTCCGCGAAACACCCCCCGACGGAGCCTTGATTCTCGCGATCACAGGCGATGAAGAGGGCGACGCAACCGACGGGACCACTGCGCTTTTGGATTGGATGGCTGAGAATGGCGAAGCAATGTCCGCCTGCCTCGTCGGCGAACCCACCTGCCCCAACGAAATGGGCGAGATGATGAAGATCGGTCGCCGCGGTTCGATGACCGCGTGGTTCTCGGTGATGGGCAAACAGGGCCATTCCGCCTATCCCCATCGCGCAATCAACCCGCTCCCGGCCATGGCGCGACTGATGGACAGGCTGGCCTCGCATACCCTTGACGAAGGCACCGAACATTTCGACGCCTCGACCCTGGCCGTGGTCAGCATTGACACGGGCAACACCGCGACCAACGTGATCCCGGCCAAGTGTTCCAGCGCTGTCAATATCCGTTTCAACGACGCCCATTCCGGCAAATCCCTCACGAAATGGCTCAAGGACGAGGCTGACACCGTTGCCGCAGAATTCGGCGTCGGCATCGATACCCGGATCAAGATCTCGGGTGAAAGCTTCCTGACACCGCCCGGCCCGCTCTCGGACCTGGTGGCAAACTCGGTCGAAGCCGAAACCGGCCGCCGCCCCGAATTGTCCACCACCGGCGGCACCTCGGATGCACGCTTCATCAAGGACCGCTGTCCGGTGGTCGAGTTCGGGCTTGTCGGCAAGACCATGCACCAGGTCAACGAACAGGTTCCCGCCGAGCAGATCACCCAACTCAAGGCGATCTACGCCCGCATCCTTCGCGACTATTTTGCCTGAACCGCCCCGCCTGATTGTCATGGTCAAGGCCCCGGTCGCCGGCCGGGTCAAAACCCGCCTTGGCCGCGACATCGGCGCGATTCCGGCCACCTGGTGGTTCCGCCATCAGGTGACGCGACTGCTGCGCGAGGTGGACGACCCCCGCTGGCGGACCGTTCTGGCGGTGGCTCCCGACACGGCTCTCCACGCGCGCTTCTGGCCGGCCCATTTCCCCCGCGTATCCCAGGGCCGCGGCGACCTGGGTGCCCGCATGGCCCGCCTTTTGCGCCTGCCCCACCCCGGCCCGGTCTGCCTTGTCGGTGGCGACATTCCCAGCCTGAGCGCGGCGCACATCAGCCATGCCTTCGCGGCTCTGGGTGGCAATGATTTTATCTTCGGGCCCGCCACCGATGGCGGCTTCTGGCTCGCCGGGTTGCGCCATCCATCCCTTGCGCCCGCGGGGCTATTTAGCGGGGTGGACTGGTCAACCGCAACGGCTCTGAACGACAGCCTGAAAACACTGGCAGGGCGTCGGGTGCAATTGGCTGACCGCCTGTCCGATGTCGACCGCGCAGCCGATTTATGAGGCTTTGCGCCGCCTTCGGCGTCGCCAGGGGGCCTCGCTTCGCTCGGCCAAACGCACGCTGATGGCGGTCATTCGGAAGTGATCCCGGTCGGGTGAATGGTCCGTTGGATTTTGAGTATTTGGATCAAGGAAGAGGGGCAATCGCGTTCTCTTTCTTGACCCAAATACTCACTGAAACGCCTGTGCCACCCGCCCAACGCCTGAAAAGCGACACGCGACTTTTCCAATGACGCCCAGCGCCGCCCGTGCTAGGGGAGCCGCCATGAGCAAGCTGCCAACCAAGGACGAGATCCTGCAATGGATCACGGACAACCCGACCGAGACCTCAAAGCGTGACATCTCCCGTGCTTTCGGCATCAAGGGGGCGGCGCGGATCGACCTGAAACGCATGCTCAAGGAGCTCGAGGCCGAAGGCCACCTTGCCAAGCGCAAGAAAACCTATCGCGACCCGGACAAGCTGCCGCCAGTGGCGGTGCTGCAGGTGGGTGAACCCACCCTTGATGGCGACATGACCGCCCGTCCGATGGAATGGCAGGGGGACGCAGACGAACCGCGTATCCTGATCATCACCCGCGCCTCGGACCCCGCCCTTGGCTCCGGTGACCGCATCCTGGCCCGCCTGACCGAGGTCAAAGGCGAGTTCCAGTACGAGGCCCGGCTGATCCGCCGCATCGGCACCAACCCGCGCCGGGTGCTGGGTGTCTTCCGCAAGACGCCTGAGGGTGGGCGCATCCTGCCAATCGACAAGGGCGACGGCAAGGAATGGCTGGTCGGCAAAACCAACACCGGTGGCGCCAAGGAAGGCGAGCTGGTCGAGGCCGAGCAATCCGGTCCCAAGGGGCGCATGGGCCTACCCCAGGCGCGTATCGTCAACCGCCTGGGCGATCCGACCCAACCGCGCGCCGTGTCCCTCATCGCCATTCACCAACATGGGCTGCCGCATGAATTCCCCGACGAGGTGATCGCCGAGGCCGACACCATGCATCCCGCGGGCTTGGACGGGCGCGAGGACATGCGGGACATGCCGCTCATTACCATCGACCCGGCCGATGCGCGCGACCATGACGATGCCTGCTGGGCCCATGTCGATGATGACCCCAAGAACGAAGGCGGCCATGTCCTGTGGGTCGCCATCGCCGATGTCGCCCATTATGTCCGCCCCGGCACGGCACTCGATGGCGAGGCCCGCAAACGCGGCAATTCCTCGTATTTCCCCGATCGTGTCGTGCCGATGCTGCCCGATCGCCTGTCCGGCGATCTGTGCTCGCTGCACGAAGGGGTTGAGCGCGCCTGTTTGGCGGTCCGCATCCAGATTGACGCCCATGGTGAAAAGATCGGCCACCGCTTTGTCCGCGGGTTGATGCGCTCGGTCGCTTCGCTGAACTACCGCGAGGTTCAGGCCGCAATGGACGGCGACGTGAATGACAAGGTGGCCCCTCTGATGGACGAGGTCATCCGCCCGCTTTATGCCGCCTATGACGCCCTGATCCAGGCGCGCAACAAACGCCAGCCGCTCGACCTCGACCTGCCCGAACGCAAAATCGTCCTCTCCGACGCGGGCGAGGTTGAATCCGTCAACTTTGCCGACCGGCTCGATGCGCATCGGCTTATCGAGGAATTCATGATCCTCGCCAATGTCGCCGCCGCCGAGGACCTGATCGCCCGCAAGTCGCCGCTTCTTTTTCGCGTGCACGAGGAACCACCCAAGGAAAAGCTCGATGCCCTGCGCGACACCGCCCAGACGGCGGGCCTGACACTGGCCAAGGGGCAGGTGCTGAAAACCTCGCACCTCAATTCGCTGCTGGCCCAGGCCGAAGGCTCGGATCATGACGAGTTGATCAACCTCGCCACCCTGCGCTCGATGACGCAGGCCTACTATAGCCCCAGTAATTTTGGCCATTTCGGCCTGGCGCTTCAAGCCTATGCGCATTTCACCTCGCCGATCCGGCGCTATAGCGACCTGATCGTGCACCGGGCGCTGATCTCGGCGCATAAATGGGGCGATGATGGGCTCTCACCCGAAGGCATCCAGCGGCTGGAACCCACCGCGGCGCATATCAGCGAAACCGAACGCCGCTCGATGATGGCCGAACGCGATACCACCGACCGCTACCTCGCCGCCTTCCTCTCCGAACGGGTCGGCAGCGATTTCGCCGGTCGCGTCTCGGGTATCGCCCGGTTCGGCGTCTTTGTCAGGCTTGATGAAACCGGGGCCGACGGGCTCATCCCAATGCGTAACCTTGGCAACGAATACTACCATTTCGACCGTGAAAGCGGCACTCTGACCGGCTCGGATACCGGTCATGAAATCGCCCTTGGTGACCGCGTTGTCGTCCGCCTGGCCGAGGCCGCCCCGGTCACCGGTGGCCTCGCGCTCGAACTCATCACCCACGAGGGCAAATCCCTGCCCCAGGGCAGCGGCTCGGGCCGCGGCCGGCGTGGCAAACCGGCCAAGCGCAAACTCTCTCGCGCCAAGAAAAAATCGGCCAAGACTGCCCGCAAGGTCACGCGCCGCCGCAAGTGAACCTGCACGATTCCTGCTCGGTGTATGGGTTCAAAACCCACCACCCCATTGCTGCCCGACGGCACCGGGGCGGGCCGCGCAGCCATTGCCACAAGCGAACCACCGGAACAGGATGGGTGGTGCCAGAGGGCGGCAATTCCCGCTTCAATAGCGCCGCCGCGTGCAGGTCATCTCGGTCACCTTCTCACCCAGCCCTCTATTGACGTAGGTATCGTCGATATCACAGTCGTATTCGACCTTGCCAGGGAGAACCTCGATTGGCTCAGCCCCCTTGCCGCATTTCAACCGCGCCTCAATCAAGGCCTGATCCCCTCCCAGCTTCGCCACCGAGCAGCCCGAAACCTTCTCGATCGCCGCCACCGCTCGCGGCGCCACGGCTTCCAACCGCGGCGCCCATTCCCGGTTCAACCGAATGGCTTCCGCCCGGTTGCCGTCCACTCGCACGTCAAACGTGCTTTGGCCGATGGTGATCCGCACCGGTTCCACCCCGCGAAACCCCGGGCTGGGGGTGTTGCAGGCAGCCAGGGCCACGGCGAATACAAGGCAAACAAGACGCTTCATACCCCGATCTGACTGCATCGTGGTTAACAGACGGTTAATGAACTTGCTGATCTTGTGCTTTTACGCGTCCGGTGAGTACAGATGCGGCCGCCCAGAGGGGTCGGAGATGTAACATGTTTGAGGCGTGATTTTCATTTTCGTCGAACGTCGGCTTGGCAACTTCATTTGTTCAGTCGCCGCTTTCGCCTTTTCCCCAGAACAATAGGGGATTTTTACCTGTTGATATCGCTTATCCCTCATACACAGTTCAAAATTTTTCATGCGCAACGCGGCGTTGGTATCCGTAGAATAAATGCCAACGTACGGTGCCCATCCGATTTGTGTATTTACTGGCACCTTCTGCGCGGCAACGGTACTGCATTGTACATAGTCTCGTTCATAACGATCATATGTTACTCCTTGTTTTACAAAGAAGCTTTGATCAACGCAGGCCGTAAGAATAACCGAACCTGCAATAGCCGCCGGAAGAATGAATCTCATTTTTGCCCCCAAAAGATTGTCAATCTTTGTAGCGCTCAACTTTAAGGATTTGCAATACCTAAGTGATGTGACTTAGCGTCTGCACCGCGTTTCATGACCTCGGGCCAAGTCACCAATTCTCTCGCCCTCTGCGACAAAAAGTTCATCCACGAGTCAGCTTTTCCAGTTGTATTCCAAAAGTCGCATGTTACCTAATATTCGAAAATCAATATGTGAGTCACCACCCAATTCAGAAGCATCCCATGTCGACCAACGTCAAACGCCCGGCGGACGCGTATTCGCCACTTTACTTCCTCGGCGCTCTTGGCGCGGGTGGCCTCTCGGTCACCTTCTTCATGTTCCTGTTCTTCTGGGTGCCCCACAACGGCCGCCCGGTGCCGATTTTCGAAGATATCATGGCCGCTTTCTCGCAGGGCGACCTGCCCCAGCAGGTCGCCATCGTGATCGCATGGATCGGCATTGCCACCTTCGCCTTCCTCAACATCAAATACCTTCTGTGGAACTTCTCGGCGCTTGCGGCGTTCAAGAAAACCGACGCCTACGAGAAACTGCGCAATTCCAACGCCGAAACCACCCTTCTGGCGGGTCCTCTGGCCACGGCCATGACCATCAACGGGTTGTTCATCGTCGGCCTCGTCTTCGTACCCAAGCTCTGGACCATCGTGGAATATCTCTTCCCCCTCGCCATGGTTGCCTTCGGCATCGTCGGCATCTGGGCGCTGCGCATCATCGGTGACTTCCTGGGCCGCGTGCTGTCTCAGGGCGGCATCTTCGACGTCACCGCCCATAACAGCTTCGCCCAGTTGCTGCCGGCCTTTGCCCTGTCGATGGTCGCCGTCGGTTTCGCCGCCCCCGCCGCGATGAGCACCGCAACCGTGACCGTTGGTGCGGCGATGGTCATCTCGACCTTCTTCGGCATGGCCGCGCTGATTTACGCCGTGGTTGCCGCGATCACCGCATTTTCCTCGATGCTGCACTATGGCACCGCGAAAGAGGCCGGCCCGACCCTGATGGTCATCGTCCCGATCGTCACCATCCTGTCGATCATGATGCTGCGCCAAAGCCACGGGTTGCACGTCACTTTCAACGTCCACACCTCTGCCGGTGAAACCATGGTCTTTCTTGCCCGGATGATCGCCATCCAGGTCATCTTCCTGATGCTGGGTCTCACAGTCCTGCGCCGTCAGGGATATTTCAAGGATTTCGTATTCGGCTCGAAAACCTCGCCCGGTTCCTACGCGCTGGTCTGCCCCGGCGTTGCCTTCGCGGTGCTGATGCAGTTCTTCATCAACAAGGGCCTCGTGGCTGCCGGCGTGCTGACCAAGTTCTCACTCGCGTACTGGGGCATCACCTTTGTGCCGCTGATCTCGATGTCGCTGATGGTTCTCCTGGTCTTCCGCCTTAACCGCCAGTACTTCGGCAAGTCCGCCACCCCGGCGGCGGTCCCTGCCGAGTAATACCGCGAGGCTTGTCTCTCGGTACCTGCCGCTGTGCGAAGCTCATCGTCGCGCAGCGGCAAACGGGTGGGGGGTGGTCTTCCTCCAAAAAACGACCCCCCACCCAAATTCCCTTCGCTTAGTCCAGCGTCATCAGCATGTCCTTGGTATAGGGTCGCATGTCGCCGTATTCCCCGGAAAGCACCCGATTGGCCCAGTCCGGATTGGCGATCAGCGCCCGCCCGACGGCCACCAGGTCAAACTCGCCTCGACCGACCCGCGCCACCAGCTCATCAATCCCCGTCGGTTCCGCCTCGCGGAAATTCGCGGTGCCATCATCGGGCAGGAAATCGGCATTCAGCCCCACGCTGCCCACCGTGACCGTCGGCTTGCCGGTTAGCTTCTTCACCCAACCTGCAAGGTTCAAGTCACTGCCCTCGAACTCGGGCTCCCAGAACCGCCGCGTCGAGCAGTGGAAAATATCCACCCCGGCCTCAGCCAACGGCTGAACGAACGCCTCCAGCTCCTCCGGTGTTTCCACCAGCCGCGCGGAATAGTCCTGCTGCTTCCACTGCGACCAGCGGAAGATCACCGGGAAGTCCGGCCCCACTGCCGCGCGCACGGCCTTCACAACCTCCAACGCGAACCGCGAGCGATGCGCCAGATCACCACCGTATTCGTCCTCGCGCACATTCGTCCCGTCCCAGAAGAACTGGTCGATCAAGTAGCCATGCGCCCCGTGGATCTCGACCGCGTCAAATCCGATCTCCTTGGCCGATGCCGCGGCCTTGGCAAAGGCCGCAACAACCTCGTCAATATCCTCCTGCGTCATCGCGTGACCGGTCACCTTGCCCGGTTTGACCATGCCGCTGGGGCTGTATCCCGGCGTATCCCCGCCCGGATTGACCCCCGGTTTGCGAATGGCCCCCACATGCCAGATCTGCGGCGCGATCTTGCCACCCTCGGCATGCACCGCCTCAACAACCTTTTCCCACCCGGCCAATGCCTCGTCACCGAAAAACGCCGGCACGTTGGGATAGGCAATCGCCGCCTTGTGGTCGATGAATGTGCCCTCGGTAACAATTAGGCCCACGCCCCCCGCCGCGCGGCGCCGGTAATACTCGATCACCTTCGCGTTCGGCACGTTGCCCGGCGAATAGGTCCGCGTCATCGGCGCCATCACGATCCGGTTGCGCAACTCCAGCGGTCCAAGGGCAACGGGGTCATTCAGTGTTTTCGTATCCGGCACAGACAGGCTCCTCATTCAGCAATTTGCCTCTAACAATGCACTTTCGCCCCAACAGGCAAGCACGTGGCGAAACATCGTGACGTCACGCCCTCACGACGTCACGGCATTTTCATACCAGCCCCGCACAAAAACCCCCTTGCAACCGCACGCCCCGATGATCATCCTCGGAACCTGCAACAGGAGACCGCCGATGACCGAGGACAGCACCCGCCACGCCAGCAAGATGGCCAAGAAAAAGGCCGCCCGCGACAAGATCATGGCGACCAAGACCGACCAGAAGGGGTTGATCATCGTCCACACCGGCAAGGGCAAGGGCAAATCCTCGGCCGCCTTCGGGATGATCTTCCGCTGTATCGCGCACGACATGAAATGCGCCGTGGTGCAGTACATCAAGGGCGGCATGTCCACCGGCGAGCGGGACATGATCCAGCGCCATTTCTCCGACACCTGCGCCTTTCACACCATGGGCGAAGGCTTCACCTGGGAAACCCAGGACCGCGACCGCGACATCGAAATGGCCCGCGCTGCCTGGGAGAAATCCAAGGAGTTGATCCGGGACCCTGCCAACAAGATGGTGCTGCTCGACGAGATCAACATCGCGCTGCGCTATGACTATATCCCGATCAACGACGTGGTCGATTTCCTGGTCAACGAAAAACCCGAGATGACCCATGTCGTCCTCACTGGGCGTAACGCCAAGGAAGAATTGATCGAGGTCGCCGACCTCGTGACTGAAATGGAACTGATCAAGCACCCGTTCCGCTCGGGAATCAAGGCGCAGATCGGGGTGGAGTTCTGACAACGACGGCTACCAAGCGCTGAACAGAGGACCCCACGTCATGCCAGAAACCCGCCTCCTGACCGAATTCGGCATCGGCACCTCGCTGCGTCGCCAGGACTATACCGAGGCCACGCTGCGCGCGATCCGCGACGCGCTGTGGCGCAATTCGATCAACCTCGCCGAGCTGTTCGGCGCCCCCAAGGAAGCGATGATCCTCGATGTGGACATCGGCGTTGCCCAGCCCGACGCAGTGGACATAGACCAGGTCAAGGCGGCCTTTCCTTACGGCCAGCCTCGCATCCATGTGACCAAAGGCGGGCTCGACGTGCCCCGTCCCGATGCCCCACCCAACGTGATCGCCAATGTCGCCATCTCTGTCTCTCTCGACCTGGAGGCGCAATCATGAGTGACCAGCGCTTCATCATCGAAATGGGCATGGGCAATGACCTGCACGGGGAAAACTACACCAAGGCCGCCACCCGCGCCGTGGAAAGCGCAATGCGCCGCTCGTCCCTGCATATCCTCGGCCTGCCCGGCATCGACAGGGACACCTTGCGAGTCAAGGTCACCATCGGCGTCCAAAACCCCGACGCCATCGACTCAGCCGCCATAGCCGCGCTTCTACCCATCGGCATGCCCGAGGTGGTGGTCCTGCATGGCGGCCTCAACTCGACCCACCCTGATACCGGCGAGATCATCGTCATCGCCAGCGCCGCGGTCGAGGCCTTCCTGCCGGTTCAATTCGGGGCCTGCAAACCAACCTGATCCCCAGAGTCATTGCGCCGCCTTCGGCGTCGCGGCAGGCACCGCATGCATGCGCGGCTTGTCCGGCCCGTCAGGTGGTCATATTATCTGACCAATATCCCCAGGAGGCTACGTTGCCCTTTCAGCCCGTCCAGCCCGAAAAGCTCTCTTCCGCAGTGATCCGCCAGATCGAGCGGTTGATCCTGCGCGGCGTTTTACGCCCCGGAGACCGCCTGCCCTCGGAACGCGACCTGGCCGAACGGCTGGCCGTCTCGCGCCCCTCACTGCGCGATGCCATCGCCGACCTGCAGGAGCGCGGCCTTCTGACCAAACGTGCCGGATCGGGCATCTTCGTGGCCGAGGTTCTGGGGTCCGCCTTTTCCCCGGCGCTGGTGCAGCTCTTTGGCAATCACCCCGAGGCGGTGCATGATTTCCTGTCTTTCCGCCGCGACATGGAAGGGCTGGCCGCCGAGCGTGCCGCCCGTCACGCCTCGAATCTCGATCTGCAAGTCATCGACCGGGCCTTCCGCCGCATGGAGACCACCAAGACCCGCCCCGACCCGCAGGAAGAGGC
The DNA here is from genome assembly GCF_032586155.1 of Aliisedimentitalea sp. MJ-SS2. Lineage (NCBI taxonomy): Bacteria > Pseudomonadati > Pseudomonadota > Alphaproteobacteria > Rhodobacterales > Roseobacteraceae > Aliisedimentitalea > Aliisedimentitalea sp. MJ-SS2. The sequence continues at coordinate 553,206 of NZ_JAWHTC010000002.1, forward strand.
CGATCTCGATGCCGCCTTCCACATGAGTGTGATCGAAGCCTCCCACAACGTGGTGATGCTGCACATGATGCGGGCGATGTATGACCTGCTGCGCCAGGGCGTGATGTTCAACCGCGCGCGCATGTTCGCCCAGAACACCACCCGCGAGGAGCTTTTGGCCCAGCATCGCGCCATCAACGACGCGCTGCAAAGCCGCGATCCAAGGGCGGCGCGGCAGGCCTCCGAGGCCCATCTCGATTTCATCGCTGACGCCTACGAGGCCCAGCGCAAAACCGACCGCAACGCGGAAACCGCCCGCCAGCGGATCGAGCACGACACCGCGGAATAAACCTGGCTCAATTCTCTGCGGCCACCATGACCTTGCCAACGCTTTGGCCCGATCCCAACCGCTGCATTGCCCCGGGCGCGTCGCCCAGCGGGAACACTTTGTCGATCACTGGTACGATCTGCCCTTCCACGGCCATCTGCGCCAACTGTTCTACGTCACGCGGATTGCGGTCCCATAGCAACAGGCGCACGTCCCGGCTGTCAAAGCGCGACAGGATCGGCCCGGCAATACCAGCGATCAATGACGCTCCAAGAGGCCCGCCGATGAACCAGAACCGCCCACCAGGTTTGAGCAATCTGCGACTCTGCAACACCGGACGCCCACAAACGCAATCGATGATCAGGTCGAACCGCAGACCTAAGGCCGCCACATCGTCGGCCCTGTAGTCCAGCACCACATCGGCGCCCAATTCACGCAAACGCTCCCCCTTGGTCGCATTATCCTCGGCCACCGCATGGGCGCCCTTGGCCTTGACCATTTGCAAGGCAAAGGTGCCCACACCTCCCCCGGCCCCGGCAATCAACACCCTCTGCCCTGCAACGACATCGCGCGTCGCCTGCAATGCCAGTACTCCGGCCTGGGGCAGCGCAGCCGCATCGACGAAGGGCAACGCCTCGGGCTTCATCACCCACAGACTTGCAGGGGCGGTGACATATTCGGCCAGCCCTCCCCAATGTTCGAACAGTTCGCCGATCACCGCATCCCCCACGGCAAAGCCATCGACCCCGGTGCCAACGGCCTCGACATAGCCGGCCACATCAGACCCCAGCACACCGATCTTAGGCCGCATCCAGCCCCACATCCGCGAATAGATCGGCCATCCGGTCATGATCTCATAGTCGGCACCGTTCAGCGCACAAGCTTCGACCTTGACCAATATCTCCCCCGAGCCCGGCTTCGGGCAGGGCAGATCGACCGCCTGCAACACCTCCGGCCCGCCATATCGTGAATAGGATAAGGCTCTCATGACACACCCCCTCAGCCCATTCTATCGCAGAGCCACACAAACGAAAAACCCGGACCGCCATGGCCCGGGTTCTTCAATTTCGTCGGGTGGGTTCAAACCCACCATCCAGCTTAGTGCAGCTTGGCGTCCACTTCGGCGATGGCCGCATCGATCAGCTTGTTGCCGCTCGCGGCGGTCATCTGCTTGGCGATCACGTCCTGCGCGGCGCCTACGGCGATCAGAACCGCCTGGTCGCGTACTTCCTTCACAGCCGACGCTTCGGCGCTGGCGATCTGTCCCTCGGCCGCGGCCAACCGGCGCGCGATCGAGGTTTTCAGGTCTTCCTTGGCCTGTTCGGCCGCCAGACGGGCTTCTTCCTTGGCGTGATCGACGATCCGCTCGGCCTGATCGACCACTTCCTTCTGCTTACGCTCGAAAGAGGCCAGAACACTCTGGGCCTCTTCACGCAGCTTGCGGGCCTCGTTCAGCTCGTCCTGGATGCCTTCGGCGCGCTTGTCCAAGAGGCCGCCCAGAAGACCGGGCACCTTGAGGTACAGCAGAACACCAATGAACAGCAGGAACGAGATCAACACCACGAAGTTGGTGTTGCTCAGTGAAAAGAACGGACCAGACGCGGCCAGCGCCGGGCTGGCGGCGAAAAGGGCAATGAATGTTGCAATGATGCGCATGTCTTTACCCTTTCATCCGTGCGTTGATCGCCGCGGTCACCGTCTTGGCGTCGGCTTTGCCGCCCATCGCCGCCACGATATCCTTGGCCGTGTCCTTGGCCACAACCTTGACCGCATCCAGCGCACCGGCGCGGATCTCGGCAATCGCCTTCTCGCTTTCGGCTGCCTTGGCTGCGATCTCCGCATCCGCCTTGGCAATCTCAACTTCAAGCTCGGCCTGCATTTCTGCCTTGGCTTCTGCCACGATGTTGTTTGCCTCGGCCCGTGCATCCGCGAGCGCCTTGTTATAGGCGTCTTCGGCGTCCACGGCCTTTTGTTTCAGATCTTCGGCAGCTGCCAGATCATTGGTGATCGTGCCCTGACGTTCGGCCAGGATTGCCGCGATGCGCGGCAGTGCGATCTTCGACAGCACGAAGAAAATCACCACCAGCGTGACAACAAGCCAGAATACCTGGTTCGCCATCCAGTCGGGGCAAAGCTGCGGCATGCCAATGGCACCACCACTGCTGTCGACACAGGACGAAACTGTCTGAGCAGCTCCGTGACCGGCGTCTTGCGTTTCCGTTGCCATGTCGTCGTCCTCCTCGAACCGGGATTACAACGGGCGGGTCATGCTTTGGCAGAACCCACCCGAGCGTAAGGATGGTCCGTAGGTTTAGACGGCGAACATCAGCAGAAGCGCGACGAGGAACGAGAAGATCCCCAGGGCTTCCGAGAACGCAATACCGATGAACATCGTTGCGGTTTGGCCACCAGCAGCCGACGGGTTGCGCAGAGCGCCCGACAGGAAGTTACCAACCACGTGGCCCACACCAACAGCAGCGCCGCCCATGCCCGTGCATGCCAGACCTGCGCCGATGTATGCGCCCATTTGTACGATATCGCCTTCCATGAGTATTCTCCTTACGTTGGAATTAGCTAGATGAGGTGTAGGGTGCGTGATTTCACGCACCGTTCGTTAGTGATGCGGGTGCAGTGCGTCTTTCAGATACACGCATGTGAGGATCGCGAACACATAGGCCTGGATAAAGGCCACCAGCAGTTCAAGCGCATAGATCGCGGTGATCGCCAGGATCGCGAAGGGCGAGATTGCCAGCAACGCGGCAAAGGCTGCAAACACCTTAATCACGGCGTGACCGGCCATCATGTTGCCCGCCAGACGAATGGAGTGGCTTACGGGGCGCACGAAGTACGAGATGACCTCGATCAGCGCCAGGATCGGGCGCAGCACCAGCGGCGCGGATGAGATCCAGAAGACGCTCAGGAAGCCCAGACCGTTTTTCCAGAAGCCAAGGATGGTGACGAACAGGAACACGGCCATCGCCATGACCGCGGTCACTGCAATGTGGCTGGTGGTGGTGAACGCGCCCGGCAGCAGGCCCAGCATGTTCGCCATCACGATGAACATGAACAGCGTCATGATCATGGGGAAGTATTTCACACCATCTTTGCCGGCAACGTCTTCAACCATGGTGTAGACAAAGCCGTATGCGAGCTCGGCAATCGACTGACCGCGGCTCGGAACAACCGCCCGCTTCGACGTGGCAAGAACCAGCAGCGCAATGATCGCCACAACCGTCAGCGCCATCCACAGGGTCACGTTGGTGATCGTGAACATGCCCACCGGGCCGTCGCTGAACAGCGGCTTGACGATGAACTGATCCATCGGGTGAAAGACCAGGCTCGATCCCTCGGCTGCGGCGTCTGCGGATTGCGTCTCGGTTGCCACGTCTTACGTCCTCTCGTTGTCTTCTTCAGGGCTTGCGCCCGCTTGTTCCTCTTGGAACTCTTTCGCCGTGCGCATCATGGTGCGAACCCCGGCGATAAAGCCCAGCAATGTGAATATGACAAGGAAGATCGGGAGCGTCCCGAACAGGCGATCCAGCCCGTATCCCATGCCAAAGCCGATCAGAACACCGGCGACCATCTCAATCACCATCCGCCAACCCTGTTGGGCCTGGGAATAGTGCTCATCCTGGTGGCGCTTCTCGGTCTCTTCGGCCTTTTTGGCCGCATTGATCTTCGCTTCCAGCGCCTCAAGGCGTGCTTTCGGGTCGGATTCGGACACGGGAAAACCCCATCTGACGATTGCGCCTTTGCTATTTGGGGTGGGGTACAGAGTCAAGCACGCCGACCGGACCGGCTTTACTCACCTAACCTGTTGTTATTTTGAATATTTTTACAAAGAAAGAGAGACGGGGACATTCCGCCGCAACCGGCGTTAGCGCTGACTCAAGGCAAATCGCATATTCAACCAAATGGTTGACGAATTGGCGGGCCATGGGCAAATGGAGCCATGAGTAACGCGCTCGATACCACCTTCGCCGCGCTGGCCGATCCCACGCGCCGCGCGATCCTGACCATGCTTCTCGAAGATGACATGGCCGTGACGGACGTGGCCGAACCGTTCGAGATGTCGCTCGCGGCGATTTCCAAGCACCTGGGTATCCTCACCCGCGCCGGTCTGATCAGCCAGGAAAAGCGCGGTCGGGTGAAGTGGTGCAAGCTTGAACCGGACGCGCTGCGCGGAGCCTCGGTCTGGATGCAGGGCTTTGGCCAGTTCGAACCGGTTAATCTCGACGCTTTCGAGCGGTTTCTCGAAATCGAACTCGATCCCGGCACAGCCGAGGACCCGGCGACTTGATCCACTCGTTCGACAAAATCCCGGCGGCCCACATGGTCACCGTCCGGGATGCCATCACTGTACCGCCGGTCGAGGGCCGCAACATACCCTCTGGCGTATTCGACGATGGCGGAACGATCGTCGACAATTCCCGAACGTTGATGGGCGGGCCGCGCTGGTCGGACATCCCGCCCTATCCCGACCCGATCTCGGTACACTCGTTGCCCGGGCGCCACCTCTTCGGCGGCGTGGGCCGGGTGCATTTCGGCCATTTCCTGATCGAAACGATCCCTCGGCTCTGGGCGCTGGATCACCTCGACCCGCCGGTCGAAAGCGTGATTTTCTTCCCCATGCATGGCCGCCGCACCGATATGCCCTTCGGGCGGACCCTGCGCGAGTTGATTGACCTTTTCTGCGGCGACGTGCCAATCACCATGATCGACCATCCTACCGAGATTGCCGAACTGGTGGTGCCCAGCCAGGGTGTCGGCCACCTGAACTGGTCCACCGGCACACCCGAATTCCGCCAGTTCGTCCGCTCCCGGTTCGAGGCCGCCTACAAACCCGACGGTCCCGAACGGCTCTACATTTCCCGCACCCGGCTTGGAAACGAAGACAGCCTTGTCGACCAGGAAGATGCCATCGAAGAGCTGATGGCGGCAGCGGGTTACACCATCTTTCACCCGGAGCGCTATTCGATCCGTGAACAGGTCGAACACCTGATGGCGGCGAAAACGGTGGTCGGGGCAGACGGTTCAGCCTTCCACCTCGCCGCCCATGTGCTGCAACCCGGCACCCGCGTCGGGTTGATCAAACGCCGCCACCGCACGGCCGTATTCAACGCCATCGCCGAACAGGTCAAAGCCTTCGGCGAGGTCGACCTCAGCACGATCCACCCGCTCAAACCCCAGCAAGAGGGTGAGCCCAAGGCCCGGCTCAACATGTTCCGGCTGGAACGGGCGTTACGACAGAAGGGGTTCCTCTGACCGGGTTAGCGATGCACGGTGAGCGAGCTTTGTCGAAAGGCGCAGCGATTGGCGGCACTGAGCCCAAGGCGGTCGCCATTTTTCTTTGAAAGATTGACATCCATTGGAGGTTTCCCTGAAGCTTTGATAGTAATTTTAGGGGAGAATTATTATGGCACGCATGCACGATACCATCGGGATCATTGGCGGTTCAGGAATGCTCGGGTCCGCAATATCCAAGACGATTTTGGGAAGCGGAGCATTTGAAAATTCGAACTTCTGGATTTCGAACAGAAGCGGCGAAGCCCCGGATTTGGGGCACAGTTCGGACATTCACGTCACGAAAAACAATCAAGAGCTGGTGGGCGCATGTGATGTTATCATTCTGTGTGTGCCGCCCGCGCATTTTGCCGACATTGACATCCGCGCATCCGACCGGCTGGTTGTTTCAGTTATGGCAGGTGTGACGATAGACGAAATGAAATCCAAGACCGACGCCGTCCGCATCGTGCGGGCCATGAGCAGCCCTGCCGCCTCATTGGCCTTGGCATATTCACCTTGGGTGGCTAGCGCCGACGTTACGCCCAAAGACCGAAACACCGTGAGTGCGATTTTCGGGTGGTGCGGGGCAACCGACGAGATATTTGACGAACGACAACTGGATCACTTTACCGCAATGACTGGCCCGGTTCCCGGCTTTGTCGCCTATTTTGCGCAGTGCATGGTGGATCATGCCACAAGTCAGGGAATAGAACCTGAAGTGGCCAATCGGGCCGTTCGCCAACTTTTTCTTGCCAGTGGAACAATGCTGGCCAACGGCGAGGCCAGCCCGGAAGATCAGGTTCGATGGATGATAGATTATGCTGGCACAACCGCCGCCGGGCTAACTGCAATGATAGACTCAACCTTGTCCAAGACAATCAGTGATGGGCTGCTAGCGGCAGCGGACAAGGCTACATCCATGCCGAGGTAGGCGGTTTTTGAAACTGGCGCTTTTGGCTGAAATGCAAACAACTATGAGAATTTCCAAAGCGCAACTTAGAGGTCAAAGTAACGCCCAATAGGTGCGGTTTTGTCATCTGAATCGATGGTCAGACAATCGTATAGTCTGTTCCAATACACGTCGGTAGGTCGTCGCTGAGTTTCAACCAAGTGAGTTTTTCATCATGTGCGGCTTGAAGAGTAGGTTCGAATTTCCCCTACTCGTCCAACGCTGCAACAATAAAGTGCATAACACCTGACATTTTTTCTGATCTGAATGGCAGCGGTGTCCCGCAATTCCCGCAAAAAGTTCTCTCCGCACCCGGTGAAGAGTGAAAAACCTTGGGCGCACCGGTTGTCCATCGCCACTGCTTGTCAGAGACGCCAATGAAAGTTGCCATCGGCGCTGAAAACTGTCGCCTGCAACTTCCACAATGGCAGTTGACGCACGACTGGACCGGTTCATCTACTTCGCATTTGATGCGACCACACAAACAACGACCGCGCATAATAATTTCCTTCGGGAATGCAGGTTGGCCGTTCCAACAGCATCAAACACCAATGGCCGCAAATCCCGCGGAGCGGTCACTCAACACGAGTTTTGATGCGGCTATGCGGCGAACGGCTGCTTTTCCCGATACCGGGCAAAAGCAGGCAGCGTCACGAACCGCAGCTTAGGGCGCGGAAAGCACAATTTCAGTGCCCTTCATCCTTCAGCAGCACCAGCAACGCCAGTACGGTCAGCGCCACCCCGACCAGCACCAGCATGGGCGGCACAGTGTGCCCCAAGGCGATTTCCCACACGATCACCCAGCTGGGCGTCAGATAGGTATAGGCCATCACCTTAGCGCTGGGCAGGCGCAGCGTCGCGAATTGCAACAGCACGAAGGTCACCGCACTGGCAAACACCGCTACATAAACTAGCGTGATCCAGACAATTCCCGGCAGCGCTGCCCAATTGGTCGCCAATATGTCATGCCAACCATAGACGGTCACGACCACCGCTCCCGCGACAAGCATGCCAAAAGTGAACACCACAGGCGCCTCACCGCGGTTCAAAAGCCGCACCATCGGCGTATAGGCCGCATGCGCCACGCACCCCCAGAAATAGATCATCTCACCACGCCCGACCTCGAACGCCCGGAATGCGCCCCAATCGGCACGGAAAATCACCCACAGCGCGCCAACGCCGCCCAGCGCCAGTGCGCCTGCCATCCTTGGCGTCGTCACCTGCCTCAGCAACACGTAGCCAATCACCGCCGACATGATCGGGGTCAAGGTGAACACCGCCGCCGCCGACACCGGCAGCGCCGTCTTCAACCCTTCGAACATCAGCACGAAATAGGCGGCAAATGTGCCCCCCAACAGGAAATAGCGCCACGGCGCCCGCGCTGCCTGCCTTGGCAAGCCCGTGGTCATCAACGCTGCCGCCCCGACCAGCATCGCCGCAATGACGAAGCGCGGCGCATTCAACGCGGCCGGCTCGATATGCGGCGCCGCCATCACCCCCAGCGAAAACGACCCCGCCACCAGCGCCGAGAACGCCAGCATCGCCAAATGGCCCAGCCCCGCCGGACCGATGCGTCCGGTCATCGCACATGCTCTTTCAGAAACTGCACCAGCGCCTGCACCTTGGCCGTGCGATGCAAGTCCATATGCGTGACCAGCCACAATGGTCCACGCCACTTGTCCCGTGGCGGCAACACTTCAATCAGATCGGGATTGTCACGCACATCCTCGGCTGGCAGAAACCCGAGCCCGGCGCCGGCCAGCACCGCCTGTTCCTGGGCTCGGAAATCGTCCGTGCGGAAAACGATCGCCTCGGGTGGGACCTGTTCGCGTAACCAGACCGCGTAGGGCGCACGCGACGCGCTGTTCTCGGTAGACACGAACCGGTGCCCTTCGAGATCTTTGCCATCCTTGGGCTGCCCATAACGCGCGCAATAGGTTCGGCTGCCGAACAAGGCCATTTCCGTTGTGGCAAGCCGCTGCACGACATTATCTGGCTCCTCCGGTGCGTCCATCCTTGCCCGGATCGCCACATGTGCTTCGCCGTATTCCAGCCGAAACACCCGGTCGCTGGCCAAAAGCCGGATGATCACACCGGGGTGGACCTCCTGAAACGCACTCAGCACCACGGCCAACCTTGGCGTGACACCGGGGAGCGCCGTGACCACCAACTCGCCGCTGACATCGCTGCCCCGTCCCTTGATGCGTCCCGCCAGCTGTGAAAACTGGTCGTCAGTCGCTCGCCCCACCCGCAACAGGTCTTCTCCGGCTTCGGTCGGGGTGTACCCCCTGGCATGGCGCTGGAACAGCTTCACCCCCAAACGCGCCTCAAGCGCGTCTATGTGGCGGATCACAGTGGCATGGTGCACGCCCAACGCCTCCGCCGCCCCGCTGACCGTCCCGGCGCGGGCAACATGATAGGCGGTGCGCACCTCATCCCAGTTTTCCATCTCGACAACCCTGTGCAATTTTGAACATGGCTTTCACAACATGGCATTCAGGTTCGGAAATGCAAAGTTGAAACTGAAGCAAGCAGGGCTACTCTGATCGCATGAAAATCCGCAAGAATACCGATCACACATTGATCGTCGAAAACCGCCCCTGGTTCTTTGCCATTATGATTTCGGTCTTCATCCTGGTCTTCACCGGGATCGGGATCGGCCTGTTGAGCTCAGGCGAGCTTATGGGCCTTGTCCCACTGGCCGTCGGCCTGGTGATGGCCCCGCTCTTTCTTTACATCTTCGCCCGCCGGGTTCAGGTGGTATTTTATCGCCCCGAAGGCTGGGTCGAAATCCGCCGCGCCAATCTGCGCGGCACCAGCAAAATCCGCTATGACATCGAAGAGATCCAGCGCGCCATTCTGGAAAGCACGCAAAGCGACAGCAGCACACTCTACCGCGTGACGCTGATGGTCGAAAAGGGCGGCGTTGCCGGCCCCGTGCCCCTGACCCAGGCCTATTCCAACATCGGCAAACACCGCCAAGTCACCGACGCCATAAATGCCTGGCTCTCGGCCTAGGGGTGCTCCCGCCCGTCCTTCACCGATCTGACGATCGGCTCGGCCCGTTGGGCCCGGCCTCGCTTCGCTCGGCCGCATGGTAACCGGTCGCGCCTCGTGAGCGCCCGGCGCGGGTCCAATGGCGCGGCGTTCACCTGTCGGCTCCAATCAGACCTACAGGTTTGGATATTGAGTATTTGGACCAAGAAAGAGACCCGAACTGCACCTATCCTCTTTCTTAGATCAAATATTCGAACTCAGAAGGTTTTACCAAGCGTTTCGATCTCGGGGCGCGTCACAAATCCCCGAAGGCGGGAGGGTGAGATGTCACCCGAGCGGCTTTTCCGGCCAATATGACTGCTCGCTTGACTCTGAACGCCCACAGGCCTAAATCCCCCACAAATCTCCGGAAGTGAAAAACCTTCCGGTCCCATGGGCAAAGGCCCGGGATCGCCCCCCATCAGCGAGTTTCGCCCATGGGGGCATTTGTGCATTCGCCGCCCTGTTCCCATATGAACCGGGCAGATTAACGAAACGGTCAAGGAGGCCGCTGATGTTTGAAAACCTGTCCGAACGCCTCTCCGGCGTATTCGACCGACTGACAAAACAAGGCGCCCTGTCCGAGGATGACGTCAAGACCGCCCTGCGCGAGGTGCGCGTCGCGCTTCTCGAGGCTGACGTCTCGCTCCCGGTGGCCCGTGAATTTGTCAAAAAGGTGCAGGATCAGGCCACCGGCCAATCCGTCACCAAATCCGTCACCCCCGGCCAGCAGGTCGTCAAGATCGTGCACGACGCCCTGGTTGAAACCCTGACCGGCGAGGAAGACCCCGGTAAGCTCAAGATCGACAACCCACCTGCACCGATCCTGATGGTCGGCCTGCAGGGCGGCGGTAAGACCACCACCACCGGCAAGCTGGCCAAGCGGCTCAAGGATCGCGAAGGCAAAAAGGTACTGATGGCCTCGCTTGACATCTATCGTCCGGCAGCGATGGACCAGCTCGCCGTTCTGGGCCAGCAGATCGGCGTCGACACCCTGCCGATCGTGCCCGGCCAGAACCCCGTCGATATCGCCAAACGCGCCAAGCAACAGGCGACCCTTGGCGGCTATGACGTCTACATGCTCGACACTGCGGGCCGCCTGCATATCGACGAAACCCTGATGCAAGAGGTCGAGGACGTCTCCGACGTCGTCACCCCGCGCGAAACCCTGCTGGTGGTCGATGGCCTGACTGGTCAGGTCGCGGTCGAGGTGGCCGAGGAGTTCGACGCCAAGATCGGCATCTCCGGCGTGGTCCTGACCCGGATGGACGGCGATGGCCGCGGCGGTGCGGCGCTGTCGATGCGCGCGGTCACCGGCAAGCCGATCCGCTTTGTCGGCCTCGGCGAGAAGATGGACGCGCTCGAAACCTTCGAGCCCGATCGGATTGCCGGCCGCATCCTCGGCATGGGTGACATCGTCTCCCTCGTGGAAAAAGCCCAGGAAACCATCGAGGCCGAACAGGCCGAGAAGATGATGAAGCGTTTCCAGAAGGGCCGTTTCAACATGAATGACCTCAAGATGCAGCTCGAACAGATGATAAAGATGGGCGGCATGGAGGGGATGATGGGGATGATGCCCGGCATGGGCAAAATGTCCAAACAGATGGAAGGTGCCGGCATCGACGACCGGATGCTGAAGCAACAGATCGCCCTGATCCAGTCGATGACCAAGATCGAGCGCGCCAATCCGCAGCTCTTGCAGGCCAGCCGCAAGAAACGCATCGCCGCCGGTGCAGGGCTCGAAGTCTCTGACCTCAACAAACTTCTCAAGATGCAGCGCCAGATGGGCGACATGATGAAGAAGATGGGCAAGATGGGCAAAGGCGGCATGCTGAAACAGGCTATGAAAGGCATGTTCGGCAAGGGCGGCATGCCCGACATGGGTGACATGGCCCAGGGCATGGACCCCAAGGCGCTGGAACAGGCAGCCAAGCAGATGGGCAAAGGCGGCGGCCTGCCCGGCCTTGGCGGCGGCATGGGCCTCCCCCCGGGCCTCTCAGGTTTCGGGAAAAAGAAATAACCCGATGTCTTCCTCTTGCCAGAAATATCCCCGCCGGAGGCTCCTGTCCTCCCAACCGGCCCCTCGGCCGGCGATGGCGTATTATCTGGCCCCCCTGAGGAAACCTGTCGCGCGCATGCGCGACCGCTGGATCGGCTCACAATTGGGGGGGCTGGCATGACCACCTTTCCCGTACTGACAACCGACCGCCTGATCCTCCGCGCCCCTGGGGCCGCCGACACGTATGCCATGCTGGGCTTCCTCGCCTCGGATCACGCCAAATTCTACGGCGGCCCGATGAACGCCGATGCCGCATGGCACAAATTCTCGGCCTATGTCGGGCAATGGACCCTGCGTGGCTACGGCTTCTTCGCCATCACCCTTCGCGACTCAGGCAACACCATCGGCATGGCCGGCCCGCACCACCCGGATCACTTCCCCGAGCCGGAAATGTCCTGGCTGCTGACCAGCGACGAACACGAGAGCAAGGGTTACGCCTCCGAAGCCTGCCGCGCCGTGCTCAGCCACCTTTTCACCGATCTCGGCTGGACCACATGCGTTAGCTATGTCGACCGCGCCAATACTGCCTCGCGCATCCTGGCCGAAAGACTTGGCGCTACTCTCGATACCGACAGCCCGGCCCTGATCAGCGGCTGCGATACCTACCGCCACACAGCGGAGGCCGTCGCATGACCCTTTCACTGAACATCCCCACACTGGAAACCGAACGCCTAATCCTGCGCGCGCCCCGCGAGAGCGATTTCGCGGCAGAAGCCGAGTTCTTTGCCTCGGATGCGTCGCGTTTCGTGGGCGGCCCGATCCAGCCGCATGAGGCATGGCGCGCGCTGGCGATGATCGTCGGACATTGGGCGTTTCGCGGCTATGGTTTCTGGGCGCTGGAGGAAAAATCCACCGGCACCTATGCCGGTCGCACGGGCCTGTGGTTCCCGCATGGTTGGTCCGAACGCGAAATTGGCTGGACCCTGATGCCCGCCGCGTGGGGCAAAGGCTACGCTACCGAGGCCGCGATTGCCGCCCGGGCACATGCCTATGACGTCCTGGGCTGGGATACTGCGATTTCACAGATTGCCCCGGAAAACGAGCCCTCCAAGGCCGTCGCGCGCCGTTTGGGGGCCAGTTTCGAATCCGTCTATGATGATCCCAAGTGGGGGCCGGTGGAAATCTGGCGCCACCTCGCCCCCGGCGACCTCGAAAACGGTGGAATGGAGGCCTACGCATGACCCTCCCTGCAATTCCCCGGATTGAAACCGACCGGCTGGTGCTGTGCGCGCCGGTGCTCAATGACCTGCCCGCCGTTACCGCTTTCTTTGCCTCCGAGCAAAGCCACTGGGTTGGTGGCCCCAAGGACGCGCTCGGCGCCTCACAGACCCTCAACGCCACCATTGGCCACTGGGTCACACGCGGGTTCGGCATGTGGTATGTCACCGACAAGCTCACCAATGCCTGGCTCGGCTGTGTCGGTTTCATGTTTGCCCCCGGCTGGGACGAGCCAGAACTGGGCTGGTCCGTGTCTCAAAACGCCCAGGGCCAGGGCATTGCCTTTGAGGCCACTCAGGCCGCCCGCGCCTACGGTGCCAAGCATCTGAACCTTGACGGTGTGATCTCTTACATCAACCCCGCCAACACCCGATCCCTGCGCCTCGCCAAACGGCTCGAGGCCACATACGAACGCGCGACCGAATTGCTTGGCACCCCCTGCCAGGTCCACCGCCACCCCACGCTGCAAGAGGCCGCCTGATGCTCGACTTCGCCATCCCTGTTCTGGAAACCCAGCGCCTGATCCTGCGCGGCCCCGAGGCCGAGGACTACCCCGATTTCAAGGCCACGTTCGCATCGTACCGGTCGCGTTTCATGGGCGGGCCGCTCAATGAATACGAAGCCTGGATGCTCTATGCCGCCGAGATCGGCCATTGGAACATCCGCGGCTATGGCATGTGGATGATCCATGACCGTGAAACCGACGAAACCCTCGGCATGGCCGGCGGCTGGTTCCCCGCCAAATGGCCGGAGCGTGAAATCGCCTGGATCATCTGGCCCGACAAGGCCGGTCACGGCTACGCGCTCGAGGCAACCCACGCCGCGCGCAACTATTTCTACAACCAATGCGGCTGGGAAGGGGCGGTTTCCTACATCGACCCGAAGAACCTCGATTCCATCCGCCTGGCCGAACGGCTGGGCGCGCAAAAGGACAAGGAAGCCGCCACCATCGACGGCTCGGACGCGGTCTATCGCCATCCTTCTCCGGATTCTCTCACCGGCAGCCAACTCGAGCACGGGATCGAGATGGAAATCGCCCACTATGCCGACCCACTGTTCAAACCGAAAGGATGGGCCATTGACTGACGCTGTGACACGCGCCGCCGAGGTTCTTAAAGAACATCGCAAAAGCATAGACCGGCTTGATGCGATCCTGGTCTACACGCTTGGCGAGCGCTTCAAACACACTCAGGCCGTGGGGAAACTCAAGGCAACACACGACCTTCCGCCGTCCGATCCCTCGCGCGAAGCAGAGCAGATCGCCCGGCTAGAAGATTTGGCGAAAGAGGCCGAACTGGACCCCGAATTCGCCAAGAAGTTCCTGAACTTCATCATCGCTGAAGTCATTCAGCACCACCGCAAACACCAAAGTTAATCGAAACGTAGGGTGCGTGCTTGCACGCACCACACCCCAAGCCACGAACAGGAGAAACCCCATGGCTATGAAAATCCGGCTCGCCCGCGGCGGCTCGAAAAAACGTCCCTTCTACCGCATCGTTGCGGCCGACTCGCGCATGCCGCGCGATGGCCGCTTCATCGAGAAGCTGGGCACCTACAATCCGCTGCTGCCGAAAGACAGCGAAGAGCGCGTGAAAATGAACATGGAGCGCGTGCAATACTGGCTTGATCAGGGTGCGCAAACCACCGACCGCGTCTCGCGTATGCTCGAGGCCGCCGGCGTGATCGCCAAGAAAGAGCGCTCGAACCCCAAGAAGGGTGAGCCCGGCGACAAGGCCAAGGAACGCGCCGAAGAGAAAGCCGCCAAGGCCGCCGCTCCGGCAGAAGAAGAAGCTCCGGCCGAAGCACCTGCAGAAGAAGCCGCCGCCGAAGAAACCGCCGAGTAATCGGTTGGCTCTCCTCTCCCTGACAGGAGAGGCCCGCAATTCGCCCGGGGCGGTCGCCATGACCGGCCCGGGTCCCTCATTCAGATCGGGGAAGTCCCATGAGTGATCGCATCTGCGTCGGCGCCATCGCAGGCGCCTATGGTGTCCACGGCGACGTGCGACTGAAAAGCTTCACCGCCGATCCTCTGGCCATCGCCGATTATGTGCCGCTGACCTCCGAGGACGGCGCGCACTCCTTCTCCTTTGAGATTTCCCGCCCTGTAAAGGGTGGCTTCGCCGCGCGCTTTGCCGGCGTCCAGACAAAGGAACAGGCCGACGCCCTGCGCGGCACCAGGCTCTATGCCAACCGCGATCAGCTGCCCTCGCTACCCGATGACGAATTCTACCATGCCGATCTGATCGGTCTCGAAGTGGTCGATACCGGCGGCGAGGTTTTGGGCCGAGTCAAGTCGGTGCAGAACCATGGCGCTGGCGACTTGCTGGAAATCCACGGCCCCGGTCTCAAGACCACGGTGCTTTTGCCCTTCACCCGTGAGGCCGTTCCAACTGTCGACCTCACCGCGGGCCGCATCGTTGCCGATCCGCCGGAAGGGGTGTTCTAGGACTGGTGACAATAGTGGTGTGCCGTGCGGTCACCGACCTGTGGGGTGGCGCGCCGAACCCTCGGCATGGCACCGTTTCTCAAACTCATCAAAAGAGCTTCACTGTTCTGCGCGACCTCTCCCAATCTGCGCTAAAATACCTCAACATGGCCCAACCCAGCCCTCGCACCCTGATCCACCCACCGTGCGGTGCCGTAACCTCTTCCTGAACGAGGCCTTGCGCCACCGAACGCCCGACAGATACCCGACAGATAGCAGACGGATACCAGCACCCGGGTTTTTCGCGGAAAATTCGCGTTAACCCGTCGGGGCGCACTGTTTTCGGATTGTGAACTATTCCGCTGCCAGCCGGGCCTCGCCCTGGCACCCGATCTCGGCGATCTCGGCCGTGACCTGACGCATCAAGCGCCTGAAAGAATTGAAGTTTCCGTTGGGCCGCACCAGCGCTTCGTTCATGTAAAGCGACCGGTCCACCTCGACCTGCACCGCGTGACGCCCCTTGGACGGGCGGCCATAGGTCTGCACCACATAAGCCCCGGCAAAGGGCGCATTACGCACCACGGTCAATCCCGCAGCAGCAAAAGAAGCCTCAATTTTTTCAACCACTTCGCTGCTGGCAGCGGCACCGAACCGATCTCCGATGACCACCTCGGGGCGCTTCTTGACCCCCTTGGCGACGATGTCCATCGCCTCATGCGGCATTGAATGGCAATCCACCAGGATTGCCTCGCCAAACAGCGCGTGCGCCTCGTTAACCTGTCGCTCCAGCATGGCGTGGTAAGGTCGCCAGTATTGCGCGATCCGCCTCTTCGCCTCGCTCAGGGGTAGCTTGCCGCTGTAAATCTCGCGCCCGCCCGCCACGACACGCGGGATCACGCCCAGCCCGCTCGAAATTCGCGGGTTGTGGCCCTGCCGTGCGACCCCTTCGATCAGTGCCGGGTCCAATTCGTCCGGCCCGCGGTTCAGGTCGACAAAGGCACGCGGCGCCCCGGCCCGCAGAAATGGCGCGCCATGATCCGGCGCGCTGTCAAACAACTGATCGACATAGGCATCTTCCGAGCTGCGAATCGTCTGGCGATCCAGCTGGGTGCGGCGCAGGAACGACCACGGGTAATCCCGCCCCGAATGCGGCGAGGCAAACACCACCGAGGTGGTGCGTTTTTCGGGGTGGATCAGATCATATGCTACCTTGGGCATGCCGCCTCCTGTGGTATTATGGATAAACGGTTTTTTCTTGTGCCAAAAGCCCTTGATCCCCGGTGCGACTCCTTTTATAGACCCCGGGACCGGCGCGGACTTCCCGCGCCCCTGTTTATTGGGGGCAAAGGTACCAGTTGGTTAAAATGGGCGATTAGCTCAGCGGTAGAGCACTTCGTTGACATCGAAGGGGTCACTAGTTCGATCCTAGTATCGCCCACCATATTCACTGTTTCGCATTTCGCGGAACACCCGCAACCCCAGGCGCTGGCCCGCGCCGCGACTATGAGGAGAGACCGATGAAGGTCAAGAACTCGCTTCGTTCGCTAAAGAACCGGCACCGCGATTGCCGTATCGTGCGCCGCAAAGGCCGCGTCTACGTGATCAACAAGACCCAGCGCCGGTTCAAAGCCCGCCAGGGCTAAGCGACCACGCTACCTGAATTGGAAAAGCCGCCCATATTCGGGCGGCTTTTTCTATTGCGCTCACGGGCGCCCCAGCATCAGGACAACCATCGTTTTCTGATCGACATAACCGGTGACGTTCAACCCGTTTTCCCGCTGGAACCGGCGAATTGCGCGGCGGGTTTCGCGCGTGAACTTGCCATCGGTTGCTCCGGGTTTCATACCGCGCCCCGCCAGGATTTGCTCGACGATGACGCGGGCCGCCTGTCCCGGCACAACCCTGTCTTCTACGGCTTGCAGTCGTTTTCGCGCCTCGGCATTCTCCACCTCGTCCTTCAACTCGGCAAGCCGCTTGCGGCCTTCCTCGGCAAAGACCCCCTTGGGGAACCGGTTGAGAAAACGCTGATAACTCTCGATCGTGTTCTCGGCGACCGCCCTATCCCACGCGCCCCGTTCTTTGGCCTCTGCTGCTGCGCGTTGCTTTTCAAGGATACGGTCAAGCTGCGCCTGCGCCTTATCTGCAAAAAGCCCGTCCGGATAGCGTTTCAAATACAGCCGCAGGCTGGCCTCGTCGCGCCCCAAACCCTGCCATAGCTGGCGATCAGCACGTTCCTCCACCTCGCGCCGCAATCGCGCTTCGCGTTCCAATTCGGCGGCGCGGATATCGGCTTGGCGCTGTAATTCGGCAATCTGGGCGCCGTTCAGGAACCCGATCGCGTCGTAACCCGACGCTTTCTGCCAGGCGGCAATCGCGGCCCGTGAACCGCGTCCAAACAGCCCGTCAATCCCCCGCGGATCATGCCCCAGAAGGTCTAAATGACGCTGGATTTGGCGGCGCTCATTCCGGCTTAGCCCAAGCGCCGTTTCGGCCTCGCGGGCAAGTTCGATCGGATCAGGAGGTTTCTGCGCTGCAATCTGCGCCCGTGCCTCGGCGGCGAAAACGCCTTGTGGATAGCGGTTAAGATAGGCTTGCAGCGCCTCTGAGGTGCCGAGGTCTCGCACCGCGTTCCAATAGGCCATCTCACCCACACCGGTACCACCAGCGGTTCCGGCCTGGGGCCAGCTTGCTGCGGGTCCAAACCCGATCGCCCGCGAGACGAACCCCCGTGCCCGCGTCTCTTCAGGCAGGTTATCAACTGCCTGCGCAAGGCTGCTCCCCTGCGCCAAAAGGCTGTCCCGCGCCCAGGCTTGCAGAGAACTCATCGGTCCCGTCACTGCCGTCACCCCTTGCGGAAGATTGCCGGGACCTGTCACCTTGCGCAATCCAAAGCCAGAGGTTTCTTCCTCGGCGGGCAACCCGATCATAATGATTGCCTGACCGGCCGCCCCTTCCGAAGCAATCTCTGCCAGGGCACCCAGTGACAACCCGTTTGCACCTGCTGTCAGCATGTCGGGTTTGCGACTGCGCGTCTGCAACAACCAGACATCGCGTGAACTCTGGGCGAACCGCCCGGTCAGGGCAATGATCACGCGATCGGCGTCCGAACTGGCCTGCATAAGCGAGCGCAGCCGCATGGCTGAAGCACCCATCTGCGCGGTGTCGGCCTCGCCCATTGCCAGAACCGTCCAACCCCGCGTCCGCAGGTCATGCGCCAGCTGCGAAGCTGCGGCATTGGTCCCGACCTGGCCACCAAAACGGTAGGATTGGTTGGAAATGATCAGGGCGATGTCATCGGCAGGGGCTACCGTCGCCCCACCCATCATCATCAGCCCCGAAAGCCCGCCAAGTATCCATTTCTGCATGATCTTTCCCCCGGATTTACTGTCCGGGGAAAACCCCGGCCTCAATCGTAACTACGAGTATCTTCGATTACTTTGCCGTCATTTGGAAGACTTCCACGGGCCACGACTTCAATCTGACCTTTCAGCTTCAGAACCTCGGCCACCGTTTTGGCATAAGCCACCGAATCACCGCCTTCCGCTTCGATCTGAACCGTCATCGTGTCCATCTCGCCATCGCGACCGGCAATGACACGCGCCTTGGCAATTTCGTCATGCTTGGCAACCAGCGCCGCCACCTGTTCGGGGCGCACGAACATGCCCTTGATCTTGGTGGTCTGATCGGCCCGCCCCATCCAGCCTTTGATCCGCATATTCGTGCGGCCACAAGGGCTTACACCTTCCATCATCGCACTCAGATCACCGGTGGCAAAGCGGATCAACGGATAGTCGGGATTAAGTGTTGTGACCACGACCTCGCCCACTTCGCCCGGCGCCACGGGGGTGCCGGTGCCTGGTGTAACGATCTCGACGATCACACCCTCGTCGACGATCATGCCTTCCATCGCAGGCGACTCGTAGGCAATCGAGCCGAGGTCCGCGGTGCCGTAACCTTGCAGACACTGGATGCCCCGGTCGGCATATTCCTGCCGAAGCGACGGGAACAATGCGCCTCCCCCGACAGCGGCCCTGGCAAACTTCAATTTCAGGCCCATCGCATCGGCCTTGTCGAGGATGATCTTCAGGTAATCCGGCGTGCCAGTATAGGCAGTAACGCCGATGTCATGCGCTGCCTGCACTTGCAGCTCGGTCTGGCCGGTACCTGCGGGCAGTACCGCACAACCGATTGCACGCGCCCCGCTTTCAAACATCATCCCAGCCGGGGTCAGGTGGTAGGAGAAACAGTTCTGCACGATATCTTCGGCCCGGATCCCGGCAGCGTACATCGCGCGCCCGGATCGCCACCAATCGCGGCTGATCCCACCGGGTTCATAGATCGGCCCCGGGCTCTGGAAGTAGTGCGCCACGTTCGAAACCGGAAGAGAGCCAAAGGGCGGTGTCGCCTTCTGCTGTGCGCCCAGTTCAGACTTTCGCAACACCGGCAGGCTAGACATCTCGGACAGATCGCCAATTGCGCCAAGACCGTTCTTTTCCAACTGCGTGTTGAGCGCCGCCAATTGATCCGCCGCGCGCTGATCCGCCGAACGGGTTTCCAATTCGTCGTAAAACTGGCTCATTGGCCCGACCTCCGTTTTTCTGCATGCGACAGTATGCAAACTTGCCTTTCCGCCGCGTCAACTTTAGTGTCCGCGCCGGTATTCCCGCGCGAAAGGTGTAACCCGTGACCCCAGATTTTGACGCCCGCATTACATTTCATGACGATCTCCAAACCATGGAGGCCGACTTTTCCAACTTTGATTTCCCCAGCCCTGCGCTGGTCAACGCCTTCTATGACCGTATCGAATCGCGCATTCGCGAGACCGGCGAGGACAAATGGTTCTTCCTCGTCAACTATTCCCATTGCCGGATCGACAGCAGCGCCTGGGTTGCCTTTTCCCGCCGCGGCAAAGCGCTCAACATGGCGCATTCCATGGGCTCGGTCCGTTTTGACGTCTCCGACGCCACCCGCAAGCAGATCGAGCGTGACGCCAAGACCGAGCGGTTTGACCCGAACCTCTTTGCCGATCGTGACAGCGCGCTGGCCCGCATAAAGACCTTCGACTCCGTCCGCCGGAAAAAGATCGTCCATACCCCCAGCCACACGCCCGAAGAAATCGCCCGCCGGATCACGTTCGATCCCGACGTCCCCCTGATGGAGGCCGATTTTTCCAACTTCACCTTCATGCATTCCCGCGATGTCGACGACGTCTACGACCACATCGAGGGCCGCATTAAGGCAAGCGACCGCAAGTGGTTCTTCCTCGTCAACATGGAGAACTGCGAGATCCACCCCGGTGCCTGGGTCCGTTACGCCCATCGCGGCAAACGGCTCAACATCGCCGCCTCGCTCGGCTCGGTCCGCTTCGCCCCCGGTTCCGAAACCGAGGTGGAAATCCGTGACCGCGCCGAAAGCCAGGGCTTCCGCCCCAACATTCGCAACACTCGGGAAGAAGCGCTGGAACGCATCGCCGAGATGAAGGCTGAACTGATCGCCAGCATGAGCTAGGCCAGCCTCCTCCGGGCGGACCGCGAAAAACGGCCCGTTGGGGTTAATCTCAATGGCTTGGATCATCAGCTCAGCCAGCGCTTCCGGCGACGGTAGGAACGTACGTCACGGAACGATTTGCGGCCCTCGTCGGACATGCCGAGGTAGAACTCCTTGACGTCCGGGTTCTCGCGCAGGTCGGCGGCAGGGCCGTCCATCACCACCCGGCCGCTTTCCAGGATATAGCCATAGTTGGCAAAGCGCAGCGCCACGTTGGTGTTCTGTTCGGCCAACAGGAAGGTCACCCCTTCCTTTTCGTTCAGGTCTTTGACGATGCCGAAAATCTCTTCCACCAGCTGCGGTGCAAGGCCCATTGACGGTTCGTCCAGCAAAATGGTTTCCGGTTTGGACATCAACGCCCGACCAACGGCAACCATCTGCTGTTCGCCACCCGACGTATATCCCGCCTGACTGCGACGGCGTTCCTTGAGGCGTGGGAAATAAGTATAGACCATCTCCAAATCGGCGCTTACTGCGCCACCACCATCGCGACGGGTATAGGCGCCAGTCATCAGGTTTTCTTCAACGGTCAAGTGTTCAAAGCAATGGCGGCCTTCCATCACCTGGATCACACCACGTTTGACCAATTCGGCCGGATCGCGTTCGGCAATATCTTCGCCACGATAGGTGATCGTGCCCTTTGTCACCTCCCCGCGTTCAGAATGCAGCAGGTTGGAAATGGCCTTGAGCGTGGTGGTCTTGCCCGCGCCGTTGCCACCCAGCAGGGCCGTGATGCCACCCTTGGGCACTTTCAGGCTGACGCCCTTCAGCACAAGGATCACGTGGTTGTAGATCACCTCGATGTTGTTGACCTCGAGAAGGGTCTCTTGGGCGGTTTCACCGGCGTCCAGCATCTGGGGACCTCATTCAAATCTCGTTTTGTGGTCCCCCGGCCAGGTGTCCCGGCCGGGGAATTCGGTTACGCTTACTTACAGTTCGGCGCGATGTTGTTTTCGGCAGCGTAGGCTTCCGAGTCCTCTTTGATCAGAGCGTCAATGACTTCCGCATCGGTGGGTTGGAAGTCAGAAACCAGCGACCAAGTCTTCGCTGTCGCATCCCACTGGGCGACACCAACAAGACCTGAACCACCGTGATTTTCACAGCTCACTTGGAACGAAGGGCCAAAGCCCGGCATGCCAATTGAAGCCATGCGTTCTTCGGTGATGTTCAGGCTTTCCATGGCATTACGCACATCACCAGCAGTGATGTCGGCCTTACCGGTTGCAGCTTGCGCATCCTTGATGGCTTCCGCAGCAAGCATGGCCGCATAGATACCACGGTTGTAGAGCACTGTGCCGACCTGATCGCCCGCACCAGCGGTTTTTCCAGCATCAACAACATACTTCTGGATGTCGTCGAAAACCGGGTAGTCACTACCCACCGCATGGAACGTGATGGCTTTATAACCGTTGGCTGCGTCGCCTGCTGGCAGCACGTCATGCTGTGCACCCGACCACCAGACACCGATGAAGTTTTCCATGTTAAAACGGATATTGGCGGCTTCCTGGATGGCAACCTGGTTCATCACGCCCCAGCCCCACATCGTGACATAGTCCGGACGTTCGCGGCGGACTTGCAGCCATTGCGATTTCTGCTCTTGGCCAGGGTGGTCAACAGGCAGCAGGCTCAGTTCGAAACCATGCTTCTCGGCCAAAGCTTCGAGTGTCCGGATCGGCTCTTTGCCGAAAGCGGAGTTGTGATAGACCAGAGCCAGTTTTTTGCCTTTGATATCACCGTTGTTGATTTCCAACAGGTAGTTCACCACACCCGAGGCACCGTTCCAGTAGTTGCCCGGATAGTTAAACACGTGGCTGAACACATTGCCGTTGGCGGCAGACGTCCGACCATAACCCATGGTGTGAATCGGGATATCGTCCACAGTCGCCTTGGGGATGATCTGATAGGTAATACCGGTCGAAAGCGGTTGATAAATCAGCGCGCCTTCACCCTTGGTCGCCTCGTAGCATTCAACACCTTTCTCGGTGTTATAGCCGGTTTCACATTCGATCATCTTGATCGGAGCGCCACCGATACCACCGTCACGCTCGTTAAGCAGGGTGAAATAGTCGGCATAGCCGTCGGCAAAGGGAATGCCGCCAGCAGCATACGGGCCGGTACGATAGCTCAGCGACGGAATAACGAGATCCGCCAACACCGGGCCTGCCGCCATAATGGCACCCAGGGCCATTGTTGCAAGTTTCATCTTCATCGGGTTTCTCCTCCCATGGTTATTTCCGATGTGTTCCGGGGGTATCCCCGAATTTAGTAATGGTCGCCCCCACCTCAGTGCGGGAACGGCCACAGTCTCAGTTTCTCTTTCGCGACGCGCCACAGCTGCGCAAGACCATGCGGCTCGGCAATTAGGAAGATTACAATCAGGGCGCCCACGATAACAAACTCGAGGTGCGCCGCAATATCCGTCGGCCAGCCTAAGGTGCCCACCAGCACGTTCTTCAGCAGAACCGGCAGCAAAACCAGAAAGGCCGCGCCCGCAAACGAGCCAAAGACCGAGCCCAGCCCGCCGATGATCACCATGAACAGCAGCAGGAAGGATTTCTGGATACCGAACGCCTCGCCGACTTCCGCCGCGCCGAGGTAGACGGCAAAGAACAGCGCGCCAGCGATGCCGATATAGAACGAGCTGACTGCAAAGGCCGTCAGTTTGGCCTTGAGCGGATCCACCCCGATGATCTCGGCGGCGATGTCCATGTCGCGGATCGCCATCCATTTCCGACCGACACTACCACGGGTCAGGTTGCGGGCCACGATGGCCAGCACCGTCACGAACACCAGGCAGAACAGATAGGTTGCCCAGGCGCTTGTTGCGGGGCCGGTCACGGCCACGCCAAACACACCGCGCTCGGGCGCGTTGATCTGCCCCGACGCCGAGTAATTGTAGGCCCATTCCCATTTGTTGAACAGCCAGACCAGGAAGAACTGCGCCGCCAGCGTGGCCACGGCAAGGTAGAACCCCTTGATCCGCAGACTGGGCAGTCCGAACAGCACGCCAACAAAGGCGGTGGTCAGACCGGCCAGGATGACCGAGAAGAAGATGTTGATCGGCGGCAGGGCATATTGCACTCCTCCGATCCAGATATCGATCCCCGTCATGAACTTGTAGCAGGCATAAGCGCCCACGGCCATGAACCCGCCCGAACCAAGGCTGACCTGACCGGCATAGCCCACCAGGATATTCAGCCCGATCGCCGCGATGGCATAGATCAGGAACGGCAGGAAGATCGCGTTGACCCAATAGTCATTGAGCATGAATGGCACGATGGCAAACGCAAAGATCAGAACCGCATAGTAACGGTAGCGGTCGAATTTGATCGGGAATGTCTGCCCGTCGTCCTGATAGGAGGTTTTGAAATCTCCGGCCTCACGATAAAACATCAGGCGCTCTCCCCATTTGCATTCATTTCAAGATGCGATTTGTCGGCCCGGCTCGGGCGTTTCGCATATCCGGTGTTCTCGTTGTGGCGCACCAGTTGCAGATAGGCCCACATGCCCACTGCACCGCCCATGGCCGCCAGCACGGCCGCGGTGACCATCTGGGCGGAATTCCCCACCTCCGAGGTCAGCGCGATATAGCCAAAGGCCCAGAACCCTGCCCACGCGATCACGTTGAGGATGGCAATCACCTTTGTCATGCCTACACCCTCTCGATGATCTTCTCGCCGAACAGACCCTGCGGCCTAAAGACGAGGAAGATCAGCGCCAGCACATAGGCGAACCAGTTTTCGGTTGCGCCGCCCACATAGGGACCAACCGAAAATTCGAACAGTTTCTCACCAACACCGATGATCAACCCGCCAACGATGGCGCCCGGGATCGAGGTGAACCCGCCGAGCATCAGCACCGGCAGTGCCTTCAGCGCGATCAGCGACAGCGAGAACTGCACGCCTGACTTGGTGCCCCACATGATGCCCGCGACAAGTGCGACGAAGCCAGCGAGCGACCACACCATCACCCAGATGAAGTTCAGGTTGATGCCAACCGACAGCGCCGCCTGGTGATCGTCGGCCACGGCACGCATAGCGCGGCCCTGTTTTGTGTACTGCGAGAATAGCACCAGCGCGATCACCATCACCGCGGCAATCACCGTGGCAATCAGGTCCAGCTGATCGAGGAAGAAGCCATAGAAGTTCTCGTTCCCCATGCCCATCCACTGGGTATTTTCCTCGATCCAGAAGCTGCCGCCCTGAGGCAGGCCCACATCAAGCGTCTTGATGTCTGATCCCCACATCAGGTCAGCCACCCCTTCAAGGAAATAGGCCAGACCGATGGTCGCCATGAACAGAATGATCGGCTCCTGACCGACAAGGTGTTTAAAGACGAACCGCTGCACCAACCAGGCAAATCCGATCATCACCACGACGGTGAAGACGATCGCCAAAATCGCTGGGATATGCCAGCCAAAGTGGTGAATCTTGGTGCCGAAAACGGCGTTGATCAGGTGGGCAAAGGGCACCTGCCCGACCATGATCCCATGCAGGGTCATCGCCGCGAACAGCGCCATAACACCCTGAGCATAATTGAAGATGCCCGACGCCTTGTAGATCAACACGAACCCCAGCGCCACGAGCGCATAGAGAACGCCCGCCATGAGACCGTTGAGGAAAACCTCGGTGCCGAAAAGAAGTGAATCAGGCATGTCCCGCGCCCCCGGTTTTCATTTTTGTTTCGAAGCGAAGATCAATCATGTGCCACCCCCAAATAGGCGTCGATGACGTCCTGGTTGTTGCGCACTTCGTCCGGCGTGCCGTCGCCGATCTTCTTGCCGTAATCCATCACCACCACGCGGTCGGAAAGGTCCATGACCACGCCCATGTCGTGTTCGATCAGGGCGATGGTAGTGCCGAATTCGTCATTCACATCGAGGATAAAGCGGCTCATGTCCTCTTTCTCTTCGACGTTCATGCCCGCCATCGGCTCATCCAGCAGCAACAGGCTGGGCTGCGCCGCAAGGGCACGTGCCAGTTCGACCCGCTTTTTCAAACCATAAGGAAGACGTGCCACCGGAGTTTTCCGGATCGCCTGGATTTCCAGGAAGTCGATGACCCGTTCCACCACTTCGCGGTTGGCAACCTCTTCGGCTTCGGCCTTGCCCTTCCAGATCGCTTGGGCAAACAGCCCGGTTTTCATGTGGTTCAGTCGCCCGGTCATGACGTTGTCCAGCACACTCATACCCTCGAAAAGCGCGATGTTCTGGAACGTTCGAGCGATACCCTGGCGGGCTACCTCGTAAGGCTTCATCTGCGGACGTGGCGCGCCCTTGTACCAGACTTCACCCTCCTGCGGGATGTAGAACCCAGAGATCACGTTCAGCATCGAGGATTTACCGGCACCGTTCGGACCGATGATGGCGCGAATTTCCCCTTCACGGATGTCAAAGGAAATGTCGGTGATCGCCTTCACCCCACCAAACCGCAGGGTGATGTTCTTCATCTCCATCAGAACCGGGCCGATCTTGCGACCGTCCTCAGTGGTGTAGCCTTCTGGGTTGCTCATATCGTTCATTCTGCTGCTACCTTCTGGCTCACGGTCTGGACCTCGGCATCGCGGATATCGAGCGTCGCGCTGATCGAACCCTTGCGACCATCCTCGTAGGTCACTTCGGTCGTGGTCGCAATCTTGTCCTCGCCGCCATACATCGCGTCGATGATGTCCTTGAACTTGTCCGCCACGATCACGCGGCGCACCTTGCGGGTCCGGGTCATCTCGCCATCATCGGCATCCAGTTCCTTGTGGAGCACAACAAAGCGGTGGATCTGACACCCCGACAGCATCGGATCATCGGCTACGGATTTATTCACCGTCTCCACGTGTTCCTGGATCGTGTCCAGAACCCGCGGATGCCCGGCCAATTCCTGATAGGAGGCGTAACCGATGTTGTTGCGCTCAGCCCAGTTGCCCACCGCCGTCAGGTCGATGTTGATAAAGGCGGTGCAACGATCCTTGCCTGCGCCGAACAGCACGGCCTCCAGGATATCGGGATAGAACTTCAGCTTGTTCTCGACGTACTTGGGCGCGAACATGCTGCCATCGGCCATTTTGCCAACGTCCTTGGCCCGGTCGATGATCCGCAGATGGCCCGTGTCTTTCTCGAAGAAACCCGCATCACCTGTGGCGACCCAACCCTCGGGATCCTTGGTCGACGCGGTGCTTTCCGGGTTCTTGTAGTATTCGACAAAGGTGCCGGGCGAACGATAGAAAATTTCGCCGCTGTCCTCGATCTTGATTTCAACCTCGGGGGCGGGCACGCCGACCGTGTCATTGCGCACTTCGCCATCGGGCTGGATGGTGATGAACACCGTCGCTTCGGTCTGACCGTAAAGCTGTTTCAGGTTGATCCCCAGCGAGCGATAGAACTCGAAAATCTCCGGCCCGATCGCCTCACCGGCGGTGTAGCCGACGCGCACACGGCTGAAGCCCAGCGTGTTTTTCAGCGGGCCATAGATCAGAACCTCACCCATGCGATACTTGAAATAGCTGCGCACAGGTTCAGGATAGAGGTTCAGCAGGATCGGGTCCTTGGCCTTGAAGTGATCGCGCGTGCGCACCGGATGGCGCAGCCTGGCAAAGAACAGCCGGACCCAGTTTTCCACCAACGTCTCGACGGCGAAACCAACGCCCATCGAAAACTTCCAAATCTGCTTCAGACGCCGTTTCAGGTCGGGCTTGGCCAAGGACCGCTTGGGCATGCCGTATTTTTCACCTGCCGTCTTGGCGAAATCCATGAAGTGGTGGAACAGCGCATATTTCAGCGTACCGCTGTCCTCCATCCGGATCATCACGTTGGTCAGCTGGGTTTCGAACACCCGCGGCGGTGCGAAGTAATAGGTCGGGCCAATCTCGCGCAGATCGGTCATCATCGTGTCGGCCGACTCGGGGCAGTTGGTGCAGAACCCGGTCCAATAGGCTTGCCCGATGGCAAAGATGAAATCGCCAACCCAAGCCATCGGCAGATAGGCGAGGATTTCGTCACCTGCTTCAAGGTTATCAAACTCGCTGGCGTTCTTGGCGCTCTGGATGATGTTTTGGTTCGATAGAACCACGCCCTTGGGCTTGCCGGTGGTGCCCGACGTGTAGAGCATCACGCATTGATCATCATAAGCCAGCTTCTCGCGACGGTCCTTCAGCTCCTGAATGAACTCGTCATAAGCAGCGCGACCCTGGTTCTGGATATGGCTGAATTCGTGCAGCGCGCGGTGGTCGTATTTCCGCAGGCCCCGCGGATCGATATAGATCATGTGCTCGAACTGGTGCAGGCGCTCCTGCACCTCGATCACCTTGTCGACCTGCTCCTGGTCCTCGACAACCGCAAAACGCGCGCCGCAATGCTCCAGCACATAGGCCATCTCTTCGGCGGCACTGTCATTGTAAAGCGGTACCGGAATGGCGCCCACGCTCTGCGCAGCAACCATCGACCAATAGAAATGCGGCCGGTTGCGCCCGATGATTGCGATGAAATCGCCTTCGTTGACGCCGAGATTGATCAGGCCCAGCGCAAGCGCCTCGATCTCTTTCTCGGCCTCGGCCCAGGTCCAGCTTTGCCAGATGCCGAATTCCTTTTCGCGGTACGCGGCCTTGTTGCCGAACTCGCGCGCGTTACGCTGCAAAAGCGCCGGAATGGACTGAAGTCCACCGGCCGTGCCAGACGGTTCCACCAAGTCTTGTCCTCCCTTTGTCCGCATCTCGTTGCGGACGCCCCGTTTGCCACAGGGTGATTCTCCCGAGCTCCTAGGGTGCGGGTTTCAAGCTCGCCGTCAACTTTTGCTTCATGTTTTCCAGAATCTAACGAATTGTAACAGGTGAACACTTTGGATGCGGGGGACACGATTTCGCGCATCCCCCCTTTCCCATAACGCCATCATGGTGCTACCCCAAAGCCCAAGGAGGCCGCATGCACAAGCACCGCAGCGACACCACTGCCATGACCATGGCCGGGCTGAATCTCATTCAGCAGGCTCTGTCGATTTACGATCACGACCTGCGTCTCGTAGTGGCAAACCAGCGGTTCGAGGACATGTTCGCCCTTCCTCCCGAACTGGTCACTCCCGGTGCGTCGTTTGGTGAAACCATCCGCTTTCTCGCTACCCGGGGCGAATACGGCGCTGTCGATGATGTCGAACAATTCGTTCAGGACCGCATAGACTTGGCCTTGGCCTTCGAACCGCATTATCTGGAACGCGAAATGGCCAATGGTCGTTGGATATCGGTCGAAGGATCGCCGATTCCCGAAGGCGGCTGGGTCGCGGTCTATACCGACATCACCGCCACCAAACGGGCCGAACAGTTGCTGCGTACACGCTCCGAGGAACTGTCCGAGAAACTGCTGACCCATGCCGAGGACCTGTCGGCTGCCAACCGCAAGCTCGCCTCGACCGTCACCGCGCTGGAAGAGGCCAAGCGCCAGTTGACCGAGGCCGAGGCCCGCGCCCGCCTGACCGCCGAGATGATGCCGGCTCACATCGCCCATGTCGGCCTCGACCGGCACTATACCTATTCAAACCGTCGGCTCAGCTCGGTGATGCCCGGCTCGCAGCCAGACCCGGTAGGGCAGCACGCGGCGCAAGTGCTGGGCGAGCAACCCTGGTCGGTGATCGGCCCGGAACTCGACAAGGCCTACAAGGGCCGCGCCAGCGTGTTCGAATTCAACCACGAGCCCTCGTCGCGCCGCATCCGCGTGGCCCTGACACCCGATGACAGCACCGGTGGTGTCTATATCCTGTCGATGGACATCACCGAGGAAACCCAGACCCGCGCCGCCCTGCAACAGACCCGCCGGCGCGAGATCGCAGCCCAGATGATTTCCGGCCTGGCACATGATTTCTCGAACCTGTTGACCATTATCCTCGGCATGCAGTCACGCCTGCAACGCATGGAGTTGCGCGGGGATGCGGACGAGTTGATCACAGCCACGCTTTCGGCGGCCAAACGCGGCGGCGCGCTGCTCAATCGCATCGCGGACATGACCGGCGCCCGCGAGGTCACCCCGCGGGCCACCAATATCCGCGCCTTCCTGCGCGATTTCGAAACTCTGGCCAGCTCGGCGCTGCCACCAAACGTCACGCTTGCCATCGATAACCGGATCGACACCGGCGCGTTGATGCTCGATTCGGGCATGTTGCAGGACAGCCTTTTGAACCTCGTTCTCAACGCCCGTGATGCCTGCGAAGGCTCCGGCGCCATTTCCCTAACCGCCCACTCGGTCCAGAACACATGGGTCGAATTCAGTGTCTGCGACACCGGCCCCGGATTCAGCCCTGAGGCATTGGAACACGGGTTCGAACCTTTTTTCACCACCAAGGGCGGCGAAGGTTCGGGGCTCGGCCTTGCGATGGTCTATGACATGACCAAGCTCGCCGGAGGCCGCGCCAGCCTCACCAATTGCGACAGCGGCGGGCAGGTGTCGTTACGCCTGCCCCTGCGTCCGGCTCCGCTACCCGTGGAACCCGGCCTTGTGCTCCTGGTTGAGGACAGCCCGGACCTGCGCGCCTCAATCCGCGACATGCTGATTGGGGCAGGCCATACTGTGATCGAGGCCGCATCCGTCGACGAGGCCCTGGCCCTAGCCCAGCAGATTCCCGACATCTCGCTTGTACTCTCGGACATCTCGCTCGAGGGCGAGGCCTCGGGCGTCGACTTGATCGACCGCTTGCCCGACCCGCATCCGCCCTGTTTCTTAATGACTTCGCTGCCTAACAGCCACGATCTATTCTGCGCCGGGCAGGCCCGCGCCCCGATCCTCACCAAACCTTTCACAGGTGACGAGCTCACCGCATTTCTGTCGACCCAACCCTCGCCTTCATCTGGCTAGAAAACATCAGGGGATGTGGGGGCTGCTCCTCTTCCGACCCCGCCACCAAGGACCACGCTCATGACGACCGCCCCCCTGGTCACCATCCTCGACGACGAACCCGCCATCCGCGAGATGCTCACCCAGGCCTTGGAAGAGGCCGGATTCCGCACCATGGGGTTCGGCCGCGCAACCGAATTCGAAGCCGCGCTCAAGACCACCACGCCTGACGTCTGCCTTGTCGATCTGTCCCTGCCGGACAGGGACGGTCTGACGCTTGTTCACCGCTTGGCACTCGAGCAGGGCGCCACCGTCATCATCATCTCTGGCCGTGCTCAAGTACAAGATCGGGTGACCGGCTTAGAACTGGGTGCCGACGACTACATCATCAAACCCTTCGACCCGGCCGAGGTCGTGGCCCGCATACGTGCCCGCCTGCGCAAACCCGCGCCGACCCAGCAATCTGGAGAAACTGCCCATTTCAACGGCTGGACCGCGCATTTTGACCGCTACCTGTTGATAGATGAAACCGGCGGCGAAACCCCGTTTTCCCACGCCGAGGGCGAGGTGCTGCGACTGTTTCTCGAACGCCCTAAGCGGCTGATTTCACGCGCCAATATGCAGGAAAATCTGGGTGGAGCCGCCAGTGAAAGTTTCGACCGCGCCATGGATGTGCGCATTTCGCGGTTACGCACCAAGCTCCGCGAAGACCCAAAAAACCCACGCCTGATCAAGACAATTTACGGGGCGGGGTATATTTTTCTGGGTGATGTAAGCTGGAGCTGACCACCAAAGCTGGGAGGCAATAATGTCGTTGGAGTTCTGGATCATCCAAGTCCCGGGCTGGGCGCTGTTTTTCTACCTTCTGGTCGCTCAATGCAGCGCGGCCCTGTCGTACCGGCTGGGTGTGCGCATGGGCACGCAAGAACCCGCGGAGACAGTCGGTGAAATCGGCGTAGCTTTTTGGAAAGGCTATGCTTTTGCCGATCTGGTATTCTACACGCCTGTTCTTGGGGTTGCATTGTATGGGCATGCGTCGGGGGCGGATTGGGCCCTGTTCGCGCTTGCGGCTGTGCTTGGCATTACGGTCTATTGGCCCATTGCTTGTCTGCGCACGATTGTTGCTGCCCGCGATGCTGCTGGCTGGCAACTGCCGAAGGAGCGGGACTACTGGATCGTCTTACCAGCAATCACAGCGTGGGGCGTCTTAGCCCTTAGTCTGCTGTGGCCATAGTCCAGCCCAAGAGGCACGCTATATTTAGTAGCCGCCATAGAAACTTCACGTAAATGTAGAAATTTCCAAAAATTTGAGGTAATGTGTCTTCAACGCGAAAGGCCAAACCTTTCCAATCCGGTGGGAAAATCCCGCCTCACCCGAGCAAGGAAACGAGACAGTGACACAGCTTGAAACCTATACCGCCCTTGCGGCGCTTTGGCTTGGTATATCCTGGCTTCCCTACATCCTCGACCGGATCATCGTGCGGGGCTTGATGGGGGCCTTGGCCAATTACGATCCCGCCGCAAAACCACAATCCGCCTGGGCCCAACGGGCCATGCGTGCCCACAAGGTCGGAGTCGAGGCCTTCGTGGCCTTCGCCCCGCTGGCCGTCATGGCTATGATACGGCTGCCCGAGGATGGCTATCCCGGCGTGCTGGCCATGGCATGGTTCTACGCCATGATCGCCCATTATATCATCTACTGCCTTGGCATCCCGGTGGTGCGCACACTGGCCTTTGCCGTGGCTGCGGCCTGTACCGTGGCACTTGGCTTGCGATTGTTCGGCATGATCTGATTCAACGGCTCTCCCGAGGCCCTGCCTTTTTGCTCCCCTGGCAGGGTACAATGGCCGGTGCATTCCCCTTTCAGCCAAAAGGAAGTGCGCCGGCCTAGTTTTGCCCCTGCAAACTCGCGACGGCCCCTGCCAGAACCTGCAATCCAGCCACCAGATCACGCTCGTCTGTATCTTCTTCAAAGGCATGGCTGATCCCGTCGATTGATGGCACGAACAGCATCGCCACCGGCATCAACCGCGCCACGTTGGTCGCGTCATGCAGTGCGCCGGACGGCATTTCGCGCCAACGCCCCGGCACCACCAATTCGGCCGACAACTTCAGCGCAGTGCGCAGGTTTTCATCCATCGTCACCGGTTCGAGCCCCAGCATGGGTCCGATCTCCAACCCCAACTCGCGCGCCTCAGAAACCTCCTGCGCTGTTGCACGAATAATCTCTTCCATCCGTCGCAACCGGTCAGCATCGCCATCACGCCATTGCATCGAAAATACTGTTTTCCCCGGCACGATCGAATGGGCATCCGGGTGCAGGCTGACGTGGCCGATGGTCCAGACGGTTTGGGGTGTAACCACGTTCCGGAACCGCTCATTGATCAGAGCGTTGAACTCAGCGAGCCCCTGAAAGGCATCGCGGCGCAGATGCATCGGTGTCGTACCTGCGTGGTTCTGCTGGCCATCGAACGTGATGCGCATATCCCGGATGCCGACAATGTCGCTGACCACGCCGATGGCTTCCCCTGCCTGATCCAACCACGGCCCCTGTTCGATATGCATCTCGATGAACCCGGTGAAGCGGTCCGCATCAACCCAATCGCCGATCAAATGCGCCATCGTGCCCCGAGCCTCAGCCAGGGTCACGCCGTCGCGGTCGGTCAACTCGTCAGCCTGCTCCAGGTTCAACCCACCGGACCAAACCGTGCTGCCGGTGGTGACCCCGAACCGGCCTTCCTCATCCTGGAAGCTGACAACCGAGATGGGCGGCCCTCCGGCCTCGCGACTGGCCCGTGCCACTTCCAGCGCGGCAATTACACCCAGACTGCCATCCAGCCACCCGCCTTCGGGCTGGCTATCAGAATGCGAGCCCAGAAGCAGCGATGTCCCTTCGGCCAGCCCAAACAGGTTTCCCATCGGGTCGTAATGCGTCGTCAGACCCACCTCTTCCATCCGCCCACGCAACCATTCCCGCGCCTCGATATCGGGCTTGGAATAGGCCGGACGAACCACACCCTTTCCAATACCAGACGCCCCGAACTGGCGCAGGGTATGCAAGTCGGAAAGGAATCGGTCGGGATTTACGCTCAGTATCATGCTGCAGCCCCAAAGATATTCTCACGGTGAAAACGAAGGTATTCCGGATGCGGATGGTCTCTCGAATTGTCGGGCAGATGCAATCGCTCTGATGGTGAAATCAGCCGGCGCCGCACATCCGGCGAGACCTTGTTATCTGAAA
Organism: Aliisedimentitalea sp. MJ-SS2; assembly: GCF_032586155.1. Classification (NCBI taxonomy): domain Bacteria; kingdom Pseudomonadati; phylum Pseudomonadota; class Alphaproteobacteria; order Rhodobacterales; family Roseobacteraceae; genus Aliisedimentitalea; species Aliisedimentitalea sp. MJ-SS2. Next base: position 587,076 of record NZ_JAWHTC010000002.1, read on the forward strand.
CAAGAATTTCATGCTCGGGTCCTACCGAGATCAAACCACGATCAAACATCCAATGTAGCGTTGCCGAAAGTGCCAGCCCGTTGGGCACAACATCTGGTCCGTCAAGCTTCACAGGTCGAATATGAGCGGCTTGAACCTCGGCCCTGCCCAGCCCATTGCGAAGGTCCAGGCCGGAAATCGCACAGCGACCTTTGTAGGCAGCCTTGACCATTCGCGCAAACGATTGATCTCTCGCTTTGCGAGAGGTGAGGACCTCACTGCGCAAGTCCGAAAGGCCCGGATAAACAAAGGGCTGCGAAGCCTCGCCAAACCCTCCTGCCACCACTCCCGGCGGGTCGGCTTCACGAGGAAGCGCCTCAGGTCCGCTCAGAGGATGCAACCCGGCCTGCACAATCTCGGAAAACTCTTCGAATGAAACACCTCTCACTGCCGAGACAGCATAACCGCCACTCATTGCGCGGCCGTCAGCCCCCCGCAAACTGTGCTCCCAAGCCCGCCCTAAGGGGTTGTTACGCGGCACAACCTGTTCAAATTGCCAAAGCGTGTCTCGTTCGAGCACGGCAAAGTAATGCCCGTCAGTTTCAGGGTCCGGAATTACCTCACGAACTTTCTGCACCGCGGTATAGCCCAACACTCCGGCCTTACCCTCATAGAAGACCACCCAGTCACCGACGCACGCTTGTACCCGACTCAGGTACATTTTGGGAAAGTGATACCGAACGCCTGGTTCATCTTTATAGATCGACCTCGGGTTTTGTATGAAGACTGCATTGGCCATACGGCCAAGAAGCACATCAATGGTCGGGTCGGCAAGAGCTACTCCGCCGCCACGGCCCCCTCAACCTTTTCGACCTTCACCGCCGAGAACTTGAACTCGGGGATCTTGCCATAGGGATCAACCGCCGGGTTGGTCAGGATGTTCGCTGCCGCCTCGACAAAGGCAAAGGGCAGGAACACCATATCCTCGGCCACAGCCCGATCCGCCCGCGCCATCACCTCGACCGATCCACGACGGGTGCTCAACCGGATCATGCCACCCGGCTCAACCCCCAACCGCCGCAACGTCTTGGGGTGCAGGGAACAATTCGCCTCGGGCTCCACGGCATCCAGAACCTTGGAGCGCCGGGTCATTGACCCGGTGTGCCAATGCTCAAGCTGCCGTCCGGTGGTCAGGATCATCGGATACTCCTCGTCCGGCGCCTCGTCCGGTGCAATTACGCTGGCGGGTGTAAACCTTGCCCGGCCATCCTCGCGCGGGAAGCCATCGCCAAACACGATATGCTGCCCCGGATCCTCGGGTGACAGCGACGGATAGGTTACTGCGTGCTCTGCCTCCAACCGGTCCCAGGTGATGTTGTCGAGCGAATGCATGCCGCGTTTCATCTCGGCAAACACATCTCTGGGACTGCCGTAGACCCAGTTGAGCCCCAGCCGCCGGGCCAGCTCGACCGTGATCGCCCAATCCTCGCGTGCCTCGCCCGGAGGGGGGACCGCAGGGCGGCCCATCTGAACCTGCCGATTGGTATTAGTGACGGTGCCCGATTTCTCGTAAAACGCCGAGGCTGGCAGGATCACGTCAGCATAATTTGCCGTTTCGGTCAGGAAAATGTCCTGCACCACTAGGTGTTCCAGCTTAGCCAGGGCCTCGCGCGCGTGATCCACATCCGGATCAGACATGGCCGGGTTTTCTCCCTGGATGTACATGCCCCTGATGTCACCGGCATGGATCGCATCGATGATCTCGGTCACGGTCAGACCCTTTTCCTCATCGTTGAAATCATCCGAGCCCCAGATGTGATTGAAGTTCTCACGAACGTGGTCGTCCATCACGCTCTGGTAATCCGGCAGGAACATCGGGATCAGCCCCGCATCTGACGCCCCTTGCACGTTGTTCTGCCCCCTGAGAGGGTGCAGCCCCGCGCCCGGCTTGCCGACATTCCCGGTCATCAGCGCCAGTGAAATCAGGCAGCGCGAATTGTCGGTACCGTGGATGTGCTGGCTGACGCCCATACCCCAGAAGATCATGCCCGCCTTGGCCCCGGCAAAGACCCGCGCCACATCGCGCAGCACCTCGGGTGCAATACCGCAAATCTCGCTCATCTCCTCGGGCGAGAAATCAGCCAGGTGCTCTTTCTCGGCCTCCCAGTTGTCGGTAAACCGCTCGATATAATCCTGATCGTACAGCTCTTCCTCGACGATCACATGCATGATCGCATTCAGCATCGACACGTCCGCGCCGGGCCGGAATTGCAGCATGTGTGACGCAAACCGACGCAACCCAACCCCACGCGGATCCATCACGATCAGCTTGCCACCGCGTTTCACAAACTGTTTGAAGTAGGTCGCTGCAACTGGATGGTTTTCCACCGGGTTACAACCAATCAAGATTGCCACATCGGCGTTTTCAATCTCGTTGAACGTGGCAGTCACGGCGCCCGAGCCGACATTTTCAAGCAGGGCCGAGACAGACGAAGCATGGCAAAGCCGGGTGCAGTGATCGACGTTGTTGTGGCCGAACCCCTGACGGATCAGCTTCTGAAACAAATAGGCTTCTTCATTGGTGCACTTGGCGCTGCCGAACCCGGCGACCCGCCTGCCGGTATCGTCACGCAACCGCGCCAGGCCCCCGGCGGCCACTTCCATCGCCTCGTCCCAGCTTGTTTCGCGGAACACGTCCGTGAAATTGCCAGGGTCAACGTTCAGCCCCTTCGCAGGCGCATCATCACGCCGGATCAGAGGTTTGGTAAGGCGATGTGGATGGTGGATATAGTCGAACCCGAAACGGCCCTTTACACAAAGCCGCCCTTCGTTGGCGGGCCCATTCAGCCCCTCAACATAAACAACTCTATCGTCCTTGACCTTGAGCGACACCTGGCAGCCCACCCCACAGAACGGACAGACACTTTCCACTTCGCGGTCGAAATCCGATCTATCCCCGCGCTCGCCCTCGGCCACGACGCTGGCCGGCATCAGCGCACCGGTTGGACAGGCCTGCACACATTCGCCACATGCGACGCAGGTTGAGCCGCCCATTGGGTCATTCAGATCAAATATCGGGTACGCGTCATGGCCGCGCCCTGCCATCCCGATCACATCATTGACCTGCACTTCACGGCAAGCCCGCACGCACAGGCCACAAGAAATGCAGGCATCCAAGTTCACCCGCATCGCGATGTGGCTGTCATCCAGAAGCGGTATGCGCCCCTTTTCCAGTTTGGGTAGGCGACTGGCCTCGATGCCACTCGCTTCGGCCATGTCCCAGAAATGTGCGTTCTTGTCGTGGGCCACGTCGCGCTCGGGCTGATCGGTGATCAACATCTCCACCACCATCTTGCGGGCACTCTCGGCGCGCGTCGAGTCGGTGGTAACGACCATCCCCTCGGCAGGCTCGCGAATGCAGCTGGCAACCAGTGTGCGCTCACCTTCGACCTCGACCATGCAGGCACGGCAATTACCGTCAGGGCGGTATCCCGGCGCGGGCTTGTGGCAAAGATGCGGAATCACCAAGCCCCGGCCATTGGCCACTTCCCAGATGGTCATGCCCTTCTCGGCCACAACCTCCTCGCCATCCAATGTGAATCGGACCCTATCATTCATCGCGCGTGCTCCTGTCCTTAAGCGTAGCATAAATCACGCTGTAACGCGCCTGCATCCCCCATTCCCGACCGCTGGGTGGCAATTCGCGCCACCCGCCCCTTCATCTTGCCAAAAATACTCCTGTGCGGAACGCTCCCCCGATTGCCACACGCGCCACACTCGAATATCGAATGCTCCGAAAGGACATTATCCATGCCCCACATCACCCTCGTGCGCCACGGTCAGGCCAACTCCATGGCCAAGGATGAGACCGGATATGACAAGCTCTCGGATCTTGGTCACCAGCAGGCCCGCTGGCTGGGGGAACATATCGACGCCACCGGAGAGCGTTTCGCCCGGGTCTATTCCGGCACCCTACGGCGCCAGGTTGAGACGGCACAGTCGATGGGCGCCGAACGTCACGCGCCGCTGGTGCAGGATGCACGGCTCAATGAGCTTAGCTATTTCGCCATGGCACAGATGATGCAGGACCAGCACGGGCTGCCGATTCCCGAAACCCGCGAAGGCTATGTTGAACACCTGCCGCAGGTCTTTGGCGCGTGGGAGCGCAACGAGATCGCCGACCCACCCGAAAGCTACGCCGATTTCACCGCCCGGATCGACGCCATGCTCGATGAAATCACCGCCTCGAACGGCCGCGCCCTGCTGGTGACGTCCGGCGGGGTGATCGCAACAATCCTGCGACGGGTGCTGAACCTCGATCTGATAGCCTGGAGCCATGTGGCGCTTTCGATCATGAACAGTTCGGTTCACCGCCTTCACGTGTTGCATGGCTATCCGACGCTGGCACATTTCAACGCCATCCCGCATCTGGAACACCGCGACCGGCAATTCGCCCAAACCCATCTCTAACCCTTCCGACGCGCGCATGTCAGGGCGCGGCGAAGGTCCCCGCATAGGAGCCGAAACATGACACATCTCTGGGTCCGCGCCGAACAGCGCCTGAACGAGGAACGGGTCGGCCTGACCCCCGAAGGCGCCAAGGCGCTGGTCGATACCGGTATCCGCGTCACGGTCGAGGAAAGCTCGGTCCGCGCCATCCCGCTGCAAGGCTACATTGACGCCGGGGCCGAAATCGCGCCGGAAAACTCGTGGGCGCAGGCACCCGCAGACGCGATCATTTTCGGCCTCAAGGAACTGCCCGAAGATGGCACCCCCCTTCCTCATCGCCACATCATGTTCGGCCATGCCTTCAAAGGGCAGTTTTCCGGCAAAGACCTGCTGCGCCGCTTCAAGGATGGCGGCGGCACACTATATGATCTGGAATACTTGGTCGACGAAGCCGGCCGCCGTGTTGCAGCCTTTGGCTATTGGGCTGGCTTCGCCGGGGCCGCGGTCAGCCTTATCGCCTGGGCTGCACAACAGAAGGGCGGCATCTGTGGCCCGGTTGGCGCCTACAAGAACAAGGACGCCATGCTGACCGGTCTGACCGCGCAGATGGACGCCACCGGCAAACCCCGCCCCAATGCCATCGTCATCGGCGCGCTAGGCCGGGTCGGCACCGGCGCGGCGGACCTGTGCGAGGCGCTCGGCGTGGACGTCACCAAATGGGACATGGCCGAAACTGCGAGTGGTGGCCCCTTCCCGGAAATCCTGCAGCACGACCTGTTTTTCAACTGCATCCTGGCCCGCCCCGGCACTCCGGTTTTCGTTCCGCAATCGGCGCTGACAGCGGATAGAAAGCTGACAGTCATTGGTGATGTCGCCTGCGACCCCGACAGCGACTACAACCCGGTGCCGGTCTATGACCGGGCCACGAACTGGGCCGAACCGGTTTTCCGCGCCCACGGTACGCCGATCACCCGTGCCCATGACGATCCCCCCCTCGACGTGATGGCCATCGACAACCTGCCGTCGATGCTGCCTCTGGAATCCTCGCAAGATTACGCAGAACAGCTCTTGCCATCCCTTCTGACCCTCTCCAATCTCTCGGATGGTGTCTGGGCACGCGCCGAGGCCGACTTCAAAACACACGTCGCGGAGGTTTGACATGACAATTCACTGGTGTGGCACCGGCCTTTCCACTGTTCCCGGTCTTCGCCGCCTGATCGAGGCGCGCCATCCCGTCACCGTCTGGAACCGGACCGTCGAAAAGGCACAAGAGGCGGTTGGCGATCTGACCACCGACATTCGTGCCTTTGACATGGAGGCCCTGACGGCAGCCACCAAGCAGGGCGATGTGGTGGTCTCGATGCTGCCTGGCGATTGGCACGTACCGCTGGCCGAGATGTGCCTGACTCAAGGTGCCAATTTTGTGTCCTCTTCCTATATCGCGCCTGAGATGAAGGCGCTTGATGACAAGTTCCGCAACGCCGGGTTGGCCTGTGTCAACGAGGTTGGCCTCGATCCAGGCATTGACCATCTGATGGCTCACAAGCTCGTGGCCGACTACCGCGCGTCGGACGCCTATGCCGCCGACAACGAGATCAGCTTCGTTTCCTATTGCGGCGGCGTACCGAAACACGCCAATGCCTTCCGTTACAAATTCTCCTGGGCCCCGGTCGGTGTACTGAAAGCGCTGCGCTCGCCCTCGCGCTCGATCCGCAATTTCGCCGAGCTCAACGTCTCGAAACCCTGGGACGCCATCAGCCGCTACGACGCACCCCTGCCCACTCCGGAAAGCTTCGAAGTCTACCCCAACCGCGACAGCCTGCCTTTCATGGAGGACTACCAGTTCGCCGCCGAGTGGCCAGTGCGCGAGTTCGTCCGTGGCACCCTGCGCCTGAACGGCTGGGCTGACGCCTGGGCCGAGATTTTCGACATGGTCGGCAGCGCATCGGACGAGCATCTGCAACAGGTCGCCAACAAGCTACTGGCAGAAAATGCCTATGATGAGGGCGAGCCCGACCGCGTAGTGCTCTGCGTCAGTCTCAAGGCCGAGAAAGACGGCCGGTCTGTCTGGCACAAGACTTACGTGATGGACGCTTGGGGCGACGCACGCGGCACAGCCATGGCTCGGCTGGTGTCGATCCCGGTCTCTCTGGCGATCGAGGCCGTCTTAAACCGTGAAATTCCCGCTGGAGTGTCCCCTGCGCCTTCCGATCCGAAGCTGGTGGACACTTGGCTGGCCGAGATTGACAAACTGGCTCAACATCTTGAAATCGTTACCGAGGTTTAAGCCGCGAACCAAAACGAAAACCGCGCCCGCAGGCCTTTCCTGCGGGCGCGTTGTTGTTTTCGCGAGTGGCAATCAGCGGGCGTTTACCCCCTTGAGCTGGTTCTGTTCCACGCTGGTTGTGAATTGGGTCACTTTGCGTTCTTGGCCATCATACCAATCGGCTTCCGGGCTATGCGACCGGCTATTGGCCTGCTCATAGTCACCCGATCCGGTTGTAAAAAGATGCTGAGCTGCATCCGGAGCGTCAACGGCGCGTTCGTAGGGGCCAACCATGGCCGAGGCGCCAGAAGCCAGAACGAGAGCGGTGCCAAAGGCTGCGATTGCGAGTTTCATGTCGTGGGTCCTTTCAAAAATACGGGAAGGTTTGGGGGGGGCAGCTTGGGTCAGCGCGCGTCTGCGCCAAGTTGAGCCGGAGCATTGGTCGAGAAAACGGTGACTTTCTTGATATCGTCGCCAGTCCAATCCGATTCCGGGCTGTTCGAAACGCTCGCGGTCTGGTCGACCGTATCGTTCCCGGTGGTAAAGAGATGCGTGGCAGCGGCCGGGTCTTCAACGGCGCGTTCATAGGGGCCGATCATGGCCGAAGCACTGGTGGCCAAAACAAGAGCGGTACCGAAGGCTGCGATTGCGAGTTTCATTGGTATGTCCTTTCGAGGTTCACTTGGGTTTGCGTGTCGATGATCGTGTCGTTCGATCTGCATCCAAAGTGAGCATTGGCCGGTCTGGTTTCAAAACACGCCTGTTCACCGCGCTGTGCGCAGATGGGAAAATCCCCGAACATTGCGCCCTTGGGGCGGAAAAGTGTTCTTTATATATTTAATTTCAGTATGTTACGGTGTGATGAAATGATCACTCCTGCAACATCACTCACAATTCACGAAAAGGTTTTCACGCCGTTATGCAATTCGTGAACACACGCATACAAAAAACCCCGGGCGTAACATCCGTAACCCGGTGGCTCTCTCGCAATTCGTGAGTGATGTTTCGGGATTATCCCCCGCGAACGAGGTCGTCTTCTTCGTCCACTGCCGAAAGGCCAAGTTCATCCAGCCCATTTTCCAGGTGGTCCGACAGGTGCGGCGTGCCCAGAAGATAGTCCGCTGTTGGCGTCGTCGCCTCGGCCATCGCGGTACGCTTGGCTTCTTCCAGGTCGTCGGCAGCGAAACTGTCGCGCCCGATCCACATGACCGCAACAAGGCTGGCCTGTTCTTCCTCGGTCAGCCGGTCGATGAACCCGCGAATCTCGCCCTCGGCCCGGTCAAGCTCTCGGGCCATCAGGATTACCTGGGCAATCTTGTAAACGGAAATGTCCAGCATCGGGTTATCCTCCAGGTCGCGCATTATCTTTATAGTCTGTCAAAGGTCCCGTCCAGACAATCCCGCGTCCTTGATCTGGCGCAAACTGGGGGGTGGAACACGTCCAATGGATCAAACTTGTGTTTCGGCCTTGCCCAGCGGCACAACCTTTGGGTCTTCCGGAGCCAGTTCCTCGAAATCGAAATTATCAAGGCGCTTAGCCCGCCGCCCGGCCTTGCTGGCCGAAATCTTGATGTCGGAAATATCCTTGGCCGCCTGCCCGAAATGCCGGTCCAGATTTTCGACCCGGGTCGAGAGCCGCTCCACATCCTGAAACAGCAACCCAAGCTCGCGTCGTATCGCACCCGCCTGCTCGCGCATGCGCGCATCCTTCAGAATGGCGCGCATCGTGTTCAGCGTCGCCATGCAAGTCGTCGGCGACACGATCCACACCCGCGCGGCAAACCCTTCCCGCACCAGTTCCGGGAAATTGGCATGTAACTCGGCATAGACTGCTTCAGAGGGTAGGAACATCAACGCCCCGTCGGCGGTTTCCCCTTCCAGGATATACCGCTCGGCAATCGCCTTGATATGGGTCCGCACCGACGCACGCATCATCCGACCCGCCTCGTTCAACTCGGTCTGGGTCTGGGCATTCCTGAGCGCCTCATAGGCCTCAAGCGGGAACTTGCTATCCACCACGATCGGACCCGGCGGGTTGGGTAGATGGATAAGAAGGTCGGCCCGCTTGCCATTGGAAAGCGTTGCCTGCGTCGTATAGCTGTCGCTGGGCAGCGCCTTGGACACGATGTCATTGAGCTGTATTTCCCCAAACGCGCCCCGGGTCTGCTTGTTCGACAGGATGTCCTGCAACGACAGAACATCGCCCGACAGCTTGGTGATATTCTCCTGCGCCTTGTCGATGGCCGCCAACCGTTGCTGCAACTCGCCCAGCGACTTCGCTGTACGTTGGGCACTGCCAGTCAGGTTCTCCTGCATCTTGCCCGACACGTCGGTCAGCCGCTTTTCCATCAACTCGATCATGCCCGCCTGCGACGCCGCTTGCGCCTCGCTGACATGGGTCAGCCCACCCGCCAGTTGCTGCTGCCCGTCCGACAGATGTTCCACCCGGGCGCTCATCGTTGCCAGTTGATGCACCAGCGGCTCTGTCGCCCGCGCTGTCCGACCAGCCGCGCGCAACGCCATGATCAGTAGGATCAGAAACAGCAACAGAACCAACCCGCCCGCGAGGGCCAGCAGCTCCATATCCGTCAACACATGTCCGCCGATTTCGATCATGTCCGCCCGAACAGCCTCTCGATATCCTTGAGCTTCAGCTCGACATAGGTCGGTCGCCCGTGGTTGCACTGACCGGAATGGGGCGTGGCTTCCATCTCGCGCAGGAGTGCGTTCATTTCCTCGCCGCGCATCCGCCGCCCGGAGCGGATCGACCCATGACAGGCCACCCGGCTCAGGATCGCCTCAATCTTGGCTTGCACGGTCAGGCTCTCGCCCAGATCATCCAGCTCATCAAGGATGTCACGCAACATCTTCCCGGCATTGACCTCGCCCAGGATCGCCGGGGTTTCACGCACCGCAATCGCTCCGCCGCCGAACGGCTCCAGCGTCAGTCCCAGCCGGGTCAGGTCATCGACCAACTCCATCAGCCGGTCGCAATCGCCCTCGCTCATCTCGACAATCTCGGGGATCAACAACGCCTGTGCCGCCACCCCTTTTTCGGCCATCTGTGCCTTCAGTTTTTCATAAACCAGCCGTTCATGGGCCGCATGCTGATCGACGATGACGATACCGGTCTCGGTCTGGGCAATGATGTAATTCTCGTGCACCTGCGCCCGTGCCGCGCCCAGCGGCAACCCCTCGTCCGGCCCTTGCGTGCCAAGCTCGGATTCGACCACCGGCTCCACTCGCGCGCTTGTCGCATCAGCAAATCCCGGCGCCGAATACTGAGGCGCCTGCGCCTGATAGGCCATCGACAATGATTGCCTTGACGCCCGATCCATCTGGTAAACCCGCGCCGGACCCTCTGCCGGTTCAGGCCGCATCGCCCCCAACGTCGCGTCCGCCACTGTTGACGACGCCCGGTGCCCGGCATCTGCCAACGCATGGCGCAACCCGCTGACGATCAATCCGCGCGCAATGCCCGGTTCGCGGAAACGGACTTCGGATTTTGCCGGGTGGACGTTCACATCCACCAGATGCGGATCGCATTCGATGAACAACGCCGCCGCCGGGTGGCGATCCCGGCTGAGCAAATCGAAATAGGCCGCCCGCAACGCGCCATAGAGCATCTTGTCCTTCACCGGGCGGCCATTGACGAACAGGTATTGCGCCAGGGACGAGCCGCGCGAATAGGTCGGCAGCGCCGCATAGCCGGTCAGCATCAACCCCTCGCGCTCGGCTTCGATCCGGAGCGCGTTCTCGGCAAACTCGCGCCCCAACACCCGCGCCAATCGTCCATGCAGCGCATCAAACAGCTCGCCCTGTTCGGCGTCGGCGCGAAACACCTCGCGTCCTTCACCGCCCTTCGAAACGTCACGAAGAACGAATCCAACATAAGGTTCGGCCATGGCCAAACGTTTGACCACATCACCAATCGCCTGTGACTCGGCCCGGTCCGAGCGCATGAATTTCAACCGCGCCGGGGTAGCGTGGAAAATATCGCGCAATTCGACCACCGTACCTCCATTCAAGGCCGCAGGTTTCACCGCGCTCATCTCACCGCCTGACACCTCGACCCGCGCGCCATCCTGACCCGCGGCCCGCGTGGTGATTGAAAGCCGGCCAACCGCGCCGAGCGACGGAAGAGCTTCTCCCCGAAAGCCAAAGGTATGAATGTCGAGCAGGTCCGTGCCGTCGATCTTCGAGGTCGCGTGACGGCTCAATGCCAGCGGCAGGTCCTCGGGTGCCATGCCACAACCATCATCCGTCACCCGGATCAGCGTCTTGCCACCATCGGCAATCGCTACCTCGATCCGGCGTGCACCCGCATCAATGGCGTTTTCCACCAGTTCCTTAACGGCACTGGCGGGCCTTTCAACAACCTCTCCCGCTGCAATCCGGTTGATCGCGGCATCGTCCAACTGACGAATTTGCGGGCGGTTTTCGCCTATTTGGGGCCTGGGTTCGGACATGACGCAATATTTAGCACGTCAGGCCGCGATTCGACCAGTGAAAGCAAAGATGCACAGTTAATATTCCAATTCTTGAAAGTTAATCGCCAAACCTCTACCTAACGCCGAAACGGAATCGCCCAGACCAAAAGGAAATACCCATGAAATCCGAAACCATCGGCACCGCCACGTTCGAGACCTGGACCCCCGAGGAAACCCGGAAAGCGCTCGACGCCAACGAGATCGTCCTGATCGACGTGCGCACCCCGCAAGAGTTCATGTTCGAACATATCGACGGCGCGCTTTTGCTGCCGATGTCGTTCTTCCGCGCCGACAAATTACCGGGCCAATCCGACAAGCGGATCGTGTTCCACTGCGGCTCGGGCGTGCGCTCGGCCATGGTGTCGAAGAAATGCATCGAAGCGGGTTTCGAGTTGATCGCCCATGTCGAGGACGGCATGGCCGGCTGGAAAAAAGCCAAGCTGCCGCATATCGGCACCAACATGGCCACCGGCGCACCGCAGGAAATTGTTCCCAAGGCCGACTAAGCCATCCTCACAAACGCAAAAAGGCCCGGGCAATCCACCCGGGCCTTTTCCTTTTTTGTGTCGGAAATCAGCCTTTGGCGAATTCCGGATAGGCTTCCATGCCCAGTTCGGCCGAGTCGAGACCGTTGATCTCAACTTCTTCTTCGACCCGCAGGCCCATGATCGCCTTGATGATGAACCACACCACCAGCGAGGCCACGACGGTGAAGATACCTACCACCACGATCCCGTAAATCTGAGCACCGAAGGACGCATCGCCATTGGTCAGCGGCACGGCCAGCGTACCCCAGATACCGGCCATCAGGTGAACCGGAATGGCACCGACAACGTCGTCGATTTTCAGCTTGTCCAGGAACGGAACCGCGAAGACCACAATCACGCCACCGACCATACCGATCAGGGTTGCAGCACCCAAGGTCGGCGTCAGCGGTTCGGCGGTAATCGACACGAGGCCGGCAAGCGCACCGTTCAGCACCATAGTCAGGTCAGGCTTCTTGTAGATCAGCTGCGTCAGGATCAGTGCCGCGATGGCGCCACCGGCAGCCGCCGCGTTGGTGTTCGAGAAGATCCGGCTCACATCCGCCACATCGCTGACGGTCCCCATGGCAAGCTGCGAGCCGCCATTGAAGCCGAACCAGCCCAGCCACAGGATGAATGTACCCAGCGTGGCCAGCGGCAGGTTCGAGCCCAGCATCGGAATGACACGGCCATCCTTGTACTTGCCAAGGCGCGGGCCGATCAGCAGGGCCCCCATCAGCGCCGCCCAGCCACCGACCGAGTGCACAACTGTCGAACCGGCAAAGTCCTGGAAGTTGGCTGCGTCAAGGAAACCACCGCCCCATTTCCAGCTGGCTTGCAGCGGATAGATAAATGCGGTCAGAACGATCACGAAAGCCAGGAAGGGCCACAGTTTCACGCGCTCGGCCACGGTACCCGACACGATCGATGCCGTGGTGGCACAGAACATCAGCTGGAAGAAGAAGTCCGAACCGGTCGAGGCATAGCCGATATCGTCGGCACCCGCCGCGGTTACACCCACGGATTCAAGAACACCCGGACCCCAGACACCCGACAGAACGCCATCAACCGCCCATGTGCCCAGCGGGTACATCAGGTTATAGCCGATCAGGTAGTAGAAGATTGCGGCCAGTGAAAACAGCGCCACGTTCTTGGTCAGCTGCATGGTCACGTTCTTGGAGCGCACCAGTCCCGCTTCCAGCATGGCAAACCCGGCGGCCATCCAGAACACCAGGAACCCGCCGATCAGGAACAGGACCGAGGTGTAGATGAAATCACCGTTGATGAAGGGCGCATAGGTGGCCGCGATGGCATCCGAGGCCGCCGCTGCCGCATCTTCACCGCCGTCCAGCGCCTCTTGCGCCGCTGCGGCTGCCGCATCAAGCGCTTTCTGCTTGATCATGTCTTCAGGCGTCACAAAGGCCGCTTCTGCTGCGGCGACGGCTTCAGGCGAGGGTCCCTCTTCGGCCATTGCAGGCGTGAACGCCCCGAATACCGCGATCATGGCAAGAGCCCCTGCCATCAGGAGTGTTAGAAATCGTTTCATTGGTCTTTCCTTCATTTCCCGGGGACGCCTCAGATCGCGTCCTGGTCGGTTTCGCCGGTGCGCACGCGCACGGCCTGTCCCACGTCGAGTACGAAAATCTTGCCGTCACCGATCTTGCCGGTGCGCGCGGTGCTGGCGATGGTCTCGACCACCTGGTCGACCGTCTCGGCGGACACCACGATTTCAAGCTTGATCTTGGGCACAAAATTCACCGCGTATTCCGCACCGCGATAAATCTCGGTATGGCCCGACTGTGCGCCGAAGCCCTTGATTTCCGTTACCATCATGCCGCGCACGCCAATATCGGTCAGCGCCTCGCGGACCTCTTCAAGCTTGAATGGCTTGATTGTCGCTATGATGAGTTTCACCTCAAATCCCCTTCGATTGCGCCGGCGAAACCGGCCATGTTGCAGGTGCAGCATTTCTTGGCCGCAGGGTGGAACGGAAGAAACCGACCCGAATTTTCGCGAAAATTCCTGGCCAGCCGCTCAAAAAACAGGCGCAATCGGGAATTTGACGCTTTTTTAGTCAGCGCCGGTACGCTCAGGGGGAAAACTCCCCCTCAACTTTTCGGCAAGCGGCGGTTAAGGTGGCGCAAAGAACAAGCTCCGGGCAGGGCAGAAGATGAGTAATTCAGGTCGTAAGAAACCGCCCCTCGTGGCGGACAGGCGCTATCCCAAGGGCGCCGCAAAACCCAAACCCAAAGCAAAACCGAAAGCCAAGCCCAGGAAAGTGGCACGCAAAAGAACGCGCAAACCCGCCCGCAAGCGCAACTTCATCGTCGCCTTCTTCCTCGGAATTTTCGGCCTGATCTTCCGCATCGTCTGGGGCTTCAGCTGGCGAATCGGCCTGATCACGGCGGTGATCATCGGCCTGGCCGTGGGGTATGTCGCCTATACGCTGCCACCGGTGGATCAACAGTTTGACGGGCGCGCCCGGGGCTCGGTCACGCTTCTGGATGCCAAGGGTGATGTCTTTGCCTGGCGTGGCGATCAGTTCGGTGGCGTGGTCACCGCCCAGTCGGTCAGCAAGCACTTGAAAAACGCCGTTGTCGCCACCGAGGACAAACGGTTTTACCGTCATTTCGGGCTCAGCCCGCGCGGCATCGCCTCGGCAGTTCGCATCAACCTGCGCGAAGGGCGCGGGCCGCTTTCAGGCCACGGTGGCTCGACCCTGACTCAACAGACGGCGAAACTGCTCTGCCTCGGCGTGCCGTATGACAAGGCAACCTGGAAGACCGAAGCCGAATACGAAGCCGACTGCCGTCGCGGCTCGCTCGCCCGCAAGATCAAGGAAGCGATCTATGCGATGGCGATGGAGGCCAAGTATTCCAAGGACGAGATCCTGACGATCTATTTCAACCGCGCCTTCCTTGGTGCCGGTGCCCGCGGGTTCGAGGCCGCAAGCCAGCGCTATTTCGGCATTTCCGCCGCCGAGTTGAGCGCCCAACAATCCGCCATGCTGGCCGGGCTTCTGGTCGCACCTACCCGTTTCGCGCCCACCAACAACCTCAAGCGCAGCCAGGACCGGGCCGAAACGGTGCTCAAGCTAATGAATGAACAGGACTACCTGTCGGACAGTGAACACGCCCGGGCGGTCGCCAACCCGGCACAATTGTCTGAAGCTGCCCAGAAAAAGGCCGGGGGCTATTTCGCCGACTGGCTGATGGTGACGGGTCCCGAGTTCTTTACCCGCGACACCACCGAAGACGTGATCATCCGTACGACACTGGATCAGCGCATTCAAACCGCCGCCGAAGAGGCGATGCGCCATATCTTCGAAACCAAGGTCAAAGAAGGCTCAGAAGCACAGGCCGCCATTGTGGTGATGTCCGCCGATGGTGCCGTGCGCGCCATGGTCGGCGGCCGCAAAACCAAGGTCACGGGCGAATTCAACCGCGCCACCATGGCCAAGCGCCAAACCGGATCGTCGTTCAAACCCTTCGTCTATGCCGCCGCGCTCGACCTGGGGCGTAGCCCGCTCGACCTGATCGAGGACGCGCCCTATTGCATCAATGTCCCGGGCTCAGGCGAATGGTGCCCCAAGAACTATACCCGCAAACACTACGGCACCGTGACGTTGACGGACGCGTTGAAGAACTCGCTCAACATCCCGGCGGTGAAGCTGGCAATGGACTCGGGGTTGGATATCGTGCGCACCGTGGCCGAGCAATTCGGCGTCCACAGCGATCTGGCACAGGGACCCGCCTTGGCGCTTGGCGCCTCCGAAGCCTCGTTGCTGGAGATGACCGGGGCCTATGCCGGAATTCTCAATGGCGGCAGCTCGGTCACCCCCTATGGCATGACGGAATTGCGTCTTCTCGGTGCCTCAGAGCCGATCTTCTCGGCCAGTTCGGGCATCGGTGAAAGGGTAATCCAGGAGAACACCGCGGCCCAGCTGATCTGGATGATGAACAAGGTCGTGACCGAAGGCACCGGTAAACGCGCCGCCCTGACCGACCGTCAGGTCGCAGGCAAAACCGGTACTTCGAACGCGGCCAAAGACGCATGGTTCCTAGGGTTCTCGGCCGACTACGTCACGGGGGTCTGGATGGGTTATGACGACAATGAACCGTTGAAGAACGTCACAGGTGGCGGCCTTCCCGCCGAGATCTGGCACGAGACCATGTCCCGGGTGCACGAGGGCCTGCCGGCACGCCCCCTGCCCATGCGCGCACCAGACCCGTCATTGGCTCAGCCCGTGGATAGTCAGGGGCTGCAACCCCTCTTTCCATTAGGAAATCGACCGCGCACCACACGGGATGCAGTCGACAGCGTCCTGAAAGATGTGTTGAACCCTGCGGACAATCGCTGAATGGTTCGTACAGGGCTTAGCTGGCCTTTTTCAGGTCCTTGATCAGCGCATCGATATTCCCGCGACGTTTGTCCAGCATTGCGCCGATCTCGGTACGCTCGGTCAGCAGCATGTTCACCCCCTCGATGAAGAGGTTGAAGAACTTCGCCTTTCCCGACCGGTCCGACACCAGGAAGGTCACCTCGAACGGGGCCTCTCCACGCAGATGCGCGATGGTTTTGACCTCGAAGAAATTCTTGACCTTACGGGCCTTCCGGACCTCGATCTTGCCGCCGATGAATTCACGGAAACGTTTGCCGTATTTGCGGCTGACATAGACTTGGAACGCTTTGGTAAAGGCGCTCAACTGGGCCTTGGTGGCGCGACGGGCATCGACGCCCAGCGCGTATCGCGCAATCGTCGGGACATCCGAGTAACGCACGAAGATCTTCTCGAACTTCTTGATCTTCTGCGCATCCGATCCTCCATCGTCGATAACCTTGTTGATGTCGGCGACGATCGCATCGACCAGGCGCTTGGCGCTGCTTGCGTTCATTGCCATGGCCGGGCGTGCAGCAGCAGCCAACGCTAGGGAGGAAATCATGCCCATAAGGGCGCTGCGACGGGTAGGTTTATTCGGCATAAGGGTCACCATAGGGGTCATCGTAAGGGTCGACATAAGCACTGTCATCGTCACCGCCAAGTTCGAACCGGCGATTTTGCAAATAGATCAGCCGCGCTTGAGCATAAGAATCGGCACTATCATACAATATGGAATCGATGGTTTCGGAATACCGCCCCCGATCGCCCACCTTTGCTGCTAGGGATGCACCGGTACCGTAATACTTCTCCGGGCTGGGCAGGACATAACTGAGCGGGTTGGTGAACAGGTCTACCACCTTGCCCACGGCATCGCGCTCAGTAGACGGGCCCAGAATCGGCAGCTCGACAAAAGCCCCCTCGGGTACCCCCCAGACATGCAGAGTCTCACCGAAATCGGTTTCAACCTCGTGGGCACCGAAAGCGCTTGCCGGGTCGCCCAGTCCACCGATGCCGAAAACCGTATTGAAGGCGAATCGGAAGGTGTTCTGAAATGCCCCGCCCAAATTGCCCTGAAGCAGGTTGTTGACCACAGTACCCGGCAGGCTCAGGTTCGAGGCGAAGTTAGACACCGTATCTGCCACAGGGGCCGGAATGGCCGTGGAATAGCCCTTGCCCGCCGGGCGAAGCAGTCTCCGGTCGATGGTCCGATTGAACTCGTGATTGCTTCGGTTCACCGTTTCATAAGGATCGTGAATCCCATCCGGCGCCTCGCCGGGTCCCGGCACACTGCACGCCGACAGCACAACGACGGCAGCTAGTACCGCCAACCCCCGCACCCAACGGCGCAGTTCAAAAATTTGCGTGGCATGCAGTTGAAACAATAGAATTACCGCCCTGAAACCTTTAGTCTCTACTTAATTGTTGCAACGATATTGCCCAGAGCGCCTTTTGCCTTCAACGAAAGATGTGGCAGATTGGCGACAAACATCACACGGGACATCTCCCAATCAAAGGAATTTGCCCCGGAATTCGGGCAGTTGAACGAAAAAACGCCATGCGCAGAAACTCGCCGCCCATTGAAACCGGCCTTGCCGAATTGCGGGATGCCCGCCGCCAAAGCCGCGGGCTGTACTGGGCTGTGGGGTTGTTTGGCGTCTTCGTCAACCTGCTGATGCTGACAGGACCGCTTTACATGCTGCAGGTCTACGACCGGGTATTGGGGTCGCGTTCAGTGGCGACGTTGGTAGCGTTGTCGATCCTCGTTTTGTTTCTCTACCTCATGTACGGGCTCTTGGATTTTGCCCGCGGCCGGGTGATGGCCCGCGCCGGGGCTCGGTTCCAGGCCCGGCTAGATGGCCGGGTGTTCGACGCAGTGTTACGCAAATCCTCACTGGTCGGGCCTCAGGAAACCGCCTCCAACCTTGCCGATCTCGAAGCGGTCCAGCGGCTGATGTCCTCGCCTGCCCTGCTGGCGGTGACCGATATCCCTTGGACCCCGTTCTTCCTGTTCGCGATCTTCATCTTTCATCCCTGGCTGGGCACGCTCGCCATTCTGGGTGGAGCCGCCCTGATCCTGCTGGCCGTGATCAACCAATGGGTCTCGCGTGCACCGCTGAACCGCGCCGGGACCGCCGGCATCCAGGCCGACCGCATGGCCGGAAACCTGCGCGAAGAAGCCGAACTGGTGGTCTCTCTGGGCATGCGCGACGCTGCCTTCCGCCGCTGGGAAACGGGGCGAAAAGACGCGCTTGCGGCTCAGGTGCACGCCACCGATCTCAGCAGTTCCTTCACCTCTGTCTCCAAAAGCTTCCGGCTGCTGCTGCAATCGGCGATGCTGGGCCTTGGCGCCTATTTGGTGTTGCAAGGGCAATTGACCCCAGGCGCGATGATCGCGGGGTCCATCCTGCTAGGCCGAGCCCTTCAGCCGGTGGAACAGACCATCGCTCAATGGGCCTTGATCGAACGCGCCCGGCGCGGTTGGCACGGCCTCGCTGTGCTTCTCTCCGAAGTTCCACCTGAGGCCCCACGCACGGCGCTGCCGCGTCCTCGTGCACGCCTCGATGTACAGCAACTGACAATCGTGCCACCCGGGCAAAGCACCGCCAGCTTGCGCATGCTGTCGTTCAAACTCGAACCCGGCACGGCACTGGGTGTGATCGGCCCGTCAGGGGCGGGTAAATCCACCCTCGCTCATGCTCTGACCGGCGTCTGGCGTCCGGCTGGCGGCTATATCCGCCTCGACGGTGCGGCGCTCGATCAATACGATCCCAACGTGTTGGGCGGTTATGTCGGCTACCTGCCCCAGCGAGTGCAACTGTTCGACGGAACGATTGCCGAAAACATTGCCCGGCTGTCTCCTGCACCCGATGACGCCAAGGTGGTCGAAGCCGCGCAAAAGGCCGATGCCCATGACATGATCCTGGGAATGCCACGTGGTTATGACACGCAGGTCTCGGCAGCAGGCGGACGTCTTTCCGGCGGGCAAATCCAGCGCATCGGCCTGGCCCGCGCGATGTATGACAACCCGGTCCTGCTGGTGCTGGATGAACCCAACTCAAACCTCGACAACACAGGCTCGATCGCTCTGAACAAGGCCATCCGCGCGATGAAGGCAAAAGGCGGCTCGGTCATCATCATGGCGCACCGCCCGGCGGCCATCCAGGAGTGCGAATTGCTGCTGGTGCTCGAAGGCGGCGCCCGCAAGGCCTTTGGCCCGCGGGACGAAGTGCTGCGTGAGACCGTGCAGAACGCGGCCCAGATCGCAGCTGCCCGCAAACCCGGAGGAATCCAGTGATGACAGGTGATGAGACAAAAGCCTGGTCCGCCCGATGGCCCCTGCTGATCGGCTTCCTGGGCGTTGCGATCCTGCTGGGCGGTTTCGGCACATGGGCCGCCATGACCCAGATTGCCGGTGCGGTTGTGGCCCCCGGTCAGATCGAAGTCGATCAGAACCGTCAGGTCGTCCAGCACCCATATGGTGGCGTGGTGGCGGACATTCTTGTGGACGAAGGCGACACGGTCGAGGCCGGAGCAGTGCTTATCCGACTAGACCCAACCGAACTCAATTCGCAACGTGCCATCATCGAATCCGAACTGTTCGAGATGATGGCGCGCAGCGCCCGGCTCAAGGCCGAACGCGCCGGCACCGACGTGCTGGATTTTGACCCCGAGCTTCAAGCCCGCGCCGCCAAGGACCCCGACGTCAAGGAATTGATGGAGGGGCAGGCCAACCTGATGCGTGCCCGCTCCGTTTCGATTGCCCGTGAAACCGAACAGCTCTCGCGCCAGCGCGATCAGCTCAGCAGCCAGATCAAGGGTATCGACGCCCAGGCCGCGGCACTCAAAACTCAGTTGAGCCTGATCGGCGAGGAACTCACCTCGCAGCAATCCCTGCTCGACAAGGGCCTGGCACAGGCCAGCCGCGTCCTGTCACTGCAACGCGAAGAGGCCCGCCTGTCCGGTACCGTGGGCGAGCTGACGGCACGCAAGGCCCAGACCGAGGAACGTATCACCGAGATCGAGATCGGCATTCTCAAACTCGACAGCGAACGCCGGGAAGAGGCCATCACCCAGCTGCGCGACCTGCGCGTGCGCCAGCTTGAACTCCTGGAACAACGCCGCGCCGTGAACGAACGACTCGATCGTCTGGTCATCACCGCCCCGGTGGCGGGCGTGGTCTACAACATGACCATCTTTGCGCAACGTGCCGTGATCAGCCCGGCGGAACCGTTGCTCTTCCTTGTGCCACAGGACCGCCCGCTGGTGATTTCCGCCATGGTCGACCCAATCCATGTGGACATGGTTTATGTCGGACAGGAGGTCACCCTGCGCTTCCCGGCCTTCGACCAACGCGACACGCCTGACATATTCGGTCAGGTGGCCACCCTCTCGCCAGATGCCTTCCGGGATGAGACCACCGGCGCCACCTTCTACCGCGCCGAGATCGTAATGAACGAAGGAGAGGCCGCACGCCTGCCCGAGGGCGCCAGTCTGATCCCAGGCATGCCGGTCGACAGCTTCATCCGCACTGATGACCGGACACCAATTGCCTATCTTCTACGCCCCCTCACGGTCTATTTCTCCAAAGCCTTTCGCGAAAGCTGACGCAGGACACCAGCGCAAGGTCGCGCAACGTCTCGCCAACACCCCCGCGATGCACTAGCGTCAGCGCGATTCGAACGTTTTCAAAAGGACTGCACCCATGTCACAGATCGAAGCCCGCCTTGCCGAGCTTGGCATCACCCTGCCTGACGCTCCGGCCCCCGCCGCCAACTATGTTCCCTTCGTTCAGGTCGGCGACATCGTCTATGTCTCGGGGCAGATTTCACGCACCGATGACGGGCTGATCACCGGCAAGGTCGGCACCGATCTGACCACCGAGGACGGCGCCGCCGCCGCCCGCACCTGCGCGCTTCAATTGCTTGCCCAGGTCAAGGCGGCCTGCGACGGCGACCTCGACCGCCTGGTGCGCGTCGTCAAGCTGACCGGTTTCGTCAATTCCACTCCCGACTTTTCCGAACAGCCTCAAGTCGTCAACGGCTGCTCCGACTTCCTTGTCGAAGCCCTCGGCGAAGCTGGTCGCCACTCCCGCTCAGCGGTTTCGGCTGGTGCGCTGCCGTTAGGTGTTGCTGTGGAAATCGAAGGCATCTTCCAGATCAAGTAATGCCCACGCTCCCTCCTGCGTTTCTTAACCGCCCCCTGGCCCACCGTGCCCTGCACGACGTGTCCAAGGGGCGGCCCGAAAACTCGCGTGCGGCCATCCGCGCGGCGATCGACGCCGGCTATGGGATCGAGATCGACCTGCAACTGTCTGCTGACGGGCGGGCGATGGTGTTTCACGACTACGACCTCGGGCGGCTGACGCCCGAGACCGGCCCGATCCGCCAGCGCAGTGCGTCAGAGTTGGCAAGACTTCCCCTCAAGGGCGGCGATGGCGAAACAATCCCAACTCTGACGGATGTTCTCGACCTGATCGCTGGCCAAGTACCCCTTCTCATCGAGATCAAGGACCAGGACGGTGCCATGGGCTCTAATGTCGGCCCCTTGGAATATGCCACGGCGCAGGCACTTGCAGACTATGACGGACCGGTTGCCCTGATGTCCTTCAACCCGCACGCAGTCGAGGTTCTGTCCCGGCTTCTGCCCGATTTGCCCCGGGGCCTCACCACCTGCCGCTACAATCCGCTCGAATGGCCACTTCTGCCCGACGCCACCTGCGATCACCTGCGGCTAATTCCTGATTACGACCGGGTCGGCGCCAGTTTCGTCTCACACAATGTCGAGGACTTGCATAACCCACGCCTGACCGAGTTGCGCGTGCAAAATGCCAACATCCTGTGCTGGACCGTCACCTCGGCAGAGCAGGAGGTCGAGGCACGCAAGGTGGTCGACAACGTCACCTTCGAGGGTTACCTCGCTTAGCCCGCTACTTGCTCCTGGCTCCGCCCTGTCGGATAGTCGGGCAATGGACGGCGACACCGCAATCGAAATACGCTTGCTCACTTCCCTCTCGCAGATCGACGCGCGTGACTGGGATGCTTGCGCCTGCCCCGAGGCCGCGTCGGGCGGTGCCCCAAATGACCCCTTTACCACCCACCGGTTCCTCTCCGCTCTCGAACAGAGCGGCTCGGTCGGCCCCGGCACCGGCTGGCAACCGCAATACCTGACCGCATATCTGGAAGGGAAGTTGATTGCCTGCGCCCCGCTCTATGCCAAGTCCCATTCCCAGGGCGAATACATCTTCGATCACAACTGGGCCCATGCCTATGAGCGCGCCGGAGGCCGGTACTATCCCAAGCTTCAGCTTGCCGTGCCTTTCACCCCTGTCACAGGCCGCCGCCTGCTCACGCGTTCCGAGTTCGAAACCACCGGTCGAAATGCCCTGATCCAGGGCGCGGTTCAGATTGCCAGCCAGAACGAAATCAGCTCACTTCACGTCACTTTCTGCACCGAAACCGAGGCACAGGCGGGCCAGAAGATGGGCCTGCTGCACCGCACCACACAGCAATTCCATTGGGAGAACGCGGGCTATGCGGATTTCGACGCATTTCTGGCCTCGCTCAGTTCGCGAAAACGCAAGAACATCCGCAAGGAACGCACCCAAGCTCAGAATTTCGGCGGGCGTATCCTGGCATTGTCCGGCGACGATATCGGTCGCGAGCACTGGGATGCCTTCTGGCAGTTCTACCAGGACACCGGCAGCCGTAAATGGGGCTCGCCCTACCTGACCCGCAGCTTCTTTGACATCGCCCATGAAACCATGCGGGACGACATTCTTCTGGTCCTCGCGGAACGGAGCGGTCGGTACGTTGCTGGTGCCCTCAACTTCATTGGCCGCGACACGCTTTACGGCCGCTATTGGGGTTGTGGCGAACATTACCCCTGCCTGCATTTCGAGCTGTGCTATTATCAGGCCATCGACTTCGCCATCATCCACGGCCTGTCCCGGGTCGAGGCCGGGGCGCAAGGCGAACACAAGCTGGCGCGCGGCTATTTGCCCACCACCTGCCATGCGCTACACTGGGTCGCCGATCCGGGCTTTGCCGATGCGGTGGCGCAGTATCTTGAAGCGGAACGCGAGGCCGTGGCTGAAGAGATCGAGGTGCTCACCACCTTTGGCCCGTTTCGCAAATCAAACGAGGAGGATCACGATTGACCGAGCTTCTCTCAACCACCGCCCGCGACAGTCTGCTTGCGCCGCTGTTTGACAATGGTTGGACCTTGATCGAGGGCAGTGACGCGATCACCAAGACCTACAGGTTCGATGATTTCGCCGGTGCGTTTGCCTGGATGACCCACGCGGCTATCTGGGCCGAGAAATGGAACCACCACCCGGAATGGACCAATGCATATAACAAGGTCGCGGTGACCCTGACCACCCACGACGTTGGCGGCCTGACATCGCTCGATGCCAAGCTCGCCCGCAAGTTCGACAGCCTCTGACGACTTAGAGCTTTTCCAAAAGTTTTTCACCGGCGGTCAATTCACAGACCCCGCCCTGAACCTCTTCGTTCAGATGGGTGACAACCCCGTCTTCGGCCACCAGCGCGTAACGCTTTGACCGGCCGAACATGCCGCCCTGCGGGAAGTCGAAGTCCATGCCCAGTGCCTTCGTAAACTCGCCACTTGCATCGCCCAAAAGGCTGATCCCGGCATCACCCGCGCCCATTTCCTTGTCCCAGGCCGCCATGGTGAAGCCGTCATTGACCGAGATACAGTAGATGTCCTCGACACCTTTCTCGGCAAACCCCTCACGGGTTCGCATAAAGCTGGGCAAATGTGCCGCCGAGCATGTCCGCGAAAACGCCGCCGGAAGCCCGAAAACCACCACTTTGCGGCCATCAACCATGTCCGCGGTCTGAACCGCGTGCACCCCGTTTTCATCGAACTTGTAAAGCGTTCCATCCGGGATCCGATCCCCTACCTTGATTGCCACTGAAACTCTCCTATTCGCGCGTTGCTTTTTACGTCTTTCAGGTTATAGGCTCGCCCAGCAGACACAATGGGAAAGGGTGCACCATGGCTCACATCGTTGTCATCGGGGCCGGCCAGGCCGGCTCTTCGCTTTGCGCCAAGCTGCGCAACTTGAGCTTTGAAGGCGAGATCACCCTGATCGGCAACGAACCTTCGCCCCCCTACCAGCGCCCACCGCTGTCCAAAGCTTATCTCCTGGGCGAGATGGAGTTGGAACGCCTCTACCTGCGCCCCGAGAGCTTCTATGCCGACAACGGTATCGCCCTGCGCACCGGCACCCATGTGCAGTCCATCGACCCAGTGGCGAAAACCGTGACCACCGAAGGAGAAACGCTTTCCTATGATATGTTGGCGCTTTGCACCGGCTCGACCCCGCGCCGTTTGCCTGATGCCATCGGCGGTGCGCTTGATGGCGTGCATGTGGTGCGAACCCTTGCGGATGTCGGCGCCATGGCCCCCGAGTTTACCGAGGGCAAAAACGTGCTGATCGTCGGCGGTGGCTATATCGGCCTCGAAGCGGCAGCCGTGGCCGCCAAGAAGGGCCTCAAGGTCACGCTGGTGGAAATGGCCGACCGCATACTTCAACGGGTTGCCGCCCCGGAGACCTCGGATTATTTCCGCGCGCTTCATACTGGCCATGGGGTCAACATCCTTGAAGGTGTCGGGCTTGACCGGCTTATCGGTGACACACGCGTCACCGGTGCCAAACTCTCGGACGGCACTGAACTGATGGTCGATTTTGTCATCGTTGGCGTCGGCGTCGCCCCAGGGTCCGAGCTGGCCAAGGCCGCCGGGCTCACTCTTGACAATGGCATCAAGACCGATGCCCAGGGCCGCACTTCCGATCCCAACATCTGGGCCGCTGGCGATTGCGCCTCGTTTCCCTATCGCGACACCCGTATCCGGCTGGAAAGCGTGCCAAACGCCATTGATCAAGCCGAATGTATTGCCGAAAACATGATGGGCGCAGGCAAGGACTATGTCGCCAAACCGTGGTTCTGGTCGGATCAATATGACGTTAAGCTGCAGATCGCGGGGCTGAACGCCGGTTATGACAGGGTCATCACCCGCCCCGGCGACAAGGAAAACAGTTCCTCCTTCTGGTACTACACCGGCAACACGCTTCTGGCTGTCGATGCCATGAATGACCCGCGCGCTTACATGATCGGAAAACGCTTGATCGAAGGCGGCAAATCCCCTGACCCGGCGGCGGTGGCTGATCCTTCGGTCGATCTCAAATCGCTGATGTAGCTGCCATGGCGAAGCCCCGTAGGGTGCGTTTTCAACGCACCATCCCTCAACGGTACAACACATGCGCATAATCGGAGGCAATTTCAGGGGCCGCGCACTGGCTTCGGTCGGTAAGGGCGATGCAGGCGCGCATTTGCGCCCCACGACCGATCGCGTGCGTGAGAGCCTGTTCAATGTGCTGACGGGTGGGCGCTTTGGTGACCCGATCACCGATGCGCGCGTTCTGGACCTCTTTGCCGGCACCGGCGCGCTTGGCCTCGAGGCCCTGTCGCGGGGTGCCTCGCACGTCACCTTTGTCGACGACGGCAGGAAATCCAATAACCTGATCCGGCAGAACATCGCGATCTGCCAAGCCCAAAAAACAACCAAACTCATCCGCCGCGACGCCCGCAAACTGCCTGCCTGTCCCACGGACCCTTTCGATCTGATCTTCCTCGATCCGCCCTACGGCAAGAGTTTGGGCGAAAAAGCCCTGCAAACCGCCCTCGCTAATGGCTGGGTCGCCCCCGAATCCCTGATCGTGTGGGAGGAAAACACCGCCATTACCCCACCCGAGTGCGTCACCCTGCTCGATGACCGCCACTATGGTGACACAACAATCTTTTTGCTCGAATACACTGCGTAAGCACGCGCTTATTCCGCGCCTTTTAAGCCGCGAGCCAATAGAGGCTTCGGCCAAGGCCGCGCATGTTCCTTTCAATGAAACCCCACATTCAAAGGAGAACACCAATGCCCCAAACCGCCAAGGCCCTGACCTTTTTCACCTTCCTCGGAATGGCCGGGATGGCCCATGCTCTCACCCCCGACAAGGGCGACATTCTCGGCTTTGACGCCGTTTCCATCGGCCAGGCGCTTGCCGACCAGGGTTACGAACTGACCCGGTTTCACCGGGCACCGGCGCTAATTCACGTCACCGCCACCAAGGGCGGCCAGCGCCACCTGATGCTGATTTCCCCGCGTGATGGCAGCGTGATCAGCCACAAAACAGGTGCCTCGCGCAGCTTTCAACCGATTACTACCCCAAGGATTTCCGCCGTACCGGGCCTTGCTGAAAAGCTGGCCGAACAGGGCTACGAGGTGAAACGCATCAAGGACGAAGGCTATGAACTCGAAGCTTATGCCCTGCGTGACGGCCAACTTTGGGAGCTGAAACTCGATCCAGCAACCGGAGCAATCCTGTCAGTGGAAGCCGAGGATTGATGCCAACTGAGAACCAAACTACGGGCAGGCGGGCATGGGACCCGCTTGTCCGCCTTACCCACTGGACGATTGCGCTGACCATAGTGGTCAATGGCGTGCTCCTGCGGGACGGAGATTTCCTGCATATCTGGATCGGCTATGTCGCCCTGTCAGCACTGATCTTGCGCCTGCTTTGGGGCTTCATCGCCCTCGGCTCGGCACGGTTTGCGGAAATGCCACTCGCACCCGTCGCGGCACTCTCACACCTGCAAGATCTGGTACGTGGCCGCTGGCATGACAGCCCCGGACATACCCCGCTTGGCGCATGGATGGCCGTTTCGATCTGGTTGCTTCTGGCGGTGACCGCAGCAACCGGCCTGGGCCTGCATGCCGACCCCTTCCCCGATGACGAAACCCATCACAGCTGGTCGGACTACCACGTTGACGATGACGATGACGATGACGATGACGACTGGAACCACAACGAAGGCTCCGAAACCCTCGAAGACGTTCACGAGGCCGCAGCAACTGGCCTTTTGATCCTCGCAGCGCTGCATATCGCCGGGATCGGGCTTGAATCCCAGCTCTCGGGCGTCAATCTTGCAAGGGCAATGTTTCGCCCCCGCCGCGAAAGGCCCCGAAAATGAGCCGCAAGCCCAATGACAGACGCCGTGCCTCAATCCTGGCCGTGGCCATCGGCCTGCAAATGCTCGCCGCCGTGTTCTTTCTCGGGGACGTCGCCAGCGATTTCCGCTGGATCGGCTTTGACCCGCACACCACGTTCGAGGCAATGGTCGCTGTTGCCCTCCTGATCGGTATTGGCTTTGGCGCTCTGGAGATGCGTCGCACCCTCGCTCGCATGCACCGCGCCGAAGAGGCGCTCTCCATGGCCAGCGGCGCGCTCGGCGAGGTGATTCAGTTGCGCTTTGACGAATGGCGGCTGACCCCGTCCGAGGCAGATGTCGCGCTCTTTGCCCTCAAAGGGTTCGACACAAACGAGATTGCCAAGTTTCGCTCGGTCGCCGAAAGCACGGTGCGCGCCCAATTGACCCGCGCCTTCGCCAAATCTGACGTCAAGAACCGTGCGCAATTCGTCTCGCTTTTTGTCGAAGAACTTCTGACCCTGCCCGAGGTGGACAACTGACACCGGATAATTACCCCCAAGTCGGGTGAAACTTGCCTTCCGGTGATGGCGTGAATATCTCCACCCCGTTCGCGGTCACGCCAACTGAATGCTCAAACTGCGCCGACAGGGTCTTGTCGCGGGTGATCGCTGTCCAATCATCCGAAAGAACCTTGGTCTCGGGACGGCCCAGATTGACCATCGGTTCGATAGTAAAGAACATGCCCTCTTCAAGAATCGGTCCGGTGCCCGCGCGGCCATAGTGCAGCACGTTGGGCGGCGAGTGGAACACCCGGCCCAGCCCGTGTCCGCAGAAATCGCGTACCACGCTCATCCGCTGGGCCTCAACGTAAGTCTGGATCGCATGGCCGATATCGCCGAACGTGTTGCCTGGCTTTACCGCCTCGATCCCCAGCATCAACGCATCATGGGTCACCTGGATCAACCGCTCGGCAAAAGGCTTGATCTTGCCGACTTTGTACATTCGGCTGGTGTCGCCGAACCATCCATCGACGATGACCGTCACATCGATGTTCAGGATATCCCCCTCGACCAGTTCGTCATGCTTGCGGCTGGTCTTGTCGTTCTTGCCTTTCGGCACTTTCGAGCCGGGAATGCCGTGACACACCACATGATTGAGCGAAATGCAGGACGCGTGCTTGTAACCCTTGTAACCGATCGTGGCCGAGGTCGCGCCCGCCTCGTACACTTTGTCCTCGATTATCTTGTCGATCCCGCCAGTGGTCTGACCCGCCACAATGTGCTCAGCAACTTCATCCAGGATGCGTGCGGCCAGGGCACCGGCCTTATGCATACCGGCAAAATCCGCTTCTTCGTGAATGCGGATACCATCGCGCGTCATGCGCCCCTGATGCGTGTCGCCCAACTTGAGTGCCCCTTTGCCGAACCCTAAGACCATGCGCCCTTCTTAGGCCAGTTCACGTCCAAGGGCCAGAGTGTGTGCCGCTCTTGATCTGAACGATCGCAACGCCCTGAGTTTGGCACACATTTCTTTTCAAACGGATGAATTTTCCATACGCCCATATTGCTTTGCCCTGGCTCTTTTCGCCGCCCCGCCAGCCGTCGCGGATGACTGCCATGAAGAAATCACCGCCTTGTTTGACGGCGGCACGCTTGATGCCTAACAGCGCCCCTCGCATCGTCACGAGAAAAAGGTGATCGACGCTTCGGGCAATGTCACATTGACCTATCAGTCGATCGTGGAAACGCCGTTGCGCACTGTCTCGGGCACAAAGGGCGGGGCGATGACCCCGACCATCGACGAAACCACCTGGACCGATCCGAACCCGATTACGGGCAACACATTCGTTGGGTCGCCCGACACGGTTTAAATCGACCCGGAGACACGGCAAGTCATGCGCAGGAAGCAGACGGGGCTGTTTTCCTCGTGGTTGCCCGAGCCCGGCAAGGACACCCATATCACCCGTTTCACTTATGACCAGTCGATCAAACTGACCCGGCCCGAGTGATCCACCCCCATACCCGCCCGAGGGCGTCAGGGTGGGCTGAGGCACGCCGTGTCACAAGCGCAACCTCTGCATGGGAGGGAGACGCCCGAGGGCGGGTATTCATCCAACAAACGGCAATGCCTTGCCCAATGTGATCTCCTCCGGTGTGATCCGGCAATCAAACGCCATCACCTCGACCCCGGCCTGTCGTGCCGCAATTAAGCCTTCCGCATAGGCAGGGTCGATATCCCCCGCGATGCTCACCCGGTCACTATCAGTACGTTGCACCAAATAAAGCATCACCGCCCGTGCGCCATTCTGAGCCACAACAGAAAGCTCCTGCAAATGCTTCAACCCCCGTGCGGTGCGCGAATCCGGGAATTCCGCCAGCCCCGCCTCGCGGCATAGTGTTACCGATTTGACCTCGACATATGTATCCGGCCCGTCCCCCGACAGCAGGAAATCAATCCGGCTGTTGTCGCCATACTTGACCTCGGGCCGCACCATCGGCGCCTGCAATCCCGGCACCTCACCCGCCACCAAAGACGCCTTCAGCGCCCGGTTGGGCACGCTGGTATCCACCCCGGTGAAATGCCCGTTTCCATGGTCCACCAGCCGCCAGCCGAATTTCAGTTTCTTCTTCGGATCATCGTTCGGTTCAACCCAAATCTTCGTGCCTTCTTCGGCCAGCCCCATCATCGAGCCAGGATTGGCGCAATGCGCCGTCACCTCGCGCCCATCCTCCAGACGAATGTCCGCCAGGAACCGCTTATAGCGCCGGATCAGCCGCGCCGGTTGAAGAGCTGTTTGAAACCGCATGAATGCGGGCCTATACCGAGGTACGCGCCCATGCAAGGAGCCCGCCGATGCCGAACCCCACCGCCGCCATGATCGTGATCGGCGACGAAATCCTTTCGGGCCGCACCCGCGACGCCAACATGCACCACCTCGCCGGGGAACTAGCCACGGCGGGCATCGACCTGAAAGAGGTCCGTGTGGTCTCGGACGATCCGTCAGCCATAACCGACGCCACAAGGGCGCTCAGCGAGACCTATACCCATGTTTTCACTTCGGGCGGCATTGGCCCGACCCATGACGACATTACCGCCGATTGCATCGCTGCTGCTTTCAATGCGCACATCGACGTGCGCGACGACGCCCGTGCCATCCTTGAAGAATACTATCAGCGCACCGGCACTGAATTGAACGAGGCCCGCCTGCGTATGGCGCGCATCCCCGATGGCGCCAGCCTGATCGACAACCCGGTCTCCGCCGCCCCCGGTTTCAAGCTCGAAAACGTACACGTCATGGCCGGAGTGCCGACGATCTTCCAAGCCATGGTCGCCAGCGTTTTGCCAACACTCACTGGCGGCGCACCCCTGCTCAGCCAGACCCTGCGCATCAACCGTGGCGAAGGCGATATTGCCGGGCCGCTGGCTGATCTGGCCAGCGAGTTTTCCGACCTCTCAATCGGCTCCTACCCATTTTCCCAGGGCGGCATCTTTGGCGCCCATATCGTGATCCGCGGCCATGACGGTGCGATGCTGGATGCTGCCATGACCAAACTCAGCGCGATGTTCTCCGAATGACCCTACCCGACGCCCACACCCTCTATGACGTGATCGACGGCACATGGCCGGCGGCAGAATACGTCTCCTACAGCCCCTTCACCCTCCGCAAGGGTGCCGGGGGTGGCCAACGCGTTGCCGCCGCTACTACAGATCAGCCTGTAACGGCTGACGACATTGCCACCGCGGAAGAGGAAATGAAAACCCTCAACGTGGGCGACCAGCCGCCGATCTTCATGGTTCGCGAGGGCCAGTCCGACCTCGACACCCAACTTGCCGCGCGTGGCTACCCCATCGTTGACCCAGTCAACCTCTATGCCTGCAACATCAATCTGCTGACCACCGAACCTATCCCACCGGTCACCGCCATCCCAGTGTGGGAACCGCTTGCCATCATGCGCGACATGTGGGCCGAGGGTGGCATCGGCGAAGGCCGCATCAATGTCATGCACCGCGCGACAGGCCCGAAGACGGCTATCGTCGCGCGCTGGAACGACCACCCCGGCGGCTGCGCCTTTGTCGCCATCCATAACGGCATCGCCATGGTCCACGCGCTGGAAATCCTGAACCACCAGCGCCAACAAGGCCTCGGTAAATGGATGATGCGACGCGCTGCCTTCTGGGCGCACAAACATGGGGCTGATACCATGTCTGTGGTCTGTACCCAGGCCAACACCGGCGCCAACGCGCTCTACTCTTCCCTCGGGATGACCCTTGTGGGACAGTATCACTATCGCAAACTGAAAGATGCCTGACATGAGTGACGCCAAACAACCCACCGCACTCGATCTGCCAATGATCGATCCACTCCCCGAGGCCACGCAAAAATACTTCGACATCTGCACCGACAAACTAGGCATGATTCCAAACGTGCTTCAGGCCTATGCGTTCGACATCGACAAGCTCAACGCCTTCACCGCGCTCTATAATGACTTGATGCTGGCCCCCTCGGGTCTGTCGAAATTGGAACGTGAAATGATCGCCGTCGCGGTCAGTTCGATCAACAAGTGCTTCTACTGCCTGACCGCCCATGGCGAGGCGGTGCGCGCGCTTTCGGGCAACCCAATGCTGGGCGAAATGATGGTGATGAACTGGCGAGCCGCCGATCTGGACGAACGCCAATACGCCATGCTTGAATTCGCCGAGATGATGACCATCGAAAGCCACAAGATCGAAGAAAAACACCGCCAGCGCCTGCGTGACGTCGGCTTCTCGGATCGCGATATCTGGGACATTGCCAACGTCGCCGGCTTCTACAACATGTCCAACCGCGTGGCTTCAGCCACCGACATGCGTCCGAATGACGAATACCACGCCAAGTCGCGGTAGACCCGGCCCCATGTGTCCGGGATACGTCCGGACCGTGGCGCTTGCCTGCCTGCTCCTACCACTCTTTGCGGCCGGGGTGTTGGCGTTCGAACTGTCGTTGCCCGGCAACGCTCGCGAAACCACCCGCGATGACACGTCGCCCGACGCCCACACCTTGGCCACCGCAGGGTTCGCTGACGGCGCGATGCCGCTCGCAACCGTCGAGGGCGCTGTGTCCCGCGCGGCTTGGCGGATCGATGTCCAGGGCATCACCACGCTGCAACTCGTATCGCCTCTGCGTGACCAGCTCAGGGAAGAGGGTTTCGACATCCTCTTCGAATGTGAGGCTGCGACCTGCGGCGGTTTCGACTTCCGTTACCGGCTCGAAGTGTTCCCCGCTCCGCATATGCATATCGACTTGTTCGACTATCGCTACCTTGCCGCCTCGCGGGGCGCGGGTACCGGCGCTGCCGAACACGTTACAATCCTGGCCAGCCGCAGTTCCAGCGCAGGTTTCGTCCAGATCACCACCATCACCCCTCCGGGCAAAATGGCACCTGTCACCAACACAACCGGCTCATCTGTGCGCACAAAACCAACCTCGACCACCACGACTGATCCAGGCACCGATCTGCCCCTGGCCGAACAGCTGGAACGGCGCGGCCATGCCATCCTTGGCGACCTGGCGTTCGAGACCGGCTCGTCCGCCCTCGGCGCTGGCGACTTCACCTCGCTGGCGGAACTGGCCGGATTTCTCAGCGCCGATCCCAACCGCCGCGTCGCCCTGGTCGGCCATACCGATGCCGTTGGCGCCCTTGCTGGGAATATCGCCCTGTCAAAACGCCGAGCGGCATCTGTGCTGGAACGCCTGGTCTCGGCCCATGGTGTGCCGCGCGGCCAACTCGACGCCGAAGGCATGGGCTATCTCTCACCCGTCACAACCAACCTGACGCCCGAAGGCCGCGACCAAAACAGACGGGTCGAGGCCGTGCTTCTGAACACCGAATAACTCCAGCCTTTCGGTAAAAAAAGGCCCCGGAGCGTATCCGGGGCCAGTTGGGTTGCGGAGGTTGCCCTGGCGGGCATCCCTCATGGGAAACTCTTGGGTGTTCGATCACCAGTCATTCGGGCCTTTCTCGCCAAACGAATGCACCAGGAAGTCGATGAAGGCGCGGACCTTGGGCTGGGTAAAGCGACCCGGCGGGTAAACCGCATAGATGCCCTGGGTCTCTGTAGGCAGATCGGGGATCACGTCCTCGACCAGGCCCTGGGCCATGGCTTCGGCGTAAAGGAAGCTCGGCAGATAGGCGATACCAAGGCCGGAGATGGCCGCATTCAGCAGGCTCTGTCCGTCATTCACGCTCAGCCAGCCTGCGGTGCGCACCTGGCGCTTTTCCCCGGACGGCGCAGTCAGCTTCCAGACATTGCCGGTCGACTGGCTCGAGTAATGCAGAAGCTTGTGTTCGTTCAGATCGTCAATCCGCTCGGGCCGGCCATAGCGTTTGAAGTACTCCGGGCTCGCGATCATTCGTTTGGTCGTCTCGGTCAGCTTACGGGCGCGTAGGGTGCTGTCTTCCAGCTCACCAATACGGATTGCCATGTCAAAGCCTTCGGAGATCAACTCAACATAACGGTTGTTCAACACCATGTTGACGGTGATATCGGGGAAATCCGACAGGAAATCGCCCAGAACCGGGCTCAGGTGGTTGACGCCAAAGTCGGTCGCCACGCTGATCCTGAGAAGACCGGAAGGGTCCGATTGCATCGAAGAGACCAGCGCATCCGCCTCACCCGCATCATTCAACACGCGACGTGCACGATCATAGTATGCAAGACCGATCTCGGTCGGGCTGACCCGCCGTGTGGTCCGGTTCAATAGGCGTGCGCCCAGACGGGCCTCAAGTGACGAGACATGTTTCGAAACCGCAGATTTCGAAATGCCCATCTTCTTGGCCGCGTCGGTAAAGCCGCCTTGGTCCACCACAGTGGCAAAGGCTTCCATCTCGGTCAGGCGATCCATGTGTGATCCCTCAATAACTTTTCATTCTTGTCTCGAGGGTCAGGTATGACGGTGAAATTGGGCAGAATACGGGCGCTGATTGGATAATGTCGGGGTTTTGTCACGGATCGTTCAAGGCAGGGAAACGGTGAAACAAGTGTTGCCAGAACGGAATTTGGCCTTTTTTTACTCCTCCCCTTGCGCACTAAGCCTTTCTAGAAATTCTTGCAAACTCGTAGGGCATCAAGGATAGCGGCATGGATGTTGCGCGCGGCAACCGCATCGCCGATCCGGGCGAGATCATATTGCCCTAGCGGGTTATTCACCACGAACGGATCCGTCCCGGCGATCAACGCCACCTGATCCAATTGCCCCATATTGCGCGATTGTGGTTTCAGATCGTGATAGAGCGCTTCTACTGGAACCGATCCGTTTTCAACGACCACATGGTCGCATAGCCGCTCACTCGTCTCTCCGGTCAGAACATGGCGCAAGACCACGCGCTTGCGATTGCCCTCTGCTGCGATTCCGACCAGATCAAGGAAACACTCAAAGACGACGCCCTGACGTACCAGATCACGCAGCACGACCGCTGCATTCGTCGGCCCAAGGTCATGCGCCACCATCCGGTCCGGCGTCACCATGGTGACCATGGCCCCTGCGCGCGCCAATACATCCGCACAGACCGTTGCGGGTTGATCACCGACTTCGTCAAATAGCAGGACCTCGCCTGACAGGCGCGCCTCACCTCCCAAAACATCCCAGCCCGAGATCGCGATATCCCCACCCGGAACATCGGGCGTCTCGGGCCAACCACCAGTTGCCACAACCACCAGATCGGGGGCTTCCGCCATTACATCTGCGGCTTCGACATATGTATTCAACCGAACGTCCACGCCCAGCCGGGCAACCTCTGTCATCAGCCAGTCGGCCACGCCCCAGATCTGCCGCCGGGTCATCCCTTTGGCCGCAAGATTGATCTGACCACCTAACCGATCCCCGGCCTCGAACAACACAACCTCATGGCCCCTTTCAGCGCAAACCCGCGCGGCCTCCATTCCACCGGGCCCGCCGCCGGCGATCACCACCTTGCGTCGGTTGTGGGCGCGTTCAAGGACATGCGGCATCACCTGCTCGCGCCCGGTCGCCGCGTTGTGACCGCAGACCGCCGGCTTGCCCTGATTGACCCGGTCGACACAGTATCCCAGCCCGACACAGGGCCGGATACGCTCTTCATCTCCTTGTCTCAGTTTGTTCACCAGGTATGGGTCGGCGATATGCGCCCGGGTCATGCCGACCAGATCCACATGCCCCGCGGCCACCGCATGGCGGGCGGTGGCAATGTCGGCAATACCACCCGCATGAAACACCGGAATGTCCACCGCCGCGCGGATTTGCCCGGCAATCCCCAGATGCGGGGCCGAGGGCATTCCCATCGGCGCCACCCAACCGGCCAGACCCAGATCGTCATAAGGCGCGCCCGCCAGTACGTTGAGGAAATCGACCGCTCCCGTCTCCGCCAGCTTGCGGGCAATCTCGACACATTCCTCTCCGCTCAATCCGCCGTCCAGAAGTTCATCCCCGGTGATGCGCATGCCCAGCACGATGTCCGGCCCCACCGTGTCGCGCACTGCTTCAACAACCTGCAGGCTCAGGCGCATCCGATTGTCCAGCGACCCGCCGTAATCATCATCGCGCTTGTTGACCAGCGGCGACAGGAATTGCCCCAGAAGATGCGAATGCGACAACAGCTCGATCCCATCAAACCCGCCGAGCTGACACCTTTGCGCCGCGCTGGCGAAATCACCGATGACCCGGGTGATGTCCTCCTGCTCCATCGCCTTGGGAAAGGACCGGTGTGCCCTTTCGCGCGTGCCCGACGGCCCCGCCACCGGCAGCCAATGCCCGTTATCCCAGGCGGTGCGCCGCCCCATATGGGTAATCTGGCAGATCACGGCGGCGCCGTGGGATCGCACACCATCGGTCAATTCCTTGAACCACGGAATGATGCTGTCATCCCCAGCATAAAGCTGCCCGAAAACCGACGGGCTGTCCGGCGCGATATTGGTCGACCCGCCAATAATGCTCAGCCCGATGCCCCCCTTGGCCTTTTCCTCGTGATAAAGCCTGTAGCGCTCGCGCGGATGTCCGCCCTCCTGAAACGACGGCGCATGGGCCGTGCTCATGATCCGGTTGCGCAGGGTCAGGTGGCGTAGCTGGAAGGGCTCAAGCAGTGGGTCCACGAAATCGCCTTTCGAATAGGGGATGCGTTTCCAATACTATGCTTTGGACATTCGTGATCGTGTAGAAAGTCGACACTCGCGGCCGCCATTCACGACAACAGCTTCATGCCACCATCTGTTCGGCTTTCTTCAGGTCCACGCTCACCAATTGGCTCACGCCCTGCTCCTGCATCGTCACCCCGAACAGCCTGTCCATACGCGCCATGGTCACCGCATGGTGGGTGATGATCAGGAATCGTGTGTCCGTCCGGCGGCACATTTCGTCCAGCAGATCACAGAATCGGGTTACGTTAGCGTCATCCAGCGGCGCGTCGACCTCGTCCAGAACACAGATCGGCGCCGGGTTGGCCAGAAACACCGCAAAGATCAGCGCCAGCGCAGTCAGGGTCTGTTCACCGCCGGAGAGCAACGACAGG
Source organism: Aliisedimentitalea sp. MJ-SS2 (assembly GCF_032586155.1). Lineage (NCBI taxonomy): Bacteria > Pseudomonadati > Pseudomonadota > Alphaproteobacteria > Rhodobacterales > Roseobacteraceae > Aliisedimentitalea > Aliisedimentitalea sp. MJ-SS2. The sequence goes on from NZ_JAWHTC010000002.1 coordinate 623,695, forward strand.
GTCGACAGCTTCTTGCCCGGTGGCTGGCACATGATCTCCAACCCCGCCTCCAGCGGATCCTCGCTTTCCACCAGCACAAGGTTCGCCTCGCCGCCACCAAACAAGTGCCGAAACAGCAGGGTGAAATTCGAGTTCACCTGCTCGAACGCCGTCAGCAACCGCTCGCGCCCTTCGCGGTTCAGGCTGGCAATGCCGTTGCGAAGTGTGCGGATCGCTTCTTCCAGATCGGTCTTTTCCTTAACCAACTCGTCATGTTCTAGCTGCACCTCGCGGGCATCTTCCTCGGCCCGCAGGTTCACCGCACCCAGCGCATCACGCTGCCGTTTCCACCGGTTCACATCGGCCTCGATCGCTTCAGACGCCGGCATCTTGTCAGGATCGGCGTCCAGGCTTTCCAATAGCTCGCCTGGATCGCATTCTTGTTCTTCGCGAATACGTTCCTCGGCATACACCACGGTTTCGCGCGCTGCATCAGCCCGTGCTTCCGCCCGCGCTCGCGCCTCGCGTGCCTCGCCGGCCGCACGTTCCGCTTCGCGCTCGGCCGTCACAGCATCGCGCTGCGCATTCTCGGCCGCGGCCAGCGCATCCGCGGCGCTCCTGCGCCGCGCTTCCGCCTCGTCAATTGCATCCGACAACTCTTCTCGCTTGGCGGCAATCTCGGCGGGGGCCGCATTGGCCTCCTTCAATTCACCCTCGGACGCTTCCTTGCGTTCCGCCAGCTCGGCAATCCGCTTTCCTGCGGTCTCCAACCGGTGTTTCCAGCCCGAAACTTCCTTGGCCACTTCCTGCGACCGTTTCAGACGCGCCTCACCCTCCCGGCGCAATTCGTCATGGGCCGACCGGCGCGACATCATCGTGATCCGCGCCGCCTCGACCGTCATCTTGATATCTTCAACTTGCGCTCGCGCCGCATCCAGATCACCCAGGTCGGCCACACCTTTTTCGGCCTCGGCCATCTGCGTACGCGCGGCCATCGCGTCTTCCTCGTGCCGCGTCACCGCCAACCCCGAACTCTCCAACCGCGAAGAGGCCAAATTGCGATCCGCCTCGGCCCGGCTCAGCGCCCGCGCTGCATCATTGACCGCCGTATCCGCCGCCCGTCGTGCTTCGCGCGCCCGCTTGTCCGCCTCGGTCAGATCGGCCAGCCGCTGTTGCAGCATCTCATGCGCCCGCTTGGCCCCGTCTGCTCGCGCCGTGGCTGTTTCCATCTGCTGTTTCAACGCCTCAAGGCGGTTCAGTTGTTGCAAACGCAGCGCCGCCGCGCTCGGCGCATCCTCAGCCCAGGCACGATAACCATCCCAACGCCAAAGATCGCCTTCCAAAGTCACCAGCCGCTGACCCGGTTTCAGGTCCGCCTGCAAACCCGGCCCATCTTCGGCCTCGACCAGCCCGATCTGGCTCATCCGCCGCGCCAGCACATCTGGCACCGAAACATGGTTGGTCAGCGCATCAACGCCACCCGGCAATACTTGTGCTTGGGCATAGCCCGGCAATTCTGTCCAGCCCGACGGCCCATCTTCTTCCACCTCGGGCGCGCGCAGATCGTCGGCCAGTGCTGCACCCAATGCCTTTTCATAGCCCTGTTCAACCTGCAAACGGTCGAGGATCTGACCACCCTCGGCGGTGTCACGTTCTACCAGCTTGGCAAGCGCGTTTGCCTCGGCGCTCAGCGCGTTGACCTCGCCTTCGGCCTCGGACCGTTCGGCCCGTGCATCCGCCTCGCGAGCTTGAGTTTCCGCCCGTGCCACCTCGGCCTGGTTCAGCGCCTCTTCAACCTCGGCAGCCTTGGTAACCGCTGCTGTCTCGGCCTCGCCAGCCACCCCGAAATCGGTCTCGGCCTTCTCCAAAGAAGCCTGCGCTTCATCCATCGCCGCCTTGGCCTTGCCAGCTTCTGCTTCGCTGCGATCCAGTGTCTTGCGGCTGTCCTCCAACAAGCGATGCGCCGACTGATGCCGTGCTGCCAGACGCGCCACATCTTCGGTCAGCGTTGACAGATCGCCTTCACGTTCGGACAGCACCCGTGCTGCCTCGTGCGCCTCCTTCGACGCCTCTTCCAGCCGGGCATCGTGCCCTTCGCCCGCCTTGGCAAGCTCGCGCGCCTCCCATTCCAGCCGTTCGATAGTCTCACCCGCGTCGCGGTTCAGGCCGGATTCTCGCTCCATATCCGCGCCCAGCTGATGAATCCGTCGCTCAAGCGTCTCGATCGCCTCACGGGCGCGGGTTTCTTGATCCTGCAACGTATCGCGCTGGACCTGCAAACGCTGCAACACCGCCGCTGCAATCGCCTCTTCCTCGCGCAACGGCGGCAGCGTGTCCTCTTTCTCCTGCCGCAGCTTGGCCGCCTGCCGCGCCGCACCCTCGGCCTGTGCCGCGCCGGTCACCTTGCCACGCAACTCCTCGCTGGCCTTGGCCAGGGCCTCATCGGCTTCTTTCCAGCGACGATACAACAACATGCCTTCAAACCGGCGCAGGTCTTCACCAATCGCGCGATACCGTGCCGCCTGCTTGGCCTGACGTGCCAATTGACCCAATTGCGAGGCCAATTGTTCAATCACGTCATCAACCCGGGCAAGGTTGGTCTCGGCGCCCTTGAGCTTCAACTCGGCCTCATGCCGCCGTTGGTAAAGCCCTGAAATCCCCGCGGCCTCTTCCAGGATACGCCGCCGATTCTTCGGCTTGGCGTTGATCAATTCGCTGATCTGCCCCTGCCGGACAAGCGCGGGGGAATGCGCCCCGGTCGAGGCATCTGCAAACAGCATCTGCACGTCGCGCGCGCGCACATCCTTGCTGTTGGTCTTGTAGGCACTGCCCACGTCGCGGGTGATCCGCCGCACGATTTCCAACACGTCCTCGTCGTTGAATCCCGCCGGGGCCAGCCGCTCCGAGTTATCAATCAGCAAAGCCACTTCGGCGAAATTCCGGGCGGGCCGCGTCGCCGCCCCGGCAAAGATCACGTCCTCCATGCCGCCGCCCCGCATCGCGGTGGGGCGATTTTCCCCCATGACCCAGCGCAACGCCTCAAGCAGGTTCGACTTGCCACAGCCGTTCGGCCCGACAACCCCGGTCAGGCCATCGGCAATGATCAGCTCTGTCGGATCGACAAAGCTTTTAAAGCCGGTCAGTCTGAGTTTGGAAAAGCGCAATACGGCCTGCCTGTTCGCTCGTGATTCCTTGATTGCGACGAATTTGGCGGCAGCAAATGCTCTGAGTCAACGCTGTCACCCCACGATATGGGGATTTTCGCCGACTTATCCACAAAATATTGCGTATCCTTGGTGCCGCACGACTGTCAGGGCCGCATTTCCACACCCAAACGGCGCAATCGCGCTTGACCCTCACCGCCCGGCCCGCGCAAATACACTCCGTTACGAACAGGAGCACGCGCATGCCCGCAAAAACCCCCGCGACCATCGTCACCGGCTTTCTTGGTGCCGGCAAAACCACGCTTATCCGCCACATGCTGGAAAACGCCGACGGGCGGCGCATCGCGCTGATCATCAACGAGTTTGGCGATCTTGGTGTTGACGGTGACCTGCTCAAGGGCTGTGGTGACGAAACCTGCACCGAAGACGACATCATGGAGCTTTCCAACGGCTGCATCTGCTGCACAGTGGCCGAAGATTTCATCCCGACGATGGAAGCTCTGCTCGAGCGTGAAAATGCCCCCGACCATATCGTCATTGAAACCTCCGGCCTGGCCCTGCCGCAGCCGTTGGTCCGCGCCTTCAACTGGCCCGGCATCTCGACCAAGGTCACGGTCGACGGCGTTGTCACCGTGGTCGACGGCAAAGCGGTGCACGAAGGCCTCTTTGCTTCGAATCTCGCCGCCATCGAGGCCCAGCGCAAAGCCGACGAAAACCTTGACCACGAAACCCCGCTTTCAGAACTGTTCGAGGATCAACTCGCCTGCGCCGACATGATCGTCGTGAACAAGTCCGACCTGCTCAGTAATGACGAACTCACCAATACCACCACCGGCATCAAGTCCGGCGCCCGCGACGGCGTGCAGGTGGTCCAATCAACCATGGGCGCCCTGCCCGTGGATGTGCTTTTGGGCCAAGGCATCGGCGCCGAGGCCGACCTCGACGCCCGTCACGAGGTCCACCACCATCACCACGATCACGACGACGATCATCATCACGATGACGACCATGATCATCACCACCATCACGATCATGACCACGACGATTTCGAAAGCTTCGTCTTGACCCGTCCCGAAATCACCGACGCCACCGGTTTCGCCGAACAGATCGCCGACACGATCCGCACCCACGGCATCCTGCGCCTCAAGGGCTTTGCCGCTGTCTCGGGTAAACCGATGCGCCTCGCCATTCAGGCCGTCGGCCCGCGCGTCGACACCTATTTCGATCAACCTTTCGCGTCGGGCGACGCTCGCGAAACCCGCCTCGTAGTGATCGGTCAAGCCGGTCTCGATCGCGCCGCCATCGAAAAGGCCCTGATCGCATGATCATCGTCGAAGCCTCCGACCCGCTCGCCCCCGGGCCGCGTACCCTGCTCGAGGCCTCCCATGCTCTGATGGAATCGCTCTACGCAGCCGAGGACAATCACTTCCTCGACCTCAACGAACTCAAAGCGCCCAACATCCATTTCTTCGCCGCGCGCAACGGGTCAGAGACCCTCGGCACCGGCGCTCTGGCGGCGATGGACGGCTATGGCGAGGTCAAGTCCATGTTCACCTCTCCTGCCGCACGCGGGAAAGGCACCGCCGCCGCCATCCTGCGTCAGATCGAGGACACCGCCCGCGAGCTCGACCTGCCGCTGCTGCGCCTCGAAACCGGCACCGGACTCGATGCGGCCCATCGCCTCTATGCCAAGCACGGTTTTGAGCTTCGCGGCCCCTTCGGCGACTATCCGGACAGCCCCAATTCGATTTTCATGGAAAAGCCGCTGGACTGATCCCTTTGCTTCACCTTTCCCCAAATTTTCAATCATCGCCCACCGCGCGGCAACGGAGTTCCGAATAAATGCACCTCCTCGCCGCCACCCCCGGCACCATCGATGATGGCAAGGAACCGGTCGATCTGGGCCAGACCCCGGCGGACGTTGTGTTCATCTCTGCCGCCGACACTGAACTGGCCGCCCTGTCCGGGGCCCGCTCGGAAATGTCCGCGCCCCCATCTCTGCGGCTGGCCAACCTGACCCACCTCGCCCATCCGATGTCGATCGACCTGCATCTCGACAACACAGCAACCAAGTCACGCCTGGTCATTGCCCGTGTCCTTGGTGGCGTCGGCTATTGGAAATACGGAGCCGAACAATTCGCCGCCCGCTGTCATGAGGCGGGCGTGCCTCTCGTCCTCCTGCCCGGTGACGACAAACCCGATGACGAGCTGCGAGGCCTCTCCACCGTATTGAACGCGGATTACGACGCGCTCTGGGCCTATCTCGTCGAAGGCGGGCCCGAAAATGCCACCAACTTCCTCACCTACGCCCGCGCGATGCTGGATGGCAGCGAAAAGCCAGCAACCGCAGCCCCTCTCCTGCGGGCCGGGGTTTACTGGCCCGGTGCGGGCATCGCCGATCTGTCTGCCGCGCAAGCGGCCTGGACAGATGACGCCCCCATTGTCCCGGTGGTCTTCTACCGTGCGCTTGTGCAAGGCGCGGGCTTGAACCCGATCAATCGCCTGACCCGCTCGCTTTTACGTCAGGGCCTCAACCCGCTCCCCATATTCGTGGCCTCGCTCAAGGACCCAGTCTCAACCGCCACGCTTGAAGCTCTCTTCGCTTCGGCCCCGCCCAGCGTGATCCTCAACGCCACGTCCTTCGCCGTCGGCTCACCCCATGCCGGGGACAACAGCCCATCGAACCCGCTCACCATGGGCGCTGCCAACGCTGCACCGGTCTTCCAGCTCGTGCTCGCAGGCTCGACCGAGGAAGCATGGTCCACCGGCCTCACTGGCCTCTCGGCCCGCGACATCGCAATGAACGTCGCCCTGCCCGAGGTCGACGGCCGCGTTCTGACCCGCGCGATCAGCTTCAAGGGCGAGGCCTTCTTTGACGAAGCCACCGAATGCCCCATCGCCACCTACCGCGCACAGGGCGACAGGATCGATTTCGTCGCTCGCCTCACCGCCAACTGGTGCAAACTGCGCCACACCCCGGCCTCGGGTCGCAAAGTGGCCTTGGTCCTTGCCAACTACCCCAACAAAGACGGCCGCCTCGCAAATGGCGTCGGCCTCGATACCCCCGCAGCCACGGTCCATGCTCTTACCCTGCTGGAAAACGACGGCTACACCGTCACCAATCCGCCTATCGACAGCGACGCCTTGATGCAGGCCATCCTTGCAGGGCCGACCAACTGGCTCACCGACCGCACAAGCCGCCAGGGCGGTGTCCAGATGTCGATGGCCGACTACCAGATCGACTATGGCCAACTGCCCTGGTCCCTCCGCGAAGCCATTGAAGAGCGTTGGGGCAAACCCGAAGAGGACCCATTCTTCACCCGGGGCGCGGTCGATTGTGGTCATTTCTCGCTGTCAGTTCTGCAATTCGGCAATGTGGTGGTCGGCATCCAACCCGCACGCGGCTACAACATCGACCCAATGGACACCTATCACTCCCCCGACCTGGTGCCGCCGCACAACTACCTTGCCTTCTATTTCTGGCTGCGGCACCAACACCGCACCCACGCCATCGTGCACATGGGCAAACACGGCAATCTCGAATGGCTTCCGGGCAAGGCCTTGGCTCTGTCGGAAACCTGCTGGCCCGAAGCCGTCTTCGGCCCTACACCGCATGTCTACCCCTTCATCGTAAACGATCCCGGCGAAGGCACCCAGGCCAAGCGCCGCGCGCAGGCAGTGATCATCGACCACCTGACCCCGCCCTTGACCCGCGCCGAAACCTACGGCCCCATGCGCGACCTCGAGGCGCTGGTGGACGAGTATTACGAAGCCGCCGGTGTCGATCCCCGGCGTATCGACCACCTGCGTCGCGAAATCCTTTCGCTCAGCTCGGTCACCGGGTTGGATGCCGATGTCGGCATGACCGGTGAAAACGAGGAAACCGACCTCGCCAAGCTCGACGCCTATCTCTGCGAACTGAAAGAGGCCCAGATTCGCGACGGTCTCCACATTTTCGGCCAATCCCCCGCCGGCCAGCAAGAAACCGATCTGCTGATCGCCCTCACTCGCATCCCACGCGGCGACGGCGCGGATGCCGACGCCTCTCTCATCCGGGCGCTGGTTGCGGACCTCCATCTCGATTTCGACCCACTCGATGCCGACATGGCGGCCCGGTGGACAGGGCCCCGCCCCGATGCTCTGGCCGACCAGCCCGGCACCTGGCGCAGCACCGGCGACACGATCGAGCGGCTCGAGATCTTGGCGACAGCACTGGTGACCGGCGAGACGCCACCGCCAGGGGAGCAGAGTCGCACCGTTCTCTCGGCAATCGAAACCACCATCCGCCCCACCCTGCGTTCCTGTGGCCCAATGGAAGGCACGGGCCTACTCAGCGCCCTCAAGGGGCACTTTGTCGCCCCGGCGCCATCCGGCGCCCCCACACGTGGACGGCTCGACACACTTCCAACCGGGCGCAACTTCTTCTCGGTCGACAGCCGCGCCGTGCCAACACCCACCGCCTGGACCCTGGGCTGGAAATCCGCCAGCCTACTGATCGAGAAACATCTGCAAACCCATGGCGACTGGCCGCGCTCCATGCTGCTCACCGCCTGGGGCACCGCCAACATGCGCACCGGCGGCGACGACATCGCACAGGCCCTGGCTCTGATGGGGGTGAAACCCAAGTGGGACGCCGCCAACCGCAGGGTTACAGGGTTCGAGATCATCCCCGCCACCGCCCTAGGCCGCCCGCGCGTTGACGTGACCTTGCGCATCTCAGGCTTCTTCCGCGATGCCTTCCCGCAGCTCATCGCGCTTTTCGACAGCGCCGCCCGCGCCGTGCAGGCACTTGATGAACCCGCCGACATCAACCCCGCTGCCGCCCGCGCCCGTGACACCGGCCCAACTGCCCGCATCTTCGGTTCCAAACCCGGGGCCTATGGCGCAGGCCTTCAGGCAATGATCGACGAGCGGCTCTGGGCCGACAAATCTGATCTGGCCGAGGCTTATCTCGAATGGGGCTCCTACGCCTATGGCGCAGCGCAAGAAGGCACCCGTGACCGCACAGGATTCGAAACCCGCCTGCGCGAGACCGACGCCATCGTCCAGAATCAGGACAACCGCGAGCACGATATCCTCGACAGCGACGACTATTACCAGTTCGAAGGTGGCGCGGCGGCAGCGGTATCAACCCTCCAGGGACAGGATCGCCCGATCTACCACAATGACCATTCCCGCCCCGAGCGCCCCCTGATCCGCACGCTGGACGACGAAATCGCCCGCGTTGTCCGCTCGCGCGTGGTCAACCCGAAATGGATCGAAGGCATCAAACGCCATGGCTACAAGGGAGCTTTCGAAATCGCCGCCTCGGTCGACTACCTTTTCGCCTTCGCTGCCACCACCGGGGCCGTCAAGAACCACCATTTCGACCTGGTCGAAGCCGCGTTTCTCGAAGACGATGACACCCGTGCTTTCATTGAAGAGCACAATGAACCCGCGCTCAGGGAAATCGCCCAACGCTTGCAGGAAGCCATCGACCGCGGTCTCTGGACCCCGCGGTCAAACTCGGCTGCTGCGCGCGTCGCAGGGATAATAGAATGACGCGCGTTCTTTTCATTTGCGGCAAAGCCCGCAAACGCAGTCCCACAGCCGTTGAATGCGCCCGCAACTGGCCCGCACTAACCGCTGATTGTGCCGGGCTCAGCCATGACGCCGACGAACCCCTGACTCAGGAACAGATCTATTGGGCCGACCTTCTCGTCGTTATGGAAAAGCGTCAGAAACGCAGGCTCAGCTCGCGCTTTGGCGCGCCGAAACCAGGGCAACGAATTCTATCCTTCGAGATTCCAGATCGATTTGAGTTCATGGATGGCGAGTTGGTGGATATTCTCATATCCCGCCTGACGCATCACTTCGGACCGCCGGAAAACCGGCCAATCTGACCCGATCTATGTTCGCAAACTCATCAGACGACCACCCCACGAGACAATGGGCCGGGCAATGGCGCAGCCGAGCGTCGTCCCGCCGTCATCAATCTCCGAGCTTGGCGTGAATTTCGTCCAGATCGATCTCGCCGATCGGCATCTTGTTCGACGGATCCTCGAAATCGTATTTGAACAGGTCGAAATCGCGTTTGAATATCTCGTAGATCAGATGCATCGACATGTCGTCGAAATAGTCCTCGACCGGATGCGCCCGCTTTGGCCCATGGCCTTCGCTTTCGTTGAAGCGCGGAATCGCCCCCAGATCAACGGTCTGCGGGGTCTCGATCGCGTCCAGAACCTCTTGCATCCCGTCATTGAACTGCTCGGTCCAGAAGATCTTGTCATAGCGCCCGCCGTTGACGATGAAGGTGCTGACATGGCCACTCATCGCACTCCAATGGATATCCGGGTCCATCGGTCGGCGCCAACGGATGGTATCGCGGGCAAACAGCAGGAACCGGCGAAACGATTTGATCTGGTCAAACTCGAAGCCGGATTCCGGGTCGCCCACCTCGATCCCGTATTTTTGAATAAGCAGTGGCACCAGGTTGCCGCGATAACGTTTACCATTGCGCTGGATACCACAGATCTTGTCAAAGAATGACGACAGGATGCGCGTATAGGGGTTGCGCACACAGCTAAACGCATAGGACCCGTGGGTCTTTACATTGGCGTTGATCAGCGGCTGGCTGCGCTCATGCGCCCATTTGTGCAGCCCGTGATCGGCATCGTGAATGTCACCGTCATAGAACTCGCCGTGATCGGAGAAGAACATGATCTGTCCGATTGTGGAACAGGCGCATTTCGGCACCACACGGTAAACGACACTTTCGCTTTCCGTCATCCAGGTTCCGGGAAACCCCATGACTGCTCTGCCTCCAAATGAAACGTGTTTTTTGTCTTTCCTGCCTTATAGCAATTGACAAAAACCTAAACAAACCCTGTTTCGCTGATCGAACCTGCCTGTGTCCCAGCCGCCGCGTCTGCCGTTTCCCGTGTGCGGCTTCAACCCGACGTGCGGATACAATTTCCGCAAGAAAGCTGGTTTATTCAGGCGGCATTCATCATTATCAAGGTAAACAATTCGGGGCAGCAGGAGCAGATTGGTCACAATATGGCAAAAATTGCCTTCATATTGCTGTGCCACAAGGATCCCGAGGCCATCATCAAACAGGCCGAGCGGCTCACGGCCGTGGGCGACTACATGTCGATCCACTTTGATGCACGGGCAAAACCCGAGTTTTACCAACAGATTCGCGACGCGCTGGACGGCAACCCCAACGTGACCTTCGCCAAGAAGCGGATCAAATGCGGATGGGGGGAATGGAGCTTGGTTCAGGCCACCCTGAACGCTGTCGAGGCGGCGGTCGAGGCCTTTCCGCGCGCGACCCACTTCTACATGCTTTCGGGTGATTGCATGGCAATCAAGTCGGCTGAATACGCCCATGACTTCCTTGACCGCAACGACGTCGATTACGTCGAAAGCTTTGATTTCTTTGAAAGCGACTGGATCAAAACCGGCTGGAAAGAAGAGCGACTGATCTATCGCCATTGGCTCAACGAACGCACGCAGAAACGCCGTTTCTACGCGATGTTTAACCTGCAGAAGCGCTTTGGCTTGACCCGCAAAATCCCCGAAGACATCCAGGTCATGATCGGTTCGCAATGGTGGTGTCTGCGCCGCCGTACAATCGAATGGATCATCGATTTCACCAAGCGGCGCAAGGACGTAATGCGCTTCTTCCGTACCACCTGGATTCCGGACGAGACCTTCTTTCAGACCCTGGTACGTCACCTCGTGCCCGAGCATGAAATCCGCTCCCGCACCCTGACCTTCCTGATGTTCACCGACTATGGCATGCCGGTGACCTTCTACAACGACCACTACGACCTTCTCCTGAGCCAGGATTTCCTCTTTGCCCGCAAGATCAGCGCCGAAGCCCAGGAACTCAAACGCCGCCTCGGTCTGCTCTACGCGACCCGCGGCTGGGATTTCAAAATCTCCAACGAGGGCCGGTCCTTGTTCAAATTCCTAACCGGACGCGGCCGCATTGGTCGCCGCTTTGCCACCCGGTTTTGGGAAACCGAAAGCACGCTGGGTCGCGAACGCGAGTTGCTGATCGTTGTTTGCAAGAAATGGCACGTCGCCAAGCGCTTGGTCGACCGCATCCGCCAGATGACCAACATCCCCTGCATCGAATATCTCTTCAATGAAGAAGGCTGCCAGCTGCCCGATCTCGGCGGCATTCAGTCAACGATGGGCAAACGCCACCGCCATCGCCGAGCACTGATGCGGATGCTATTCGATTACTACGATACCGACCGTCTGGTCATCTGCATGGACCCGTCGAATCTCGACCTCTTGGAAGATTTCACTGGCGACCGTTCAGTTACCCGGCTCTTGGAGGTCGAGACCAGCTTTTCCGACGAATACCTTATCGGCCACGCCATGCGCGTTGGCCTCGCGGGCGAGAAAACCCCACAAGAAACGCTCGACCGCCTGCTGCCCACGATCCGCGGCGACATGCAGTTCGAAAGCGACCAGATCCGCGATTCAGGGTTCTACAACCACTACCGCATTCGCGAACCCGACAACCCCGAGATGAACGCAGAAGCGCTGCAGAACTTCCTTAGCATCGGCCATGACAAGGCGGTCGACCTGGCCTCGACCCACTACCTCTATTCCGACTGACCCTTTTGCGCAGGAAACGGATCGCCACAGCGCGACCCGCCGGGCCATGATTGGCCCCGCAACCAACGCGCGAGACCCGCCATGTCTATCCGTTTTCTACCCATACCGACCGAAACTGCCACCGCTTACCGCAACGGCGCACCAGATGCATACGGCAACCCACCCGAGCGCATGACGTCGAAAGGCACCGGTAATCCGTGCCGCCATTGCCTCGATTTCATTCCAGACGGGGCCGAAATGCTGGTCGTCGCGTATTCCCCCTTCGGAGCGCGCCAGCCTTATGCCGAAACCGGCCCGATCTTCCTGTGTGCCGATGATTGCGCAACCTACGACCCACATCGTGGCGTACCGGCGATTTTCGACGGCAACACCATGCTGATCCGCGCCTACAGCAGGGACGAACGGATCCTCTACGGCACTGGCGAAGTCGTTGCACCCGACGCCTTCACCAACGAGATAGCCGCCCGCCTTGCCCGCGACGATGTCGCCTTCGTTCACGTCCGCTCGTCCACCAACAACTGCTTTCAGGCCCGCGTCGAACGCTCGGATTGAGCTTTCGAGCGGTCTTGCCCCCGCGCTCCAGATCGCCCATATTCGCGCACAGGACTCCACGCAGCCAAGGACGCATGACCATGACCACCACAGCCCCCGAGACCAAGATCGTCGACAGCTACCGCGTGTCCTGTGACGGCGGCGAAGGGGCGCTTGGCCACCCGCGCGTCTGGCTGCAAATCCCCAACGAACACGGCTGGGTCGAATGTCCCTATTGCGATTGCAAGCTGGTGCACAAGGACTTCGAGGGCAAGGTCTGATTCCACCGACCGCACCTACCGGATCGACAATACGGCGAAACATATGACCGGCAGCACCCGATACCGCGTGACCGGCATGGATTGCCCTTCCTGCGCGGCCAAGATCGACAAGGCAGTGCGCAGCGTCGGTGTGCCCGATCCATCGATCTCGACCGCATCGCAGCTGATCACGCTGCCAATTGCCGCTGACGACGCACGCATTGCCGCGGTGAAACAGGCCGTGACAGAGGCCGGATACCACCTGACACTGCTACCCGAGGGCGATGGCGACCGGGTCATCGGCACACAGCACCACATCACACCCGGTTATCGCCGCGCGCTTTGGATCGTCGTTCTGCTGAACGTCGGTTACGGCGTGATCGAGATGATCGGCGGGTTCCTGTCCGGGTCACAGGCTCTCAAGGCAGACGCCCTGGACTTCGTTGGCGACGGGTTGATCACCTTTCTTGGCATCCTCGCCATCGGTTGGAGCCTGCTCTGGCGGGCACGTTCGGCATTGATCCAGGGACTATTCCTTGGGGCGCTCGGCGTTGCGGTTTTTGGCGCCACAATATGGCGCGTGTTTTCACAAACCCCGGTCGAGGCCGGCATGATGGGCGGGTTTGCCTTGGTCGCGCTGGTCGTCAACGTCGCCGCCGCGCTGGTACTGATTCCGCACCGCGCGGGTGATGCCAATGTCCGCGCCGTTTGGCTATTCTCCAGAAATGACGCCATCGGCAATGTCGCCGTTGTGGTCGCCGCATTTCTCGTGGGCTGGACCGGCAGCGCCTGGCCGGACCTGATCGTTGCTTTTGCCATTGCCGGGTTGTTCCTGCACGCATCCTGGATCATCGTCCGTGACGCCCGCCGCGATATGGCGGCCCCCTGATCTGGCAAACACCACCCCTCGCACGATCCCCCTAGCCCCGAACGCGCCCTTGTGCGACACAAGACCCACGCAAGCCCGGGAGAACACCAAATGGCATTCGGCAAAGGCCACCACCTGCACCTTATCGACGGCTCGGCCTTCATCTTCCGGGCGTACCACGCCCTGCCGCCTTTGACGCGAAAGTCCGACGGTCTGCCAATCGGTGCTGTGTCGGGCTTCTGCAACATGCTTCAGAAATATGTCGAGGACGCCTCCGGCGCCGATGCTCCCACTCATGCCGCAGTGATCTTCGACTACTCCGGCAAGAGCTTCCGCAACGAAATCTATGACCAGTACAAGGCCAACCGCCCGCCCGCGCCCGAGGACCTCGTGCCACAATTCCCTCTGACCCGCGACGCCACCCGTGCCTTTAACGTCGCCTGCCACGAAATCGAAGGCTTCGAAGCCGACGACATCATCGCCACCCTCGCCGTGCAGGGCCGCGAAGCCGGTGGCCGCGTCACCATTATCTCGTCTGACAAGGACCTGATGCAACTTGTTGGCGGTGGGGTCGAAATGCTCGATGCCATGAAAAACCGCCGCATCGACCGCGACGGCGTGGTTGAAAAATTCGGCGTCCTCCCGGAACGGGTGGTCGATGTTCAGGCCCTGGCCGGTGATAGCGTCGACAACGTCCCCGGTGCGCCGGGCATCGGCATCAAGACCGCCGCTTTACTGATCAACGAATATGGTGATCTGGAAACCCTGCTGGAACGTGCCGGCGAAATCAAACAACCCAAACGCCGCGAAACCCTGATCGACAAGGCTGATCAGATCCGCATGTCCCGTGACCTTGTCCAACTCAAAGAAGACATGGACCTGCCGTTCTCTCTCGACGACCTCGAGGTACAGGACCCGGACCCCGAGGTCCTGTTGCCCTTCCTTGCCGAGATGGAGTTTCGCACCCTTTCCAAACGCATCGCCGACAAGATGGGTGTCGAGGCCCCAATCATGCCCGAAACACCCGCGTCAGTAGGCGGAGAGGCTGCCGATACCCCCGACCTCCCGCCCATCGACCCGGAAAAATACGAACACGTTTCCGACGCCAAGTCGCTGCAGCGCTGGATCGATCTCGCCCATAAACGCGGCTACATCGCAGTTGATACGGAAACCACCTCGCTTGACGAAATGCAGGCTGAACTGGTCGGCATTTCCCTCTGCGTCGAGCCCGGCGATGCCTGCTATATCCCGCTCATTCACAAGGACGGCGCCTCTGACGATCTCTTCGGTTCCGACAAACTGGCCGATGGCCAGATGTCTCCGGACGAGGCGCTGACCATGCTCAAACCCATCTTCGAGGACCCCGCGATCCTCAAGATCGGCCAGAACATGAAATACGACGCCAAGATTTTCGCCCGCAATGGCGTCAACATCACCCCCATCGACGACACGATGCTGATGTCCTACGCGCTGTTTTCCGGCATCCACAATCACGGGATGGACGCGCTTTCGGATCGCTACCTCAACCACACCCCGATCCCGATCAAATCGCTTCTGGGCACCGGAAAATCCGCCATCACCTTCGATCGTGTTCCGGTAGACGAGGCGGTGAAGTATGCCGCCGAAGACGCCGATATCACCCTGCGCCTGTGGCAGATTTTCAAACCGCAACTGCATCAGGCCAAGGTCACCACCGTCTACGAAACCCTCGAACGCCCTCTTGTCCCGGTGCTCGCCCAGATGGAGATGAGCGGCATTACCGTCGACCGCGACACGCTCAGCCGCATGTCCAACGCCTTTGCCCAGAAAATGGCCGGACTCGAGGCAGAAATTCACGAACTTGCGGGCCGCAGCTTCAACGTCGGCTCCCCCAAACAGTTGGGTGAAATCCTATTCGACGAGATGGCTCTGGAAGGCGGCAAGAAGGGCAAGACCGGCGCCTATGCCACCGGTGCCGACGTTCTCGAAGACCTCGCCTCCGAGGGTCACGACCTGCCCGCCCGCGTCCTCGACTGGCGGCAGCTCTCTAAACTCAAATCCACTTATACCGACGCTCTGCAAGACCACATCAACCCGGAAACCGGCCGCGTCCACACATCTTACGTGCAAACCGGCGCCTCCACTGGGCGGCTCGCCTCAACCGACCCCAACCTGCAGAACATCCCCGTACGTACCGAGGAGGGCCGCCGCATCCGCGAAGCCTTTGTCGCGCCAAAGGGCAAGACTCTGGTGTCCCTCGATTACTCCCAGATCGAACTCAGAATCCTTGCCCATGTCGCCGGCATCGACACGATGAAACAGGCGTTCCGCGACGGCCTCGATATCCACGCCATGACCGCGTCTGAAATGTTCGACGTACCCCTGGACGAGATGACCCCCGACATCCGCCGCCGGGCCAAAGCAATCAATTTCGGGGTGATTTACGGTATCTCGGGCTTCGGCCTGGGGCGCAACTTGCGTATCCCGCGAAGCGAGGCTCAGGCCTTTATCGACGCCTATTTCGAGCGTTATCCAGGCATCCGCGCCTATATGGACGAAACCGTTGCCTTCGCCAAGGAACACGGCCACGTCCAGACCCTCTTTGGCCGCAAGATCCACACACCCGAAATCGCCGCCAAGGGCCCCCGTGCGGGTTTTGCCCGCCGCGCCGCGATCAACGCCCCGATCCAGGGCACAGCCGCCGACGTGATCCGCCGTGCCATGATCCGCATGCCCGACGCCATCGCCGACCTGCCGGCCAAGATGCTGCTGCAGGTTCACGATGAACTGCTGTTCGAAGTCGAGGACGGCGCGACCGATCAATTGATCGAGACAGCCCGCCAGATTATGGAAGGCGCGGCACACCCGGCTGTGCATATCGACGTGCCCTTGATCGTCGATGCCGGGACAGGAACGAACTGGGCAGAGGCGCATTGAACATCGTGTTCTGACCTTTGGGACGTCTTCCTTGCACCGCGTCCTTTCTAGCTCGGTCGCCCTTGCCGCTCGCGGAAGGAATGGTGGGGTATGAAATCTCGCATCGGCCGGGGCGACCGCGATCTCATCTTTAGATCGCACACCTAGCATTCCGGAACATGACCGGAATTCGAAGGGTGCACCTGATAACATCTTCTTGGCCTCAGCCCGTCCGAAATTTCCTGCGGAACCGCTTCATGATCAAACGTATTCTTGCCGTCGATGACTCGCGCACAATGCGCGCCATGACTTCCGTGGCGCTTAAAGCGGTCGGAATCGCCGTCGAACTGTTCTAGTTGCGTGCACACCGCCACCATTCAGCGCGCAATTGACAATAACCATAATCGGTTGACCGAGTATGGCGGGGTACGAACTGCGCGACAAAACCCGCAATGGCTTGCGCCGGAACCAACCGATATGCGACGTGTTGGCGAAACCGAACCGCAAAAGGACGGCCATGGAATTCGAATGGATTGCCATCGCGCTGGGTGACGTCGCCTGGATCACCCTGGCCTTTATCCTTGGCCTGTTGGCAAGCCAGGTCGGCTTGCCACCACTGGTCGGCTTTCTGGTGACCGGGTTCGTGTTGGGCTATCTCGGAACAACCGGCGGCGACGTGTTGAACAAGCTTGCCGACCTTGGCATCACCATCCTGCTGTTTACCGTCGGCTTGAAACTCGACCTGCGCGCGCTGATCCGACCGCAGGTCTGGGCCGTAACCCTGCTGCATTCCACGATCACCACCGTAGTTGCCGGTCTTCTCGTCTTCTGGCTTGCGGTGCTTGGGTTACCGTTCTTTGCCGGGCTTGACCTTGGTCCGGCCCTGGTGATCGGCTTTGCACTCAGCTTTTCCAGCACTGTCTTTGCCGTGAGTTCGCTTGAGACGTCGGGCGAAATGAAATCCCTACACGGCAGCATCGCAATCGGCATCCTGATCATGCAGGACCTTGCCGCCGTCGCCTTTTTGGCCGCTTCAACCGGCAAACTACCCGCAATCTGGTCACCGGCCCTGTTCGCGCTGGTGTTCCTGCGTCCTTTGTTGATCCGCCTGCTGTTGCGCGTTGGCCATGGCGAATTGATGATCCTCTACGGATTGGTTCTTGCCCTCGGCGGGGCCGAACTGTTTGAACTGGCCGGGATCAAGGGCGATCTTGGCGCATTGGTTCTCGGCGTGCTGGTCGCCGGCCATCGACGATCTGATGAGCTTGCCAAGTCGATGTTCGGTTTCAAGGATCTGTTCCTGGTTGGGTTTTTCCTGTCCATAGGACTTGTCGGTGAACTTACGTGGCAGGCGCTGCTGGTCGGGCTTGCCCTGGTACCACTGGTCCTGGGGAAAAGCGCACTGTTCCTGGCATTGATGACCCGCTTCCATCTGCGCGCCCGCACGTCTCTTCTAGCCTCCCTGAACCTGAGCAACTTTAGCGAGTTCGGCCTGATCGTCACCGCCATTGGGGTGGCCAACGGTTGGCTTGGTCCGGAATGGCTGGTCGTGCTGGCGGTGGCGCTGTCGGTGTCCTTCATCATTGCCGCCCCGCTGGTGGCCGCTGATGACTGGCTCTATGGTCGTTACCGGCCGGTGTGGACCCGACTCCAACGCGAGCCGCGCCTTCCCGATGACGACTATCTCGACACTCAGGCGGCCACGATTGCGGTCTTTGGCATGGGCCGGGTCGGAACCGGTGCATACGACACGATGCGCGAACATTTCGGTGAAACCGTGATCGGAGTCGATTTCAACCACAACGGCGTGTGTAGGCACCGCGATGCCGGGCGCAACGTGCTGCATGGCGACCCCAGCGATGCGGATTTCTGGGAAAAGGTGGATGCCGACCACCGGATCGAACTCGTCATGTTGG
This sequence comes from Aliisedimentitalea sp. MJ-SS2, assembly GCF_032586155.1. Lineage (NCBI taxonomy): Bacteria > Pseudomonadati > Pseudomonadota > Alphaproteobacteria > Rhodobacterales > Roseobacteraceae > Aliisedimentitalea > Aliisedimentitalea sp. MJ-SS2. The sequence goes on from NZ_JAWHTC010000002.1 coordinate 641,924, forward strand.
CTCTGCCGACCCTGATCGCCAACCTCGACGCGCTGGCGCAATTGCGCCGGGTCGGGTTCCAGGGGAAGGTCACGGCCACGGCCCGTCATCCGGGCGAAGAAAAGAAATTGGCCGAGTGCGGCGCGACAGCGGTGTTCAACATCTACAAAGAGGCCGGTGCCGGATTCGCTGAACATACGATGGCCATGGCGGAGAGCTGACGCTTACCCGCTGGCCACAGGTTCAATCCTCTTCAAACGGATCCCACTCGTCCTCGACCTCCTGCAAGGCCTCGGCCTGTGCCTCGGCCGCCAGATCGGCGGCGGAACGGATGTCAATGATCCTGGCTTTGGGAAATGCGTCGAACACCTCTTTCACCATCGGATGTTCCCGCGCCTCGGCCTCCAGCGCATTCCGCGCGGCATTGCGCACTTCCACAACCGATGGCGCGCCGCCTTCGCTGACAACGGATACCGCCCAGCGGTTCCCGGTCCACGCCTGCAAGCGTGACCCAAGCCTCTGGGCCAGATCGCCCGGCGCATCCGGCGACGGCTGGAAGGTGATCCGTCCCGGCTGGTAATTGACAAGCCGCAGATCGGACTCCACATCCATCAGCAGCTTGCCGTCCCGATTGGCCCGGATCAGCTCAATCACATGTTCGAAGGTGGGAAACCGCGCCAGTGCCTGATCGGCCACTTCGGCCAATGCCATAGCCGGCCCGCCATTACCGCCACCCGTTCCGCCCGCAGCAGCACCAGAATGCGCACTCACTCCCCCGGATGCCCCCGAATAGGCCCCTCCGCCACCGCCCGATGGCGGCATCGGCGGCGGGGTCTGATCCTTGATCTTGCGCACCAACTCTTCCGGAGTCGGCAGATCCGCCACATGGGTCAACCGGATGATCGCCATCTCGGCTGCCATCATCGCGTTGGGCGCCTGCCCGACCTCGTCCAGCGCCTTCAACAGCATCTGCCACATCCGCGCCAACACCCGCATCGGCAATCCCTCGGCCATCGCCTGTCCACGGGCGCGCTCATCGGGGGAAATCGTCGGGTCCTCAGCCGCATCCGGGGTGATTTTCACCACGCTTACCCAATGGGTGATCTCGGCCAGATCGCGCAGAACCGCCAGCGGGTCCGCCCCATCGGCGTATTGCGCGCTCAGCTCACTCAAGGCGCCCGCCGCATCACCCCGCATGATCATATCGAACAAGTCCAGCACCCGGCCACGATCCGCCAGCCCCAGCATGGCACGCACTTGGTCCGCCGTGGTCTCTCCGGCCCCGTGCGAAATCGCCTGATCCAGAAGCGAGGTCGCGTCCCGTGCCGAGCCTTCTGCCGCCCGCGTGATCAAGGCCAGCGCATCCTCGGCAATCTGCGCCCCTTCCGAATCGGCGATCCGCCGCAACATGCCGATCTGGTCTTCCGGCTCAATCCGTCGCAAATCGAACCGCTGACAGCGTGACAGAACCGTCACCGGCACCTTGCGGATTTCCGTAGTCGCAAAGATGAACTTCACATGTTCGGGGGGTTCTTCAAGTGTCTTGAGCAGCGCGTTGAACGCGCTGGTCGACAGCATGTGAACCTCGTCGATGATGTAAATCTTGTAGCGTGCCGAAGCCGCCCGGTAATGCACGCTTTCAATGATCTCTCGGATGTCGCCCACCCCGGTGCGCGAGGCCGCATCCATCTCCATCACATCGACATGGCGGCCTTCCATGATCGCGACGCAGTGTTCACATTCACCGCAGGGTTCCGTCGTCGGTCCACCGGTGCCATCCGGCCCGATACAGTTTATCCCCTTGGCAATGATCCGCGCGGTCGTCGTTTTACCTGTACCGCGAATGCCGGTCATGATGAACGCTTGGGCAATCCGGTCCGCCTTGAACGCGTTTTTCAGCGTCCGCACCATCGCCTCCTGGCCGACTAGATCGGCAAAGGTCTCGGGCCGGTATTTCCGGGCAAGAACCTGATAGGTTTTGGTTTCACTGTCGCTCATATTAGGCCTCTGTCGGATTCGGGCTTGCGTCAACGTAGAGGTGCCGTGGCGCGAGGTCTACACCAGATCGGGCGGATACAGGTGCCGCGATTTTCCAAAAGAAGGGTTTTGCAAGATGCCGGGGAATCGGTCACTCTGGCGCGGTAGCAAGTTTGGGGGAGTGAGCAATGCGGCTCAGGGGTGTGCGAAAAAGCAGAAATGTCGAAGACCGTCGCAGGTCGAGAGGTGGCAAGGCGGGTGCCGGGATCGGTGGGATCGGTCTTCTGGTAATTCTCGCCATCGGCTATTTCGCCGGGATTGATGTGACCCCTTTCCTTGATGGTCAAACGGCCGGAGGTCAGCAATCCGCACCACGCGATCTCACCCCAGAGGAGGAACGTGCGGCCGAGTTTTCCTCCAGAGTCCTCACCACCACCGAAGAGGTCTGGACGCAAACCTTTCCCAGCGCCTTCGGGCGGGACTACACCCCACCAATACTGGTGCTCTACAGTGGCATCACTCAAAGCCCCTGCGGCGGGGCCTCGGGTGCCACAGGCCCGTTCTACTGCCCGGCGGACAAGAAAGCCTATCTCGACACCGATTTCTTCGCCACCATGGCCCGTCAACTGGGCGCCAAGGGTGACTTCGCCGCCGCCTACGTGATTGCACACGAGGTTGCACACCATGTCCAGAACGAGCTTGGCATCATCCCAAAGGTCAATGCCCAACGCCAGCGCGCCAGCCAAACCGAGGCTAACGCCCTGACCGTACGGTTGGAATTGCAGGCCGATTGCCTGTCCGGCGTCTGGGCCCGCGCTGTGGGTGGCCTGCTGGAACCGGGTGACATCGAAGAGGCGCTCAATGCCGCCCGCCAGATCGGCGACGATACGCTGCAACGCAGGGCCGGTCGCGTGCCGCAACCCCATACCTTCACTCATGGCACCAGTGCCCAACGCCAGCGCTGGTTTACCACTGGCTATGACAGCGGCGATCCCAATTCGTGCGATACGTTCGGAACCAACCGGTTATGACGCGACAGGCAACACATCACGAAAAGGCGTGGAACCGTGAGTGACGGCCTGGTGATCTATGCTCTGCCCGTCGGCGGCGGCACCTTGGCCATTGCCTCGCTGCCCGGGCGCGATGGCGACTATCGTGGCGACATGGATGTGTTCCATGAATGGAAACCGGGCATCGTGTTGTCGATGACCACGGACGAAGAAATGGTTGCCGTCGGTGCCCCCAACCTCGGCTCCGACATTCAGGCCATGGCCAGCCGCTGGTGCCACCTGCCAGTCCAGGATTTCGGCGCGCCGGACACAGAGGTCAATGCCAAGTGGCCCGAAGTCAGCCGCAACGTGCGTCAGGCGCTTGCCGGTGGCGGGCGCGTGATCGTTCATTGCCGTGGCGGCTGTGGGCGTTCCGGCATGGTTGCGCTACGCCTGATGGTCGAATGCGGCGAAGACCGCTTCGATGCATTGAACCGTTTGCGGGGCCTGCGCGACTGTGCAGTCGAAACCAAGGGGCAGCTGCAATGGGCGTTGTCCGGAGAACCAGTGCCCGACGATACGACCCCATCACCCGCCTGAGATTAGCTCTCTGGACGCGCACAAGGCACGCGGGTATCCTGATGGAAAAACCGGCAACGAACATGCAAAACGCGTCGGGAACTGGGCGTCGAACGCATGCGACGCTGCGGCCAAACTGCCTAAGTAATCCAAATTGCTTGCTTTCCTGACCCGCTTGGTATGTTCTTCCAATCAGCGATTCAGTGCGAGGGGAGGCACTTTTGCATCTAGCGCCGAATTGAAGCTAAAACCACGTTTGACAGGCCTTCGGGAGGAGACCGGTCAAACACCAATAAATCGACAAGACAAAAAACTCGGAGGAGAACATATGGAACGTCGTAAATTTCTGAAAGGCGCCGCGCTTGGTGCCGGTGCAGCTGCACTGGCGACCCCGGCGATTGCCCAGGGTGGCAAGCAGCTGACTATCGTGTCGACATGGCCGCGGGACTTCCCAGGTCTGGGTATCTCGGCTCAACGCCTTGCAGCCCGTATCGCCCAACTGGGCAATGGTGCATTCAACGTTGAATACTTCGCCGCTGGCGAACGCGTTGGCGCATTCGACAGCTTTGACGAAGTTGCCTCGGGCAACTCGCAAGCCTACATCGCGGCTGACTACTACTGGGTCGGCAAGCATCCGGCGTTCGCCTACTTCACCTCCGTGCCGTTTGGCATGACCACGGTTGAATGGAACGCTTGGATCAAATTCGCTGGCGGCCAAGCGCTCTGGGACAAAGTCTCGGGCGAGTTCGGCCTCAAGGCCTTCACGTGTGGCGCAACCGGCACCCAGGCCGGCGGCTGGTTCAACAAGGAAATCGAATCGCCGGATGATTTCAAAGGTCTGAAAATGCGTATTCCAGGTCTTGGCGGCAACGTGCTGTCGAAACTGGGCGCATCGACCGTGTCGCTTCCGGGTGGCCAAATCTACGAAAACCTGGTTTCGGGCGCCATCGACGCAACCGAATGGGTCGGCCCCTACAACGATTACTTCATGAAGTTCTACGAAGCCGCCAAATACTACTATACCGGCGGTATGCACGAGCCGGGCGGCGGCCTTGCCTTCGGCATGAACAAGTCGTTCTACGAAGGCCTGAGCGATTACGAGAAAGCCGTGATTGAAGCAGCTTGCATGGAAGAGCACGGCGCAGCGTTCGAAGAGAACATGGCTCTGAATGGTCAGTACCTGAAGAAACTGGTCGACGAGCAGGGCGTCACGGTCAAAAACTTCAACGACGACGTCTGGGACGGCTTCGGTGAAGCGGCTGCAGAAGTGTTCGAGGAAACCCGCGACCACTCGGCGCTGGCGACGGAGGTCGATGACCACTTCCAGGCTTCGCTACGTGAAATTGGTGGCACAATGGCGCTGTTCGAAGGCACCTTCGTGAACCAGCGTAACCGGGTGCTTGGCCTGATCTGATCAGCCGATCATATTATTGCGAAATGAGGGGCGGGGCTGTGGCCCCGCTCCTTTCAACACTCAGAGCAGTTTTCGGAGCAACCCACAACAAAGCTTTTCGTTTGGCCGGTGGTCGCAGAACACCACGGGCGATACCAAACGCTTTCAGGGGGAGAACGGGCAAAACAGCCCGGCCTGGGATCGAAAAGACAGCGAGGGGGAATAATGTCAGCTACAGCGACGAATCTTGGAATCGAGCGCGAGGGGCTCCCGGCCCGACTATCGCGCATCGTCGGTTGGACGATGCTTGGCCTGCTAACGGCCTTCCTGATCAACAATGTGCTGGTGGTCGGCTATGGCTTTGGCGGTTTGCGCGCCGGCACCGCGGGCGGCATGGGCTTCTGGGTTCCGGTGGCGATCTACGGCGCGATGATCGCAGCCGCAGTCCTTTATGTCCTGAGCACCCCGACACAAGCCTTGCGCTGGGACGCCATGCGCATCCATGATTTCAACGTCTTCTTCATACGTTTCTTGTTCTGGGCGGTTCTCCTGGTCGGCATCGCCGATTGCACCGTGGCTCTTATGCGGGTCGAAAAAATTCTTCTGGACACCATCGGCGATGACGGCATGCGCAACCTGGGCAAGGCCAGCTGGGTCGCCACCCGCATCCACTTCCCGCTCATCGGCGTGGCCTTCGTGGTGGCGCTCTTCACCCGCACGCTGGGCTTTCTCTGGCTCGCCCTTCTGATCGTCGCCGCTGAGCTGATGATCGTGATCTCGCGCTTCGTCTTCTCCTACGAACAGGCGCTGATGGGTGACCTGGTGCGCTACTGGTACGCGGCGCTCTTCCTCTTTGCCTCGGCCTATACATTGTTCGAAGACGGCCACGTCCGCGTTGACGTGCTCTATGCCGGGTTCGGCACCTCCAAGCGGGGTTTCGTCAATGCGTTCGGCGCAATCGCCTTCGGGATGAGCACCTGCTGGGTCATCATCATCCTCGGCTTCAACGGCAAACAGTCGATGATCAACAGCCCGGTGATGAACTTCGAAGTCAGCCAGCAAGGCAGCGTCGGCATGTTCGTCAAATACCAGATGGCCCTGTTCCTGGGCCTTTTTGCAATCACCATGCTGATCCAGTTCGTCAGCTATTTCTTTGAAGCCGTAGCTGACCGCCGTGGCGAACCAGGCCACCGCGAGGCCGCGGCCTCGGCGGCGCACTAAGGAGAGATTGAACTCATGGAACTTTTCTTTCTCGCCCTTCTCGTCGTCATCATGGCCGGTGCCCTTGGCTCGGGCTACCCGGTGGCCTTCGCCCTTCCGGGCGCAGCGATCATCACCATCGTTCTGGCCGGTCTGTCGGGCTACCTCTTTACCGGGTCGGCGGATGCCTTCTTCCACTCCGGCGGACCACAGCAATGGCTCTCTGCCGGTACCCTGAACCTTCGAGGGGTCTATTGGGAGGTCGAGAGGGATACGCTCATTGCGATTCCACTTTTCATCTTCATGGGCATCATGCTGCAGCGCTCCAAGATCGCCGAAGACCTTCTGGTCACCATGGCAAAGCTCTTTGGCCCGGTGCCGGGTGGCTTGGGCATTTCGGTCGTCTTTGTGGGCGCCCTTCTGGCTGCCACCACCGGCATCGTTGGCGCAACCGTTGTCGCCATGGGTCTGATCTCGCTGCCCGCGATGCTGCGCAACAACTACTCGCCGTCGCTGGCGACCGGCACAATTGCCGCCTCCGGCACGCTCGGGCAGATCATTCCACCCTCGATCGTGCTCATCATCCTGGCTGACCAATTGGCCAGCGCCACCGACCAGGCCGGCACTGCCCGTAAGGCCTTGCACAAGTCATCAACCGGTGAGCTTAGCATGCCCTCGTCCTTCGACGTGGCCTCGACCTCGGCGGGTGAAATGTTCCTCGGCGCCTTTGTCCCCGGCATCCTGCTGGTACTGCTCTACATGGCCTACATCCTGATCTACGCCCTGATCAATCCGAAGGCCGCTCCGGCGGTCCACGCCAAAGGCGAGAGCACTTTTGATCGCAAGTTCTGGGGTCAGGTTTTCCTGACCCTGGTGCCGCCGCTGACGCTGATCTTCTTGGTTCTGGGTTCGATCATCACCGGCGTCGCAACCGTGAACCAGGCCGGCGCCATTGGTGCCGCCGGTGCGCTGATCATGGCCGGTTATCGGCTCTATGAAGGCAACAAGAAACTGACCTACGTTCCGGCACTTCTGGCGCTCGCGTCGTTGGGAGTCATGGCTTTCTTGATCAAGAATTTTGACATGAACCTGAAATCCGCCTCCTCTGCCGAAGACTGGATGGGCATAACCGTCGGCGTCATAGCCGCAAGCGTCCTGATGTTCTCGTTGATCTGGAGCGGATGGCGAGTGCTTCGGATCGAAAGAACCATGCACGGGGTCATGCTGGAAACCGCGAAAACCACTTCATTGGTGTTCATCATCCTTCTCGGCGCCGCGATGCTAACCGCCGCTTTCCGCGCCTTTGGGGGCGAGGAACTGGTCCGCGAATTCCTCAACGGCCTGCCCGGCGGCTTCTGGACCCAGTTTGTCATCGTCATGGCGGTGATCTTCATCCTGGGCTTCTTCCTCGACTTCATCGAGATCGCCGTGGTCGTGGTGCCAATCGTCGCCCCGATCCTGTTGATGGATCCCAGCGCCAACATCACCGCGGTGTGGCTGGGCGTCATGATCGGTCTGAACATCCAGACCTCGTTCCTGACCCCACCCTTCGGGTTTGCGCTGTTCTACTTGCGAGGTGTCGCTCCGTCTTCGGTGAAGACGACCCAGATGTACAAGGGCGTGATCGCCTTCATCACGCTGCAACTCCTGGCGCTGGGCATCGTGGGCGCCTACCCGCCGCTGGTGAACTACCTGCCGAACCGGGTTTCGCTGCTGTCGGAAACCGCCCCGCCCCCGGTGAACCCCAAGCTGCAATACTGCATCGAAGAGTATACCGGCACGCAACTGGCGTCGGGCGCTGATCCCAAAAGGGCCATCGATCGTATTCGCGCGCTCGATATCTCAACTCTACCCAAAGACCTGCAAAAGGACCTGACCAAGGGCTACGACAACGCCGACAAGGCACTCGAGAACTTGGCCATTGCATTCGAATCCGAGCAAAAGGTCATCGCCGCCTCTGACGAGTACCGCCCGTTGCAACGCACGGTGCGCAAGATCGAAAAGGACGTGCGCAAGCTCGAAGAGGAAGCCGATGAGCTCAAGAAGTTCTTCACGCGCCTCAACAGTGAAGAGACAGCGGCACGCCGTGCCCGTCTCGAGGCCGAGCGCGAAGAACTTCTGGTCGAGGCCAAACACCTGTTGGAGACCATCCCGGAAAACTGGGACGAGGCACACAAAACCTTCGCCGAGCTGACCACCGCCGAACAGAAGGCCCGGCAAATGTATCGCCGTCAGGTCGATGGTGCATGGGAAGCCCCCAGCGTGGTGCTTGCGGTTCTGGCCGACAACGAGGCTTTCAACGCGCTTGAAGGCGAGCTGACCCAAATGCGCGGCTACATCGAGACCGTAGCCGAAGGTGACGAATCCGCCGAAGACACGCTCAAGGCTCTCGAGGCCAAGTTCGGTGCCGTCGAAGGTGCGGGCGACGTCAAAAAGGCGCTCGGCAAAGCGCGCCGCGCCCTCAAGCCCAAGAAGTTCGACCGCGAGAAGGCGCTCAAGGAGTTCGACAAGTCGACCGCCGAGTTCGCCGAGCAGAAAGCCTGGCGCGCCGAGGCAGCCGGCCTGGCACCCGATCTTCAAGCCTATCTCGAAGACATTCGCGGCACGCTCGGCATCCGCTCGCAACGGCGGCTGGATCGCGATCAGGCGCTTTACATGGCGTCCTGCAATGCCAAACACCGCGACATTTCGCTGAATTTCTGATCCGCTCAACAGAACCTGAAAGGCCCCGGCTCTGCCCGGGGCCTTTTTCGTTAGACCCTTTGCCGCGCCGACCCCACGGGGTAGGGTGCCGCCGAACCAAAGGGGCCGCCCGTGGCACAGATCAACCTCAAACAGCTCGAAGCCTTCGTTCAGGTCGCTGACCTCGCCAGCTTCCGTCGTGCCGCCGAGAAGCTTAACACCACCCAGCCCAATATCTCGGCCCGCATTTCCGGGCTTGAAACCCAATTGGGCCAGCGGCTTTTTGTCCGCGATGCCGGTTCCGTGCGTCCGACCCCGCACGGGACTGCTCTCCTACCCAAGGCCCGCGCGGTTCTGCGTGGCATGGATGATTTCCTGGTGGCCGCGGGCGAGGATCACCTGTTCGACGGCATTCTCCGCCTCGGCGTGACCGAGATGATCGTCCACACCTGGCTGGGCCAATTCCTGACCGCTATGAAGAACCGATTTCCCAATATCGACGTCGACCTGACCGTCGATGTCTCGGCCAATCTTTCGCCCCCGCTTTTCGGCCGCGCCATCGACCTCACTTTTCAAAGCGGCCCATTCGACCGGCAGGCCTCTGGGATGGAACCCCTGGGCGATTTCCCTTTCATCTGGGTCGCTGCGCCGGATCACGGCTTTGGCGACAAGGTCCTGTCGCTCAGCCACCTGTCCCGATACCCGGTGCTGACCCACGCGCGTGGCACCCTGCCGCACCAGCAACTCCTCGATCACGTCGCCGGCTCCCCCACTGCCGTCTCGGTTCGCGTTGTGCCATCAACCAACCTCGCCGCCTGCCTGCAGATGACCCGCGACGGGTTCGGCGTCGCCTGCCTGCCTGCCGCCATCGTGGAGTCCGATCTTGAACGTGGCCACCTGAGTCAGCTGCGCTACCTCTGGGTCCCCGACGCACTCAGCTTCCATGCCCGCTTTGATGCTGACACAACCCCGGCTTACGTAGGCGAGGCCGCAAAACTGGCGCGGGATATATCCCTTGCCCACGCCGGAGATCATAAATAATTTCTATTCAATCAATCCAAACGAATAATTGGATTTGATTTATTGGCCCACCTACACTCCCTCCAAGTTATCTCCTCGGAAGGATAGGCAGGATGAGCAAGACACAGGTCCGTTTGGGCGTCGACATTGGCGGCACCTTCACCGACGTGGTTCTGGAAACCGGCAATGACCGCTTCTCGACCAAGGTTCTGACCACCTATTCAGCACCGGAAGACGCCATCATCGACGGTCTGCACCAGGTCTGCGCCAAGTCCGGTGTGCTCGCCTCGAACATCGGTCAGATCATCCATGGCACCACGCTGGCCACCAACGCGCTGATCGAACGGCGCGGCGCCAAAGCCGCCCTGATCACCACCCAGGGTTTCCGCGACGTGATCGAAATGCGGTCCGAAAGCCGGTTCGAACAATACGACCTGAACCTCACCCTTCCCGAGCCGCTTCTGCCCCGCAACCGCCGCTATACCCTGTCCGAACGGATGGACGCCCGCGGAAACGTGCTGATCCCTCTGGACCGCGCCGAGGTCGAGGCCCTGGCCGACACCCTCGCCGCCGCCGACTACACCTCGATCGCCATCGGTTTGCTGCATTCCTATGCCAACGACGCCCATGAACGCATGATAGCCGAGGTGCTGGCCGCAAGACTTCCAAACGCGATGATCTCGCTTAGTTCCGAAGTCAGCCCGCAAATGCGCGAATACGAGCGGTTCAACACCACCATTGCCAACGCCTACATCAAGCCGCTGATGAAATCCTACCTTGGTCGCCTGAAAGACCGCCTCGCCACCGAAGGCGCCGCTTGCCCGGTCTTCCTAATGCATTCCGGCGGTGGCATCATGAGCCTCGAGAGCGCCGCCGAGTTTCCCGTCCGGCTGGTGGAATCCGGCCCTGCCGGCGGCGCGATCTTTGCTGCCGACATCGCCGCACGCCATGGCCTCGACAAGGTGCTCAGCTTCGACATGGGCGGCACCACGGCCAAGATTTGCCTGATCAAGGACCAAACCCCGAAAACAGCCCGTGTGTTCGAAGTCGCCCGCACCTACCGCTTCAAGAAAGGCTCGGGCATGCCGATCTCGATCCCTGTCATCGACATGGTTGAAATTGGCGCGGGCGGCGGTTCGCTGGCGCACGTGGACGCCATGAACCAGATCCGCGTCGGCCCCGAAAGCGCAGGCAGCGAACCCGGTCCCGCTTGCTATGGCCGTGGCGGCGACAAGCCCGCCGTAACCGATGCCGACCTTGTTTTGGGCAAACTCGACCCCAAAAGTTTTGCCGGTGGCTCAATTCCGCTTCACCCATACAGTTCCGCCGCAGCATTGGAAACCGTCATCGGCCAACGTCTCGACATGGACGCCACCGAAGCCGCCTGGGGGCTGGCCGAGGTGGTTGATGAAAACATGGCCAACGCCGCCCGTGTCCATGCCGTCGAAAATGGCGAGGACCTCAGCAATTACACCATGATCGCCTTCGGTGGAGCCGCCCCCCTGCACGCCGCCCGCCTTTGTGAAAAACTTGGCGTCGCCCGCTGCCTTGTCCCCACCGGCGCCGGTGTAGGCTCGGCCATCGGCTTCCTGCGCGCTCCGTTCAGCTTTGAATCCAACCGCTCGGTCTTCATGCGCCTCAGCGACTTCGACCCGGCCAAAGTTCGCGCCCTCTTCGCCGAAATGGAAGACGAGGCCACCCGGTTCGTGCGCTCCTGCGACGCCGACGCGACGATTCGCTCGGACCACAAGGTGTACATGCGCTACTCGGGGCAAGGTTGGGAAATCCCCATCGACCTGACGGCCGAGCAATCCGCCAACCCGGATGCCGATACGTTCCTGTCCCTCTTCGAAAAGGACTACGAAACCCTCTTCGGGCGCGCGGTCGAGGGCATGGAGGTCGAAATCACCGTCTGGTCGGTCAATGCCTTCACCGACCCCGACGCCAGCGGCGCCCTTACCCCCCTGCCAGCCACACAGCAGCCCACGAGTGGCGGCACCCGCAACCTCTTCGACCCGGCCCTCGGCCAACGCGTCGACGCCGCCATCATCCAACGTGACACCATGCAACCCGGCGCGCTCGCCCACGGCCCCGCCGTCGTCACCGAGGACGAAACCACCATCATCGTGCCCTCCAGTCGCGAGGTGATCGCCCATACCGATGGCACCCTGGACATTCGCCCGACCAGCCAAGGAGACGCCCAATGAGTGACCACAGCAAAGTCGCCTATCAGGTCATGTGGAACCGCTTGATCTCGGTCGTCGAGGAGCAGGCCCAGGCCCTTGTCCGCACCGCCTTCTCCACATCGGTACGCGAGGCCGGGGACCTCTCCGCCGGGGTCTATAATGCCAAGGGCGAAATGCTCGCCCAGGCCGTCACGGGCACCCCCGGCCACGTCAACGCCATGGCTGACGCGGTGGGCCACTTCATCCGCCGCATCGGACGGCAAAACATGTTCCCCGGCGATGTCTACATCACCAATGACCCGTGGGAGGGCACCGGCCACAAGCATGACATCACCGTCGTCACCCCCTCTTTCCTTGACGGCAAACTCATCGGTTTCTTCGCCTGCACCGCCCACGTCACCGACATCGGCGGACGCGGCTTCGGCGCCGACGCCAACGATGTGCACGAGGAAGGCCTCTACATCCCGATCATGAAATTCGCCGAAAGGGGCGAGGTCGACCGCACCCTCATGTCGCTGATCCGTGGCAACGTCCGCGAACCCGATCAGCTTGTCGGCGACATCTACGCGCTCGCCACCTGTAACGAAATCGGCCACCGCCGCCTGATCGACATGATGCGAGAGTTCGCATTGCCCGACCTCTCGGGTATCTCAGACTTCATCCTGACCAACTCGCGGCAGGCCACGCTGGAACGGATCAACGCCCTGAACCCCGGCAAGGCCAAGGGCCACATGCGCATCGACGGCTATAGCGCGCCCATCGACCTGCATGTCGAACTCACCATAGAAAAAGACCGTATCGTCTCCGACTGGGAAGGCACCTCCGGCCTCGACAAGAAGGGCATCAACGTGCCGCTGGTCTATACCAAGGCCTACGCCTGCTACGCCCTGAAATGCGCCATCGCGCCGGAAATCCCCAACAACGCCGCCTCGCTCGCGCCGTTCGAAACCGTCGCCCCGGAAAACTCCATCGTCAACGCGGTGTTCCCGGCCCCCGTGGCCCTTCGCCACGTGATCGGCCACATGGTGCCTGACACGGTCTACAACGCGCTGGATCAACTATTGCCCGACACCGTTCCGGCCGAGGGCGCAGGCTGTCTCTGCAACTTCCAACTGTCGCTCCGCCCCCGCATGGACGCCTCAGCCCCTGCCGATGCCCGCCGGGCCGAGGTTCTGACCTTCAATTCCGGCGGTTCCGGCGCGCGCCCCACGCTGGACGGCATGAACGCCACCGCCTTCCCCTCAGGCGTGATGACCATGCCGGTCGAGGCCACGGAACAGGTCGGCCCGGTCATCATCTGGCGCAAGGAACTCCGCCCCGACAGTGGCGGCGCGGGCCAACATCGCGGCGGTCTCGGCCAACACATGGAGGTCGGCGCTCGAATCGGTCACGAATTCGACTTCTCTGCCATGCTCGACCGCGTCAATCACCCCGCCCTTGGCCGTCGTGGCGGCGAACCCGGCGGGGCCACCACGATCGCACGCAGCGACGGCACGACCATGCAAGGCAAGGGCCGCCAATTCGTTCCCGACGGCGAAAAGGTCATCATGGGATTCCCCGGCGGTGCGGGCTATGGCGACCCTGCGGACCGTGACCCGGAACAGGTCAAACGCGATCTTGCACTCGGTTACATCACGCCGGAACATGCAGCCCAACACTATGGCCTGTCCGATGCGGATATCGCCGAAACGCTGGAGCGTGCAAACAAGGGAGAGGACTTCTGATGGCAAAAGGCGGCATGGCGACAACGCCAACAAAATCATCCTATGACGTGGTCATCATCGGCGGTGCGATCATGGGGTCCTCGACCGCGTGGTTCCTCTCGGACAACCCCGATTTCAACGGCTCGGTGCTGGTGATCGAAAAGGATCCAAGTTACGAGTTTTGCTCGACGGCCCACACCAATTCCTGCATCCGGCTGCAGTTTTCGAACGAGCTCAACGTCCGTATCTCGCAATTCGCAGCCGATTTCATCAAGAACCTACGTGAGCGTATGGGCGGCGACGAACGTGTCCCCAACCAGACGATACAGAACTACGGCTACTTGTACCTCGCCGACAACGATACCTTCGCCAACGTCCTGCGTGACAACCAAAAGGTGCAACTCAAAGCCGGGGCAGAAACCGAGCTCCTCACCGCCGACGAAATCAAATCCCGCTACCCGTTCTACGACGTTGACGACATTGTCCTCGGTTCGATCAACACCAAGGACGAAGGATACTGGGACGGCGGCAACGTCTTTGAATGGTTCCGCCGCTCGGCCCGTGAACGCGGCGTCGAATACGTGGCGAACGAAGTCACCGCCATCACCCGCAACGGCAACCGCATCGCCAGCGTTACCCTCGCCTCGGGCGAGGTCATCTCCTGCGGTCAACTGGTCAATGCCTCGGGCCCCCGCGCCGCGCGCACGGCCAAAATGGCCGGCCTCGACATCCCCGTCGAACCCCGCAAGCGGTTCACCTGGATTTTCAGCGCCGAACAGCCGCTTGATCAGGAGTTGCCGCTCACCATCGACCCCTCCGGAGTGCATTTCCGCCAGGACGGGCCGAAAACCTATCTCGCCGGATGCCCCGCCGACCCCGACCCGGCGGTGGAGTTCGATGACTTCCACATGGATCACAACCGCTGGCAGGATCACGTCTGGCCGATCATCGCCACCCGTATTCCCCAGTTCGAGGCGATCAAGGTGGTCACCGAATGGGCCGGGCACTACGCCTTCAACACGCTGGATCAAAACGCCGTTCTTGGCCCGCATAACGAGGTCGAGAATTTCATCTTCCAAAACGGCTTCTCCGGCCACGGGCTGCAACAATCCCCCGCCATGGGCCGCGGCACCGCCGAATGGCTGACCTATGGCGAATTCCGCAGCCTCGATCTCACGCCGTTCCGCTATGACCGGATCGTCTCGAACACCCCGCTGATCGAAAAGGCCGTGATATGAACCTGCCTGCCAATCCATTCCTCGCGGCGATCCGTGCAGGCAAACCCCAGATCGGCCTCTGGTGCAGCCTCGGCAACGCGTTCTCGGCAGAAATCATCGCCGGGGCGGGCTATGACTGGGTGCTGATCGACATGGAGCATTCCCCGAACGATCTGGCCAGCGTCACCGCCCAGCTTCAGGTCTTTGCATCCTTCGATACGACACCCATCGTCCGTCCCGACTGGAACGATGCGGTCAAGGTCAAGCGCCTGCTTGATGCCGGTGCCCCCGGCCTCCTTTTCCCCATGGTGCAATCCGTGGACGAGGCGCAATCCGCCGTCGCTGCCACCCGCTACCCGCCACGCGGCATTCGCGGCGTCGCAGGCACCACCCGCGCCAACCAATTTGGCCGCATTCCCGACTATTTTCTCCGGATCGAAGAGGAAACCGCTGTCCTGATCCAGGCCGAAACCCTTACCGCACTGGCCCAAGCCGAGGCAATGGCCGACATTGACGGCGTCGACGGCGTCTTCTTCGGCCCCGCCGACATCGCCGCCGACATGGGCCTTCTGGGCCAACCGATGCATGACGACGTCTGGGCCGCCATCCTTCCCGCCGCCCAACGCCTGATCGACAAAGGCATCCCCGTCGGCACGCTGGTCATGGACCCCATCTTCGCCAAAAACCTCCTGGCAGAGGGTTTCACCTTTGTTGCCTGCGGCTCTGATGCGGGTCTACTCGCCCGAAGCAGCGACGCCCTTCTCGCTTCCATGAAAGACTGATCCATGAAGAAACTTGTGCTCACCGGCGCCGCTGGCCGCCTTGGTTCCTATCTGCGCGAACCGCTTTCCAAACTGGCTGATGAACTGGTCTCTTCCGACATCGCCGACGACATCGGCGCGCTCTACCCCGGCGAATCCTATGTCCGTGCCGATCTTGCCGATTTCGACGCCATCAACGCACTCCTTGATGGCGCTGACATGGTCGTCCACTTCGGTGCTGTCCCCGACGAGGCTCCCTTCGAGACCATCCTCGGTCCCAACATCGTCGGGGCCTACAACATCTGGGAATCCGCCCACCGTCAGGGTGTGCGCCGTGTGGTCTATGCCAGCTCGATCCACGCCGTCGGCATGCACCCAAAACAGGACTTCATCGGCACCGACGCGCCGCATCGCCCCGACACCTTCTACGGCCTTGCCAAATGTTTCACCGAAGACTTGGGTCGCATGTACTGGGACAAGAATGGCCTTGAGTCGGTGCACCTGCGCATCCTCTCCTGCGCCCAGGTTACCAGCCCCCGCGCGCTCGGCTCATGGCTCAGTTACGATGACCTGATCCAGCTTGTCACCCGCGCCATCGACACCCCGACCACCGGCTTCACCGTGGCCTATGGCGTATCGAACAATGACCGCGCCCCGGTGGACAATTCCGGCGCCAGGCACCTCGGCTATCGCCCTCGCGACAACGCTGAACAATTCGCCGCCGAAATCCTCGCCAATGCCGATCCGGGCGATCCCGCCGACCCGGCCCAGATGTATCACGGCGGTCCCTTCGCTTCGGTCGAATTGGGCCAAAGCGGTCAGGCCACGATGAAAATCGTCGACGACCGCAAGAAAACCTGAAACACGCAGAACTGCGCCGATCACCCGGTCGGTGCAGTCTCCTTCATGCTCTCGCGTTCCGAGAACACGGCATACCAGTCGTCCAGCGCATCATTACCCTTGCGCCAACCCCGTGCATCATGTCGGAAATCCAGATAGCCCAGCGCACAGGCTATGGCGATCTGCGCCATGTCCAGCGGCCCGTTCAGATGGCTCATCCAACGGTCGTTTACTGCCTTTACGGCGTTGGCCACCTTGCCCCACTGCGCCTCGATCCACTCTTCGGATCTGTGCTCCGGTGGCCGCAAGCGGCTCTCATAGGTGACCAGAACGGCAGCATCCATGATCGCATCCGCCGTCGCCTCAAGCGTCAACACCTCCCAGATCCGCGCATCCGGATAAAGCCCGCCCCCGGCCCGGTCATTCAGAAACCGGGTGATCACCCGGCTGTCATAGACCGCCGGCCCATCCGACCGGATCAGCGCCGGAATCTTGCCCGTGGGATTGGCCGCCCGCGCCTCATCGGCCACGGCAGTGGGTGCGGTCTGCACCGGTGCTAACTCTACGTCCTCCTGCTGTCCGGTTTCGATCAGCATGGCACGAACCTTGCGCACGAAAGGCGAAGCGGGGGAATAGATGAGCTGCATGGGCGCACTCCTTCTTGGGATGTCAGACGGGAACGCGATCAGCCTAGGTCGCGCCGAAACCCCTGTCCATGATCCATGTCCATTTCATCACGAATTCGGCGGATTACGCATCATCGCCGCCAACAGCTTCACTTCCTGCCCCATCCCCTGCGCCGCGATATGATCGGCGGCCCCATGCCGCGCTGCATCCGGCTTGTTTTGCGCCAGCTTCCAGGTGCTGTCGACCCGCTCGATTGCAAACCGAAACGGCGCAATCATCCGCATCAGCCTGGCCTTGGCTTCCGCATCCATCTTGTCCAGCAGCCATGGCGGCTTGGGAGTCAACTGCGCCTCAAAATGCGCCGCCAGCCGCTCCAACATTCCTTGCAGCTCGTCCTGCGGTCTCGGCGCCAGCACCCCCGTCAGATGAATGGCAACATAGTTCCACGTCGGCACCTGATCCTCGATCCCGTACCAGTCCGGCGAGATATACCCGTGCGGGCCCTGCACAGCGATCCGCGCCGCTGCCCCCTCCTTCACCACCCGCGCAATCGGGTTCGAGCGCACAAGATGCAGCTCTGCAAACGCCCCGGATGCGTCCACAAGGAACGGCACATGTGACAGCATCGGCGCCTCACCCGCAACCGATACGGCCAACATGCCAAACCCCCACTCCCGTACCAATGCCAGGTCTTCATCATGTCGTTCGGGTCGAAAAGCTAGGTTGGGGTGCATCGTGACTGTCCTGTTCCTGTCCGGCTGCCATTCGCCGAAAACCAGTGCAAAATGTCAACCTGCTCGCGCGGCTTCTGCCCACACTGATGACGCGTGCGCCGATCAAGGCCAAGCCGCCCTATGTCCTCTTTCTTGGCCCAAATACTCAATCCCTAATGCCCAGCAAATCACAACGTCTCGGATTGAATAAGATCCCGTCGCACATTTGGCCGAGCGTGAGCCAAAGCCCCCGGACAACGTCGTCGGGCGGCGCGGCCCCTCACACGGTCAGCCGCCCACCCGAGCGCCCCGAAATCACCGCCTCGATGATCTGTCCTTCCTGCTGCGCCACGTTGAACGCAACCTCGGCAAATTGCTCGGTCCGCCCCATATGCGCATTTTCCGTCAGGATGCGATGCCGCGCGCCCTGCTGCGCTTCCAGATGCCGCGACACCGCTGCATCCCCGGCTTGCCGCAGGCGCGCCGCACGGGCCTTGATATCGGCCCCATGCACCTGTGGCATCCGCGCCGCCGGCGTGCCGGGACGGGGCGAATAGGGGAACACATGCAACCAGGTCAGCTGGCATTCATCGACCAGCTTCAACGAGTTCTCGAACATCGCCTCCGTCTCGGTCGGGAACCCGGCGATAATGTCGGCCCCGAACGTCATATCCGGGCGCAAACGCAACGCTTCCTGTGCAAAAGAAATCGCGTCATCGCGCAGATGCCGCCGTTTCATCCGCTTCAGAATCAGATCGTCCCCATGCTGCAACGACAAGTGCAGATGCGGCATCAGGCGCAGCTCGGTGGCAATCGCCTGCATCAGGTTCTCATCCACCTCAATCGAGTCGATGGACGAAATTCGCAGCCTCGGCAAATCAGGAACCAGCTTAAGGATCCGCATTACCAGATCGCCCAGCTTCGGCGCGCCCGGCAGATCCGCGCCCCAGCTGGTCAGGTCCACCCCGGTCAGCACCACCTCGTTATACCCGCGATCCACCAGCCGCTTGATCTGGTCCACCACCACCCCGGCAGGAACCGAGCGCGAATTGCCCCGGCCATAAGGGATGATGCAGAAAGTGCAGCGGTGATCACAGCCATTCTGCACCTGAACGTAGGCGCGCGACCGCGTCCCGAACCCGTCGATCAGGTGCCCAGCGGTCTCGGTCACGCTCATGATATCATCCACCATGACCGGTTCTGTCTCACCATTGAACCCGGGTGCCAGCTGCCGCCATGTCGTCTCGACCATCTTCTCGGAGTTGCCGATCACCGCGTCGACTTCGTCCATCGCGGCAAAACTGTCAGGATCGATCTGCGCCGCACAGCCCGTAACAATCACCTTTGCGTCCGGATTGTCGCGCCGCAGACGCCGAATCTCCTGCCGTGCCTTGCGCACCGCCTCTGCCGTCACTGCACAGGTGTTGATTACAACGGCATTGTCGACACCGGCCTCTTGGGCCAGCTCCTTCATCGCCTCGGTCTCATAGGCATTGAGACGGCATCCAAGGGTGGTGAATTTCGGCGGTGCCATGGATCAGCCCCTCCAGACCCCGTCAAAGACATGCGCCGTCGGGCCCGTCATCCAGACCCCGTCCTTGCGCCAGTCGATCATGATCGTGCCGCCGTCCAGCTCAATCGTCACCTTACGCCCGGTCAACCCCTTGCGATGTGCCGCCACGGCGGTCGCGCAGGACGACGAGCCCGAGGCCAGCGTGACCCCCGTGCCGCGCTCCCACACCCGCATCCGCAGATGATCCGGCCCAATCACATGGGCGAACTGCACATTGGTGCGTTCGGGATAAAGCGGATGATGCTCGATCTCCGCCCCCCTCGTGGCCAAATCCACCGTCTCAGCATCCTCGACAAAAAACGTGCAGTGCGGATTGCCCATCGACGTCGCGACCGGCGCCCCTTCGATCGGTAGCGCATCGACATCCACCTCCCGCGCCAACGGGATCTCGTTCCAGCGCGTCATGGGCGCCCCCATGTTAACCGAGGTCAACCCGTTACCCGCGTTCCTCGCCGCCAAAACCCCGCGCTCGGTCACAAGCGTGACAGCCTCGGCCCCGCTTTCCTCCATCAGGTAGCGCGCAATACAGCGCGTGGCATTGCCACAGGCCGCCGACAGCGACCCATCAGCGTTGTAGAAAACCAGGCCCGCATCCGCCTCATCCGATTCGGAAACCACCGCCAGCTGATCAAAACCCACACCCCGATTCCTGTCCGCAATCGCGCGTGCCAAGCCCGGCGCCACTTCAACAGCGCGCGCGCGGGCGTCAATGACAACGAAGTCATTGCCAAGCCCGTGCATTTTCATGAATGCAATATGGTGGTTTTGCGTGTTCATGGGCGGCATATACGCCCGCGTTCGAGGTGAATCCAGCGCTTGGGCAAAATTCCTTGATTTTCGGGGTTGACCCCTAGGGCCGGTCTTTCTAGATAGGCCGCCTAGTGGGCCGTTAGCTCAGTTGGTAGAGCAACTGACTTTTAATCAGTGGGTCGCAGGTTCGAATCCTGCACGGCTCACCACTGAAATCACCAATAAAACAATATCTTAGGTGAATTTCACAGCGTTCGCCGCTGCATCTTGGCCTCTGCTTGGTGCAAATTTAGTGCAAATCTCTACAGAATCTGTTACACTTCGCGACAACCAATAGAGCCAACGGAGTGGCGGCATTGGCGTCGATACTGGAAGTAAAGGGAGCGAAGGGCACACGCTGGCGTGCGATGGTGCGCCGGAAGGGTTATCCTCCGCAATCGGCATATTTCGACCGCAAGACAGACGCGCAAAGCTGGGCGCGTTCAATTGAAGCAAAGATCGACGAAGGCAAGCACCCCATCGGATCAGAGGCTCGCCGACATACAGTCGACGAATTGATCGACCGGTACTGCCTCGAAGTCCTTCCCCACAAGAAATCAGAAAAAGACCAAAGGCAGCAGCTTCGTGTCTGGAAGGAATTGGTCGGCGGCTTAAAGCTTTCCGAGCTATCGCCGAACAGGATTCTTACTGCCCGTGCTGAGATTTCCAGCCGCCCGGGGCGCGGGGTTGCCAAAATATCCAACGCCTCTGTGAACCGATATTTCGCTGCTCTTCAGCACGTGCTGGAAATAGCAGTGCGGGAGTATGGCTGGCTTGAGCAAAACCCGATGAAACGTCTGAAAAAGCTGAAAGAGCCTCAGGGGCGAGTTCGATATCTTGATGCTGACGAACGCAAAGCGCTGCTTCAAGCTTGTCGCGAAAGCAAGAACCCGTATCTGGAAGTTATTCTTCTGATAGCTCTGACCACGGGGCTGCGCCGAAGTGAAATTCTCGGAATGACCTGGGGCCGAATTGAACTCGACACAGGCCTCGTGGTGATTGAAGAGACGAAGAACGGAACAAGACGTTCATCACATCTCATTGAACCCATTATTGAACGGCTCAACGTTCTGAAGCAGGCTTCTGATGGGAAATCGCAATACGTGTTCCCAGGAAAAAATCCGTTGAAGCCAATCGACATCAAGTCTGCGTGGCACAAAGCAGTTCGTTCAGCGCAACTTGAAGATTTCCGATTCCACGATCTTCGTCATACCGCTGCAAGCTATGTGGCAATGGACGGGGGTTCGGTTCCCGAAATCGCAGCGCTTCTTGGTCACAAGTCGTTTCAGATGGCGGCACGCTATGCACATCTCAGCGAAGGCCACACGAAGTCCATTATTGAAAAAACAATGTCGAAGGTGGTGCAGGATGACGGATCAGATTGAATGGTCGCTTGGCATGTCAGATGAGGATTTCGTTGAGGCATCGAAACCCCTTTTCCAGAAGAAATTCCTGAATCTTCACGAGGCTTGCTGCCTGCTAGCAAAGGAAGACCCTGCCAAACGGGAGGCTGAAGGGCGGATTGTGGGGGAAGGCTTCTGGGAGCAGGAGAGCACCTATTCCGACGATTACGACCAGACCAGTCGGCCATTCAGAGCAGCATTGGAGGCCATCAAGACAAAGGCCACCGACGAAAGACCGTGGCAAATCCCGCTTACGGCCCTGGAAGTACCTACCAAAATTCAAAACGGAAAGGATGTTTTGATCAACACAAGAACGTTTATGAAGTGGGCAATTGAACAGTTCGAAGGTCAGGTTGGATGGATCGTCGCGGCTGAAAGGGCTTACGAAGAGAGGAGGAAAAAGAACTCGCCTTCATTCCTCATCAACAAACCAGAGGCTGTTTCGAAGGAAATTTCCCGAAGGAATGCATTCAAGCAAATGATGAACGAACTGGGGAAGAAAGCCGGTAAACTGTCGGATCGAGAGCTGGGCTGGAAGCTCGCCGCGCGCATCAAGGAAGAAGACTTTCACGCAAAATCCGAAACGCTTCGAAAGAAAATTGCAATCTGGCGCAAGCAGCTCAAAACTGGGTAACCCAAGCCAGAGCTAAAATACCCAAAATCACATTGAAAACACTGGATTTTTTCCTTCTGGGTACATTTGCCCGCGCCTTAATACCCATACACTTTGAGAGCATCACCGATTCGCTGTTTCACGGAGGACGTGGCGATGTTCGAGACAAACAGTTTCACACCTGATTCAGACGCTGAGCGGGAATCCCGTTTGCGCACCGTCAAGCAGATGTTGGTAATGAAAAAGTACGCGTGGGCCTCACACTCCTTTCTTCGACACGCGATTTACAAAGCAGATGATCGGACCGCATCCAACGGCGACATTCTTCCTGGAAATGGACTCGCAACCGCCATCGTACGGCTCGGGCGAAAAGTCCTCATCGACACCGACGAATTCGATCGATGGGTCGAGGATCACCGTATGCAGCCGCGCGTTCGGTGAAGCCGCTACGCTGACCATCCATTTAACGCAAACAGAAACGGGAGCAGGAAGCCTCGGCTCCCCATAAAAGGAGTATCCGAAATGGTAGTTATCAAGTTGAAAAAACCCAAAAAAGGAGAAGATGGCCACTTATTCGTTGAGCAACATCCGGACAACTTCATCTCAGAGAGGCCCGGAACTCAAGGTATGTATTGCCGTTATGTCGGCAAGAACAACGCTGCGTTTGAAGTGTTGCCACGAATTGAAAACATCCGAATAGCACTGAGCCGACTTGGAATATGGGCGAAATACAACGCCTTCACTCGATTCATAGAAATCGGCGGGAAAGTTTCACCTTTGCCGGAAGGGGCATTGGATGATGCGCACCTGAGCTTTTTGAGGCACAAAATCGAAAGCCGTTTCGGGTTAAAGCAACGAGAAGGGGACCTTTATTCCTCATTGAAGGCAATTGCACGAGACAACCAGTACGATCCGCTTTCGGAATATTTCCTCTCTCTCGAATGGGATGGCGAGGAAAGAGCCGAACAGATTTGGATCGGATTTGCCAATGCCGAAGATACGCCGCTCAACCGAGCCTACGGCGAACGTTTTCTGACGGGAATCGCCGCGCGTGCACTCTTCCCCGGAATAAAAATGGACGAGGTAATCACTCTCATTGGTGACCAGGGCTGTGGAAAATCCAATCTGGCGCGGTCGCTAGCTCCGATCAGTGAAGGAACCTTCACTGACCAAGTGATAATCGGCTCAGACGCGAAGAAAATACTGGAGCAAACCCGTGGCAAATCACTCTGCGAACACGCGGAAGATTTTCGCGGGAAATACGCCGAAGAACAGCGAAAGCACTGCCTATCAACTACTCATGACCGGGCACGAGAAGCCTATGGCAAAACCGCTGTAGAGGTGCCGCGACGGTTTCTCTTCGTGGTGACCACCAACAATGACAACCCAGTGCAAGATCCGACCGGAGCTAGGCGCGAATGGATTATTCCGACAACTGGCCAGTTCACTCCACTTTCACACGAAATTCGAAATCATTTGTACGCGGAAATAATGGAAACGAAAATTCGACCAATTCTGAACTCAGGATTAAGCGAGGCGGACCAACGGAAGAAGGTTCGCAAGCTTTTGACCCTGCCGAAGGAGCTTCGGAAAGATCAGGAAGCGATTGCGCATATGTCTCGTGCCATTCCTGACATGTACGTTATGGTGAAACTGGGGCTCATGAAGCTTCATTACCCTGAGGCCGTAAGTAAGGTCGATTTGCTGGAAGCCATAGCGTTGTCTGAGGGTAAAATCGACAAGACGCGCAGTTTGGACCAGAAGATCGGTGAGACGATGATTTGGGTGGGATATTCTTCGATTCGTAAGAAGATTAACAACAAGCTTCACCGGTATTATGTCTGGGAGAAACCGGGTGACCCCTCTTCGGCTTTCGATGGCGCAATTGAGCAATTGCAATACTCGTAACAGGGATCACCCTCGGATCATCCATACGAAGCACTGGGTGATCCACGCAAGCCATTGTAAAAAGGAGACATAATAGCAGGTATCAGGGTATCATCCTAGCCAACCTCAACCTAGGGGCCGCGCCCAATTACTCGTAACTAGGAACGATACGCCAGCGAGACTGTTTTTCGAGCTTTTTCTCGCGGGTCCAGAAAATGATACGGAGTCTGCCTGACACGTCAAAGCGTCTCGCAAAAAACCAGACCAAGCACGCCGGCAAGCCAATCAGGTGACGATGATCACGTAAATCTGCACAACCAAGGACGATACCCTGATAATATTGAAAAACACATAAAAATCTGGCTGTTACTCGGATCTCCCACGGGGTTATGGAGTAGACAACTTGTTCTAACCGCTTTGAATGTGGCCGAGTCTGGGCCTGTACGCCATCTGCTGTATGAGGAACGATTGAAATGGACAATCAACTTTGGAAGACAGCTCTTCATGAGGCTGGCCACGCTGTAGCTTTTGCTCGTCTTTTCCCCAATGAGTACATTCCGGAGATTTCAATCGTTCCGGACTACGAAGAGAGAACAGCAGGCTATGTGAAGCCTTCGACCGACACAGACATTGTATTGGCGGATACGCCTGACGCAGAAGCGGAGAAGCGTTTCCTCCAGGATGCAACCTATGTATGCGCTGGCTACGCAGCAATGATGGTGTTCGGTTTTTCAGAGGAAGAGGCAGTCCTAGGATGTGATAGTGATTTCGAAAGGGCAGGAAGCTTCCTTGGTGAAGGAAAAAAGGAAGCCTTGGAGCTATTAGACAAAACAGCAAACAAATTCGCGGTCGAGCTTATCGCAGATGAGCTCCTTCAGAAAAAAGTGTTGGACGGGGAACAGGTTTCGCTTCTCATAGGTGTCGCTGACGGTGAAGCAACGCAAAAGGAATATTACGAGTTCTTAGAGCTACGTGCCTTGATGAACGGTTAAGTGTTCTGTTCCTGTGCAATTGTTTGCACAACTCTGGCTTCGAGAATGCAGGCGTCCGACGGCGACATCCGCGTAGTTAAGGCTGAGCAGCTAGATCTTGACCAATTTGAGAACACTATCGGCACATTCCTGACCTTAGATGCGTGGTGCATCATTGTCTGCAACGCGGACGTAATTGCCGTTCGCCTTTCGTAGGCCTATGTCCGCTCCGTCGACACTCCGACAAGGTCTTGGAAATCTGTGACTCCTTTGAGTATGTTAGGCCATGTGGTTCGTCAGAAATCCCGTTTACCCCAACTCCGCCTCGAGATTCTTGAGGGCACAAAGAGTGCCAAGACACAAGCGTTGGTATGCTGCATCGGACCAATGATCGAACCGCACGGAGAGCCACCAGAAATGAATGACTGCCCCAAAGTAATACTGTGTCATTGGCACGGGTCGAAAGTTTTGCTCGGCAGTGCGTCGAATTTCTACACACCGCTTGAGATAGGAGGCGTGTGTGATAGCGGGATCCAGTGAGAACCCCCGCATTTCGTCTTCATAGAGAGTGCGAAATTTGCGCTTACTCTTGGATGACTTCCAATCAAGGCGCACACTGCTCTCAAGTGAGATGAAATCACGGTAGATGTGATTCAATCCAGTTCTAAGAAAATCGATAAATGCAATGGTCCCACTTTTTGGCTCGTACATAATGTTGTTTGCGTTCATATCTCCATGGCAGATGGTTTCAAGTGCGTTAGTCCAATTGTTCGTAAAAAGTAAACGCATCGGTCGGGGGAACCTAATCCCATCGATATCAATAGTCTTGTCTGTGATCTCAAAATGACTGAAGTTCATCTTCTTTTCCAAAACTTCAATGAGCACATTCTCACGAGATTCAATTTGCTTGCTATCTTTAAAAAATGGTTTGTCACTGAAGTATTCAGAAAGGTCTTTTCCAGTATCTCTAACATTGCTGTACCAGGTCCGGCTTTGCGGATTGAATATTGTCTCGCAGACAATTGATACGGAGTTCGCCGTACCAGATTGAAAGTAGCTGGTCAGTTCGTTTGGGCTGCCTTGCCCATCAAAAACAAACGAATAGCAAACGCCGCCGAATGAACGAGTTCGAGCCGTCCCAAGCACCTCGACCCGCCAAGTGTATGGGAGAGTCCACTTAACATACTTTTCGTAATTTCGAAACTCGAGCTCCGAGAACTCAATCGGGGAGATTTTCAAAACGCCGACAATGTTATCGATGCTGTTGCGGAACACGCGCATTTTGAGAACAATGGCTCCGCTGTACCCGCCAAGAAGCGGCTCGAGGATAACCTTTTTGTAAACGTTGGCTGTGCTCGCAATGTGGCCCGCAAAAGCCACTTGTTCCACAATTGATCGAACATCGATCTCCGAGATTTTCTGCGGATCTGAGTCACGAGAATGAAGTTCTTCAAAGATCTCGCCAAAAGGTTTAGTGTATTCGATTTTTTCAATAAATGCGCGCCTGACCTTTTTGAGGATTTCATCCCGGACGAATTCGTGGTATTTTCCCCAAGCACTTCCTATCCCGACTTTTGAAATAATGAAATCTGGATTGGGATGATGGTTTCCGAATTGGCTAAATGCCACCTTCTCACGAGAGAGAAGGCAAAACACTGCGTACGGCATTTCATCTTTGTACCTTGAGATTAACCTAAGCCCTTCCACTTCATCTTTGCCAATTTTCAAGTCAACTACGACGATGTGTGGCCGGTTCTCCTTTACGTGCTTGGCAAAAGTCTCAGCGGACTTCAAGTGAGTAACAGAGACCTCTAAGCCGGTCGTGGAAAAGCATTTCTCAAGGATCGGCCCAAATTTCTTGAACTGCGAAAGCTCATCTTCAACGTAGGCCACTTCTAGAATGGTCATCTTCTAACTCCAATAAAAGGAAGACGGACAAGGAACCGCAATGGCCCGTAACCGGTTGATTTAAGGCAGTTTCGATGCACTTCCACGTGCCCCCCCAAAAGACGAACGTGAGCTCCTATCAGAAACATACCGAAATGCAGCCCATCGCTATCTTGTAACGGTCTGTAGAAAAAGAACTTCGCATCGTCAGGATCTGCAGGTGACGAGTTTGAGCTGTATTCAATTAGGATCTCTCCTCTTCCAGCACCAGGGGCTTCAATAACATCAATTGATACTCGATCCTTTGCAAGGTGCGAGTGTTTGTGTGCGTTCCTAATTATGGAATCAAATATGACCCGAAGGGAGGCAGCAAATTGGGCGTCCAATAGTACTTTTCGGGACGCTGCTGGAGTCGTCACGAGAATTGACTTCGGGTCGCAGCTAGGGTCGAGTTCTTTGGCTCGTGATTCCGCGAACAGTATGGCTTCAAAGAGAGTGGAGCTTTCTTCTTTCAAGCCAAATTGCGCAGTAGAAAGTGTATCTACTATAGAATCCAAGCTTTCTTGGTGTCGCGGTTCGAGTGATCTTCGAAAGTCTGCAAGCTCGTGTGTGGCTAGATGCGTGAATGATATTTGCGAAAGCCAGTATCTATCTGCCGAAGAATGCACAGCCGCCCAAGCTTGTGTCATGAGAAAAGCCATAGTCACAATAAATGTGTCGTCTAGCTCAAATGCGGATTCAAAATCAGCCTCAAGGTTCAAAACACCAACGCGAAGCCCACCCCAATAGAGAGGGACAACAAACTCGGACACGGTCTTCGAACGCGTTCGAAAGGCCTCCTCCAGACCGTCATTTCTAAGGCTTTCTGAAATATTGGTTACGTCCCGGATGTATACGTATTCACCTGGTGCTGTTTTGGAATAGGAATACGCGTTTACACTGCGAAATGGCGTCGCAACTTTAATGCGGCGCCGACCTCCTGTCGCTGCACTCCTCGGTATAACTGAGTCGTAACCGGCACCGTCTTCTTCGCTAACAGCGGCAAGTGTCAAACTTTGAGTTTGCTGATCAAATAAACGAACGGTGCAACTGTGCGCGTTTGTCGTTTGCCGCAAGCCAAAGCAAATAGTCTTAGTCAAATCTCTAAATTCTTTAGCCCGTCGTCTAATCGTCCAGTTTGGTGAATCCTTTTTAGCAAATTTCGCAATTTGGGTTGTGACATCAGTGATCAAGGCACTCCTGTGCACAAACAGCCTTTTGAGGAAAACTTCGTTCAAAGCATCCGCAAGAAAGTAGTCGCAAAGCGGGGATATCCTACTCTTTGAAGTGAGAATTAGGACACCCAGAAGCTCAGATTGCTCAGATATCAAGCTTCTTACAGGAATACTTAGATAGTAAATGGCCTCGCCCTTAGAGTAGAAAATACCGTGGGACTTACGTTTCCTCGACGATGTGAATTTTACGATCGGCTCCAACTGTCCCCGGCATTCTGGTCGCGTCGGGATCCCAACTTGGTGCAAGAGCCTCATCTCGGTTTTCGCAGTCGAACTGTAGAATGCCGCTCCAACTGAGAATGTCCTTAATAGGAAACGAAAAAGTTGCTCTACGTCTGGCTGATGACCTTTTTTCAGCGAATCTGAGAAGTTGTGCCGGTACCGTCTAGCTGCACTTCGAAGGATCTCATCGTACACACTTGTATGAAAGTGTGCGGCGATAAGTCTCCCGATTCGCCAAAAAAGCCTTTCTAATGCTGCATCATTGAAATGAATGACGACATTCTCGAGCTCGATACAAAAGGAGCTTTCAGCAAGGCACTTGTTATGAAGGCCAGCCAAATTGCCATTTTCCGTATGCCTAGAGAACTCTCCGTCAACTAACGAAAAGCTGTAGTGCGGGAGTAGAATATAGCCATCGGACTCGTGTGCTGCAGCGTCCGAAAAAAACTTCTTGTGTCGAACAAATACATGACAATCGAAGAGCATTTCTTCTGACGCAGATATAATACACTCAAGAACATCTTCGTATGGAAACAGTTCTAATCTAGAAACAACACGTTGATGGAGGTCTCTAAGCGACTCGTTCACCTCATTAAGAGACTCTTTCAAATTGGACATCCTAAAGTGGTCCATGCCAAAAAAGCAACTTGATGGAAGTTACGTTTCCATTTTTTTGATATCTTGGAGTCACTTTGATCCGCGCTGCCTAATGAGAATAATATTGCCTGACTGCTTCAACTTGAACTAGATCCTTCTCCGGCCAACGTAGTGCTGTCAGTTTTCCTCCAAACGCGCACCCTGTGTCGATACATATTGTTTTGTTCCTCCACTCTAGCTTGTTGGTTGGCGTGTGGCCATAGACTACGCTTGCCTTGCCCTTGTAGTCAGCAGCCCAATCCCTCCTTATTGGTGGTCCATCACCTCCTGAGGTTTGAACATCGCCATACAATGCAAACCTCTTCGCCGCCGGGGTGTCAAGGTTTTGAAGGTGCTCGGGCAAGCCTGCGTGCGCAACCACTAGTTCCCCTCCAACAAAATCAATGCAATATGGAAGGGAACTCAGAAACCGTTTAACCTTGGAGCTAAATTCAGAGGGTCTTTGAAAGATCTCTGTCAGTGTTTGGTCGAGCTGCGGGGTCATTCTTACTGTTTCGCCATTTAGGTGCCGCAGCAGTTTGAAGTCATGGTTTCCAAGTACGGCGATGGCACCGTTGTACTCGACTAGGTTCATTACAATCTCAAGAACCGCAGCGCTGCTGGGCCCGCGATCAACATAGTCACCAAGAAAGACAAATCTTCGCTCAGGTGATGGCGGCTCCCCTCTTTCGAGGCATTTGGCGGCATCTGCCTCTGCCCGCTTGGCAAGCTTTCGAATGAGTGTTTCGAGCTCAAATACACAACCGTGAACGTCACCTATGATATCTAATCGTGTCGAAAACCAAGTATCTGCCATTGGGGTTTTCCTCACCTTTTGCTTGCCGCGCTTTGACGCTAGTTTAGCGCTCCTGCCTTGTCCAGATTGGCGGCTGTGAAGAGAACGGCTTTTTGTTGTTTGAGAAAAATCATCGGCAAATCAGTCACCATGCCAACGCAGATACTCGCAAGAACTACCGTTTGTACGCTTCGCAGCATCGGGCACAATGGGCTCCAAACGGACCTTCTCTGCGAAATCTACGAAGGTCCGGTCTAGACAACTTGCAAGAAACGTTCCTCGAGCATGAAAGCTCGTTCAAGCGGCAGAAAAGTGACATAGGCACCGGTTTTGTGTCACTTTTTGCGAAGTTTGAGGCTATTTGGGTCAAGAAAATGCGGCAGAAACTGTGTTTTGTGCCGTGGTTTTTCGAGAAAACTGACAGAAATGACATAGTTTTGAACCCGAAGAACAACTGCAGCCCGGGACCGTTTTATTGTGCAAATAATTGCATGCAAGAGTCGGCGGTCGATTTTCAACTTGTTCATTGAAGGGCAAAAGCTAACGTTTATTTGGGGTCAAATCGCCCTCCGAAGAAATGGAGGGAAACATGTTCACAAGTCAGATTTTCACGGAAGAGTGCCGCGAAGAACTAATTGATTTTGCATCGAAAATCGAGGTGAAGGCGCTCACAGGTCCAAAGATGCCTGATCGCTACCTTGCGATGTCACTGCTCCAGAAAGCCGTTCGTCGGGGAGAGCTTGGATATGCCTGGGAGGCAGCCCGCTACCTGCTCATCGAACGCCCGGAAACACTCTGGAAACGTCTCGCTGTGATCGCGCTCGAAGACATTGGCGTCGCCGATATGCCAACTGTGATGAAGATTTTGCTTGTTTGCACGGACGTGGAGTTGAGACACAGGCTCGGAGGGGCGGAGAAATCGGCATTCACTTGTGTCGAACTTCTGTGTGTCTCATCGAAAGACCGGGCATCGGATGATCTGTACGATGTCCTTACTCGTGACCACGGGGTGCGGGAAATGAAAGCCGCTTTCCCCGAAAGCCCACGTCTTAATGCCGAAGAAGCTAACCTGAATGGCATTGTCCAATCCGCTTTGACGCTTCTTTCACACGCGGGCGAACTGGACTTGGATAACGCCTATGTACGTAGCACTAAGGTTTGGGCAAATGCGGTTGTTCGGTTTTCAGACGGCCTTGTGTCGCCGTTGGTGCAGGATGCAGCTATTCTTGGGTTGCGAAAAACGCGACTTGTGTTGGGGCCACTGCTGACTGCGCTGGCACCTTTGCGGCCCGAAAATCTCTCCCTCATTGATGATCCGGTTCTACCTCACCAAACGATTTGTGGGTTTCCCAGCTGGGCATTGGGTATGCACACACGTGTCGGTCTTGAAGGGTTCAGGCGCTTCCTTCAGCGTTCTGACAGATTGCGCGAACTTTTCGCTGACGCGACCACTGGCGAAACCTCAAAACCACGTACAGTGGGCGGTCTTGTGTTTCGTCTGGACTGCGGAGTTCTTAGAAATCGAATCGACTGGTCTGTTGGGCGTGGCCTTCAGAAATGGGCAACACGCATGGGCTGGGGCTTAGCGGACGAAGCAGTCCTCCCGGCGCTTGATCTCATTCGTGAAGAATGGGACCTCGTGAACGATTGTCGGCGCGAAGCGCTCATCAATTACCTCCGATAACCTTCCATTATCGGAACCAAAATCATGTCCGATTTACCGAGAAAAACTGGCCGCGCCCAGCTGCCATCCACTGAGGTGAAAGACCTACTGGAAGCCGCTTATGCAGCCAACACGCGGCGAGCCTATCGATCCGACATCGCTTCCTTCCTGGAATGGGGTGGTTCGATCCCGTCAACGCCGGAAGAGATCGCAGCATTTATCGCGTTCCGTGCAAACAATTGCACAGTGGCCACAATCCGACGCCAAATGGCGGCTTTGTCGTCGCTACATACTTCCCTTGGGTACTTGCCCAACCCGCTCAAAAGTCGTCTCATCGCCTCTACGATGCGAGGTCTGGACCGGATACACGGACAACCCCAGAGGGCTGTTGAACCGCTCTTGATCGAACAGTTGCGATTGATCCTAGACGGAATGCCCGCCTCACCTGTTGGGAAACGTGACGCTGCGCTCCTGACGATTGGGTTTGCTGGGGCGATGCGGCGCTCAGAGCTGGTCGGGATCGACTTTGAGGATATTGACGTCGTTTCGGCCGGGATACGCATCATGATCCGGCGCAGCAAGATTGACCAATCGGGGCGTGGCCGCATTATCGCTGTCCCGCGTGGTTGGACCCGGTATTGTCCAATCCGTTACCTCGAAGCCTGGACCGACGAGTTGGCAGATCAGGAAGGCGCGGTGTTCAGGTCGTGTTCGAAAGGCGGGCGCGTAAATAGTGCGCGTCTTTCGGTCGAGGCCGTTGCGACTATCGTCAAACGACATGTTGAGCGAATTGGCCTGAACCCGACCAAGTACTCCGGCCACTCGCTGCGAGCCGGGTATGTTACAAGCGCCGTTCAAGTCGGTGCTGCGGAGCACTCCATTCGGAAGCAGACAGGGCACGCATCCAGCGCGACAATGGAGCGTTACATCCGTTTGGCCAACTTGTTCGAAGACAACCCAACCGGATTGATGTTTTAGCAAACCCACTTGGATGAATTGAGGTGCCCCTAGATTTGTAGACACTTTGCTTGGTAATTTTGGAAGCAAAGGACGATGCAAATGCCAGGGCGAATTCGCTACTCGGACGAGTTCAAGGTCGACGTGGTGGCGCAGGTCACTGAGCGCGGATAGGGTTGCTGTGAAAGGGTCCAAGAAGAACAATGCAGCAAGCTAATGCACTGAATTGGTCCCAATCATTCTGAGACATAGGGGTCGGACAGTCAAAGAACCCACCTGTTCTTTCCTGATACGCAGCATTCGTCAGCCTGACCAATTGTTCGACTTGACCTTCGGGATGCTTAGGAGCCGCGGGTGGGTACTGCCGATCCAATCAGGACGGTGAAGAACACAAACGTGCATGCGAGCTCGGTCAAAAACAGCCCCCGGACGTATGAAGTGCAGGGCTCAAAGCCTGGGTAGGTTAAAGTGAAAGCATTAGCCGTGCTAAGGTAAAACGCATCGAAGAAATTCGGGCTATCCGCCCGAGGCCAAACAATTTGATCGGCCACATGAATTTGGTAGATGTATGCGTAACTCACCAAATAGAACAGAATCGCTTGAAGCAGGTTTAAGAAGCGTCTTCGCTGGCTCTTGATGTCAGCTCTCTGCGATATATCTCTCTGCCACCCGTGGTCGTAGAAGTAGCTAAAGACATTGAAAAATATCAGCAAGAAGACCAACTTGTCCGACAGAAAGAAATCGAGGTTCCAACATATCAGACATCCGAGAAGCGCCCACTTCAGGATAATAAAGACGTCTATGGTGTCATTTATTATTTTCAGATTTCGGGGATTCTGAGGACCTATTTTCACAAATTTCAACTGAAAAGACTTGGTTGCTGCAAGTTTTAGGATTTCCCCTGGATCCGCCCTAATTACAGCTTTGAATACGAAGTCAAAGATTTCGACAAAAAATCCATTTGTTCTCAAGGCGCACGTCTCCATATTCGTCGTAGTAAGCTAAGCAGAAATCTTAGCTGAAGACTAGGCTCCAGACTCACAATCAGAGAACGCAACGCCATACCTCGCTGCTTCTGTTTGTCTTTGTGCGGTCGTGCCAGCTTCAGCGTTACTCAAGTGCCCGAGCATCCCTCGCTTTTCCGCGGGCTTTTGCTTGCTGCTCAGGATGTCCGGGACTACGGTTACGAAGCTCTCGCCGCACACGTGTGTGTTGCCTGTTCTAAGGTTTTTCGCGCCGAGGCTGCTTCTTCGTCCCGGTGCGTGAAGATCAACATCTCGTAGATTCCGTCGGCCTGATCACAAGTATTCCTTGATTTTAGTGCGCCAAACTGCCACTTATGGCTTGTAAAACAAGAGAGAGCGAGCTAACAGCCGAGCTTAAGAATTTTACAGCACGGCTGTGCGCACGAGAGGCAAGTGCAAAAGGCTCTCCAATGGCACGGCGAGAAGAGGCTAAGATGTTATATCCAAACGCTCCTCGAGTAAAAGGGGTTCGAGCGGCTGAGCTTTGCAGAACGGTCCTCCAGCCGAACCGTCCTCCCGTGCGCGGTATGAAAAACAACGGCGTCGACAGCCCGTACCGTCGCCCACTCAAAAATGATGAAAAGCAGTTGTTAGCACTCAATATTGAGCGGACACTGGTTCTCAACGGCTAGGCGCTCCCCAACATGAGAGCTTTAGGGAGCGTTTCAGCCAGAATTCGTGAGATTTACCGCGAGCACTATGAGCCCCGTG
This sequence comes from Aliisedimentitalea sp. MJ-SS2, assembly GCF_032586155.1. NCBI lineage: Bacteria > Pseudomonadati > Pseudomonadota > Alphaproteobacteria > Rhodobacterales > Roseobacteraceae > Aliisedimentitalea > Aliisedimentitalea sp. MJ-SS2. The sequence continues at coordinate 676,197 of NZ_JAWHTC010000002.1, forward strand.
AACCTCAGCGGTACGCTACACTAATTGATGTGTTCAATAAGATCTCTGACATCGTCGAGGCAACACATCATGGATCTACAGTCGTAGTTGACCACGCAGCGCTCGCAGAGGCGGTTCGCTCATACTATCTCGATACAATTAGATACAAAGACTACCACTTTGACCCCGATGAAGTTGGCCCGAACTTGGAGTCTGCCCTTGCGAAGTACGGAATTGAAGACCTAGGGTCTCTTTCGCCGCTTTCACCTGAGTGGAGCCACATTCTCCATTCGACCGTGAATATTAACGGTTCGAAAGCTGCGGCCTATATGGTCAAGTGGATATTACGTTATAAACCAGTTTCGGTTCTAAGCCTTGCTGAAGAGGTTGAGAACAAACCTCACAGCACAATCGTTGCCAATATCAACGAGATTTACGCACTGAACTGTGCGCTCTTGGAGCTCGGAATCGATAGTGTCGAGGTCTCTCAGCAAAAGCTAGACGAGCTAATTTATTGCTTCCGCTTTCGATCTTTTGACGAAGCATCGTATTTCATGATCCTGACTGAGGATTATTTGCTTGATAAGCCGAGAGGCTAGGTTCATTGTTCAAGGTCTTTGTTTCATCTCCGGTAGCCGGACTAGAACCCTACCGTGAAGCCGTTGGACTGGCTTCGCGGCTCGGTCAGGGTCGAATCGAATTCTTCATGTTTGAGCACTACGAAAACCGTCGTGTTCCCGAGAAAACGATTGTCGAAAGCATACTCGACACCTCTGGGGACGAATTTGATGCTTTCTTAATGTTCTTTCAAGACCGCCTTGGAAACGGAACTCTGGAAGAGCTCGAAGCCTTCGAACGAATAATGCGCCCAAAGAACCCAGATATCGAAGTTTGGTGGGCACAGGTCTATTGCGAAGCGCATGATGAGGAAGTTGCGCAAGTATTGGAGCGTTTCAACCAGGAAGAAAACACCGGAATGCCATGTGTCAAAGGCGAAGAATGGTTGAATCACCCGGACAAACTTCGAAACCGAGTCGTTAACCAAATAATTGAATCGTTGGGAAGGCGGGCTGACCTATGACCCGCAAGTCAAGTGGCGAGCGACTAGCTCCGTAGGCAGCTGTCCGCTGAGCAGACTCGCTAAAAAAACAGAATGCTGTGCGATCGATCGAGGTCCGGTTTGAGGGGCCGCACCGCAGCATGGATCAGTTGTGGTCAACGGCAGCTGTGGCCGAAACTCAGCATTTTCTCAATTTCGCAGCAGGGCTTGTGCAAGTATTTGCACTAAGACAGCAACTACAGCACGCGTCTGATGATCATAGGTTCAAGAATAGTGTTTCTAGCAGCCAGCCACTTGTGTGGGTATTTAATGAACCCTCCGCCAGCCTACCAGTTTTACTCTTACTGGTTGAGGCACTTCGGTTTTTGAGTCGTTTTCACGCCTGATTTTAATGCGAATTCTGCCAGAGCGCGGTATCCCCGAGATAGACAGAATTTCACCTTCCCGCGCTCCAAGTGCTCTTAACGCTTTTGTCATGTGCGTTATCCGATATTCGTCGCGGGTACCTCGGTCCGAGTGGAATTTGTTATTGTAGTACACGTATCGGAATTTCCACTCTATGCCTTCATCATCGGTCGCTACAAGCCAGGCATCAGGGTTCTTAGTCGACGGATCGAGCTCAGGCAGGAATGCGAGGAGATCTTTTTGGCATTTCGGAATGTGTATTCCAGCCTGATGGGACTTTGTCTCACCAGTATCGTTTGCGGTTAACTCTTTCTCGAAAGTCATTTCGTTGCTCATTCAGTTCCTCCTGGTCGGATTGATAGCGCTCGCTTGAGGTCGTCCGAGTCACGTGTCGAAACCGGGACGGCTTCGTTACCGAGGGCTTTTCTCCATTCGGAGCGGTCGATCATAACCCGCTCGACAGTGTGCTCATAGAACAGCCGGTAGATGTATACCGGCTCAGTCTGCCCCCTGCGGTGGGCCCTGGCGCTTGCCTGTTTCTCAAGAGCCGGATTCCAAGATTGCGTGTAATGGATCACAATTGTTGCAGCGGTAATATTTAACCCCGCGCCGGCTGCTTTAGGGTTGAGCACGAGACATCCGGGGCCTTCGTGCGCGCTGAACTCATTAACGATCTTCTGTCGTTCTTCCTGCGGCGTGCTCCCATTGATTGCACCCCAATAAGCTTCAGGAATCTGACGGTCTGCCGCCTCACGAATGATTTCGCCACATCGGTTGAAAATGGCGAAAATCAGCACTTTCTTTCTTGCTGCAAATGCTTCCTTCAGAATTGCGGTCGTGCGCTCGATTTTGGGTGTCAGAAGGTCTTTGTCGGAAGAGCGTACAAGCGCGGTCTCTGCGTCTTTCGCGTCACCGCCTTCGTACTGAAGCCAAGGGTGTGCACAGAACAACTGAAGCTGCCCGGTTGCCACCAATGCGCCAGCAGTTGGATATTTCTCAAGTGTATTGTCCAGAACCTCATCATAGAGCGTCGCAAGCCTCGAACCGAGGTCGATCGGAACATCAATGTCAATTCGATCAGGAAGATCAGAAGCGACATCCTTGACCTCCCGTCGAAGAACAACCGGATCCGTTAACCACGCGAGTTCTCGTGCCGCATCCTCCGTGTTTGGGAAGTCAATCTCGAATACTTCGCGCTCCCGTAACAGGCCGGGAATGGCTAGGTCGGCGAGTGACCAGAGGTCAAGAAGTGATGTTTCGACAGGTGTACCTGTCATTGGTATTGTTCGCTGTCGAGGAAGCCTTGCGATATGCTGACGCCGTCCGGAATCTGGGTTTTTCAAGGCCTGCGCTTCATCGCAAATCAGCCAGGACCACTCAACTCCTTCAAATATTGCTACGTCGTTTACAACCGTGTCGTAGGTTGAAAGGACAACCTGCGCCCGTTGCAGCCCGCTGCTTACACCGGTCCTTTTCCCACCGCGATGAATCAGTATTGATAGTGTCGGGGCGAAACGGAATATCTCCGACCGCCAGTTGGCGATAAGGCTCGTCGGGCAAATGATAAGTGCTGGATGCTGCGTAGAGGGGCTTTGCAGCAGAAGCAGAGCAATTATCTGGATCGTCTTTCCAAGGCCCATTTCGTCAGCGAGAATAAGCCCGCCTGTGTGGGCAATCGTCCGATCCATCCAGCTTACGCCATTCGCCTGATAAGGAAAAAGAGTAGCATTCAACCCGTCAATCTGTTGGCTACCAACTTCTTCGTCAGCGACAGCTTTTGCTGGTCGGAACACACTGTCATCTGCTCGAATGGGGATCTCTTGGTCAGCTTCGCGCATGAGTGCAACAACTTGCGAAAACACCAGATTATCTGGGTCGCAGCCGTCGATTGCTTTACGGAAAAAGGATGGAATGTCGTGCGGAAGTGGATGGATGGTATGTCCATCTGCAACCCAGTTTGCCTCCGGGCTTGTGGCTTTCCAAGTTTTCTTTTCACCTTTGATGGTTTTTGTACCAGTGAGAATTGCCCGGAACCGGTCCCCCGACTTCTCAAGCAGAATTTCTGGTTCGAGCAGCCGTTGGGAAATCTCAAAACCTTCAGGGGGAGAGGCCGCGAGCTCCCGAAACAGGAAGGGGAAATGCTCAACGCCTCTAGCCATTTTGTTTCATCATCTCTGCGACCTGCTCGGGAGTCCACGGTACCGGGCGACGGGTATGCACCGCGCTATGGCAGTTTGGACAGAGCGGGATCAAATCGGTTGTAGGATCGTAAACTCGGGGTTCGTCGGAAAGCGAAAGCGGTTGAAGGTGATGAACTTCAATTATCTCGCCGGCTTCTCCGTAAACTGCTTTTGGGTCACATTTACAGATTTTGCAGTACGCGCCGTGGATTCGCAGGCACAATAGCCTGTTTCGCGGATTGCGTTCCCTTCTCCTCACTTCAAGGACGGAAACCGCACCCTCTTTTGCCGCCTCTTCCTCCTGCATAGCCGTGCTATCGGCAGCGTCATAACCGTAGAGCTCAGCCATAGCCGCCAGCATGGGAGTGACTAAGTCACGACAGGTTTCGACGATTACGTCCTCATCGTACCGGTTCTGCAACCCACGCTTTTGGGCCGTGATCGTGAACTGCCCGTTAGTGAGCTCCCAAGAGGTTAGGCTTTGCTGCCCGCCTACAACGACCGAAATGGAGTCGTCTTTCCTGACGGACGCAATCAGCGCTCTTGCAAGTTGGATCTCTTCGTCACTTGCATTTTGCATTTGCTTGATCGTGTCTGCGGCAAAATTTCCAAATGTCAGTTGTGCAACGAAGCCGTTCAGGCCCTTGGGGCGAAGCGTTACTGCCGGACTGTGCGATCTCCTCAGGTCCAGAAACGACAGAACTAGCCCGGATTGAATGCCATGAGCGTCCTCTTCCATCCTTATGCTGGCGCCGGTGCCTGCCGCTACTTCCTCCAGGATAAGACGTTTTTTGTGTTCGAGCATTTACTCGTCCTGCAGGTCTGCTTCCGCCATATCCTCTTCATCGGGAAGCGGCACCTCACGTAACAACTTCTTCAGATTGCTTGAAATCTCTTCGCGTATGTCTTCAAAGATATCCTCGAGCTCTGAGTTCGTGTTGTTCTGTTCAGCGACAGCGAATGCCCATAGCAGCAGATCCATGCCCTCAACGGCGTAACCGCTCGCAGCTGCACGTTGATATATCTTCTGATAAAAATCATGGTGTTTGTTTATGCTGACACCCGGAACAAGTGCGCCGTCGTCGTCCTTCCGCATCGCCGGTTCCCAGAGATGCCCGCTGGTAATGCTTTCTGACGCCTCAACGTGGATGTTGTCCGGATCAACGCTCTTGTCGATATGTACTCGGAGATTGATCCCTGCACCTCTATTGTTGTCGAGGGTCACAGATTTTCCAGAAGGATCCGCAGACAGAATTGCCGGTTTTTTGGTGTTCGGCGTTCCGCCTATGGCTTTGTTGGAGCTCGTATGATCGACGCCACGTTCAACAATAACTGCGCGTTCTTTTCGTCGGTACCGGTTGCCCGCTTCTCTGTAGGTAGGTGCAAGCAACTCCTTGAGTGCCTCTTCAAGAGCAGGATCAAACCGAATTTTCGATTTGTCCACCGGCACATGGAAAGCGTCGTCCAGCTTGTGGTCGAAGTCGAACTCGACACGTAGCAACGAGTAGTGTGGCTCCACCGCCCCAAACACGCCCAACCAACCGCCCTGTTGGATGAGGCGGCCTTCGCGATGAATGTAAAAACCCTGTCCCCGGTTGGTTATCCTGGCGATTTTCTTTTCTTCATCCGTCAGATCCCTGCTATTCGGGAGAATCCAAGCGCGAATATGCGCAGTCTCGATCTCTCCGTCCTCAGTCTCGATTTCGAGGGTTTGCTGTACTTCCGGAAGAACTTGGTCAGCTTTCTCTGGGTAAAATGGATTCCATGGTTCAACCGCCTCTCCGTTGATGGAGATCGTGATGTTGCGCTGCCGATCATCTTCGTGGTCGAGGAACCTATAGTAAATAACTGAAACGTGCTCCTTCAGACGTCTGTAAAGCTGACCGATTGCAAGACGTTCTTTGGCACCGCCTGGCTCATCATATTCCCTGGCTAGTATTCGGTCACAATTCTCCCAGATAACAAGCGTCCCGCGTTTGCCACACAATTCTTCGAAGGTTTCCCGCTCACCTCCAGAAACAGGCTCGCGGAGCATCTCCCAACGGTTACAGTCAGCTACATAGTCGAGATCCCAGGTGAGCTTTTCTAGAACTGCATCGCCAGATTTTCGCGAAAGAACCGAGTACTTCCGGCAAACCGAACTTGAGGCTGTTTTAAGACCAAGGCCGAACTTTCCGAGACTGGCAAGATTCGCTCGTACAGGAGCACCGTAACGCATGGCATCGAAGAGCTCATCGTAGTCCATGCCCGATCCGTCATCACCAAAGAAAACGAACTTTCGTCCGTCCTCCATGATCTCAATCTGAACATTGACTTCAGTAGCATCCGCCGCAATTGAATTGTCGATGATGTCTGCGGCTGCAGTGTTGAAACTGTAACCAGTATCACGAAGGCCAAAGATCAGTCTGGTTGCGTCGGGCTGGTTGATGAGGTCTGACATTTTGTCCCTTTTTCAAAGGCAATCCTATCTCGGCGCGTGAAACTGGAGGGTATGTCGTCAAACGACGCGCGCTAAGTGGAGCCTCTTAATTCAAGAATTTCCTCGCTAGACAACAACCATTGCGAGATAGAGTCAAATACCGCTTTTTCTTCAAGCCGTTGCGGCCCGCGAATGCTGCATTCCCAGATGATCGCCACTCTCCAGCCTAGCTCTTTCTGAAGCTCCAGGTTGTTTGAGTCCCGACTTCTGTTTGTCTCGATTTTGTGTCGCCAAGCTTCCCGGCGCGTCTCAGGAAGCTTGAACAAACGGCAGTCGTGACCATGAAAAAAGCAACTGCGAACGTCGATCAAGGCATTGTATTTTGGGAGAACGATGTCAGGGGTTCCCGGGATACTCCGCTGATGAAGTCTGAACCGAAACCCTAACGCATGAAGTCCGCATCGAATGAGTTTCTCGGGTTTGGTGTCTTTCGATCGGATCGCAGCCATATTCCGGCTACGTGTTTCCTTGTCATGAACGTCAGCCAGCCAAGGCCTCCTTCGCGTCAATGTTTGCCGCAATGTGTGGAGCCATAACTCGCGCGACTTCTTTGAAAACCGGGATTGCCACGCTGTTTCCAAACTGGCGGTAAGCCTGAGTATCAGAAACCGGAATCACAAAATCGTCGCGGTAGCCCATCAGGCGCGCGCATTCGCGAGGAGTCAGGCGCCTTGGGTTTTCACCTTTTCCTTGTTCAATCAGGATCTCAGAGCCATCTTTGTGATACCGGGCAGAAAGAGTACGGGCTACATCGTTCGGTCCAAAGACACTGCATCCGAAACCATTACCTGCTTTCGCATGCTTTTCTTTGTAGTCCTGCAAATACTGCCAAAGATGGTCTGAAAGCGTGTACTTCGGGTTGACTGAACCGATATCACACAAGGTGTATGGGTCTTCTGGTTCCTCTGTCCCGTCTTCCGGGTGGAGAATGGTAGAGAGTTTAAACGAGCCTTTTTGCGGCAGTTCCAGACTTGAAAAGTCAAAGCCTGTATCATGCAGAAAGCCCACAAGAACGATCCTCTGGCGATGCTGCGGCAGGAAATGCTGTGCATCAATGATCTGCGACTTTACCGAGTAACCGAGTTCCTCAAGAGCGCCGATGATGACCTTAAAGGTCTTACCCTTGTCGTGACTGCGGAGATTTTTGACGTTCTCCAGCATGAAAGCTTCAGGGCGATGGTGTTTGAGTATTCTCACGACATCGAAAAAGAGCGTCCCTTGCGTCTCATCCAAGAAGCCATGCGCACGCCCCAGAGCGTTCTTTTTCGACACACCGGCGAGGCTGAAGGGCTGGCAGGGGAAGCCAGCACAAAGAACGTTGTGTTCTGGAACGTCAACTGCATCGATGCACTGAATGTCGCCGTCGATTGGCCGGTTGTCTTTGTAGTTTGCCTCATAGGTCTGCCGCGCAAACTTGTCCCATTCAGAGGTAAACACGCAATGTCCGCCAATGCGCTCCATTGCCTGCCGAAGGCCACCAATGCCAGCAAACAGATCAATGAATGTGAAACCTCGGGGCATTTGCTCTTCCTCGCTTGGGCACACCGTATATCGACAGCCTTGCTCGGTCCAGGCAGAAGTGCTCGAGGAGTGCAGGGAAGGCTTAGCACAACAGCGGGCCCTATCAGTCTGTGCGCTTTTCTCTTAACATTCAGTCAACGACTGCTTGGTGCAAATTTGGTGCAAATCTTCTCTGCAAACAGCGTCAATACGGACACTCCACATAGAGCGGCATTAGAAAACCACAACTTAACAGCCTGTTGACTATGTTGAGTATACAGGCTTTCCGTGGAGCTCTTTCTTTTAATCAGTGGGTCGCAGGTTCGAATCCTGCACGGCTCACCACTAAACCAAATGATATCAATAGCTTGCAGGGGACCCCCCTTTGCTCGTCTGTGTCATTTAGTTTGCCGCGAGCAACACGGAAGCAACGTGACCGACCTTTCCAGGCGGAATCGCTGTTGCGGATGCATCACGGTGGTTTGCCCCGATCATTGCAGCATTGCCTGCGAGATTTGACCCTCCTCCGCTCTTAGGCTGAAACAAAAGAGGTCTGATGGGCGAAGAGTGGACCTTCGCTGCGGTCGGTCCGAAAGTCTCTTACGCGGGACAAACCCGTCATTAGCATCACAACAGGCAACGATTGCTTTCAGCCTACAGTGGACATCTCGCTTAATCACCTAGGATGGGAAGCAGACTCTCTCTGCTGTTCTAACGAACCTCTGCATTTGCGTCAGTATATACAACAATTTTGAATGTCTTTTCTGGCAACGATCATTGGTTGCGGAAACCATCGGTCGGTTGCCCTGAAGAAAAACCGGGCTGTGATCTTCACACCCCGGTCTCGCTTCAGCGGAAGAACTTGTGACGACTCGTGTGCCGTCAATGTGCTATCATGACATGCCTAACTGCTGTGTAGTCCTCAAGCGCATACATGGACATGTCTTTTCCATATCCCGATTGCTTGACTCCGCCGTGGGGCATTTCCGTGGTTAGCATAAAGTGTGTGTTGACCCATGTGCAGCCATATTGGAGACGTGCACAATTATCCATGGCTTTACCGATATCACTCGTCCAAACCGATGAGGCCAGACCGTACTTGCTGTCATTGGCCCAGTTGATGACATCGTCGTCTTCGCCAAAGCGTGTGACTGACACGACCGGACCAAACACCTCACGTTGTACAATTTCATCGGTTTGCAGAGCTCCTGCAACCACCGTGGGTTGGTAGTAGAAGCCGTTGCCCTCGTGCAGGCTGCCGCCTGTTGTTATTTCCATGTGGCTCTGTTCCGAGGCGCGCTGGACAAAACTCGCGACACGATCCCGTTGCCGCTGGCTGATGAGTGGAGGGATTTCGTTTACGGTGTCATCGTCATTGTCATATTGGATGGACGCGGCAGCGTTTGACAGATCAGCCACAAGGTTGTCGTAAATTTTGGACCCGGCATAGATGCGGCACGCAGCGGTACAGTCTTGACCCGCATTGTAATAACCGAACGCCTTCAACCCTTCTACCACCCGGGCTAGATCGGCATCATCATGAACAATGACCGGTGCCTTTCCGCCAAGTTCCAAGTGTGTGCGCTTGACTGAATTGGCGGCGGCTACAAGCACTTTCTTGCCGGTCGCGATGTCGCCGGTAATCGAAATCATGTCGACCCCCGGATGATTGATGAGCGTATTACCTACGCTTCCGCCCTGACCGACGATCACGTTCAATACGCCTTTGGGCAAGATATCGTTCAAGATATTCGCCAGCTTCAGTGCCGTGAGCGGTGTTTGTTCTGACGGTTTCATAACGACCGTGTTGCCGCCTGCAAGCGCAGGTGCCAGCTTCCACGCCATCATCATCATTGGATAGTTCCAGGGGGCAATGGAGGCGACAACGCCGATTGCATCCCTACGGATCATAGAGGTGTGCCCCTCAAGGTATTCCCCTGCGACCGGGCCGTTCATATTGCGCACGGCCCCTGCGAAAAAACGGAAGCAGTCTGCAACGCCGGGTACTTCTTCGTTACGCACCTCGTTGATGGGCTTGCCGCAGTTCAGGGCTTCCAGCTGTGCCAGCTCTTCGAGGTTGGCATCAACGGCATCCGCAATGGCCAGCAGAATGGCCGACCGTTCGCCGGGCGTGGTACGCGACCACGCCGGGAACGCTTCACGAGCTGCCGCGACCGCGCTATCGATCTGCTCGGGGCTGGCCTCTGGCATTTGCAGGATTACTTCGCCGGTTCTCGGGTTAAGGACGGTTTCGGTCATCTCTGTGCCCGCCTCAAAAGCACCATTGATCAGCATGTTGGTTTCCATGATTTTCTCCCTGTTCTTATTTGCCCTGTCCGGCAACCGTGTCAGTGCCGCGGGTGAGATAGTAGGCGCCGAGGATCGGCAGAAAAGTAACGATGACCACAACCATGGCCACCACGTTGGTGACGGGGCGCTGACGCGGGCGCACCAGTTCTTCGAGCATCCAGATCGGTAGAGTCTGCTGTTGACCGGCAGTAAATGTTGTCACGATAACCTCGTCAAAACTGAGGGCAAAGGCGAGCATGCCACCGGCCAGAAGTGCCGTGGAGATGTTGGGAAGGATGACATGCCGGAAGGTCTGAAAGCTCGTCGCACCAAGGTCCATCGAGGCCTCGACCAGAGATCCCGACGTGCGGCGGAACCGGGCAACGGCGTTGTTGTAGACCACCACGATACAGAAAGTCGCGTGACCCAGAACAATCGTCCAGAAACTGAACGGGATGTCGGCGAGGTTAAAAGCCGACCGCAGCGAGATGCCGGTGACGATCCCGGGCAAGGCGATCGGCAGGATCACCAGCAGCGAGATAGCTTCGCGACCGAAGAAACGGGTCCGGCTGACAGCCGCGGCGCATAGCGTGCCCAGGATCAGCGCGATCACGGTCGAGATCGATGCCACCTTGGCCGAAAGCGCCAGCGCTTCCCAGACGTCGGGGCGGTTCCATGTCACACCGAACCACTTCAGCGTCAGTCCGGGGGGCGGCCACTGATAAGATTTGTCTTCGGTGGTGAAGGCATAGACAAAGATCAGGAGGATCGGCAGGTGCATAAAGGCGAGGCCAAGACCCGCGGCGATTTTCAATCCGGTGGAAGCGCGATCAGAGTGCATCGAAAGCTCCTTTCCGTTTGGCGATCCATAGGTAGATTCCCATGATGACAATCGGAACAACGGCGAAGGCGGCAGCCAGCGGGATGTTCCCGGCGGTGCCCTGGTAGGCATAGACGGCCTGACCAATGAACCGGCGCGACGACCCTACGATCTGAGGAATGATGTAGTCGCCTAGCGTCAGGGAGAAGGTGAAGATGGATCCGGCAATAACCCCAGGCAATGCGAGCGGCAGCAGCACATGCCGAAAGCTTTGCCCCGGCGTGGCGCCCAGATCGCCCGATGCTTCCATCATCGAGGGCGGTACGCGCTCCAACGCGGCCTGTATCGGCAGGATCATGAACGGGAGCCACACGTAGAGGAACACCAGAAATGTACCTGTCCAACTGACGGAAAGCGAGTTGCCACCGATGATCGGCAGCGACAGGTAGGCCTCAAGCAGCCAACTCAGATGCAGCGTCTCGAACAGCCAGTTCAGAATGCCTTCTTTCGCCAGGATCAGTTTCCATGAATAGACCTTGACCAGATAGCTCGACCACAAGGGCAGCATGACGCCAAGATAGAAAATGGCCTTCCACTTTCCCCTGGCGTAACGCGCCGCGTAATAGGCTATCGGAAAGCTTACAATTGCCGCTGCGATCGTCACGGCCGAGGCCATCAGGAATGTGCGAACAATGATGTCGAAATTGGCAGGCGTGAACAACTCGCTGTAGGTCTTGAGCGTGAACTCATAGATGATAAGGCCCGAGAATTCGTCGATTGAAAAGAAGCTCTGAGCCAGCAGGGCAAAGAGCGACCCGAGATAGACGACACCCAGCCAAAGCGCAGGTGGTGCGATCAACAGTAGGATCGTCAACCGCGGGTTTCGCCACAACGTGTCGGATATCCGCGTCAGAACGCCGTTGCGATCTGTATCAAGAACACCATCACTCATCCGCCTGCTCCATCAGGTGGATGTCGTCGTCGGCCCAGCTCACATGGGTGTGTTCCCCGACCGGCGGAATTGCTTGCCCCTTGGGTAAAAGGGCGATCATCTGAATACCATCAAGCTCCAACGAGACTCTGGTCGACGTGCCGATAAAGCTGGTTGCCCGGACAGTGGCAGGCAGACCTTCTTCGCCGAGCCTTACCGCTTCGGGGCGAACGGCGGCATTGGCCCAGATACCCTTCGTCTTTTCAGTAACATGCGGCGGCAGCACGTTGGACGATCCGACGAAATCTGCAACGAACGGCACTTCGGGCCGATAGTAGATATCTTCCGGCTTGCCGACCTGAACGATCTTGCCTTCGTTGAATACGGCAACCCTATCGGCCATCGAAAGTGCTTCACCCTGATCGTGGGTGACAAAAACGAAGGTAATTCCAAGCTTGCGCTGCAACGCCTTTAGTTCTTCCTGCATCTGCTCACGTAGCTTGAGATCAAGCGCGCCTAAAGGTTCGTCCAGAAGAAGAACCTTGGGTTTATTGACCAAGGCCCGCGCCAAGGCGACCCGCTGCCGCTGACCGCCTGAAAGCTCCGAAGGTTTACGCCCGCCGTATCCCGGCAAAGCCACCAACTCCAACGCTTCTTCTGCTGCCTGATGCCGTTCCTTCTTGGACATGCCCGCGATCATCAGACCATATGCAACGTTGTCTAGAACATTCAGATGGGGGAATAGCGCATAGTCTTGAAAAACAGTGTTCACGTGGCGCTTGTAAGGCGGCACGCCTTGCGCCGGCTGGCTAAAAATCGATATCTCGCCCGCTGTCGGTTGTTCGAAGCCGGCAATCAAACGCAAACAGGTCGTTTTGCCTGAGCCTGACGGTCCCAGCATGGCAAAGAACTCACCTTCCGCGATGTTGATATCGACCTCGTCGACTGCGCGAACAGATCCGAAATGGCGCGATACGCCGGTAAATGAGACTGCTGATGTCATGGGATTTCCGTTTGGTTTGCCGGCCCCCCTGAGGGGAGACCAGCGTTGGCATTGAATGTCGGTTTTACCGGCCGCCGATCACGCCGATATAGTCCGATACCCAGCGGTAGTAGGGCACACAAGTTTCCTGGCTCTCACATTTGGATACCGGTGTCTGCCAGAACTTGATGCGTTCGAATTCATCCATGCCGTTCTTGGTGCATCCTTCGGCAGTTTGCATGCCTCGACCATCGGTACAGGCCGCCGGAACAGCCGGGTTGGCGCCGAACCAGACCGACAGGTCCGATTGAAGGTTCGAAGACAGAGTATGCTCCATCCACATATACGAGCAGTTGGGGTTTTCCGCATCCACGTGCATCATGGTGGTATCTGCCCACCCGGTGGCGCCTTCTTGCGGAATGACCGACGCGACCTTGGCGCCGTCACCTTGCAGTAGGTTCACCTGGAACGGCCATGAACCGGAGGCGACCATGCCTTCGTTCTTGAAGTCGTCGATCTGGATGAATGCATCGTGCCAGTAGCGTGACACCAGTTCGCGCTGGCCACGCAGCAGGTCCAGAGCAGCGTTGTACTGATCCTGGTTCAATTCGTAGGGTGAAGTGATGCCCAACTCGGGCTTGTGAAACATCAGGTAGTTGGCGGCATCCGCGATGTGAATCGGGCCGTCATAAGCCTGAACCCTGCCCTTGTTGGATTTGCCGTCAGACAGCATCGTCTCTTCGAACACGACCGACCAGCTTGTGGGTGCTTCGTCAAAGGCTTCCGTCGAGTACATAAGCACGTTCGGGCCCCACATGTAGGGCGTGCCATAGTGGGTGGCGTTCACATAGTGCCAAGGTGCTTCTTTGAGGCGCTCGTCGACACTGCCCCAGCTCGGGATCAGGTCGATGTTCACGGGTTGAACGCGTTTGCCCGCTATCATGCGCAATGAGGCATCGCCCGAAGCCGTCACGAGGTCAAAACCTCCCTCGTTCATCAGTGCTACCATTTCGTCGCTGGTGTTGGCGGTTTTAACCTTGACCATACAACCGGTGGCTTCTTCGAATTTGGTGACCCAGTCGAAGGCTTCCACCGTTTCGCCACGTTCGATGTACCCCGGCCATGCCACGATGTTAACCTGACCTTCGCCAGCTCCTATTTCAGTGACCATATCTGCGGCCAGTGACGGCGCTGCAATGGTTATCGCGCACGTAATCGCCGTACAGGATTTTAGGACTTGTCTCATGCTTCGCTCCCTGAGATTTGAAAATGATTGGGGAGGCCCTATCGGCCTTTTACATAGCCAAGCATGTGTAAGGGTCTCAGAATTCGCAAATTCAATTATCAGAAAAGTGATATCGGAAAAACAGATAGCGACTGGCGGTTATGCTTTAGTGCTATGGATTCCCTGAACAATATCGATGAAATCCTTGGCCGCGGGGGATAAAGGAGACCCCTTTCGCCAGACCAATCCTAGCTGAACCGAAGGCAATGTCCCGGAGATATCGCGCGATTCAATCCGATCTCCTTCGAGAGACCATGGGCGATACACGAGATCTGGAAGCACAGCGATTCCCGCTCCGGTCGCCACAAGGCTGCGTACCGCTTCCACCGATCTGGTGCGGAAAGCCACCTTCGGCCTTACCCCCGGGGAAGCGAGGAATTTGATGGCCGCTTCGCCCATTTCATCGATGTCCAATGCTATGAGAGGATCTCCAGCGAGATCTTCGACGCTGATGCTATCCTTTTTTGCCAAATCATGCCCGATGGGCAGCCAAAGTCGGTAAGGCGAAACATCAAGAATCTCAACGTGGAGCGCCAACTTGTCCAAATGGTCGGAAATGACCATGACGGCGACATCCAGTTCGCCACCGATCAAAAGGTGCTCCAAGTACCCACCATTGTCTTCAATCGCGGTCACGTCCACTTCCGGGTTCGCACGCCGGAACCGCGCGAGCAAATCAGACAAGACATAGCCTGCCATCAAGGAGGTTACCCCAAGGTGCAATGTTCCTTGGATTTCCTGCTCCTTGATTTCAAGCGAACGCCGCGCTTCGGAAACTTCAGATAAAATGGAAGTTGCGTGACGTAGGAATTGATGCCCTTTGTGTGTGATACTCAAGCCCCGTGAATGCCTCGCAAAAAGCTTTACTCCGAGGTCTTCTTCCAGAAACTTGATCGCCTCTGTCACGGCAGACTGAGAGATTGCCAAAGATTGCGATGCACGACTAATGGATCCGTTTTCGGCAACGGCGACAAAATACTGAAGCTGTCGGATTGTGAAGGCCATTCGAAAGGTCCTTGTGTAGCCCTGTTTGACGGGTCCAGTGCGATTGTTAGTGCATGATTGGCTTGGTTGCCATCGAGATGGTGTTTTCTGGGCCAGAGGGGCGTTAGCCTAGAATAGCATGTGTTCACTTTGCCGGTCGCCGCCTTGACGGAAGAGCTGCGCGACGCACAACGACACACTAGATGGTTACGGTACGGTAGTAATCCACGCCCTCCAAGTCTGCTTACTGCGCATAGCTGTTATTCAAAGGTTGCGCAACATCGGCCAAAATGGGCTCCTAGCCGCCATGCGGCGGCGCGGCGTGTTGATCGCGGCCCAGGACGGCAGCCAGCGCGCGCTAGCGGCCGGAGACAGCCCAAACACGACATTCAGCTTTCCGATAGATCGCAAGGGACGCTCAAGCAGGTCCGGCGGAAACCGGTCATTCGCTGCAGTTGTGAAAGGCATTTCCAACTCATTGAAAGCAACCATTCCACGTCAGCAAACCACACGCGGGAAATCCACCCAAGCCTTGAACGACGCTTGTTTCGTCCTATCTGCGCGAATGGTTGCGGAATCGGCAACATCGCCGGAGTAATCCAGGCGTCGGTCACGAGGAACCAAGAGGAGAGCCGCAAGAACGCGAGCATATCGCCGAGAAGGAGTGAAGCTTAGGCTCCAGCCGGAATGTCGATTGGCACGGCTATTTGGTTTTCAATTTCAGTCCTGAGATCCACTTCTTCCTCCGCGCGCAAGTTGAGAATAAGCGCGTAACGTACGGTTCGATCATACCGGTTAAGGGCGGCTTTTTCACGCCACCAACCTCCGACGGGAAACACAGCCATTCCATTCAGGTCAGCTAAATCCGAGGCCACACCCCGCCAGATGTCCGAATGCAATGACCCAAGGCCACGCAGCTTTGGCCCAAGCATCCAGCCGTCACCGCCGCCACCTCCTTGGGAGCTTTCAGGTTCGCGCGCGGCGGCATTGATGCGACGCCGGAATCGCTGCAGGCTTTCATCCGGTCGCTTGAGGGCAAATCGCAGACCATGACCGGGATATGATACCCGAAAAGGCCATGATGCGATTGCCTCGCGCGGCGCTCATGCCGTCATACCCCCGAGAAAGAATGCCATGCCCTGCAAGCCCACGAGCGCCGGAGCTATCGCCCGGAACGAGGCGGTCAATGCTTCGCGGTATCTGGGCCGAGCACTGTGGAGACGTTGGAGCGCATACCACCGACGAAGCCGCGTCGAAACCAAGATGCATTGTATCAAGTTGCTGGGGCAAAGCCTCATGGCGAAGGACTCCGACCGACACGTCGCGGAAATCCAGGTCCGCATCGCCGTGCTCAATCGCTACACCGCTCTGGGCATACCCGTCACAGTGCCCGTAGGATAAATCCGTCCCGGGAAAGGGGAAGTCCGCTCACATCCCTATTTGTGCGACAAAGCCGGTTCACCGCCAGCCCTTCCTGTGCGGCAAAGCCCATTTCCTGGGACACAATCAACGGCGCGGCGTCCACCAGGGGAATGAACCCGACAGAAAGCACCGCACCGATCATGACAAAAGTCCCGCAGCCGTCACCAGCGCCTGTGCCACGTCTGCCACGCGCTTGCCCTGGTCCATTGCGGTTTTCCGCAACAGGGCATAGGCGGCGTCCTCTTCGATACCGCGCGCTTTCATGATCATGCCCTTGGCCCGGTCGATCACCTTGCGCTCTTCCAGGGCGCGTTTGGTGGTTTCCAATTCCGTGCGCATCCGGCTGAACATGTTGAACCGGGTCAGGGCGGCGTCGAGGACCGGTTTGAGCCGTTCGGGTTGCAACGATCACTTCGCGGCAGACTGTGCTGGAGTATACCGCACAGCAATACACCGCGCCGTAGTGCGCAAAGTGGTTGATCAGGGGCCAGCATCACTCGTGCCGGTAAATGGCTAATTGTGAAGCAGCCAACGAAGAGCTGGTGCCTCTTGCCACGTTCTCAATTGGCCTCGATGTGCAGCCGCTCGCACAGCAATCCGGCAAAGCGCAATGGTGCTTGGAGCGCACCCCTGCCAACTTGGACGGCGATCCTCGTTCACGCTGCCGACTGGTTGCGTCGGTTGTCTAATACCAGCGATACTCGTAGCGGCAGATCAGAAGGCCAATAGCCGTGCGTCGACACACTTTGACACGGCGCTTTCTCTTCTTCTTTGCAGTCTTCTTCTTGACCGGGTTTTTCGCGATGTAATCGACATAGAGCGCCTCGCTTTCCTGGTTCAGCGCAAGCAGCTGCGTGCCAGACAGGAATCCCGAATCTGGCATGCCATTGGCCTCTTGCCACGACGAAATGGCTGTTCTCGTATTTGCGCCGAAAACGCCATCCACCCCATTGGTATCGAAACCCAGAAGCGTCAATCGCCTCTGGATTTCCCTGCGCTTGTCCCGATCCAGCTTCATGGCATTTTCTGTCAGTTTCGTTGCGACAACAAAATTCGGCTTTGGCGGCACGACACTGGGCTGCACAGCGGCAACAACGGGTTGTGCCGGCGACGCTTTTGGCGCCTCGACACGCTCGACGGACTTCACCCCACCCGCTGTGAACACCACCTTCAGGTCTCTGGCCTGGCCGTCGTTGGGATAAGGCGAACAATCCTCCAGGGCGACAATCCCACTGAGGAATAGACGTCGAATCTGGGCGGTTTCCGCAGATGTGCCCACGCGTTTGGGAATCCCAGACAAGTGCCCGGCACCATCAAGGGCAAACTCGATCGCCACGCTCTCACTTGGAGGAATGTTGCTTGGTTTCCGAAAACACGTCCCAAGCGCCATCTTGATGATTTGCTCCTGTTGTCCGTCGGGGTTGATCGAGACGCTGGGGATCACCGGTTCGACATCGCGCGGCTGCGTGGCGGTTTCGGGTTCGTCCGGTGTGGCCTCGGGTTCTGCGCCGCCTGACGGCTGCAACGCATTTGTGATCGCTTGCAGCGCTGTCGTCGCAATTCCCGGGCGCGGGCTTGTCGCGGTCCCGGGGGCAGGGGTTTCGGCTGACGCTGCCGTGTCGGTCTGTCCAGAAGCCTGCGGTGTTGCCCCCGGCAACGGTTGCGGGGCGGCCGGGGCAACCGGAGCGACAGGCTTCGGCGCGGCGGACAATTGTCGATCAAGCTCGGCCACGTCCAACTCGCCGATCTTGTCTTGCAGCAAAATCCGAACCGCCAGGTCAGAAGCGGGAAACTCGTTCACGATCCGGTCGAGCTTTTGGCGGGTTTGCACGAACACATCGCGCTCGTTGGTATCCTGCCCGGTCAGGTACAGCTTCGTTGCGTCTTCCAAAAGTATCTCGGGGGTCGTTTGTGCGGTCTGGGACATCGCGGTCGAGGGAAAGATCCCGGCGCCGCTAACACAGACCAGGACCGCCAAAACGCGCAGAACGTGTTCCATTTGAGTCTTCATGCTGTACCCCCGGGCTTCATTTCCAGCGCAGCGTTCCGCGCGCTGATTCCCACATTAGTTTCTTCTGCAGTTTAGAACCATGTTTCCTTGCGAAAAGGACAGCAGCGTTGCCCGAGAGGAAACGCGCCGGTTCGCTGCAAACTGCTTGGCATCCCGTTTCGGAATGCGGCAGGTCACAAGAAGGTTCACCTGATTGTGAGATGCCTTGGGCACGGCCGAGCGCAGCGCGTGCCATGCCGATCCGCTGGGTTGGCGGGTATAAAACACGTCTACGGGGTCGGTTGATTTGGTACGCCACGCAACTGAAAACTGGTCGCTGGCAAAGGTCGGTTTTCTCCAGGGAAACGTGATCGTCACCCCTTCCGACAATGCGATCAGGCTTTTGATATGCAAAGACCGCATCGCATCTGCCAGGTTCCTGAACTCTCCCCCCCGGCTTATCAGGGCCTGCAGGTTTCGCGTGCGTTCGTTCTCCAGAAAGAACCGAAGGTCATTGGCAAACCTGCCGCGGCTTTTGGATCGTACCGCCGAATCCCTCGAGCGCTCGCTGCGCAACACCTGCGCATTTTGCGAGCGGACCGAAACATTGCCTGCCCGGTGCCGCACCACCAGTAACGGGCTCTTTGACCGCTGCAAAAACAGGCTGAGATCAATCGGCACGTCCTGCGCGGGTCGGCAGATGTCCCGGGCAACCGGCACGGCGGTTTTCGCCAGCCTCTCGTAGACAAGTTTCTCGCCCACCTCGATATTTCCAGGAATCGTCAGTGTCAGTTCCGCGGACGCGACCTCTTCCGCGCTGCGCGGGATACCCTTGTTTGCCGTCATGCATTCAACCCGAAGCGCGTAGTCGAACTTGGGAAAACTCCAGTAGAGGCGTCCGCCGCGTGTTTCAATTCCCCGGCCAACGCCAACCGGAACCGCACCCATCTTGCCAGTTTTGTCGATGAAATGAATCTCCCCGCGCCCACGCGCAACCCCACCGGAACAGGATCCCTGGTTCCATACATAGGAATAAGCCTGATCGACTTCCGGGTGCCCGGCGCCAACGTTGCATGTCTTGGACCCCAAGACATATCGGGCCGGTGTCACCCTGCCGGACAACGGGTTGTCGTCTGCAAGCGACAGCTGTGCCGTCCCGCGGGCATACTGTACCCAATCGTTGGCTTGTGCCTCTGGATCCGCAGGCAACGATTTGGAAATGCTCAGCAACGGATTGTCATGCCGGTCGAATGCGACAAACTCGGCGTTGTCGGCCTTGCAGACAATCGGCCGCGCGCATTCTGTTTCCTGTCCATCGGGCGTATCCAAACACAACAGGCGATCACGAATTTCGATATATTGCGCGCGGCGGGTTCCGTCGGCGAAGAAACGCGAACTACGAACTTTGTCGCCTGTCTTGCCAAACGGGCCGATGACTTCGCGATACAACTCCTTGCCGTCCGCATATCGGCGGATTTCGTAACCCGACAACCCGGCGAGGTCCCGTTGCGTCACCGGGCGTCCAAGTTCGCCACAGAACGCGGCCACGTTCCGGTCGATTCCATCAAGCTTCAAATGCAACGAGGGCGGGGATGTCCCCTCCGCGCCCGACGCGGAATCAGCGGTATCCTGCGCAACGGCAACGCCGGCCACGAATACGGCCGCCAGATGTGCGCAGGCAAAGATGGATGTTTTCATTGCATACCCCTGAAATCCCCCGGGCTGTACCCCGCCTTGAGCCCCCGACACGCGGGCAACGCGCCTTGACGTTCCTGTGACTTGCCGGGTCATTCGCTTGCCGCCTTCCTGTCCGCTTTCACCTCCTGCCCGAATTCGATTTCGATCTGTCTCGGTCCAGAAAGATGCGACGGCAATACCTTGAACAGGTCTCCTTCGCAGGCCTGCAGCTTCTTAACCAGGCTGCGAAGCTTGTTTTCTGCCGGCACCGCCTTGATCCCGTCGGCATAGATCAGGTGCGTCAGGCTTGAATAAACCCCCCCGTCCCTGCCGAACCCAAGCAGAACCCTAAGGGTGAACTGTTGGTTCGAACCCCAGCCGGTGCATTGCTGGACCCGGCGCAGGATCGACACCGCATCCTCTTTGCTCAACGCGTCCCGGTCTGCAAGTTCCTCAAAGCTTCCAAGTTCATACGCATCGGTCGCGGCCAAGATCTCTTCACCCGTGTCGCGTAGAATGGTCACGCCGAGCGTTTCGCTGAGCACGGCAAGCTCGATGGGAATAGAAAACGACACTGACTCACCCGAACCAGTGGGTCTTTTCGCCAACCGGCCGTAGGTCGTGGTTCTCTTGGACGAAAAAAGCGGTTCGCACGCGCTGCATTTCCGACTCGCGTCCAGGCGGACAATTAGTTTGTCGGCCTTGGTCAGATCCTTGCCGTCCCGGCCTTCCAGACTAAAGACGGAAACATCAACCTCAAAGCCGTCTTGTTCCCGTTTCAGCTCTATTTGAAATCCGCCGTGTTTCTTGTCGGAGTTTTGGAACACCCTGGCCCGCTTGCGCACTGGCAGCTCGGACAACAACGTTTCGGGATATAATGTCAGACCACCCACCGTAGCCACCGGAGACATCAGAACATCAAACCCACCCGAGCGCAGCCTGTCCGCAAACATCTCGGACTTGATCCAAGCGGCCGGATCGCTCCAGCCGGTCAGAAAGGTCTCGTCCTTGCTCCAATCCCCCAATGCAAGTGTGGAATGCCACAGCGGGTGGAAGAAGGTTTCGCTTTCAAAGTGGCGGATTTCGAAATGCACGCCGCACGCATCGGCCGCACCGGTCTTTCCCGCGCCCCCAAGGATCGTGCCCGAGGTGACCTTTCCCAACGCAACCACCGGGGTCTTGTCGAGGTGGAAATAGGCGCTGAAAACCTCTGTTTCATCAACCGTCGTATGGCGGATGATCACAGCATTGCCGATGTCGGCATAGGCCGGATCACCGGCTTTGACCACCGCGACCACCTCACCATCCTTGGCGGCTTGGACCTCGGCACCACAAGGCGCGTGGATGTCGACACCCGGATGGGTGCGCTGACCGTTGGACGGAAACGCCGCGTGTTCAAAGGCCCCGTCAGTCGACCCGCCCGGAACAACCCGTTCGAACCAGTTTTCCTCGGTGACAGGGGCCGGGCCCGCGGCTTCGGGTTCTGGCGTCGCAGCGGTTTTCGTTTCCCCGTCCTCCACAACGGCCTCGACCGCAGCGTCCTGCGTTTCCGGTTTGGGGGCCGGGTCGGCTGCAGGCGTATCGCCGGCAATCCCCCTGAGCACATTTACGTCAATCGCGCCAAGCGGCTGACCCTGCGTGATACGCTGAGCCGGAAGCGATGATGGATAGGCCTGAACGATCAGGTCGAGAATGCGCAGAATATCGCGCGCGCGCGCCACACGTTCGGTCCCTTCCAGGGTTCCGAAATCCTTGTGCAGCAGCAGCGCCTCGGCAAAAGCGATATTCGCGGCGCTGTTGTCCTGATCCTGTGCCTGCACTGCAACTGCGGAGGTAAACAGCCAGAGGCTCGTCGTCAAAACAACGGCAAACGACAGTCTGCGTCCCGCCTTCGCCGCGCAAGAGCCGTTGACCTGACGCATCAACTGGACAAACTGAAACTGCATTGAACCTCCCGATCCTTCCTGTTGATACGCGCCTGCATGGGTTGATCGCCTTCGAGGGTTCCGTCCTCGGCAAGAGACAGAACAAATGCCGGGGGCACCGGATCGCGAAGCTTGATTGCGTGTGGCGCGACGAAACGGAACTTCAATGGTGGCGTCAAAACATCAGAGACCAGCACAACTTCGGCAGGGGTCGCATTGTCGTATTGGGAACCGCGATTGACCCAAAGGCTTGCCCTGAACCCGTTTGACAAAACCTCGTCAAATTGCAGCTCAACGCGGCGGTCAAAGCGCAGGTTCGGATCCTCCTTCGCCGTGCAATTCACCTGCCCGTGCCAGTTCTTCGGTAGCTTGTCCAATTGGGCGATCCGGTCTTCGCGCATCTTCTGGAAGGTGGCGAGCGCCGCCTTGTCGGCCAGGGCAATCCCTCCAAGCAACCTGGCCAAAGCGTTCTGGTTCTGCTTGATGTCGGTTGCCATCTCGACCTGGCGCGCCAACGCCTGGCGCTCGACCGCCAGGCCGGTTTCCAGTTCCGAGATTTGCTGGCGTTGCCGGACAATGAGTTCACCCCGCGTCTTTGCATGCTCGGTCACGATCTTCAAAAGTTCGGCTGCAGCATGTTCCCGCTCGGCGCGCAGGTCCGCCGCAATTTGCTGTTTCAAGGCATCCTGTTGCTTGCGCCCGGTTTCACGAACCCGCTCCAGCGCCTTTGCCGACTGCCGTCCAAGTGTCGCAGCCTCCTCGATCAGCCTGGCATCGGAAACCTGTTTCAGCTTCTTTTCCGCCTCGGGTGAGCCAACGATCAAAGGCGGCAGATCGAACCGCTTCAGTGGGAGTCCGAACGCCTGGGTATCATGCGACAGGCTGATACCACTTTTCCAAGCGCCGCTCTGCCAGGTCAGGTCGATCACCGCATGCAGGTCGACGGTATCTTCGCGGGCCAGCGTATCGACAACAAGCTGGAACGGACCAACCTGTTCCAGCGGGGCATAAAGGTTTTCACGTGTCGCAATCTGCAGCTCGGCGCGGAATATCTGTCGGTTCTTGTCGCCGGTCACGTTTTTCTCCGGCTCTCCGACGGTAAACTTGGAAATCGCCCAATAGGGTGGCAGTTCATTTTGAACCAGCTTTTGCAATTCCGACCGGCGCGGCGCATTCTGAGACATCGCGGGATCGAAAGGAAAAACGGTCAGGACTACGGCAACCGAAACCAGCCAAAGAAGGCCAATTCGACAAGGGTTTAAATTACGGATCAAGCGCAGCAATTTGAAAGGCCCCCCACAGCCAAATGTATCTTTCCAATGTGTTTTTTGTCAAAACTTCCCAAGTGCAGGATTTAGGGTCATTGTTATTGCAACAGCACCAGTTCGTCCACGTCCGAGTGTTTTTCAGTGGCAATTCAATAATAACGCGGAGCTTTGCATGATCTGCCCAATTCCGAAACAGCGTCACCCTTCCGTTCAATCCAGGGTGCAGACATGCAAAGGATAAAGGTCACCAGTCGCACGCCTATCGCGAAGTCGGCACAACGAACGGCAACACGTTGCCCCTCCAGCCTGTTGATGGCTGCCGGCATTCTTTTTGTCACCTGTTCCGCCGTGGCGGCACAAATTGACCGAACGGCTCCCAACCTCGGCACGGCTGCCGCTCAATCGGCCGACAGCCTTCGGCACCTGTCCGGATCTGCTGAAAACACCCCAATCCTGGCGTCGCAAACAACCAATTCCCAATCGTCCGGCGCGTCGCAGACCTCCACTGCTGATGCCAACCTGCTGTTTGGCCAGGCCATCCGCCTATATGCACAGGCGCTCGGACAACCCGAAACCGAACGGGCAGATATCTACAAGAACATTCTGGCAATCATCGACCGGATTGCCGCCGAGTTCCCCACGTCGATCCCCGGACAGAGGATAGCTCAGGGCCAGCCGCTGGGACCGATTGACGTTGCCGCGTTGCGCGCCGCCGTAGCCAAACCCGCCGCATCACCGCAAACCGCCCCAACAATGACCCACGCACAGGCCAAGGCCACCGAGCCAACGCCACAAGTGATCACGCCGGACTGGGTCGAACGTATCGTGCCCGGGGGCAAGCTTGGCGGGGGCTATTCACATGGCCAGTACCCATCATGGGGCAAACGCACCCATCCCGGTATCGACATCGGCGGTGGCTGCGGTCTTCCGGTCCTGTCCGCTGGGGCCGGGCGCGTGACCCGGGTTGTGTCCAAACCGCGGGGCGTTCCGCGCATTGACGCGATTTGCGCCAACGCCAGCGAACGCAAGGCGGCCGCCGACGCAGTGCGCGACTACTGCGCCGTCGGTAATGCCGTGGTGATCGACCATGGCCAAGTGAACGGCAAGCCGACCTATACGGCCTATTTTCACCTTGCCGGCACCCCCGAGGTCGAGCCCGGGCCAATCGTTTCCGGCGCCCGCATCGGTGTGACCGGGGATACCGGCGCCGCCCAGGGCTGCCACCTGCATTTCGAAATCCGCCACTTTGAAGGGGTTCGGCAACTCTATCACCCGACATGGGGCAACATCTACGGCGCGGGCGATCAATCCAGCGGGGCTGTTCTGACAAGCGACTGGACGAACCCGGGCGATTGGTTCGACACGCCTCAACCGGTGGCAACCATCTCCTCGGTACCAGTACAAACCAGCACAAGCAGCGCGAGTCCGGGTAAATGGGGACCGGACATCGTTCCCGACCCGTCAATCGAAATTGGCTACCGGCCCTGCGCTAAGGAAGATCGTACGCCCGCCTGCCTCAAACGTATCGGCCTTTCGAAAGCGGCAATCACATTTTCCTATACCTTCGAAGGTGACTACTCGGGTACGACAGTTGCCAACTATTTTCAGGAGTTAGGAGAAATTGATCTCGCGGTCGCCGAAATTGCCGGAGCAGGCGTTTATTTCCAACCAGTGCTTCTGAACGGATCGCTGGACTTCTCACCGGTCGAAGGCGCTCGGAACCTTAAGGCTACGTTCCGTGATGCGACCAGCCGCAAGATGCTGCGAAAGTTCCCCAAGGCACAGAACTGGGCATTGAACATCAATTCGCACCGCCTGCTGTCTGACGGAACACAGCGCTTCGCGCTGAGCGAGATGGTCACGGATTTCTGTCGCGCCTGCCCCATCCTTGGCACCGCGGTTTCGTATCTGGAAATAGGGCCATCCACCGGCGGGCGGCTTGTCCGTCGCCCAATTGGACTACTGCTGGGCGATCCGGATGACTCAACGGCTATGTCGGTGGACGTCCTACGTAACAACCCCGACAGCCTCCAGGTCATGCTCAACATCAATGGTTACGAGGCCGGCGAGATGGACGGTCATCCGGGTCCACAAACCCGACAGGCCCTGATGGAGTTCCAGGTCGAGCACTGCCTGCAACCGACCGGCCAACCGGACACGGCAACCTTGCGCTACCTGCTGAATGCCGACGGTTTCAGCGCACCTTGCGCCGGGGCACGCTTGCCTGACGGGATCACCGCGAACACGCCGCTGAGAACCGGAATCTACGTTGATGATCCGTCTTTGTGTAAGCTGGAATCACTACCGTTCGAGACAAGCCATCTGCGGCAACGCATTATCCGCGGGGCCTCCACGACCTGGGGCCATGAGGGCGGTTGCCAAACTGCCCGAACCGATATCCGAGATGGTGTGACACTGTTTCGGGGCACCTGCCACGAAGGCAATCAGAGCAACAAGGCCCGATGGAGGTTCGACATCGTTTCGAGCGAAAGCTTCATCGACCTGGACATGCCCACCGCAATCAAGCGGGATTCGGCGCCTAGACGGTTCACCATATGCCCTTACGACAGCGTATTGCGAACAGCATGGTCAGCCTGGTTCCCGGAAACAAATGCCGCAACCGGGCAGCCGACGACCCCATCACATTCAGCTGAATATGACACGATCCAGACCGTCCAGCTTTTTGGCGGCCAGGGCCTGTCCGGCAGTTTCAAGATCGGTGTCCGACGCGGCAGCACCGCCGTCACCTTTGATCTGGTCGGCATTCAGGGGCGCCAACAGTCCAACATGAAGTTCAATCCCGTTGAACCGCATGAAGCATTCGACCTGTCGCTAAGCGTATCCGCTGGCAAGGAGTGCAAGGACTGCAAAGCCGTCCTCAGCGAAAACTCGGGCATAGCCGCGGTTTTGAGCAACGGCCTTTTGTCGCTACGCCGTCCGACGCAAGGCGTCACGATTTCCTATGATGCGTTGGCCGGGCTCGACACAATCGGGTTCTCGCTGTTGTCGTCAACGCGAACATACGGCGACGGCGACCGGGGGCGGACGCTTTTTCTTTCACCCTTCAAACTGCCCGTGTCACGTGTTCTGCCCTCTTCGAACCAGGCTCCAGCAAACTCTGTAAACGCGACGTTGTCGTCTTACCGGGCCACGTTCAATCGGATGTGCTCTTTGCCAAGCGTTCGAGAATCCGGGCTAAAGTGCCCCAAAATCGTGGGCGCCTGCGAAGGCGAAGGCTGTATCGGCCGCGGCCCCTTCAGAGCGCGGGAAACTGTATCGTTGGTCGAAGCGCCGGGCAGCAACAAGGTGGTGGCAACCATCAGACCGCGCGAATGGGTTTTTTCCGAACATGCCGAAGTCTGGTTGGCGCCGTGCAAATCACGCTTTGTCAAATCCCTCGACGGGCTTACTGGAGCAAAGCGGCCCAGACCGGGCGATATCCTCTGGCGGCTCAATTACATCGGCGAGGGGTACAGCGTCTTCCAGTCGGGAAACCGTCTGGAACAGTTCTTTGACCCTGAGTTTCAAGACCAGCCCGGGGTAAGCGATCCGTCGATCAACCCCTGCCATCACGAC
Organism: Aliisedimentitalea sp. MJ-SS2; assembly: GCF_032586155.1. NCBI lineage: Bacteria > Pseudomonadati > Pseudomonadota > Alphaproteobacteria > Rhodobacterales > Roseobacteraceae > Aliisedimentitalea > Aliisedimentitalea sp. MJ-SS2. The sequence continues at coordinate 702,949 of NZ_JAWHTC010000002.1, forward strand.
AACAGGCAGCGGTGGTACCTGATCACGACCGAGGCCGGAACGCGCGGCTGGGTCCAGCCCGCCAATCAGTTCGACGGCATGGGCCATTTCAGCGGTGACGACATGAGCGGCGCACCGCAATGGGTGCTGAACCTCAAGAAGACGGGCAAGAACTACTACGGTCAGCCCAACCTCTATTCATTGGTTCTCGAAACACCCGCGTCACCAGTGACAAACGGTCAGTCGGGACGCTATTCCGCACCCTCGGGCACAATGTGGGTCCAGGTTGCCTCGCGAAACAATGTCGAAGAAGCCATCGCCGTGGCGCGGCAAACCGGCCAAGGTGCCCGTATATTCAAATCGGCCAACGGCTGGTATGCCATCACCGCGGCGCTGCTGAGCGAACCCGCATACGAGCATGGCGGTTTCGCCCAACTCGTTACCTCCCAGGGCTGGCCGCACGACAGCCTTCTGACCCGTGGTAAAAAATACGTCGAAGAAATCACGCTGGACCAAGGCGGTGCGACCGCTGCGGCCTTCACTCGCACCAAAGTGATCCGGCAAACCTGGATCCAAGTTCGCACCTGGCGCAACAACGCACCCGCCTATGACAAGGTGCGATTGGCGAAAGCCGGGGAAGACATCATTGTCTACGGCAAACCCGACAATATCGGCGATTGCCTTGTGGACAGTCACGAAGGCGTTTTCGCAAAATGCGCTGACCTGGCTGCGTTTTCCCAGCCTGAACCCATGACTGCCTCGGACCCCACAGCGAAAACACCCGCCGAGCCGAAATACACCGCCGAAGACATACGCGCCTGGCACTATTACGACGAGGCGGGCGGCGACAAGATCAGGGACGCCTACCGCAGCCTGATTTTCGAGAAGCAGAACACCCAATGGATGCTGCAGATTGTTGGCGTCATGAACAGGATAGACGACGACACCTCGCCGGATCAGATTCTTGCCTATCTGGACGCGATCATGAAAAAGATGATGTTGTCGCGCGAAATCCTGACCCTGACCGCCGGCATCCCGCCGATTGAAAGCTCTAGTCATGGCGAGTTCTATACGCTTTGGCTGCTGAACACGGCGCGCAGCAAGAATCAGAAACCATCCTTCCCCTACGCCGACCTCGAGGCCTCGGGCTTCAAGAAGCTCAGCCCGCAAAAAAGCGCGTTCCACGCAATCGGCCTTGATGCTTCTCGGGTGGAAAAGTGGGTTCACGGCGACGGGCGCGAACATGTTTTCCTTCGCGGCAGTGATGACAAAACGACCATCGTGTTCGACGGCCGGAACAACGGCACCTTCAATTACTGCGGTTTGCCTGCCTGCCACATGATGCTGGATATCCTGCCTTGGGTGAAATGGGGCGCGGCACAGAACGATCCCTCGACCGCACAACAGCGGGCCGTGCTGTTCAGGGACAGCCTGCTGGCGTCCAACTACTCCTGGGAGGATCTTCTCGGATTCTTCTGACGGACCCTGCACGCGAACCGCCCGCCCGGGCCGCGTCATGCAGCGCCATCCGACATCATGACACCGGCAACAACCCCGGTCTGACGCCGTCACTCAAGCCGCAAACCCTAAATCCTGCGCCCAAAACGCGCATTTACCATTCCGTTCTGGACGCAAGGGCAATCCGCCGCTAAAGAACGCGCACGAAGGGCTGCGGGATTCTGCGGCCCGTTACGCGTAGGCCGGTTTTCGGCCTGGAAAAAACGGAGAATACCTCGTGTCGCACGCTGAAGATCACGAAGGCACCCGCAGAGACTTCCTCTACTACGCCACCGCAGGAGCCGGTGCCGTTACAGCAGGTGCCGCAGTTTGGCCGCTGGTCGATCAAATGAACCCCTCCGCCGACGTTTCGGCGCTGTCCTCAATCCGGGTCGATATCTCGGGCGTCGAGGTCGGCACCCAGCTGACGGTGAAATGGCTCGGCAAACCCGTCTTCATCCGCCGCCGCACGGCGGAAGAGATCGAAGCCGCTCGCGCCGTGTCGCTGGACGACCTGGAAATCGACAAGATGGCCCAGAACCGCAACGACATGACGCTGGACGCAAGCGATGAGAACCGCGCGCTGGACGAAGCCGGCGAATGGCTGGTGATGATCGGTGTCTGCACCCACCTGGGCTGTGTTCCGATCGGCGACGGTGCCGGTGACTTTGGCGGCTGGTTCTGCCCCTGCCACGGTTCGCACTACGACACATCCGGCCGTATCCGCAAAGGTCCGGCCCCCGAAAACCTCTGGGTTCCAGTCGCCGCCTTCGAGGGCGACGAGCTGGTGCTTGGTTAAGGAGACGCGCACATGTCCGGAATTCCACACGATCACTACGAGCCCAAATCGGGTGCCGAAAAGTGGCTGCACAAGCGTCTGAACGTTGTCGGCCTGGTCTATGACACCATCATGATCCCCACCCCGAAGAACCTGAACTGGTGGTGGATCTGGGGTATCGTTCTCGCCTACTGCCTGGTGCACATGATTGTCACCGGCATCATCCTGGCGATGCACTACACTCCGCATGTCGATTACGCCTTTGCCAGCGTCGAGCATATCATGCGCGACGTGCGAGGCGGGCACATGATCCGTTATCTGCACATGAACGGCGGATCGCTGTTCTTCCTTGCGGTCTACATCCACATCTTCCGTGGCCTGTTCTACGGCTCCTACAAGGCGCCCCGCGAAATCACATGGATCGTCGGCATGCTGATTTTCCTGATGATGATGGGCACCGGCTTCATGGGTTACGTGCTGCCCTGGGGTCAGATGTCGTTCTGGGGGGCCACCGTTATCACCGGTCTCTTCGGCGCCATACCCTTCATCGGCGAGCCGCTGCAAACCTGGCTTCTGGGCGGGCCGGCCGTGGACAATGCCACGCTGAACCGCTTCTTCTCGCTGCACTACCTGCTGCCCTTCGTGATCGCAGCGCTGGTTGTGGTGCACATCTGGGCCTTCCACACCACCGGCAACAACAACCCCGCCGGTGTTGACGTGCGGACCGGCTCGAAGGAAGAGGTCAAGAAAGACACGCTGCCGTTCTGGCCCTACTTCGTGATCAAGGACCTGTTTGCCCTGGCGCTGATCCTGGCGGTGTTCTTCGCGATTGTCGGCTTCATGCCGAACTATCTCGGCCACCCCGACAACTATATCGAAGCCAACCCGCTGGTGACGCCTGCACATATCGTGCCCGAATGGTACTTCCTGCCGTTCTACGCGATCCTGCGTGCCTTCACCTCGGAAGTCTGGGTCGTGCAATGGGCTGGCGCCCTGACCGGTGGCATCATCGACGCCAAGTTCTTCGGCGTGCTGGCCATGTTCGGTGCGATCATCGTCATGGCACTGGTGCCCTGGCTTGACACCAGCCGCGTGCGCTCGGGTCGTTTCCGTCCCGCGTTCAAGTGGTGGTTCTACCTGCTGGTTCTGGACTTCATCTTCCTGATGTGGCTGGGCGCAATGCCCGCGGAAGAGCCTTATGCGACCTACTCGCTGATCGGCTCGACCTACTGGTTCGCCTACTTCCTGGTGATCCTGCCGCTCCTGGGCGTGATGGAGAAACCCACCGCAGCCCCGGCAACCATCGAAGAAGACTTCGAAGCCCACTACGGCAAACCGGCCGAGTAAGGAGACAGGAACAATGCTCAAGAAACTTAGCATCGCTGCAATCGCCGCCCTGTCGCTTTCGGCAGGGGGCGCCATGGCCGCCGGTGGCTCCAGCGGCCACATCGAGAACATCAAGTTCTCGTTCGACGGTCCGTTCGGCACATTCGACCAGAACCAGCTGCAACGCGGCCTTCAGGTCTATACCGAGGTCTGCTCGGCCTGCCACGGTCTGCGCTACGTGCCGCTGCGCACGCTGGGCGACGAAGGTGGTCCGCATTTCTCGGACAAGGAAGTTCGCGCCTACGCGGCGCAGAACTTCACCGTCTACGACGAGGAACTGGAAGACGACCGCGAAGCCAAGCCGACCGACTTCTTCCCGATGTCGGGCGATCCGAACGCCCCTGACCTCAGCCTGATGGCCAAGGCCCGTGCGGGCTTCCACGGCCCCGCCGGCACCGGCATCAACCAGCTCTTCAAGGGCATGGGCGGTCCGGAATACATCGTCGCGATCCTGGCCGGCTATACCGGTGAGGAAAAGGAAGAGGCCGGGACGACCTTCTACGAAAACACCGCCTTCCCCGGTGGCTGGATCGCCATGGCACCGCCGCTCTACGGTGAAGACGTGGAATTCGCAGATGGTCACAGCAACGACCTGCATCACGAGGCCGAAGACGTGGCCGCGTTCCTGATGTGGGCGGCCGAGCCCAAGATGATGGCCCGCAAGCAGGCCGGGTTCACCGGCGTGATCCTGCTCTTGATCCTGACCACCCTGCTCTACCTGACCAACAAGAAGATCTGGGCCCCCCACAAAGGCAAGCACTGACACTTCTGACCCTCAGGTTTGACAAATTGAAAACCCCCGCCCAACCGGCGGGGTTTTTCTTTGGATCGCAAAGGTCGGTGCTGCGCCGAAAATCGGCTCAACCCGGCCTTTGGATACGACGTCAGCGAATGACAGGAGAACGCCCACAGCACCTAATGCTGCGCAGCGCACAAATGACCCGTGTAGTGTGGTTTCCGGCCACTCGGCTTGGCATGTACGCGGATAGAGCAGCCGCAGTTTTGATGCAGGCGGCAAAGATTGCGATAGACGATGTAAATCAATGCATGACGGCCATCATGCGCGACAGTCTTGCCTTTACAGTTGGACGGTTATTGTTTGGTGCAACGATGTTGCCCGAATTGGGGGCCTTGTCACGGAACATCCGGCTGCGTCCTTCTCGAATTTCGTGTTTTTCACAGGGCTCGTCTTTGTCCATCGTGCACTCGATGCAGTACCCCAGAGAAAAAGAGCAACATATGGTAAAGCGATTATTGCTTCCTTTTGTGCGGCCGTCCTTGGCCAAGAGGCACTGAGTTTGCAGGTCGGCAGCGGTGCTGTTGGAAACCTTCTTTTCAGCCCAGGCAGGGGCGGACATCGTTGTTGTCAGCGCAAGCGTGACAATGGTTGTGAATTGGATAAGCGATTTATTCGACATGGTTTTTCTCCGGTTTATGTGGTGGCTGGGGTTTGGTCCCGCCAGCCTTGGGATCACCATGACAGGTCCGCTGAATTGCGTTTGTGTCGCGCGTCACACCCAATGACAGCCCCCACACGAACCCTCGCATTTTGCCGCGAGAGCCCGGCCATGGTCGCAAGAAAACACCCAAAAACACGTGCCGCCGGGCAGAACACCCGGCGGATTGAAAATCAATTAGTGCGTTCAGAGCTTTTTGCATTCCTGAATGGCCAGTGGGATTGCAGCAGCCAGCACCACACCAGTGCTTCCGCCGGTCGCGCCTCCGATGCCACCACCGATGGCGGACACGGCAGTTTCACAGATGTGGTCTTTCAGCAGCCGCGCGCCCTTACCGGTCAGCCCATCGCTGGCAAACAACCCGTTCTTGCCGAACACCTTGCCGGACAGTTTGCTGAACCCGGAGCCGCACTTGCTTTTTCCGTGCCATCCCAGGTCGATCCCCCAGGTCCGTTCGCAATAGGTCATTTCCGTGCCCATCCTGGTGTTGTGAAGGGCAAACGGCATGCCGGCGACCAGCTTGGTACCTTTTTGGCCGCCTGTAACCTTCCAGATGTAGTGCGGTTTGTTGTTGTCATCGCTCAGATTGATGCCGTGACTTTGCTTTTTGTATTTGAGCCAGCCGTAGGATTTGACCTCGAGCGCAACCACGTCGCCGTAGCGGACCTGACCGTTACCGTTTAGGCGGCGGATACGCACGTTGAAGGCATTTGATTTGGACGACAGCCAACCCAGGTTCGCCGCCAGGCTGCGGACCTTTCGGGTCAGACCGGCCTGGGCAACCGAGTTGTACAACCGATACTGGTTGCCACTGAGGATCGGGCGACCGTTCTTGCTGGCTTTCATTGTCCACTGCATCGTGGTGAGCTTGGATTTCATGTCCCGGGCAATGGAAAACGAAAGGCCGGGAACCCGGGCGGTTTTGGGTGCGATGGACGCCTTTTGCAATTTAAGTGTTTGCACCGATTTGAGCGTGGTTCCTGCGGCCACCGGCGAATAGGTTGAGGTGATCAGTATGGCGGCGAGAGCGGTTGTGAAATCAGATTTGCGAAACATTGTGGTGATCCTTCTAGGTTGGAGCGAACCCTTTGTTCGCCGATGCCCAGACCTACCCAGTGGACAGCGCGCGTCCTTGTGATGCGCGTCACACCAAAACTACCAATTCAACTTTCTTGGATTTGACAGGCCGTTAGGTATCGCCAGCAAAGTCCGCCAACTTGTTTCGGTCCAAGATGATCAGCCAGCCGTCCCTGAGGTCAATGATCCCCGCCTTCTGCCAGCGACGCAGGCAACGATTCACGTTTTCTCGAGTGCCGCCGATCATGTCGGCAATTTCCGATTGCGAAAGCGACAGCCTGTCCTTCGCGTTGACCGGGTCGCCATCGAGCCCGCCCGAGATCCGCAACAACGTTCGTGCAATGCGTTCGGGCAATTGCAGGAAGGCAAACTCCATCATTCGGTCGTCTGATTTTCGCAGACGCTGGCAGAGAAGGGTGATCATCTTGACGGCAAGATCTGGCTGGCCCTTCAGGTATGGCAACACGTGACGGCGTTCCAAAACCACGAGTTCGCAATTCGTCGAGGCACGCACGTCTGCTGACCTCTCACCACCATCGAGCAAGGCGATTTCGCCAAACACATCGCCCGCCTGCAAATCGGCAAGCACCACATTGCGCGCGGTTGGAGCCAGCGCGCTAACACGAACCGAGCCCTTCGCAATCGCCATCATGCTTTGCCCGGTCGACCCCTGATCAAAGATCGTGTCGCCCGCCGAATAGCGTACAAGCCGTGCCTTTTCCGCGAGTTCAAGCTGGATTTCATGATCAAGAATGCCGAAGACAAAGCTCTTGGAGAGCAGGTCTTGCTTCTGAATCGTATCAGCATTGTTCATGCATGCTTCCTTCAGAGGTTACTGTAAAAAGGCGACTTGGATTGAGCGATGGTCGCCTGAGTGGCCAGATGGCACGTGCCGCCATTGTTTACAAAACGACGGTGGCGGGTCTAGTGTTTTACACTGGACGTGCGGGGCAACGCCCTGTGCAAGGCAAGGGGCCTTTAGGATTTCAAACAATGACATCGGGCGTGAAAACCGCGAGACGGCGAGATTTCAAGCAGGCCCTGCTGGTCGGTTTGATCATGGGGATGACGCCGTTACCTGCGCTGGCCGATCAGGATGGTGTTTGTACGACATCCGAACTGAAGAACCCGGTTCGTGTCGTTCTGCGCTGCCCAAATGGGTTGGTTGTCGAAGCAGAAACACGGGCAGATCTGCGGGCGCTGACAGGGGGCAGGCCGCCGGAAACCGTTTCGATAAAGAACCGTGCCGTTCTTGTCGAAACACCCAAAGGCAACGGCGCATTCCAAGTCAAAACCCCGCATGCGATTGCCTCTGTGCGCGGCACACTTTTTGCGGTGGATGCGACCAGCAACCAATCCTCCGTTCTTGTTCTGCGGGGTCAGGTTGCCGTCACCTCTCTCACAACACGGGAAACCGTGGTTTTGTCCGCGGGCCAGGGAGTTGTGATCGCCTATGACAAACCGGTACAGGTCAAAACCTGGCCTGAGGAAAAGATATCGGCGCTGTTGGCACGTTTTGCCCGATGAAGACAGCGTCTTGGCGATGGCTATTGCTTGTGGCTGTGTCTGCTGCCGTACTCTGGTCCGGCTGGCTGGGTTTTCGGCATTTGAATGGCAAGGCGTCCCTTCTTGATCCAGTTGAAGCCGCGACGCTGGACATTCGAGCCCGCTTTTTCGGCGAACTTGCGCCACCCGGATCGGTGGTGATCGTCGCGATTGACGACGCAACAATTGCAGCAGCCGGAGGATATCCGATCGATCGTGCCAGCCTGGGCGAAATCGTAACGCATATCGCAGATGCCGGGGCCGCAGGGCTGGCCATAGACCTGTTGTTTCTTGATGCGACCTCGCCGTCATCTGACGCTCATTTTGCTTCGGCGTTGTCCCGGCTTCCAAATGTGCTGGCCAGCGCAGGTGTGTTCACAACTGAAACCCACCCGGGCATGCCCATTCCTGTCGCCTCTGAGGTTTTGGGACCATTGCCCGGATTTGCTCACGGTACACGCACCGGCCTCGTCAACATCTCCAGCGATAATGGCGGCACACCGCGGCACGTGCCGCTTTTGTTTGGCACGGATCAGGGACCGCAGCCATCGTTTGCGTTGCAGGCGGCCGGGGTTTTCCAAAACACGTATCCCACCTTGGTGCCTGAGGGTGTGCGCCTTGGGGATCGGGTGCTCGCCCTCGACCTGGGGTGGCATATGCCGCTTCGCTATCTGGGTGATCGGGGCACGGTCACGACGATCAGCGCTCAGGCGATTTTGAACGGTACGGTGCCGCGCGGTGTGCTGACAGATAAAATGGTCGTGTTGGGAACGACGGGAACCGGGGTTGGTGATCGTTTTGCGAGCCCCTTTGACCCAATACTCCCAGGTGTCGAGATCCAGGCCACGGCGATTGCGAATTTGCTGGATGGTACGCTTTTGCGACGTGATGTGGCCGCACGAAAGGTTGATTTCGCCGCAGGTGTTGTTCTGGCAATGCTGGGAAGCGTGGCCGTTTTCGTTTTGCCCCTGACCGTAGGAGCTGCAGTTTTCGCCGGCGGTTTGATCGCATGGCTATCGGTTGTCTGGGCAGCATTTGGACAAGGTATCTGGCTGAGCATTGTACTACCGCTTGCCGGAAGCGTGCCAGTCGTGGTCGCGTTCGTTTTGATCCGCCAGATCGTTGACAGAAGGCAGACAAAATCGCTTGATCGGGCACGTCAGGAGTTAAGCAGGTTCCAATCCCCTGCTTTGGCGCAAAGGATCGCCCGTGATCCGTCCTTCCTAGCGCAGCCGCAGGAGCAGAACGCGGCCATTCTTTTTGTGGATCTTGCCGGGTTCACCGGCGCCGCAGAGCGTTTCGGACCGGCGCAAACACGTGATTTTCTGAAGGAATTCCATACACGAATTGTTGACGTCGCCACAAAACACGAGGGCGTGGTGTTTGATTTCATGGGCGATGGCGCGATGATTGCATTTGGCCTGCCCGATCCCGGCGAAAACGACAATCGCAATGCATTAACCGCTGCCTTTGCATTGTCGAGCGAGATACAACACTGGATTAGGCAGTCAACATTGCAGGGGATCATCCAAGGTGTTCGTATCGGGGTAAACAGCGGCCCGGTCGTGTTGTCACGTTTGGGACATCATCAACAACAGCAGATTGCCGCCACTGGGGACTGTGTAAATGTCGCCAGCAGGTTGATGGAAGTCGGCAAAACCCATCACGCCAATATCGCAGTCTCATCCCGGGTGTTTTCTGATCTGACATTCGTAGGACTGGGGCTTGCCGAGCCAGACGAGCGTATTCGGGTTAATATCCGCGGCCGCCGGGAATCGCTGGACGTTGCCTTGTGGCACCTTGGCGAACCATGACTGAGAATCGGAGAAACAAAAGCCGCACCTTTTTTGGCGCGGCTTTCGTCTCGAACGGCATGCGAACGCTTTAGTGGGTCAGAATGCCAATAGTCTCGACCCGGATCTGGCCGGTGTGCGAGCTCATCGCGGCGCGAACGACAACCGTGTCATTCACCGCTGTGTAGTGAAAAACCGCGCCACTGCAATCATAGGCCCGGATCAACCGGTACCCCATCTTAACAAGGGTGTTTTCACCGTATTCGCAGGGCTTTTCGCCCTGCCCGACGACGACAGTTTCGGTTGTTCTTTTTGCACGATGATCGCGAACGGTCACCTTTGTGCGATGGTCGCGAACAGTTTCCGAACCACTGATGGCAGGAACGGCCGAAAACGTAGCGGTGATGGCAACGGTGGCGGCAAGCAATGTGCGGATAGAATTGGACTGCATGATTTTTCCTTCAGACGTGTTTCTAGTTTCGCTTTTCAACACGGGTAACTCGGGTCCATTTCTCGAGAAGATGATCACTGGGTGTATGCATTCATCCCGAGCGTTGGCAGGTTTGTCATTCCCAATGCCGTGTTCGATAGAGCCAAGCTATGTGAGGTTCGCTACTGGCGCCTGTGACGCCCGTCACACCACACGCATCCAGAGCATGTCAGGCAGTCACATTGCTGCCTTTGGCGCGCTTGAAGCAACTACCCCTTTTTGTCGCGCACAACCGTCTTTCGGCACTGTCGTATCCAAGATCCACTTGGGCAACAAATCGACACAGAGCACCCCCACCGCACGCTCTGTTAACCACTTTCTTGACAGTTCGCTGACCCACCGAACGCCAGACGGATACCCGACAGAAAGCAGACGGATGCCAGCACCCAGCGTTTCTTAACAAACGGTTGCATTAACCACCCGGGACGGTGGATCTGCTAGCCCCCAGATAGGCCCGTAGGGTCTCGGGCGGATCTGCCAGCAATTCGGCCACTGGCACGGGTGCCTCTGCCCGCCCTTCGGCCACCATAACCGCTTGATCTGCAAAGCGTTCCGCGTCTCGGGGATCGTGGCTCACCATCAACACCGTCGCTCCGCTTTCGCTGGCCAATTCCCCCACCAGATCCAGCATTTCATCCTTCAATGCAGGCCCCAGCGCCGCGAAGGGTTCATCCAGCAGCATCAGCGGCTTCCGCTGAACCAGCACCCTGGCCAACGCCGCCCGGCTCTGCTGCCCGCCCGACAACTGCCCCGGTTTGCGGGCCTCCAACCCTTCCAGCCCCACCCGCGCAATGGCCTGTAATACCTGCTCTTTTTGCGCCACATTCAATTGCATGCCCGGATCAATCCCAAGGCCCGCATTCTGCTCCACGCTCAGGTGTGGAAACAGGTTATTATCCTGAAACAGCATTGCAATCGGTCGCTCTCCTGGCCGCTTGCCGCAAATCTCATCCCCGTCCCACAACACCCGGCCCTCTGCCAAGTCCAGAAACCCGGCAATGGCATTCAACAGCGTGGATTTTCCCGCCCCCGACGGCCCGATCACCGCGACCCGCGCGCCGGCCTCCACGCCGAAATCGGCCTGCATTTCAAACCCGTCTTGCCGTATCACCACAGCTTCAAGCATCAACATCGACGCGCCCTCCCCGGTCGAAAAACCAGAACAACAAAAGGCTCAGCGCCAGCAACAACAACCCCGCCCCGGCAGCCGCCTCCATCCGATAGGCCCCCATCAACCGGTACATTTGCAACGGCAAGGTCGCCCAATCCGTCGCAGCAAACAGGGTCACAACGCCCAAGTCCCCCATCGACAGTGCTGCCGCCAGCCCAGCCGAAAACCCCATCGGACGGCGCAACCGCGGCAGATAGAGCCAGCGCATCCGCGCCCATCCCGCCATACCCAAGGCATCCGCAAGCCGCCCGAAGTCCGTCTCGATCGCGCGCAGTTCTGGTCCCAACACCCGCACCGAAAAGGGAAGCGCCATCAGCGCGTTGACCATCACAATCACCGGCAGAGCCAGGGCCATCGGGTCGGCCACCGGGTTGATCAGCAAGAACAATCCCGTCCCTACCACCATCGGCGAAATCGCCAATCCCAGATAGCCCCAAATCTCGGCCCGTTGGGCCAATCCCAGCGCCAGCACCATCGTCACGCAGGTCGACATCAGCGCGATCAGAACCGACACGCCCGCCGCCGAATACACCGCTGCCGGCATCTTGGCCAACCCGGCCAAGCCGCTCAGAACTACCATCGTCAACGGCAGGATCAAGAACAGCGCCGCCAGCACAATCACCCCCCCATCCAAAACCCGCACCGTCGCCCCATCGCTTTCCCAGCGCCGCACCACCCGGTCCAGCCCGGCGCCAAACCCCATCGGCACTGCCACCCACAGCGCCAGCGCCGCCGCGCCGCCTGCCAGCACCAGTTGCAACAGCGCCAGCATTGCTGCCCGACCGAGATCAAAATCGAACCGGAACGCCTGATAGATCGCCAGCTCGATAGTCGTTGCCCGGGGTCCGCCCCCAAGGGTCAGCGCCACCGCGAAACTGCTCAGGCATAGGGCAAAAATGACCATCGCCGCCCCAGGCAACACCGACCACAGCATCGGCCATTCCAGCGTGCGAAATACATCCCTCGGCGCCATGTCCAGGCTCGCTGCTAGCCGAAACCGCTCGCCCGGTATCCCCTGCCACCCTTGCAGGATGATCCGAGTTGCCAGCGGCAGGTTGAAAAATACATGCGCCAGCACCACGCCCTGAAGCCCATAGATTGAAATCGGCTCGACCCCGGCCCAACCTAGCGCGCTGTTCAAAACCCCACCCCGCCCGAACACGGCCAAGAGGCCCAGCACTGCCACGATCACCGGCAGGATGAAGGGCGCGCCCAAAAGCGTGATCAGCACGCCGCGCCCGACAAACCGCCGCCGCGCCAGTGCGCGGGCCACGGGAATCGCCAGCGCCACACTCAGAAATGCCGACAGAATCGCTTGGACTAGGGTGAACCGTACGGTGGCCCATTCTCCCGTTAACTCGTCGTTGATACTGTCCGCATGAACGAAAACCGCCACAACCGGCCCAAGCAACAAGGTCGCGACGACAAACGCCGCGACCCAGCCGAAAAATCGGCCCTTGGTTATTGCGAAAGCGCCGCGCGCCATTCCGCCAGTGCCTGATCACGCATGCCCGGTACATCTTCGGGCGGCAGCAAAACCGCCTGCTCCTGACCCAGCGGAGATGCAAATCCCTCGGGCATGCCCGTCGAAGGTGTCACCGCCGGATACATCCAGTTGGTTGTCGGGATGATGCCCTGGAAGGCGTCCGACAACATGAACTGCAAGAACCGGTCCGCCAGTTCCGGCTGATCTGTCCCGGCCAGTTTCCCAGCCACCTCGATCTGCATGTAGTGCCGGTCAAACAGCGCCGCCGCTTTGCTGTCATCCTCCTCGGCGATCCGGTGATAGTCCGGCGAAGTGGTATAGCTCAGCACCATGTCCGCCTCACCCTCAAGGAACAGGCCATAAGCCTCGGACCAACCCGGTGTCACGGTGACGATATTGTCCGCGAGCGCGCCCCACATGTCTCCGGCCTTGTCGCCATAAAGCGCCTTGACCCACAGCATCAGCCCCAGCCCCGGCGTCGACGACCGCGGGTCCTGGATCACGATCTTGGTTTCGGACGCGGCCAGCTCCTCGAAGGATTTCGGCGGCTCTGCCAGCTTCGTCTTGTCATGCACGAAGGCAAGGAACCCCCAGTCATAGGGCAGAAAATGCTGATCGCTCCACGTTCCCGGCTCACCGAACGGATTGGGCACATCCACCACAGGGCTTTGCCCGTGCTCGGCAAACAGCCCTGTTTCGGCAGCCTGCGCCGTCAGGCTGGTATCCAACCCCAGCACCACGTCGGCCTTGGTCCGCGCCCCTTCCAGCTTCAGACGCGCCAAAAGCGCCGCGCCATCTCCGGCACCGACGAACTGCAGATCACAGCTGCAGACCTCTTCAAACGCTTTCTCGACTGAGGGGCCCGGCCCCCAGTCAGAAACAAAACTGTCATAGGTATACACAGTCAGAACGGGTGTCTCGGCCACCGCTTCAGTGGCACAAAGAACTCCCGCAGCAAACAAAAGATGTTTCATTCATCTCTCCATACATTGCGACGGGCGGAGCAAGTGTTGGGAGAGACCCCAGACCTTCCCTCCGCCGGTCTTAACCGGTTCAGGTTCAACGGGTTCGCATCACGCATCTCAGCCAACAGGCACCCCGAGGTAGGTCCGTCCTAGTGTGCAACGCGCCAATTGGCAAGCCACCATGATCCCTTCATCTGACCCCAAATATCCCGGGGGAGCGGGGGCTGGCCCCCGTTCCCGTCCTCTGAAACCCTTGGCACCGCCCTTGGCTCACGGTATGCCACCTCCCAAAGGAGCCTATGCACATGAGCCTGAACACATTCGGTCACCTCTTCCGCGTCACCACCTGGGGTGAAAGCCATGGCCCCGCCCTCGGCGCAACGGTCGATGGCTGCCCCCCCGGTGTGCCTCTTGAACCCGAAATGCTCCAGCATTGGCTAGACAAACGCCGCCCCGGTCAGACCAAGCATACAACCCAGCGACAGGAACCCGATCAGGTCAAAATCCTCTCGGGCGTGTTCGAAGGCGTGACCACCGGCACCCCGATCCAGCTGATGATCGAGAACACCGACCAGCGTTCAAAGGACTATGGCGAAATAGCCCAAACCTTCCGCCCGGGCCATGCTGACATCACCTATCACACCAAATATGGCATCCGGGATTATCGCGGCGGTGGGCGTAGCTCGGCCCGCGAAACCGCCGCCCGCGTTGCCGCCGGCGGCGTGGCGCGCGAGGCAATCAAGACGCTCGTGCCGGGCTGCGAGATCAAGGGTTACATGACCCAGATGGGCGAGGTCGAAATCGACCGCGACGCCTTTGATTGGGACGCGATCGACAACAACCCGTTCTGGATCCCGCAAGGCGCAGAGATGGTCGCCAAGTGGGACGAGTATCTCTCGGCCATCCGCAAAGCCCAGAACAGCGTCGGTGGCGCGGTCGAGGTGGTGGCACGTGGCGTCCCCGCAGGGATCGGCGCCCCGGTCTATGGCAAACTCGACACCGACCTGGCAGCCGCGATGATGTCGATCAACGCCGTCAAAGGCGTCGAAATCGGCGAAGGCATGGCCGCCGCCGCCCTTAAGGGCACCGAGAACGCCGACGAGATCTTCATGGGCAATGACGGTCAGCCGGTCTATTCCTCGAACCACGCTGGCGGCATCCTTGGCGGCATTTCCACCGGTCAGGACCTGGTGGTGCGCTTTGCCGTCAAACCCACCTCCTCCATCCTGACCCCGCGCCAGTCCATCCGCCTGGACGGCACTGCAACCGAGGTCGTCACCAAGGGCCGCCACGACCCCTGCGTCGGCATCCGCGCCGTGCCCGTGGGCGAGGCGATGATGGCCTGCGTGATCCTTGATCACATGCTTTTGCATCGCGGGCAGGTCGGCGAAAACCAGGGCAAGATCGGCTGAATGGAGGCCCTGCGCCAACGCCTGCGTCAAGTGGCCTTGGCGGAGATGAACAGCGACCCGGCGCATGACCTCGCCCATCTTGACCGGGTCTGGGAAAACGCCCGCACGATTGCGTCAGACATGGCCAACTTGGACATGACCGCCCTGTTGGCGGCGGCCTACCTACACGATCTGATCAACCTGCCCAAGGCCTCGCCCAATCGCGCCCAAGCCTCGACTCTGTCGGCAAAACGCGCGGCGAAACTCTTGCCCACCCTCAGCCTGACGAAGGGCCAAGTCGCTGCAACTTGCCACGCCATCGAAGCTCACAGTTTCTCGGCCGGGATCATGCCCGAAACAAACGAGGCCCGCATCCTGCGCGACGCCGATCGGCTTGATGCGCTTGGCGCGATTGGCATCGCACGCTGGTTTGCCACCTCAAACGAGATGGGCCGACCCTTCTATGATCCCGACGACCCCTTTGCAAAAAACCGCACCCCTGATGATCGCCGCTTTGCGCTCGACCATTGGCGCATGAAACTGCAAGCTCTCTCGGGTGGGATGTGCACCAAGAAAGGACGTATCATGGCACAGGAGCGGGTGGATCACATGGTCGATTTCCTTGCACAGCTCGCAACCGAGTTGGGTACAGAATTGCCCGGCGACTGGAGGGCGTAGCCCATGCTCACGATCCTTGCCATTACCTTCCCGATCTATGCGATCATCGCGCTTGGGTACATCGCGGTCCGTCAGGGCGTCTTCAAGCCCGAACAGATGCCCGTCTTTGGCGGCTACGTTCTCAACATTGCCCTGCCCGCGCTTTTGTTCAACGCTGTCGCAACCCGCGATGTTGGCGACGTGTTCAATCTTACCTATATGGCGGTTTTCCTTGTCGGAGCGCTTGCCACTATCGCCATTGCATATCTGGCCTTCACCGCGCTTGGCATCTCGCCATCCCGCCGCGCTGTGGCGATCATGGGCACCACCTGCCCCAACTCGGGTTTTGTCGGCTATCCGGTGATGCTCTTGGCCTTTCCGGGCATCGCCGGGCAGATCCTGGCCCTCAACATGCTGGTCGAAAACTTCGTGATCATCCCGATCTGCCTTGCGCTGATGGAGGCCTCCAAGGCCGAGGACGCCCATATCCTGCGCAAATTGCGCAACATCCTCTGGGGCGTGCTGAAGCGACCGATGGTGCTTGCCCTTCTCGCCGGGCTCGCTGTGTCGATCAGCGGGATCGAGATGCCCGCACCCGTTCTGCGGGTCTTTGGCATGCTGGCGGCCTCGGCCTCGGCACTGGCGCTCTTCGTGATCGGCGGCGCACTGGTTGGCGTACCATTCCGGGGCAACCGTGCCACCGCGGTTCAAATCGTTCTAGGCAAGCTGCTCCTGCATCCGGTCATGGTTTTTCTTGCGCTGATCATGGCCCCAATGATCGGTTTTGCCCCGCTCCCGCCGGACTTGGCGGCGGCGGTGGTGATCTCTGCCGCTATCCCGATGTTCTCGGTCTATGCGCTGTTTGCGCAGGAATTGGGCCACGAAGGTATGGCCTCCATCGCCCAGATTCTTGCAACGTCACTGGCGTTCTTTACGCTCAGTGCGCTTTTGTTCGTGATACTTTAAGCCGTCGCCGCGTCCAGCGCCGCATCCATCAGCGCCTTGATCGACTCTCGGCTGGTGTCGGCCACGATTCGCCCAAGTTCCGCATCGCCCTTCAGAACCACAAGGGTCGAGCGGCGCGGGATTTCCAGATCGAACGCCAGCTCGCTGCGGCCATATTCGTCCCAGTCGACATTGATGAAGGTGATGTTCTTGTCATAGGCCGGGTTCTCGCCCTTGAGCGCATTGATCACCCGCTCCTGCGCCTTGCAGGTGCCGCACCAACTGGCCTTGAAATCAAGAAACACAGTCTCACCCTTGGCCAGGTGTTTCTTCACCAGACCCGGTTTGTACTCCAGCGGGGCCGCTTTCGCTGCCATCGGGACCAGCGCCAGTGCCGCGCCTGCGGCGATAAAGTCACGTCGTTTCATTTCCTCACTCCTTTTCACAGGGAAACCGAAAAATCCGTCAGCCAATAGGGAAGTACATCCAGCGCCCAGGCCTCGATCATGTGGTGAACGCGGAACAGAATCATCAGGCCCACGGCGACGAAAACCACGCCCAACACGGGTCGTGCCTTCTCGGCAATCCGGCGCATCAATGCCTGTCTGCGTTGCAGGGCAGACCGTGCACCATAGCCCAGCGCCAAGATGATCGTCGATACGCCCATAGCAAAGCTGATCATGATCCCGAGTGCCAAAGCCAAACTTTCGCCCTGATAGGCCAGCGAGATCGCACCACCAAGCGTCGGCCCCACGCAGGGACTCCAGACCGCGCCAAGCAGGGCACCGCCCAGGAACTGACCGCCAAGGTTCTGTCGGTCCAACGCATCCATCCGCGCATCTGCGCCAGCGGCAACCCCGGCGGTTGCGGTGGAAAACGCCATGCTGAAACGCGGCACGAGCAGGACCAGGCCAAACCCGATCATCATGACCGCGCCAGCCTGGCTTATCATTTGTTCATCCAGACCCAGCGCTCGGCCAAACACCGCAACTGAGAAGCCCAGTACCACAAAGGACAAGCTCATCCCGGCGGCCAACGCCACAGGCCCCCAACGGCTGACCTGCAAGGCGGTGGCCAGGACAATCGGCAACACCGGCAGAACGCAGGGGTTGATCAGGGTCAGCAACCCGGCCAGATATCCAAATAGCAATTCCATGAGCCAACAGCTAGAACAGCCCGCTTTGCGGGTCACCTAACATTCGCCGCACGGCGGTTCACGCCTGCGTGGGCTTTTGTTTCGAAAGCTGCACCGCCAGAATGCCTGCCGCGACGATGAACACCCCGATCACGTCCCACGCACCCATGTTCTCACCCAGAAACACCCAGGCCACGGCCACCCCGAAGAACGGGTTGAGAAAGTGGAAGGTCGCGGCCTTCACCGCACCGATCATGTTGACCAAGGTGAACCACACCCATGTGGCCAGGATACCCGGCACCAGTGTCGTATAAACAAAGGCCACAAAAAGTTTCCAACTCCAGGTCACCTCGATGGTCTCGGTTGCCCCGGCGACAACCGCCAAACAGGCCGAGCCCACCAGCATTTGCAACCCGACAATCATCATCACGTTGCCACCGGACGAGGCTCCACGCACCGACAGGGTGGCAATCGCCAGGGCAAATGCCCCGACGAAACAAAGCGCAATCCCGGTCCAGTCAAGTCCACCTTCCAGCCGCCCGCCCATGATCAGGGCCACGCCGACAAAACCCATGATCAAGCCAAGGATCGCCAGCGGCGGCAACCGATCCCTCAGTGCAAGCCAGCCCAGAAGTGCCACCATCAACGGCATGGTCGAGGCAATGATCGAGGCCAGCCCGGCCTCGACCCACTGCATCGCCACAAAATTTAACCCCAGGTAAAGCGCGTTCTGGCAGATGCCAAAGATGATCGTCGCGCGCCATTGCACCCGGGTCAGGCGCGGGGTTTGGCCCAGAGCGGCGGCAATCGCGATGGCAATCACGCCTGAGATCAAGAAGCGAAGGGACAGCGACGCCATCGGCGGGGCGTGGGCGACGATCACCCGGGCCGAGGTAAAGGCCGAGGACCACATGAAGGCAAAGACCACCCCCATGAAAATTGCGCGCGCGTTCATTGGAGTGTTTGCCTTGCCTTGCCCCGGTCCAGCGCAGTTAACTATGCAACATCTCGAACGGCAAGGGTGGGTATGATGGCAGAATATGACGGGTTGATCACGTGGGTCTATTGCGATGATCTTGAAACCACCTGCTCCTTCTATGGCGAGACTCTCGGCCTACCGCTGTGGCGCGATGCCGGAGCGGCGCGAATCTACAGGGTGGAAGGCGGCATGATTGGCGTCTGCCGCGCCTTCAAGGACCGCGTGATCGAACCGCGGGGCAGCATGATCACGCTTCTGACCGATAACGTCGACCAGATTTATGCTCGGCTTGTACAGCAAGATGCCGCGGTTGATGGTCCGCCTGAGGTGCTTGAACAATTCGGCATCTACAGCTTTTTCTGCCGTGATCCCAATGGCTATTTCATCGAGGTACAGAAATTCCTTGACCCGTAAATACCCAAACGAAAAGGGCTGCCCAATTGGGCAGCCCTTTCCGAAACTGTTGATCGTAGATTGATCAGCCGTTCACGCTGTCTTTCAACGCTTTGGCGATGGTCATCTTCACCACCTTGTCGGCTTCTTTCGGAATTTGCTCACCGGTGGCGGGGTTGCGCACCATGCGCGCGGGGCGCTCGCGGCAGTAGATCTTGCCAACGCCGGGCAGGGTCACAGCGCCGCCGCCCGAGACTTCGCGGGTGATGATCGCAATGATCGCATCCAGCGCGCCGGAAGCGGATTTTTTGTCGCTGCCCATTTCTTCGGCCAGAGCGGCCACAAGCTGGGTCTTGGTCATCGGTTTTGCCATTTCTTGGTCTCCTTCACTTGCCCGATCTCTTGGGCCTCATTGCCGTCATATAACGGAATATGGGGCATCAACACAATGAATAGTGGGTGTTTGCAAGCGAAAAACTTGGGTTTTCGGCCAGTTTTTGCAGGCTCACAGGAAAGCGGTTTCGTTGAAACTGCGCAATTTCCGGCTGTGAATACGTTCCAGCGGCATCTCACGCAACGCTTCCATTGCCCGAATCCCGATCATCAGGTGGCGTTCCACCTGGGTCTTGTAGAAGTCCGAAGCCATACCCGGCAACTTTAATTCGCCATGCAACGGTTTGTCCGATACACATAAAAGTGTGCCGTATGGCACCCGGAACCGGAACCCGTTGGCGGCAATGGTGGCGCTTTCCATATCAAGCGCAATTGCCCGGCTCTGGCTCAGACGCTGCACCGGGCCTGTATGCTCTCGTAATTCCCAGTTGCGATTGTCGAAACTTGCCACTGTGCCGGTTCGCATGATCCGTTTCAATTCGTACCCTTCCAACCGTGTCACCTCGGCCACCGCATTTTCCAACGCGATCTGTATCTCGGCCAAAGGCGGCACCGGCACCCAAGTTGGCAAGTCGTCATCCAGCACCTTGTCCTCGCGCAGATAGGCATGGGCCAGTACGAAGTCACCGAGGGCCTGAGAGTTTCGCAACCCCGCACAGTGCCCAACCATCAACCAGGCATGCGGTCGCAATACGGCGATATGATCGGTGGCAGTTTTTGCGTTCGACGGCCCAACCCCGATATTGACCAGCGATATCCCCGAACCGTCGGCACGTTTCAAATGATAGGTCGGCATCTGCGGCAGCTTGGACGGGCGGTCGATGGCACATTGCCCGTCTAGGATCTCGCAATTGCCGGGTCCGACAAAGCTCACATAATCACTGTCCGGGTCATCCAGCGCGTTGCGGGCGAACTCCTCGAATTCCTCGACATAGAACTGGTAGTTGGTGAACAGCACGTGGTTCTGAAAATGCTCTGGATCAGTGGCGGTGTAATGGCTCAAACGCGCCAACGAGTAATCAACCCGCTGTGCGGTGAAAGGGGCCAAGGGCATTTCGCCCCCCGATCCCGGCTGGTAGGTCCCGTTGACGATGTCATCATTGGTGGTGCTCAACTCGGGCACATCAAAGTAGTCGCGCAGGGTGAAATCGGCCGCGCCTTGCTGCGGCACCTGGATGTTCACGTCGTTCGCCACCGCAAAATGCACTGGCATTGGCGTCTCGGACAGCCCGATCTCCACCGCCACGCCGTGCGCATCGATCAGCAGATCAATCTGCTGCGCAAGATAATTGGCAAAGAGTAGCGGGCGTGTGATCGTGGCGACGTGACAACCCGGATCCGACACATGGCCAAAACTCAACCGGGTGTCGACCTGGGCAAAACTCGTAGTTTCGATCCGGATCATCGGGTAGTAGGCCCTGATCTTCTTTTCCGGCACCTCGCCCGCCATGGCCGACAAGAAATGCCGGCTCAGGAATCCAACCGCCTCGTCATAAAGCGTGATCAGATGCTCAACCGCAGCTTGGCCCGTTTCAAACGCTTGCGACCTCACGGTTTCGGGTGTCAGATATCGTCCGCTCTCACTCATCCTGTCGCGCTCCCTGAAAAAGACATTATCACATTTTATGTCAGCTATGTTGACATAACCACCAGCCGCTTACAAGCTTGGCGAGTATACGCCACGAAAGGGTCATGTCATGGATTACGAAACCGTCAACGCCAATGACTTCGGTGCCTCCCTGCGCGGACTCGGCCTGAATGTTCTGGTACGCGACGTACGCGCCACTGCCGGTTTCCTGCAATCGGTGTTCGGCATCGGAATCCACCAGCTCACGGATGATTTCGCCATCGCCACCTATGGCGAAGAGGTGTTCCAACTCCATGCCGACAGCACCTATTCGAGACACCCGCTTTTGCACATGTTGCCGGAAAACCCACCCCGCGGTGCCGGACTTGAAATCCATCTCTATGACACCGACCCGGACGAGGCGGTGCAAAAAGCAGAGGCCACCGGGGCCACCATCCTGACCGCACCGACCGACAAACCCCATGGTCTGCGTGAGGCCCATATCCTCGATGCCGATGGCTATTGCTGGGTACCCTCACGGCCGCTCTGACCAAACAACCGGTCTCTTTCTTGGTACAGACACTCAATCCCGGCTTCTCCAACGGTGCAGCGCCGCACGTGTCGCGTCACCTCACCACTTTCTGAACAAATCGTGCAGAAGTACTCACCTTTATCACCTCCGCCAATGCCAAGGTCGCAAACTGGCAAGACAGTCGCATCCGGTCCATGCTGCCCTTGGACGACACTCAAGGGAGGCCCGCCATGTCCATCGCAAAGCTACAAACCAATATCGATCATTGGCCCGAACGGGTTGACCTCGCTGCCGCCTTCCGCTGGACCGAACGGCTGAACCTGCACGAAGGTGTCGCCAACCATTTCAGCCTGGCGGTAAATGATGATGGCACCCAATTCCTGATGAACCCGAACCAGATGCATTTCTCACGTATCCGGGCTTCGGACCTTCTGTTCCTTGATGCCAACGACCCCGGCACACTCGAAGGTCCCAACGCGCCTGATCCCACCGCCTGGGGGCTGCACGGCTCGATCCATCGCCGCTGTCCGCATGTGCGCTGCGCCATGCATGTGCATTCGATCCACGCCACGGTTCTGGCCAGCCTGGCCGACAGTAACATGCCCCCGATCGATCAGAACACTGCCACCTTCTACAATCGCTACGTCATCGACGAAGAATTCGGCGGTCTAGCCTTTGAGGAAGAAGGTGAACGTTGCGCCACCCTTCTTAGCGACCCAAAGAAAAAGACCATGATCATGGGCAACCACGGTGTCATGATCACCGGCACCACCGTGGCCGAGACTTTCAACCGGCTCTACTATTTCGAGCGCGCCGCCGAGACCTATATCCGCGCCCTGCAGACCGGTCAGCCTCTGCGCATTCTGTCCGACGAGGTCGCCGAGAAGACCGCCCGCGAGCTTGAGGAGTACCCCGAACAGGACACCCGCCACCTGGCCGAACTCAAGGCCATCCTCGACGAGGAAAGCTCGAACTACGCCACATGATCCCGTAGGCCGGGCTTCAGCCCTGCACCCGCCGGAGCGCAGCCCCATGCCCACCGATGTCGACCTCTCGCAAAACCCCGAGGCCCAGCGATGGAACTATCACCCGCCGCATGCGGTGCGGCTCAACCCGATTTTCTCGTGGCCGCCAAAACCGCGCGCGGTGTGGGATTGGTATCGCGGCGCATGGTTGCAAATGACGGCGCTCACCGTGCCATTCCTTGCCGCACTCCTGCTTTATTGGATTGTCCTGCCGCCGCTTGAAATCATGAAAACACTCCAGATCGGCTGGATCTTCCGCATCTGGCTGATGAATGTGGTGGCCCAAACCACCCTGGCCGGTTGCCTCCACTGGTGGCTTTACATGCGCAAGGGTCAGGGCATGCAGACCAAGTTCGACCGCCGTGACCTAACCCGCTCGAACGGTATTTTCACCTTCAACAACCAGGTGCTGGACAATATCTGGTGGACACTAGGCAGCGCCATGACCGTGGCCACCATCTACCAATGCCTGATCTTGTGGGTCATGGCCAACGGCTGGATTCCAACGGTCAGCTTCGCCCAAGACCCGGTCTGGTCAATCATCTGGCTGGCCTTCATCCCGATGTGGTCGGGCCTGCACTTCTACTGGGTGCATCGTCTTGAACATCAACCGGCGCTCTACAAACATGTTCATGCCGTGCATCACCGCAATGTCAATGTCGGTCCTTGGTCAGGCATCTCGAACCACTGGTACGAAAACCTACTCTACTTCACAACTTACTTCGTTCACCTGATCATCCCGTCCCACCCGTTCCACCTTCTGTTTCACGCGATGTTCCAGCAGCTGTCGCCGGTCATGTCCCATGCTGGTTTTGAAAAAATTATCGTGAAGGAAAATGACATGAGCCGCTCTGGCGATTTCTTCCATCAACTTCACCACCGCTATTTCGAGTGCAACTATGGCACTTCCGAGATTCCCTTCGACAAGTGGTTCGGCACCTTTCATGATGGCAGCGCCGAAGCCACCGAGCGCACTAGAGCGCACAAGAAACAAATGTACACACGATGAGCGACCGCCAGGAATGGAACCACACACCCACGACACCAATCATTGTGTCGCCGCTGTGGCAATGGCCGCCCAAACCATATGCGGTGTTTCGCTGGTATTTCGACACGTGGTTCTGGATTACGATCAACATGATCATCGTTGGCTTGTCCGTGGTCGCCCTGTTCTGGGCCAGCCCGACACTTGAACAAGCCGCGCAACCCGGCGCGTGGATTCTCGTAATCCTGTTGCGCAACCTTGTGCTGACCTTTCTCGTGGCCCATGGCTTGCACCTCTGGTTTCACGGCTACTCGGTTCAAGGTACCGACAAGAAATATGATCCCCGTCCCTTTCCCCGCCAGGGACGCATTTTCACAGGGCACAGCCAGCTGACCGACAACATGATCTGGGCTTTGGCCTCAGGCGTGCCGATCTGGTCCGGGTTCGAGGTGTTGATGTGGTGGTCACTTGCCAACGGCTATGCCCCCTCGTCCACATTCGCCGCCTCGCCGATCTGGTTCGTTGCCTTGTTTTTCCTGATCCCGGTCTGGGAGAGTTTCTATTTCTACTGGATTCACCGCGCGCTTCACACCAATGCGCTCTATCGCTTTCACGCCCTGCATCACCGCAACACCGATGTTGGCCCCTGGTCCGGCCTCAGTATGCATCCGATCGAGCACCTGATGTATTTCGGTACCGTCCTGATCCATTTTGTTGTCCCAAGCCACCCGGTGCACGTCATCTTTCATCTGATGTTTTATGCCCTGACCGCCATCACCACCCACACCGGGTTCGAAGGGCTTTGGTTCCTGGGTAAAAAACGTATGCATCTGGGCATGTTTCATCACCAGATCCACCACCGGTACTTCGAAGTAAATTATGGCAATCTCGATGTGCCTTGGGACCGGTTTTTCGGGACCTTTCATGACGGAACCGCTGGGGCCAAGGCCATGATGAAAGAACGCTTAAAATCCCGAAAACGGTAAGCGACTCACCCCCGCCGCAACCCCCGCGGCGTGTCGCCAAACTCTTCACGAAACGCCCGGGTCATCGCGCTGGCATCCTGATAGCCACAGCGCAGCGCGATCTCGGCCACCGCCATGTCGCTTTCCAACACCAGCTTGCGCGCCTGGATCAGCCGCAACCGCCGATACACGGCCTGCGGCGTCGCGCCCAGCTGCGCCCGCATCCGCGCCTCCAAGTCCTTCTGCGACCGCCCCACCGCCCGCGCAATCCGCGCAATGGTGAGTGGCGCCTCAATGTTTTCCTGCATCACCGCCACCGCCCGGGCCACCGTCCGTGACCGGGCCAGCACACCCTCTTGCGCACCTTGTCCACCGGTCGCCTCTGGCGCCATGAACAAGGTCGCCACCTCGAGCCGCAGCGCCTGGCCATGGCGCTCGCCGATCAGTTCCATGATCAGCTCGAACGCCGCCAGCGCCCCGCTACAGGTGATCCGGTTGCCATCGATCACATGGCGCTCGCGCAGGGCCTCGACGTCGGGGAATGCCTCGGCAAATCGCTCCAGAACCTCCCAATGGATCGTGGCTTGCCGTCCATCCAGCAACCGCGCCGACGCCAATAGCCAACTGCCCGTATCGAACCCCGCAATCACACTATAACGCCCCGCCGCTGCACGTAATGCCCGCCCCGTCGCTGTCGTGGCGTGTTCTGCAAACCGATAGCTCGGCATCACAATCAGTATGTCGCCTGACGCGTCCGAGAGTTTTCCATGCGTCGCCACCGGCATCCCCGAGGACGACGCCACCAATCCACCCTCTAGCGACAGAAACCGCCAACGGTAAACCTCGCGTGCGGCAAACCCGTTCGCAGCGCGCAAAGGTTCAACTGTATTGGCCAGGCAATGGTTCGAGAACGCCTCGAACAAAAGCACGTCGACCTGCTGCGGTGCAGCGTTTTGATTCACCCAATTTCGCATGATTTTTTCTAACTCCGCACAATGTATCCATGCAATCCCCTTAAACTCGCGCCAACCCAGTTGAAGGAACCGCGCCCATGCATTTCGCCCTGACAGACGAACAGAAGATGATCGTCGACACCACCCGCAGCTTTGTCGAGAACGAGCTTTACCCCCACGAGGCCGAAATCGAACGCACCGGCCACCTGCCGATGGAAATCATCAAGGACGTGCAGGCCAAGGCAATCAACGCCGGTCTTTATGCCGCCAACATGCCCGAAGAGGTCGGCGGAGCTGGGCTCGATACGTTGACATGGCTGCTCTACGAAAAGGAACTAGGGCGGGCGAACTATGCGCTGCACTGGACCTGCGTCGCACGGCCTTCAAACATCCTGCTGGCAGGCACGCCCGAACAACGCGAAAAATATCTTGAACCCTGCATGAAAGGCGAAACCTGGGATTGCCTGGCCATGACCGAGCCAGGTGCAGGATCGGACCTGCGCGGCATGAAGGCTACGGCGAAACAGGACGGCGATGATTGGATCCTCAACGGCACCAAACACTTCATCTCACACGCCGATATCGCCGGGTTTTCTATCGTCTTCTTGGCAACCGGCGAAGAAGACACCCCGCGCGGCCCCAAAAAGCTGATCACCGCGTTTTTTGTCGACAAGGGAACGCCGGGTTTCACCGTGCGCGACGGCTATACCAATGTCAGCCACCGCGGCTACACCAACGCGGTTTTGGAATTTGACGATTGCCGACTGCCCAAATCCGCCATTCTGGGCGAAATCAACAAGGGTTTCCAGGTGGCCAATGACTGGCTCGGGGCAACCCGCCTGCAGGTCGCCTCAACCTGCCTTGGCCGGGCAGAACGGGCGCTTCAACACTCCGTCGACTATTCCGCTGAACGCAAGCAGTTCGGTCAACAGATCGGCAAGTTCCAGGGCGTCAGCTTCAAGCTTGCCGACATGGCGATGGAGCTCAAGGCCGCCAACTTGCTGACCTGGGAGGCCGCCTGGAAATTCGATCAGGGCACCGTGACCGAGGCTGACATGTCGATGGCCAAACTCAAGGCGACCGAAATGTTAGCCATGGTCGCGGACGAGGCGATCCAGATCCACGGCGGCATGGGCCTGATGGATGAACTTCCGCTCGAACGGATTTGGCGCGACGCAAGGGTCGAACGCATCTGGGAAGGCACCAGCGAGATCCAGCGCCACATCATCAGTCGTGAATTGCTGCGGGCAGTAGGGGGATGAGTGTTGGAGGCTTCAGTCTTGCGGTTGCTCTCCGGAAGGGCACGCATCAAGGTCCATCTCTGGGCCACCTGGTAAGCACTCACATGGACGGCCATCGTTGTCGCGATCATGTTGTCCGCAATCATCAGGAAAGCGGTGATGTCCGCTTTCTTTGCAGTGTTTCACTGCATCCTGATATGTCACGAATTCAGGGCAAAGTTTTTCGTGCCCATTTGCGGTTGAAACTGCAAAAACCGCAGCGCCGACCGGTAACGAAAACAATCCGAGCCTCATTTTGCAATCCATTCGCCAACTTTTGGGCTGAACTTATCCCCCATAACAACCTCAGTAAATCCGAGCACAGCCAATGACCCGTGATCTGTCCCGCCTGTTTCGCCCAAAATCCATTGCCGTGATCGGCGGCGGCGAATGGTGCCGTCAGGTAATCCTGCAATGCGAAAAGATGGGCTATGATGGCGTGATCTGGCCAGTCCATCCCAAGGGCGGCGCGCTGGCCGGACATCAGGTCTATACAAGGCTGGAAGAGCTACCTGCCCCCCCCGACGCTGCCTTCGTGGGCATTAACCGCAACGCCACGATCGAAGCCATCAACGTTCTATCGTCAATCGGCGCTGGCGGTGCCGTCTGTTTCGCCTCGGGTTTTTCCGAGGCCGCGGCCGAGGACGCCAGTGGCGCATCGCTTCAGGATCAGCTTGTAAAAGCGGCGGGCGACATGCCCATTCTCGGGCCCAATTGCTATGGCTTCGTCAATGCGCTCGACGGCGCGCTTCTGTGGCCCGATCAACACGGCTGCGGCCGCGTCGACAAGGGAGTGGCGATCCTGACCCAAAGCTCGAACATCGCGATTAATCTCACCATGCAGCAGCGCGCCCTTCCTATCGCCTACACAGTAACTTGCGGGAACATGGCTCAAACCACCCAGGCCGAAATCGCCACAGGGCTTCTTGATGATGAGCGCGTTACCGCCATCGGCCTGCATATCGAAGGGTTCTCCGAATTGCGCGCCTGGGAGATCCTTGCGCAGAAAGCCCACGTCAAGGGTGTCCCGCTCATTGCTCTCAAGGTCGGCCGTTCGCAACAGGCCCAGGCCGCGACGGTCTCTCACACCGCCTCGCTTGCCGGCGGCGATGTCGGAGCACAGGCATTGCTGAACCGCCTTGGGATCCCGCGTCTCGATGATCTGACAACTTTCCTCGAAACACTTAAACTCCTTCATGTTGCCGGGCCTTTGGCAGACAACACGCTGGCCTCTGTCAGCTGCTCAGGCGGCGAAGCCAGCCTTGCCGCCGACACCGCTCATGGGCGGGGTCTGGTCTTCCCGCCGCTAAATGACCGCCAGAAAACCGGCCTTCGGGCCGCCCTAGGCCCTAAGGTCGCTCTGGCTAATCCACTCGACTATCACACCTATATCTGGCGCGACACCGAGGCAATGACGGAGGCCTTTTCTGCCATCACCGATCCCGGCATCGCTTTGACGATGCTGATCGTCGACTATCCCCATACCGACGCCACCGATTGGACTTGCGCAACCCAGGCGGCGCTGGCCACCCGCGCCGCCACGGGACACCCTGTCGCCATTGTCTCCACCCTACCCGAGCTTCTGCCTACAAACGTGGCCGAAACCCTGATGGCTGGCAGTGTGATCCCCCTCCAAGGTCTTACAGAGGCCATCTCCGCCGCCGAAGCCGCATCATCGATCCGTGCCCCCGTCACCGACCCATTGTTGCTCCCCGGGGCCCCTGACAGCAGCGAAACCCTGACCGAAGCCCAATCCAAGGCCGCCCTTGCGGCCCATGGTCTCATCATCCCGCGCCACGTCACTGTTGTAAACGAGGTGGACCTGTCAACGACGGATGAGCTGACCCCTCCGCTGGTTCTCAAAGGCCAAGGCATCGCCCATAAGTCCGAAGCTGGTGCCGTTGCCCTGAACCTCACCGCCGGCGAGCTAGCAGAAGCCACCGCCCTCATGCCCACCAACACATTTCTGATCGAAGAAATGGTGCAAGGCGGTGTAGCCGAACTCTTGATCGGTATCACCCGCGACCCGGCACATGGTTTCGTGCTGACCTTGGCCGCCGGGGGCGTCATGACCGAGCTTCTGGCTGACAGTACTTCACTCTTGGTTCCGGCCAGCCGGAACGACATGGCCCGCGCCCTAAGCAAACTTAAAACCTACAAACTGCTCACCGGGTTTCGCGGCAAACCGGCGGCCAATATCGACGCCGTCCTCAATGCGGGTGAAGCTCTGCAATCCTATGCCCTTGCCAACGCCGCCTCGCTGGAGGAGGTTGAGGTCAACCCGCTGATCTGTACGCCCGACACGGCCATCGCCGCCGACGCACTTATCCGAAAGGCCCCCTGACATGTCCGACCCGATCAAAACCCGCCGCGACGGCTCCATTCTCGAAGTGACACTCGACCGGCCCAAGGCCAACGCCATTGATCTCGCCACAAGCCGGATCATGGGCGACGTCTTTGCCGATTTCCGCGATGACCCCGAACTGCGCGTCGCGATCATAACCGGTGGTGGAGACAAGTTCTTCTGCCCCGGTTGGGACCTCAAGGGAGCGGCGGGCGGCGATGCAGTCGATGGCGATTATGGCCTCGGCGGTTTCGGAGGGTTGCAGGAGTTACGCGACCTGAACAAACCGGTGATTGCTGCAGTCAACGGCATATGTTGTGGCGGCGGGCTGGAATGGGCGCTGTCCGCTGACATCATCCTCGCCGCAGAACATGCAACCTTCGCGCTGCCTGAAATCCGATCCGGTACCGTCGCCGATGCGGCATCGGTGAAACTGCCCAAACGCATCCCCTATCACATCGCCATGGAACTTTTGCTGACAGGGCGCTGGTTCGACGTGGACGAGGCGCACCACTGGGGCATCGTCAACCACATCCACCCCGCTGATCAACTGATGGATCAGGCCTGGAAGATGGCCCGCCTTCTCGCTTCAGGCCCGCCGCTGGTCTATGCCGCTATCAAGGACATCGTGCGCGACGCCGAGGACGCAAAGTTTCAGGACAGCATGAATCGCATTACCAAGCGACAGCTCTCCACTGTGGACACGCTTTACGCCTCCGAAGATCAACTGGAAGGCGCTCGTGCTTTTGCCGAAAAACGCGATCCCGTTTGGAAAGGGAAATAGGAAATACCCGCACTGATTCTCGCATAACGTGTGCAATCAGGAGCAATCCTCCGGACGATTGCGCCCACAGAACCGCCCTTGGGCGGGAAATCGCCCACGGAATCACACGTTTCCATGTGTATTCGGCGGGATTTCAGCAATATCTTGTGTACGGGAGATTTCTGCATTTGCAGCATTTCCCGTCTTGCGTAGTATGTCTGGGTAGCCATAAACACGGTCACACATCGGGAGAAAGCTCGTTTCCTAGAAACACAGATTTTCTTTGTTCTCTGACCTGGCTCCTACTTTTCCCAGCCGGTCCAAAACACCAAGGTTGCTTGAGGGCTCCATGACGATTTACGAGTTTGTTATGTCTCTGACGCGCAATCAGAAACGCAACACGTTTCTGGTGATTGACGGGTTGATGGTCCCTGTCGCGCTTAGCCTGTCCATCTTCCTGAACGCAGCCGACAACCTCACCTGGGATCTTGCCGGTCGGCTGGCCCCCCTGGTGGCAATCCTGATTGGCGTGGCGGTTGCTTCTTCGCATTTGCTTGGCCTCACACGAATCAAGCTGAACGCTTATGAATTCCAAGGGATCATCCGCACCGCAATACTGGCCGGTATAGTCGGCGTTTCCGGACTGTGCCTGAATTATGTTTTCAGCTACCCGGCAACCGGCAACACTTTCCTGATATTCACCATGGCGCTTTTGATCATGAGCGTTTCCGTTCGGATGTTCATGCGCCAGACTCTGATCCGCATCTATCGCACAGGGTTGGACCGGATGCGTGTGCTGGTCTATGGCGCAGGCCAGACTGGTCAGCAACTTGCTGCGGCCCTGCGCACCGACGACACCGTTCGGCCGGTTGCCTTCGTTGACGACAACCCAACACTGCAGTCGCTGGTGGTGTCAGGGCTTCCGGTTTTCGCTCCCTCGAAAATAAAAGAACTGATCGAAAATGAAGAGATCGACCGCGTGGTGCTTGCCATGCCGTCCTCGTCCCAGACTGTGCAGGCACGCATCGCGCACAAGTTGCGTCAAATGGGCACTGAGGTTCATTCGCTTCCCTCTTTTGCGACACTGGTCGGTGAAGGCGATCTCGGCCAGCAATCCAGCCCGGTATCGCTCAGCGACCTCCTCGGGCGGTCGCGTCTTGAGCATGAATTACCCACCGTTTCGGACACCTATTCGGGCCATCGCATCCTGATCACCGGTGCGGGCGGATCCATCGGTTCGGAACTGTGCCGACAGTTGATCTCGTGCAAGCCGGAATCCCTTGTTTTGTTTGATCACTCGGAGCTGGCGCTCTACACCATCGTCAAGGAATTGCAGGAACTGACCAGCGGCATCGAAATCGTGCCGGTTCTGGGGTCAGTCTGCGACCGCGGCCTGGTCGACCAAGCCTTGACTGAAAACCATGTCAA
Source organism: Aliisedimentitalea sp. MJ-SS2 (assembly GCF_032586155.1). NCBI lineage: Bacteria > Pseudomonadati > Pseudomonadota > Alphaproteobacteria > Rhodobacterales > Roseobacteraceae > Aliisedimentitalea > Aliisedimentitalea sp. MJ-SS2. The sequence goes on from NZ_JAWHTC010000002.1 coordinate 734,308, forward strand.
CGTGGTGCTACATGCGGCCGCCTACAAGCATCTGCCGCTTGTCGAAATCAACGAAATCGCAGGCCTCGACAACAACGTGTTCGGCACCAAGACGATGGCAGATGCCGCCCGGGCCAATGAGGTTGAACGTTTCATCCTCGTGTCGTCGGACAAGGCGGTACGCCCGACCAATGTCATGGGCGCTTCCAAACGTCTGGCCGAACTGGTGGTTCAGGATCTGTCGACCCGCTCGACAACCACCCGGTTTTCCATGGTCCGCTTTGGCAATGTGCTGGGGTCATCTGGTTCGGTCATTCCACTGTTCGAGGAACAGATTGCTCGTGGCGGACCCGTCACCCTGACTCATGGCGAAGTCACACGCTATTTCATGACCATTTCCGAGGCTGCACGGCTCGTTCTGCTGGCCGGGTCCTTTGCCCGCGGTGGCGATCTGTTCGTGCTCGATATGGGCGACCCGGTTCCAATCCGCAAACTCGCCCGCCAAATGATCGAGGGCGCTGGTCTGACGGTGACGGACGAGGAAAACCCTGAAGGCGATATCGAGATCGTTGAAATTGGCCTACGACCCGGTGAAAAGCTGCATGAAGAGTTGTTGATATCGCCGGACATGCTGACCACGCCGCACCAAAAGATCATGCGCGCCCAGGAAAACTTTCTGTCCGAGATCGAAATGGCCAATGCGCTCAAGGACCTGCGTAGCGCAATCAGCACCCGCGACCCCAAGGCCGCACGCGCGGTGATTTCCCATTGGGTCGAGCGGTTCGAGGACAGCCAGAAAGTGGAACAGCAAATCAGCTAGTGGCTTTCGGGTGAGCCGATCACGTTGGACAGCTCAATCAGGTTGCCGTCGGGATCACGCAGGTAGATCGACAGTATCGGCCCCTGAGCACCGGTGCGCCGCACCGGCCCCTCCTCAACCTTCAACCCATTGGCCTGCAAGTATGTCAGCCAGTCGCCGACGGGCAAGTCGGTGAGAAAACACAAATCCGCCGACCCCGGCGCAGGAGCGACCGCCTTGGGTTCGTACTCCGAACCGGCCACGTGTAGATTGATCTTCTGCGCTCCAAAAATCAGCGCATGACGGGTTGTTCCGTCCGCCGGGAAAAATTTTTCCGGCCGCATTCCTAAATGCCGGGTATAGAAATCCATCGTTGCCTCTAAATCGGTCACGGTTAGAACGAGGTGGTCGAGAGATTGCACCGCAAATCCGCTTTCTACCATTGTCGTGCCTCGCTACGGGTTCTACCAATGAGCTCATGCACGATGACAGCCCAGCTTCGATCCGTCAAAGCGACGTGCTCGACCCTTCCCATGCCCGCGCCTTCCAGGCCGCGCTTGGACGCACCCCCAGCATCACAACCGGGGACGACCTGCCGCCTTTTTTCCACCAGCTCTACTTCTGGGAGGCCCGCCCACCGGCCGAGCTGGGTCGCGACGGCCACCCTCGCACAGGGCTGGGTTTGATCCCCGACATGGGCCTGCAGCGACGGATGTGGGCTGGCGGACAGCTAAAGTTCCACGCGCCGCTTATCGCCGGACAGCCCGCGGAAAAACAAAGTACGATCACCTCGGTCACGCGCAAGGCCGGTCGCACCGGTCCGCTGGCTTTTGTCACCCTGCGACATGACATCCGCCAAGACGACCAGCTCTGCGTTACCGAGTACCAGGACTTGGTCTATCGCGAGGACCCTTCGCCGGATCAGCCACAATCAACACCCCCAATCGCTGCCACCGACGAAGAGACCAGTCGCCACCAAAGCTTCGACAGCACGCTCCTGTTCCGCTACTCAGCGCTTACCTTCAACGGCCACCGCATCCACTACGACCTCGACTATGCCACGCAGGTTGAAGGCTATGCCGGCCTTATCGTGCATGGCCCTCTTCTGGCGCAATTCCTGATGCTGATGGCAACCGACCAACTCGGCCCGCTTGAAAGTTTCGTCTTCCGTGCCACGGCGCCACTGATACACACCGAAACCGCAACACTCTGCCGCCGTGACACCGCCCTCTGGGTGCGCGGCCCCGACGGTCGCCAATGTATGCAGGCCACAGCGACACCCGCCTGACCTGCCTCTTCATTTGACCAGAAATGTCCCAGGGAGCTTGACAGGCTGGCCCCTCGACCCGGGCTTGCCATACTGCCGAACACCTTATTTCAAAGAACGAAGGAGACCGCGGAGTGGGTGGGCGCGGCGCGGGTGCCCGAGTCAGAGAGACGCTTCAACCCGGAACCCCTCAGGGATTCCATCATGCCCCTCCAGCACGAGGTCGGTCATAACCCGAGCCACGCCTGGCCCCATGCCAAAGCCGATCTTGAACCCGCCATTGGCGATGAACTGCCCTTCGCAGATGGGATGCGCGCCCAACATCGGCGCCCGGCTCTTGGCACGCGGTCGTAGTCCGGCCCAACGCTCGATCACCCGTACCCTGCGCAACACCGGCACCGCCTCAAAGGCGCATTCCAGTACCTCGTCGAGCTGCCCATCCACCGACGTTGGGTCCTCATAGTCACGTTCCGAGGTCGACCCGATCGCCACCGTGCCGTTCTCATGCGGCACCACATGGACCGCGTTGGCATAGATCTGCGGCAGGCCGCGCGCATCGAGGTCCAGAACCGCCCCCTGGCCCTTGACCCCGTTGCCGACCATTTTCCCAAGCGCCCCACTGATCCGCTCCAGGTCCCAGACTCCGGCGGCCCAGATCACCGCGCCGGCATCCGCGGCCTCTTCAACAATCTCGCCGCCCTTGGCCGCAATCGCCCGGGCCAGCGCTTGGCCAGCAGATCGCGGATGCATCCGCGCAGTCAGATCGTCTCGGATCAGCCACCCGGTCGGGCTTGCAGGTGCCCACTCCCCGGCCTCTTCGGCCCGGATCACCTGCCAACGCGCCTTGCCTTGCCACAGCTCGGCCGCGGTTTCCGCGCGCCGCCGGGCCAATTCCAACCCGCGCTCATCCGCCACCGGTTGCAATCGACCCAACCGGGCATAACCGGGCGAGTCGCCACCGGCTTCGACCACCGATTTCCAGAACTCTTCCGCGGCGATCAGGCTGTCGAATTGAAACTTCTTCTTGTCGTTCCAGTTTTCAGGCACATGCGGCGCTAGTGCACCGACCACCCCACCCGAGGCTCCTTTGCCCACACCGTTCGGATCAACCACCCGCACCGATGCGCCCCGGCTCAGGCATTCCCAGGCGATCGACAGGCCAAACACCCCCGCCCCCCGGATTGTCACGTCCACCATTGCCAATGCCCCCTCTCGGCTTCATTGTCGCGCCGTTACAGCAATCTCTTAAGGGATCATGGGTCGATGGGCCAGCAGGCAGAGATCGAATGGCGCGACGGTAAGGTGTGCGGGCAGGTGCCCGTGTCGACCCGCTTCGACGATCCGTATTTCAGCCTTGAAAACGGGTTGGACGAAACGTCTTACGTGTTTCTTGACGGCAATGACCTACCGGCACGGTTTGCAGACGGTTTCCACATTGCCGAGCTTGGTTTCGGCACCGGTCTGAACCTCCTGGCTGCGTTGCATCTCTGGCGCGCGTCGGGCCAGTCCGGAGTGTTGCACTTCACCACGTTCGAGGCCTTTCCCATGGCCGCCGATGACATGATCACCGCGCAATCCGCCTTCCCGAAATTGGCTGATCTCAGCGCCGAACTTGCCCCGCACTGGCAATCAGGCCAGCAAACAGTCACCCTACCCGACCTGCATTTCGTGATGTTCAAAGGCGACGCCCGCGAAACCCTTCCTGAATGGCAGGGCCACGCCGATGCATGGTTCCTTGATGGCTTCTCTCCGGCCAAGAACCCCGAACTGTGGCAGGCCGACCTAATGGCGCAGGTGGGCGCTCACACCGCCCCCGGCGGCACAGCGTCCACCTATACCGCTGCAGGCTTCGTCCGGCGCGGCTTGCAAGAAGCAGGGTTCGAGGTATCACGCCGCTCCGGTTTTGGCCGCAAGCGCCACATGACCGTGGCAAGGATGCCCAAAACATGAGCCAGCAGAACACCCGCCTCGGCATCATGTTGATGGTGCTCACCACCTTCATCTTTGCTATGCAGGATGGCATCTCGCGCCATTTGGCGGGGGAGTATAATACGCTGATGGTGGTCGCGGTACGCTATTGGTTCTTTGCCGCCTTTGTCATAACCGTCTCAGCGCGCAAGGCCGGAGGGCTGCGCAATGCCGCTGCCACCTCGCAACCGGTACTGCAAATCAGCCGTGGCCTGATCCTGACCTTAGAAATCTGCATCGCCATCTATGGCTTCACCCTTCTGGGGCTTGTGGAAAGCCACGCCATCTTTGCCTGCTACCCGCTGCTGGTCGCTGCCCTTTCGGGCCCGGTCTTGGGCGAGCAGGTCGGCTGGCGTCGCTGGGTGGCTATCGGCATCGGCTTCCTTGGCGTGCTGATCATCCTGCGGCCCGGGCTGGGGGTGTTTTCCCCCTATGCGCTGATACCGTTCGTCTCGGCACTTCTCTTCGCCATCTACGGCCTGATGAACCGCTACGCTGCCCGCCGCGACAGCGCCGCGACCTCGTTCTTCTGGACCGGTGTAGTCGGCGCGGTGGTCCTGACCCCCATTGGCATCCTCAGCTGGGAGCCGATGACCACTTCCGACTGGGCCTGGATGATTGCGCTCTGCATCACTGGGGCGCTGGGTCATTACACGTTGATTAAGGCTTATGAACAGGCCGAGGCCAGCGCGGTGCAGCCCTTTGCCTATCTGCAACTGGTCTTTGCCTCTGGTGTCGGTGTTCTTATCTTTGACGAGGTAATCGAACTGCCTGTCGCCATCGGCGCGGGCGTGGTTGTGGCGGCAGGCCTATTCACTCTTTGGCGTGAGCGGCAGAATGCTTGAGCCGACAAGCTCTTCCGAGAATGGCACCGGCAGCGCCTCTTTGCCTAATCGGGCGCGGTAAACCGGCAGGCTTTCCGACACCCGCATCACGTAGTTCCGGGTCTCGTCGAACGGGATATGTTCAATCCAGTCGACGATATCGATCTGGCCTTTCAGCGGATTGCCATATTCCTTCATCCAGCGCACCGGCCGCCCCGGCCCGGCGTTATAGCCGGCCGAGACCATGATCACGTTGCCCTCGAACTGCTTCGACAGGGTCGCCAGATAGGCGCTTCCCAGCACTGCGTTGTATTCCCAGTCGTTCAGCACCGCCGCCGGGTCATGATCAAGCTTCAATCCCTGCGCCACCTGCCGCGCCGTGGCCGGCATGACCTGCATCAACCCCTGCGCCCCGGCACCGGACACCACATGTGGATCGAACTCGCTCTCGCGCCGGGCAATGGCCAGAGCCATTTCCATCGGTACCGGCAGGTCCATATCGGTCATCGGGTGCAGCGGATAATAGGGTGCCGGGATCACGATGGTGCGCCGCGCCGCCGCCTTGCCCAGCATCACCCCAAGATGCGGAGCGCCCCAATCCTCAACCATGTTGGCCAACTGCCCTACCCCCTTGCGGTCCTGGGTCTCGGCAATCTGTAGGATGAAGCGTTCGGCAGTGTTCAAGTCGTCCATCGCAAGGGAAAGCGCCGCGACCTGAGCCAAGTCACTCCCGGCAAACTCGGCCTCCTGCCAGGCGGGGAAATACTCGGCCCCTTTTAGGGCCACATCCGCACCGATGCCTGCCTTTTCGGTAGCCAACAAGCCGTAAAAACTGGTCTGGTAATTCGCGCCTTCTGCGTAAGCCGCCTGTGCCGCGTCCTTGTCTCCCAGCGCGGTATGGGCCTCACCAATCCAGTAGCCCGCCCGGCCCAGTGAAATCGGGGTAAACACCGCCTCCTTGAAATTCTCGAAATGTGCCAATGCAGTGGCCGGATCGTTCAGTTTCCGTAGCGACAGATAGCCCGCCAACCATTCCAAATCGGAATAGGACGATCCTTCGACCAGCCCGTGATTGGTGGCGATGCGATAGGCCAGCTTTGCCTCGTCGTCACGCATCATCCGTCGCGCCAAGTTGCGCCGCCATCCAGCCCAGCGCGTGGGTTCACCCAACGTGTCCGCTTGGGAACGCTGGTTCAGAAGCTGAATCGCGTTGCCGACATGGCCCTTGCTCAGCCGCCATAGGAAACGCTCATAGGCCAGCCCCGGATCGTCTTTGAGCTTGTCAGGCACGGCCCCGATCAGCGCATCCGGATTGCCCGCCCGGCCGCGCAACGCCTGCCGCGCAGCGGCCAGCTTGCGGTGATCCTCGTCCACCAGCGGCAGCATCAATTCCGCGTCGCGCTTGAGCCCGCGCCACAAGGCCATGTCTAACCGCGCCTCGTGATGCGGTTTCAGGATCTTACGATAGCGTTCGGCAAAGGAGTGGTGATCCCTCTCGCTCAGATCGAAACTGCGCCATGCCAGCACCACCTCGGCATGGGCCTCGCCCTGCTCTCCTGCCTCAAGCAACGATTCCGCAAACAGAAGCACACCTTTGCCGGTTTGCGGTGCTTCCTCGCGAAAGAACGCGATGATCTCATCCCGCTGTGCACCGGCCATTGATGCCTCGGACCGCTTGCGCAAAAGCTTCAACCCGGGCCAATGGGAGTGATCCGCCAGGAACGCCTTCACATCGGCAAAACTGCCCATGCCTGCACGCAACCTGTGCCATTCGATCAGTGATACGGCGGCGGGGCCTTCACGCAACGCCAGCGCCCCGGCGCGGTCCCAGTCGCCGCGCTTCATCGCATGCAAAGCACTGGCCAGCGGGCGCGGTGCGGTCTCGGCATCGGCCGCGATCAGTGGGACCGGACCCAAAAGACACAAAATAACGGCCCAAACCCGCAACATCTCTTGCAATTCCCAAATTGAATCCGGATAGACATGCCCAGCATAGCGCCCAAATGCCAGCCATCAATTCACAAACCCGATGGGTGGCGCCGGTCCGCCGGTTATGGGTTATTTCGAGACCGGGTTCGCACCCGCCAATGACAAGAAGGAGCGTCACCATGTTAAAAGGGTCCCTAACTGCCCTGGTCACGCCGTTCAAGAACGGCGAGCTGGATCTGGAGACACTCAAGAAACTTGTCGAATGGCATATCGGCGAAGGGACGCACGGCTTCGTTCCCGTCGGCACAACCGGTGAAAGCCCGACCTTGACCCACGAAGAGCACGATGCTGTTGTCGAGTGCGTTGTTGAAACCACGGCCGGCCGTGTCCCCGTGATTGCCGGAGCAGGCAGCAATAACACGTTGGAATCGATCCGTTTGGCACAGGCCGCCGAAAAGGCCGGCGCCGATGGTATCCTTGTGGTCACGCCCTATTACAACAAGCCGACGCAGCAGGGTTTGATCGCGCATTTTACCGCGATCCATGATTGCTGCAATCTGCCGATCATCATCTACAACATCCCGCCGCGCTCGGTAGTCGACATGACCCCAACCACCATGGGATTGCTGGCCAAGCTGCCGCGAATCGCGGGTGTGAAGGATGCCACCGGTGACCTCAGCCGCGTCCCTCATCAGCGCATCACCTGCGGGCCGGACTTCATCCAGTTGTCGGGAGAAGACGCCACTGCGCTGGGCTACAACGCCCATGGCGGAGTGGGCTGCATCTCGGTCACGGCCAATGTCGCACCCAAGCTTTGCTCGCAGATGCAAGAGGCGACGCTTGAGGGTGACTACACCAAGGCGCTGGAACTGCTGGACCGGCTGATGCCGCTGCATATCGCCATCTTTACCGAGCCGGGTCTGTGCGGCGCAAAATACGCCATGTCGCAGCTTGATCTGTGCAGCGACGAAGTGCGCCTGCCTCTGGTCGGCATCTCGGATGACACCAAGGCCAAGATCGACGCCGCCATGCGTCACGCCGGCCTGATGAACTGAACATATGGTATAACGCCAAGAGCCCCGCCCCCTCGGGCGGGGTTTTCTATTTCTAAAAGGCCTCAAGGCCAGAACGGATGAACCCGTGAAACAGACCATTGCAGACGCGCTTGCGGCACAAGGCTATGACAGCCTGACCCCTGTGCAAGAGGCCGTAACCAACCCGGAACTGGCCGAGGCCGACCTTCTGGTGTCGGCCCAGACCGGATCGGGCAAGACCGTGGGATTCGGCCTTGCCATAGCGCCCACCCTTCTGGGTGAAGACGATAGGTTCGGCCCTGCGGCAGCCCCGCTCGCGCTGATCATCGCGCCCACGCGGGAACTGGCCCTGCAGGTAAAACGCGAGCTTAGCTGGCTCTATGGCAAGGCCGGTGCCGTTCTGGCCTCTTGCGTTGGTGGCATGGACATGCGTGACGAACGCCGGGCGCTGGCCCGTGGCGCGCATGTCGTGGTTGCCACGCCGGGACGTCTGCGTGACCACATCATGCGCGGCGCCATCGACCTCGGCGAATTGCGCGCCGCCGTTCTGGACGAGGCAGACGAGATGCTCGACCTCGGTTTTCGCGAGGACCTCGAATTCATCCTTGGCGAAACCCCCGAAACCCGCCGCACGCTTCTGTTTTCGGCCACCGTGCCGCGCGGCATTGCGGCGCTGGCCAAGGGCTATCAGCGCGACGCGATCCGGGTCACCACCCTGGCCGAAACCACGCAACATGCCGATATCGACTATCACGCCATGAACGTGGCCCAGCACGACACCGAAAACGCCATCATCAACGTGCTGCGCTATCACGAGGCGCCGAATGCGCTGGTCTTTGCCAATACCCGCGCGATGGTGGCCCGGATGACCACGCGGTTGTCGAACCGTGGTTTCTCGGTCGTGTCCCTGTCGGGTGAGCTGTCGCAATCCGAACGCAGCCACGCGCTTCAGGCGATGCGCGATGGCCGGGCGCGGATCTGTGTGGCGACCGACGTGGCAGCGCGCGGCATCGACCTGCCCAAACTCGATCTGGTGATCCACGCCGAATTGCCCTCAAACCACGAGACCCTTCTGCACCGCTCGGGCCGCACGGGTCGCGCTGGGCGCAAGGGGGTCAGTGCCCTGATCGTGCCACCGAAACTGCGCCGCAAGGCTGAACGCCTGCTGAACATGGCCAAGCTGACCGCTACTTGGGCACCTGCACCCTCGGCTGAGGCGGTGAATGAGCGCGACGAAGAGCGAATGCTTGCCGATCCGATGTGGTACGAGCCGCTGACCAAGTCCGAGGAAGGCCCGATTGCAAAGTTGATGGCGCAGTTTTCGCCCGAACAGCTGGCAGCGGCCTATCTGCGGCTCTACCACATGCGCCAGTCAGCCCCGGAAGAGCTGTCGCCGCCCGACACCAAACCTGCCAAGTCGCCGCGCAAGGAATTCGGCCCCAGTGTCTGGTTCTCGATTGCAGGCGGGCGCAAGAAAGAGGCCGAGCCGCGTCGTCTTTTGCCCATGCTGTGCAAGGCGGGCGATCTGACCAAAGACGATATCGGCGCGATCCGGATCCAATATGACGCCTCCTATGTGGAAATCCGCGAAGCCTCGGTTGACGGGTTCCTGAAGGCCCTAGGTGACGAGATGGTAGTCGAAGGCGGCAGCGCCGTTACCCGGCTCGACAAGGCACCCGAGTTCGCCCCCCGCCCCGGTCCCCGCGGGAAACCGCCGGGCGGCAAGCCCCATCGTGGCAAGCCGCAGGGTGGCAAACCCAAGCCCCGGTTCGAAGCTGCCCAAGAAGGGGACGCCCCGAAACCGCGCAAGTCTCGGCACACCAAGCCTGACACGTCCTCCGCCCCGATCGACTGGAACGACGATCCGGCGCCGCGGCAGAAAAAGCCCAAACCCGGCGCGAAGAAACCCCATCGCAAACCGGCGCCCAAGCCCACCGATGGGGCGGTGAGCGAGATCAGGAAAAAACGCTCGTCCGATCCGTCGAAAAGCCTGCGTTCGGATGGCAAACCCAAGGGGATCGGCAAGCCCAAAGGCCCCAAACCGCCAGTTGGCAAACCGTCGAGCAAGAAGAACCGCGCCCGTCAAGCCGCCGCCAAACTGGCCAAGACCGGCAAGGGTGGGGATGCGAAACCACGGCGCGACAAGTAAAGAAGCGGGGCCGTTCGGCCCCGCCTGACGCGGGCGGACGCCCGCGTTTCCCTTTCAGGTATCAGACACCGGTGTCGACGATTGCCTTGGCCAGCGCAGGCACCGTTTCGGCGTTCAACCCGGCCACGTTGATACGGCTGTCACCCACCATGTAGATGCCGTTCTCGACCCGCAGTTTTTCAACCACGTCCGCCGGCAGACCCAGACGCGAGAACATGCCACGGTGCTGCGCAACAAAGCCGAACTGGTCGCTTCCTGAGAGCTTTTGCAGTTCACCTGCCAGCTGTTCACGCAATTTCAGCATGCCCAGACGGGTCTCTTCCAGCTCGTCCTCCCACATCTTGCGCAGGGCGGGATCGGTCAGGATCATCGTCACCACGCGGGCACCATGATCGGGCGGGAAGGAATAGTTTTGACGGTTGAGAAAGCTGAGGTTTTCCTGGGTTACAGCAACCTTGCCCTTGTCGGCGCTGACACCCATCAGGATGCCGGTACGTTCACGGTAGACACCAAAGTTCTTGGAACAGCTCGCTGCGATCAAGGTCTCGGGACAGCTTGCCGCCACAAGACGGGTGGCCGCCGCATCCTCGTTCAGACCATCACCAAAGCCCTGGTAAGCCAGGTCGATCATCGGCAACGCGCCCTTGGCGTTCAGCTTGTCGATCACCTGTTGCCATTCGGTCAGGTTCAGGTTCGCGCCGGTCGGATTGTGACAGCAGCCGTGCAGCAGCACCACATCGCCTGCCTTCAGGCCATCGAGATCCGCCATCATGCCGTCGAAATCAACCGCCCGGGTTTCCTCGTCGAAATAACGGTAGGTGACCCGCTCGATGCCGAGGTAATCAATGATGCTCAGGTGGTTGGGCCAGGTCGGGTTCGAGGTGAATATCCGAGCATTGGGGTTGGCCATGCGGATCAGTTCGAACGCCTGACGGCAGGCACCGGTGCCGCCCGGTGTGGCAGCGGCCGCAACCTGATCACGGGCAACGGCGCCCTTGAGCACGAGATCGATCATTGCATCATGATAGGCCGGGTCACCCAGCAGGCCGACATAAGCCTTGGTTTCCTGCGTTTCGAGTAGTTGGCGTTCAGCCTCTTTCACCGCTTTCATCACCGGGGTGACGCCCTTAGCATTCTTGTAGACGCCGACGCCAAGGTCGATCTTTCCCTCGCGCGGATCTTCGCGATGCATCTGCATCAGCTGCATGATCTTGTCGACGGGCTGGGTTTTGAGGTTCTCGAACATCAGGTCTCTCCAGTAGCAACAGGCAGGGTGGGGAAGGCACCCCATTCGGTCCATGAGCCGTCATAAACGGACCAATCGGTCTTGCCGATCCGCTCCATTGCAAGCGACAGAACGCAGGCAGTGACGCCCGATCCGCAGGTCGTGATCGCGGGTTTGGAAAGGTCGACACCAGCTTTTTCAAAAATGGCGCGTAGGGTGTCAGCATCCTTCATCGTTTTGTCTTCATTGAGCAAGTCGAGGAAAGGCACGCTTTTCGAGCCGGGAATGTGACCGCCACGCAGACCTTCGCGCGGCTCATCTTCGGTGCCTGCAAAACGCCCTGCCGAACGGGCGTCGATGATCTCGTAGTCGCCCAACTTGGACGCGGCAGACACCTGCGTCACGTCCTTGACGAGGTGGTTCTGGCGGCGCACCGTCATGTGGCGATCGCGGATCATTGGCGGCAAGTCCTCGATCTCGCGACCTTCGGCCTGCCACCTGGCAAAGCCGCCATCCAGAACGGCGATGTTTTCCTGCCCCATCAGGCGGAACAGCCACCACACGCGCGGCGCTGTGGTGATACCGTTCATGTCATAGACCACCACCTGATGCCCGTCGCCGACACCCATGGCGCGCAGGCGGGACATGAACTTCTCGGTCGGCGGCGCCATGTGCGGCAGGTCGGACCGGCCATCGGCCACGTCGTCGATATCGAAATAGCGGGCGCCGGGAATATGCGCGGCCTCGTATTCGGCGCGGGCGTCGCGGTTTTCGTGCGGCATATGCCAGGTCCCGTCCAGAATCCGCAGATCCGGATCCTTCAGATGCGCCGCCAGCCAGTCGGTGGAAACAAGGGTTTTCGGATCGTCAATCGCCATGAACGCCCCCCGTGGAAGTTGCTCCACTTCCCTAACGTGAGGGACAGAGAGTCGCAAGGCCGGGCGCCCCATTGGAAGCACCCGGCCGCTGGAAAACTCGTTACCGGAAAACTGACGATAGTGCCTGGCTTACTTGGCCATCATGTTCTTGACCACGCCGACAATGGCCAGAACCACGCCGCCGCCAACGCCGCCCGAGGCGACCTGACCAATGACCGAACCGATATCCATGCCCCCGGCAGCAGCGCCACCGGCACCCAACATGCCGAGGATCTGACCGCCAAGGCCACCGCCAACAACACCGGCGATCGAATTCACGATGGCGCCCTGGTTGAGGTTTTTCAGCAGGCCACCGGCCACGTTGCCACCAACTGCGCCGGAAATCAGGCTAATCAAAAGTTCCATATCTTTGCTCCCAAAGGGTCTAATACAATTAGGTTACCAAGAGCTGACCCCCACGCCCCAGTTCTGGCCAAACATTACCAAGCGATGCGGGTTTGTCCTAATGGGAGAATCCGGGCGCTATTCCCCGTGGCGCAAAAGGCGTTGTTTCTGACGGCCCCAGTCGCGTTTTGCCTCGGTGGCGCGCTTGTCGTGGGTCTTCTTGCCCTTGGCGATCCCGATCTTCAACTTGGCGATGCCGCGATGGTTGAAATAGAGAACCAGTGGTACAAGAGTCATGCCTTTGCGCTGGGTTGCATTCCACAGACGGGCCAATTCCTTCTTGGAAACCAATAGCTTGCGCTTGCGGCGCTCTTCATGCGCAAAGGTCTTGGCCTGAGCATAAGGCGCGACATAGCTGTTGACCAACCACAGTTCGCCCTCGTCCACATGGGCATAGCTTTCAGCGATGTTCGCACCGCCCAGACGCAGGGATTTGACCTCGGAGCCTTCCAGGATGATGCCACACTCAAGATCCTCCTCGATTGCATAATCGAAGCGGGCGCGGCGGTTTTCCGCGATAACCTTGTAGTTGGGATCGTCTTTTTTCTTGGCCATAGCCGGGGTTGATTACTCCTGTGGCAAGGTTTCGGCAAGCATTCTTAAGGGCACCGTGCGGTCAAATCTTTGGGGGCTGGTGTCTGTCCGCTATCTGTCGGGTACCTGTCGGGCGTTTTGTAGGACACCTGTTAACGACACCAAAGGTTAACCAAGCGCACGCTTGTCCAGCCATTTTTTCGCTTTTCCAATAGGTGGAAAAGACCTTTAGTTATTTTCGAAAAATCCCATCGCCCAAAGCAGCGTAGAACCACGGCAAAGGACACGGCATGGAACACGGAGCCAAGATGACCCGTTATCCCCGCAACATGATCGGCCATGGTGCCAACCCGCCCGATCCAAACTGGCCGGGCGATGCCCGTGTGGCAGTGCAATTTGTGCTGAACTATGAAGAAGGCGGCGAGAACTGCACCTTGCATGGTGACGGCGGTTCCGAGGCGTTTTTGTCCGATATTGCCGGAGCGGCCTCCTGGCCGGGGCAGCGACACTGGAATATGGAATCGATCTATGAATACGGCGCACGGGCCGGGTTCTGGCGGCTGCATCGGCTGTTCACAGGCACCGGAATGCCGGTGACGATCTATGGTGTGGCCAGTGCATTGGCACGTAGCCCCGAGCAGGTTGAGGCGATGAAAGACGCCGATTGGGAGATCGCGTCGCATGGCCTGAAATGGGTTGAGCACAAGGACATGACCGAAACCGAGGAACGCGCCGCCATAGACGAGGCAGTGCGTCTGCACACCGAGGTGGTCGGGGAGCGGCCGCGTGGCTGGTACACCGGTCGGTGCAGTGAAAACACCGTGCGGCTGGTCGCCGAGGAAGGCGGTTTCGATTACGTCAGCGACACCTACGACGATGACCTGCCCTATTGGCTGGAAGTGGGCGAGCGCGATCAGCTGATCATTCCCTATACGCTGGAAGCCAATGACATGCGGTTCGCCACCGCGCCCGGATACATTACCGGTGAGCAGTTCTATACCTATCTGCGGGATGCGTTCGACACGCTTTTGCACGAAGGTACCGCAGGACGCCCCGCGATGATGAGCATCGGGTTGCATTGCCGCCTGATCGGTCGGCCGGGGAAATTCGCCGGGTTGAAGAGGTTCGTCGACTATATCCAAAGCATCCCGGATGTCTGGGTCGCGCGGCGGATCGACATTGCTGAACACTGGGCGCGGGAACATCCGCACACCCGCATCGAGCGACCCTCGGCCATGGCGCGCGGCACATTCGTGGAGCGGTTCGGTGGCGTGTTCGAGCATTCCCCGTGGATTGCAGAACGCGCCTTCGACCTTGAGCTTGGCCCGGCACATGACCGCCCCGCGGGGTTGCACAACGCTTTGGCGCGGGTATTCCGTACAGCCGGTAACGACAAACGGTTGGCGGTGCTCAATGCTCACCCGGACCTTGCCGGCAAACTGGCGCAGGCCGAACGGCTGACCGCCGAGAGCACATCGGAACAGGCCAGCGCCGGGCTGGATGCCCTGACCGATGAAGAACGGGCACGGTTCAGCGCGCTGAACACCGCTTATGTCGAAAAGCACGGCTTTCCCTTCATCATAGCGGTACGCGATCACGACAAGCCGGGGATCATGGCCGCATTTGAACGGCGGATCGGCAATGACACCGAAACCGAGTTTGCCGAAGCCTGCAACCAGGTCGAGCGCATCGCCCGAATCCGACTGGAGGATATGATATGAGTTACGCTTTCCCCCCCGGCGGATTGCCCCCCATGGATGCCAACCCCGAAGGCAGCGCGGTGTTCAGCGACGCCTACGCGGTGATCCCGGCAAACACGATGCGCGATATCGTGACCTCTTCCCTGCCCGGTTGGGAGGGCACTCGGGTCTGGATCCTGGCCCGCCCGCTGAGCGGTTTTGCCGAAACCTTCGCGCAATACGCGGTCGAGGTGGCCCCGGGGGGTGGATCACATTCCCCCGACCCGGACCCACAGGCGCAGGCCAGCCTGTTTGTTACCGGCGGGCAGGGCCGCCTGAGAATCGGCAAGACCAAGCACAAGCTGGAACCGGGGCACTACGCCTATCTGCCCGCAGGGTGCGATTGGCGGATCAAGGCCATGGGCGACACGCCCCTGCAATTTCACTGGATCCGTAAACGTCACGAGCCGGTGCCCGGCCTGCCCGCCCCGGGTGCCTTTGTCGTGCATGAGCGTGACGTACCCCTGAACATGATGCCCGGTACCGACAAATGGGGCACCCAGCGGTTTGCCGACCCCAATGACCTGCGGTTCGACTACCACGTCAATATTGTCACCTTCCAACCCGGTGGACGCATTCCCTTTGCGGAGACCCATGTGATGGAACACGGGCTCTACGTGTTACAGGGGCAGGCGCAATACCTGCTGAACACCGACTGGGTCGAGGTCGGACCTGGTGACTTCATGTGGCTGCGCGCGTTCTGCCCGCAGGCCTGTATCGCCACCGGCAACGAACCCTTCCGTTACCTTCTTTACAAGGATGTGAATCGCCACCCTTCGCTGACCCTCTGATTCTTCATTTTGCCAGAAGTACTCTCGGGGGGTCCGGGGGGCAGACAGCCCCCCGGCCTCCGTCAACCAAAAGCGCCACATATGATCGAAATCACCGTCCAACCCCTCACCGCCACGGCCTTCGCCCCCTTCGGCGACATTCTCGAAGCCACCGGTGATCCCGACAAACTCATCAACGAAGGCGCATGCGGGCGCTGGCATGACCGGGCACAGCTTGAGTTCGGCGACGACGGGCGTGCGGGAATTTCGATTTTCAATGCCGAGCCGCGCGCACTTCCCTACGTGTTCGATCTGCTGGAACGCCACCCCGAGGGCAGCCAGGCGTTTTTGCCGATGCACGCAAACGACTGGCTGGTCATTGCCGCGCCCGATGAGGATGGCAAACCGGGTACGCCACACGCCTTTCTGGCAACTGGCCAACAAGGCATCAATTTCCATCGCGGCACGTGGCACGGTGTGCTGACTCCACTGCACGCGCCCGGGCTGTTTGCAGTGGTGGACCGAATTGGGAGCACCCCAAATCTCGAAGAATTTAGGTGCAAGACACAATATGTGGTATCGTCCTGACTGAAAAACAATCAGATGCCTGAAAAACAGGCACGTTTGAACAGGCCTGAATGGCCGGACAGTGGAAGGAAACGCGAAAATGACTGATACAACTGCGGGCGCATATCGCGACCCGAACATAACACCCCCATTGGGACAGGCCGTGCCATTGGGTCTGCAACATGTATTGGCGATGTTCGCCTCGAACGTGACCCCGTCGATCATCGTCGCCGGCGGCGCTGGCGCCGGGCTTGGCTTTGGCAGCGCCGAAATGGTGTACCTGATCCAGATGGCGATGCTTTTTGCCGGGGTCGCAACCCTGTTCCAGACCGTGGGCGTCGGCCCGATCGGAGCAAGGCTGCCGATCATGCAGGGTACAAGCTTTGCCTTTGTCGGCGTTCTGACCGGGGTGGCGGCAACCCAAGGGTTGGGCGTCGCGCTGACGGCGTGCCTGATCGGCGGCGTGATCCATTTCCTGCTCGGCGGGGTGATCAAGCATCTGCGCTGGCTGTTCCCGCCGCTGGTCACCGGTCTGGTGATCCTGGCCATCGGGCTTTACCTGATCCCGGTGGCGATCAAATACGCCGCGGGCGGGGCCGCGAAATTCCAGATGGAAGCCGAAAGCTTTGGCTCGCTGATGCATTGGGCTGTGGCATTGACCGTGGTTTTCGTGGCCCTCATCTGCAAATTCTGGGGCAAGGGGATCGTCTCGAATGCGGCCATCCTGATCGGCATGATCGTGGCCTATGTCCTGGCCTACATCCTTGGCATGGTGAACTTTGGAACCGTGGCCAATGCGAGCTGGTTCTCGGGGCTGCAAGTGATGCCCTACGGATTCGAGTTCTCCTTGGGCGCGGTGATTGCAGTGACGCTGGTCTCGATTGTCTCGGCGATCGAAACCGTCGGTGATGTCTCGGCCACGACAAGGGCTGGCGCGGGGCGCAGGGCCACAGATGAGGAAATCGCGGGGGCAACCTATGCCGACGGGCTGGGCACCGCCGTGGCTGCCGTCTTTGGCGGGTTGCCCAATACCTCGTTCAGTCAGAACGTCGGCATCGTCGGCATGACCGGCGTGATGAGCCGCCACGTTGTGACCATCGGGGCGCTGGTGCTGATCATCTGTGGTCTGCTGCCGAAGATCGGCGCGGTCATCGCCTCGATGCCGATGCCGGTGCTGGGCGGCGGTGTGATCGTGATGTTCGGCATGGTGGCTTCGGCTGGCCTGAACGTGCTGACCGAGGTCAAGATGAACCGCCGCAACATGATCATCATCGCCTTGTCGCTGGCGGTTGGACTGGGCCTGAATCTGGTGCCGACGGCGGTGCAGTACCTGCCCGGCGTGGTCAAGGTTCTGGCCACTTCGGCAGTGGCACCGACGGCACTGTGCGCGGTGGTTCTGAACCTGCTCTTGCCACAGGAAGACACAGCCGAAGGCTGATGCCCGTAAATGCCACCGAAGCCCCCGCCGATCTCCTGCGGGGGCTTTGCCATTTCAGCACGCAGCGTCTGCCACGAAGGCGTCGACCTCGATCTCGACCAGCCATTCGGGGTTCACGAAACGGCTGACCGCCATGATCGTATCGACCGGGCGCACATCCTGGCAATACTCCTTGCGCGCTTCGATTGCCTCTTTCCAGTCATCGATATCGGTCAGGATCACCCGCGTGCGCACCACGTCATGCATCCCCGATCCGGCCCGTTCCAGCGCGTCCTTGATGATCTCGAAACACTGTTTCGTCTGGGCGCGGACATCGCCGACACCTACGGTTTTGCCATCGGGGCCAACCGGCGCGGTGCCGCCAACCGAGATGAACGGCCCGACCCTGACCGCGCGGCTGAAGCCGACGATTTTTTCCATCGGGTTACCGTTTGAAATCAGCCTGCGTTCATGTGCCATGGTGGGACCTCCTTGTTCGCCGATGGTGACAGTATAGCACGACGCGGGTCGCGACGGCGGCGTGGACAATCCGCAACAGCAACCGGGCCTGTTCAATTGAGGTCATTTCGCGCAACTACTGCGTGCTCTAAACTGCGCAGCGCAGATATGGAGATTTTATGTCCCGTTGAGAACGAGAGGCAAAGTGGCCTCTCATGGCAAGGCCGACCCGGAATGCGCCTCCCGCATGGGTGAGTGCGCAGTCGGGGCTTGCGTGTTTTCCAACTTTTCCGGGCTAAAACATGGCCCAAGACATGAAAGACCAATGACATGACACGGGATTTTTCCCAATTCCTGCCACCTTCACTGCAACAGAGCAAACCGCGTGAATTGAGCCTGCTGGAGCAGCTGGGCTGGCAGAATTTCTTTGCCCAGCAGATCAGTGCCGAAGACCTTGACCAGACTCCACCCGCGCGGGTGATCGAGGTACATCGCAGCGGCTTGCATATTCGTGGTGAGGGCATCGACACAATGCTGCCGCCTGACGCCGAAGTCACCGTCGGTGACTGGGTGCTCTATGACGCCGATCATCCCGCCGCGAGCCGCGTGCTGGAACGCAAGAGCCTGCTGAAACGCCGCGCGCCGGGGCACGACCGGGCAGTGCAGTTGATTGCGGCCAATCTCGACACCGGGTTCATCGTCACCTCGTGCAATCAGGATTTCAACATCGCCCGGCTCGAGCGCTACGTGGCGCTCTGTTTCGAAGCCGAGGTTGATCCTGTGATCGTGCTGACCAAGCCGGACCTGTGTGAGGTGGACGAGCGTGAGGCGTTCGCGACGCAGGCAGCGACGATTTCCGACCGGGTGCCGGTTGTGGTGGTGAATGCGCTGGAGGGCGACGTGACCGGGGCGCTGGCGGGTTGGTGCAAGCCGGGGCGCACGGTGGGGTTCCTCGGATCCAGCGGCGTCGGCAAGTCAACCTTGGTCAATGCGCTGTCTGGAACGGATGCGGTGGCAACGCAGGATATTCGCGAGGATGACAGCAAGGGGCGGCATACGACCACGCGGCGGCAGTTACACCTGCTGGAAGGCGGCTGCGTAGTGCTGGATACGCCGGGGATGCGCGAGTTGCAGCTGACCGATGTACAGGGCGGCGTGGCCGATGTTTTTGCCGATCTCAGTGAACTGGCCGAAGGCTGCAAATTCCGCGATTGCCAACACGAAAGTGAACCGGGATGCATGGTACTGGCGGCGGTAGACCGTGGCGAGGTCGATGCCGCCCGGGTGGCACGCTGGCTAAAACTAGCCCGCGAAGATGCGTTTAACTCGGCCACGCTGGCGCAGCGCAAGGCCAAGGGGCGGGCGCTGAGCAAACTGGTGCGCGAGGTGAAGAAGCGAAAGAAATCCTGAGTGAACCCGAGCGTCGACACAAGTCCTTTCCGCCACTTCCTCTTGCCCTAAATATCCCGGGGGGTCTGGGGGGCAGCGCCCCCCCAGCCCTGTCGAATTGCCCAGGCAATTCGAAGACCTGCCGCTACCGCATCGCCTCGTAGTGATCGACCTCGGTCGCGAACCACGCCGTACCACGGGTTGTACTGCCCAGCGCGTGGGAAAGCTCCTCAAGCGCGGCCATCGGCAGAAGCGCCCGGAAGACCTCCCAACCCTTGGCGTTGGCGTCGCTTTCGAACCCCTGCACCTGGCCCTTGAGCCCGCTGACCAGCTGCACCAACCCACCGGCAAAGATTGATGGGACATTGATCTCGACCGCCATGATCGGCTGCAGAACGACGGTGCCCAACTCCGAGAGCGCCTCGCGCACCGCGTTCTTACCGGCGGTGCGGAAGGCAAAGTCGGAGCTGTCGACCGAGTGGGTCTTGCCGTCCTTGAGCGTGATCTTCACGTCAACCACCGGGTGGCCCGAAGGGCCGGCCTGAAGCGCTTCCTTCGCACCAGCCTCGACGGCAGCGAAATAATTGCGCGGCACGGCGCCGCCCTTGACGGTTTCGGCAAACTCGAACCCGCCACCCATGGGCAAGGGTTCGACGTCGATCACCACGTCGGCGAACTGCCCGGCACCGCCGGATTGCTTGCGGTGACGGTGGTGCATTTCCTTGCCCTTGCGGATGGTTTCGCGCAGGGCGGTTGCGACCTCTTCGACCTCGACCTTGATGCCGAAACCCTGATCCAGCTTGTCGATGATCCGGCGCAGGTGCAGCGGGCCACCAACGCCGATGACCATATGCCCAACCGAAGCGTCCTGAGCCACTTGCAGGCCAAGGTCGACCTCGGAAATCCGCGACAGGGCCAGCGGCAGCTTGGTCTCGTCACGTTCATTGACCGGGATCACCACCCGTTGCAAGGCGGGTGGGTGCGCGGCGGCCCAATCGGGCAGCGGCGTGGTGCCCTTGGCGGTGAGGAAGGTGCCGAGTGTCAGGTGATCGCTCTTGATTGCCAGACCGATTTCACCGGGTTTCAGCGCCGAGAGCTGCGTCTTGGCGTCGACATCGTCGAGCGTGCCAATCGTATCGCCGCCCAGCGGTGCACCCTGTGCCACACCGTCGGCGAGTGCACGGACCAGGACTGCCTTGCCCACGTGTTTGAGGTTGTCGGCCAGGCAGCTGATGGCGATCACGTCCTTGCCCACGTCCAGGCGGTCACGCAAGGCATCCACCTGCGGCACCTCATGGCGCAAGGATTTCATCAATCGCAGAACCCCGTTGCCATTTTCGGCCGAGCCCAAAAGCGCCTCGATCAGGTCGTGGTGTTGCAGGGCGCGGGTGGCGACCTCGTAAAGTTCCTCGGTCGGCGGCTTTTGATCCTCGATGATCTCTTCCAGCAGGTGGTCGTCGAAATCCGCCAGTGTCTCCATCATTTCGGCGCGGGCTTCCTGTTCGCGGTCGAACATCTCTTTTGGCACTTCCACCAGCGACGAGCGTTCGCCGTCATGGTATTCCCAGGCGCGCTCGGAAATCAGGTCGATCGTGCCCACCGTCTTGCCATCCTTGCGCATCGGTACCTGCCGCAGGATGATCCCGTGGGCGCAATAGTGCTGAAGCTCGGAGATGATGTCGGCGATACGGTTGCTGGCGGCATCAATGCCGTTGACGAAGACCAGGCTGGGAACGTTCGAGTCTTCCAGAAGCCGCAGGTAGGGCGCACTGAGCACAGCCGCGTCGGCCTCGGCCGGGACACAGAGAACAGCCACGTCACAGGCGGCCAGAACCGGGCCGACCTGGCTGATATTGTCCAGGCCCCCAGGCACGTAGAACCCGGCCCAATCGTCGCCCATGAAATTGAACTTGGTTACGCTGGCCCCGCCCATCAGCGGCAATGTCTTTGGTTTTGCACCTTCGAGGCCGGCCAGTGCCTGCACCAGGGTGGATTTACCGGATTGCGATGGTCCGATGACGGCAAAAGCTCTCATGGGTGGTCCTTTCTATCCCTCATATGCCTCGGTCCCGCGCACGTGGTGCAAAGCGGACCGGGTGTTCCCGGTGATTTAGCGCCGCCGGGAATCGGCTGTCTTTGACCTAGATCGTGTCAGGTTAGCATGCCTTCGGGATTGTGGTGTGATCTTGGTCAAGATGACGGGCTACGCGACGTCACGGTGCGCGATGGCTTGTTGAGCGAAACCGGCTTCTGCATCCTTGGGTCTGCACCCGATTGAAAGGACCATCCGCCATGCAGACGCCGCCCGACAACATCCCGTTCATCCCATTCGAAAGCTTCGAGATCGGGCAGGTGCAGAATTTCGGTGCCTACGCGGTGACGCGCGACGAGATCATCGAGTTTGCCAGTAAATACGATGCGCAGTTCTTTCACCTTGATGACGAACTGGCCAAGGCATCACTGTTCGGCGGACTCTGCGCCAGCGGATGGCATACCTGTGCCATGACGATGTCGATGATGGTCGAGAACATGGAAGCCCATGGCCGCAGCCTCGGCTCACCCGGGCTAGACGCGTTGCGCTGGATCAAACCGGTTTTTCCCGGTGACATATTGAGCGTGGAGATGGAGGTGCTGGAGCTGCGGGCCTCAGAAAGCCGCCCCATAGGGTTTGTGACCAGCCGGGTAACGGTCAGCAACCAGAAGGACGAGCCGGTGATGAGTTTCGTCAGCAAGGGTATTTTTCCGCGGGGCGGTTAGGCGGATACTACTGGTCGCGATCCATGCGCCAAGCCACGCGATAGCCAGACCGCGGGATGGCGACCCAATGCTGGTTTGGGGCAGTTTATTCCGGAGAAATCCGTACGAACTCGATCTGTTGCGCTACCGTCTCGAAATCGCCAGCCCTGCGAGCGGTCTGGCTATCGCGCGGCGGCTTCGCCTCGATTCCGCGCGGGCACTGTTTGGAAAGAGCGTTCGTCAACCAACATGACACTTTTGCCCCCCGCAATACCGTACTGCATACAATTGCACACCATTTTTCGGCTTACCTTACCCGCAAACACTGTTAAAACCTGCCCCAAGCCTGAAAGCCACGCAAAGGGAGGTTCCCATGGCCGCCATCACCGAAGAGCATCTGATCGAAAGCATCGCCGATGCGTTGCAGTTCATTTCCTACTACCATCCCGGCGATTTCGTGCAGGCGATGACCGCCGCCTGGGAGCGTGAAGAGAACAAGGGCGCCAAGGATGCGATGGCACAGATCCTGGTCAACAGTCGCATGTGCGCCATCGGGCATCGTCCGATCTGCCAGGACACCGGCGCCGCCAATATCCACATCAAGGTCGGGGTCGAGGCGCCGCTGAAACTGAAACGCTCGTTGCAGGAGATTGCCGACGAGGGCACGCGCCAGGGTTATGCCCGCGACACCAACCCGCTGCGCGCCAGCGTCGTGGTTGACCCCTTTGGCAGCCGCAAGAACTCGGGCGACAACACGCCTTGCATGCTGACCGTGGAAATGGTCGCCGGGGACTCCGTTGAAGTCGAGGTTGCGGCCAAGGGTGGCGGATCGGAAAACAAATCGAAATTCACCACGCTGAACCCATCGGGCAATGTCGCCGACTGGGTGGTTGAAACCGTGGAAACCCTTGGTGCTGGCTGGTGTCCGCCGGGGGTTCTGGGCATCGGCGTTGGCGGCAATGCCGACAAGGTGATGGCGATGGCGAAGCAGGCGCTGAGCGAACCGCTCGATATGCAGGAATTGCTGCGCCGTGGGCCGTCGAATAACGTCGAAGAGCTCCGGGTCGAGATTTACGAACGGGTGAACGCACTTGGCATCGGCGCGCAAGGTCTGGGCGGTGTGACCACCGTGCTGGACGTGAAGGTGAAAAGCTGGCCCACTCATGCGGCTTCGCTGCCCGTTGGCCTGATCCCGAACTGTGCCGCCACCCGGCACGTGCATTTCACTCTGGACGGGTCTGGCCCGGCCACCTTCACGCCACCCGCTGTCGAAGACTATCCGGATATCGTTCTGGACGCTGCTGGCGCGCAGAGCCGTAAACTGGACCTTGATGACCTGAATGACGAGGTTGTTGCCTCGCTGACCCCGGGCGAAACGCTGCTTCTGTCCGGCACGCTCTACACCGGCCGCGATGCCGCGCATAAGCGGATGATCGACATGATGGACCGGGGCGAAGAACTGCCCGTCGATCTGAACCGCAAGGCAATCTACTATGTCGGCCCGGTGGATGCGGTTGGAGACGAGGCGATTGGTCCGGCGGGACCAACCACCTCGACCCGAATGGACAAGTTCACTGATCGGATTCTGGCCGACACCGGCCTCAAGGTCATGGTCGGCAAGGCCGAGCGTGGTCAGATAGGGCTGGACGCGATTGCCAAGCATGACGCGGCTTACCTGATCGCGGTCGGCGGCGCGGCCTACCTGGTGTCCAAGGCGATCAAGGACGCCAAGCCGGTGGCGTTTGAGGATCTGGGCATGGAGGCGATTTACGAGCTTCAGGTGCAGGACATGCCGGTCACTGTGGCAGTCGACACCCAGGGCAACTCGATCCACCGCAGCGGGCCTGCGGAATGGAAGAAGAAGATCGCCGAACGGGCGTGATGTAGGGTGCGTGCTTGCACGCACCTTTTAATGTCGAAGCGGCAGCGGTGCGTGCAGGCACGCACCCTACGCCAGTGCACCTACCAGCGCGCCGTGTATTCCGGCCCCCGCGGCCACGACCCCGTTCACCTGCGGGTGGGCATTGTTGAACCGTAACGGCCCGCCCTTGCGGTCGCTCGCGATCGCCCCTGCCTCTTCCAACAGCAGCGCCCCGGCGGCAATGTCCCACTCCCAGCTGTCGCGCAAGGTCAGCATGGCGTCGTAGCGCCCCTCGGCCACCAGCGCCAAACGATAGGCCAGCGAGGGGCGGTATTTCTTTATCACGCCCGGCACCTTGCCGTGTTTCCAATGCTGCGGTTGC
Source organism: Aliisedimentitalea sp. MJ-SS2 (assembly GCF_032586155.1). Classification (NCBI taxonomy): domain Bacteria; kingdom Pseudomonadati; phylum Pseudomonadota; class Alphaproteobacteria; order Rhodobacterales; family Roseobacteraceae; genus Aliisedimentitalea; species Aliisedimentitalea sp. MJ-SS2. The sequence goes on from NZ_JAWHTC010000002.1 coordinate 758,658, forward strand.
AGCGCAGGACGGGCGCAAAGCACGGTCGCTCCTGTCAGCTTTGATCGCGAAGAGGCGCGGAGCGGTGCTCCGTTCAACGTCGCCCCCTGGCCCTTGGCCGCTGCATAAAGCCGGTCCAGCATCGGCAAGTAGACCGCCGCCGCAACCGGCACACCGTTTTCGACCACCGCCATGGAATGCGCCCAGGTGTTGTCGCCATTGATGAAGCTGCGGGTCCCGTCCAGAGGGTCGATCACGAAGACCCGCTCGCGGGCAAGCCGTGTGTCGCTGTCCTCGCTCTCTTCGCTCAGCCAGCCATAGCCTGGGCGCGCCGCCTGAAGGGTCTCTTCCAGCATCACGTTGACCGAGAGATCGGCCTCGGTCACCGGGCCCGCACCATCGGGTTTGTCCTCGGAATGGAAGCGCCCGCCGAAGAACCCGCTGGCGATCTTGCCGGCCTCGCGCGCGGCATGGATCAGCAGGTCGCGGTCGCGTGTTGCGTCATTCTCCGGCAAGGGTCAGCCCTTCGACCAGAAGCGATGGCACCACGCGGCTCAGCCATGTGCGGGCATCATTGGCAGGGATCAAGCCAAGCAGCATGTCACGCAGGTTCCCGGCGATGGTACATTCGTTGACCGGGTAGGTGATCTCGCCATTCTCGACCCAGAACCCCGAGGCGCCGCGGGAATAGTCGCCGGTGTTGGGGTTGATCGTCGAGCCGATCATCGAGGTCACCAAGAGCCCGGTGCCCATCTCATTCAACAGCTCTTCGCGGGTTTGCGTGCCCTGGGTCAGGGCCACGTTGAACGTGCCCGGCGACGGGGCCGAACCAGTGCCGCGCAGGGCATTGGCGGTGCTCTCCATGCCCAGCTTGCGCCCGGTGGCAAGGTCCAGGGTCCAGCCCTGCAGCACGCCGTCCTTGACGATCATCCGATCCGCTGTCGCCAGACCCTCGGCATCGAATGGGCGGGACGACCCCATGCGCTTGCGGTGCGGTTCCTCGAGCAGCGACAGGGAACTGGGCAGAACCTGCTCACCAAGGCTCTCACGCAGAAAGCTTTCGCCACGCGCCACGGCGCTGCCATTCACGGCGCCCAGAAGATGGCCGATCAGCGAGCTGGAAATCCGCTCGTCGAACAACACCGGGAAGGTCCCGGTGGGCGGTTTCTTTGCGCCCAGCGCGGCAACAGCGCGCTCGCCAGCAATGCGGCCGATTTCGTCGGCTCCACGCATATCGGCAGCAAAGACCCGGCTGTCACCGTCATGGTCGCGCTCCATGCCCGCGCCTTCACCGGCAATCGCTACGGAATAGAGCGAATGCGATGTGCGGGCGTATCCGCCGGAAAACCCGTTGGTGGCCGCAAAATGCATGCTCCGCGCTGAATAGCCCGCACTGGCCGATTGGACTTGCGTGACACCTTCTACGGCTTGCGTGGCGGCCTCGGCAGCCAATGCCTGTTCTTGCAACGATGCGGGCGCGGGTTCATCGCCGGGATCGGCCAGTTCCAGCCCGGCAGCGTCCCAATCGGTGGCAAGCTGCTCGGATGTCGCCAATCCGATATCAGGATTCTCGGGTGCCTCCTTGGCCATCGCAACTGCGCGTTCCGCCATGGCCGCCATCGTCTCGGGGCGGCTGTCCGAGGATGATACCATCGCCTGCCGCTTGCCCAGGAGCACCCGCAGGCCCAAGTCGATCCCTTCCGAGCGCTCGGCTTGTTCCAGCTTGCCCTCGCGTACATCGATCGAGATCGAGCGACCCTCGATCACCAGCACATCCGCCGCCTCGGCCCCGGCCTTTTTGGCGGCATCCAGAAGGGTATGAGACAGGGATTCGGGGCTGGCAGTCATGGGTCGTCCTTTTCGCTGCTACGGAGGTAGACCGCGCGCGGCGGAGGTTCAAGGCCCTGCCCCGTGCTTCATCTTGCCGACAATGCTCGAATCCAACCCTGCATCGGACGCACCGCTGCAAGGTAAGGCGCTATTGCAGCCGCTGACCGTTGGCCAGGACCTCGCCGGTTTTCTTCACCTCGATCGTGGTCGTCAACACGTCGTCTCCGTCGCCGGGCTGAGTCAACAGCCCCATCATCAAGCGCGCACCCATGGCGTCGCTTTGCTCCATCAGCCCCATCGCGATCAGCTTGTCGATCAGCCCGTGAGCTCCGTTGATGGTGAAGGACGCACGCCCCTCGGGGGCGGGCATGCCGTCAAAGGTGGTTAAATCACTGTAGTCGAATGTGAAATCGCCTTTGCCGGTGACCTCGGCGCCGGCGCCGGCAAGGCGCAGATCGTTCAAGGTTGCGGTTTTGGCCATCACCGGCAGCGCGGGCGGTTGCGCCCCGTCCAGAAGGGCACGGAGGTCGAGGAACTCGAACAGGATCGACGCCTTGGAGGCAGCATCCAGGACCACGGTCATTGGATCGCGCGGCAGCTGCTGTTCGGGATCGAACATCGCCCACAGCCCGTCATTGAGCGTGATGTCGTTAAACCCCATGTGCAGAGCCGCATCCTGGTCTTCGCCCATCAGAAGTGGGATCAGCAATCGGAAATCCGCCGCCCCGCCGCCAAAGCTGATCGGGAAGGGCAGTTCAGGCATGATCAGGTCGGCGTTGAAGCCGCCAACCCGGCCGCCATAATCCAATCCAAACCGGCCCAGTTTCACAAAGACATCATAATCCGTCGCCGAGGTCTTCTGGTCGGAGACAAGCTCACCATCCACCTTCACGCTCTGGGTCGAACTTGTCACATCGGTGATTGTACGGATCGACAGGTCCAGATCGTTGCGCAGTTGTTTGTGCAGTCCGAGGATGTCGATACCAGTCTCGGGCAGGGAGAATTGAGAGCGGCTTGTGGTCTTGCCCGCCATGCCGGTGGCGGCGACCTCCATCTGGCCAAGGTCGCGATCGGGCAGCGACGCGGTGTATTGCAGGTCATATCCCGACATCTCGGTCACGGCGGTCAAGCCCAGCATGCCATCTGCCAGAGTGGTTTCATGGTGCGCCGTCAGCGGGCCCATTGTCAGGTTGCCGGAAATATCGACCGCCTGCTCGCCGCTGACCGCCAGATCGACCAAGGCGGCGGAAAACCCGTCACTGGTCCAGTCGCTGATCACTGCCGTAGTGGTTCCGGACATCACCCCCCGGCTGTTGTTGTCCTGCACCTCGAAGGCCATGGCGAAGCTGCCTTCACCTGTGATATCGCCGCCCATCGACATCAGGCCGGTCGGCGCCATGGTCACGGCGACGCGGCCACCATCCATCGGTTCGAACCGTGGCCCGGGCACGTGGACATACACGGTTCCAAAGCCAAGCGGGAAATCCGCATTGAGGCGCAGTTCACCGATCTGAAGCGCCTCGCCGTCGCGGGTTTCGCTGGCCTCGAAGCGCAGGCCAAGCGCGGTAAACTGTGCCTTCCATGTGTTCCAGGCGTCATCGACGGTCAGGTCGGCCAGGACGGGTGTGGTGGTCAGAAAAGCGGCAAAGGTGGTGGTAACAAGCAAACGGGTCATAATGATCCTCGGGCAATGACAGAACTATGCGGGTCAGCCTATGTCCGAGACCAGCAAAGGAAAAGGGGCCACGGCACCTGCCGCAGCCCCTTTTTGCAATCACCTTGAATGCGCTTATTGCAGGCGCTGCCCGTTGGCGAGGATTGAGCCGTCCTTCTTGACCTCGATCTTGGTCGAGTAGACGTCGTCGCCGGTCTGCTGGGCGAACATGCCAAGCATCATCGGCATCATGCCGATGTCGCCTTCGGACACCAGGCCCATCTCGACCAGTTTGCCCGCCAGCGTGTTGGCACCCGACAGGCGCAAGTCAACCGCGCCGTCCATGCCCTGCGTACCGCCCGACATCAGCGCGCTCATGAAGTCGACCACGACACCGCCCTTGCCGACAAGCGACGCACCGGCGGCGCTGACCTGCAGCATGTTCAGGTTCAGCGACTCAACCTCGCCGGGGATGCCAAGCTCGCCACGCTCCACCGCTTCGAGCTGTTCCGGGTCCATCAAATCAAAGCCCAGCTTGCCGCGGCCGCTGAGATCGACAGCCACGGTGGCCGGATCACGCGGCAGGTTGCCTTGCGGATCGACCAAGCTCCAGATCAGGTCGGAGGTGGTGAAATCGGCCAGGGTCAGGCCAACACCGAAGTCCTTCATGTCATCCGATTTCGACACCGGCAGGATCAGCTTGAAGCCAAGCTCGCCCAGGGCCGCCTCGATCGGGAAGGGGATGTCACCGCCCATCATGTTCACCTTCTGACCGGCAACGTTGATGACGTATTTGATCATGTCCTGCGACATGCCGATATCGAAGCTGCCCGAATCCGAGCTGGTGCTGGCCTTGATGGTTTCGCCGCGTTCGATAAAGGCAAAGTCCATCTTGCCGCCGGTATAGGAATACTTGCCATCCACCGCAAAGCCGGCCTTGAGCATGTTGGCCATGTTGTTCACGTCGAACTCACCCATCGGAACGCTCAGGGTTCCGTCGAACATCAGCTGGTTCAGCCCACCGACCAGATCGAGCTTTTCGGCGGCATTGTCGGGATTGGCGAAGTTCATCTTGTAGGTGATCGAAGCCGCCGACATCTTCTGGGCAATGTTGCGCAGGTTGGACACCTTCATCGACGAACTGCCCGAGATATCATTGATCGACAGGTTGGCCGAACCGATCGGAATGACCTCGCCTTCAGCCACGATCTCTTTGAGCATCAGGCCCACGGCGTTGGCCGAATAGGTATAGGTCATGTCGTTGACCGCGCCCGACACCACCATCGACAGGTTGTCATTGGTGTAGTCCATCGTGATCTTGACTTCGTCATCCACCGTGACGACCATCGGCTGCGACGCAGGCAAGCTCACCGCAACGGTGCCGTCGCCCTGATCGGTAAAGTTCAGCTGGCCCATGTTGATCGAAACGGTGACATCCTCTTCGGGAATGGCCACGTTCATGGTCAGGTCGCTCACGGTCAGCGTATTGCCCGACATCGCCTCGGAGGCGGAGACATCATAGCCGAAACCGCTCATATAAGCTTTCCAATCACCCCAAACTTCCTGGGCACTCACGTCGGCAAATGCGGCCGAGCCCATCATCAAAGATACAATTGCGGTCGAACCGCTCAATTTCATCCATTTCGACATATCATGTCCTTTCAGCCAATATTCTTAATCAATCTCTGCCCTTAAAGGGCGAGAATCAAGGCCCTTCGCACTGGACCGTTACCCAGCGGGAGTTTACCACGGTCCGACAAGGGTGAGGGAGGCGCGAATGACGCACTTGACAGGAAAAACCGCTCTGATCACCGGCGCAAGCCGGGGGATCGGCGAGGCCACGGCCCGGCTGTTTGCGGAAATGGGCGCGAATGTCGTTCTGGCGGCACGCGGCAAAGGCGAGATCGAAAAGATCGCGGGAGACATCGGGGACGCGGCACGAGCAGTTTCCTGTGATGTCAGTCAGTTCGAGGACGTGAAAGCCGCGGTTGACCTGGCCGTAGACAGCTTTGGCGGGCTCGACATCGTGATTGGCAACGCGGGCGTGATCGAGCCGATTTCGCACCTCGCGGATTCGGACCCCGAAGAATGGGGCAAGGTGATCGATATCAACCTCAAGGGCGTCTATTACGGCATGCGCTGTGCCATGCCGGTGATGCAGGCGGCGGGCGGTGGCACGATCATCACGATCTCGTCAGGCGCGGCACATAACGCGCTGGAGGGCTGGTCGCATTACTGCGCCTCGAAGGCCGGCGCGGCGATGATGACCATGGCCTGCCACAAGGAAGGGGCCGAACATGGCATCCGCGCCATGGGCCTGTCGCCGGGCACGGTGGCAACGCAAATGCAGCGCGAGATAAAGGTCACCGGCATCAACCCGGTGGCGCAACTGGAATGGGAAGATCACATCCCGCCCGAGTGGCCCGCCAAATGCCTGGTCTGGATGTGTTCAGAGGATAGCAATGCCTGGCTGGGGCAGGAAATCTCGCTGCGCGACGACAACATCCGCGCGAGGATCGGTGTGGCATGAGCGCGATTGAGCTGGAGAAAGACGGCGGGTTGTGGACCGTCACGCTGAACCGCCCCGACAAGGCCAATTCGCTGACCCGCGCGATGCTGGAAGAACTGGCCGATATCGCCGAGGCGGCGGTGGACGCCCGCGTGCTGATTCTGACCGGGCGGGGCCGCGTGTTCTCGGCCGGAGCCGATCTGGATGAGGCCAAGGCGGGGCTGGCGCTGTCGCCGGTCTGGGAACGCCTGTCCGGTGCGATTGCCGCCCTGCCCGGCCTGTCGATTGCGGCACTGAACGGCACGCTGGCCGGTGGGGCCATGGGCATGGCGCTGGCCTGTGATCTGCGGATCGCGGTGCCGGGGGCGAAGTTCTTTTACCCGGTAATGAAGCTGGGCTTTCTGCCGCAACCCTCGGACCCGGCGCGGATGGCGGCGCTTGTCGGTCCTTCACGGGCCAAACTGATCCTGATGGGCGGGCAAAAGATCGAAGCACCCGAGGCGTTGCAAATGGGTCTGGTAGATCGGATCGTCGAAGGCGAGGCGTTGCTGGACACAGCGCGCGGGATCGCCGCTGACACGCTGACCGCCAAGCCCGAGATCGCAACCGGGATCAAACGGCTGTGCCAGGGGTAGATTGAGGGGGCCGTGCAATTAACTGCCCGCGGGGTGGTGATCCGCCGGCTATTTGGCCAGTTTATCTCGCAAGCTTTCGGAGAACTTCCATCGACGCGCTGCCATTTCGTTATCACCAGCCCGCCGAGACGGGCAGGTGATTGCGCGGCGGCTTCGCCTTGATTCCGCGCAGGCTCGTTTTCTAACCGGTGCGTTTCTCTGCCCTTCGCACCCTGTCCCGATCCGTGATAGCCTTGACTGAAACGGAGGGCCGCTCATGCATGTCGTCGCAGATACCGAACAGCTTGTCACCGATGGGGTGATCAACGAAGCCCAAGCCGAGGAAATCCGCAAACGCGGGCGGCAGGCGATGATGGCGCTGGCGATCAACTCGATCCTCAGCTTCGGCATTCTGGCCGCCACGCTGGGACTGATCTTCTGGCTGGGCAATGCAGCCGCCGTTGCGGTGTTTGGCCTTGCCATGCTGATCGGCGGCATGGCGATCCTGTTTGCCGGGGGCGAAATGTACCGGATGTTCGGCAACGCCGCCGCGCTGATAGGCGCGGGCATGCTGATCGGCGGGGCGGCGGTCGAACTTTTGGACAAATACGAAAGCTCGGCCGGGCCGGTGATGACACTTGGCGGAGCGATCCTGGTGGTGGTCTTTACCATGGCCTTTCTCAGGGCCCGGGACACCGCCGCCTTTGTCACCGGCACGATCCTGTTGATGGGATTCGCCTTTCATCTCGTCGGGCTGGGGTTCTGGATGGAGCAGGCCGGGCAAACCGGGCTGACCAAGGCACTGTTCTTCCTCTATGCCGCCGCCGCGCTGGCGGGGCTGGGATGGTTCGTCGATGTGCGGCTGATTACGGCCTTCGCGATCGTGCCCTTTGCCCAGGCGCTCGACACCGGCACCGCGTATTTCCATGCCATGTATGTGTTCTATTCCCCGGAACCGACGCTTTCGATCCTGCAGATGGCGTTGTTGATGACCGTCACCCTGCTGATCGTGCGCCACCGGCCCGAACGGTTGGCACGCCATGCCCGCATTCTGGCGATCTTGGGGTTCATCGTGGCCAATCTCTGCGCGCTGGTCGGCTCGCTCTGGGGCGACGTCGTGGGCGAAACCATGTGGGGACCCCAGCGCGCCGCCTTTACCGGCGATGGTTCCTGGGACGCGTGGCGCGCGGCGCGCGAGGCCTGGCGCGAAACGGCAATCGAGATTTCCGAGGGCGCGTTCACGGTGTTCTGGGCGGTGGCGCTGGCCGGAATGATTGCCTATTCGGCCTGGCGCGGGCATCGCGGGCTGTTCAACACCGCGATCACTTTCGCCGCGATCCACGCCTATACCCAGCTGTTCGAAAGCTTCGGCGACGAACCGTTGGCCTATGTCATCGGTGGCTTGGCGGCGATCCCGCTGGCCTGGGGCATGTGGCGGCTGGATCACTGGATGACCTCGCAAACGGAAGCCGGCTGAACCACTCGCCTCGCTCTCAAAGTCGTGTCTTGCGAGGCGCACCCTTACCGCAAGGGGGCGAAGCGCTTCACCGCAAGCGCCGGTTTCCCGGGGTTTTCGAGCGGAACTCGGGCGGGCGCTTTGCCACCCACCGAATGAACTTCGCAAGTCGAGGATGCGCGCGCAGCGCCGCGATGGTGTTGAACTCCCGCGCCAACTCGCTCTCGCTCAACGTCGCGTGGATTTCCGAATGGCAGATCTGGTGCAACAGCACCGTCTCGCTTCCCTTGCCACCACGCAGGCGCGGCACAAGGTGATGACGGCTTTGAGGAGCGCCCAACGGGATCACCCTGTCGCATAATGGGCAGATCGGTTGATCTGTCACGCAACACCCCCTTGTTTCCCCGGTCCTGATCGGCAATTCATGGAGCCCAGTTTATGAGTAGGAAGATCGCCATGGAAGGCCAACCGGAAATCATCACCAAGGCGCTGGACTATGCCCAGCAAGGCTGGGACATCGCCAAGACCTGGTTGATGTCACCGGCGGCATGGTCACAGTTCGGGCTGCTGTTGGCGGCCTTTTTGCTGGCGCTGCTGATTACCCGCAAGCTGCGCCCGGTCCTGACCAAGCTGCTCACGCCTCCGCCCGGACAGACCAACATCATCGCCCAAGCGCGGCGTTTTGTGCTGATCTTCGTTCCGCTGGTCCTGCCGCTTCTGGCCTATGTGTTGACCGGGATCGGTGAAAGTGTGGTCCGGTCGCTGTTTGATTCCGGCGCGGTGATCGCATTCGGCAAACGCGTCTTCCTGTTCCTGGCCGCCCGCATCCTGGTCAAGGAAATCATCAGCGACCCGTTCCTCAAGATGCTGGGCAAGTTCGTCCTGATCCCCGTGGCCGCGCTTTATGCCGTGGGCCTTCTGGAACTGGTGTTCGAAAAACTGAACGAAACCATTATCCAGCTTGGCAATATCTCTTTCTCGGTCATGTCGCTGGTGCGCGGTGTGATTGCCGGCTCGATCCTGTTCTGGCTCGGACGCTGGTCGAACGATCAGAGCTCGGCCTTCATCGCCAAGCAGGAAGAAATGCGCCCGGCAACGCGGACGCTGGCGCAGAAGACCGCCGAGGTGCTGATCTTTGGCGTCGCCTTCCTGCTGTTGATGAACATCATGGGTATTTCGCTCACCTCACTGGCGGTGCTGGGTGGCGCCATCGGTGTTGGCATCGGCTTTGGCCTGCAACAGATCGCGTCGAACTTTATCTCTGGCGTGATCCTTCTGCTCGAAGGGCAGTCCACGGTGGGTGATTATGTCGAACTGGACGGCGGCGAGGCTGGGACCATCGTCAAGATGACCGCCCGGGCGGCGATACTGGAAACCTATGATGGCCGCTGGATCGTGGTGCCGAACGAGCACTTTATCACCACCCGCGTGGTCAACTATTCCGACTCGGGTTCGGCCAACCGTTACGAGGCGCCCTTCTCGGTCAGTTACAAGACCGATATCAACCTTGTGCCCGGCATCATCGAAGAGGCGGTGGGCAATTTGGATTTCGTTCTGTCGGGTGGGGACGGCGGCGAGTTGGACCCAGACTGCGAGCTGCGCGCCTTCGGCGAAAACGGTGTCGAGTTTGCCGTCGAGTTCTGGGTCAACGGCATTGATGACGGCAAGAACAAGTTCACCCCACGGGTGCTGTTTGCGATCTGGAATGCACTCAAGGACAACGATATCGAGATCCCCTATCCGCAGCGGGTGGTCGAACTCAAAGGTCTTGATCGGCCAGCGCCGCGCACGGCGCCAGCACCTGCGGCCAAACCCAAAGCGGTCAAGGTTGCCCCGAAACCGAAGCCTGAAGCGTGAGTGACGCATTGGTCATCGGTGCGGGGCCGGCGGGGTTGATGGCAGCCGGAGAACTGGCGCGGGCCGGGCTTTCAGTGACGGTGGCCGAAGCCAAACCGTCGCCCGCGCGCAAATTCCTGATGGCGGGCAAGTCCGGATTGAATCTGACCAAGGACGAACCGTTCGAGACATTTCTGAATGCCTTTGGCAGCGCGGCGCACACCCTGCGCCCGATGCTGTCGGAGTTTGGACCGGACGAGGTGAAAGACTGGGCCGAGGGGCTGGGGCAAGAGGTTTTCACCGGCTCGTCGGGCCGGGTGTTCCCCAAGGCGATGAAGGCCTCGCCGTTGCTCAGATCCTGGCTGAATCAACTGGGCGATCTGGGGGTGGCATTGCGCACGCGGTGGCGTTGGATGGGCGGCGATGATTTCGACACACCAGAGGGGATTGTAACGCTGGCACCCAAGGTGACGGTGCTCGCTTGTGGCGGGTCAAGCTGGTCGCGGTTGGGGTCGGACGGGGCCTGGACGGGGCAGTTTGAAACCGATGATCTGGCACCGTTCAAGCCCGCCAATATGGGCTTCGTCGTGGGGTGGTCTGATCACATGGCGCGCCATTTCGGGTCCCCGGTTAAGAACGTCCTTCTGAAGGCCGGGGACACGCAGGTGAAGGGCGAGTTCGTGATCTCGACCCGCGGTGTTGAGGGTGGCGGCATCTATGCCGTATCTGCGGCACTGCGAGAGGGCGCGCCGTTGGTGCTTGATCTGTTGCCTGACTTGAGTGTGGGGCAAATCCGTGACCGGCTTGCAAAGCGGCGGGTTAAGGAAAGCCTGTCGAATGCGTTGCGCAAGTATCTCAGGCTCGACCCGGTCAAACAGGCGCTGGTGATGGAATTCGCAAGGCCGTTGCCGGATGACATAACCCCGTTGCTCAAGGCGATGCCAGTGCGCCATCAGGGACCTCGCCCGATCGACGAGGCGATTTCCACGGCCGGTGGCCTGCGGTTCAACGCGCTGGACGAAGGTTTGATGCTGCGTGATCGGCCCGGTTGGTTTGCCTGCGGCGAAATGTTGGATTGGGAGGCACCGACGGGGGGGTACCTACTGACGGGTTGCCTGGCAACCGGGAGATGGGCGGGACGACATGCGGCGCGTTGGGTTCAGAAATAGCTGCGAGGCCACCAGACCGCGGGGTGGTGAGCCAACTTCGGTAAGGGCCCCTTTATGTCTGAGAAATCTTCACGAACTAACAGCGTCACGCACACTCTCATAAATCACCAGTCCCAAGGAGCGGTCTGGTGCTTTCGCGGCGGCTTCGCCTTGAGTCCGCTTGGGTGCTTCTTGGAGACGTTTCTTCAACCCCGCCCCGCGATCCGCGTAAACAAGCCCGGTTTTTCCGGTTCTTCATTGGCCACAGGCAAGGAATCGGGCTTGATCCGGCTGAGCACATAGCGTGGCAGGGTCCGTTCCCCGGACGAGCCACAACTTGCCCCCATCTTCCACGGGTCGAACAGTTTGACGAAACCCGGCGCTTTCAGGTCATCGACAAAGACGACGCCGCAGAAAGATCGGCTGCGTGCAGGTTCGTACATCTCAGCCACGCTCTTCAGCAGTGTCGCTAATTCCTCGGCGCTGGCCGTGGTGTCTGGCACGGCGTCGCTTTCAAGGTCATGGATGAACCATTCACCGCCGCTGGCTTCAAGAACCGGCCAAAACCGATCCAGCATTTGCCACATGGGAAAGCCATGAAGCTTGCCCTGGAATGCGTTCCAATAGGGCGTGTCGGGCAGCGGGGGTAAGGGGTCGTCACTCATGCCCGGCAGTGTCGGCGATCACTCTTGCGGCGTCAACGCGGCAGTCGCGCGCGCCTTCGCAGGCCGCTGCGCCAGGATCACGCCCAGCACCACAACCGCAGCCCCTGCCGCGTGCCGCCAGCTCCAACCGCCGCCCAGTGCCAGCATGATCAACATGGCATAAAACGGCGCGGTATTGAGATGGAACGAAGCCAACGCTACGCCAAGGCGGCCGACAGAGGCGATCCATAGAAGCTGGCTGAGCGCCATCGAGCCGATGGCATAAAGCACCAGTGGGCCGAAATCGGCATATTGCAGGCCACCCTGAGGCAGGGCCGCGAAACCAAGCGAATAGCCGGCAAGAAAGATCACCGAGGTTGCCATCAGACCCCCGGCAAGGGTCAGGGTGGTGCGGCCAAGGTTCGTTTGGTCGGCCAGGCCCTTGATTGCCGCGCGGCTGCCCCAGACGAAGAGGAAGCACGAGGCCAGCATGGCCGCGATGCCCAGCGCAAGATCGCCGCCCTGCATCGGGCCGCTGACCACGATGACACCGCCGATGATCGAGGCCACGAGGCCGAAGGCGAAACCGCCGGTCAGACGCCGCCCGTCACGAGCCACCTCGATGATCACGGCCAGAACCGGTGAGGTCGACGCGATGATCGCCACGGTCACCGGATCGGTCAGCGCCTGCGCGACCAGCAAGAGCCAGGCACCAAGGCCGAAGCCGATGCCGCCGATCACGGCACCCTGTTTCCACTGCGCCCGCAGCACCGCCCGCGGCCCTTCGACGATGATCCAGATCGGGATGAGCATCATCACCGCCATCAGGAACCGCGCCGAGATCAGCGCCAGTGTCTCCCAGCGCTCCAGCAGCAGTTCCGCCGCCGGAAAACCCGCCGCCCATGTCAGCATCGAACCGGCGCAAAGCAGGTTGCCGGCAAACATGCCAGTGACGGGCGCTGCAGCAGTTGCGCGCAGGGGATCGGGGGCCAGGGACATGGCCTCTCCTTCAGGTCAAATTGTCATGTACCAGGTCGTTAATTCGGCCCTTGCAACAAGAGATCGCACGAATCACCCAGGCGCGTCTGATCCACGCGCGACATGGCGTCGGAAACGGAAGGCCTGTTTTCGACACGATGTCGCAAATGGGACAAGTGGCAGGATTTGTTAGGAAATTCCTAACTTCGGCGGCTTAACTCAGCCATAGAAACTGCGGATCGCCGCAATGGCCCGGTCATAAGCCAGATCATCAACCCCGCGATGCAGGACGATGCGGATCGGGCCGGACGAGCCACCCAGGATCAGCACGTCATGCTCCGCCAAGCGGGCACGCAGCGCGTCGTTTTCGCCGTTTGCCGGGGTGAAAAAGATCATGTTGGTCGCCTGGGTCACGTCACCCGCGTTCAGGTCCCGCAACAGGGCGGCCAGATCGGCGGCACGATCATGGTCCTTCACCAGCCGGGGCGCGTTATGCTCAAGCGCGTGCAGCGCCGCCGCCGCCAGAACTCCGGATTGGCGCATGCCGCCGCCCAGCATCTTGCGCCAGCGGCGCGCTTTGGTGATCAGGTCACGCGGGCCAACAAGGACCGAACCCGCAGGCGTTCCCAGCCCCTTGGACATGCACAGTGACACGCTATCAACAGGCGCGGCCAGATCGGCGACCTCGCAGCCCAGTGCAGCTGCCGCATTGAACGCCCTTGCACCGTCGAGATGCACCGACAACCCGGCCTTGCGCGCGGCCGATATCGCTACACCCATCCGCACCAGGGACACCGGTTTGCCGTTATGGGTGTTTTCCAATGACAGCAGGCGGCTGACCGGTTTGTGGGAATCATTTGGTTTGACCTCGGCGGCAATGGCGGCAGGATCCAATCCGCCGTCATCGGCCACCGCAATCGGACACAAAGCCAATCCGCCCAGAACCGACGCACCGTGCGCTTCGTAGGCGAAGACGTGATAGTCTCGGCCCACGATGACCTCTTCGCCACGCCCGCAATGAGCGAGCATGGCGCAGAGGTTGGATTGCGTGCCCGAGGTCAGGAACAGGCCAGCCTCCTTGCCTGTGCGCTCGGCCAGGGTTTCCTCCAGCCGAGTGACCGTGGGATCATCCCCAAAAACATCATCGCCCAGCTCGGCCGCGACCATGGCCTCGCGCATGGCATCGTCTGGCTGTGTGACCGTATCGCTGCGCAAATCACAAACCGGTGCGTTGCCACGTCTGCTTGTTGTTGCCCCCGCATAGTGATTCATCACCTGTCCCCTTGATCGTTGTTACGGCCAGATGAAACCAAGCGTCGTACAGGTGCAACACATAACTCCCACGAATGCCTCAGTCGGCTGGTACGGTCATCTTGCCGGCGTTTTCTGCCGCCCAGCCGTGCATCGCCTTCAACAGGGGGATCAGGCTTTCGCCCAAAGGTGTCAGGCTGTACTCGACATGCGGTGGGATGGTTTGAAATCCTTGCGAGCGACAAACCCGGCCTCGCGAAGCTCGCCAAGCTGCTGGGTCAGCGTCCGGTGGGTGATGGCGCCAAGGTTTCTCTGAAGCTGGTTGAAGCGGCAGGGGCCCTGGGCCAGCCAATAGATGATCAGCAGTTTCCAGCGTCCCGAAATCGCCGTGATCAGCGTTTCGATCACGCAGTGTTCGTCAGGCCCATGTGCATTCATCTACAGTATCCTAAACGACCGTACTTGTCGTTGGGATCATGCCTTTCTATCTACGGCCCGCACCGCAAAATCACAACGGATATTGCCATGAGTACGAAGAAGAAACTGGTCATCATCGGTGGTGGTTATGTCGGGTTCGAAGTGGCCCAGGGGATGGATGCCCATGCCGATGTTACCCTGATCGAACAGCGCGAATCCCACGTCCTGCCACCCGCAGCCATTCGGGCGCTGCTGGACCCGTCGCTGCTGGACCAGATCGTGCTGCCCTATGATCGGCTTCTGACCCACGGGCGGATCGTTCGGGGCCGCGCCGTAAACGTGTCGCAAGAGGCCATAACGCTGGAAGATGGCCGGGTCATCCCCGCCGATTACATCGTGGTGGCCACCGGGTCATTCTATGCGGCACCGTTCAAGCCGGCAGGATCAAGCGCCGAGGAGCTCAAGGCCACCAGCAGGCAGGTCAGCGCCGAGCTGTCACAAGCCGGGTCGGTCGCGATTGTCGGGGCCGGCGCTGTCGGGACCGAGCTGGCCGGGGAAATCGCCTCGGCAAGGCCCGAGAAGTAAGTCACGCTGATTTCATCCGATGAAACCCTGTTCCCGATGTACCCCGCCAGGCTGGGCCGTCAATTGCAGGCCAAGCTGGAACACATGGGCGTGTCGGTGGTGCTGGGCCAGAGAGTGCAGGATTTGCAGCAGGTCGACCGGCCCTATGAAGGGTCCGTGACCCTGACCGATGGGCGGGTCATTAACGCCGACCTGGTGTTTCCGGTTGTCGGATCGAAACCGCAGGCCGGGCTGATTGCCGACCTGCCGGGGGTGTCCCTGTCGCCGTCGGGCCGGGTCAAGACCGATGGTTGGATGCGCCCGTCGGAACATCCCAAACTGTTCATCGCCGGGGACATTGCGGATGTGGGCGATGGCATGACCATTGTTGCGATTTCGAGGCAGAACCCTTGGCTGATCAAAACGCTGAAAAAGGCGTTGGCGGGTGAAGCCGTTGAGAGCCAGAAACCTCATACCCCGTGGTCACAGGCACCGATTCTCGTGCCGCTGGGTCCGCGTATAGGCAACAGCTGGTAGTTCGCGACGGTGGGCGATTGGGTCACGCGCAAGATGAAAGGGGCCGAGCTGTTCATCCCAAAATACCGCAAGATATTCGGATTGCAGTAACCGCCCCATTTCCAGGCGCTGAAAAAAGCAAAACCCCGGCGCAAGTGGCCGGGGTTTCGAATTTCTCATGTGGGCGAATCTCAGTCCGGCTGTTCTTCGCCATCACCCGAAGGCAGGTTGAAGAAGCTGTCGGCGTCATGGATGTCGCCCTCGTCCTTCTTGTCCTCGTCGCCCTCGTCATCGCCACCCAGCGAGAAGGTTTCCAGACCTTCGATCGCGGTTGGGATCTTCGGCTCGGCGTCCATGCCAAGGCTCTGCTCGGTCGACACCAGCTTGCGACGCTCGTCATCGGACATGACCTCGCCTTCCTTGGCTTTCTTGGCGGCGGCCTTCTGCACCACGGCGTCAAGTTCGGACTGTTTACACAGGCCAAGCGCAACCGGGTCGATCGGCTGGATATTGGAGATGTTCCAATGGGTCCGCTCGCGGATGGCCTGGATCGTCGGCTTGGTGGTACCCACAAGTTTGCTGACCTGACCGTCGCTCAGTTCCGGGTGGAACTTGACCAGCCACAGGATGGCGGCCGGGCGATCCTGACGTTTCGACAGGGGCGTATAGCGCGGGCCACGGCGCTTTTCCTCGCCGACGGCGGCGGCGTAGAACTTGAGCTTAAGCTTGTGCAGCGGATTGGCCTCGGCCGCATCAATTTCTTCCTGGGTCAGCTGGTTGTTGGCAATCGGGTCGAACCCTTTGACGCCGGTGGCCACATCGCCATCGGCGATGCCCTGCACTTCGAGCTCGTGCAGACCACAGAAGTCGGCCACCTGCTTGAAGGTGATCGTCGTGTTGTCCACCAGCCAGACGGCGGTGGCCTTGGCCATGATCGGTTTGTCCGACATGATACTCTCCTTTGGATACAGGTCTCCCGCGCCCTGAATTGGGCTGACC
The DNA here is from genome assembly GCF_032586155.1 of Aliisedimentitalea sp. MJ-SS2. Taxonomy (NCBI): domain Bacteria; kingdom Pseudomonadati; phylum Pseudomonadota; class Alphaproteobacteria; order Rhodobacterales; family Roseobacteraceae; genus Aliisedimentitalea; species Aliisedimentitalea sp. MJ-SS2. The sequence continues at coordinate 775,053 of NZ_JAWHTC010000002.1, forward strand.
CTTTGTCGGGGCCGGGTTTCCGTTGTCGGGGAACTTGGAGGCTATATAGTGCGCCCGAGCCAAGAAGGGAAGAGTGAATGAAACGGGCGATTGCAGCGGTTTTTATGGGTCTGGCAGGTGTGGCGCAGGCCGATGGTGAGACGCCGGGCGAGTTCGACTATTGGGTCATGGCGCTGTCATGGTCGCCGAACTGGTGCGCCATCGAAGGAGACGCGCGCAAATCCCCGCAATGCGACCCGCGTGAAGATTTCGGCTGGACCCTGCACGGGTTATGGCCGCAATACCATCGCGGTTGGCCGGCGTTTTGCCCGACCGTGAAACGCCAGCCCAACCGCAGCCTGACCAACACCATGGCCGATATCATGGGAACGTCCGGCCTTGCCTGGTACCAATGGAAGAAACACGGGGTGTGCAGCGGACTGTCGGCGCCAGATTACTATGCCTTGTCCCGGCAGGCTTACGAAAGCGTGGTGCGCCCGGCGGTGTTTCGTAAACTGGACAAACCTATCAGGCTGCCAGCGCATGTGGTGGAAGAGGCGTTCCTGAAGGCCAACCCGCGGCTTGAGCCGGACATGATCACCATCACCTGCAAACAGGGCCGCATCCAGGAGGCCCGCGTCTGCCTGTCGCGGGACGATCTGAGCCCGGTGCCCTGTGGCCGCGATACGGTAAAGGACTGCACGATGAAAAACGCGCTGTTCGACCCGGTTCGGTAATCCACGGAATTGCCGGTACAGAAAAGAAGACGGCGCGGGGCATCCCCTCCCCGCGCCGTCAATTCTTAGTGACCAAAAGTCAAATCAAATCGTTAAGTCGTCCAGGCTTTTACCCGCCTCAAGCGCATCCTTGACCCAGGCCGGGCGACGACCGCGGCCGGTCCATGTCTGCGTCAAATCCATAGGATTCGCGTATTTCGGCGCGACTTTCTTACGTGGCCGCACCGTTTCGGGCTGTGCTGCGGCCTCGGCCGCCAACTCGTCCAGGGAAAACCCCATTTCCTTGGCTTTCGCCTTGAGCATCGCCAAGGCCTTTTTCTTCTCACGCATTTCAAACCTGGAAATGGCCTTGGCCAATTTCTTTTCCAGAGATTTCAGTTCCGCGAGTGTCATGGCGTTGAGGTCCGCCATTGAGATTTTGCTTCCTTTTGCCAACGGAAGTCTCCTCATTACAGTTTCGAATCATAAAAAGATGCGCCTTGATCATTCCTTTTTCAATTCCAAAATTCGGTTTCTCTGGTAAATTTCACGTTAATTGGCAAAGACTTACACGCTCGGCGGTATTCAGCCTATTTTGACTCCACAAAACACGGGAAATAACGACGCGCATTAGCGTCTATTTCAGAAAACCGAGAATTTATTCCTTTGATCCTATGGTAATCTAACCCCGGATTCCTTCTCGCCTTGCACGAAAATCACTTTCAGACGCGCCCGCATTGATAGCAGCCACTTCTTGTTTTCAACCCATAGGCCGGGTTTCGACCCGTCCTTCACCTATGCGACCCTCAATACAATCTTGCCCACATGGCCCGGGCTTTCGATCCTTGCATGAGCATCGGCGGCATCAACAAGTGCAAATTCGCTGTCCATCACCGGGGCAACAGTGCCCGCATCCAGCAGCGGCCAGACGTGCGTGCGCAGCTCATCGGCGATCTTGGCCTTGGCCAGGTCACTTTGCGGGCGCAGGGTGCTACCTGTGATGGTCAGGCGTTTGACCATCACCATGGCGAAGTTCAACTCGACCACCGGACCGGACAGGAAGGCGATCTGCACCAGACGCCCGTCATTGGCCAGCGCCTTGACGTCGCGCGGAATGTAATCACCACCGACCATGTCGAGGATCAGGTCGGCACCACCCTCGGCTTTCATCACATTAACGAAATCCTCGGTTTTGTAGTTGATCGCCTGCTCGGCCCCGAGATCGGTGCAGACCTGGCATTTCTCATCCGAGCCAGCAGTGGCAAAGACCCGCGCGCCGAAATGCTTGGCAAGCTGAATCGCGGTCGTGCCGATACCCGAGCTGCCGCCATGCACCAGGAATTTCTCGCCAGCCTTCAAGCCACCGCGCATGAAGACGTTGGTCCAGACGGTGAAATAGGTTTCCGGCAGGCAGGCAGCCTCTTTCATTCCCATGCCATCAGGCACGGGCAGGCAGTGGGCGGCGGGGGTGGCGACATATTCCGCATAACCGCCGCCAGGTAGCAGGGCACAGACCTTGTCGCCAACTTTCCAGTCGCTCACCCCGGCGCCAACTTCGGCCACCTCTCCCGAGCACTCGAGGCCCGGCAGGTCGCTGGCATCAGGCGGTGGCGCATAGCTACCGGCGCGTTGCAGCGCATCGGGGCGGTTCACCCCGGCATAGGCCACCTTGATCACCACCTCGCCCTGCCCTGCCGTGGGCACGGGCCGCTCGCAGGGTTTCAGAACTTCGGGTCCACCCGGCTCGGTGATTTCCACCGCCCGCATCATCTTGGTCATCACGTTTTCTCCTATTTGCCCCAGCTACCGGGCATATCATTTTTGGGCTGTGGCGCGCGAATACGGCCCAGCGCTTCAAGCGGTCCTTTCAGCAGACCCATCAGCGCCTTGTTGTTGCGCACCCCGGCCTTGAAGCTCTCGAATCGCATCACGTCGTCAATGCGGCGGTCGAGAAACTCCCACGTCGCCGCATGACCTTCGCTTTCGTCCCCCAACCAGTAAAGCACGGTCGAGGAATAGACCCCGGAGAGCGTGGCGCGTTTGGTGTACCAGTTGATGTCGTCGGACGTGTCGCCCAGCGTGGTCCAGATCAGATCGGCACTGTCCCAGAGTAGCCGCGCCCCATCTGGCGCATGTTGCGGCAGGGAAAACAGCGCCATGCCGCGACGCACCAGTTCCTTGTCCTCAACCGCCTCGAGTCGAAATCGCACCGCCGCCACGATCCGGTCGCGAAACCGGATATTATCAAGGTCGGCCTGCTCCAGGCGTTCCACCATGCGCCTGTCACCACGCTTGTGATAGGCCACGGCCAGATCAACAGCCCCGCGCGGACACAAACCTCGCGCCAGCCCCTCAGCTACGCCGGTCTCTTCGATAGCGGCGTCGAACACCGTTTGGCTCCAGCCATCGAACGGCACATGGCCAAGCGCGGCGTCGAGCAGTTTTTCTTTCGTGTCGGACATGACGCGACTCCTTTGGCGCTACACTAGACAAAAGCCAATCGGGTTGCTATATGGCGGCTTCCTGCAAATCCTTGCAAACTCAAACTTAGAAAGGTGGTGTTAACCACATGCAGGTAAGCGTTCGCGATAACAACGTCGATCAGGCTCTTCGGGCCCTGAAGAAGAAGTTGCAGCGTGAAGGTGTCTTCCGCGAAATGAAGCTGCGGCAGCATTTCGAGAAGCCCTCCGAGAAAAAAGCGCGCGAGAAGGCCGAGGCCATCCGCCGTGCCCGCAAGCTGGCCCGTAAAAAGGCCCAACGCGAAGGGTTGCTCTAAGCACCTGTCCTTCTCGGACACACGAAATAAACGACCCCCGAGGCCCGGCCCCGGGGGTTTGTTTTTTTTCAAGACACCAGATTTGACCCGCATCTTTGACGCGCATCATGGCGCGGGGGGACTGAATGTGGCCTGATGGGTTCACCGCGCGAGCAGTCATTGCAAAGGAGATCGCGATGAAGATTCTCGTTGCCTACGCCACCAGCGAAGGACACACGCGCAAGATCGCCCGCCATGTTGCGGACCGGATCGCCGACGCGGGCAATGGGGTTGAATTGCTGCCGCTTGCCGATGCCAGTGAAGTTGACCTGGCACGCTTTGACAAGGTGATCACCGCAGCATCGGTTCACGCCGGGCATTATCAGAAATCGCTGGCCGCGTTTGCCGCCATGCACACAGCAGCCCTGAACGCCATGCCAACGCTCTTCCTGTCGGTGTCGCTGGCCGCCAATGGCCATGATGCCGAGGATTGGAAAGCGCTTGATCGGATGCTGGATGACCTGACCGAGGCCACCGGGTGGATACCGGGGCGGCTGGAACAGATTGCCGGGGCTTACATGCCGTCGCAATACAACGTCATCGAACGGTTTATCATGCGCCGGATCATTGCAGCAAAAAGCCCTGATGCCGATCTGGATGCCGACACGGACTATACCGATTGGCCCGCTCTGGATGCGATGATCGACAGCTGGCTGGCCACTTAGCACGCCACGTCACGGATCACAGTTTCGTCGCGGTGCCTTCCATCTCGGACGCGGGCATGTCTTACTTGCGTGCAACCACATGAAGGAGACGCGCGATGTCTGACAGCTATACCCCGCCCAAGGTCTGGACTTGGGAAGAAGAATCCGGCGGACGGTTCGCCAGCATCAACCGCCCAATTTCCGGCGCGACCCATGACAAGGATTTGCCGGTCGGCAAGCATCCGCACCAGCTTTATTCACTGGCTACCCCGAACGGGGTTAAGGTGACCGTTCTGTTCGAGGAGCTGCTGGCACTGGGGATTGAAGAGGCCGAATATGACGCCTGGCTGATCAACATCATGGAGGGCGATCAGTTTTCTTCGGGCTTTGTCGACGTCAACCCGAATTCGAAAATTCCGGCGCTGATGGATCACTCCACGCCCGAACCCACCCGCGTGTTCGAATCCGGCGCGATTCTTCTCTATCTTGCGGAAAAGTTCGACCGCTTCCTTGGCCCGAACCGGCCCGAGATGATCAGCTGGCTGATGTGGCAGATGGGCAGCGCGCCCTATCTGGGCGGGGGCTTTGGCCATTTCTATGCCTATGCGCCCGAGAAATGGGAATACCCGATCAACCGCTTTGCCATGGAAGTGAAACGGCAATTGGATGTGCTGGACCGGCAGCTGGCGGACAACCAATTCATCGTGGGCGAAGACTATACCATCGCCGATATGGCGATCTGGGCCTGGTACGGGCAGCTAGCCTTGGGCCGGCAATACGAGGCCGGGGAATTCCTGGACGTGGAAAGCTACAAGCACGTGCAGCGCTGGGCGCAGGAGATCGACGCCCGCCCCGCCGTCAAACGTGGCCGCATGGTCAACCGCGCAATGGGTGATCCGAAATACCAGTTGCGCAACCGTCATGATGCGGGTGATTTCGAAACCCAGACCTGGGACAAGATCGGCCCGAAAGAGGGCGAAGACAGCTAAAGCAAGGCGCGCGCGCAAGGGTACGAAGAACAAATGCTCTCCCGCCGCTTCAGGCGGTTTCGCGCAGCATCATGTCGGCGGCCTTTTCGGCGATCATGATTGTCGGCGCGTTGGTGTTGCCGCTGACGATGTTCGGCATCACACTGGCATCGACCACGCGCAACCCGCCCAGGCCACGAAAGCGCAGTTTTTCATCCAGCGGCGCGCCCTTATCCGTGCCCATTCGCACGGTGCAGGTGGGGTGAAAGATCGTCGTGCCAACTTCGCCCGCCGCCTGCATAACCTCTTCGTCGCTTTGATAGTCCGCCCCCGGCTTGATCTCTTCCGGCGCGTATTTCGCCATGGCCGACTGCCCCATGATCGCGCGGCTTTGCCGTATCGCGGCCACGGCCACGGCGCGATCACCTTCGGTAGAAAGATAGTTCGGCGCGATCCGCGGCGCTGCCTTGGGATCGGGTGCGGCAATCTCGACCGCGCCACGGCTTTCGGGACGCAGGTTGCAGACACTGGCCGTCAACCCGGGAAAATCATGCAGCGGCTGGCCGAAGGCCTCGAGCGTCAGCGGCTGCACGTGGTATTCCAGATCCGCCGTTTCCACCCGATCCGAGCTGCGTGAAAACGCGCCCAATTGGCTGGGTGACATCGACATTGGCCCCGAGCGGGTCAGGGCGTATTCCAGCCCGATCCTGGCCTTGCCCCAAAGCGAGTTTGCCAGGGTGTTGAGCGTCTTTGCCCCAGTCAGCCGCCAGGCACAGCGCAGTTGCAGATGGTCCTGCAGGTTGGCTCCGATCTGGGACTGTTCCTTGACCACCTCGATACCGTGGCGTTGCAACAATGCGCCCGGCCCCACGCCGGAGAGCTGCAAGATCTGCGGGCTGCCGATGGCCCCGGCGCTCAGCACGACCTCGCCATCGCAACGAGCGGTTTTGACCGAGCCGTTCTGCTCGTATTCGACGCCGACGACCCGGCCGTCTTCGATCAACAGCCGATTGGTGTGTGCCTTGGTTTCCACCCGTAGGGATTGGCCGGTGGCGGTGCGCAGAAACGCCTTGGCCGTGTTCATCCGCCAGCCGCCCCGTTGGTTGACACGGAAATATCCAACCCCTTCATTGTCGCCGGTGTTGAAATCACGCGTCTTGGGCAGGCCCCATTCCTTGGCCGCATCCAGCCAATCATCCAGCACATCCCAATGCAGGCGCTGGTTCTCGACCCGCCATTCACCACCTTCCCCGTGAAGGTCACTCGGCCCTTCGACATAGTCTTCCGAGCGTTTGAACATCGGCAGCACATCTTCCCAGCCCCAGCCGGTCAGACCCATCTGCCGCCAGCCGTCATAATCAGCGGCCTGTCCGCGCAGGTAGAGCATGCCGTTGATCGAGCTGCAGCCGCCAAGGATCTTGCCGCGCGGGTAAAGCAGGGACCGGCCATTGAGACCCGATTCCTCGGTTGTCTTGAACATCCAATCGGTGCGTGGGTTACCGATACAATAGAGATAGCCCACCGGGATATGCACCCAGTGGTAATTGTCACGTCCTCCGGCCTCGAGCACAAGCACCTTGCGCCCGGCATCGGCCAGGCGCTTGGCCATGACGCAGCCGGCGCTGCCCGCGCCGACGATGATGTGATCCCAATTCACCCGGTGGAGTCCTTTTTACAACTTGGCATGTGCGTCGGGCACAAAGGTTTGATCATCCATCGGCGGGCGGACATAGCCACGTTGCGGCGGGCGTTCCTCCAATACGGGCGGTTCGGGTGTCAGGTCCTCGTAGGGGATCATCGACAGGACGTGACTAATACAATTGATCCGCGCATGTTTCTTGATGTCGGAATTCACCACGTACCACGGTGCCTGCTTGATGTCGGTATGGGAAAACATCATGTCCTTGGCGATGGAGTAATCGACCCAGCGCTTGCGGCTTTCCAAGTCCATCGGTGACAATTTCCACTGTTTCGTCTGATCGGTCAGGCGGCGCTGAAACCGGCGTTCCTGCTCTTCGTCGCTAACCGAGAACCAATACTTCAACAGCTGAATACCCGAGCGCACCAGCATACGTTCGAACTCGGGGCAGCTACGCATGAATTCCTTATATTCCTCTTCGGTGCAGAACCCCATGACCCGTTCGACACCGGCGCGGTTGTACCAGGACCGGTCAAAGATCACGATCTCACCCGCGGCAGGCAGGTGTTGCACGTAGCGCTGGAAATACCATTGGGTCTTTTCCCGCTCGGTCGGCGCAGGCAGGGCCACAACCTGGCAAATCCGCGGGTTCATTGCTTCGGTGATGCGCTTGATCGTGCCGCCCTTGCCCGCTGCATCGCGGCCTTCAAACACCATGGCTACCTTGTGGCCGGTCGCCTTGACCCATTCCTGCAGTTTGACCAGTTCGATCTGAAGCCGCGCCAGTTCTTTTTCATAATCCGCATTTTTGATCTTCTTTTGTTTGCCACTTGTCATTGGGCAAGCCCCTCCGCGTTGTCACTTGTCATCACTTGAAATCTGCATGGCGAGCTTGGGCCGCATTGCAGGCAGGAGTCAAACAGACAAACCCATCTAGATCGCGGTCAAACAGCCGCGCCGCTCCCGGACTGGTGCGGGTTTCCGGCGCGGCATAGGCGGCGGGCGCACGCCGGTCAGGGCAATGGCTTCGGCAAAGCTGAGAACCGGGCGCGCGGTCTGTTGGTCGCTTGCCGCGGGAATCGCGGACAAATCCGCCCGATGGCGCGCAATGTCGCCGGGATACAGGCTTTCGCAAAGGGCACCTTCCGCCAAAAGAATTTGATGCCCAGGCAAAAGGAGGTGCACGTAAGTAATGCGCGGACAGGGTGCGAGGCGGATATCGACCCCGTTGACCAGTGCCTTGGCGGGCACCAGAACCTCTGCCGCGCCGAACAAAAGCTCGGCCCGGGCAGACGCAATCATCACCCTGTGTTGTTGCGACAGGCGCAGCGGCGCGACATTGCCCAGCGCCCCGGCTTCAAACAGGACCGGCGCATTGGCGCCGCGCCCGACAACATTGCGGCGCCCGGTCCAACGTATTTCCTGTACTCCGTTATCCAGAGTGCTTAAACGGTCGCCCGGCCACAACTCGCCCGCCGTTACCGCCCCGATTGCCGTGGAAATCCGGGTCTCGGAGGCAAAGCAGATATATTCGTGAGTGTAATTGGCGTCGGTGTCTTCGACATAGAATTGCGGTTCGGCAGCGGGATTGTAATTGTCTGCATACCATTGTTCGAGATCGAAACCGGGGGTCCAGATGATCTGAACCAGCTCACCGTTTTCGTCGATCCCTTCCAGCACGATGATACCGCCACCGCCCGGCGCCGTATCCGTGCGCACAACCACCGCATCCTCTATCGTGCCGCCGCCGTCAAACCCGCCCCAGGTGACATCATAGGTATCGCCAATCTCGAAATTGCGCGGATCTTCGTCACCCTCGTTCGCGGTGACGACCAGGTCCATGGTCGCGCTAGGGGCAGTGTCGAACTGCGCCTGACCAGGCGACACGTTGACATTCGCGCCGGTCGCGGCAGCGAACTTCTCGTCTTTGGCATGAAAAGATACGGGCATGGCGTGTCCTGGCGTCTCTGCCAACGCTAGGTCATGCCAATATGAATCCGGTTAAACCCGACAGGATTTTATCGCTGATTTACACTGATTTTTGTTAAACCGGCAGCGCGGTTGTCTTGAACACTGTACGCAAGGCAAAGCTGGATTGCATCTGCGCCACGCCTGGCAGGCGGGCCAGGTACTGGCGGTGGATACGGGCGAAGTCCTCGGTGTTTTCGGCCACGACCTTCAGAAGGTAATCCGCCGTGCCCGCCATCAAATGACATTCCAGCACATCCGGAATACGCGCCACTGCCTTCTCAAACGCATCCAGAACCGCATCGGCCTGCCCGCGCAGGGTGATCTCGACAAACACGGTGGTTGGCACACCCATCTTGCGTGCATCCAAAAGGGCAACGTAATCACGGATGAACCCGTCCTTTTCCAGCCGCTGCACCCGGCGGTGACAGGCGCTGGGCGAAAGGTTCACCGCCTCGCTAAGGTCAGCATTGGAAATACGACCCTTGCGCTGAACCACCGTGAGGATACGGCGATCTATTGTATCAAGCTCCATCGGCGCGCTTTCCTTCGACATTTTGCTCATAATATCGAAGATCCTTCGAATCTGTCCAGAGGAAGTGGGTAAGATTTCAACCAGCTTGCATGCAAACTGCGACAATCTGTCAGAAATGGCGATTGGGAGCGAGGAGAGACCCCATGAAAATCGGATGCCCAAAAGAGATCAAACCACAGGAATTCCGCGTTGGCTTGACGCCCAATGCCGCGCGCGAAGCGGTGGCCCATGGTCACGAGGTGATTGTCGAAAGCGGCGCCGGGATGGGCGCGGGCTTTGAAGACGCCGACTATATCGAGGCAGGGGCGCATATCCTCGACACCGCCGAGGAAATCTTTGCCATCACAGACATGATCGTGAAGGTGAAGGAACCCCAGGCGGTCGAGCGCAAAATGCTGCGCGAAGGTCAACTTCTGTTCACTTATCTGCACCTTGCCCCCGATCCCGATCAGACCAACGATCTGCTCGAGTCCGGCTGCACTGCGATTGCCTATGAAACCGTTACCGATGCCCGGGGTGGGTTGCCGCTGCTGGCGCCGATGTCCGAGGTCGCGGGCAAGCTGGCACCGCAGGTCGGCGCCTGGACCCTGCAAAAGGCCAATGGTGGCCGCGGCGTGTTGATGGGTGGTGTGCCCGGTGTACCGCCAGCCAAGGTGGTTGTCATCGGCGGCGGCGTCGTCGGCACACATGCGGCGCGTGTTGCTGCGGGCATGGGCGCGGATGTGACCGTGCTGGATATGAGCCTGCCGCGCCTGCGCTATCTGGATGACACCATGCGCGGCGAGTTCAAGACCTCTTATGCCTCGCAAGGCAACACCGCCGAGCTGGTTGAACAGGCCGACATGGTGGTTGGCGCGGTCCTGATCCCCGGTGCCGCCGCACCCAAGCTGATCAGCCGCGAACAACTGTCGACCATGAAACCCGGCGCGGCGCTGGTGGATGTGGCCATCGACCAGGGTGGCTGTTTCGAAACCTCGAAGGCGACCACCCATGCCGATCCAATTTATAATGTGGACGGGATCATGCATTACTGCGTCGCCAACATGCCGGGCGCTGTGGCGCGGACCTCGACCATCGCGCTGGGCAACGCCACCATGCCCTTCATGCTGGCGCTGGCCGACAAGGGCTGGAAACAGGCCTGCGCCGACGATCCGCACCTTCTGAACGGTCTCAATGTCCACGCCGGGCAACTGACCTATTATGCAGTAGGCAAGGCGCTGGGCATGGACGTGGTCTCGCCCCAGCTGATTATCAAATAAGCTCCTCCGAGGGCCATCCGGCCGTCGGACCCTGCGGCGCTCTTCCTCCCGAGAGCGCCGCTTTTTTGTTTGCTTTCCCTAGGGTTAACCGGCAACTTCCCGCCCATGCACATCCGCACGACTAGGCCGATGTGCAAGCCGGCGTTAGGCTGGTACCCATGCAAGACCAACATCCGCCCTATCCCACCTTTGCCCGCTCGGAACGGATTCTTGATGCCGCAATGCACATCCTTGGCATTGCCGGGGCGCTGACCGGAACCATATGGCTGATCATCTGGACCTGGGGCCATGTCAGCGGCGGTCAGAGCGTGGCCCTATCGGTTTACGGCGTGACCCTGATTGCCGGTTTCTTTGCCTCGGGCATCTATCACTTCACCCCGTGGGAGCACTGGCGGACGACCTTTCGCCGGTTCGATCACGCGGCGATCTACCTGAAGATCGCCGGCACCTATACGCCACTGGTGGTGATGATCGGATCGCTGTCGTCCTACCTCGTACTGGCGGCGATCTGGGGACTGGCGGCCTTCGGGATGATCAGCAAGCTGTTCTTCTGGCGCAACCCCAACAGTCAGGGCATCGCGCTTTACCTGATCATGGGCTGGCTGTCGGTACTGCTCGTCGGTTCCCTGTTCTCGGTGCTGCCCGGTGGCGCGCTGATCCTGATCGCGGTAGGTGGCGGGCTGTATACGCTGGGCGTGGTGTTTCATGTCTGGGAAAACCTGAAATTCTCGAACGCGATCTGGCACGGGTTTGTCCTGTCGGCTTCGGTCTGTTTCTTCATTGCCATCGCCATGGGGGCGCAGGCCAGCGGGTAGCACCGCACGGTCGAAGATTTTCCGGTTTTTAACAAGTGGCCTACTGTCGGGACAGACACCGACAGGAAAGGCGATTCGATGACCCGCAAACCCAACGTGATCCTAATCCTGGCCGATGACATGGGCTTTGCCGATCTAGGCTGTACCGGCTCGGAAATCCGTACGCCGAACATCGACCGGTTGGCCCAAAATGGTACCCTTTTGACCGCGATGTACAATTGCGCCCGCTGCTGCCCCACCCGGGCCTCGCTTCTGACCGGGCTCTATCCGCACAATGCCGGCATCGGCCATATGGGCGCCGATCTGGGCACACCCGCCTATCAGGGATTCCTGCGCAACGATGCCGCCACCATTGCCGAACATCTGCGCGCCAGCGGCTACCGCACCTGCATGAGCGGAAAATGGCATGTTGGCGGGGATTTCATGGCGCGCGAGGTTGACAGCTGGCGGGTGGGCGACGTGGACCACCCCACGCCCCGGCAGCGCGGTTTCGACCGTTTCTACGGCATCGTCGACGGGGTCACACATTTCTTTTCCCCGCATTACATGCTGGAAGATGACAACCGCGTCGAAACCTACCCAGATGATTTCTATTTCACCGATGCGATCACCGACAAGGCGATTGGCATGATCGAGGAATCGGTCGAAATGGAGCAGCCGTTCTTCCTCTACCTCGCCCATACGGCGCCCCATTGGCCGCTGCATGCCCATCCAGAGGATATTGCCCGCTATGATGGCGTTTACGACAAGGGCTGGGATGCGACCCGCACCGCCCGGCATGAGAGCATGAACGCCATGGATCTTTTTCAGGCCAACTGGCAGATCTCGCCTCGCGATGGCGATGTGCACCCATGGGAGGCCGAGGAGAACACCAACTGGGAGACCCGCAAGATGGCGACCTATGCCGCCATGGTGGATCGGATGGACCAATCCATCGGCACGCTGATCGAGGCCCTGAAGCGGCTGGAGCAATTCGAAGATACCCTGATCCTGTTCCTTAGCGACAATGGCGGCTGTGCCGAGTTCATGGCCGAGGATGGCTGGGCCAAGTTCTTTCCCGACAAATTGCATGACGGTCGAAGGGTCACCATGGGCAACCGGCCCGACGTGATGCCCGGCGATGCGCAGACCTATCAGAGCTATGACAAGCCCTGGGCCAACGTGTCGAACGCTCCGTTCCGCCTGTTCAAACATTACGTGCACGAGGGCGGTATCTCGACTCCGCTGGTGGCGCATTGGCCGCGCGGCTTTGCGCCGCAAGCCACGCGTCATGCTGCCACCCATGTGGTCGATATCCTGCCGACGATCCTCGAGGTGGCTGGGGCCGACTACCTGTCAGAGATTGGCGGCAACGCGGTGCAACCCTGCCAGGGAGAAAGCTTCCTGCCACTGTTGCGCGGACAGGATTGGAATCGCGAACAACCGATTTTTTTCGAACATGAAGGCAATGCCGCAATCCGCCTGGGACAGTTCAAGCTGGTCCGCCTGCATGGGCAGGACTGGGAGCTTTACGACATGGAAGCCGACCGAACCGAGCTCAACAACCTGATCAAGGGCGAGCCCAACCGGGTGCGCGATCTGATCCGGCAGTACGAGGATTGGGCCGCTAAAACCGGCGTTCTGGACTGGAACGTGGCCTTGCCGAGGCTGCTGGCGGCATGGGATATGGAAAACGCCGAAGGATGACAAATAAGTCGCGCGCGCAGCGACGGAAGCATGAACCAACCACGTATCAGGAGCATTGCAACCCTGAAGTGGATTACCGACATGCTGTCCCGCCTCTCGCCCTACTGGCTTTGGATTCTCTTTGCCCTGCCCGCCCTTGGCATCCTGAACGACGCCCTGACTTCAACCGACCCCAAGGCGCTGAAACACGCACTGCACCCGACCGGGGAATTTGCAGCGCGCTTCATGATCATTGCCATGATCGCCACGCCTTTGGGGATGATCTTAAAAGGTTGGCGCGGGCCGCGTTGGCTGAAAAAGAATCGCCGGTATTTCGGTGTCGCTGCTTTTGGCTATGCCGCGCTGCATCTGCTGTTCTACATGATGCACGAAGGCACGCTGTCCAAGATTCTGGCCGAGGTCACCCATTTCGACATCTGGACCGGCTGGCTGGCCTTCCTGATCTTCCTGCCGCTGGCAGCGACCTCGTTCGACGGCGCGGTCAAGGCCATGGGCCCCGGCTGGAAATCGTTGCAACGCTGGGTCTATGGTGCGGCCGTGCTGACCCTATTGCATTGGGCCGCCAAGGATGGTTGGGAAGGCATTGCGCCTGCGCTGGTGCATTTTACCCCGCTGGCGATCCTGGAAGGTTACCGCGTCTGGTACTGGTATTTGCGCCCGCACCCGGCACGCGCAACCTAGATCAGCCTAGAACAGAACCACCCACAACACGTGCAGGGCCATGTAGATCACGATCAACGACCCGATCGTATAGAACGTGGCCCGCACTTCATGACTCTGCTTGGTGGCGTAAGCAACGAAATGCGCCGCCCGCGCGGCGACAAAACCATACATCAGCACCTGCGCCAACCACACCGCCGGGTTAACGGCAACAAACAACAACCCTGCCACCCAGAACCCCGGAATGTTCTCAAGATCATTGCGATGCATCCGCCGCGACCGGTCGACATAATCGTTGACCTCAAGCTGTGACGGATCAGGCGCGGCGTTCAGCAGGCCCTTCTGCGCGTCCTCGGGGCTGGCGAGGCCCGAGTTGCTTTTCATCATTCGGTAAACCGTCATCCAACCCTGCCCCATGAGCTTGAGCACCATCAAGGCCGCGGCGATCACGTAGGTTGCGAAAACCGGGTTGTCCAAGGTGTACACGCGCATTCCTTTTCATAACGTCTTGAGGAGCAGACTAATGCGCATCCGGCTTTGATGGAAGTTTGGGATGACGTCGTCCACCCGCAGCCCCCCTTCCTTTTGCCAAAAATATCCCGGGGGGTCTGGGGGGCTGGCCCCCCAGCTCTGCCTGTGGTCTGCGCGGCTGGACCTCCAGCGTAAAACCCGGCAAACCCGGTTCAGTTTTGCGCCTGCCGCTCCATCATCATCATGTGCACCGCGTGCATCCCCTGATCGGACATGCGGGTGACCTCGTGGGCATGCAGATGCAGCGCCGCCACGACCTCTGGATCACTCGAGGTCTGGGTTACGACGATACCCTCATCGGTGATGTCCACATCGGTGGTCAGCGTCTCTCGCCGCTCGAACAGGATGTCCAGCGTCGGGCTTTGAATGATGATCTGCGGATCGTTGCCCATTTCCACTCGGTCGATCATGCCGACCACGTGGCTGATCAGCACCTCCATCAACTCAGGGTCCTTGGAAAAGGTCACGGCGCGGATGCCATCTGGCAGGTCTTCGACGCTGCGTTCAATGGCCTGGAAGTTGCGGAACATCACCGCCAGTTCTGCGCTTTCCTGCTTGGTGGCGTTCTTGCCACGCAGGCCCGGCATGTTGACCTCGTCATGCTGCATGTGGCCATGGCCGTGCATCTGGGTACCCTGCCCAGCCGTCTGGGCATGAGCCGCAGACCCAATTCCAACCAAAGCCACAACCATTGCTTTGGCGGTGCTCCTGATCTGGTCCATCATTCCGACCCTCCCTTTGGTCCATGTTGCGCTTGGACGGGCTAGCGCACAAGGCGCATAAATACCAAGTCACGTTCGCGTAGACACGAGGCCCACAACGCCGGAAGCTGTCGATTTCCAGGGATTGGTGTGTGGTGGCGTGAGGTGGACTTGAACCACCGACCCCAGCATTATGAGTGCTGTGCTCTAACCAGCTGAGCTATCACGCCGTTCACACGCAGAGGCATCTATCCGCGCCGCCCGGCACTGTCAAACAGAAATCGACAGGCCGAGGTCGTTGAGGCGCTTTATTCCCGGGCACAGCCCGTGCCATCGACATGAACATGCCCGTTGGGCCGATAGCGCGCCGCCAACTCGCGGGTCGTCAGTGACACGAGGCATTTGAACTCGTCATCGCGGTCGGCGTTGGGTGTCAGCAGAACCGTTGTCACGGCAAAGCCTGGTGCAAGGCGGCCTTCGGGCTCCACATCCTGCTCGGCCGGGGTCAGACCGATGGTGATGGTCCGGCGATACAGCCAGACCGATTCCCCGTCCCGCTCATACCATTTACCCACATCCATTCCCGGCTCGATGGTCAGGGCATAATCCGCCTTGATCGTCTTGGCGTGGGCCATGCCGGTACGCTTGAAGGCCTTGAGCAGCACCGGCACGAGGTACTCGCCGTACCCGCTGGCAAATTGCGAGCTTGTCAGGTGGATGACAAAACTGTTTTGCCGTGGAAACTCCGCCGATTGCTGCGCCGTGAGCGGCGGCGCCAGAAAGGCACAAAGCAGCAGGAATAGATAGCGGATCATGACACCATGCTCCCGCTAGTTGCGCAGGAACTTGACCGAGCACCAGCCCTGTGCGCCGGACTGGTGATAGACCCTGACCCAGGTTCCCTTGCGTTCCAGAATCTCCACCGATTCGCCGTTATACATGCGCCGGATGATCTGATAGCCGGTGCCGGGGCCAGTGCGCAGGTTCAGATAACCGTCACCGGGTGAATAAACGAACTTCATCGGTACGCCACCCTCGAAGGGCGCAAGGTACTTGTGAAAGGCCCAGCCGACCGCACCGGTTTCTTCATGCTGCACCCGGCTCCACTTCCCGGCGCGTTCCAGAACATCCACCATCGAGCCATGATACATCCGCCTTATGATGTCATATTGGCTTCCCGGCCCGGTGCGCAGGTTCAGGTAGCCATCCCCGGGGCTGTTGACGATGCGCATCTCGCCAGCCCAGGCCAGGCCGGCAGCGAATATCAACGCGACGAGGGAAAGAACGAACCGTTTCATGAAAATCTCCTGTCTTTATGGCGGGCAGTCTAGCACGGATCGCGGAAATGGCACTTTGCGGTAGTTCAAACCGGGGGCGGAATGTCCGCACGGGTCCATCACTGCGCGGGTTTGCCCGCCCGCAGCGCCTCGTAGGTGGCAGCGTAGCGAATGAAATCGAGCACTCTCAGGCGCAGCCTGCCCGTTTCACGCAAGTAGGTAGCCGACATGACGAAATCCGAAGTCAGCGGGGTGGCGTAGTAGATCAGAACCTCATCATCGTCAGCGATAAAAGCAACAGGCGCCAATCCGAGCAGGGCGCAGGGCTGGGTCGCGGTAGTCACCTCTGCCTGCGTCGGGATACCGGGCCCTGTTCATCTGCTCACCAGGATCGGACGGGGTGTCGGAGAGTGCCGGCATTGCCAGAAAAATCCCGTGGCAAGAGAGCAGCACGGCAGGCGGTCAGGGAGATATGCAAAGTATCACTATCCGACAGTTCTACTGGACTGTCCTTGATGGTGGCCAAACCGGACACGAAACCATTACCGGAACATGAAAAGGCCCGCCAGAAAGGCGGGCCTTTAAAATCCGTCTGGGAAAGACTGACTACTTCTTGGCCAGCGCGTCGCGGATCTCGGTCAGCAGATCCAGTTCGCTGGGACCCGCGGGGGCCTCTTCAACAGCGGCCTCCTCTTCCTTGGCGGCGGCTTCCTTGGCCTTGTTGACATAGCGCACCAGCATGAACACCACCCAGGCGATGATCAAGAAGTTGATCACGGCCATGATGAAGGCGCCATAGGCAAAGGCCGATGCCCCGGCTTCGCGGGCCGCTTCAAGCGATGAATAATCCGTGCCGTCGCCACCCAGAACAATGAACTTGTTGCTGAAATCAACGCCGCCCATGAACAGCCCGATGATCGGGTTGATCAAGTCGTCGACCATCGACTTGACGATCGCGGTAAAGGCCGCACCGATGATGATACCGACGGCCATGTCCATAACATTGCCCTTGGCAATGAAATCCTTGAACTCTTTGAGCATGTGTTTCCCCTGCTTTGCTGTCCCGGATGTGGCCAAGTCTTGCTTGCCTGTCCTCCACACCCACGCGAATGGTAACACGTTAATACACTTTTTTCCGCTGTCATTATGGGAATAGCGCGCTATTTTTCCCCAAAACGCTTGCAGGAGAACATGATGAGCTTTGTCACCAACCACCCGATCAATGCCCGCTGGCCCGCTCAGAACCCGGACATCCTGCAACTTTATTCTTTTCCCACCCCCAACGGAGTGAAGGCCTCAATCATGCTCGAGGAAACAGGCCTGGCCTATGAGGCGCACAAGGTGATGCTGTCGGATGATGAGGTCAAAAGCGTTGAATTCACGTCCCTCAACCCCAATGGCAAGATCCCGGCGATCATTGATCCCGACGGCCCGGGCGGCGCCCCTGTCGAGCTTTTTGAAAGCGGGGCAATCCTGATCTACCTGGCTGAAAAGACCGGCAAGCTTTTGTCGGTGGATCCTTTGACCCGCTACCAGACCATCCAATGGCTGATGTTTCAGATGGGCGGGATCGGCCCGATGTTCGGGCAGCTGGGGTTCTTCTACAAATTCGCCGGGGCCGAGATCGAAGACAAGCGCCCGGTCGAGCGTTATCTGGGTGAGACCCGGCGTCTTCTGGGCGTTCTTGATGGCGCGCTTGAAGGCAAGGACTGGGTCATGGGGGAGTTTTCGATTGCCGACATCGCCATTGCGCCCTGGGTCCGGGCGCTCGATTTCTACGAGGCGACGGACGCTGTAGGGTTCGACGATTTCGAGAATGTCGACGAGTATCTCGACCGCTTCCTCGAACGTCCGGCAGTGAAACGCGGTCTCAACATTCCCCCACGCGACTGATGCAGCAGGGTTAGCCGTCGAAGGTTGTGCGCCAAAGCGTAGCCGCCCGCGCGACAGCTTCCAAGTCCAGCTCGAAACCAAGGCCCGGCCCGGTAAGGACCGGAAGACTGCCATTGTTCAAGGCCAGGTCCGGGCCAGCCAGAATATCCCATTCCAGGAAATGGTTCATGTATTGGTTGGCATCGTCCAGATTGGGCAGAACCGCCCCCGCCTGATGCGCAGCACAAGTGGTGATCCCGGTCTCATAGAGCCCGTGAATACAGACATCGACACCTGTGGCTTCGGCAATCCGTCCAGCCTTGATGAAGCGGGTAAGCCCGCCGGTCTCGTGCACGCCCAGAACGATCAGGTCCGCAGCATCCGCCGCCAGCGTCGCGGCCACATCCTCGGGTGTGAAATTCACTTGGTCCGCGCCAATGGCAACCGGGCTGGACGCCCGCACTTGCGCCAACGCGGCAAGGCTGTCCGACGGGGTGGGTTGCTCGACCATCTCAACCCCCAAATCGGCCATGCGGTCAATCATCCGGCGCGCCCGTACCGGGGTCCATTTCTCGTTGGCGTCCACCCGCAGCCGTATTTCGGGCCCGATCGCCGCTCGCACGGCGGCCACCGTTTTCAGATCAAGCGCATCACCGCGCCCGACCTTAAGGTAAATCGTCGCGACCCCCTCCTGCACGAATGCCGTCGCCTCCGCCGCAACTTCTTCGGCGGTTTCGCCCATGGCAAAGCCGAAATACTGCAGCTTGTCATGCACGGCCCCGCCCAAAAGCTGATGCACCGGACGCCCGGCGGCTTTGCCCATTACATCCCAAAGCGCCATTTCCAGCCCGGCCAGAACCTGCCCGCCAAAACGCGGCGCACTGCATGTCCCCAAGGCCTGGAACAAGGCGTGATAGGCATTTGCCATCAGACGCGCGTTGTCGAACGGGTCCCGTCCGACGCACATCGCTCCTGCCTTGGCCAGAAACCCGGCCACCGCCAGGGCATCGGGTGAGGCGATGCTTTCACCATACCCGGTGATCCCAGCATCGGTTTCCACCGCGACCAGCAGGACCTCGGCCCCATGAATGATACCTTGGGCCCAGTAATAAGGCTTTTTATAGGGAACGAGCAGCGGAGTGATTTTGACGGCCGTGACTTTCATGACGCCAAGCGTGAGCCAGCGTTAGCGCCCGAGTCCAGCACTAAACCTTCCTGGCACTCAGATTTTGAAATCGCGGATGTGGTCTGGCATCTCGACACCGGGCAGGTTGCGCGGGTCAGGTTCAGGCGGCAAAACGCGGGTTTCCACCGGGATCACCCCGGCCCAGATCGGCAATTCATAGTCCTCGTCATCGTCCACAGGGCCACCGGCACTAACCTTGGCGCTGGCCTCGTTGATTTCCATGCCCAGCACAGTGGTGCCCTTGAGTTCCTGTGGATCGTTGGGCCGCAGAACATCCATACGTCCCGGCCACAATCCATTCACGAAGTTGTCGAGCCGCGCTTCCTTTTCGTCATCCAGTACCTTGAACGCAGTTCCAAACAGCATCGCCGCACGATAGTTGACCGAATGGTGAAAGCCGGAACGCGCCATGACAAAGCCATCCAGAATCGAAACGGTCAGGCAGACTTCGGCACCTGCACTTTTCTTCAACATCCGGCTGGCCGAAGACCCATGCCAATAGACATGGTTACCCTCACGCCAATGCAGCGTCGGTGTGGCATAGGGTTTTCCGTCAATCACATAGGCCACGTTGCACATGCAGGTCGCATCCAGAACCTTGTAAAGGCTCTCGGCGTCGTAAGAACCGCGCTCATGAGCACGGCGCAGGCGGGTTCTGTCGGTGGGGGCGGTCATCGCTCTTTCCTTCTTCACTTGTCTTGTTTTGGGTAGACCTCTATTGGACTGTATCAAATGGCCAATATCGAAAAACAATCCCAGTCCAGTTTTCAGACCGCACTCTATGCCCTGTCGCTCGAGCGCGAAGCCGCCGCACCCTTGCACGTACAGCTGGCCGATGCGCTGCGCCGGATGATCCTGACTGGGATTGCCCCGCCTGGCGCGCGGGTACCTGCGTCGCGTGCGCTTGCTGCCGAGCTGTCGATCAGCCGGATGACCGCGACCACTGCATTGGACCAGTTGACCGCCGAAGGATACCTTGAAACCCGGCAGGGCGCTGGCACCTATGTGGCGTCGAACCTGCCGCATATCTCGCCACCGTCGCGCGCACCGGCACCGGGTCCCGAGCCTGACGCGCCCACAGCACCCCTGCCCTTCCACCCTGCTATTCCCGACCTTGCAGCCTTTCCCCATGCCCTTTGGGCGCGGCACCTGGAACGCGCCTGGCGCAGGCCCGAGCCAGCGCTTCTAGCCCTGCCGGACCCGGCGGGGTACGCCGCTCTGCGCGATGCGATTGCCGCACACCTGTCAGCATGGCGTGGCCTGAATGTCAGCGCAGGACAGATCATCATCACCTCGGGCGCGACCCAGGCCATGGCGCTGGCCGCGCGCGCGCTGTTGGCACCCGGTGACAAGGTGCTGATGGAGGATCCGGGTTTTGCGCCGATGAAGGCGGCCATGCGCGACGCCGATCTGGTGCCTCGTCCTCATGCCATCGATACGGACGGGTTCGACATCGAAAGCGCCGCACGTGATTGCCCATCGGCCCGCGCCGTGCTGGTCACGCCATCACGGCACTATCCTCTCGGCATCACCCTGCCATTGCCGCGCCGGTTGGCGCTGATCGACTGGGCAGCCCGGAATGGCGCCTTCATCTTCGAAGATGATTACGACAGTGAATTCCGCTATGTCGGCCAGCCCTTGCCCGCGCTCTCGGCGCTCGACGGGTCGCATCGGACACTTTACATCGGTTCCTTCTCGAAACTGCTCAGTCCCGCCCTGCGGCTGGGATACCTCGTCGTTCCTGTATCGCTTTTGCCGCGGTTTGGCCCGGCACTCAGCCACCATCAGGGTGCCTCACTGGTGCCGCAACCCGCGCTTGCCAATTTCATGGAAACCGGTGAATTCGCCGCCCACCTGCGCAAGATGCGGCGGCTATACGCCAAGCGCCAAAAGACCCTGCTGAACGCGTTGGCGTATCATCTGCCGGACCACCTGACCGCAACTCCCGACCCGTCCGGCATGCATATCGTTGCCCGACCCGGCCCGGCATTGACGAAACCCGATACAGTGGTCGGCCAACAGGCGGAGCAAGTCGGCCTGACCCTGCGCCCGCTGTCACGCTACTTCTCGAAACACCCACAACAGGGGTTTGTTCTGGGATATGCGGGGTTTGACGAGCCAACGCTTGAGGCCGCCGTGAAAAAGCTCGCCGGCATCCTGTCTGCGTAGGGCGGATTTCAGCCCGCAACCGCGTTACCCCGGCAGCGAACCGGTCAGAACATACCGCAAGATCTCGACCACCTGGGACGGCTCGCGCGCCACGGCCAGTGCCGCCGCATCAACCTCTTTCAGCGCATGATCATGCTCGGGCATCTGCAACACGATCAGCGATTTGCCAAGCGCCGCGGCATAGCCCGCATCGAACGCCGCGTTCCACTGGCGGTACTTCTCGCCAAAGCGCACCACCACGACATCGGCCTCGGCGATCCCCTTGCGGGTACGGATCGCGTTCACCATCGCGCCCTTGTGGTCGTGCCAATACTTGTTGTCCTCGGACCCGAGGATCGCGACACCGCAATCGTCGGATGCGCCGTGATCCGTTACCGGCGCGTCAAAGCTCACATCCAGCCCCCTGGCGCCTTCGACGATCTGCTCGCGCCAATCGGTGTGAATCTCACCGCTCAGATAGACTTTCAATGTCATGTCCAATCTCCCTTTCAGATGTTTCGAACCATCAGGACCTTGTCCCCCTCGGTTCCGGATTTGCGCCAACCCAGACGCTGATACAGCGATACGTTCTGCGTCAGTCGCCGATGGGTGGCCAGCCTGATTTCTTTCACGCCATTTTCGCGCGCAAACAGAACTGCCGTGTCAATCAGAGCCGTGCCAATTCCCTTGCCGCCAGCGCTGGGACTAACCGCGACAAGAACCAGATGGGCCTGAGCCCCGTCGACCGACAAAACCAACCCGCCCTCGATCACACCGTTGTCTTCCGCCGCCCAGACTGCGTGATGACGAATATCATGTTCCACGCCATCACCGACTGGTGGTATCTTTAACCCTGCCTTCTGATAGGCAGCAAAAGCGGCCTCGAACACCGCACCCAAAGCCCTGCTATCGCAAAGCGCGGCGCGACGAATCGAGACCGTCATCGTATCACCCGCGCAGAACCCCGCCGGTGGCCTTGGCGACCTTTTCGACGATCTTGCCGGCAACCGCCTCGATATCGGCATCTTTCAAGGTCTCGCCATGGGGCTGCAACCGTACCGTGATGGCAAGGGATTTCTTACCCTCACCCAACGACCCGCCGATGAACTCGTCGAACACGCGGACATTTTCAATCAACGCTTTGTCGGCACCGGCCGCGGCGTTCACAAGTGTCAACGCCTCGACGCTTTCATCGACCACGAAGGCGAAATCGCGTTCCACCGCCTGCAGGTCGCTCACATCGAGCGCCGGGCGGGTGGCGTTCTTTTTGCGCGGCGCGGGCACCTCATCGGGCCAGATGGTGAAGGCCACGGCCGGGCCTTTCACGCCCATGGCTTTCAACACCTTCGGGTGCAGCTCGCCAAAGATGCCCAGCACCTTTTTCGGGCCCAGACAGATCTTGCCGTGCCGCCCTGGATGCCACCAGGCCGGACCGTCGCGCAGGATCTGCACCTTGGCGGGTGCGCCCACCGCCGACAGGATCGCCTCGGCATCGGCCTTGGCATCGAACAGATCGACGGCGCGGGATGCCCCGTGCACATCCTTCGATGCGGTGCGGCCTACCAACAGGCCGGTGACCTGCAAATGCTGCTCTTCCGGCTCGCCACCGTGAAAGGCCGGGCCAACCTCGAACAGGGCCAGGTCATTCATGCCGCGCGCCTGGTTGCGGCTGGCGGCTTGCAACAGGCCGGGCAGCAGGTCGGGGCGCATATGGCTCATTTCCGACGAAATCGGGTTTTCCAGCATCGTCGCGTCGTCGCCACCACCGAACAGCGCCGCACTGGCGGCGTCGATGAAGGAATAGGTCACGCATTCATTATAGCCGAGGCCCGCAGCCATGCGGCGCGCGGCCTGTTCGCGGCGTTGATGCAGCGACAGGATGGGTTTCGGCACGCCCGCCTGCACCCGCTTCATCGGAATGCCTTTGAGCTTGGTCAGGGACGCCACCCGCGCCACTTCTTCCACCAGATCGGCCTCGCCCTGAACATCGCGGCGCCAGCTCGGAACGTGCGCCATGTTACCGTCCATGCGGAAGCCCAGCGCGGTCAGGGTCTGGCGCTGTTCGGCCTCGGGGATATCCATCCCGACGAGGCTGATCACCCGCTTGGCGTCCAGCTTGTAGGCGCGGTCGGTGTTGGGAACCTCACCGGCAACAACCACGTTCGACGGCTCACCGCCACACAGCTCCATGATCATCTGGGTCGCCAGTTCGATCGCGGGCATGTTGAACGCGGGGTCGATGCCGCGTTCGTTGCGGTAGCGCGCATCGGAATTGATCTTCAGCGCACGTCCCGCATACGCGATCTGGATATGGTCCCAAACAGCGGCCTCAAGGAAGACATTGGTGGTTTCCTCGGTACAGCCGGTCGCCAGCCCGCCCATGATCCCGGCGATGCTTTCGATATTCTCATCATCCGAAATCACGATCTGACCTTCGCTGAACGTGTATTCCTTCTCGTCCAGCCCCACGAGGGTCTCGCCACCCTTGGCGCGGTGAATGCGCAGGTCGCCCTTGACCTTGTCGGCGTCAAACACGTGCAGCGGGCGGTTCATGTCGAAGGTGAAAAAGTTGGTGACATCAACCAGTTTCGAGATCGGGCGCAGGCCAATCGCCTTGAGCCGCTGTTGCAGCCATTCGGGGCTGGGGCCGTTCTGCACGTTCTTGATCAGACGACCGGCGAAGACATAGCAGCCGTCGCGGGTGTCCTCGTCGATGGTCACATTGATCGGGCTGTCGAACTGGCCTTCCACCTGCGCCGTCTTCTCGGGTTTCAACGTGCCCAGACCGCGCGCGGCCAGGTCGCGGGCAATGCCGCGCACGCCCAGCGCGTCCTGACGGTTCGGCGTGATGGCGATGTCGATCACCGGGTCGACCTTGTCCGGCGCGTTTTCGGTCAGCCAGTCAACGAAACTGTCACCCACCTCGCCCGAGGGCAGTTCGATGATGCCGTCATGCTCGTCTGACAGCTCCATTTCACGTTCCGACGCCATCATGCCGTGGCTTTCGACACCGCGGATCTTGCCGACCTTCAGGGTCAGGTCGATACCCGGCACATAATCGCCCGGCTTGGCGATCACCACGGTGATGCCTTCCCGCGCATTGGGCGCGCCACAGACGATCTGTTTCTCGCCTTCGTTGGTCTCCACCATGCACACGCGCAGCCGGTCGGCATCGGGGTGCTGCTCGGCCTTGGTGACCTTGGCCAGCGTAAAGCCCTTCAGCTTGTCGAGCGGGTTGATGATTTCCTCGACCTCGAGCCCAAGGTCGGTCAGCGCCTCGGCGATCTCGTCAACGCTGGCTTGCGTGTCGAGGTGATCTTTCAGCCAGGAGAGGGTGAATTTCATTGGTCTTGTCTTTCCTTTTCTTCCAGAGGGAAATCTGGAAGTGCTTTCGCTTCGAGGGCCAAATCGCGACGCATCTCTGAAATAAGCGCCCTTCGCTTCTTCCAGATTATGTCACCGCCCTCTTTTTCTAGTTCCTTTGAAGCGGACGTGCTTTCACCTCGAGTATGCAGCAGCGATTGCACAAAAAGCTTAGCTGCTTCGACGACAGGTTTTGGAGAAGTCAGAAGAACATGCTGGTAGATACGGAACACTTCAACTTTCAGCATGTTTCGTTCTGACTCGTCATACAGTTTGTCGTGGCCAAAGCGTGAGGTCGCGTCAATAAATTCGCAGTAGGTTTTCCTTCGCTCCAATAGTGCTTCGTGCCTTCTGTCTTCCGCTTTTTGAAGTTTGTAGACGACGACGCCAAAACCCACCGCAACAAATGGAGCAGCCAACTGCAACCAGTCCATCCAGCCAACGGTGGATTCTGTACTCACCTACTCAACCCCCCATGCAACGTCGGCACATCCAGGCTCGCAAACCCGTAATGCCGCAGCCAGCGCAGGTCTGAATCAAAGAACGCCCGCAGATCGGGGATGCCGTATTTCAGCATCGCGATGCGGTCGATGCCCATGCCGAAGGCAAAGCCCTGATAGACCTCCGGGTCGATCCCGCCGGCCTCGATCACCTTGGGGTGCACCATGCCGGAGCCGAGGATTTCCAGCCAGTCGTCGCCTTCGCCGACCTTCAACTGCCCACCTTCCCAGGAACAACGGATATCGACCTCGGCCGAGGGTTCCGTGAACGGGAAATGCGAGGCGCGGAAGCGCAGTTCGACATCGTCGACCTCAAAGAACGCCTTGACGAATTCCTCCAGCACCCATTTCAGGTTGGCCATCGAGATATCGGTATCCAGCGCCAGCCCCTCGACCTGATGGAACATCGGCGTGTGGGTCTGGTCATAGTCCGCCCTGTAAACCCGGCCCGGGCAGATCACCCGGATCGGCGCGCCCTGCAATTCCATCGAGCGGATCTGCACCGGCGAGGTGTGGGTGCGCAGCACATGCGGCGGGCGCTCGTCGCCCTCGGCCCTATGCATGTAGAACGTGTCCATCTCGGCCCGCGCCGGGTGGTGGCCGGGGATGTTGAGCGCGTCAAAGTTATGCCAGTCGGATTCAACCTGCGGACCTTCAGCCACGGCAAAACCCATGTCGGCAAAGATCGCGGTGACCTCTTCGGTGACTTGTGAAATCGGATGGATCGAGCCCTGACGCGCATCGCGCGCAGGCAGGGTCACATCGAGCCATTCCTCGCGCAGACGCGCATCCAGCGCCACGTCTTCCAGCGCCTCTTTCTTGGCGGCCAGGGCGCTGTTGATCTCGCCCTTCAGCGCATTCAGCTTCGGCCCCATGACCTGCCGCTCTTCCGGGGTCATCTTGCCCAGCTCGCGCATTTTCAAGCTGACTTCGCCCTTCTTGCCCACCGCCTGCACGCGCAGGTCTTCCAGGGCGTTTTCGTCCCCGGCTTCGGCAATCAGGCCAATATACTTGTCTCTCAGATCGTCCATCGGACCCTCCGGTAATTCGTTGCTGTCCTGCTAGCGAGCCGGGGGCACGATTGCAAGCGAATGGCAGGAAACCAAGGAACGCAAGGGAACAATTGCGGCATCCCTGCCCGCATGAGACAGTTCACAGGCGATTAAGGGGGGCAAATGACCGGTAATCCGCAAAAACCCTGGCTGGTTCTGGCCGGTCTTGCCGTCGGCGTTGGCGTGACCAACGGGTTTGCCCGGTTTGCCTATGGGCTGATGCTGCCGGCGATGAAGGCCGAGCTGGGCTGGAACTATGCCCAGGCCGGGTGGCTGAATACGGCCAATGCCGCCGGGTACGTCATCGGGGCGATCCTGACGATGATGCTGATCCGCACGGTGCGGCCGACGCATCTGTTTGCCTTTGGCCTGGTCACCACGACGATTGCCTTGCTGGCCACCGGGCTGGTGACCGCACTGTGGTGGCAAACCACCTGGCGGGCGCTGGCCGGGGTGTTTGCGGCGATGTCCTTTTCCACCGCCGGTGCGCTGGCGGCGCAACTGTTTCGTGATGATCCCCGCCGCAATGCGCTGGCAATTGCCATCCTGTTTGGCTGTGGCGGCGGGCTGGGCATCGTTCTGTCAGGTGCGGCGCTGCCGATCCTGCTGGGGGTTTTCGGGAATGCCGCGTGGCCCTGGGGCTGGGTTTTGATCGGCAGTACCAGCCTGGCGGTTCTGCCTTTGGGCCTGTGGACCGCAACGCAATTGCACACGCCGCGCGGCGCAGACATTCCGTCACCGCCACTGCCCCTGCGCCGGATGATCCCTGAACTGTGCGGTTATGCGGGGTTTGGGCTGGGCTATATCGTCTATCTCACCTTCCTGTCCGCGTGGATGACGGAACAGGCGGCAGGCCCGTATTTCATCGCCCTGATCTGGGTTCTTCTGGGGTCGTGCATCGTGGTGTCGCCCTACCTGTGGCGCCCAGTGCTGGCGCGGTTCGCCTCGGGCGTGCCGCTGACCTTGATTCTGGTGGGTATCGCGCTGGGATCGGCCCTGCCGGTGATCGTGCCCGGCAACGGGATGCTGATCGTGTCGGCCACAATATTCGGGCTTTGCGTGTTCATGCCCCCCGGCGCCATCACCAGTTTCTCGCGCCAGAACCTGCCGCCCGAAAGCTGGGGTTCTGCGATCAGCTTCTTCACCGTGGTCTTCGCCGTGGCCCAGACAATCGGGCCCTATGGCGCCGGGCTGATCGGGGATGCCTTTGGCAATATCGGGGTCAGCCTTCTGGCCGCTGCCGGCATCCTGATTCTGGGCGCGGTATTGGCACTGATGCAGCGGCCGCTGGAGCGTTAGGTCAGATTGCCCTTCAACTTCAGGAGCCCCACCAGCCCCTCATCGCGCAGCCGGAGCAGTTCGACATCCTCCATCCCGGCCAGCATCTCGTCCACGCCAGCAATCAGTTTCGCCGCCGTGCCCGCGTCCAACTCAGGTTCCCCCAGCTCGGCCCAGCGCGCCGCCTGGGTCGGGCCCAGATGCTCCATGTAATGGCGGAACCCGCCTGGCCCACCCCCCAGATGATAGGTGGCAAACGGCCCCATCAGGGCCCAGCGCAGGCCGGGGCCGTGCTTCACTGCCCGGTCAACATCTTCGACGCTGGCGATCCCCTCGGCCACCATGTGCACCGCCTCGCGGAAGAGCGCCGATCCAAGACGGTTGGCGACATGGCCCACCACATCGCGTTTCAGCTCGATTACCTCGCGGCCAAGGCTGGCATAGAACGCCCGCGCCGTATCCATCGCCGCAGCACTGGTCTTTTCCCCCGGAACCAGCTCGGCCAGGGGCATCAGGTGCGGCGGGTTAAAGGGATGACCCGCAAGGATGCGCTCGGGATGCAGGGCACCCTTGGCCATCTCGCTGACACGCAAGGACGAGGTAGACGTGGAAATCACCACTTCGGAGCCTGCGCCCATTTCGATCTGCGCAATGATCTGGCGCTTGATCTCCAGCCGGTCCGGCCCGCATTCCTGGATGAACCCGGCGCCCCGGCAGGCGGTTGCAATATCCGCCTCGAAATGCAGCCGGTGCAGCGGGACATCCCCCTCCGCCATCCCCAAACGCACCAGATCGGGCCAAGCCGCTTCGGTGGCCTGCCGCACCCGATCCTCGAACCCCTCGGCCACGTCCTGCAACGTGACATTCAGCCCGTGGGCCAACATCAAGGCAGCCCAGCTTTGACCGATCAGGCCCGCGCCGATGATTGTCACATTCCGCGTGTCACCCATGTTGCCCTCCAGTTTCCCGCAATGCGTGTCATCCAATGTGATCCTTTTGCCCTGAATTGTCGAACATGTTGGAGACAAACAAAAAATCCGCCATGCGTTGACAAGCCTACCGCACCGGTGGTCTCACTCTCCATAGCAAAAGGAGCGACTTGGCAATGAGCACGCCTGCAAGTACTGCGCAAGCCGCCCAAGACGGACTGCAAACCCTCAAGTCCTTGTTAGACACGGGCGATATCGAGCAGCTGGCCGCGCAAGCCGAAGAAATGTCCCGAACATACCCAGACAAACCCGGGCCGATGCGTTTCCTGGCACTGGCCCTGTCCCGCCAACAAAATCACGACGAGGCGAAACACGCGCTGGCAACTGCACGCGAGCGCGGCCTGCCCGATGCATCCTGGCTTGGGACGCGAATGACTCTCGCCCTCAATGCCAAGGACTGGCCCGAAGTCACCACGACGGCGGAACTGCTTGCCGGTCAGGAAGGCACCGAGGGTGCCAGTGTGCTTGCCCGGCTCAAGGACCACTACCGCGAGCCCTATTGCGAAGCGCTTGTCGAAACGGGACAGGCCGACACGGCGTCGCGATTGATCGACGGTTTTACCGAAACCGCCGATGACATGCCCTGGATCGCGCGGGCCAAATTCCGTTGCGTGACAGCCCTGCACGATATGGACGGTGTGGCGGACGCCTGCGAAGCCTGGGTCACCAGACCAGGCGCCAATCCCGGTGATGCCATGGTGCTGCGGCTGATGGGACTTCAGGTTCCGGAGCTGGAACGCCGCGCACGCGAGATCGTGACACGGCTCTATCACGTAGATCCGACAAACCCGGTCGTGCAACGTGGTTTGCAGGCATTGCAGTTGCAGCCCGACGGCAAGGGCAACTTGGTACGCGCGGCCCGGATCGCACGCCGTGACATCAAACTTGCGTCGTCGAATGCCGAAAAACTCCGCATCGCCTTCCAGGCCTTTGCGGAAGGAAAGAGCTGGGACACCGAACGATATACCGAACGCCTGGCTGAGGAATTCTCGGATCGGGATTTTCGCCGCCCGTTGATTGAGGACAACCCGGAAAAAGACGTCAATCAAAGCGAAATTGGCGACAATAGCCGAACCGCGTTGGTCTTTGGCACGATGGGTCTGCCCTTGACCGTGCTTGACGCCTATTTCGCGGTCGAGGGCACAACAGCGATTTACGTTTGGGACTTCCGAAAAACCATGGCCCTTAGCGGTGTGCAATCCCTCGGATCGGATTTCGAGGAGACCGTTCAGGCGCTGCGCAAGTTGGTGTCCGGGATCGGCGGCACTCATCTGACCACTTATGGCACATCCGGCATGGCCCTTCCCGCTTTGCGCTATGGTGTTGCGTTGAACGCCCAAAATGTCATCGGGATCAGTGCCGCAACCACGGCCACCGAAGACTTCGTGCGTCGCGCCAGCGACACCCGTGGCAAGCTTCTGACCCGACGGCTCTATGCCATGTTCGACCAGAGCGAACTGTGCGGCAAAACTGCACTCTTGACCAGCTCGGCACGGCCGCGTGTCGATCTCGTGTTCGGGGCCGAAGCCAAGGTCGACATTCCACATGCCGAGGAGGTGCGGAACGTGGAGAACGTGCATCTCCACGCCCTGCCGGATTGCGCACAACATCCGGTCACCCGCGAACTTGTTTTGCGGGGCATGCTGGCCGACACCCTGGCAGGACGGATCGAAGGCCATCCCGGCCTGATCGCTGGCTAAGCCCGCCCGGCACGACATCGATATCCCAGAAAAGAAGAAGCCCGGGCGCTTGCCCGGGCCTTTCCGAAATCTCTTGTCAGCAGAAGCTTACGCCAGTGCCGCTTTCGCCTGATCGACGATAGCGCCAAACGCATCGGGTTCGTGCACGGCCAGGTCGGCCAGAACCTTGCGGTCGACTTCGATGCCCGACTTCGACAGCCCGTTGATGAACTTCGAATAGGTCAGCGATTCGTCATGTGCGCGCACGGCCGCGTTGATCCGCTGGATCCACAGGGCGCGGAAATTCCGCTTGCGGTTCTTACGGTCACGGGTGGCGTACTGGTTGGCCTTATCCACGGCCTGACGTGCAACCTTGAAGGTGCTCTTGCGGCGGCCATAGTAACCTTTGGCGGCCTTGATGACCTTCTTGTGGCGTGCGTGGGTGGTGGTCCCGCCTTTAACTCTCGACATCTTTCAAGCCCTCCTTAGCGATCGTACGGCATCATGCTCTTGATGATCTTCGCATCAGGAGCAGACATGGTGGTGGTGCCGCGTGCATTGCGGAGGAACTTGTTGGTACGCTTGATCATACCGTGACGCTTGCCGGCTTGTGCGGTCAGCACCTTGCCTTTTGCCGTCACCTTGAACCGCTTCTTGCAGCTCGACTTGGTCTTCATCTTGGGCATTTCCGTCTCCTATCTTCTGAGTTCGGTCCTACGCGCGACTCGGCATGCCACTTTGGCCGGCCGCGCAGACAGAGGCGTCCTATACGAGGGGTTTGCACTTATTGCAAGCGATTTACGCATCAAATGCCTCATCCGGATTTGGGAGGCGCATCAAAGATGTGGTATCCTCTGGCCACACCCTCCGAGAGCACAACCACATGCCAGTAAACACACATCTTGCGATCATCGCAGCCTTTGTGGTGCTCACCACCGCCGCCAGGGCGGAAATCGGCTGGAATAACGGTGCCATCGCACATCGCAAACTGCCACCACCAGAAATATCGCGGTCATTTGTTCGGCTTGATGTGCCACATATGCGACAGGGTCGCGATCTGTGCGTTCCGACCTCGGCAGCGATGATCCTGCGCTACTTCGGTGAAAAGCACGATCCACGTGCGCTCAAGGCCCTGGCCGAGAATCACAAACCCATCGCCCAGCGCAACAGCTTCACCTATTGGCGCGACATGGATCATGCATTGCGTCAAATCGGGCACCGCTGGAAAATCCGTGATTTCGCGCGCACCGATGCAGGTTTCAATCAAGGGCTCAACGCCTTGCGTAAACACCTGCGTCAGGGCCTGCCCGCGATGATCGACGTACATCAGGACGAAGGGCACACATTCGTGGTCATGGGATTTGATGACACCCGGCAAGTTGTTTTCGTCCGAGATCCGAACCTGCCGAAAAGCCGCTCACGCATTCTCAGCTACGCGCAACTCAAAGACAGCTGGCACAACCACCGGTTCGGCCCTCATCGCAGCGCATTCTTTGCCTATAAGTAGATCCGCTGCGGACTACTCTGCCGACCGGTAAAAAGACAATTCTCACGCCGCATGCCCTAGTCCACGTAGCGCGCGACCACTCGGACAATAACATCGGGTATTTCACTGATCGTATAGCCGCCCGGTTTCTGAGTGGCGGCCCAAGCCACCAGCCCGCCGCCGACAATCACCGCAATCGCGGCGATCCGGGGCGCCCGCCGTTCGGACATAGCCGATACCATCGCCGGAATCGCGAAAACGCCAATCACCAAACCAATCACCAATGCCAGATCATAATCCATGTTACCGCCCTCTTTACGCAACGCCCATCATACGTGGCGCCTACTTGTAATACGGCTAAGATTACTCCGGGTCAGAGGCAAAAATCAAACTTTCGTCGCAAGGCGCGACGCGCAGGATATTGGTGGTTCCGGGCTGGTTGAATGGAACCCCGGCGATCACCAGGATCTGATCGTCGGTCCCTGCAAATCCCTGCACCCTTGCGGCGCGCGCCGAATTGACCACCGCCTGTTTGAAGCGCTGCAATTCACCGGTCATGATGCAGTTCGTACCCCAGCTCAGCGCCAACCGTCGCGCGGTGCCGCGCAGCGACGTCATGGCGATGATTGGCACCCGGGGCCGTTCCCGCGCCGTCAACAGGGCGGTGGTGCCCGACTGGGTGAAGCAGCAAATCACTTTGATGTCCGTGGTCTCGGCGATTTCACGCGCAGCGGCAACGATGCCATCGGCGATCGTCGTCCGCTCCGCCCGGCGCGAGGCCTCGATGATGCCACGATAGTTGCTGTCGCATTCCACTTCGACGGCGACGTTGTTCATAGTTGTGACCGCTTCGATCGGATAATCGCCGGCGGCCGACTCCGCCGACAGCATCACCGCATCGGCACCTTCATAGATGGCGTTGGCCACGTCGCTGACCTCGGCCCGGGTCGGCATCGGGCTTTCGATCATGCTCTCCAGCATCTGGGTCGCCACGATCACCGGCTTGGCCGCGGCCCGGCATTGCCGGACCAGCTTCTTCTGGATCGGCGGCACGTTCTGCACCGGCAGTTCCACGCCCAGATCGCCGCGCGCCACCATCACCCCGTCCGAAACCTCGAGAATCTCGTCGAAGCATTTCACCGCCGAGGGCTTCTCGATCTTCGACAGCACCGCCGCACGGCCATCGACCAGAGCCTTGGCCTCAAGCACGTCCTCGGGCCGCTGTACGAAGGAAAGCGCGATCCAGTCGACACCCAGATCACAGGCAAATTCCAGGTCGTCGCGGTCCTTCTTGCTGAGCGCCGCCAGCGGCAACAGCACGTCGGGCACGTTGACACCCTTGCGATTGGAAATCGTTCCGCCGGTCAAAACCGTGCAATCGGCATAATCCTCGCCGCATTTCTCGACCCGCAGCAGAATTTTGCCGTCATTCACCAACAGGCTGGCCCCCGGGGTCAGGGCGGCAAAAATCTCGGGATGGGGCAGGCGCACGCGGGTGGCATCGCCCTTGGTCTTGTCCAGGTCCAGCCGGAAGGACTCGCCCTCGATCAGCTCCTCTTCGTCATTGGCAAACTTGCCGACACGCAATTTCGGCCCCTGAAGGTCGGCGAGGATGCCGATCGGGCTGTCCAACTCGCGCTCAATCTCGCGAATAATGCGGTGGCGCGCGCGGGTTTCGTCATGGCTGCCGTGGCTCATGTTCAGTCGAAATACGTCGGCACCGGCCTCGTGCAGCGCCTTGATGGTTTCATAGTCGCTCGAAGCCGGGCCCAGCGTGGCCACGATCTTTACATTGCGGTGACGTCTCATGTTTTTCTGCCTGCTTTTCTTCTCGGCACGCGCCCTAACAGTTATCGCTAACAATTACCATGGGGCGAATGCGCCGCTCCGTCTCTTTGCGTCCTATTTGCTTCATCTCTTCCCTTCCTTTGGTATCTCGCCTAATTCCATGGGACAGGGAAATGACACGACGATGACATATCAATCATACGAAATTCATGAAGAGACACGAGAGTCGCGCTGGCTGATCACTTGCGATCATGCCTCGAATGCAGTGCCGCCCGAGGTTGCCAGCGGCGACCTGGGCCTGCCGCCTGCCGACATGAACCGCCATATCGCCTATGACCTGGGCGCCGCAGGGGTGACCCACGCGCTGGCCGACCTGATGGGCGCGCCTGCAATCCTGTCACGGTTTTCGCGGCTGGTGATCGACCCCAATCGTGGCCAGGATGACCCGACCCTGATCATGAAGCTTTATGACGGCACCATCGTGCCCGCCAACCGCCATATTGACCATGGCGAGGAACAACGCCGGATCGCCGCCTATTGGAAACCCTATCACGACGCCTACGAGGCGCTGGCCACCCGGCGCGACGACACGGTGATCGTGGCGATCCATTCCTTTTCGCCCAAGCTCAACGGCCGCAAGCCGCGCCCGTGGCAGATTGGCGTGCTGCATGCTGGCGACACCTCACTGGGCCCGGCTCTGGTCGCGCGGCTGGAGCGCGAACCCGACCTCTGCGTCGGTGACAACGAACCCTATGCCGGCCACCTGCCCGGCGACGCGGTGGACCAGCACGCCCTGCAAAAGGGTCGCCCCAACGTGTTGATCGAGCTGCGCCACGATGTGATTGAAACCGACGAACAACAACACGCCTGGGCCCGCCGCCTGGCAC
This sequence comes from Aliisedimentitalea sp. MJ-SS2, assembly GCF_032586155.1. Classification (NCBI taxonomy): domain Bacteria; kingdom Pseudomonadati; phylum Pseudomonadota; class Alphaproteobacteria; order Rhodobacterales; family Roseobacteraceae; genus Aliisedimentitalea; species Aliisedimentitalea sp. MJ-SS2. The sequence continues at coordinate 809,474 of NZ_JAWHTC010000002.1, forward strand.
CGATTCTGACGCAAGTGCTGGCCGAGACCGGTCTGTAGGGTGGGTGGTTCCGGCACTCATGCCGGGTTCACCCACCACCCTTCAAGGAGACACCAAATGGACGATCAAACCCGTATCGAAATCGAAGCCGCCGCCTTTCGCCGGTTGCGCCAGCACCTGATGGACGACCGCAAGGACGTGCAGAATATCGACCTGATGAACCTTGGCGGTTTCTGCCGCAACTGCCTGTCACGCTGGTACATGGAAGCTGCCAACGAACGCGGCATCGAAATGGGCAAGGAGGAAGCCCGCGAGATCTACTACGGCATGCCCTATGACCAGTGGAAGGCGCAGAACCAGACCGAAGCCAGTCCCGAAAAACAGGCCGAGTTCGAGGTCGCGTTCAAGGAAAACGTGCTGAAGGACAATGGCTGAGCAGGTTACTATCCCTGCGAACACGCACACGGCATGTTCGCTGGTGTGTGTTTGCGCCTGCGGGCCGGTGGCCTATCTGTCATTACACGTTGATGTAAGGACGCTCAAATGACCCGCATGCCCACTTTTTTCATTTCCCATGGCGGCGGCCCCTGGCCGTGGGTGCCCGAAATGCGCAGAACCTTCGCCGCGCTCGAGGACAGCTTCCTGCGCATGCCCGGTGAACTGCCCGAACGCCCTAAGGCGGTTTTGATGATCTCGGGTCATTGGGAGACTCCGGACGCCTATGCCGTCACTCATGCCGCCAACCCGCCGATGGTCTATGACTATCACGGCTTTCCAGCCCACACCTACGAAATCACTTACCCCGCCCCCGGCGCGCCCAAGTTGGCCGAACGCGTGGCAGCTCTAATCGATGCGGTCGGCCTTCCCTCGCGCCTTGACGGGGAACAGGGCTATGATCACGGCACCTTTGTGCCCATGGCCATCCTCTATCCGCAGGCCGACATGCCGCTGATACAAGTGTCGATGCGCAGCCACTATTCCCCGGAAGAGCACCTCGAACTGGGCCGCGCCCTGGCCCCTTTGAGGGACGAAGGCGTGCTGATCATCGGCTCCGGGCTCAGCTATCACAACCTCGCCGCCTTCGGCCCCGGGGCGCGCGAGCCATCCGAAGCGTTTGATGCCTGGCTGAGCGACAGGCTGGCCTTGCCCGCCATCGACCGCACGTCGGAACTGATGGGTTGGGAACGCGCCCCCCATGCCCGCCAGTGCCATGCCCGCGAGGACCACCTTGTTCCGCTCTTTGTCGCGCTCGGTGCCGCTGAAGGCGATATTGCCACGCGGACCTATCACGAGGAAATGATCCGTGGCGGTGTCACCGCGTCAAGCTGGCGGTTTGGCTGACGCCGATCAAGCACAGCATGGGTCGGGTTTCTTTCTGGAGCGGACACTGAGATTGAGCCGCGCGATTACCAGACCGTGGGGTGGTGAACCAACATCCTGTTGCACCGTTTTATCCACGAGAAACCCGCTCAAACCCTCTGCGATTCATTGCCCTCTGGAAATCACCAGCCCCGCGGGCGGTCTGGTGATCGCACGGCGGCCTGCGGCCTTGATTCCGTGCGGGTACGTTTTTGACATGCGCCCTTTCCATGCCAAAGAACTCACGACGCCGCTGCAACAACGCCTTCAGTCAAAAGCCGGTCGATCTCCGCTTCTCCATAACCCGCCTCGGCGAGAACTTCGCAGCTATGCGCTCCGTGGCGTGCCGGGGCTGCATCCAACCGGGGCGAACCCTCATCATAACTATACCCCGCCACCGGCAACCGCGCTGGACCCGGACCGTTACCGGGTACATCCTGCATCACCAACCGCCCGGCAATCTGTGGATGTGCCAGCGCCTCATCCAACCTGCGCACCCGTGCCGCCGGAACGTGATGGGCGTTCAGGTGTTCCTCCCATTCACTCGCCGTTCGTGCTTTCAGCGTCTCTGTCAGGAAAGCTCGGTCACCCTCGGCGCGTTCATGCAAATCGGCCATCGGCGTGATGCGCAGCATCTCGGTCGCCGCATCATTTCCCAGCGCCGCCATCAGATCGGCAGCCTGTGCGGGGGTGAAGGCCCCCAGCATAATCGTGCCCTCGGCGGTCTCGTAAGCGCTGTAGCAGGGCAGGTTCGGATCGTGATTGCCATGCGGGCGGGTCGGCACGCCCGTGGCCTCGGTTGCGACCGTGTTGGCCAGCATCAGCATCAGCGCGCAATCCGCCATGGCCACGTCGATCACCCGACCGCGCCCGGTCTTTTCCCGCCCGAGCAGCGCCGCCGTGATTGCCAAGGCCGCCTGTGCGCCGGTGCCGAAATCCACCACCGGCGGCCCGATCCGCACCGGCGGGCTGTCGGCCTCGCCATTGGCCGCCATTACCCCGGCAAAGGCCTGGATCACCACGTCATAGGCAGGGTCATTCGCCTTGGGCCCGCTGCGGCCGAACCCGCTAATCGAACAATAGACCAGCCTCGGATTGATACCGGTCAGCGTGTCCGCATCCAATCCCAGCTCCGCAAGGCAATGGCTGGTATAGTTCTGAACCACCACGTCCGCCCCGTCGACCAGCCGATGAAACACCGCCTTCCCCTCGGTCGATTTCAGATCAAGCGCCAGCGCCCGCTTGCCACCGCCCTGGCCCTGAAACCCCAACCCCATCCCATCATGGTTCAGGTCATCCACGGCGCCGGTAAACCGGGTCATGTCGGGCCGCCCGGGAGGTTCGATCTTGATAACGTCCGCCCCAAGCACCGCAAGCTGATAGGTGCAAAACGGTCCCGCGAACACATGCGTTAGGTCCAGAACCCGGATCCCGTCCAGAGGTCGCATGGCCCCCTCCTCGCTGATGGTTTTGCTCCATCAGGGCAGCAGGATCGCAGGCTTTCTGTTCCAAAACCGTCAGATTGCCGTTTTCAGGCTTTCGTCCAGATAGATCTCGCGCAGACGTGCGGCCACCGGCCCCGGTGTGCCGTCGCCCAGTTTGGCACCGTCCACTTCCACAACCGGGAAGACGAAAGTCGAGGCCGAGGTGATAAAGGCCTCGTCCGCGTTCTGTGCCTCCTCAACAGTAAAGGCGCGCTCTTCCACTTCCATCTGCGCCTCCCTGGCAAAGCGCAGCACGGCCGCTCGGGTAATGCCGTGCAGGATATCATTGCTCAGATGGCGGGTGATGATCTTGCCATCCTTGACGATATAGGCGTTGTTCGAGCTGCCCTCGGTCACCTTGCCATCCTCGACCAGAAACACGTCATCCGCGCCCGCCTGCTTGGCCATCATCTTGCACATCGACGGGTAAAGCAGCTGTGTCGTCTTGATGTCACGCCGGCCCCAGCGGATGTCCTCGACCGAGATCACCTTGATGCCGTTTTGCACCGCCGCCCCGCCCTGGGTCAGGCCCGGCTTGCTTTGCGTGAACAGCACCAGCGTCGGTTTCACCACTTCCGGATCGGGGAAGACGAAATCCCGATCGCCGGCCGAGCCGCGCGAGACCTGCAGATAGACCAGCCCCTCGTCGATCTCGTTCAACTCCACCAGCTTGCGGTGGATTTCCAGCAAATCGCCGAACGCCTCGGGCTTCTCCATATCGAGTTCCGTAAGCGAGCGTTCCAGCCGCGCCAGGTGTCCGTCGAAATCGAGCAGTTTTCCACCCAGGACCGAAGTCACTTCGTAAACCCCGTCCGCCATCAGAAAGGACCGGTCGAAAATCGAAATCTTGGCGTCTTCTTCCGGCAGGTATTCTCCGTTGACGTAAACTGTGCGGCTCATCGCGTGTCTCCTTAGCCCCAGAGGTCTGCGGATGGCGGATGCACCCCGGCCTCGTCGAATTTCAAAGCGTTGTCGCGGTCTTCGGCCAGAAGGAGCGGGCCGTCAAGGTCTGTTACCATCGCACCCTGCGCCACAAGAGTCGCCGGAGCCATGGCCAGCGACGATCCGACCATGCAGCCGACCATGACCTTGTAGCCCTCGGTCAATGCCGCCTGTTTCAGCGCCAGCGCCTCGGTCAGACCCCCGGTTTTGTCGAGCTTGATGTTAACGACGTCATACTTGCCCTTCAGCCCCGGAAGCGAGGCGCGGTCATGGGCGCTTTCATCGGCGCAGACCGGCACGGGACGTTCCATCCCAACCAGCGCCTCGTCGTCACCAGCAGGCAGGGGCTGTTCCACCAGCGCCACGCCCAGCCGCACCAGATGCGGCGCCAGGTCGGCATAGACTTCGGCGCTCCATCCTTCGTTGGCATCGACGATGATGGTCGATTTCGGTGCCCCCGCGCGGACGGCTTCAAGCCGCGGCATGTCATCCGGCGTGCCCAGCTTTATCTTCAAAAGCGGGCGAAACGCATTCTCGGCCGCCTGTGCCTGCATTTTTTCGGGCGTGTCGAGCGACAGGGTATACGCGGTGATCTCTGGCCCCGGCTGCGGTAACCCGGCCAGTTCCCAGGCCCGCACGCCCGCCTTCTTGGCCTCCAGGTCCCACAGTGCACAATCAACCGCATTGCGTGCGGCCCCGGCAGGCAACAAATCGTACAGCGCCGCGCGCGTCACCGGCCCTGACAGCCCTTCAATTTCGGCCGTCACGCTTTCCAGCGTCTCACCATAGCGGGCATAGGGAACACATTCGCCCTGCCCCGACAGGAACCCATCCGAAACCCGCACGGTCAGCACCTTGGCCTCAGTCCGACTGCCGCGTGAAATGGTGAAGACCTGCGCCAGCTTGAACGTTTCCGGTATCACCGTAATCTGCACGCGCCCGCCCCTTCCTTTTGCCAAAAGAATCCCCGTCGGAGGCTCTGACCTCGCGGCGGAAACAGAGTTATCAGGTGATCGCCACCAGCGCATCCACCAGCTTGCCCGCACCATAACGGAACGGATCGGTTGCCGGCAGCCCCATCTCGGCCTCTACCTCGGCCAGATAGGCGCGCGCCGCGTCATCCGGCATATGCTGCGTGTTCACCGAGATACCGACCACCTGACAATCAGGGTTTGCCACCCGCGCCAGCGCAAGTGCCGTGTCGCGCAGTTCTTGCAGCGAGGGTTGCTGATAATCGGGCAAGCCACGCATATGCGCGCGGGTCGGCTCATGCGCCAGGATCAGCGCGTCGGGCTGCCCGCCATGGATCAGCGCCATGGTTACACCGGAATAGGAGACATGGAACAGGCTGCCCTGCCCCTCGATATGATCCCAGTGATCGTCATCATTGTCCGGCGTCAGCCACTCGACCGAGCCAGCCATGAAATCTGCAATGACAGCATCCAGTGGCACACCGTCACCGGTGATCAGGATACCGGTCTGGCCCGTCGCTCGGAAGCTCGATTTCAGTCCGCGTTTCTTCATCTCGGCGTCCATGCAAAGCGCCGTGTACATCTTGCCGACCGAGCAATCGGTGCCCACCGCAAGACAACGCTTGCCTTTGCGTTTGACGCCATTTGCGATGGGATAGTCGACTTCCGGAATGCGCACATCATGCAACTCGCGCCCCGTCGCCTCGGCCACCGCCACCAGATCGGGCTCATCCCGCAGAAGGTTATGCAGCCCCGATGCCAGGTCGAACCCTTCCTCCAGCGCCATCACCAGCACCTTCTTCCACTCGGCGCTGATCACACCGCCGCGGTTGGCCACGCCGATCACCAGCGTTTTGGCCCCGGCTTCTTTCGCCTCGACAAGGTTCATGTCAGTCAACCCCAGGTCGGCGCCGCAGCCCTCCATCCGGTACTGCCCAACGGCGTTGTCGGGACGCCAGTCCTTGATACCCTGAGCCACCTTGGCCGCCAATTGGTCAGGCGCATCGCCCAGAAACAGCAGGTACGGTGTCTTGATCATGGCAGGAATCCTTTCCCCTGAAGGTCTGCATTACTGTCCTATAGGCGGGTTGCAAGTTTATCCCAAAACCGTTGGAAAATTGCAAATTCTAACAAATTTCTCCGAAAATTCCAAAAAAGAGTCGAAGATTCTTCGAGCATTGTCACTCAAGGCGCGCTTTCTTCCTCGGCAACAAGAGCCTCGGCCTGAAGGTAGCCTGCCTGCGGCGCACCGATTACCGGCATCGCCTGGGCGTGGCCGGTATCCTCGGGCGCGTCTTCTTGCGCGCGTCGGGTCAGGGCGACGATCGAAACTGCGAAACACATCATTGCCAGCGCAGCAATGAAACCGCGGCCCTCGCCGACACTAACCATATTCGGCCCAATCAGGATGCCGACAAACTGTCCCACATTCAGCACCAGAATCATGGTGCCGCTTGCGGGAACGATCTGTGACGGTTTCAGCTGATCATTGGCGTGCGCAGAGCAAATTGCGTACATCGGCAAGCTGGCCCCGGCCAACACCGCGAACCCTGTCGCGATGACCCCGGGCGAAGGGTTGGTCAGCATCCACAGACAGGTCAATCCGCCAATTACCCCCAGCCCGATCAGAACCAACCGTCGGTCGGTACGGTCCGACACCCATCCTACCGGGTATTGCACCAGCGCCCCCATGATCATCGCGAGCACCAGCGCACCTGAGGCCTGGGCCGCCGACAGGCCCATCTGCAGCGCCAGCAGAGGCAGGGAAATATACCATGCCGCCACCAGAAGCGCGCTGATCAGATTACCCAGAACTGCCATGGGCGACACGCGGTACAGCTTCGCGACCGGCATCCGGTCGGGCACCTCGTAGTCCGGTGCCTTGATACCTGACAGCAAGAGCGGCACAATCGACAGGGAGATCAGGATCGACACCAACCCGAACAGCATGTTGCCGCTGGGATCGGGCGCTGCCACCAGCGCCGTGCCGATTGCCGGGCCCGCCATCCAGATCATGAAATAAATCGACAGGATCTGCGCCCGGTTTTTGTTTTCCGATTTCGCCTGAAGCCAGCTTTCGGTGATCACATACATGCCCGGATAACAGACTCCGGCCAAGAACCGCATCGCTGACCAGGTCATCGGATCCGAGGTCAGCAGGTGCAAGATCGCTGCAATACTGACCAACGAAGCCAGAGCCGAAAACGCCCGGATATGGCCGACCTTTTCCACCATGCGCGGTGCCAGGATCGTGCCCAGGATGGCCCCGGCCGGATAAGCCGCCTGCATCAGCGAAATCGTCAGGTCGCTAAAGCCGAGCCCGGCCCCGCGAACCGTCAGCAAGGTCGCCAACAGCCCGTTGGCCATCATCAGAAGGAACATGCCCAGAAAAAGGGCCCAGTTGTCGATCAATGCGCGTTTCATGTCGCCTGCTAAACACGAATGGCCCACCACGCACGCGCGCATATGCGGCATGCCCCCAGGTCGCAAACAGACCGCTGCAACGCAGCGTCGCATGCCGCAACGGCAAAACCTCCTTGCAGCCAAACCCGCAATTCAATATCGCTCGGCCCCGAACCCACGCAAAAGCTTCCTATACGAAAGGCTTCGACATGTCCTTCCGCACCCAACCGCCAGCTCCCGCCCGCCCCAACCGTTGCCAGCTGTTTGGTCCGGGCTCGCGCACCGAGCTTTTCGAAAAAATGGCCGCCTCGGCTGCCGACGTCATCAACCTTGACCTCGAAGACAGTGTCGCGCCCAGCGACAAGGCCACTGCCCGCAAAAACATCATCGCCGCCACGCATGATGTGGACTGGGGCAACAAGTACCTGTCCGTACGCATCAACGGTCTGGACACCGAATACTGGTACAAAGACGTTGTCGACCTGTTGGAAAACGCCAGCGACCGTCTTGACCAGATCATGATCCCGATGGTCGGCTGCAAGGAAGATATCTATGCCGTCGACGCGCTGGTCACCGCGATTGAAAAGGCCAAGGGCCGGACCAAGCCGATCAGTTTTGAAGTGATCATCGAAACTGCTGCCGGTATCGCCCATGCCGAAGAAATCGCCGCCGCCAGCCCCCGGATGCAGGCGATGAGCCTTGGCTATGCCGACTATGCCGCCTCAATGGGTATGGCGACCACCGGTATCGGCGGCACCCAGAAAGATTACTATATGATCGACGGGGACAGCACATATTACCCTGACCCGTGGCACTATGCGATCACCGCGATCGTTGCGGCCTGCCGCACCCATGGCGTTCTGCCGGTTGACGGCCCGTTCGGCGACTTCTCGGATGATGCCGCCTATGTGGCGCAAGCCAAGCGCGCTGCGACCCTTGGCATGGTCGGTAAATGGGCAATCCATCCCAAGCAGGTGAAGCTGGCCAACGAGGTCTACACCCCGTCCGCCGAAGCCGTCACCGAGGCGCGTGAAATCCTGGCCGCCATGGAAGAAGCACAAAAGAACGGCCTTGGCGCCACCACCTACAAAGGCAAGCTGATCGATATCGCATCGATGAAGCAGGCCGCGGTGATCGTCCGTATGGCAGAGCTGGCTGGCGCAAGCTGATCCCTGTCGACACAGCGATTTCGAAGCCCCGGCCATACCGCCCGGGCTTTGCGTTTTTGGTTCGCTTAACTGGGGTCAGGGAAGTCCCATGCGATTGCTGACCCGCGGAGTAGCGACCAGCCTTGGCCTAGTGCCACTTCGTCCTGCCCTCTTCCGTGCGGCTTAACTTTCCTCCGTGCCCTCTCGAAATCGCCGCCCTATGGGGCGGGGTGGTGATTGTGCGGCGGCCCAAGGGGTTTGATTCCGTGCAGGTATTTTTCGGCAATGGTGTTACCTAGCCATCAGCCATCGCTTTCCCATGTCTCGAAAACCCCGTAGACAATCACCATGCAACAGCCCCTCTCCCTGATCGGCGGAATGGTCCTGCGCCCGAACAGGGCGCTGGAACCGGGAGACGTGCATGTCGCCGATGGTCTGATCGTTGAAACGCCAGCCAATGACTCCGCTCAGATAGACTGCAAAGGCAAGCACGTCCTGCCAGGCATCGTCGATGTGCATGGCGACGCGTTTGAGCTGGAACTGCATCCCCGCCCCGACATCGACATCGCCTTTCCCATCGCTATGGCATCCGTTGACCGGCAATTGATTTCCAACGGAATCACCACCGCGTATCACGGCCTCACCCTGTCATGGGAGCCCGGCGCACGCAGCCTGCCCGCCGCCCGCGCCTTCATGTCAGGGCTGGTGCAGGAACGCCCGAACTTTCTTGCCGATCACCGGGTTCAACTGCGCTGGGAAACCTTCGCCCATGATGCGCTGAATGACTTGGCGCAATGGCTGACCGAAAGTCCGACCCCAGCCATCGCCTTCAACGACCATACAACCGAGACACTCGGAGTCATCGCCGAGGGCGACACCGCGTCACTCGACAAATGGGCCACGCGGGCCGGAATTTCGCGGGATGACTATGTTGCTCAGGCAAAAGCCGCGAGCGCGCACGCCGCCAACGTTCCAGGCATGATCGCCAAGGTCGCTGCGATGGGCCGCCAGAACGGCGCCATCATGTTGGCCCATGACGAAACCTCGGCACAGGATCGCACCACCCATCGCGCCCTAGGCATGTCCGTGTCCGAGTTTCCGCTGACCCGCGAGGCCGCTCGCGCGGCAGTTTCCAATGGCGAACACACCGTCATGGGCGCCCCCAACGTGCTGCGCGGTCTCAGCCACAAGGGCAACCTCTCGGCCATCGATGCCATAAGCGAAGGCCTCTGCACCGTGCTCGCCTCGGATTACTATTACCCCAGCCAGTTGCACGCCGCGCAGGCTCTGGTGACACAGGGCATCCTACCACTGGAGCAGGCATGGGCGCTGGTCTCGACCAACCCGGCGGCGGCCATGGGCCTAACAGATCGCGGGGCCATCCACCCCGGTCAACGCGCCGACATGGTGGTTTTGGATACGTCGGCGCATTGGCATCCTCACCAGATCATCGCGTGTGGCGCGATCAGCAGTTTCGGATAGTGTTCTTACCAGAAACAGGAGGACGATCGTGAACGAGTTGTTAGAGTATGTCTGGCACGACACCGTGTTGTTGAAGATCGAAATCGACCGATCCGATCCCGGTGAAAACGATACATTTCGCATATTGGTGGAATGGTCCGATTGGGAACCCCGGCCAGAATGCCCGTACGCGACAATTGAATTCAAGGATTGCCACTGGTTGAACATGGACATGAATTTCGGCGTGGTTTGCGTCGAAACATTCGACCAAATCGAACTTGAACCTGACCACCCCGAGATTCAAAAAATAGCCAAGCTCTTTCGCGTCGAAGACCTGACCTGCGTGGCCTTCAAAACCAATTCGACAGGAAGCACCATTCGGATCATCGCGGAATCTGTAACAATCATGCCTCATACCACGTTGAACGGCGTGGCTTGAGCCTCTCCCCCCATCCCGCTAAACCTCCCGGGACGAATCCGCCGAACACATTTAAGGAAGGCATCCATGCCCAGACTCCGTTCCCGCACCTCGACCCATGGCCGCAACATGGCCGGTGCCCGTGGCCTTTGGCGCGCCACCGGCATGCAAGACAGCGATTTCGGCAAGCCGATCATCGCTATCGTGAACAGCTTTACCCAGTTCGTGCCGGGTCACGTACACCTCAAGGATCTGGGCCAGATGGTCGCCCGCGAGGTCGAAGCCGCCGGTGGTGTCGCGAAAGAGTTCAACACCATCGCCGTTGATGACGGGATCGCCATGGGCCATGACGGGATGCTCTATTCGCTGCCCTCGCGCGAGGTCATCGCCGACAGCGTGGAATACATGGTCAACGCCCACTGCGCCGACGCCATGGTCTGTATCTCGAACTGTGACAAGATCACCCCCGGCATGCTAATGGCCGCGATGCGCCTCAACATCCCTGCCGTGTTCGTTTCGGGCGGACCGATGGAGGCCGGCAAGGTCGTGCTGGAAGATGGCACCGAAAAGGCCGTCGACCTGGTCGATGCCATGGTGGCTGCCGCAAGCGATGACATGAGCGACGCCGACGTCGACGCTTACGAGCGGTCCGCCTGCCCGACCTGCGGGTCGTGCTCGGGTATGTTCACTGCCAACTCGATGAACTGTCTGGCCGAGGCTCTCGGTCTTGCCCTGCCCGGCAACGGTTCGATGCTGGCCACCCATGCCGACCGCCAGCCGATCTTCCTGCAGGCCGGTCGTTATGCCGTGGACCTGTGCAAACGTTATTACGACGGCGACGACGCCAACGTGCTGCCACGCAACATCGCCACCAAGGCCGCGTTCGAAAATGCCATGTCGCTGGATATTGCGATGGGCGGCTCGACCAACACCATTCTTCACCTGCTGGCCGCCGCTGCCGAGGGCGAGGTCGATTTTGACCAGTCCGACATCGACCGCCTGTCGCGCAAGGTGCCCTGCCTGTGCAAGGTGGCCCCAGCGAAGTCCGACGTACACATGGAAGACGTCCACCGCGCCGGTGGCATCATGGCGATCCTGGGCGAGCTGGACCGCGCCGGTCTGCTCGACACCTCGGTCAGCACCGTACACGAACCGACCATGGCCGACGCGCTCAACAAATGGGACGTAGCCCGCACCAACGATCCGGCGGTGCATGAATTCTACCGTGCCGCCCCCGGTGGCGTGCCGACCCAGACCGCGTTTTCGCAGAGCCGCCGCTATACCGAGCTGGATACCGACCGCACCGGCGGCGTGATCCGCGACAAGGCCAATGCGTTCTCACAGGATGGCGGTCTCGCCGTGCTCTATGGCAACATCGCCGAAGATGGCTGCGTGGTGAAAACCGCCGGTGTGGACGATTCCATCCTGGTGTTCTCGGGCCCTGCCCGCATCTTTGAAAGCCAGGATTCCGCCGTGAACGCAATCCTGACCGGAAAGATCGTCGAAGGCGACATCGTGGTGATCCGCTACGAGGGCCCGCGCGGTGGGCCGGGGATGCAGGAAATGCTCTACCCGACTTCCTACCTGAAATCGAAAGGGCTGGGCAAAGCCTGTGCTTTGATCACCGATGGCCGCTTCTCGGGCGCCACATCGGGTCTGTCCATCGGCCACGTCTCGCCCGAGGCAGCCGAGGGCGGCACCATTGGCCTGGTGGAAGATGGCGACCTGATCGAGATCGACATCCCCAACCGCTCGGTCAACCTGGCCGTCAACGATGCCACATTGTCGGCCCGTCATGAGGCCCGCGAAGCCAAGGGCTGGCAGCCGGAAGAGCAACGCACCCGCAAGGTTTCGACCGCGCTGAAGGCTTACGCGGCGCTGACCACCTCGGCCTCGAAAGGCGCCGTGCGAAAGGTGTAATTGTAGGGCGGGGTTCACCCCGCCTTCACCCGCTTCTTCAAGCCCGCTCGTCCTTGGGTGACCCCAGCACCACGTATGATGTGATCGCGTTCACTTGCGGCACCGTCCCCAAAACCTCGGTGTGAAACGCTTTGTAGGCCACCAAGTCCGCCGCCTCGATCCTGAGCAGGTATTCCACCGTTCCGGTAATGTTGTGGCACTCCCGCACCTCCGGCGCCCGCGCAATCGCCCGTTCAAATGCCTCTTGCGCCAGTTTGGTGTGCTGGTTCAGCCCAACGGTGACATAGGCGGTGATCCCGATCCCCATCGCCACCGGATCCAGCACCGCGCGATAACCCTTGATCACACCGGACCGTTCCAGCTCCTGCACCCGGCGCAGACAGGCCGAGGGCGACAGCCCCACACGATCGGCCAGCTCAAGGTTGCTGATCCGGCCATCGCGGGTAAGCTCACACAATATCTTGCGATTGATGTCATCAAAATCCATCATTGATTGTGAAACTAACCCATTTGGCAACAAGAATGCAATTCCATGCCGGTTCTGCCAACGTATTATTGCCCGTATGACTTACGACATCCTCACCGCGCTGGCGGGCTTTGCCCTCGTCTCGTCAATCACGCCAGGGCCCAACAATTTGATGCTGATGGCCTCGGGTGCCAATTTCGGGTTTCGCCGCACGATCCCGCATATGCTGGGCATAGGGATCGGCTTCACGCTGATGATCTGCCTTGTCGGCGCCGGGCTGATCGGAGTTTTTGACGCCTACCCGGTCAGCCACACGATTCTCAAGGTTGTCAGTGTCCTCTATCTGCTCTGGCTCGCCTGGAGGATCGCCAACGCCGCCCCGCCTGAACAGGGACAGAGCAGCGGCAAACCGTTTTCCTTCCTGCAAGCGGCTCTGTTCCAATGGGTCAACCCCAAGGCCTGGACCATGGCGCTGACGGCGATCACGCTTTACGCGCCCGACCGCTCGCTGGCGGCTATCGGGCTGGTGGCGCTGGTCTTTGGCGCGATCAACCTGCCCTCGGTCTCGACATGGACAGTCCTAGGTCTGCAGGTCAGCCGTGTATTGGCCAGCCCTGCCAAGCTGCGCGCCTTCAATTGGACCATGGCGGCGCTTCTGGTGGCCACACTTTACCCGGTGCTGTATGGCATGGCGTGATGCTGACGCTTCTCCATACCTCGCCGGTCCACGTGGCGACCTTTGACGCCCTGCGCGACCGGATCGCACCTGGCGCTTCTCTGCGCCATATCGTGCGTGAAGACCTGCTGGCTCGCGCCATGGACCAGGGTATCACCCCCGAGATCGCCGCCGAAACCACCGACCTGATCAACAGCGTGCAAACCCCGGTGCTTTGCACCTGCACCACCCTCGGCACGGTCGCGGAAAATGCCGGTGCCACCCGCATCGACCGCCCGATGATGCGGATGGCCGCGGAACGGGGCGGACCGGTCCTGATGGCGTATTGCCTGGAAAGCACAGTCGAACCCAGCCTGTCGCTGTTGCAAGAGGAATTGGCGCGGGCCGGCAATCCCCACCCCATCACGCCGCTGTTCCTGCCCGACGCGTGGCCTTTGTTCCAATCCGGCAATAGGACTGGTTTCGCCCATCACATTGCCGACGCGATCCGTGACCGCGTCAACTCCGAAGACCTTTGCGTGATCCTCGCCCAAGCTTCGATGGCCGACGCGGCTGATCATCTCGGTGAACTTTCCAATCCGGTCCTGTCGTCCCCGGAAACTGCGCTGAAACGCGCAGTTGGAATTTCCTGACGCAAGCACATATTCCAGTATTGATATGGATCAAAGAGGACGTTCGCCTTCGCCCCTACGGTCCCGCCGGATTCCCAGCACTCGGGTCCTGTCTTGTGGAGTAAGTCTGATGAAAGCCCTGTTTCTTGCCGCAGGTTTTGCTATCGCCGCTTCGATGGCGACCATTGCCCAAGGCAATTCCGAACTTTCCGACCCGATCTTCGATATGTCCGCGGTGATCATGTCGAATGCCGAGGTTTTGCAACTCACCTCCGAACAACTGGCCGAGGCGCAGGCCTGGGTCGAGTTGTCCAACGACCAGCGCCTCGCACTGGAAGCCCGTGCAATCAAGGCTCGGGCTCAGCTTCGTACCGCGATCATCCGCGGGCAGACCAACAAGACTCGCACCAAGCTCGCGCTAAAGATCGGGCAGCTTGAAACCAAGTTGGCCAGCATCGGCTCGATCAACGCCGATCAGTGGCGCAGCATCCTGAGCAAGGAACAGTTCAATCAATCTCTGGAACTGATGGACGCGCAATACTGACAGCTGCCCGACCGGCAACCAAAGCCAACGTGACCCGCCACAAACTCGGCTTTCGGAAACGATAGGTGAACGCCGACCGGATCGCCGGCCCCGTGGGCGTCAATAGGCCGGCTGCCCCCAGCGCAGGTCTTCCGTCACTGCGCCGGCCCCAAGCGTGTTGGCGGCAACCTCAAGGATCAAATCACGCAGGGCCAGGCACCCGGTGCGCGCCGCTTCGGGAAAGCCATCGAAAACTTCGACCACGGGTTCGGGGATTGCTGCGTTCATAGCGGTCTGACAGGCTGGCGCAGGATGGTCTTCAGCTTCTCGGGTGCCACCCTGCGCGGGTCACTCAGGTAAATCTCGTGATGCTTGCCGCCAAATGTCAGGCCCTTGTCCGGCATCACCTGCTCATGCAGTTCCGCAAGTGTCGGCGCTTCGTCGGTATAGGGCCCGATATGCAGCCGTTGCAGGCAATCGCCCTCGGTAAACCGATCCAGCCGCACGGCCTGGATCAAGCTCGAATCGGCCCCGCCCTTCTTTTTCGCTTGCTTGGCCAAGACCGTCTCGCGAACCGCTTCGATCAGCACTTCTTCTATGCGATCGGGCAGCCTCAGTATCGCCGTCCAGCGCCATTCCTTGCGGTCGCCGGACACAAAGGCCGCCGGATCGTCGGCCCACCACAGCGCCTCGAGCGGTGGCACCGCGAAATCCCGGCCATCGGCCTTCTCGGCGAACTTCACGCCATAGGCCAGCGGGTAGAGCGCCCCGACCGCCGCGCCGTAATCCGGCCCGTTCGGATCGCCCTGCCCGTCGATCATCAGGAAGGTCATTTCGGGCACGTCGATACGTGCCCAAGTGTCGGTCTTGGCCGCATAAAGCGTTTTGTCGGTTTTCTTGAAATCCAGCTTGGTCATGGCCAGATGCCCCTCAAATGGCTTCAACCCGTTCCGCTTTTCCCACACGTGCATTATAGAAGCTCAGGCGGTTCGAGACAAATCTCGGTTACTTATCAGCCTCGCCTTCAAGCGCCCCAACCAGACAACGTTGGGCCAGTGCGACCTCGACTAACTTTTCCGGGACGGGGCTGCCCACTAGATCGGGCTCTTCAACCCAGGGCGGGTGCGCCCGACAGGACTTGTTCAGCGTCAGGTCATACACAGTTATTTCGCAACTCCGAGTGTCGGCCAGATACGTCTGTTTGCACCACGCTTAAATTCGGAAATTGTCGGGCAGCACGCCCATTAGGCGATTTTGCCCGCAACCCGTCGCCTAGGCAACGCCATACCAGCCAACAGTTGCATCAGCCGCCCCAAGCGGCCATATAGCGACAAGTTGGGCGCAGGAGTAACGGCATGACCAATTACCTCGACTTCGAAAAACCGCTGGCCGAGATCGAAGGCAAGGCGGAAGAGCTGCGCGCTATGGCGCGGGCCAACGAGGAAATGGATATCGAGGACGAAGCGGCGGCGCTGGACAAGAAGGCCGCCGAGCTTCTGGAAGAACTGTACAAGGATCTCACCCCCTGGCGGAAGTGCCAGGTCGCGCGTCACCCCGAGCGGCCCCATTGCCGCGATTACATCCAGACGCTGTTCCAGGAATACACGCCCCTGGCCGGGGATCGGAACTTTGCCGATGATCACGCGGTGATGGGCGGGTTGGCCCGGTTCAACGACAAGCCGGTGATGGTGATTGGCCATGAAAAGGGCAGCGATACCAAATCCCGCATCCTGCACAATTTCGGCATGGCCCGTCCCGAAGGTTATCGCAAGGCCGTGCGCCTTTTGGAAATGGCGGGCAAATTCGGATTGCCGGTGATCACGCTGGTGGATACCGCCGGGGCCTATCCCGGTAAAGGCGCTGAAGAACGCGGACAGTCCGAAGCGATTGCGCGTTCGACCGAAAAATGCCTGCAGATCGGTGTGCCGCTGATCTCGGTGATCATCGGCGAAGGTGGCTCGGGTGGCGCCGTGGCCTTTGCCACCGCCGATCGTATCGCCATGCTGGAACACTCGATCTATTCAGTGATCTCGCCCGAAGGCTGCGCCAGCATCCTGTGGAAGGACGCCGAGAAGATGCGCGAAGCCGCCGAGGCGCTGCGCCTGACCGCGCAGGACCTTGAGAAGCTGGGTGTCAATGACCGGATCATTCGCGAACCCAAGGGCGGCGCGCATCGCGACCGTACCGCGACGATTGACGCGGTTGGGGCTGCGATCGCCTCGATGCTGGCGGAACTCGATGGCAAAACACCGAAACAGCTGATCCGTCAACGGCGCAAGAAATTCCTCGACCTTGGCTCTAAGGGTTTGGCGGCCTGATTAGGGTATAGCTGAATGCAACCGGGGCTGAAGTGGGGCGGTCGTAAACAGTTAACCGCGCTGGCTCCATTTTGCGAAAGTCTGCTCTTAACTAGAACCCATCGAAAGCCTGCAGCGCCAATCTCCAAGTTAAGAGAATATGTCAGGGTGCGCAGCCCAATCCCTCACGACGTACTGTAGAATTTGCGCCGGGCTTCCTGCTCGATGGCGAGTTTCATCTGCAGGTCGGCCAGCTTGCGCATGACGTCCTTTTCCTCGGGAGTGCCCTTCGCTGCCTTTAGTTTTTCAAGCTGCGCATCGACTGCTTTTTTCAACTCGATCTCGCGCGGCAGAACACCGGCATCGGCCATGATACCCATCCCGGCAGACACCACATCACCTCCGGCGCGATGCGGCAATGGTTTGCCTTCACCTTGCAGATTGTCCAATTGCCCCTGGGCCTTGGCCTTCTGTATCTGATGTTCTGCAAGGTCACGCCATTTCATCAAGGGACTCCGGTTTGGCAGGAATGTGCCTCGGCCAAGAATATATGTCCTTCTGGATGCCGTTCCAATAGTGGGACACGAAACGGAATAGGTTTGCACGCGCCCTTTTTGCAGCGTTGGCGCGGCGTTCTCCAAGCGGGTTCGGTTTGAACCCACCCACGATCAATTCGATCAGCAAGGCAGCGCGTTGGAAGCGCAACAACTGCCTCGCGCGCTCCAAATGCGTTAAAGCTTGCGGACAGGTGTCCGCCAAGCTCGACCTCGGCCTCGGCCTCGGCCACGGCGCGCAGGTCCGGCATCGTTGGCACAAGGAAGACAAACGCATTGACCGCCAAGAAGGCCGTCATGGCGAGATTGACCTTCATCCAATTGGCACGTTCACCATAGCCGAACCACAGGATCAAATGGCAAATCATCTTGATCGCCAGCCCCGGCTTGATCAGGATATCGCCACGCGTTCCCTGTAGGTGTAAACGGTCAGCGCGGTTTCCGGGTTGGGTGACCCGACGGTCGCCCGATCACGGTACGGCAGGTGATGCAGCCGACATGGGCAATGCCGGCCAACTCGTTGACGAAATCCGGTAGTATGCCCGCGATGTCAGCTTTTGCGATTGCCGAACCACATGCGACGAATAAGTCCGTCCTTGCGGATGAACTGATGGTAAAGCGCACCAGCAACGTGCAACAGCACCAACGCCATCAATAGCTTGGCAATGATCCCGTGCACGGCACGTGGGCCGTATTCCGAGAAATCGGCCGGCAGAGTGCCATAACCGCCAAAAACAATCCCGGGCAGCCCCGCCAAGTTGGCCAGTGCCAGCCCCGAAATGCACATGGCAAATACCAGGACATAAAGCCCGACATGCGCCACACTCCCAGCTGTGTCGATCAGCGCGTTGCCGGTTTCAACTTTGGGCGGCCTTGTGCTCGCAAAACGGGTGATCACACGTATCAGCATCAGCACCAGGATGCTGATACCTACGCTCATGTGCCCGCGCAGCCCAAAAATCTTGTTCGGGTCGCTGTTGGGCGTCTCGGCCAGAGAAAAGGTACCCATGAACAGAGCCACGAGGATCGCAATGGCCAGAAGCCAGTGTAAGGCAACGAGAAGCGGGTGATAACGGGACATAAAGAGCACCTCCTACGGATATGAGTCGCGACGACGATAGGGGATGTGGCATTTTATTGCAATTGCAATTGTTGCATTTGCACTCATTCTATGGCACAACCCTGCCATGACCGATGATGAGACACGCCGAACCCGCGAAAACAGCCTGGGCTGGATGATCCAGCGCATCGCCGGGGCGCTCAATCGCGAAATGACGCGGCAGTTGGAACCGCTGGACCTGTCATTGCCGCAATTTGCCGTGATGATGACCGTGTTGGAGCATGATGGCCTGCCGCAATCTGAAATTGCCGCGTTGATCCACGGCCCCGCCTATGCAGTCAGCCGCGCACTCGACCGGTTGGAAGACCAAGGTCGAATCGAACGCCGCAGCCATGCCAGCTCGCGCCGGGCGGTGGCGGTGCATGTCACCGATGCGGGCCGCGCCCTGGCCGGTGATCTGCAACGTATCGTGAATGAAGTGAACACCGCTTTGGTCACCCCGCTGGCAACCGATGCTGATCGTGCGCTGCTTAAAACGCTTTTGCAGCAGATATTGCCGTCGTCCGACAGGCCCGGGTGACATCATCACCTTAGCCCCAGCACAGGTTTTCGAAACTTCGTCCGCCAATTCGACATCCCACAAAAAAACGCCCCGGTGTGACACCGGGGCGCTTTCAAATCTGGTCGTGTCGGGCCGTTTTACGCAGCTTGAACCGATTGATCCTCGGTCAGGATGGCGTAAAGCGTGGCTGCATCGCCATTGGCGCGCAGCTTCTGGCACACCGCCTCATCGCGCAGCGTGCGCGACACGCGGGCCAGCGCCTTTAGGTGCTCGACACCGTCTTCCTTGGGGGCGAACAGCGCAAAGGCCAGATCGACCGGCTGACGATCTACCGACCCGAAATCAACCGGCTGCTCCAGCATCACGAAAATGCCGACCACGTGATCCACCTCGGCCACGCGGGCATGCGGCAGGGCCACGCCCCGGCCAACGCCGGTGGGGCCCAGACCCTCGCGCTCCAACAGGGCATCGACGGCCATGCTGGCATCAAGCCCATAGACCGATGCGGCAATTTCACCCACTTCGTTGAGCAGGCGTTTCTTGCTCGATGCGGCCGAAATGACTTTGACTGCCTCGGGTTTGAGGATGCTGGAAAGTTCCATGTTACGCTCGTTGCTCCGACAAGCAGGCGCTAACCTGCCCTTCAGTTCTGCGGGTCAATCCAGCCGACATTGCCGTCTTCGCGGCGATATACAACGTTCAACCCACCTTTTCCCTCGTTGCGGAAAACAAGCACCGGTGATCCGGAAATTTCCATCTGCATGACGGCCTCGCCAACCGAAAGCGACGGGATCTTGGTTTCCATCTCGGCCACGATCATCGGCTGAAGCGTTTCGGGCTCCGAATCCTCGTTCTCGTGATCTGAGGCGAGGATATACGAGGCGGCGCCCATAAGTTCAACCGGTTCGGAGCGATCTTTATGGTGATCCTTCAGCCGGCGCTTGTAGCGGCGCAGCTGGGTCTCCATCTTGTCGCAGCAACCTTCGAAAGCGGCATAGATTTCGTGCGCGTGGGCCTTGGCCGACGCATTGAGGCCGGTGGAAAGATGCACGGTGGTTTCACACATGTACTCGGCGCCGTTCTTGGAAAAGACCACGTGGGCGTCGGTGGGGCGTTCGGCGTATTTCGCCATAACAGAGCTAAGCTCGTCTTCGACGTGTTGTTGAAGGGCAGCGCCAATGTCGATGTGTTTGCCACTGATTTGATATCGCATCTTGTCTCCTTTGCGTGACAATTCGGGCTTGTCCGGGCGCAGGGGCCACGGTTTGTTATTGTCCCAGAATGCTGTTGAAAGACCGTTTCCGGGTTTGACTGTGCCCGCTACCTGCATTGCAGGCAGAACGCAAGTCCTTAGCCGGTTCGAGACGGTCATGGATTCAGTTTGTGGCCAAGGGGTGAGTCGAGTCAATGCGGTGGATCAATTCGTGAACAGCCGCGCGGATCACGAAATCCGGAAATTGTCACCCAGATAGACCCGGCGGACGTTTTCGTTTTCCACCACATCTGACGGTGTGCCCGACATCAGCATGCGACCATCATGCAGGATATAGGCCCGGTCGACGATTTCGAGCGTTTCGCGAACATTGTGATCGGTGATCAATACGCCGATGCCGCGTTTTTTCAGGTCGGCAACAAGGTGGCGAATGTCGCCTACCGAGATCGGGTCGACCCCGGCAAAGGGTTCATCAAGCAGCAGGTATTTCGGATCGGCGGCCAGACAGCGGGCGATCTCGACCCGGCGGCGCTCCCCGCCCGACAGCGCCATGGCCGGGGCCCGGCGCAGGTGTTCGATTGAGAAATCCGACAGCAACTCTTCCAGCCGTTCGCGGCGTTTGTGACGGTCCTTGACGGAGATTTCCAGAACGGCCGCGATATTGTCCTCGACGCTCATGCCGCGAAAGATCGACATCTCCTGCGGCAGGTAGCCGATGCCAAGCTTGGCCCGGCGGTACATCGGCAACCCGGTCACGTCGCGGCCATCGGCGATGACGCGGCCGCCCTCGGGGAAGATGATACCGCAGATGGCATAGAAGGTCGTGGTCTTGCCGCATCCGTTCGGTCCCAGAAGCGCGACCACCTCGCCCCGGTTCAGCTCCATCGTCACGTCGCGGATCACCACGCGCTTCTTGTAGCTTTTGCGCAGATTCTCGATCCGCAGTCCGGAGGACCCTTCGGTCACGGCCAGCTGCGGCCCGTTCGTGGGGATGTCGCTGTCGGTCATTGGCTTTGCTGCAGCACCGTCTTGACCCGGCCCTGCATATTCGCGGTGCCGGCCTTGGTATCAACCACCATGCGGTCGGCAGAGATAGCCGAAGTTTTCTGCACCAGAAGCACGTCACCCGACATGTGGATCATGCCGCTGTCGATGCTGTAATCGGCCTGCGATGCCTCGGCCGCATCCTCACCTGATACAAGCGTGACCCCACCGGTGGCCTTCATCCGTTCGATCCGGTCGCCCTTCTCGTTGTAATAGACCTGAACCTTGGGTGCCGAAAGCCGCATCTGTCCCTGGCCAATCAATACGTTGCCGGTAAAGACCGCGGTGCCGTCATTCTGGTTGACCGCCAGGTTGTCGGCGGTCACCTCAACCGGCTTGGTGGTGTCCTGCTTGACATTGCCAAAGGCGATCTGGGCACCCTGGGCCAGGGCTGCGACGGGCAGAGCCAGGCTGCAGGCAACGATAAGAATGCGAATGAAGTGCACGGGTCTATTCCTTGGGCTTTGCGGGATCATACAGCAGTTTGACACCATCGGTGAAGAGCAAATGGATCGCCGGTTCGCCATCCGACTCGGCACCGGTCTCCGCCATGTCGGTCATCAGCATGCGCCCGGCAGTAAAATCGCCCGGCGGGCCTGTGCCGGTGATCGGACCCGGGGTTTCGGCAAAGATCGCCCGCATCCCCGAGATCAGCGCATCGGTGTGCACCTCATAGCCGGTGGAACTCTGCACCACGACGTCCCCGGTCAAGGTGGCCCGGTCGGCTTCGTCGTCGATCACACCGCCCTTGGATTGAAACGTGATCACCGCACCCGAAGTCAGGTCGATCCTTGCGTCAAGCACTTCGGCGCTGGCCCGCGACGGAGATTCAAGATCGGGCTTGGCCGAAGCCGCGTGGAACTCGATGCGATGGCCTTGCTCGGTCACACCGGCAAATTCAGGGGCAGTGATTCGTTCGTCCCGGGCGCGTTCCGTCAGGTCGATGGTTGTGAACGGGATCGTCGTGGTCGGATCGATATTGCGCGAGAACAGGAACAGCGTGGACAACAGAGCAAGCGCGGCCAGCGGCAGAAGAACCTTCAGCCACGCCACCATCCGGGAATAGAAATTGTCCTGCCAGGGCATTTGGCTGCCCGCTCTCATGGTTGCCTCAAGTGTGGGCAAAGATATCGGTTTCCGGCCAACCTGCCAGATCAAGCTGCGCGCGGGCCGGAAGGAAGCGGAAACACGCCTGTGCCAACTCGGTGCGCCCCTCGCGCGCCAGCCGCTCTTCCATCTTGTCGCGCAGCGCATGCAGATAAAGAACATCCGACGCGGCATAGTCGATCTGGGCGGTGCTGAGTTCGTCTGCGCCCCAATCCGAGCTTTGCTGCTGCTTGGAGATGTCCCGGTTCAGCATCTCTTGCAGCAGGTTCTTGAGCCCGTGACGGTCGGTATAAGTGCGGCCCAGTTTCGATGCGATCTTGGTGCAATAGACTGGGGCCGTCAGAACGCCGAACGTGTGCAGCAGAACCGCGATGTCGAACCGGCCGAAGTGAAAAAGCTTGAGCACGTTCTCGTCGGCCAGCATTCGGCAGAGGTTGGGCGCCTGGGTCTGACCCTTGGCAATCTGCACCAGGTGGGCGTCGCCGTCGCCCGACGACATCTGCACCACGCAAAGCCGGTCGCGATGCGGGATCAGTCCCATGGTTTCGCAATCAATCGCCACAATCGGCCCAAGATCGAGATCGTCGGGCAGGTCGCCCTTGTAAAGATGATTGGCCACGGAATGCCTCTTTGGTTTTCGTTGTCTTGCAGGGGATAAGAGGTTTGGCGAGGCAACTCAACTGGCAAAGGTGGTGCCGGCCTGACGTGCACTTGGGCACGCACCCGCGTTGTGCGGGGCCGCGCGGCTCCGCTTCGCTTGTCCTGAATCAAGGTCAGGCCAAGACGCTGCGGATAGCCGTTGGGTATGATGGCGACAGTGCCTGGCCTGAAAGTGAAGACGTCGATTGCAGCGCGAAGTGTCACGGCAATACCCATCCCGACGATGGTGACGGGCCGGTCAACACTGCCGGTGACTGTCTGCGCGCGGTGGCCGGGCGTTTCTGACGTTGCGAAACGCCGAAAAAACCACCGAATCCACCGCAATTCGCACATGAGGCCTTTACAAGCCGCCAATTATTTACACGCTGGTTATGTATGCCATAGTGCACCAAACGCCTGGCGTGAGGGGAAACGGACGTGAAACCTACCGATACCAAGAACCCGGAATACTTCCACAAGGTCGTCGATTGTCAGTATGCCTGCCCGTCGCATACGCCGGTACCATCCTACATCCGCTTGATCGCGCAGGAGCGCTATACCGATGCCTATCTGGTCAACTGGGAAAGCAATGTCTTCCCCGGGGTTCTGGGCCGAACCTGTGACCGCCCGTGCGAACCCGCCTGCCGCCGCGGCCGGGTCGAGGAAGAACCGGTGGCAATCTGCCGACTGAAACGCGTGGCGGCGGATTTCAAAGAGGACATTGCCGACAAGCTGCCCCAGGCGGGGCAACCCAACGGCAAGAAGATCGCGCTGGTGGGCGGTGGCCCAGCTTCGCTCACCGTGGCGCGAGACCTGGCGCCCTTGGGATACGAGCTGCACCTGTTTGATGCCCAGGAAAAAGGTGGCGGGTTCATGCGCTCGGAAATCCCGTCCTTCCGCCTGCCCGA
The DNA here is from genome assembly GCF_032586155.1 of Aliisedimentitalea sp. MJ-SS2. Lineage (NCBI taxonomy): Bacteria > Pseudomonadati > Pseudomonadota > Alphaproteobacteria > Rhodobacterales > Roseobacteraceae > Aliisedimentitalea > Aliisedimentitalea sp. MJ-SS2. Next base: position 833,219 of record NZ_JAWHTC010000002.1, read on the forward strand.
AGAGGTGCTGGAGGAAGAGGTGGGTTACGTTCTGGACATGGGCATCAAGGCCCATTTCAAGACCTATGTCGACAGCATGGCCGAATTGCTGACCAAGGGCTATGACGCGATTTTCGTCGGCTGCGGTGCGCCGCGCGGGCGCGACCTGCCTGATCTGCCGGGGCGTCAGGAAGCGGCAAAGAATATCCATATCGGTCTCGACTGGCTGGCCAATGTGGCCTTCGATCACACCGACAAGATCGGCAAGAAGGTGATCGTGCTGGGCGGGGGCAACACGGCGATGGATTGCTGCCGGACCTCGCGCCGGATGGGCGGCGAGGACGTCAAGGTGATTGTGCGTTCGCCCTATGACACGATGAAGGCCAGTGATTGGGAAAAAGAGGATGCCGTTCACGAGGGCATCCCGATCATCGACAATCACGTACCCAAGGAGTTCGTCCTGAAAAAGGGCAAGCTGGTAGGGATGAATTTCGAGAAAGTCGAGGCGGTCTATGACAGTGAGGGCAAACGGGAACTGGTGCCGACCGGCGAGGACCTGATGTTCTATCCCTGCGACGACGTGCTGATCGCCATTGGCCAGGAAAACGCCTTTCCCTGGATCGAGGCGGAAACCGGCATCCGCTTTACCAGCTGGGGCACCCCGATCATCAATGATGACGAGACCTTCCAATCGACCCGCAAGGAAGTGTTCTTTGGCGGCGACGCGGCGTTCGGCCCGCGCAACATCATCACCGCCGTGGCCCATGGCCACAAGGCAGCGGTGTCGATCGACCTGTATTGCAACGGCAAGGACCTTGAGAACCGGCCACCGCCGCATGTCAACTTGGTCAGCCAGAAGATGGGCATTCACGAATGGGCCTATGACTCGATCCCGGTGGACGACAAGCGTGAGGCGGTGCCACTGGTGGCGCTGGACAAGGCGTTGAAGGATCGTGCGCTGGAGGTCGAACTGGGGTTCGATGCGCAAACGGCTTTCGTACAGGCCGAACGCTGTCTCAACTGCGATGTACAGACAGTGTTCACGCCTGAGAATTGTATCGAATGCGATGCCTGCGCCGATATCTGCCCGACCAGCTGTATCAACTTCACCGCCAATGCACCGGAAGACGAAATGCGCGGCAAGCTGGCGGTGCCGGCACGCAATACCGATCAGGACATCTATGTCTCCGAGGCGCTGAACACCGGCAAGGTTCTGGTCAAGGACGAGGACGTCTGCCTGCATTGCGGACTCTGCGCCGAACGCTGCCCCACGGCGGCGTGGGACATGCAGCTGTTTGACTATAACGTCGCCAAGGCGACCCCTGACCTTATGGAAGTCAAATGAAACAGAGCGCCAAACAAATTCAGGGCATCAACGACTTCGTGGTCAAGTTCGCCAATGTGAACGGCACCGGGTCGGCCTCGGCTAACCATCTGTTCGCCAAGGCGATTTTCCGAATGGGTATCCCCGTCAGTCCGCGCAACATCTTCCCGTCCAACATCCAGGGCTTACCAACTTGGTACGAGGTGCGGGTCAGCAAGAACGGCTATCTTGGTCGTCGTGGTGGTGTCGACCTGATGCTGAGTGTCAACCCCCAGAGCATGGAACAGGACCTGCGTGGCGTCGAGCCGGGCGGCTATTTCGTCTATGACAATACCAAGCCTCTGGCGCCGCATCTGCGGCGCGATGACGTGTCGTTCTTCGGTATCCCCCTGACCGAGATGTGCATGCGCGAGTTCGAAACGCCGCGCCTGCAGCAATTGTTGAAAAACGTGGTTTATGTCGGTGCGCTGGCGGCGCTCTTGAACATGAAATTCACGATCCTCAAGGATCTTGTGGCGGATCAATTCAAGGGCAAGGAAAAGCTGATCTCCTCGAACGTACATGCGCTGGAAATGGGCTATCAGTATGTCACCGAGAATTACGATTGCCCGCTGCCGATCCGGTTGGAAATGGGCGAAGACGTGGTCGCGCCACATATCCTTGAAAGCGAGCATATCCTGATGAACGGCAACACCGCCACTGCGTTGGGGGCGATCTATGGCGGAGCAACGGTGGCCGCGTGGTATCCGATCACGCCATCGACCTCGGTGGTGGACGCGTTTGACAAATACGCCCAGCGGATGCGCATCGACCCGGGAAGCGGCAAGAAGAACTATGCCATCGTGCAGGCCGAGGACGAGCTGGCAGCGATGGGCATGGTTGTGGGCGCCGGCTGGAATGGGGCGCGGGCCTTTACCGCCACCTCCGGCCCGGGTCTGTCACTGATGAGCGAGTTCCTGGGGCTGGCCTATTTCGCGGAACTGCCTGCGGTGCTGATCAACGTGCAACGGTCGGGCCCGTCGACGGGCATGCCGACGCGCAGCCAGCAATCAGACGTGCTGGCCGCCGCCTATGCCAGCCATGGTGACACCAAGCAGGTGCTGCTGTTCCCTGCCACGCCGCGCGAGTGTTTCGACATGACCGTGCAGGCGTTTGACCTGGCCGAGCAGTTGCAGACTCCGGTGATCATGATGTCAGACCTTGATCTCGGCATGAATGACTGGATGTCGCCGCCGCTGGAATGGGACGACAATTACCGGATGAACCGGGGCAAGGTGCTGGATGCCAAGGGGTTGGACGAGGCAACAAACTGGGGCCGTTACCTGGACGTGGATGGCGATGGCATCTGTTATCGCACCCTGCCAGGGACACATCCCGACAAGGGTGCGTTCTTTACCCGGGGGTCGTCCAAGAACGAGATGGCAGTCTATTCCGAAAGCGGGGCGGATTACGTCAAGAACGTGGACCGCCTGTTGCGCAAGTTCGAGACGGCCAAGTCCTACGTGCCCAAACCCAAGACCCACCCGCCGGTCAAGGTAAAGAAGCCCAAGACCAAGCAGAAGCTTGGGGCGCTGTTCTTCGGCACCTCGGCCTCGCCCTGTTACGAGGCGGTCGAGATGCTGGCGGCAGAGGGGTATCCCATCGACACGATGCGCATCCGCGCCTTCCCGTTCCATGACAGCGTGGATGAATTCATCCATGCCCATGACCGGGTCTTCGTGGTCGAACAGAACCGCGACGGACAGATGCGCCGCCTGATCAGCAATGAATGCGAAATTCCACCCGGAAAACTGATCCCGGTGCTGAACTATTCCGGCACGCCGATCACGGCTCGAAACATCGCAAGTCAGATCCGCGACAACCTGAACACCAAGGGCGCCGAAGTCGTGGCGCTGCATCCGGAGAAAGCCTGATGTCCTATGTAAAGCCCAAGTTCCGCCACCCGAACCTGCCGGTCAACACGCTGGGGCATACGATTGCCGACTATGACGGGGCAATCTCGACGCTCTGTGCAGGCTGCGGGCACGATTCGATCTCGGCGGCGATCAAGAATGCCTGTTTCCTATCCTCGATCCCGCCGCATCGGATTGCCAAGGTCTCGGGCATCGGCTGTTCGTCGAAGATGCCGACGTATTTCCTGGGCAAAAGCCACGGCTTCAACTCGGTCCATGGGCGTATGCCCTCGGTGGCAACCGGGGCCAGCCTTGCCAATCGCGACCTGACCTATATCGGCGTCTCCGGTGACGGCGATACGGCGTCGATCGGCATGGGCCAGTTCGTGCATCTGGTCCGGCGCAACGTGAACATGACCTATATCGTCGCCAATAACGGTTGCTACGGCCTGACCAAGGGGCAGGACAGCGCCACCGCCGATCTGGGTTCGGTCGCCAAGGGGGGTGCGGTCAACGAATTCGACGGGATCGACCTGGCCAGCCTTGCCCTGTTGCAGGGCGCCAGTTTCGTCGCGCGCAGCTTCTCGGGTGACAAGGACCAGCTGGAACCGTTGATCCGGGCCGCCATGGCGCACAAGGGATTTGCCTTCATCGACGTGGTATCGCCCTGCGTGACCTTTAACAACCACGCGGGATCGACCAAAAGCTATGCAGAAACCCGCGATCACCTGGACATGATGCCGCTGGATTTCGTGCCGATGCGCGAAGAGATCCGCACCCATTACCCGCCCGGAACGACCCAAGGCATCACCCTGCATGACGGATCGGTCATCCACCTGCACAAGGCCAGCAACGACTATCAGGCTGATGATCGAATTGCCGCGCTGAACGCGGTGCAGCAGGCGAAGGAAGACGAACGCATCCTGACCGGACTTCTGTATCTCGATCCGAACACGCAGGACCTGACCCAGACGCTGAACCTTGCCACCCGTCCGTTGAACGAACTTGGCGATGAAGAGCTTTGCCCCGGCAGCCGGGTTCTCAACAGCGTCAACGAGGGGCTGCGCTAGAGCGTCGACCAGGTTTCGACCACCTGTGCCACCTGCTCGACAGTCAAAACAGCCAGGAGCAGAGCCTCCTGATCCGAGGCAACGATAACGCGCAGCGCATCGCCCAGCGGCAGAATGGTGCAGGTCGGCTTGGCAGCGAGCTTGCCTGCGAGCCTCGTATGTACACCGGCCTGCCGCCGCTCATTGCTTGCCAGATTGGCCAGCATGTCGAAATGATCCGCCGTACCGCCTTGCCGCGGTTCGGCATCGTTGCCTTCGATGAAAACCCAGGAGATGGCGGTTGGTTCGATCTGTTTGAATAGGGCATGCGGCTTGCCTGCCATCGACATGGTGGCGAGCGCGTCGCGCATGTCTTGGACGCTGCAGCTTTGGCCCGAGTCCGAAATCGTGTCGTCCCGCCCGATACGTTCAAGCCGGAACGGGCCGCCGGCCTTGCAGGCGCGCTCAAGCAAGATCGTGAAATACGCCGCGGCTGTTGTCGTCTCGGGGATTTCGCAGCTGTTGTCATCGCCCGGCAACCCGACCCGCACCAATCGGCGCGACGCGATCGAGAGGTGGGCAATCGGCCCGGAATCATCGGCAAGGTCAAAGCGGCGCGGCAGAATGGTCTCGTCGATTTCGCGCAGGATGGCCTGCATAACCTGAGCCATGTCTCCCATTAGGGTCTGGCCTTCGCCCAGATAGGTCACAAGGTCCGCATTGAGCCGCTCAACTGCCCGTCGCAGCGGATCATTCACGCACGGCGCGTCATATGTTGGCCGGTGTTTCAAAGGTTGCATTTCTGTTCCTGCGATATCTCGCGCAGCGCAGTCGCCGCCATTGAGGTGATGGCATCAGAAGAGTGACCCGGTTCGCAGACGCAGCAGATGAAATCGACCTTGTCGGCCGGAGATCGAACAAAGATGCGGGTTTCGGTTTGCGTCAGCATCGTTGCCGCGGTTGCATCCTTGCACGAATGACCACTGGCCTCTGCCACGACATCGCAGGACGAAAACACCTGAGCAGCCTGGGCGCAAATCCTGTCGTAATGCTCCTGCGCACAGGGAGCATCGCTGCTGGCCCGCAACACGAGACGCGTTCCCAGATCACCAAAAGCCACGAGAGAGCAACCGGGGTTGTCCCGGCGTAAATCATCGAGGCTTGCTGCAATGCTCATGTCCTACGGTCCTTCTGCCCGGATGAGGGCGGGTGCGTTGGTTTTGCGTGTCACAGGTAGGCCTCGATCGGTTTGGCGGCGATGGGCCGCGTGCGGTAGCGTTTCGGTTTTGCCACCCGCTTGGGAATAACGGCCTCCGCCGCGTCATTGGCCTCCGGTGCATTCTGGTCCGGCATTGCGGAGTGAAGCTCGGACTGGGCGCCATCGTCCACGGCAGGGGTCGTGGCCGGCGTGATACGGCGGTTTTCACTAGCCTCATGGGTCGGAAGTTCAGGCACAGTGTCCCATTCAACGGTTGCCGATTCCTGCGGATCCAACGGTTTCAGAAGCATGCCCACCAGATGGTTCAAAAAAGCCAGCATGCCGCTTTCCTCGAGGACCGTTTCATCTTCCTCGGACTCCATGGCCTGCAGGACCGAGATCGGGAAGATCGCCTCGAACAACCCATCGGTTTCACGCCGCACACGCGTCATCACCCGTTTGCGGTCGCGCGGATTGCGCAGCTTGTCGATCTGGGTGACGAGAAGGATGTTGCGCCCGTTGGTTGCGGGTAAGGCGCGTTCCCAGATCGCCGCTTCGGACTGGCGCCAGGCCTGGGTGGCGTGGGTGCACCAGATCACGCAGTCGACCTCATCCAGTGTCGACTGCCACACTTGCGCCGGCATGTTCGGATCGGAAATGCCAGGCATGTCAACAAGGTCGCAGATTTCCAGAATTTCGGTTTCCCGCGTCAGCCGGATTAGCGCGGCATCATCGAGCGCAACCGAGGCAATGTCTTCGACGGCGATGTCGGTCTCACTGCCGTCATGGCCGACCAAAGTGGCGGATTTTTCACCATGGCTGGCCCAGATCGGCGGAAGCCGCGTCGCCGTGACCTGAACCGGAAACGGTGCGCCGTCCAACAGCAGGTTTAGAAGCGTGCTTTTGCCCGAGCTGAATTCGCCCATGAGCGCGACACAGGGTTTGCGGTGGGTTGTCGGCACGGTTTTCTCCTCACTCATTGGCGCAGCTCCTGCAAAGTGGCGATCACCACATCCAACTCTTCACGCTGGCGGCGCTCGTCCTCGTCACCGAAGGTCAATTGCATGTCCCCGGCTGTTGTCGCGTTTTCGATCAGGTCGGTGATAATACCCCTGTAGGCATCGAACTCGGCCTGCAACCGCGCCAGGATGTCGGCGCGTATCTCGCTGGTCTGGTCGTTCTTGATCTGCTCCATGAACCCTACGGTTTCACCGGTGATCAAGCTCTGGAACTGTTCGGCAAAGGCCTTGTAGCCGCGCTTGCGGCGCCACCAGTTGACCCACCAGCCATCGTTGAAATCAAGCGCGATGGTCTGGCCAAGAACAATCGGCGAAGGGGCATCCGGCGTATCCGGGATGCTGACCTGGATGCCTTCGACGACCTCGCCAAAGCCGCGAAACAGAAACTCGGCAACGTCGCAGACCGCTTTTTCATACTGCGACTTCGCCGCCGCCTGGGTGCGGCTGACGAAAAGCGAATAGGCCGACCGCAGCAGGATGCGCAGGCCCGATGGGTCGTATTCCCACACCAGCTGTTCACCCCAACGTTCAAGATGCTGGATCAGCGAATGGGTCGCACGGTTGACGAACGTCCCATGCGCGCGGTCGGCGCGCAGCCTGTAGTCATCGGTCAACTGCGAAAGTTCCGCGGCCAGCACATCGAGACTGCTGCGTTCGATCCGGTTAAACTCGGCGCGGATCTCGTCCGGGCTGAGAAGCTCGCCGGTAGGCGAACCCTGCACCTTGACCTGCCGCGCGGCAAGCTGACCGGTGGCAAGGGTAATGGCGGATTCGCTGAGTTCGGACATCAGCGGATTGCCCAGCCCTGCGACCGCTCGTTCGGATATCGCATTCAAGACGGCTGGAACGCCGGACAACTCCCATACCATGCTGGGAACGCTTTGTTCGACACCGCCCGACTTCAGACGAGTCTCGGCCCAGCCAAGCAGCACATCCGAGGTCTTCTTGTCCATCTCGGCGATCTCGCCGTTCAGGACCTTGTTGGCCCAATAGGCGCTGCCAAAAATGATCTCGGCCTCGGTGGGCCCGTGATGATCCTTGAGGGTCTGGCGAATGCTGGCCTCGATATCGGCGATCTGGCGGGACGGGTCCGGCAATTCGTCGATACGGTTGACGAAGATGATAACCTCGCGCGATTTCAGGTTCGAAATCAGCCGGATCAGCCCCATGTCGACCGAGGTCAGCGCCTGCCCCGCCGACAGGACAACAACGCAGATGCGGCTGTCGCGAATGGCCTGGATCGTGGTCTGTTCGCGCATCATGAACGTGTCGTTCACGCCCGGCGTATCGCGCAGGCACATGCGGAACGGGATGGTGCGACAGTTGAGATAAAGATCGGCCGAGCGAGTGATGTCGGCAAACCGCCCCTGTTCTTCGCTGAGGTCTCCCAGGGGGGCACCGTCTAGGTCGAAATCGTCACCCAGGCAAATATAGCGTTCCAGCAGATTCTTGTCGAAATAGCCGTATTCGTGCTTTTGACCCATCAGAAGCTCGAAATTACGGCCCAGCCGTTCGCGGGATTTTTCGCGGATCGCCTCGACCTGAACACGAAGCTTTTCCAGCTCGCTGTCGGCACCGGCCCGACCGGCCAGCTCGCCCATGCGGCCGCCCTTGGTCAACAGACGGTTCCATTCGTCTTCGCTCATGAACTGGAATCGGGCACTGGTTTCCTTCTGGTCCTGCCCTGGTGTCAAGTGCAGCGACGTCACCACCGAAGTCCACGGGTTGACGTCCGATGGTAGAAGGTCAGCCCAACCGGCCATCGCGTTCACCAGCGATGTTTTGCCAGATTTCACTTGTCCCAGGATGGTGACCGCCGGTTCGAACTCGGTCAGCTGGGTCTGCAGCTTCTTAGCGGCGCGGGCGGCGCCCTTGTCCGACAACTCGATCAGTTGGGTCAGGGCGTGATCCAACCGACCCGCCATAGCTGCAAAATCCTTCAGACTGGTCATCCCAATCTGAAGGCTTGTCGGGCGAGCTGAGGCCCGAAGCTCGGTGGCTGGTACGATATCTGCGTCTATCTTCATGTTTTTTGTTCGTATTGATGGCGGCCCAATTCAAACTCGCAACGGAAACAAACAGCTACAAGGCGCGGGCAACGATGCCATTTTGGCACAGGATTGTGCTCTAATTTTGACCTGATCGAAGGGGCGCTGCGCCGATTATGTGCGAAACCCTCAAGCACTGGCCTGCGCCGTCAGTTCTTTGCGCATCTGAAGCAGCAGGGTCACTGCATCCAGCGCAGCGTCTTCACCCCGCTCCATGCGCAGTAGGATCATCATTTCCTCTCCATCCTGGGCCGCAAGGGCGGCATCCTGGAGCGCCGGATCGACCGAGTTTGTATCGCCAAGCTGCGACGAGAGTGTCGCGATCGAACTGGCGCATCGGTTCAGGATCGTGTCGGTGTCGATCGGCGCATCGCCGTCAAGCTCGCGCAAAAGCTCCTGTCCGCTGCGGCTCAGAACGTTCACAGCCTGGGTTAAGACATCCGTTGCCGCCCCGGGGCCACGGGCGGGCGCAGGTTCGGCGGGGCGCGACGTTGTCTCACCCGTCGGGGCTGGCGCGGAAACGGGTGCGGGTGCGGATGCCAATGGTGACGGCACTTCGCGCGATCGGGGTTTCGGAGGCGCGGCGGCCGCCGTTGCATTGCCGAACTTAGCCAGAACCATCTGGGCGCTGTCGATGTCGGCAGACCGGCCGGAATCCACCTGGTGCTGAATCGCGTAACATAAGCTTTTGCCGCCGCTCGAATTCCACAGGTGCTGGTCTTCGCCGGTCCCCGACGTCCGGGCGGTCATGCCCTGAATAGACGCCACGGGGTAAAGTCCCAGGAACTCTTCACTTACAATTGGCTCAAGTTGGCGGATGGTGTCCGCCAAAGTCCCGCGCATGATTTTGCGGTCCGCCTTTGCCAGCACGAGGAAGCTGTGATCCTTTATCTCGTCGGGTAGGTTCGCCCAAAGGGCTTGCTCCATGTCCTTGAAATCATTCGTGCACCACAGCACGATATCGGCCTCGCTCAGCGCAACTTCGAGAATGCGCTGGCTGACCTCAAACCGTCGGTCAAGTTCCAGCTCGCGATATGACTGGCCTTGAAGCGCAGGTGCCGGAAGCTCTTGCAAGGCGCGAATGACCCCTAGGGGAACATCCATTTTTTGCAGGATGCCGTCGGCGCGATGAATGGTGCCGTCTTCCAGCTCGAACCGGATTCGCGGCTTTGGACCATAGGCCAGATCGATAACCGGTGCCGCGTTGGTGTTGCCCAGCACGTGTTGCGCGACCAGCATGTTGATCAGTGAGGATTTTCCGCTTCCGGGCAACCCGGCAACCACGATGCGCACTGGGCGGCACAACCGTTCAAGCAACTGTCCGCCCCACTGCCGGTACTGGGCCGAGATGTCTTCGCGGCACAGGGCCTGTCTCAGGCCAGAAACGATGGGTTCGATTGCTTGTTGTGTTTCCATCGGGAACCTCGTGGGGATGATGTTATCCGGCGGCACTCGCCGTGCCGGAAATCGTGGCAACAATCGTGACGTTGCCCTGCCTGCTGCTCAGAGTCCGGCACTGGGCCGGGTCTTCGTCTTGCGGCGGAATCGCCTTGTTCCTGCGGCTAACCTTGACGATACCGAAAGACACGTTGTCCTGGCTCGGGTCGTCGGCCTCGATTATTTCGCTCATCAGGGCGTCGGCGATTCTCTGGGCTGAATGCCGCCGTTCCGCCCTCGCGATTTCGGCAATGCGTTCGTCGCTCAGCACCAAGACGCCATCGCTCGCGGCGATCAGGATGTCCCCTTCGATCAATTGCAGCGGAGCAGCAGGGCAATCGACCTGTGGAATCTCTCCGCCGACAATGACAGACGTCAGGCAGTTCTGATCCGGATAAGTCAGAGCTTCATCCCGGCGCATCTGGCCAGTCTCGACCAGATAATCGATCTGCGAGCCGACCGCGTGCTCGTCATTGAGGCGACGCAACTCGTTCCGGCGCAACAGGAAGAGCGGGGAATCACCGACCGAGACCCAGAACAGGCGGTTTTCGATCAGCACCGTTGCCAACAAGGTCGCCCCCATGACAAAATCGTCGACTTTGGTCTGCGAATACAAGCCAACACATTCATTTGCGCCATGCATGGCGCCGTGCAAGACATCACCGATCCGGTCTTCCAGATCGCCGGGATTACCGGACTGGAGTTTGAGTTCGCTGAAAACTTCGGTCACGACGATCTTGCTGGCGACATCTCCGGCATCATGCCCGCCCATGCCATCGGCCAGCACCATCAGGCCGACCGGACTTCCGGACGGGAAATCCGCGATGACAGCATCTTCCTGCCGCTCACGCCGGCCCTGATTGATCAGGGTCGCCGTATCGAATTGCAAGTTACCCGCGTGCAGCATGGGACGTCTCGTTCCCGGCCGGTTGGTTCCAGCCGAAGTCGGGACCGCAAAGCGGCGTGAACAAAAGAGTTGTCTCCCCAATGCGAATCCGGTCTGCCGCGGTCAGCGGCTGAGTGCTGAGAACAGGCATGCCGTTGCACCGCACCAGGTTGGCCTTGCCGCCATGTCCGATGAAGAACCTGTTTTCCTCGGGATCGAATGCGATGGCGGCGTGGTTTTCACGCGAAATCGAGTTGTCACCGAAATCGAGCCGCACCGTCTGACTTTCGCCGCGGCCGATCTGGGCCACACCGTTAAACAGAGTAAACGCGGCTCCGCGCCCGGGCCCGTCAACAACGACAAGCCAGCCCACCGGGAATTGCGTGTAATCGGAATCGGTCGGTTGCGTTTTGGCGGCCTTTTCGAACGGATTTCTGGAAGCTGCTGCTCCGGGGTTAAACCCCAGGATGCGGGTTCTGGCCCGGCCGGCGCGCGCCATGCTGCGTCCGGCTGCAGGCGGCGGAACTTCGATTGCGGCGGTGGCCTGCGCCTCGGGTTCTGCCGCACGAGGCTCGGGTTGCGGCTGTGCCGGTGACACGTCTGCCGCAGGTTGGGCCGGTACAGGTTCCGGTGCAAGATGGTCCATTTCGGGTTTCGCCGCCCGATCCGCGGCCGCGGGCAGGTCGATGGGAGACTCCACGACGTGTGTCACCTTTGGCAACGGTTCAAACGTCGTCGAAGACGACGCGGGTTCGGGTTGCGCGGCAGCGATTGGCGCTGACTCTTCCGACTGAACCGTCGGTTGCTGTGGCGTGTCATCGGCAAACACGTTCTCCACCTCTTCCGTAGCTGATGTTTCCACCTCTTCTTCACAGTCCTCCGGATCAGCGTCGCTTGCGGCACTGTCAGACTCGGCACTGTCGGGGCTGGCGGTCTCATGCATCTGTTCGTCGCCCGAGCTCTGCTCGCCGTCGCTGTCGTCGACCATGGCTGCCGGAGAAAGCTCTCCGAACAAGCTGTGCCATTCGACATCCTCGGGCGATGACGCCGCATCACCGGTGGTCGTATCCAAGGCCGAAAATTCCTCCTCGACCGGGCTTGTCACGTTCAGTGCATCTGCCGCGTCGGTGTGCGTGGCCATGGCCTGCTCGGCTTCGGCGCTTTTCTGATGAATGATGTCACGAAGAAATTTCATGTTTTGTCCTTTCAACCCTGTGCGACGGTTGACTTGTTGCGCCGTTTGGACGGGCTCCCCGTCAGGAGGCGCATGATAAGAGATTTCGAAGGTTCTTTGACGGGCTCCTCATGATCCTCATCCGTGACCTCGGGAACCTGTTCGGCTTCCTTGAGTTGCCGTTCCTGCTCTTGCATCCAAGTGTCGACGTCCTCGATGACGTTGCCGTAAAGATCGACCGCTTTCTTCTGCGGTGTGACCACGGTCTCGTCTGTCGCAACGGTCGGACTGTTCAGCTCGTGGCGTGGCTGTTCCAGCTTGGTACAAGGCGGCTCCGGCCTTTCCGGTTCATCGACACCCGAATTCACGGCCGTGACCAATTCGGAGATCGCGTTTTGCAGGTGGTCATCGGGCAAGACCTCTTTGCAGGGTTTTTGCTGGATCTGGCCACGCGCCACGGTTCGCACCCGGTGTCGAATCGCGGCCCTGGTTTTCTTGTCACGGGCCCCCATGAGTTCAAGCCACTCTGACGCGGATTGAAGTCGGTCTTCGTGCGCGATGGAAAGGGTCAGGTCGATAACGGCAAGGAACGCTTCGTCGAACGGCCACCCCTTTGCCATCAGCGGCTCGTAAGGATCAGGCTTGCCGCTGTAAACTGCCTGATACCTGGTCCAGCAATCCACCGGAGCCGCTCCGGTGATCAGGTGGTAAAAGGTCGCCGCCAGTGAATAGAGATCGCTCGAATCGTATTGGGAGGTATTCTCGGTGTAGAACTCGTGCGGGGAATACCCGTCCTTGACCGCATGCAACGAAGCTATGTCGCTGTTAGGCGAGTATACGTTTTCGCGGGCTGACCCAAAGTCGATCAGGGTCAGGTGGTCGTCTTCACCCAGCAACAGGTTGTCAGGTGAAATGTCACGGTGCAGTATGCCTTGGCTGTGCAGGTAATTCAGCGCTTCCAGGGCATCGCGAAGCATCTTCTTGAGAAGCTGCGGCGTCAGCCGCTCGGGGTTTTCCTCGCGAATCGTAAGAAGTTCTTCGCCATCGACCCGATCCATTGCCATATAGGCCGTGTGGTTTTCCTCGAAAACCTGGTGCACGGCGACGATGCTGGGATGCTTCAGTTTGGCCAACCGCCGGGCTTCCTGGACAAAGTCCCAGACCGTGCTTTGATACGCTTTCTGAAAATCGACGTGCTTGGCGCAGACGAGCGGTCCCTGTCGCACACAAAGATCGTAAGGAAAGCATTCCTTTACAACAACTTGGCGGGCCAGACTGTCGCGCGCAAGATAAGTGATCCCGAACCCCCCCAGGGCAAGGGGCCGGGTTATTTCATACTGCCCCTGAAGAAGCATTGTCCCCTTGGACAATTCGCATTCCTGAGTTTTGTTGCCAGTATCTTGCATCTTTGCGCCGTTTGAAACCTCTGAGGACTGAACCCCTATTCCGCCGGGCAAATGCACTCTTGTGCTGTGAGTGTTGCTGCCCTTGCAGGGTCAGATTGTGCGCAAGAATGTGGCCGCAGCGTGACCATTGTCGGCCACCGATTGGGCGAAGTCGATAAAACCGGCATGTGGTTTCAATGCAATAAAACCACCTGTATTCCGGCGACAGCCACGACCTGCGCGACAGCTTTGCGTGCAGGTATTCCGGCAGCGGTTTGCCCCGGTATCGGATAAAATGCAGAAGGTTTTGGTGGAGCCTAGCGGGATCGAACCGCTGACCTCCTGCATGCCATGCAGGCGCTCTCCCAGCTGAGCTAAGGCCCCATAAGGGTGCAGGTATTGGCCTGCCGCCCGGGTATTAAAAGCGTTTCCGCTTGAACCTGGAACAGGTTTGAGTGGAAACGTTGCACGTCTTATTGGCGTTCCGCGCGTTCCGACAAAACCTGCTGATCAGATTTTCTCGAAACGCTTTAGGCAAAGGCCGCGACGGGATCAAGCCCAAAATGCCGCGACCGATGTGTTTTTCGTTTACTCGTCGTCGTTGGTTGCGACGTCGGCGATTTCTTCGAGCGGAACGGTGTCGTCGTCATCATCATCAAGGACGTCATCCTCGAGTTCGACATCCGCGTCATCCGCATCCAGGCTATCAAGCTCCAGATCGTCTTCGCCTTCTTTGGCCTTCTTGCTGGCCGCGTCTTCAGCATCGGCAGCGATCATCGATCGCTTGCCGGTTTCAACCTCGATCGCCTCGCCGGTGTAGGGGCTGATCGCGGGATCCTTGTTCAGGTCGTAAAACCGCTTGCCGGTGGTCGGGCAGATACGCTTTACGCCCCATTCTTCCTTGGGCATGAGTTTTGCCTTTCGAGATTCTCTTGTCTTGTCGACGATCCGCGCCAACTGCCATAACAGGGGCCGGGTGTCAAAGGCTTTCGAGCGTGAACCGCGGGGAGGAGACGGGACGATGACCAGACATGTGCTGCCGGGCGATCCGCCGGTCGAGCTTGTCCTGCGCCGCTCGGCCCGGGCGCGGCGGATTTCGCTCAGGGTTTCGGGGGCGGATGGCCGGGTGACACTGACCATGCCCAAGGGCGCCAGCGAGCGCGAGGCGCTGGAATTTGCCGCCGAAAAAGCCGACTGGCTGCGCGGCCATCTGGACAAGCGACCGGACGAAGTATCCGTAGGCATCGGGGCCGAGTTGCCGTTTCGGGGGTCTGTCCTCCGGGTGATGCCGGGGACGGGCCGGGCCGTGGTGCTGCGCGAGGGCGAGATCGCGGTACCGGGCAAGCCCGAACGCGTGGCCGCACGGTTGCAGGGATTCGTCAAAGAGACCGCCCGGGCACGGCTGGCCGAGGCTTCAGATCGGTACGCGGCCGCCCTGGGCCGCGACTATAGCCGCATTACCCTGCGCGACACGCGCTCGCGCTGGGGATCCTGTTCGGCCCATGGCGGGCTGATGTATTCCTGGCGGCTGATCCTGGCCCCGGACGAGGTGTTGGACTACGTCGCCGCCCACGAGGTGGCGCATTTGGTCGAGATGAACCATTCATCGCGGTTCTGGGGGCATGTGGAGGACCTGTATGGCGACTACGCCGCACCTCGCAAATGGTTGCGGATGAACGGCGCGGGTCTGCATCGCTATCGGTTTTGACTGTCGGTTGCAGCCATTGGTGTTGTCATGAGCCAGTCGGCTAAACTTGGAGAAGTATTATTAGCGAGTTTGAAAACCTGTTGCTTTGAGCGCTTTTGAAAGCGGATATGCGTGGAATTCCATTTGCCGGTCGGACTCTGCAATGGATATCCAAGCGCCAAAGAGAGCGTGCTGGTCCCATCTCACTACTGCATAGCGAGATAATGATTCCCGATCCGTCACGGCCGCTGCCGCCGGACCGGCGGGGGCCATTGGGGCCGACCCACGAGTTGATTCTATTCGAGCCGCCGATTGTGACTGCGGACGTAGTTGTCGGCCGCGAGATTACCGACGTTTCCGTTGGATTGGGGACCTACGGAATGGGAGGGTATGGATATTTCGGTCTCAAATTGGATGAGGAATGGCTGGTGATTGCCGTTGGCGGGGCCGGTGACTGGATAGAAATCGATGGGCGAATGGTTGAAGACCACTTTGCTGAAGAAAATGGCCGTCCAAAACCTTGGGTGTATGATGACGAGGACGAATTGCGTTCGCATCTTCGTGCGAAGAAAGTCGCCGGTTTCGAGGTGACGCCACGGTCTTTGCGGATCGGCTTGGACAATGGGTCAAAAATAGAAATCAAGGAAGATGCCGCGGCACGGCATCCTTATCCCGGAAATGGAGAGCCACGGAGATTTCTGCCAGAGGACGATCTTCGTCGCGCCGTGTTTCTGAGTCCGACAGATGAAATCTGGTGACATGAAGTTTCCTGAAAGTCGTTGATCGGAAATCGAGCTAGCGAGCTTGACCACTCGCCATTTTGTGATCACAAATACCTCATGCAACCTCAATCCCGCACCGACCCCGCCGCATCCGCCCATGACCGCGTCTATCGCGGCCTCAGAACCCGGATCATGCATGGTGACATGCTGCCCGGGCAGGCACTGACCCTGCGGGGGATCGGCAAGGAGTTCGGGGTAAGCATGACCCCGGCGAGGGAGGCATTGCGCCGGTTGGTGGCCGAAGGGGCGTTGAGCATGTCGTCGTCGGGTCGGGTGGCAACGCCGGAGCTGAGCGCCGAGCGGATCGAGGAACTGGCGGCCCTTCGCACCCTGATCGAGGTCGAACTGGCCAGCCGGGCCCTGCCACGGGCCCACATGGCGTTGATCGAACGGTTGCAGAGCATCAACAATGCACTGACCGACATGATCCAGACCCAGGACCCGGTAGGTTATATCCGCACCAATCTTGAATTTCATCGCACGCTTTACCTGCGCGCCCAGGCCCCGGCGATGCTGGCAATGGCGGAAACTGTGTGGCTGCAATTCGGCCCGACGATGCGGCAGCATTATGGGCGGCTGAAACGCAAGGCGCTGCCGCCTTATCACCGGATGATCATCGCCGCGCTCAAGGCGGGCGACGAGCCAGGGCTGCGGTTGGCGGTACGCTCGGACGTGACGCAGGGGCTGAAGATGCTGCTGGCCTGAGGAAGGCGCGTTGACCTAGGCCTGACCCTGAGCATTCTGGGGCACTGTTCCTGGCCGGGCTGGCAGCGGATCAAATAGGCCGGCGGACGAAACGTCCAAGGGTGACACTGCTGCTGGCCTGCGGTTTGATCATCGGCGCGGCCTGTATCGGGCTTCGTATTGCAGCGCGCATTGCCGGGGCTGGATCGGGTCCGCTTTGCCGCCATGCCGCAGGGTGAGAGGCCATGGTACGGCCCTGCGCTTCTGGCCCAGGCCGGGGTGGCCGTGGGCATGAGGCTTGTCGCGGCACAGGTACTGCCCGGACAGGGCGAGGTGATCCTGATCCTGGTCATCGGCTCAGCCGTGGTGTTTGAAATCCTCGGCCCGGTGGCCACCGCGATGACGATCCGCCGGGCGGCGTGATCGGAGGATAGGATGGACCCGATCCTGCCCTATCCGGCCCAGGCGCCGAACCCAAACACAAGGTAGTCCCGGGCATAGGTCTCCTGTGCGGCTTGCTCCACGCTGTCGTCATAGACCTCGCCAAGCGCATAGGGCGCCTCCGCCCCGGCTTGCCCTACCGAGGGGGCCTCCGCATGCCCCATCCGCCGCGCCAGTGCCGGCAGTGCAGCAGCCATTTCATCCTCGCGCAGGACCAGATCGGGCAGGGCGAAACTCCCCATACCCTGCAACACCGCCGCCTGGCTGGCCCAATGCGCATCCTGGCGCACTGCGCTTTGCCCGGACAGGTTGGCCCGGACAAAGTCCAGGAAACTGAGGAACGCTGCCCGGTGATCCGCAAGGTTCCAGCTCTCGTCCGGCTCGCTCTCGGGGATCGGCATCTGATGCACCCGCCGCAGGGTCTTGCGAATGCCATTATAGCTCCCCGGCCCGGTGGTCAGGATCTTGGTGCAAAACGCGTGATGTGCCCGCGCCACCGGGTGGCGCAGCACCGTAAAACTGCGGTGTCCCTTATTTCCCCGCATCCACTGCCGCAGGCTTTTCTGACTGAAATCACCCTGCAATTCCGCTCCGTCCAGCGCCTGCATCCAGGCCCTCACTTCATCTTCGGGCCCGGATCGCACCGGCAAATACATCAACGGCGTTTTTGCGCTGGCGACATAGTTCGGCACCGCCGCACCCCGGCGCGGTTCAAAATTCGGCGTCCGGGTCAGGTTGAACCGGTCCAACCCCGCCAACGCCGCTTCCATCTCTTCGAAGTTTGCCACCTTCTTCGAGAGTGGTTCGGGGTTTTGCCGCTTGAGGTTCCTGTCGAGCCCCTCCAGCCGGTCCGGCTGGCCCAGCCACGTAGCAATCCCATTCATCACGCCCACGTCCTGCAAGTCTTCATAGGCGACATAGAACGCCGTCTGCCCGCGGACCTGCAATTCGCGCATCAACATGATCTGGAATTCCTGCAACGCGTCGAGATGCGCCTTGAACTCGCGCGCGTCAAAGGTGGCCCTGGCATCCTTGCGGTTTGCCACATTGGTCAGTTTCCACTGCCCGGTTGCCTGGGCGATCTTCCAACTGACATAGCTGTCCACCGGGTTGCGGGTGAGGATGATCTTGCCGCAGCGCGGGTTGGAGATGATTTCTTCCAGCACGCGCGGATCGTGGTCGTGAAAGAACCGGAACCCGGCGATGCCCTGGGCATGTTTGACCGTATGGATCAACGCCATCGGGTCGCGGTTGCGCTCCTCTTCGCTGATCCCCAGGCATTCTTCGCGATCAGGGTATCCGATGAAATGTGGGTTGAACGCCTCGCCGACGCAGGAAATCGTCGGAAAGACATTGAGGTTCGCTTCGAGAAAATTCGACCCGGTCCGCATCTCGGCAAACACGACGAAATAGTCAAAGGGTTTCGTCATCTACTGCACCAGATACGGTTTGCGGGGTTTACTTTGCGTGCCCACGGGGTCGTGCACCACCGGGAAATCGCCCATCAGGTGCGGGTGCATCCCCTGGTTCTTGAGGTTCTGCAGGAATTGCCCGAACCCGGTCAGGTCAGTCATCTTGGGTGCCTCGGTCAACCGCCGCAGGGTCTTGTGGCCGATCTCGTCAATGATGGTCTGCAACGGCTCCATCGGGCTTTCGATGAAATCGGCCATCGACCAGATGCGGATCCGCGCCGTGGAATAGGGGCTGCGCAGCACCTTCAGGTGTTCGCTCTCGATCTTCTGCAATTCTGCCGCTTCGGCCCGAATATCAGCAAAGTTACGGTTCGATTTGAAAAGCGGCACCGCCCATGCCCCCGAGATCACGTTGATCTGGGCATTTGGGTCGTTGGCGATGATCCAATTAAGTTTCTGATTGTCCTTTGGCCCGAACTGGAAGCACTGCCACTCGCCCCGCGTGTTCCAGACCAGCGAAGTCAGGAACGCCTTGGGATTATGATCCCGGATCTCGGCGCTGTCGCTGAGCGCGCCGTTGATCACGCTTTGATTACCGGCATATTCCACCCGCTCGGGTGCGAACAAATGGCCATGCACCTGCGCTCCCGTGGCCCGCGCCAGCCAGGGTTCAAAATCCTCGAACAAGTCGGAAAAGCCCTGGAACATCGAATAGGCGCTCGATGTGGTGCCGTTCTCCCAACCGTGGTTGGGAAATCGCGAATGCATGTATAGACCCGGCCGGCCACGCGTCCGCCGCTCAACCGCCTTGGCAAAGATGCGGTCGATCTTGCCGGGGTTGGGCTCGGTGCGCTTGAACGCCCCGCCTTTACCCTCCAGGAAACTTTCATACAAAAGCTCGGCGTGGGCCCATATCTTGCGCGCTACAAAGCAATCCGACCGCCTGAGCAGCTGCAAATGGTCATCGTAAAAAATATGTGGCTTGCCCTGGAAATCGAACTTCGACAGGGTCAGCGACCGGCTTTCGATATTGGTCGAATAGTGCCGTACCAGGGTCTGGAAATAGCTTTCATCCGGGATCCAGACGCGGCGGAAATAACGGTCGTAGGTCTTGCGTTCGGGGTCTTCCAGGATCGCGCTCAGGGTCTGTCGCGTCAGGCACCACCACTGGCTGCCCATATGCGGCACGATGCCGCCGGGAATGCGCCGCTTGAACCGCACCGCCCGCTGGATCGCAACGTAGCGGTCGAACAGGTGCCGCCGCTTGCGCCAGGAAAACGGGAAGCGCAGGGTAAAGCGTTCTTCGTCCAGCCCGCCCACGGTCCAGGGTACATCCGAGGTGGTCGCGCTTTCGATGAAATCGGTTCGCGGGCGCTCGGCCAGGTAATCGATCAATTCCTGCACCGGTCGCAGCGGCAGGCACGAGCCGCTGGCAAGATAGACATGCCGCACCACCGGGAACATCGCCAGCATCATCTCACTGGCTTCCTGGGTGGCCGCCACGATCCCCCAAGTGCCCCATTCACAGCGGTGCCGCGTCGCAAACAAAACATCGTCAAGGTCCGACAACGCCCTCTTGAACGCCAGGTACTCGCTGCGCGGCGTGGTCTTGTCGCAATGGATCACCACCGGACATCCCGCCGCGTGCCAATGCCGCGCCACCTGCTCGGCCCGGTCCAGCGCGGTATGCACCAGCATCACGATGCCGACGCTACCGCGATGGGTATCGTCCAGCGGATCAATCCGCATATCGACCGGTGGCCGGGTCATGCCCAGTTCCCCTTGGACATCAACCCCAGGATCTCGAGTTGCCGCCAATTGATGTATTTTTCAGACCACTTGCACCACAGGTCGGGGTTCTTGGCCATGACCTCGGCATAGGCCTTGTATTCAAGGCTGGCGGCATAGTGCTGTTTGCGCTCAAGCTCCTCGTTGGCCTTGACGGTGAAGGTGTCCAGGAACTTGGTATGGAGCAGAACGCCGCTGGCCTTCTCACCACCCCACTCGTCGTAAACAAGGTTCAGACCGCGCGGCAGAAGCATGTGGGTCGAGCTGACATAGGCGTATTTGCGATCCCATTTCACCAACGGGATCTTGTTCAGCGCCGGCGCCGCCTCGGGTTTTTCGCGGAAAAACATTCGCGCCCGCGGCCCGCCCTGAATCCACAGGTTGCCGAAGCGCTTGTTCTTCTCGATCATGTAATTGCCGTTGTCGAACCAGCTGGTGATTTCCAGCGGGTTCTGCCCCTCCTGGTAGGGTTGTGCATCAATCCGACCCTTTGGATACATGTCCAGAAGCATCGCGCTGAACGACTTGATCGAACTGGCGTCCAGCCAGTCGGTCAGTGCCCGGATCGGCCGCGTATCGCAGAACGGATAGATCAGAAACTCATCCGGATCGACCACCAGCGCCCAATGGCCATGGGCATACTTCATCTGCAGCCAGTTCAGCCAATCCACCCCGAACCGCGCGCGTTTATAGCTTTTGCGCGTGTGCCAGACCGAAACGTCCGGCTGCTGTTTCAGGTACTCAAGCGCGCCGTCATTGCTGTCGTTATCGACGATCAGGAAATGGTTCACCCCCTGCTCGCGGTAATACTTCAGGAAAAAAGGCAGTCGCACCCGCTCGTTGCGCTGGGTCGAGAACAGCAGGATATCGTCACGCTTGATCCGATCGGTGCGGTCGGACACGCTGCGCAACTCGCGACGCTTGCGAAAGGCGCGCACGCGCCATCGCCGCCGCTGAATCCTCAGGACATATGACCGTAGAACGCCCAATCGGTTCCCTTCTGCCTCTGCTTCGGCGTTCCGGCTATCACGTCAACCTGAAAACTTTGTTGAAGTGCTGCGACCAGGACGGCGGATCGAACGGGTCCGCCTTTCTGCCTGCCTGCCTGTCGCTTGCCAGTACCGTTATTCTTCGCTGCCAAAGATAACTGTCCTTGAGGCTTGCGTAAACGGGAATATCCTGCAGGACTTCCCGGTAAACAGGCAGGTCTTCACAGATCACCGGCACCCCCCTTGCGGCGGCCTCGATCATCGGCAGACCATAGCCTTCGACAAAGCTCGGATAGAGCGCCCCGGCAGCCCGTTCGAGCAGCGCCGCAATTGCCCCGTCGCTCAGCCCCTCGTGCTCATGCAGGTACTCGCCCATCAGCGCCGAGCGGTCCATGCGAAAGAGCAGCTCTTCGTTCATCCAGCCCCGGGCGCCACAGATTACCAGGTGCGGCATGTCCTGCGGCGGGTTCAACTTTGCCAGCCGTTCCCAGATGTCCAGCAGCAGGGCGTGGTTCTTGCGTGGCTCGAGCGTGCTGACACAGACGAAGTAGGGCTCCTCTGGCGGCAGGCCATTAGGTAGGTCCTCAGGTGCCGGTTCGGCCATCTCGACACCCAGATGCGCCACCACGGCCTGCGGTAGCGCACCCCATGCCTGCATGTGACGCTCGGCATCGCGGCGCGTTGCGCTGGAATTGTAGATCACAAGATCCGCATGCGCCCGCACCCGTTTCAGCATCTGCTTGAACCGCGCCGCCGATGCGGGGGTTTGGTACTGGGGATGATCCAGCGGGATCGTGTCATGCACCATCGCGACGAACCGACCCTTGCCCGCGTGTTTCACCGCGCTGATCACCGTGTCATTGAGGTTGGAATGCCCGACATTGAGATAGGCAAACCCCTTGGGCATTTTGCGCCGCAACAGCCGCCCCAGCCCGCGCCGATGAGTCCGCCCCACCGCCAGTCGTCGTGCGTCGGAAATCGCTCGGCGCTGCATTTCGTCCAGCTTGCCGAACACCTTGCTCAGGCGCGAAGCCTGGCCCCAGGGCAGCTTGCCCTCAACCCTTCGCGCAAACCCTTCCATTCCGGTTTTGTCGAGCAGCAGAAACCCGATGCGAGAACGCAGCAGCCCAAAGGCTGGATCGTCCCGGTGGATCAACTCATTAAGATAGGCCAGTTCGACTCGGTCCACCCCGGTCAGACCCCGCCCCGCACGGCTCGCCAGCCGGGTCAGGTCCAACAATCGGGTCTGGATCTCTGTCATCGCCCCGATCCTAGCCGTAACCACCGGTCTTGTGCCAGCGCCACGCGTCTTTGATCATTCGCTCCAGGGTCGAACGTTCCGGTGTCCAGCCCAGCTCGGTCTTGGCCCGTTCCGATCCCGACACCAGTTTGGTACAATCGCCCGCCCGGCGTGGACCCACATCATGCGGCACCTCGCCGCCTGTCACCTGCGCGGCAACATCCATCACCTCGCGGACAGAGAACCCGTCGCCGGTGCCCAGGTTGAACACCCGGCTGCCCTTTCCGTCTTTCAACCAGCCGACGCCCAACACATGCGCATCCACAAGATCCATCACGTGGACATAGTCGCGGATACAGGTGCCATCGGGGGTGCCATAATCGTCGCCAAACACGGTCAGCTTGCCGCGCTTGCCGTCGATGGCATCCAGGATCAGCGGCACCAGGTGGGTTTCGGGCACATGATGCTCACCCACCTCGGCCTCTTCATCAGCACCAGCTACGTTGAAATAGCGGAAGATCACCGATTCCAGCCCGTCCGAGACGGCGAAATCCTCCAGCATTTCTTCGATGGCGCGTTTCGATTTGCCATAGGAATTGATCGGCATCTGCAGGCTGTTTTCGTCCAGCACCACGTTGTCCTGATCGCCATAAGTGGCACAGGTCGAGCTAAACACCATTTGCTTGCAGCCTGCGGCCAGCATCGCCTCGATCAGGTTCAGCGATCCGGCAGTGTTGTTGCGCCAGTACTTGCCGGGCAGCTGCATGCTCTCACCCACTTGGCTCAGCGCTGCGAAATGCATCACCGCCGCTGGCTTGTGCTTGGCAAAGACCTCGTCCAGACGCGCACGATCCAGAAGGTCCCCCTTCTCGAACGGGCCGAACTTCACCGCCTCTTCCCAGCCTGTAACCAGACTGTCGAATGTCACCGGTGTAAACCCGGCCGCCTTCAACGCCTTACAGGCATGCGAGCCGATATAGCCCGCTCCGCCCGTTACCAGAACCGTCGTCAATTCGTATCTCCGGGACTACTGAGCCGCCTTGTCGGCGTGGACCACATCCACAAGGTATTCCATCAGGCTGTCGCGCAGATCATCGCGGGCCAGGCCAAACGACACCGTCGCCTGCAGGAACCCGGCCTTTGAGCCGCAATCGAACCGCTGCCCGCGGAAACGGTAGCCATAAACAGGGCGATCGTTCTCGATCTCGGCGGCAATCGCATCGGTCAGCTGGATTTCACCGCCGGCACCGGACTTAATCCGATGCAGGTTTTTCAGAACGTCCGGGGTTAACAGATAGCGCCCGATCACCGCCAGATTCGACGGTGCCGCATCGGGTTCGGGCTTCTCGACCAAACCCTTGGCCTGAACCAGCGCGCCCATGTCGTCTGCCACGTCCAGCACACCATAAGCACTGGTCTTATCCTGCGGTACTTCCATCGCGGCCACCATGCAACCCGGGTTTTCTTCGTAGGCTTCGACCATCTGCTGCAGGCACGGTTTTTCTGCCGCGATCACGTCGTCAGGAAGGATCACTGCAAAAGGTTCATTGGCAATCAGCCGACGCGCACACCAAACTGCGTGCCCAAGACCCAGCGCCTTGTGCTGGCGGATATAAGCAATCGCCCCGGATTCCATGTTGGTATCCTTAAGGATCTCCAGCAGTTCGGTCTTACCCTTCTTGCGCAGTTCCTGCTCCAAGTTCGGCGCGATGTCGAAATAGTCCTCCAGCGCGCCCTTGCCACGCGAGGTCACGAAGATGAATTCCTTGATCCCGGCGGCCCGGGCCTCGTCGATCGCGTATTGGATCAGCGGGCGGTCTACCAGCGTCATGATCTCCTTGGGCACCGATTTCGTCGCTGGAAGAAACCGCGTTCCCAGTCCAGCGACCGGGAAGATAGCCTTGGTGATCTTCTTCTTCATTTCCTGAACCTCTTACAATTCTTGCTTTTTCGCACCGTTGTACATGCACGGAGTTATAGTCGGTATAATGGCATATTGTTGACGAAAAAGAAAAAAATCAGGTGAAAGAAACACATTGTTTGCCAATTTCAGACTATGTGCCCAAATTGACTCTGGTGGCGTTATTTGGCGTCAGATACCGCGCAGGTCAGCCACCCGCTCAACCTCACGTCTCAACCGGCGCGCAAAGCCCGTTGGTTGGAAAATCGGCCCGGCTCGTTCGCCGCGACCCCAAAGCCCCCCAATCTGTTCCCAATATCCGTCATCTTTGAATTTTACCCAATGATACCGAGTACTTGGACCAAACAGGAAGAGCGAGACATTCTCACCCCCTGCGGCTCGTTCCGCCGCCTCGCGTCGCAGGCGTCGAGCCTGCCAGACCCGACCTGACAATACCGTGCCCCCCTTGCGCGCCGGATGGAACGGCAGAAATCCACCCTGCGGCGACGGTAGCGGAACCAGGGGCACCAAGTTTCGGGTCTGCCCTTCGGCTACACCCGCTTGCAGTCCCTTGATCAGAGGCCCGACATCCGACTTGTGGATCATGCGTGATTTGACCTGGTCAAAGACACGCATCTGTTGATCTCGCAAGATGCGGTTCAGCCGCGCCTGTCGCTCATCAACAGGGCAGTGTTTTCGCAGGAAATACATTGCGCTGGCCCCGATCTGGCTCAGGTCGGTAACCGCGCGGTTAGACGCGCGCCGGGAACTTGCGGCATAGGCATGGTGCACCTGTGCCAGGGGCGCAATTGCTGTCACCTGTCCGGCCCGGTGCAGCCGCAGGTTCAGGTCGGTCTCGTCGAGGAAAAAGTGAAACCCCGGGTCGAATCCACCCAGCGCCGCCAGCACGTCGCGCTGCGCGGCCATGTTGGTGCCCTCAGTCTTGATCGCGTACCCCTCTGCCGGGGCAGGTTTGCACCACGCCTCCCCGTCAACCTGGATCGGGCTTGGCTCACCGCCGCAATCGACCTGGCGCGCACGCCACTGAAAGGAAATCCCGTTGCGCCCGCGTACATAGCCACCCACCGCCGCCACGCTGCAGTCGGCAAAGGGCGCTGTCAGGTGGCGTAGCCAGGTGGGTTCCGGCACCGCGTCATCGTCGATGAAAGCCACCACCTCACCCGCCGCCGAGGCAATCCCAAGGTTGCGCGCCGCGCTGATATTCGCCTCGTCAAACGCGATCAGCTTGACGCGGTTTTCGTACCCCGCCGACTGCACCGCCCGGCATCCCGCCGGACAGGCCACAACCACAACTTCAAAGCTGGGATAGTCCAGTCCGTCGATCCCAGTCAGACACCAGATCAGGCTTTGCGGCCTGTCCCGGCTGACCACCACGATACTGACCGTGGGGCCTGCCAGTCCTGAACCTTCGGGCTGCGCTGCCATCAGGCGGGTTTCAGCTCGACCCCGGGCGCAAGGGCAATGAAATACGGGTTGGCGTAGTCTTCCTTGCCATAGCGCAGCGACGTGTGATCATCGAACCGCACCACGTCGCCCCCGGCCCCGGTCAGAACCGCGTGACCGGCGGCGGTGTCCCATTCCATCGTGCGGCCGACACGTGGATAAAGATCGGCCTCGCCAGTGGCCACAAGACAGAATTTCAGGCTGCTGCCCGCGCTCCTGAAATCCTTGGTCTGGTACTTGGCAATGTACGCCTTGGTCTCGTCCGTCAGGTGCGACTTGGACGCCACCACCATCAGCGCACCATTGTCCGGATTGCTCACCCGGATCGGTTTGGTCTCGCCCATTTTCGGACCGAACGGCCCGATCTCTTCAACCGCATTGCCGTCCGCCAGGGTGATGAACATCCGCCCCTTGGCCGGGGCAAAGACCACGCCCCGGATCGGCACGCCATCGACGACATAGGCGATGTTGACAGTGAAATCGCCGCGCCGGTGGACGAACTCCTTGGTCCCGTCCAGCGGATCGACGATCAGGAAGGTACTGGCCTTCTTGCCGTGGCTGTCGGCTTGTTCCTCGGTGATCAGCGCCACGTCCGGGAACACCTCGCGCAGGCCCGCGCTGATGATCGCGTCGGCGGCCTCGTCGGCGGCGGTCACGGGGCTGTCGTCGGACTTCACCTTCACGTCGAAATCGTCACCCTCGTAGATTTCCATGATCTTCGCGCCGCCTTTCAGCGCCAGATCCCGCATCACCTGCTCCAAGAGTTGAAAGTCCATCGCTGCCGTTCCTTGCCTGTTAAGCGCCCCTGCCTGGCTCAAACTCCGGAGTGCTGGGACATTTGATTGAAAAAAAACTGTGCCCCCCTTATGATCCGCAGCTAACGGAACAGCAAGATTTCCCAAT
The DNA here is from genome assembly GCF_032586155.1 of Aliisedimentitalea sp. MJ-SS2. Classification (NCBI taxonomy): domain Bacteria; kingdom Pseudomonadati; phylum Pseudomonadota; class Alphaproteobacteria; order Rhodobacterales; family Roseobacteraceae; genus Aliisedimentitalea; species Aliisedimentitalea sp. MJ-SS2. The sequence continues at coordinate 859,900 of NZ_JAWHTC010000002.1, forward strand.
TAAGAATAACAGCAGTTTAACGAGACAGGTCATGTTCGAAACCAGGCGGCCTCGGTCGAAATCCACCTCAGCGGTCATCATGATCGAGCTGATCTATCACTCTGCCGTCCGCGCCGTCCGCAACACCCATGGCAATGCGCTTATGTCGATCGGGCTGAACCTGTTGCAGATGGGGATCATGGTTCTTGCCTTCTACATCATGTTCTCGATCCTCGGTCTGCGCGGGGCGACATTGCGGGGTGATTTCCTGCTCTACATCCTGTCGGGAATCTTTCTCTACATGACCCATGTCAAGGCCATGGGCGCTGTCTCCGGAGCCGAGGGGCCATCCGGCGCGATGATGAAACACGCACCGATGAATACCATCATTTCGATCTGCGCCGGTGCGCTCAGCGTGCTTTACATCCAGGTGCTGTCACTGGCGGTAATCCTGTTCGGCTACCACGTCGGCGTCACCCCGTTCGAAGTCGAGGATCCCGCCGCCGCCTTCGGCATGCTGGTCCTGGCCTGGTTCACCGGCTGCGCCCTCGGGCTCGTGCTCTTGTCGCTCAAACCCTGGGCGCCCTCGGTGGTACAGGTGTTCTCGACCGTCTACATGCGCGCCAACATGATCGCCTCGGGAAAGATGTTCGTTGCCAACATGCTGCCATCAGACAAACGTTCCCTGTTCGATTGGAACCCGCTTTTTCACATCATCGACCAGTCGCGCGGTTTCGTCTTCATCAATTACAACCCCCGCTATTCGAACTGGGAATACCCGCTCTACATGGGCATCGGGTTTCTGATGATCGGGTTGATGGGGGAATTCTATACCCGTCAGCATGCTTCGCTCAGTTGGGGTGCACGCCAATGAAAAACCTCGTTTTTGTCCTGCTACTGCTGCTTCCCGGGTTTGCCCGGGCCGACAGCTTTCCGGCTCTTTATGATGTCACCGGGGTGGCTGCGCATGACACGCTCAACGTCCGCTCGGACAGCCATGCGGGCGCGGCCAAGCTGGGCGAACTGGCCCACGATGCAAGCGACGTCGAGGTGATCCGCGTTCAAAGCGGCTGGGGCCTCGTGAATCTGGGCGAGGTTTCGGGCTGGGCTTCCCTGCACTACCTGCAACGCCAGGAAAGTGGTGACTATGTCTTCTCGCGCCACTTCGCCTGCCACGGGACCGAACCGTTCTGGTCGCTGAAAGTGACCCAGGGCCTGTCGGCAAAACTGTCGCAACCGGATGCCATGGACATCAATTACCACGTCGGGCTGGTGCAGACTTCGTTCAATCACACCAACCGCCATTCCCTGACCGGCACCTCCCCCGAAGGCGGGCTCTATGCGGTTCTGAAACCGGTCGCCTGCAGCGACGGCATGTCCGACAGTCAATACGGGATCGAGATCGACATCCTGCTCGATGGCAGCCACATCAGCGGCTGCTGCTCGCTTGTCAGCCACTAGGTCGTAGGGTGCGTGATTTCACGCACCATTCCTCACGTCACCACCCGCAGTGTCAGGTTGATCCGCCCGCCATCCTTCAAGAGCCGGCTTGATCCAAACCGAATCCGATCCACCCCATGATGCACCAGCCGGGCCTCACCGCCGATCACTGCCACGGCGCCCGATTTCAACCAGACGGATTCGGTCTTGCCGCCCTTCTCGAGATTGCCGACCCGAAACAACCCCTCATCCCCAAGCGACACCGACACCACCGGCTGTGAGAAATCCGCCTCGTCGCGATCCTGATGCAGCCCCATCCGTGCGCCCTCGGCATAATAGTTCACCAAGCAACACTCCGGAGCCCGCATCGCCGGCGCGAACCGGTCCCAAACTGCAAGAACTTCATCGGGGATTCTCGGCCACGCCACACCCGAAGGATGCCTGCGCTCATAGCGATAACCGCGTCGGTCGCTGATCCAGCCGAACTCCCCGGCACTGGTCATCTTTACGCTCATCTGCTTGCCCCAGCGGGTTTCCGGATGAAACATCGGCGCGGCGCGGGCGATTTCGCGCACCCGTTCGACCAACCGCTCCTGAACCGGTGTATCAAGCGCGCCAGGAAAAATCGAAACCCCGCGAAGATCGTGCCTTTCAAGATCCATGAACCGCCATCGCACCAATGCTGATTTGAAGCCTGCGCCCCATACTCTACGCTTTCGGCATCAAACGAAAGGACGAGCCCAGTGCTGGAATTGCGCCCCAATTGCGAACTCTGTGACTGCGATCTGCCGCCAGATGCCGAAAACGCCCGCATCTGCTCGTATGAATGCACCTACTGCGCCAAATGCGTCGAAACCCAACTTCACAATGTCTGCCCCACCTGCGGCGGTGGTTTTGTTTCCCGTCCGATCCGGCCGCGCAAGAACTGGCGCGACGGTAAGACACTGGGCCTTGCTCATCACCCGGCCAGTGCCAATCGGCGGCACTCGCCATATACAGCCGAGGATATCGCCGATCATGTCGCGCGTATTCGTGCTATTGCCCCGAAGGACCGCTAGGGCGAACGCCGCCACGGAATCGGCACGGCCTACGCCCTTTTACTTCTTCAGCTTACACTTGGCTTCGCCCCAGGGCCTGTTGTCAGGACCCGAAAGCACAACTCTTATCCGCAGGTTCAGCGTTTTGCGGTCCAATGTTGCCATATACTTAACGCGCGGGATCACTGAACCGGTATTGCTTGTCTTGACGTTCTTAACGGTCCATTTCAGTCGGAACCTTTTTGCAGAACTTTCAACCAGCTTCGCTCGTATCGCGCCACCGTGGTACTCGTCGGTGTATGAATCATGAACATGTGCAGCCCCGGTCTCTTCATCGATTTCGAAAAACAGGAGTGAAGAAATCCAGCCGTCTCTGCCGACTTTGGTTCGTTCGCACCGAAAAACATCACCTGCTGCGACGCTGGTCGCCGCGAAAAGGGTAACTACAATTGCCAGTATTTTATTAACCAATTTCTTTCCCTTGCTCTTTGCTTAGCTGCGCACAACGGCAACCATGTTTTGCGAACCGCCTTTGCACGTTGCAGATGATCGAATCTCGAACCGGATAATGCAATAGGATTTCTGTCAACACATTGAGCTCAGTCAAAAAACTCGGGAAGATCGCAAGACGTCACTCGCCGCCCGACCGGCGTTGTGCAACGGCATTCCGCCCGCATCCGCGGTACTACCCTGAAGGACCCGCTAAGGCTTATGCCGCCTTGCTAAGGGCCACAACACAGGCCCCGCCAGGCCCAAGGTTGTGTTGCAGCGCCGTGCGCGCACCTTCAATCTGCCGCTTGCCCGCGGTGCCGCACAGCTGCCGGGTCAATTCGTAACATTGCGCCAACCCGGTCGCGCCCAGGGGATGCCCTTTCGACAACAACCCGCCGGATGGGTTGGTCAGGTATTTCCCGCCATATGTATTGTCCTCATCGGCAATGAGCTTGTGCGCGCCGCCCTCGGGGCACAGGCCCAGGCCTATATAAGTGACCAGTTCGTTATGGGCGAAACAGTCGTGCAATTCGACAACGTCTGCTTCCCCGGCTCCAATTCCTGCGGCCTCTTAAACCTGTTCCGCCGCCGCGGTCATGTCGCATCCCACCACCCGCATCATGTCGCCGCCATCAAAAGTGGACGGCGTTCCGGTGGTCATTGCCTGCCCCGCATCCTCCAGCGCCTGCCGGATCGCTTTGACCTCCATCCGGTCATAGCTTTCGAAACTACCCGGCGTGGCAAAGCGGGTCACGCCGACCCCTGCAACGATTGTCTTCCGGTTACCCGCGGCTCTCTCCCCTATCGCAACATTCGGCCCTGTCCATTCTGTCCGCAGGAACAACCCCGGACAAACAAAACCTCCGTCCGCACCACTGAACCTTGCGTCGTCATCTTTCGCCGATTCCGTGCGACTCGGCACCTCAACCGGCAATGACATGCGAAAAACCCGACATTTTTGCATTTTCGCCCCCCCAGCAGTGCTTGCAGGGTGAATACCCCCTCCTTATATACGCCCGGAAGCGTCGTGATCCGGATTGTCCGGGCGCGACAACCGAATCCGGGGCGCGGACGCCATAACGGGTCCGAACCTCGCAACATCGCCTTAAGTAAGAAGGGATTTCAAAATGGGTAAAGTCATCGGGATCGACCTCGGGACCACCAACTCCTGCGTCGCCATCATGGACGGCTCGCAACCGCGCGTCATCGAAAACAGCGAAGGTGCCCGCACCACGCCGTCGATCGTCGCCTTCACAGAAGACGAGCGTCTGGTTGGCCAATCGGCCAAGCGTCAGGCCGTCACCAACCCGGAAAACACCGTCTTTGGCGTCAAGCGCCTGATCGGCCGTCGCAACGACGACAAGGCCCTGGCCAAGGACAAGAAGAACATGCCGTTCAACGTCATCGACGGCGGCAACGGCGACGCCTGGGTTGAAGCCCGCGGCGAAAACTATTCGCCCTCGCAGATTTCCGCCTTCATCCTCGGCAAGATGAAGGAAACCGCCGAAAGCTACCTTGGCGAAGAAGTGACCCAGGCCGTCATCACCGTGCCTGCCTACTTCAACGACGCCCAGCGTCAGGCCACCAAGGACGCGGGCAAGATCGCGGGCTTGGAAGTGCTGCGGATCATCAACGAACCGACCGCCGCCGCGCTGGCCTACGGTCTGGACAAGGAAGAAACCCACACCATCGCGGTCTATGACCTTGGCGGCGGTACCTTTGACGTGACCATCCTCGAAATCGACGATGGCCTGTTCGAGGTGAAGTCGACCAACGGCGACACCTTCCTGGGTGGTGAAGACTTTGACATGCGCATCGTCGACTACCTTGCAGGTGAGTTCAAAAAGGAACACGGCGTCGACCTGACCAAGGACAAGATGGCCCTGCAGCGTCTGAAAGAAGCCGCCGAAAAAGCCAAGATCGAGCTCAGCTCCAGCTCGCAAACCGAAATCAACCAGCCCTTCATCTCGATGGGCTCGGACGGCGCACCGCTGCACATGGTCATGAAACTGACCCGTGCCAAGCTGGAATCGCTGGTCGGTGACCTGATCAAGGCCTCGCTGAAACCCTGTCAGGCGGCCCTTAAAGACGCCGGTCTCGGCAAGGATGAAATCGACGAGATCGTTCTGGTCGGCGGCATGACCCGTATGCCCCGCGTCGTGGAAGAAGTGACCAAGTTCTTCGGTAAAGAGCCGCACAAGGGTGTGAACCCCGACGAAGTGGTCGCCATGGGCGCCGCCATCCAGGCCGGTGTTCTGCAAGGTGACGTCAAGGATGTTGTCCTGCTCGACGTGACCCCGCTGTCGCTGGGTATCGAAACCCTGGGTGGTGTCTTCACCCGCCTGATCGACCGCAACACCACGATCCCGACCAAGAAGTCGCAAATCTTCTCGACCGCCGAAGACAACCAGTCGGCCGTGACGATCCGCGTTTTCCAGGGCGAGCGTGAAATGGCCGCGGACAACAAGATGCTGGGTCAATTCAACCTTGAAGACATCCCGCCTGCACCGCGCGGCATGCCGCAGATCGAGGTGACCTTCGACATCGACGCCAACGGCATCGTGCATGTCGGTGCCAAGGACAAGGGCACCAACAAAGAGCACAAGATCACGATCCAGGCCTCCGGTGGTCTCAGCGATGAGGATATCGAAGCAATGGTCAAAGAGGCCGAAGACAACGCCGAGGCGGACAAGGACCGTCGCGAAATGGTCGAAGCCCGCAACCAGGCCGAAAGCCTCATCCATTCAACCGAGAAATCGGTCGAAGAGCATTCCGACAAAGTCGACCCGACCACTGTCGAGGCAATCGAACTGGCCATTGCAGCATTGAAAGATGACCTCGAGAAAGAGGACGCCACCGCTGACAAGATCAAGGGCGGTATCCAGAACGTGACCGAGGCCGCGATGAAACTGGGTGAAGCCATCTACAAGGCCGCCCAGGAAGAAGCCGAGGACGAACCGGCAGCCGCCGACGAAATGGGTGGCGACGATGACGATATCGTCGATGCCGATTTCGAAGACCTCGACGACGACGAAAAGCGCTCGTAAGCGTCCTTAGGGATGTCCGGGGCCGTGATCCAATCTCGGCCCCGGGTTGTTCCCAAGCAGAGGGGATACCCCAATGTCTAAACGCGACTATTACGATGTGCTGGGCGTGGCCAAGGGGGCCTCGGCCGACGAGATCAAGAAGGGCTATCGCAAGAAGGCGAAAGAACTTCACCCCGACCGTAACGCCGACAATCCCGATGCCGAGGCCCAGTTCAAGGAAGCGAACGAAGCCTACGAAGTGCTCAAGGATGCCGACAAGAAGGCTGCATATGATCGCTATGGTCATGCCGCCTTCGAAAACGGCATGGGCGGTGGCGGCGGCCATCCCGGTGGCGGTTTCCATGGCCAGGGTGATTTCGGCAGCGCGTTTTCGGACGTGTTCGACGACCTGTTCGGTGACTTCATGGGCGGTCAACGTGGCGGTGGCGGCAGAAGCCGTGCAGCCCGTGGCGCCGACCTGCGCTACAACCTGCGCGTCACCCTGGAAGAGGCTTACGCCGGCCTGCAGAAAACCATCAACGTGCCGACCTCGGTCAGCTGCGACAGCTGCGATGGCTCGGGTGCTGAAGGCGGCGCCGAACCCACCACCTGCCCGACCTGTTCGGGCATGGGCAAGGTGCGTGCGCAACAAGGCTTCTTTACCGTTGAACGCCCCTGCCCAACCTGTTCGGGCATGGGTCAGATCATCCAGAACCCGTGTAAAAGCTGCGGCGGTCAGGGCCGGGTTCACAAGGACCGTGCATTGGCTGTGAACATCCCTGCCGGCGTCGAAACTGGCACCCGCATTCGCCTGGCTGGCGAAGGCGAGGCCGGGATGCGTGGCGGCCCCTCGGGCGATCTCTACATCTTCATCGAGGTCGACGCGCACAAGATCTTCGAACGCGAAGGCACCAACCTCTTTTGCCGCGTGCCGGTGGCCATGACCACGGCCACCATGGGCGGTGACATCGAGGTGCCTACCATCGACGGCGGCCGCTCGCGCGTGAAAATCCCCTCCGGCTCGCAGTCAGGTCGCCAGATGCGCCTGCGCTCCAAAGGCATGCCCGCCCTGCGCGGCGGTCCTGCGGGCGACATGTTCATCGAACTGGCGGTGGAAACCCCGGTGAACCTGACCTCGCGCCAGAAAGAACTGCTGAAAGAATTCGAAGAGCTTTCGGAAGAGAACAACCCGCAGAGTTCGTCGTTTTTCTCCTCGGTCAAGAACTTCTGGGACAGTATGAAGGGATGAACGCAAGGTGGGTTTTGCAACCCGCCTTACGTTCATTTTCTGACGCGTTTATCAAGAATATCGTGCCCGCAAGCGACATCTTTGGAATATAGATTACGCATTGTTGCGAGCAAGTATGCGCTCTTCCAGCAAATTGTATACCTCGTCTTCTACCCATCTGACGCGACATGAACCAAGCTGCATGTGTTTCGGGAACGTGGCTGATCTTTCCAATCGACCAGTGTGTTGAGGAGAGTATTGCACCAATTTCTTTAAGTCTCTTTTTGACAACACCTTCACAGTTAAACACCCCTTCAGGTGTTTCAGGCAGATGCAATTTTCTCGTACCGAAACAACGTTTCAAAAAGACAGAAAACACAAGGCCGCTTTGATGCGATTGCCGGGCTTTGTGTCCGCCGATGACACTTCGACGTAGCGACTCTTTCACCGTCCGATCATTTGTTTTGAGCTTTTTCAAACAAAGTGTTGTTACCCATTGACACCTCCACTGCATGGGTCTAAATCGCAGCCTCACGACACCTGCCCAGGTGGCGGAATTGGTAGACGCGCTAGCTTCAGGTGCTAGTGTCCGTATGGACGTGGAGGTTCGAGTCCTCTCCTGGGCACCATTTATCATCGAAAAATGTAACTATTTCATCATATTAGAATTCTTGGGAATTTTGATACCCACCTAAATGCCCACCTTATTTGAGAAACTGGTTTGGCTGCGACGTGTTGGCTTGGCCTTAAGCCGAACACGTTGAAATGGGCCGCTTGCAAATGTGACCCACGATCCTAGATTTCGATGGCTTCGGAAATCGCGAACGCATCTACCATCTCGACGCCGAGGTAACGGACCGTGCCAACCATCTTGGTATGCCCAAGCAGGAGTTGAACAGCTCTCAAGTTTCCAGTTTTGCGATAAATCTGAGCAACCTTCGTGCAACCCAGAGAATGGGTACCGTACGAGCTTGGCTCCAGTCTAATGGAAGAGACCCATCTCAAACAAGCCGCGCATACTGTCTCGTCGAAATATGAAGCCGTTGGTAAACCGCTCCGGCCAAAGATGCTCGGATCCAATCATCAACGGCCCCTCCATTCAGCGAAACAGAGCGTTCCCTATAACCTCTGCGATCTCGAACCTCACGGGCCTTTGCGTTTTGGTTTGCATGATCGACGCTCGCTCTTTGACCGGCCCGGTAGGGCTGACAAAAGCCTAAGCCTAGCAATGCTAGATAGAAGGAGGAGGCGATCCAAGACAGGTTGATGCAGACCCCCCGCTCCCTCGACCTAGGGTGCTCCGATAGGAGCCCACCATTAAGTCGGAATCCTGCTGACACTTCATTGTCGATGAGCAGGGTTCAGGATTCGAACCTCTGAACCGCGCGCGGTCTACAGATATCGATATGGGCAACCGATAGTTTGCAAAATATATTATTTAATAACAACAATGTATTACGTGAGCATATCGGGCCCTCTTCTGGCACCAATACAACCTAAAACGACTCAAAAACGTCGAGAAAAATTAACGATTTCTTCACCAAACTGGCAGCACTATGAACGCCATGTCGCAGCGCCCCGAATTCGCCGAAGGCCCGTTACCTCTTTTCGACACGGACGAGGTCCAGCTCGTCCCGGCGCTGCCAAATGGTCGGCTTCCCTCCTATATCGCCGATCACCGCAAACGCCTGCGCGACCGCTTTCTCTCGGGCGGCGCGCAGGCGCTTCCCGATTACGAATTATTGGAGCTTGTCCTTTTCCGCGCCATCCCCCGCCGCGATGTCAAACCCCTGGCGCACGAGCTGTTGGAAACATTCGGGGATTTCAACGGCGTCATGGCCGCCTCCACCGCTCGTCTGCACGAGGTCAAGGGCGTAGGCGAAGCCGTGATCTGTGAGTTAAAAGTCGTCGAAGCCGCCGCCCAGCGACTGGCACGATCCCGCGTGATGCAGCGCCACGTTGTTTCGTCCTGGGACGCGCTGCTCGACTATTGCCACACCACCATGGCCCATCGCGAAACCGAACAGTTCCGCGTACTCTACCTCGACCGCAAGAACGTTCTGATCGCCGACGAGGAACAGGCCCGCGGCACCGTAGATCACGCCCCGGTCTACCCCCGCGAGGTGGTCAAACGTGCTCTCGAGATTAATGCCAGTGCTTTGATTCTCGTGCATAATCACCCCTCAGGTGATCCGACGCCCAGCCCTGAAGACATTGCCATGACCACCAAGGTTCGGGACGCCGCGCAGGCACTTGGCATCACCCTGCATGATCACCTGATCGTCGGCAAATCGGATGAATTGAGCTTCCGCTCCAAAGGCCTGCTCTAGCCCGCTCTTCCGCCTTATCAGCAACCTTGCGAGGCAGGCCGTCAGGACTGGTCGGCCCTCACTTGACCCAGACTTCGACCCGCCGGTTCACCTGCCGCCCCCATGCGCTGTCATCGCAGGCCATCGGCATCGCCTCGCCATAGCCGGTGGTGGTAATCTCGACCTGATCCAGGTTGGCAGTCTCCGCAGCAACCACCACCGCATCCCGCACCGCCCTGGCGCGCCGCTCCGAGATCGTCCGATTGCCCTTGGCCGGCCCTTGACCATCGCTGAATCCGACAAACACCAAGGTCCGCCCATCATATCGCCCCGCCTCCAAGGCATGGGCCAACTGCTCGACGTTCGAGCGCGATTGCGCATCCAGCTTGACCGACCCCGTCTCGAACCGGAACGAGGTGGTCAGCCGTTTCATATCCCCCAAACGGCCTAGCATTTCCTTGAGATCACCCAGCGATATTTCGTCCCCCGCACCACTGATCGCATTGGCCAGCCGATTGCCCTGGGCCTCGACGGCAATCTCTTCGGGCTGCTGATCAACGAACCCCGCTCGCCGGATCACGATCTGCGCCCGCGGCGAGCGCGTATAGGCCAGGAACTCGCGCGCCAGCTTGGGCAGACGCCGGGCCGGCAGGTAAAGAAACATGGGCGCGGTCAGCGGATAATCTTCGGTCTTGATCGTGCGCCGCGCCGCCGACAGGGAAAACCCGCAGCTTCCGGTTAGCACCAGCACCTGCCCATTACCGCGCGCCGCATGACTAACCAACCCGATGCCGAACGGGTCGGCTGCAACCGCCCGGGCAAGTGCTGCATCACTGTCATGGCGGATGGCGTCAGCCGCCAACTGCCCCTTGACCGGTCGCAACAAGCGGTCTTCGACGGCCTGCCCCAACCCCGACTTGGCATCCCGCAAATGCAGGCTAATCGGGGCGTCCGGCCCGCCCAGCGCGCGCCAGTTGCCGATTTCGCCGGTAAAAACGCGCGCCAGATCCGAAATCGACAGGCGTCGCACCGGATTGTCAGGCGCCACGACCGCCACCAGCGCATCCAGTGCCAGAACCCGCGCCCGCCCCCGTGCCGTCAGATCACCAAGGCCGGCCTCGCGACCATGCTGCCGTTCTTCCCGGCGGATCTCGCGCAGCGCCATGGCCATGTCGGCCTCGTCGGCCAGAAGATCGGCAAAACCCTCGTCAGTATTGGTCAGATGAAATCGGAAGCGGCCCTTTTCACGCCCCGACTCACGATCACGCAACCGATAGAGAACCACGTCCTCGTCAGGCTCAGACTCGGCCAGAAACCCTTGGCGCAGGGCAAACCCCTGGATCAGCGCGGGCATCAAAAGCTCACCAATGGTAGCCGCTCCGGATATGTCGACTTCGGCCACGAAGTCAGTCAGCGACGGGCAGCCCGGCCCCTCGCAACGCACGCCCGATCCGTCGACTGTCAACTCGCCATAGATGGTATCGACACGGTAAAACTCCCCATCAAAGCCCAGCAGGTTGCCGCCGATCTCGACCGCTCCATCGCGCGAGGTCAGCGTCACATCCTGGGCATAAACGGCAAGACACATGCCAAAAAAGGAAAGTGCGGCGAAAACCGCCGCACGCACCATTGGTTTCAACCTCGGTAACCCCGCGTGGACTAGTTGGCCGCCACTTTCAGGTCATTGACGAGGTTTTTCAACACCAGAAAGTCACCCACGGCGTCGCAGTCTGGCATGGTCAGGTCCAGAACCTGCACTTTCGGCGCACCGCCCTTGGAGACTTGCAGCGATTGCGCCTCGATCTCGAGGCCGCAATTGGCGTTGGTCACTTCGATTTCCACGCTCAGGGCAACGTCGCCCGATTGCTCGGATTGGCCCGAAGGAAAAGTATAAACCTGCGCCATCGCGCCGTTGCTAACTGCGGGATTGCCCAGCAGGGTCATAAATCCACCGCTGCCAATGGCAGCATCGGCAACTTCACCCTTGGCATTGGCCCAGATGTGACCACTGTCGTTGTATTCCGCGCCGAACTCCAATGCATGAAGCGCGACACTGGAAACAAAGCTGGATTGCACAACTGCCCGATCAAAAAGATCCATCGAGGTCATGTTCACGTTTGCCACTGCCCCTTCTCCGTTCGAAAAGGACGCGATGAAGACCGCCGTGGTCGCCAGTGCCGGAACCTCCAGGCTCAGCTTGCCTGCTGCGTCGGTGGTATCGGTGAACATCATACCGTTGTGGTGCATGGTCACGCGCTCGTTTGGCATACACGGTGCATTGAGGCTCAGCTTGACCAATGCGCCAGCCATTTCCGTTCCACCCATCGCCATCTCGCATTGATCGGCGAATTTCGGTTCTTCGCGCGGCGCGCTTGAGGCGGACGGGTTGGCAGGGGCCTTGTCCGTCAGGCTGACTGAAACCGGCTTGGTCACCGATCGTTCGGTTGCCACTGGCGCATCGACCTGCGGCAAGACCTGGTTTTCACCGGTTGGCATTGCAGGTTTTTTCAGCAACTCGGTATCTGCTGCAGTTAGCTCGACTTCCGAGATTTGCGATGGAGTCGTCAGACCGTTGACCCCTGGAGTTACACTGGGTGCCATTCCGGCGGTTTGAATCTGTACCGTGGGGCGCATAGGCTGTTGTGATTGCCCGAATCCGCCTTGCATGAGGAACCCCGTGGCCAGGATACAAGCCGCGGTTCCACCCATCATTACAATTCGCTTCTTGTCAGCCATTTCCGCCTCCAAAGGGGTATTGGTTCGCGGATACCTTGGTTGAAAAAAGCGGCAGGGGTATGACCCAGAGGGGGAGTCATTAAGACAGCAATAGGGCGGCAGAATGCCTTCTGCCGCCCGTTAATCAGGTTCGGATTGTGCAATTGGCGGTCAGACCAGGCGTCCGTGGCAATGCTTGAACTTGCGACCCGACCCACAGGGGCATTGCTCGTTCCGGCCCGGGTTGCCCCAGGTTTCCGGATCGTTTTCGTCAAAGCCATCGCGGGCGTTTTCCGGGTTCGGTTGAGCCGCCGTAGCGGCAGCAGCGGCCTGTTGCATGGCCTCTTGCTGTGCAATCAGCGCCGCTTGCTCTTCCTCGGTCGGCATGCGTAGCTGACCCAGCAACTGGGTCACATCCGTGCGCAATCCATCAAGCATGCTTTCAAACAGCTGAAACGCCTCGGATTTGTACTCGTTCAGCGGATCACGTTGCGCATAGCCGCGGAAACTGACCACCGAACGCAAATGCTCAAGCGTCAAAAGGTGCTCGCGCCATTTGGCGTCGATGGTCTGAAGCAGCACCTGCTTTTCGATCGAGCGCAGATTCTCGGGGCCGAATTCAACCGCCTTCTTGGCCATGGCTTCATCGGCAGCCTTTTCCAGGCGTTCGATGATTTCTTCGTCATCCACGCCCTCTTCGTGCACCCAGTCGATCACCGGCACGTCAACGCCCAGGTTTTCAATGGCCGCCGCATAGAGACCCTCGCCGTCCCACTGGTCGGCATAGGTTTTGGGTGGAATGTGATGATCCACCAGATCGTCGATCACCTGGTTGCGCATGTCCTGCACGGTCTCGGACAGGTCCTCGGCCTTCATGATGTCAAGCCGCTGTTTAAAGACGACCTTACGCTGCTCGTTCATCACGTCATCGAACTTCAGGAGCTGCTTGCGGATGTCAAAGTTGCGGCCTTCAACCTTGGCCTGGGCGCGTTCAAGCGATTTGTTGACCCAGGGGTGAACGATGGCCTCACCCTCTTTCATGCCCAGTGTCGACAGAACCTTGTCGAGCCGTTCCGAGCCGAAGATCCGCATCAGGTCATCTTCGAGCGACAGGAAGAAGCTTGAGCGCCCCGGGTCCCCTTGGCGGCCCGACCGACCGCGCAGCTGGTTGTCGATCCGGCGGCTTTCGTGGCGCTCGGTCGCCAGAACGAACAGGCCACCGGCATCCTTGACCTTCTGTTCCCATTCCTTGTGTTCGGTCTCGATCTTGGCACGAATCTCTTCCGGATCGCCCTCGGGATCGGCGGCGATGGCCTCCATGATCTTGAAATCGACATTGCCTCCCAGCTTGATGTCGGTGCCACGCCCGGCCATGTTGGTGGCAATCGTCACCGCGCCCAGCTTGCCGGCATCGGCAATGATCTGCGCCTCCTGTTCGTGGTGGCGGGCGTTCAGGACGTTATGCTTGAGCTTGGCCTTGGTCAGCATGTCCGACAGGAATTCGGATTTCTCAATGCTGGTTGTGCCGACAAGGATCGGTTGACCCTTTTCACTGGCTTCCTTGATGGTCTCGACAACGGCCTCAAATTTTTCCTTGGCCGTACGATATACCGCATCGTCATCGTCAATCCGGGAAATCGGCTGGTTGGTCGGCACTTCAACCACGCCCAGGCCGTAAATCTCAGAGAATTCTTCAGCCTCGGTTACCGCAGTACCGGTCATGCCGGACAAGTTATCATAGAGGCGGAAATAGTTCTGGAACGTCACCTGCGCCATGGTCACGTTCTCGGGCTGGATTTGGACCTCTTCCTTGGCCTCGATCGCCTGGTGCAGGCCTTCAGACAGGCGCCGCCCGGCCATCATCCGGCCGGTGAACTCGTCGATCAGCACAACCTCGTTGTTGCGGACGATGTAGTCCTTGTCCTTAGTGAACAGCTTGTGCGCGCGCAGACCCTGGTTGACGTGGTGCACGATGGTGGTGCTTTCCGGGTCATACAGGCTCTGCCCCTCGGGCAGAAGGCCATGGGCGTGCAGCTGTTGTTCCAGCCACTCGTTGCCTTCATCGGTAAAGCTGGCAGTCTTGCTCTTTTCGTCGATCTTGTAGTGTTCTTCTTCCAGCCCCGGGATCAACTTGTCGATGGTGACATAGAGATCGCTGCGATCCTCGGCCGGGCCGGAAATGATCAGCGGTGTCCGCGCCTCGTCGATCAGGATCGAGTCGACCTCGTCGACGACGGCAAAGTTGTGGCCTCTCTGGCACATCTGGCTCAGTTCAGACCGCATGTTGTCGCGCAGGTAATCGAAGCCCAGCTCGTTGTTGGTAGCATAGGTCACGTCACAGGCATAAGCCGCACGTTTCTCGTCCTCGGGCTGCATCGGATAAACAACCCCTGTGGTCAGGCCCAGGGCCTCATAGACATTGCCCATCCATTCGGCATCACGCTTGGCCAGGTAATCGTTGACCGTCACGATGTGCACACCCTCGCCGGTCAGCGTATTCAGATAGGCCGGAAACGTCGCCACAAGGGTCTTGCCCTCACCGGTCTTCATCTCGGCGATGTTGCCCTGGTGCAGGAAGATACCGCCCATCAGCTGCACATCAAACGCCCGCAGACCCAGCGCCCGGCGCGCCGCTTCCCGACAGTTGGCAAAGGCCTCGGGTAACAGGTCATCAAGGCTCTCACCACCCATGGCGCGAGTGGCCAGTTCCTCGGTCTTGTCCTTGATCCCCTCGTCTGTCAGCTTTTCGAACTCGGGCTCCAGCGCGTTGATCTTTTCCACGATGGGTCGGGTTGCCTTGATCTTGCGGTCGTTCGGGGTCCCGAAGACCTTTTTCGTAAGCGTTCCAAATCCCAGCATATTCTTGTCCGATCGGCTATTGACGTATTCGTGCTCGACATTTGCTTGCCCCCGTTCCGGGACCGCCATAAAACGGGCCTTCAGGGGCAGAATTGCCTTTGTCTTAAGGCGATGTAAGGGGCGGTAATGGCAGTGTCAACGCCACGCACCCCGGGCAACAGCAGCGAAGGAACCACTTGATGTCAAAACGTCTCTCTTTCATGGCAGCGCCGCTTGTGGCCCTTGCCCTTTCGATGGCTCCCGCAGGGGCCGGTGAAGGCCCGGGTGCCGACAGTGTCGTGGCCACCGTCAACGGCACCGAAATCACCCTCGGACACATGCTGTTAGTCCGCGCCGACCTGCCGCCGCAGTATCAGCAACTGCCCGATGACGTTCTGTTCGACGGCATCCTGTCGCAGCTGGTCTCGCAAACCCTGCTGGAACAATCGCTGAAAGGGGACGCTCCGCGCAATGTCCGCCTTGCACTGGCAAACGAGCGCCGCTCGCTTCTGGCTGCCGAAGCAATCTCCGTCGCACTGTCCGACCGCATGACCGAAGAGGCGATCATGGCAGCCTATTCTGCGAAATACGAAGGCAGTCCGGGTAAAGAGTTTCACGCCTCCCATATTCTTGTCGAATCCGAAAACGAAGCCAAAGCGCTGATCTCTCGGCTGGAGGGCGGTGCAGACTTCGCCACCTTGGCCAAGGAACACTCCACTGGGCCTTCCGGGCCGTCGGGTGGTGATTTGGGCTGGTTCGGTGTCACGCGGCGCATGGTTCCGGAATTTCAGGCCGCCGTCGACGTGATGGAAATTGGGTCGGTGTCTGCACCGGTTGAAACCGAATTCGGCTGGCACGTGATTATGCTAATCGAAACCCGGCTTGCCGAAGCGCCACCGCTGGAAGAAGTCCGCGGCGAGATCGAGGCCGACCTTCAGGCCGCGTTGATCGAAGAACATATCGCCACGCTTGAAACCACTGCCAAGATTGACCGCTCCGCCGAAAGCAGCTTTGATCCCGCCATTCTCAAAGACCTGTCCCTGCTGGAGAACTGACCCTTGGCCAAGATCGAAAAACGCTCGCCGCTGGCGCCTGCCAGTTTCCCCGACCTGCCGGTTATCGGCGGCGTTAGCTTTGCCACGGTCGAGGCCGGGGTGCGTTACGCGGGCCGGACCGACGTGATGCTGGCCCGGCTTGTGCCCGGCACGGTGATGACCGGCGTTTTCACCCGGTCGACCACGCGCTCGGCCGCCGTGCTGGATTGCGAGGCCAAGATCACTGAAGACTCGGATGCCGGGGCCGCCATTCTGGTCAACTCGGGCAATGCCAATGCCTTTACCGGTGATGCGGGCGAGGCCTCGGTCAAGGCCGTCACACAAGCGGTTGCGCGGGAACTGGACCTGCCCGAGGCACGGATTTTCACCTCGTCTACCGGGGTAATCGGCGAGAAAATGGCGCATGATCGGATTACCGCCAAGATCGCGGATTTGAAATCGACCTTGTCGCCCGACGCCATCGAGGCTGCTGCCAACGCGATCATGACCACCGACACCTTCCCCAAGGGCGCCACCCAAAGCGCTGATCTGGACGGGGTACCGGTGCGGATCGCGGGTTTCTGCAAGGGCTCGGGCATGATCGCACCGGACATGGCGACGATGCTGTCCTACATCTTTACCGATGCCGCCATATCACGCGAGGTCTTGCAACAGATCCTCTGGTTGGAAAACGCCAAGACTTTCAATTGTATCACCGTCGATGGCGATACCTCGACCTCGGACACCGTCCTTGTTGCCGCCACGGGGGTCGCCGATATGGACCCGATCACCGATTTTGCCGACCCGCGCGTGAAATCTTTCCGCGAGGCGCTGCATGCGGTGATGCAGGACCTTGCCATTCAGATCGCCCGCGACGGTGAAGGCGCAACCAAGCTGATCAAGATCACCGTGACCGGTGCCAACGCCAATGGCCCGGCTCATCGCGTGGCCATGTCAATTGCCAATTCTCCATTGGTCAAAACCGCCGCCGCTGGCGAGGACCCGAACTGGGGTCGCGTCGTCATGGCCGTTGGCAAATCCGGCGAACGGGCCGAACGTGATCGCCTAACCATCTGGTTCGGTGACATCCTCGTGGCCGAAAAGGGCTGGGTCGCGCCGTCCTACACCGAGGAGGCAGGCGCAGCATACATGAAGAACGACGAGATCGAAATCCGCGTCGACCTGGGCCTCGACAATGGCACAGCCACCGTCTGGACCTGCGACCTGACCCACGGTTATATCGAGATCAACGCCGATTACCGCTCCTGATTCAGCTCCTTCATCTGACCAAGAATATCCCAGGGGTGTGGGGGTTGGCCCTCACTCCTACACACTCACAAAGGCGCACCAATGAAAACCGTCCTCGTCTCCGCCGTTGCCCTGATCGACCGTGACGGCCGCGTGCTTCTGGCGCAGCGCCCCGAGGGCAAATCTATGGCCGGTCTGTGGGAGTTTCCGGGTGGCAAGGTCGAGGTCGGGGAAACCCCCGAACACGCGCTGATCCGTGAACTGGAAGAAGAGTTGGGCATCAACACCTGGGCCTCGTGCCTGGCACCGCTAACTTTCGCCTCGCACAGCTACAATGATTTCCATTTGCTGATGCCGCTTTTTGCCTGCCGCAAGTGGGAAGGGATCGCCAAACCCCGCGAAGGCCAGACCCTGAAATGGGTACGCCCAGTTGATCTGCGCGATTACCCGATGCCGCCAGCCGATATCCCACTCATACCGATTCTCCGCGATTGGCTGTGACTCTCAGAAACCTATCCCAACCAATCATACTTGTTGTGGCAAAATCTGCAGTTTGATCGATATGTTGTGTGCGTTTGTTATCTACACATGCATATTCACGCGAGTTTTCGATGATTTAACAAAATTTGTATGGCATCTTGAACGTGTCAAGCCATTGGGGAGGATTGGCATGCTGCATACTATCATGATGGGATCGTGCGTTTCCGTGCAGGGGCTTTTCGTCAAGCTTCTGCCTGACGGACGCATGCAAGTCCGGGTCGGTGACCGGCTCTTTGTGGGCAAACCTGTGCGCGAAGCTGCCTGACACAGCCTGGCAATACTGGCCTTCGGGCCAGAAAACCCGGTTCTGACCAGACCGGTTCTGTGACCACAGAAAAAGGGGAGCCGCCTGTGCGACTCCCCTTGCTTTTCATTCGCTGATCGGCGCGGATTAGTCGAGGTTACGCTCAACCTCTTCACGCTCGAAGATCTCGATCACGTCGCCTTCGCGGATATCGTCGTATTTCTCAAACGCCATACCGCATTCCTGACCCGACTGAACCTCGGCCACTTCGTCCTTGAAGCGTTTCAGAGTCTTCAGCGTGCCTTCGTGGATCACCACGTTGTCGCGCAGCAGGCGCACACCGGCGCTGCGACGTGCGACGCCTTCGGTAACCAGACAGCCGGCAACCTTGCCGACGCCGGTGACCTTGAAGACTTCCTTGATCTGGGCGTAACCGATGAAGTTCTCGCGAATCTCGGCCGACAACAGGCCACTGGCCGCCGCCTTCACATCGTCCACAAGGTCATAGATCACGCTGTAGTAACGGATCTCGACACCCTTCTGGTTGGCGGCATTCCGCGCCGGCGCGTTGGCCCGCACGTTGAAACCCATGACCGGCGCACCCGAGGCTTCGGCCAGGCCGATATCGCTTTCGGTGATTGCACCAACGCCCGAATGCAGCACGCGCACGCGTACCTCTTCGTTGCCGATCTTTTCCATCGCCTGAACGATGGCCTCGGCAGAGCCCTGCACGTCGGCCTTGACCAGGATCGGCAGCTCGCTGACGTTCTCGTCGGCCTTGGCGTTCGCCATCAGCTGTTCCAGCGTCGTGGCGGCCCCGGCAGCGGCACGTTTGTCCTTGGCGGCCTGCTCGCGGTAATCCGCGATCTCGCGTGCCTGCGCGTCGGTGTCGGTCACGTTCAACACGTCACCCGCCTCGGGCGTACCATTCAGGCCCAGCACCTCGACCGGAACCGAAGGCCCAGCCTCTTTGACGCGCTCACCCTTGTCGTTGATCAGGGCGCGGACACGACCGTACTGCTCACCGACAACAAAGATATCGCCCTGACGCAGGGTACCGGTCTGCACCAGAACGGTGGCAACCGGACCGCGACCCACATCCAGCTGCGCCTCGATCACGGCGCCTTGGGCGGCGCGGTCGGGGTTGGCTTTCAGTTCCAGGATCTCGGATTGCAGAGCAATGGCTTCCAGCAGTTCGTCCAGGCCCTGCCCGGTATGGGCCGAGACTTCGACGTCCTGCACTTCGCCCGACATCTTCTCGACGATCACTTCGTGTTGAAGCAGATCGGCGCGAACCTTGTCCGGATCAGCAGCAGGTAGATCACATTTGTTGATCGCGATGATCATCGGCACTTCGGCGGCCTTGGCGTGGTTGATCGCCTCGATGGTCTGCGGCATCACCGCGTCATCGGCGGCCACGACCAGCACAACGATATCCGTCACCTGGGCACCGCGCGACCGCATCGAGGTAAACGCAGCGTGGCCCGGCGTATCAAGGAAACTCAGAACCGCGCCGTCCTCTGTGGTCACCTGGTAGGCGCCTATATGCTGGGTGATGCCACCGGCTTCGCCCGACACAACCTTGGCTTTGCGAATCGCATCCAGAATCGAGGTTTTGCCGTGGTCGACGTGGCCCATCACGGTGATGACCGGCGGACGCGGTTTCAGATCGCCCTCGTCGTCTTCCTCGGCCTTGATTACGTCTTCAACGTCGGCATCGGATACGCGCACGACATTGTGGCCGAACTCTTCGATGATCAACTCGGCGGTATCCGCGTCGATCGATTGGTTCTGGGTCACCATCATGCCCATGTTCATCAGCGCTTTGACCACCTCGGCCACGCGCTCGGCCATACGGTTGGCCAGCTCGGACACGACAATGGCTTCGGGCAGTTGTACGTCACGGACGATCTTTTCACGCTCGACCGCGCCGCCCATGGCTTTCTGCCGGGCACGTTCCTGCTTGCGCTTCATCGCGGCCATCGAACGTTGCCGTCCACCACCGCCCGACAGCGCCTGGTTCAGTGTCAGCTTGCCGGACCGGCGGTTGTCATCACCACGGCCACGCGACGGGCGGCCACGTTCATTGTCGCGGGTCTGCTTGCGTTCGGGTTGCTTGGCCGGTGCGGGTTTGGCAGCAGGACGCGCAGCGGCAGGGGCCTCGGCAGGCGCGGCAGCGGCGGCTGCGGCACGCTTGGCGGCCTCTTCCGTTTCACGTTTCTGGCGCGCCTCTTCCTCGGCCTTGGCTTTCAGCGCTTCTTCGCGCTCACGCTCTTCGCGTTCCTTGGTTTCGGCCTCTTCGCGGCGGCGCTGGCGTTCTTCTTCGCGGGCCTTTTCCTCGGCAGCACGCTGGGCGGTCTCTTCGACCTCACGCGCCTTGGCCGCGGCAAGCGCCTTCATCCGGCGCTCCATCTCTGCGTCCGAAATCCCCGCCGGGCGTTTCGACGGATCGCCAGCCGCAGGCTTTCCACCGACGCCAGCCGGTTTAGACGCGCCCGGCTTGGGCACGACGACGCGCTTGCGCTTGGTCTCGACCACGACATTCTTGGTCCGTCCGTGGCTAAAGCTCTGCTTTACATTCCCTGAACGTGGCCCGCCGCGCAGGCCCAATGTCTTTTTGCCGTCACTATCGCTCATCTGGCTCTCTTCTTCTCTTTCCGGCGGTCCGTCCCGCCTTCGGAAACGCGCAAGGCTTTCAATCTTGCCGCTTCCTCTACAACACGTGGCGCCAAACCTCCAGCGCCTATGGCCGCATGGACGACGGTTTCTCGTCCAAAGGCCTGGCCAAGCTCATCACTGGTGAGCAGACCGACAAACCGCGCCCCTTCAGGCGTCCAGAGCTTGGATTTCCCGCGCTCCGATCCATCGCTGGATTGCAAGAGGACCTTCACATCCTCACCTGCAAGCCATCCCTTGACCTTTTCGAACCCCGAAACCGCTTGTCCCGACTTGCGGGCCATCGCGATCAGGTCGATCAGCCGCCGAACCAGCAAGCCCTCGACCTGGGACACCAGGTCTTGGGGCAGCTCAACCGCCTGCTTGGCGGCACGGGCGAACAGCTTTTTGGCAACCGCCTTATCGAGCGCATCCCGCTCGGCGCTGACCCAGATGCCACGCCCGGGCAACTTGCCCCGAATATCGGGAACGATCTGAGCGTCCGGCCCCACGACAAAGCGGACAAGCTTTTCCTTCGGCAAAAGCTCGCCAGTGGCGATGCACTTGCGCACCGCCCCGTCGTCCCGCGCCTTGGCTTGTCCGCCGCGCCCCATGATCAGGATCTCCGAGGCCCGCTTAGGCCTCGGCCTCCACTTCTTCGCCGGCCTCGGCCGCTTCGGCCTCGGCCGCCGCCGCAGCGGCAAGCTCTTCCGGATCAACCCAGCCGAGCATGACGCGTGCGGTCATGATCATGTCCTGGGCCTCTTCCAGACTCATGTCGAAGGGTTCCAGCAGA
Organism: Aliisedimentitalea sp. MJ-SS2; assembly: GCF_032586155.1. Taxonomy (NCBI): domain Bacteria; kingdom Pseudomonadati; phylum Pseudomonadota; class Alphaproteobacteria; order Rhodobacterales; family Roseobacteraceae; genus Aliisedimentitalea; species Aliisedimentitalea sp. MJ-SS2. The sequence continues at coordinate 881,481 of NZ_JAWHTC010000002.1, forward strand.
CCGTCATCCTTGATCCGCTCACCATCCTGCGTGGTCCAACCGCCAGCCAATTCCCAATCGGCACATGTGGCGAAATCTTCCAGCGTTTTTACACCATCCTCGGCCAGCGCCACGATCATCGCCGGGGTCAGACCCTCAAACGCGATCAGGCTGTCCTCGACACCCAATTCGCGCGCCTTTTCAAGCGCCGCCTTGGCCTGGGCTTCCAGATAGTCACGCGCCCGCGCCTGCAGTTCCTTGGCAGTGTCTTCGTCGACACCGTCGATGACCAGCAGTTCATCGATCTCGACATAACCCACCTCTTCGAGGTTGGTGAAGCCTTCGGCGACCAGCAACTGGGCAAAGAATTCGTCCAGGTCCAGGGTATCCATGAACAGCTTGGTACGCTCTTCGAATTCCTTCTGACGGCGGGCCGATTCTTCTTCCTCGGTCATGATGTCGATATCAAGGCCGGTCAATTGCGATGCCAGGCGCACGTTCTGACCGCGGCGACCAATGGCAAGCGACAGCTGCTCGTCGGGCACGACAACCTCGATCCGCTCGGCCTCTTCATCCAGAACCACCTTGGCCACTTCTGCCGGTTGCAGCGCGTTCACCAAGAAGGTCGGTACATCCTCGTTCCACGGGATGATGTCGATCTTTTCGCCCTGCAACTCGTTCACAACGGCCTGCACACGGGACCCCCGCATACCGACACAGGCGCCGACCGGGTCGATGCCACCATCATAGGACACAACAGCGATCTTGGCGCGGCTGCCCGGGTCACGGGCCACGGCCTTGATCTCGATGATGCCGTCATAGATTTCCGGCACTTCCATCTTGAACAGCTCGGCCATGAATTCCGGCGCGGTGCGCGACAGGAAAATCTGCGGCCCGCGGGTCTCGCGACGCACATCCTTAATGTAGCAACGAATCCGGTCATTCGGGCGATAGGATTCCCGGCCGATTTTCTCGTTGCGACGCAGGATGCCTTCGCCACGGCCCACGTCGACGATGACGTTGCCATATTCCTCGCGCTTGACCACACCGTTGATGATGGTGCCGGCACGGTCCTTGAATTCCTCGAACTGGCGATCCCGCTCGGCTTCGCGGACTTTCTGCAGGATCACCTGCTTGGCCGACTGTGCCGCGATCCGGCCCATTTCCACCGGGGGGACTTCCTCGATGAACTGGTCGCCCACTTTCGGGTCTTCCATGTACTGCTTGGCCTGCTCGACGGTGAACTCGGCCTGGTAGTTTTCCAGCTCTTCTTCCTCGACCACGGTGCGCACGCGGGTAAAGGTCGCCTTGCCGGTCTTGCGGTCGATGTTGACACGGATGTCCATCTCGGCGCCGTAACGGCTCTTGGCCGCCCGTGCGAGGCTCTCTTCCATCGCCTCGACCACCAGTACCGGATCGATCATCTTTTCGCGGGCCACGGCCTCGGCGGTTTGCAACAGCTCCAGCTGGTTTGCAGAGGTAATTGCCATTCTCAGTCCTCCTCAGAACCGGTATCGGTTTCAATGTCGCCCCCGAGGGGCGCTTCTTCTTCGATCACGTCAAAATCTTCTTCGTTCAAGGCACCCGCATCCTTGCGGGCCTTCAGCATCGCCTTGATCAACTCATCGGTCAGCACCAGCTTGGCATCTGCCAGCCAGTCATAGTCCAGCCCCACGGTCACCGGCTCGCCATGCTGTTCGATATTGATCAGCACCTCGTTGCCCTCAACCCCGGCCAGCACACCCCTGAACCGCTTGCGCCCGTCGATCAGCTCGGCCGTTTCCACCTTGGCCTCATAGCCCTCGTAGGCGTCAAAATCCTTCAGCCGTGTCAGCGGCCTGTCGATGCCGGGTGACGAGACCTCCAGCGCATAGGCATCGGCCAGCGGGTCCTCGACATCCAGCGTTGCACTCAGCGCATTGGAAATCTCGGCGCATTCGTCCACCTCGATCCCGCCCTCGGGACGCTCGGCCATGATCTGCAAGGTCTTGCGCTCGCCGCCCATCAGCCGCACGCGCACAAGTTCGAACCCCATGTCCTCGATGACAGGGGTGATGATCTCGGCCAGTTTGCGATCCATCGCGGTTTTGGCAATCAGGTCAGCCATAGGTGTTCCAGGTTCCAAGCACAAAAAAACGGGCGCGCGGCCCGTCGATCTTTCCCGGTGGAGCGTCAGGTTTGGACCCCAGCGCGCCGCTGTTGAGGGGGATATACGCCTCCATGGGTGAGTCTGCAACCCCTCAGCCAAGAAAGACCCACGCCGCCTCTTAATCTCACCACAAATACCCCGGGTTAATCTCACCACAAATACCCCGGGGGTGTGGGGGCTGGCCGCCACCGCAACGTCTGCCTATGATCACGGTCGCCTGTTTCGTTTCACAACTTTCGCAACACACATCTTCGATGCCCTACCAAACCCGCGACCAATACGTTCTGTCCTTTTACCGCGTGCGCCAGGCGCTTGGCATCCTCGGGCTCGTCTTCCCGTTCCTGCTGATCTTTGGCGGCCTCTTGCAGGACGCCAAAATCCAACCGACGATCTCGGATTATTACCACACCACCCTGCGCGACATCTTCGTCGGTGCGCTCTTTGCCATCGGCATCTTCCTGGTCAGCTACAAGGGCCATTCGCGCGAAAATGGCGAGCGGATTTCTGACAACATGGCCGCTACGCTGGCCGGGGTCGGCGCTTTCGGATTGGCAATCTTTCCCAACCAGCTGGTGCCCGGCACACTGAACATCTTTGAACACTTCCTGGGCCAATGGGCCAAGATCGGCCATTTCCTGTCGGCGATCCTGTTCCTTGGCGCGATGGCTTATTTCTCTTTGATCAAGTTCGCCCGCACCAATAATTCAAACCGTCGCAGAATCTACTACATCTGCGGCTGGGTCATCCTTGGCGGCGGCTTGGGCGCAACCCTGTTCTCCATCCTGCGCGCCCTCCCGTCGCTGGGTCACGCCAACTGGATCGAAACTTCAGGCATCATCTTCTGGTTCGAAGCCATAGGCATCTGGGCCTTTGGCCTTTCCTGGCTTGTGAAGGGCAAGGCCGACATCATGGTCGTGCGCCAAATCAAACGCGCGCGGCGCAACCGCAACTGGTGAATTGGTCAGCCGTCGTCGCGCCAGCCCGCATCGCGATGGGTGCCATCACAAAACGGCTTGTTGCCCGATTTACCGCAGCGGCACAGAACGTATTTCCGCGTGCTGGCCCCTTCGTTGGACGGTTCAACCGGGGCCGTCACATCCAACACCCAATAGGGCCCGTTCTTTTCGATCTGTACCTCGGCCCGCGCCGCCGTCAGGTGCTCGACTCGACCTTCACCGGCCAGCGCCAATGCACCCGAAGGGCACGCCGACACAACCGCGCGTACCTCATCGGCATTCCCCTTATCCGGTTGGACCCATGGCTTTTGCGCCGGGTTGAATATGTGACTTGCCAATCGCCCACATTCGGCCGCGTGCGAACACAACAGCGGATTGTAGCTTACGGAAACTTCGGCTCCCTCGTAGGTGATTAACCGATCGCGTCCGGCAGGCGTTCCGCCCCGGCTTTCAAAGCCGGTCTCGGCATGAGATCCATCGCAGAACGGTTTCGACCTGGATGCGCCGCAGCGACAAAGCGCCATTACCGGCTTGACGTTGACCTCGGTCCCGTCCGGCCCCACCATACGGTGCAGCCCTTTGATGACCAGTGGTCCGTTTTCCCGTTCTTCAATTATTGGCTTGTCACTCATTGCTCGCCCTCCCGTGGTCGTGCATCGACTTCATGCTCATCTGCACGACCTCGCATGGCAAATCACAATTTCGGGGTACCACCGCTCAATCAGGGCGTATCCCCGCAAACCGGTCCATTGCACGCACCAACTCGCGGCTGATTCCCGGTTCCGACAGGGCGTGACCCGCCACCGGAATCATCCGCAGATCGGCCTTTTTCCATTTTCGTGACAGGTTGTAGGCCGCTTCGGGAGGGCAAATCATGTCGAACCGCCCTTGCACGATCACGCCGGGGATATGGGCGATCTTGTCCAGCTCGGCCAATATCTGCCCGTCATATTCCAGGAACGCTCCATTGATGAAATAGTGATTTTCCAGCCGGGCAAAGGCGCGGGCATAGGCGCCATCAGCCACCCCCGCGTCACCGTTCGAGCGGATTGAGGCCAGTGCGTTTTCCCAGCGCGACCAGGACTTGGCAAAGGCGGTCTCTTGCGTGGCGTCGCCGGAAAACAGCCGCTTGTGATAGGCGGCGATCAGGTCATCATGCTCTTTCTCGGGAATGATCCCGGCAAAGCGTTGCCAAAGATCGGGCCAGAATCGCCCGGCCCCGCCGCCATAGAACCAATCCAACTCGGTCTGAGTGGCAAGAAACACGCCGCGCAGCACCAAATGGTTTACCGCCTGCGGATGCGTCTCGGCATAGATCAGCGCCAACGTCGCACCCCAGCTGCCGCCAAACACGGCCCATTTCTCGATACCCAGCGTCTCGCGAATCGTCTCGATATCGCGGATCAGGTGCCAGGTGGTGTTATTCTCGACACTGGCATGGGGGCGCGAGCGTCCGCATCCGCGCTGATCAAACAGGATGATCCGGTAATGCTCGGGTTCGAAATAGCGCCGCATCGCCGGGCTACAGCCACCGCCCGGACCACCATGGAAGACAATGACCGGCCTGCCGTCGGGGTTGCCTGATTGCTCCATGTAAATCTGGTGCCCATCGCCCATGTCCAGCATACGCCGGTCAAAAGGCTCGATGGCGGGATAAAGATAATCCGCCGCACTGCGAGGGCCTGCATATTTGTCCATGGTCATCCTATATGATAGGGCGCGTCCAAGTTGATCCCATGGAGGTCAGAATGCAACCCACCACCACCACCGTCGACCCAGCGGAGGTCGCCAAGTTCGAGGCCATGGCTACCGAATGGTGGGACCCCAATGGTAAGTTCAAACCACTGCACCTGATGAATCCGGTGCGGCTGGATTATATCACCGCGCAGATCGCCGCCGAGTTCGGGCGTGACTTGAACAGCCCCGAACCGTTCAAGGGACTGCGCCTGCTGGATATCGGCTGTGGCGGTGGATTGCTCAGCGAACCGATGGCCCGTCTCGGCGCTACCGTGCTCGGCGCCGATGCGGCGGCCGGAAACATCCCCGTCGCACAGGTTCACGCCGAACAATCAGGCCTGAAAATCGACTATCGCAACGTGACTGCCGAATCGCTGGCCGAAGCTGGCGAACAGTTCGACGTGGTGTTGAACATGGAGGTGGTCGAACATGTGGCCGACCCGCTGGCCTATCTGACGGCCTGTCGACAGCTGCTCAAGCCCGGTGGCCTGATGTTGTGCTCTACCATCAACCGCAACCCGAAAAGTTTTGCAGTGGCGATTGTCGGGGCCGAATACATCATGCGCTGGCTGCCCAAAGGGACGCATGAATGGTCAAAATTCATCACTCCGGATGAGCTTTATTCCCTGATCGAAAACGCAGGCCTGCGCCCGGTGGATCGCAAGGGATTCGTGTTCAACCCAATCTCGTGGCAATGGTCGATCTCGGATCGGGATCTCAGCGTAAACTACGTCACCGCCAGCACCAAACCCGCCTGATCCAAGGACCGAAACCCATGTCTTTCATCCCCGACGGCAACAACCTCTTTGTTGTCAGCCTTGAATACCTTGTCCCCTTCGATCAGGTCGAACCACATCTTGATGCGCATATGGAATGGATCAAGGACTGCCTGAGTGCGAACATGATCCTTGTCGCCGGGGCCAAGGTGCCGCGCACTGGCGGCGTGATCATCGCCACCGCCGAAAGCGCCGAGGCATTGCAAGCCACGTTGGAGCGTGACCCGTTTCATTCCGAAGGGATTGCCAGCTTCTCAGTGACTGAATTCCGCCCCAACACCCGCGCTGACCTGTTGAAATAGAACCTATCCGTCCTGTTCCAGCTTGATGCGTAGTTCGCGCAGGATCGGCAGCGCCGCGCGTACCTTGCCTTCACCCAGGTCGCTGACAAGGTCGTTCAAGACTGGTCCCATCGCAGCAAGCGCCGCATCCCTGGCCTGTCTCCCGGCCGGACTGATTGCGACCATCTTGCGTCGGGCATCGTCCCAGTCTGGGCGGATATGGATGTACCCCGCCCATTCCAGCTTGCCCAAAGTGTTGGTCATCGCACCGCGGGTGACGTGGAAACTCTTGGCCAGCTGCGCCGGGCTGCGTTCATCCCCGGAATGGGCCAGGTGGTTGAGAACCGAGAAATGCGATATCTCCATGCCTTTGGGCAATACCTTGGACAGCCGGTTGCGCACCAGCTGATCGGCCGTCAGGATCTCACTGAAAAGCGTGACGGCAAGGGCGTTGGCTTGATCACTCATCAGGGTGTTTCATAGTCCCGGTCATGGCTCAGCGATGGCACTCGCTGACGTGACTTTGCCACCTGTTCCATGTCCAGATCAACAAACGTAACGCCGCAGTCCTCGCCCGCATCGGCCAGAACCTCGCCCCAGGGTGCCACGGCCAACGAATGACCATAGGTCCGCCTTTCGACCCCGTCCTTCACGTAGTGCACGCCGGTCTGCGCAGGGGCGAGAACATAACAGCCGGTCTCGATCGCCCGGGCGCGCAGTAGGGTTTCCCAATGCGCCGCGCCGGTCACGGCGGAAAATGCCGCCGGCACTGTTAGAATTTGCGCGCCAGCTTGCGCCAGTGTCCGGTGTAGCGCAGCGAAGCGAACATCGTAGCAGATGGTCATACCGATTTTGGCAAAATCGGTCTCGGCCAGAACCGCCTTGTCGCCAGGTCGATAATGCGCCGATTCGCGATAGGTCTCGGTCTCGCTCACGTTCACATCGAACATGTGGATCTTGTCATACTGCCCGGCGATCTTCCCTTGGGGAGAAACCAGAAACGAACGATTGGCAAACCGCCCGTCTTCATCACCGGTCAGAATGCCAAGCGAGCCGATCAGCACCCAGATCTCCAGCGCCTGTGCTTCTTCTTGCACCATCGCCAGTGTCTCGTCGCGATCCTGTTCCCGCAACACTGCACGCTGATGGCTGCGGCTACCCGAAATGCAGTTCGTTACCTCCGGGCTCAGCGCGAAACCCGCCCCACCCGCCTTGACCTGATGCAGATAGCCCCGCAGCACCTCGCGGTTCTCTGCCGGGTCATCCGTCGATGTCATCTGGATCAGGGCGGCGCGGGTCATGGATCAGGCCTCTAGCAGTGCATCAAGCTTGCCCGCGCGTTCCAGCGCATACAAATCATCGCAGCCGCCAACATGGGTCTCGCCGATGAAAATCTGTGGCACGGTGTAGCCACCGTTGGCCCGCTGCATCATCTCGGGTTTGCGGGCGGGATCGGCCCAGATGTCGATTTCGGAAAAATCCACACCCTTCTGGCTCAACAGCCGCTTGGCCGCGTGACAAAAGCCGCACATCGGCGACGTATACATCTCTACCGGTTTCATTAGCGCTTCCTTGATTACTCGCTCTTTGTCCCGGATTTAGTCCTCCTTTGCAACGCGCGCCAGTACCAGCGCCGAAACGTCGCGTGCGCCCTGAGTCAGGCAGGCCTCGGTCGCCGCGGCCATCGTGGCGCCCGAGGTCATCACGTCATCGACGATCAGAATATGGCGCCCAACCATGCGATGGCGGCGTTTCGGATGTGGCTCTATTGCACCGGTAACAGTGGCAAACCGCTGCTCATGCCCTTTACCTTCAAGGCTATCGGTTCGCTTGCATCGGATCAGCAGGTCCGGACAGTAAGGTTGCTGCACTTTTTTTGCCAGCGCTTCGGCCAAAAGCGCCGACTGGTTGAACCGCCGCTTCAACAGACGGGTCCAATGCAGCGGTACCGGCGTGATCAACGTATCCTGTTCAATCAGCCCCTCGGCCCGCCGTGCCAGCCACTTCGCTGCCGGACGCACAATGTCATGCCTGTCGCCATGTTTCAGCGCCAGCACCAGCCGTCGCCCATTTTCTGCATAGCGAAACACCGCGCGACCGTTGCGCCACGGCCTCGTCGTCTTGCGACAGTCGTCGCAAACCTCGTCCTGGTCCGATTCGCCTGGCAAAGGCACACCACACAGATCGCAGCTCAACCCTTCGATAAAGGGAGTATCCCGCCAACACGACCCACACAGGCCAAAATCGCTTTCCACCATCTCGCCGCAGGCCACACAGCGCGGCGGATAGATCAGGCGCAACGCCGTTTGAATCTTCATGCCACCCCCCCTATGTTCGCGCGCATGAGCACACCACCCTCCCTCACCGACCGCACGGCCTTGACCCGCAACCGTGACCGCAGTGACGAAAGCTTTCTTCACGCCATTGCTGTAGACGAGATCAAGGATCGGCTGGAGGTGGTTAACAAAACCTTTACCGCGCCGGCGATCGTGACCGGTCATGGCGATTTCTGGCGCGATGCGTTGCCTGATTGCACCGTGGTGGGGGATGACGAGACACTCGATCTGTCCCCCGGCGCGCATGATCTGGTGATTCACGCCATGGCGTTACACTGGGCCAACGATCCGGTGGGCCAGATGATCCAATGCCAGCGCGCGCTCAAACCCGATGGGTTGTTCCTGGCCGTGCTGTTCGGTGGCCAGACCCTGCACGAGCTGCGCGCTGCATTGGGCCAGGCCGAGGTCGAGGTCACCAGCGGGCTGTCACCCCGCGTCGCCCCCATGGCCGAGATTCGCGATATGGGCGCGCTCTTGCAACGGGCGGGTTTTGCCCTGCCGGTGGCCGACGCTGTGCCTGTGAAAACCACCTATGCATCGCCGCTTGGCCTGATGCGTGAGCTCAGGAAGATGGGGGAACAGAACGCCCTCAATGCCCGCCTGCGCAACTTCACCCGCCGCAGAGTAATTGCGCGTGCATCCGAGCACTATATCGATGCCTTTTCCGATCCCGATGGCCGGGTCCGCGCCACGTACGAGCTGATCTTCCTATCAGGCTGGGCCCCGGATGCCAGCCAGCCGCAACCGTTGCGCCCCGGCTCGGCCGCCGCGCGCCTTGCCGATGCGCTTGGCACCACCGAGACCCCACTCAAGGATTGACGCCACCGCCCGCCAGCTTATGTCAGGACCAACGCCATACAGGAACGCCGAATGCCCATTCTGGAAAAGCCCGCCGATCACCCAAACCTGCCGCGTGAAAAGATCGGTGTCCTCATCGCCAATCTCGGCACACCGGACAGTTATGACTACTGGCCGATGCGGCGTTATCTGAACGAGTTCCTATCGGACAAGCGGGTGATCGACATCCCGAACTGGAAATGGCAGCCACTGTTGCAGCTCATCATCCTGACAAAACGGCCCTTCTCATCGGGTGAGGCCTACAAATCGATCTGGAACCATGACAAGGGCGAAAGCCCATTGATGACCATCACCAAGGATCAGACCACCGCCATCTCCGCCAAGATGGCCGAGCGTTATGGCGACAACGTGATGGTCGATTTCTGCATGCGCTATGGCAACCCGGCGACCACGGCCAAGGTTCGTGAGATGGTCGCCGCAGGCTGCACCAAGATCCTGTTCTTCCCGCTCTACCCGCAATATGCCGGGGCCACCTCGGCCACCGCGAATGACCAGTTCTTTCGCGCCCTGATGGACGAGAAATGGCAGCCCGCTGCACGTACTGTGCCCGCGTATTTCGACAATCCCGGCTATATCGACGCCTTGGCCGAATCGGTTGAAACGGCGTATGCGCAGGCCGACAAGAAACCCGATCTCCTGGTGGTGTCTTATCACGGCATGCCGCAACGCTACCTGCGCGAGGGCGACCCGTATCACTGCCAATGTCAGAAAACCACGCGCCTCCTGAAGGAGCGGCTGGGCTGGGACGACAGCCAGATCACCACCACATTCCAATCGGTGTTCGGTCGCGAAGAATGGCTGCGCCCCTACACGGTGGATGAGGTCGCCCGCCTCGCCCGCGAAGACGGGCAAAAGAACATAGCGGTGATTGCCCCGGCCTTTGCCGCCGACTGCATCGAGACGCTGGAAGAAATCAACGAAGAGATTTGTGAAAGCTTCGAAGAGGCGGGGGGCGAGGATTTCCTCTATATCCCGTGCCTCAATGACAATGCCGCCCATATCGACGTGCTGTCACAGATTATCGAAGACAATCTGAAAGGCTGGATCGACTAAACGCTCCGCATTCCATGCAGACAAAAGAAAAAGGCGGTGGGAAACCCACCGCCTTTTCCAATTTGGCTTGCGCCGGATTATTAATCCATTGCAACGGCTGCGATAGCAACCAGAATCAGCAGCGGAATGATGACGCCGTTTGCCGACGAACCAGCAGCGGCTTCTTCCACGATTACCGGAGCTTCGATCACCGGGTCAGCCATCGAGCCAGCGTAAGCGGTCGAAGCAGCGGCGGTCAGAGCAGCAGCGAGAACGAGTTTCTTCATGTTATCCTCCAGATATTCGCCCACCGTCAAAATGCCATTTTGGCGACGGCAAGCACCCAAGTCTTACCTCGTAACCCTCTCTAAACAGCTATGGTCCGAGATTGCAAACGCAACTTGACCCGAAAGGTGCATAGATCGGACAAATGTCGTCAAATTAGCAACACTTGCGTGCCGACCTTGCAGAGATTGAACAGCTGTTCGATATGCTCGTTGTAAAGGCCGATGCAACCGTTGGACGAACGGCGTCCAATCTTGCGCGTGTCATGCGTGCCATGAATACGGTAATAGGTCCAGCTCAGATACATCGCATGGGTGCCCAGCGGGTTGTCGGGACCGGGGCCGACAAACTCGGGCCATTCCGGGTTTCGCTTGCGCATGGCAGGGGTTGGACGCCAGCTTGGGCCGACCACCTTGCGCACCACCTTGGTACGGCCACGCTTGGTCAAATCCTCGGTCAACGGCACAGATGTCGGGTACAGCCGGTAAACGGAATGGTCCTCGGACCAGAAATGCAACGCCCGCGAGGTGATATCAACAAGAACCGCGCCGTTCGATAGATTGTCGAAGTACGGTTCCCAGCTCAGCGAGCGAAAGCTTGAAATGTTGCGCCGCACCACCTCGTTGAGATCGCGTTCGACCTCGGTCGTGTTGGTGCTGTTGACATCCTGCGCCACCGCTGGTGCCGCTAAAAGCGCCGCGCCGCCGGCCATGAATCCGCGGCGATTGAATTTTCCGATAACATCTCGTGTCATATTTACCCTCGTTGGCCTGCCATTCGCCCGATGCGCATATTATTGCGCGAATGCCGCAGTCGCAATTCAAACAATCGTCAATTGGCTGCATCACGCTTATGTGGGTTTGAACGGCAACGCCACACGCGCTATGGCATGTGAAACACGAATTGGATGGCATAACATGGCTCGACTTCTCGGTATTCTTTTTTCAGCACTGCTGGTTCTGGCGTCCTGCACCACCACCACGGAAACCCAACTGGGCGCAGACGGCAAACCGCTGCCACGGCTTTATCGCATCTCGCAGGGCTCAACCGCCAAGATACAGTTCCGGGTGCTTGATTCGGTCAACGCCCTGCGCCAGGCCTCCGGCGCCCCTGCTGTGCAGCTCAATGCGCAACTGAACGCTGCCGCCGCCACCCATGCCCGCGACATGTCGGTCCAGAACCGCCCCTGGCATTTCGGTTCGGACGGTTCCTCGCCGCTCGATCGGGTGCGCCGGGTTGGGTACTCCGGCGCGATGCTTGGTGAAAACATCTCGGAAACCTACGAGACCGAACTTGAGACCCTGGCCGCCTGGATGGAACAGCCCGACACACGCAACGTGATCCTGGACAATCGCGCGGTCAACCTGGGCTTCGCCTGGTTCCAGGAAAAGAACGGCAAAATCTGGTGGACGATGATCCTGGGGTCCTGATCCGTCAGGGCGTGATCGTGATCGGCGTGCCGTTGCGCACCATCGCGTAGATCTCTTCGATTTCCCGGTTGGTCACGGCGATGCAACCCGCCGTCCAGTCCTGTCCGCCCTTGCGGTTCTTCCATGGGCGCCCGTGGATGAAGATATCGCCGCCCGGGCTTTTGCCCTGAGATGACGCAAACTTGCGATCATCCGGATTGGGATAGGAGATACCCACCGACAAGTGAAACTCGCTGTTCGGGTTGCGGCGATCGATCACATAACTGCCTTCGGGTGTGCGGCCATCGCCTTCGTAATTCTTGTGGCCTGACGGCGCAAATCCAAGTCCGATTCGATAGGACTTCAGCACCTCGTCATGATGCATCAGGTGCATCTTGCGGGCACCCTTGTGCACGACAACCTGCGTCACCTCGGGTCCGTTATAACTCTTGAACTTGGAAGAACATCCAGCGACCCCGACAAAAATTGCCAGCATCAGAAAGACCTTGAAAATCCGCATATCACTGCCCGTTTTGCGTCTTGCCCGTGCATTTTATCCGTTTTGCAGCGCATTCTGTAGGAAATTTTGCCGCCTCACGCCGAAGTGAGCGTAAATCCGGCAACCAATTCGATATGCGAGGACCAGCGGAACTGGTCCACCACCTGCACCCAATGAAGCGCGTACCCCGCCGCATCCAGCCTGTTGGCATCGCGCGCAAATGTCACCGGGTTACACGAGACATAGGCGATCTTCTCGACGCCCGAGGTACAAAGTTGCTCGATTTGCGCCTCGGCGCCGGCCCGGGGCGGGTCGATCACCGCAGCGTCGAACTTCTGCAATTCGTCGGGCATCAGGGGGCGGCGGAACAGGTCACGCGCCTCGACCGTCACCTTGCGCAGCCCGCTGACATGTCGCCAACCATGATCCAGGGCTTTGGTCATTTCGGCGCTGCCCTCAACTGCGTGCACCTCTGACGTTTCCGCCAAGGGCAGGCTGAACGTACCGCATCCCGCAAACAAATCGACAATCCGTCCGGCCTCGCCGACGGCTTGCCGAACCGCCGCCAACAACGTCTGTTCGCCGCTTTCCGTCGCCTGCAGGAACGCCCCCGGCGGCGGTGTTACTTCAGCGATACCAAAACGCTGCACCGGCGCACGACGCGTTGCCATCACCTCGCCATTCCAACTAAGCCGCGCCAGGTCATGCCGCTCGGCCTCCTGTGCCAGGCCGATCAACAACGGCCCATCAGGCTCCAGCCCGCCCTCTACGGCCACATCCAACCCACCCTCGGACAAGGTTGCCGTCACGCTCAACTCACCCCGCCGACTTGCTCCAACCCGTGCCAAGGCCTCTGCTACAGGTAGCGCTGCCAAAAGGTCGGGATGCAACAACTGGCATTCCGCAACTTCGACAATCACGTCCGAAGCGCGGGCATGAAACCCGGCCATTGCCCCCTTTTTTGTGCGCCGCGCCGACAATGTCGCTCGGCGGCGTGATTGTGGTGGCGAAGTCAGGATCGGGCGCATGTCCGCCTTTAACCCCTGCGCCGCCAGCGCTCGGGTGACCACTTCGGTTTTCCATTCGGCAACGAAGTCATCCGAGGCATGCTGCAACTGGCAGCCACCACAGGATTTGAAATGTCGGCAGGGCGGGCGGACGCGGGTCTCGGACGGCATTACAATCCGTATGTCGGCCAATCGATCGCCTTCAACCGCACCGCTTACTACCTCACCCGGTAGGGTCAGCGGCGCATAAAGCGGCCCTTCTGCAATACCATCGCCATGATGGCCCAACCGCTCGATGGTGAACTCCGCCACGGCCTAATCCCCGATTCGCGCCAGCAATTCGTCGCGACTCATCTCGAACCCGGAGGCAATCCAATCCGCCTCCAACGCTTTCATCGCTTTGCCTATCGCCGGACCTTTCAACGTGGGCATCAAATCCCTCGCCTTGATCGGAAAGACTGCGTTTTCGCCCTTTTCTCCGGCGGCAATGCCAGACCGATCCACTGGTCCACCCAGAACCGCTGCCCTGAGCAGGCAGACATCACGTGCCACATCGGCCCCATAATGATAGCCCAGCGCAGCAGGTGTCTCCATGCTGCCGATCCCATCACGCAGTGCCGTCAGCCGCATCGTCTCTTTCTTCGAAAGGCGGAACCGCAACGCGACATCCTCGCCACCCAACACCGCCAGCCGCCGCATCGCATCTGGCGCCAACCCCTGCTCACCCTCCAAATGTACCAATGGCGCCAGACCCTTGTCGTCTGCGCCGGGCAGGATATGGGCCAACACGCCGGTTTGCCGCATCGCCGCGACCGAGGGCGCAGGGTCGGGCGCCCGGAGCAGCTTCTTCATCTCTGCACCCACGCGTTCGCGCGACAGCCGGTCCAGCCCTTCAAGATGGCTGGCAATCGCCGCCAACCCCTCGGCATCCAGCCCGGCCTGCGCGTCGCCATACCAGGCATGAAACCGGAAAAACCGCAGCGTGCGCAGGTAATCCTCACGAATACGCTCTACCGGATTCTCGATGAACCGCACCCGCCGCGCATTCAGATCGCCCAGACCACCCAGCGGATCAATCACTTGTCCGGACGCATCGGCATAAAGCGCATTCATGGTGAAATCACGCCGCCTTGCGTCGTCGGCAATCTCTTTGGAAAAGGCAATCACCGCGCGGCGGCCATCGGTTTCGACGTCATGGCGAAATGTGGTGATCTCGTGCGGCTCTCCGCCTGCCACCACCGTCACGGTGCCATGGTCGATCCCCGTCGGGATCACCTTGAACCCGGCGGCACGTTCCAACACCAACACCTCGTCTGGCTCGGCATCGGTGGCAATGTCGATGTCGTGCACTTCAACCCCCAGCAAGGCGTTGCGCACGCAACCACCAACAAACAGCGCCACGTGTCCGGCTTCGGTCAGCGCCCGGCAAACGCCTTGCGTGTCCTTGTTGCTGAACCAATCCCCGGTGATCTTCATGGCCCACCCATCCGCTCGGCCAAACCGCGCAGAATACGCGCAGTGGCACCCCAGATATAATAGGGACCGAAGGGAACGGTATAGTAATAACGCCGCTGCCCCAGCCAACGCCGCGACTGAACGGAAAACCGCGCGGGATCTGCGACATGGGCAAAGGGCACTCGAAACACCTCATCCACCTCTCCCGGTTCGGGGCGTGCATCGAAATCGGCTCTAACACGGCCCAGAACCGGTGTGATCGTGAAACTGGTCACGGTTTCATGGAACGGCAATACACCGATGACATCGACATTGTCAGGGTGCAGCCCAATCTCCTCATGCGCCTCGCGCAACGCGGCGGCGGTCACATCCGCGTCACCTTCGTCCTGCTTTCCGCCGGGAAAGGCAATCTGCCCGGGGTGATGTTTCAGATGCGAAGCGCGTTTCGTCAGGATCACATCGAGATGGCCGTCGTCGCGCTCAATCAACGGCACAAGCACACCAGCCGGTCGAAGCTTGCGATCCGTCGGCCAGGTGGTTTTTGGGTTCAGGTCGAAATCAGACGAGCTTCCCCCGCCACGCGACAGTGCCGCGCGCACGGGGGCAAGCGGATCAGGCGTCATTGCCGCCTTCTTTCGCCTCGAATCCGACGGTGGCCGGATCAAGGTCGTAATGCTGGCCGCAGAACTGGCAGTCGGCAGTCACCCGGCCATCATCCGTGGTCATCTTTTCGATGTCACGCGCCGAATAGATCGAAAGGCTTTGGCGCACACGATCCTCGGAACAGGTGCAGCCGAAACGCACCTGCTGCGCGTCATAGACCCGCGGGGCCTCTTCGTGGAACAGGCGCAACAACAGGTCGGTCGGTGGGATCACCGGCCCGATCAGCTCCAGCTCTTCAACGGTATCCAGCAGGATATTCACCCGCGACCAGTTCTCGTTCATGTCCACCGCGACCGGCGCTGGTGCTTCGCTCTGCACGTGTTCACCGGCCTTGGGCATATGCTGCAGCATCACGCCCCCAGCGCGCCAGCTCTCTCCGGTTCCCGGCATCATCGACTTGCCAAAGCCCAGCTGGAACCGGGTCGGCAACTGCTCGGACTGACCGAAATAGGCCTCGGCACAATCCGACAGGGACGCACCGGCCACCGGCGTGATTCCCTGATAGGGCTGCATGCCTTCACCCTGGTCGATCAGGATGGCGAAATACCCCTCGCCCACCTGTTCGAACGGTGCTCCGTCACTGATCCGCTCGCGGTCGAAACTGGCATAGGCACGGATCCGCGCGCTACCGCCTTCCTCTTCCGGAGCATAGTAATCGGTCGCGATCATCCGCACCGCGCCCTTGGATTGGACCTGAAGCGACAGCTTCCAGCGCAGCTTGACCGTCTGGCCGATCAGCGCGGTCAGCAACACCATCTCCGCCACCAGCGCTTCGACCGGGGCGGGGTAATCATGCTGACCCAAGATGCCATCTAACACACCATCCAGACGGGCCACGCGGCCGCGCATGTCCGAATTATCAAGCTGGAACGGCAGGACGGTGTCGTCCCAGGCGATTTTCTGTCCGAGTGTCATGAGATAACCTATAAGCGCCGGGGCTCCGGCATACCGCGAGTAGATAGGCGCGGCAAGGCCCAGTACAAGGGGTCCGTCAAAGAGGGATGAGCAGATGATCAAACGCTATGGAACGCCGCCAAGGCGGGGCAAGGCCCACACCCTGCGGCGCGGGGCCTATGCGATCCTGCCGCGCGGCGGAGATTTACTGGTAACGTTCCAATCGACGCCATTCGAAGAGTTCCAACTTCCTGGCGGCGGGGTCGATCCTGGGGAATCACCACTTCAGGCGCTGCACCGCGAAGTCTACGAGGAAACCGGTTGGCGCATAGCCGCGCCGCGCCGGCTGGGCGCATTCCGCCGATTCACCTTCATGCCGGAATATGACCTATGGGCGGAAAAACTCTGCGAGATCTTTGTCGCCCGGCCGGTGCGCCCGCTTGGACCCCCGCTGGAACCAGATCACAGCGCCGTCTGGATGGAGGTCGGTGACGCCGCGGGGCTGCTGGGCAATTCCGGCGACCGCGCCTTTGTTACGCACTATGTGAATGGGCACTCGCGGTCTGCGCCGTGATATTCGAACAGGATCGCGGACACGTCATCGGGAAAATCCCCGTCATCGGCGAAATGCGACAGTTTCCAGATCAGCGTTTCCAACAGCGCCGGGCCGGAAATATCGGCCATCTCGCGCATCATCTCTTCCAGCCCCTCTTCGGTCAGCAAATCACCGGTGTCTGACGGGCATTCGACAATTCCATCGGAAAAGATCATGAACCGGTCGCCGGGGGCGAGTTGAAGGGTGAACTCCTCGTATTGGGCGCCCTGGACCAGCCCCACAGGCAAGCCCCCTGGCCCGTCCTGCAAGATGTCACCGTCGCTGCACTGCACCAGCGGATGCGGATGCCCCGCCTGTGCCATCCGGACAAACCCTGTCGACAGGTCAACATCTGCCAGGAGTAGGGTAAAGTAATGCTCGGTCTCCATCTCACCCAACACCAGCATGTTCAGATGCTCGATCACGCTGGCCGGCGGTAGTGGGCGATGCCCTCCACCCGGCGCCTCTTCCATCGCAACATTCTGTTCTGGGGATGACGGCGAAAGATACCCCGCCAGCCGTGCGGTCATCAGTGCCGAGCTGATCCCGTGCCCCGACACGTCGATGGCATACAACCCGATGCGCGTCTTGCTGACCACGTAGAAGCCGACAAGGTCACCACCGACATGGCCGCTTGGCTGCAGCAACAACGAGACTTCGCCTGGCCCGAAATCGCGATGCCGTTCACGCAGCAGAGACTGTTGGAGTTTCTTGGCTTCCAGAAGGTCACTGTCGATTGACGCATAAAGCGATTGCAGCTTTTCCAACGTCATCTTGATCATTCGGTTCTTCTCGGTCAGCTCACGCTCCATTCTGAGTATGCGTTCACCCGCGGTCAGTCTTGCCCGGAGCTCGGCGGGATTGACCGGCTTGGTCAGGAAATCATCGGCACCATTGTCCAGCCCCTTGGCCACCTCGTCCTTCTCGCTTTTCGAGGTCAGCAGGATGAAATAGCCATAGCTTTCCCGCTTCATCGCCCGGAACGCCTTGCAGAACTCGAGCCCATCCATCCCCGGCATCATCCAGTCGCTGATCACCATGTCCGGTTCGATCTGCCGACAGATTTCAAGCGCCAGCTGCCCCGATTCAGCCTCAAGCACCCGGTAGCCCCAGCGAGACAGTGATACCTGCAGGATTTTTCGCTGCAACCGGCTGTCATCCACCACAAGAACCGTCCGTACCCCGGAGGAGGCATTCTCTGCCGAATCGGTATCGGTCGACTTGATCGGGTTACGTTGTGACATGGCTATGGACTTGCGGGCTTCGGACATATGTCACAGCCAGTACCCGTCTGAATTTAACAAGCGGTGAAAGATAAAATGCGAAAAGGTCATCCTTTTCTGCCCGGCAAGTCGCCCTGGCTGCGCCATGAACCGCTAACCTTCCGTTAATTCCAGAGACCTAGACTTCACACCAACGCGCGAAGGAAGGTGATGCCATGATTGACTGGTCAAAGGTGACCGAGCTGCGTCAGGAAATCGGGGGCGAGGATTTCGCCGAGGTCGTCGATTTGTTCCTCGAAGAAGTGGATGAGGCCATGCAACGCCTGCGCGATGGCTGTCCGGGTGACAGGCTTGAATGCTGCCTGCATTTTCTCAAGGGCAGCGCGCTCAACCTGGGCTTTGACGCGTTTTCCACGCTCTGTGCCGCCGGCGAGGCATCGGCCGCGCTGGGCAATACGGATCAGGTCGACGTCGCCGAAATCTGCCACGTCTTTGACGAATCGAAAGCTCTGTTCCTGGACGAATTGCCGGCCCGGCTGGCTGCCTAGATCAGGAACTCTGCCAATATCTCGTCGCTGGTGATGTCGCGGTAGGGGAAACCGGCCTCATCCAACCGGGCAAACAACGTTTCGAAATTCTCGGGCGCGCTGGTTTCGATCCCAATCAAGACCGAGCCGAAGTTGCGCGCCGATTTCTTCAGATATTCGAACCGGGCAATATCGTCATCCGGCCCGAGCGTGCTCAGAAATTCCTTCAATGCTCCGGGACGTTGCGGCATCCGCAAGATGAAATACTTCTTCACACCCGAGAATCGCTGCGCCCGTTCCTTTACCTCGGGCAGGCGCTCGAAATCGAAATTCCCGCCCGAGGTGATACAAACGACCTGCTTGCCCTTGATCTGATCGGCAACGTCAACCAGAGCATCGACCGCCAACGCGCCGGCGGGCTCCAAAACAATGCCCTCGACGTTCAACATCTCGAGCATGGTCACACAGATCCGATCTTCAGGCGCGGCGAACACTGTCGCCGGGTCAATGTCTTTCAGCACTTCGAACGGGTAAGCCCCGATCCGCGCCACCGCCGCGCCGTCGACAAAACTGTCCACCTTTTCCAGAGTCACAGGTTCGCCCGCCGCCACCGCCGCCTCAAGGCTGGTTCCACCCGCCGGTTCGACAAAGCTGTAGCTCACTGTCGGGCCAAAATACTGCCGAATCCCCGCCGACAGGCCTCCGCCACCGACAGGCAGGATAATGTGATCCGGCGCGCCACCCATCTGATCGGCAATCTCAACCCCGACCGATGCCTGCCCCTCAACCACGTCCTCATCATCAAACGGCGCCAGGAAGTGTCCGCCCTCGGCCTCGCAGAACCGCTGTGCCTCGGCCAGCGTATCGTCGAAATAGTCGCCCACCAGGCGGATCTCGATCGCGTCGCCGCCGAAAATCTGCGTTTTCTGCACCTTCTGCGCCGGGGTCGTCACCGGCATGTAGATCACGCCGAACACACCGAAATGCTGGCACATAAAGGCCACGCCCTGCGCATGGTTGCCCGCACTGGCACAAACAAACAGCTTCGACGTGGCGTCGCCATCCAGCACCTTGCGCATCGCGTTGAACGCCCCGCGCAGCTTATACGACCGCACCGGAGACAGGTCCTCGCGCTTTAGCCAGATGTCGCATTCGAACCGTTCGCTGAGATGCACATTGCGCTGCAACGGCGTGTCGGGGAACACCTGGCGCATGGCGCGTTCGGCGGCTCGGGCGCGGGTATGGAAGTCCTGTTGAAAACTCATCCGCAATGCTTAAGCGCCCGATATGCGCCCGCGCAAGCCCCACACCTTGCCCTGCGACACAAAACCCGATATCGCGCCGGTGATCTGAATAAGAGGATTCCCGCTATGTCCGCGCCCAAGAAAGTCGTCCTAGCCTATTCCGGTGGCCTTGATACGTCGATCATCCTGAAATGGCTGCAAACCGAATACGGTTGCGAAGTCATCACCTTTACCGCTGACCTCGGCCAGGGTGAAGAGCTGGAACCGGCCCGCAAAAAGGCCGAAATGCTGGGCATCAAGCCCGAGAACATCCATATCGAGGACCTGCGCGAAGAGTTCGTCCGCGACTACGTCTTCCCGATGTTCCGCGCCAATGCGCAATACGAAGGTCTCTACCTTCTGGGCACCTCGATCGCCCGTCCGCTGATCTCGAAGCGCCTGGTCGAACTGGCCGAAGAACACGGCGGCGACGCGGTCAGCCACGGCGCCACCGGCAAGGGCAATGACCAGGTCCGCTTCGAACTGGCCGCCTATGCCCTGAACCCCGATATCAAGGTGATCGCGCCCTGGCGGGAATGGGACTTGGGCTCGCGGACACGCCTTCTTGAATTCGCCGAGCAACACCAGATTCCCGTTGCCAAGGACAAGCGCGGCGAGGCCCCATTCAGCGTCGACGCCAACCTCCTGCACACCTCCTCCGAGGGCAAGGTTCTGGAAGACCCGGCCGAGGACGCGCCCGATTACGTTTATCAGCGCACCGTCCATCCCGAAGACGCCCCCGACACGCCCGAGTTTATCGAAATCGAATTCAAGAAGGGCGATCCCGTTGCGATCAACGGCGTGGGCATGTCCCCCGCCACCGTCCTGACCGAGCTGAACGAATATGGCCGTAAACACGGCATCGGCCGTCTCGATCTGGTCGAAGGCCGTTACGTTGGCATGAAGTCGCGCGGCATCTACGAAACCCCCGGCGGCACCATCCTTCTGGACGCCCACCGTGGCATCGAATCGATCACCATGGACCGCGGCGCGATGCACATGAAGGACGAGTTGATGCCGCGCTATGCCGAGCTGATCTACAACGGCTACTGGTTCTCGCCCGAGCGCGAGATGCTGCAGGCCGCCATCGACCACAGCCAGGAACATGTCACCGGCACCGTCCGCATGAAGCTCTACAAGGGCCTCGCCCGCGTGGTGGGCCGCTGGTCGGATCACTCGCTCTATTCCGAGGAACACGTGACATTCGAGGAAGACATGGGCGCCTATGATCAGACCGACGCGGCGGGCTTCATCCAGCTGAACGCCCTGCGCCTGAAACTGATCGCCATGCGCAACCGGCGCATCAAACCGTAAGCTCCTGCAACGTCACTGTTGCCGATATCTGAATGCCCGCCTAGCACAGGCGGGCATTTTCTGTGGAGGGACTCATGTCGCTTGCTGCCATCGCTGACGGGATCAACGCCAACATGCCGAAAAGCGGATTCGAGTGGTCGCTGAAATTCGACTGTGGCGACGATGGCGTGATCGTGCTGGCCGACGGCGTGGCCTCGACCGAAGATCGCGACACCGATTGCACCATCAAGCTTACAACCGAGAACCTGACCAAGCTGCTGCTAGGCAAACTGAACCCGATGACCAGCGTCATGACCGGCAAGCTCAAGGTGTCGGGCAACGCTGGCGTGGCGATGAAATTGGGATCGCTGCTCAAGGGGTGACGACCCAATCGAACCGACCGATTATGCTGTGTTAGAGCCGCTTTTCTCGGTTTCTGCGGCCAAGAGCCGCTCGGCAACTTTCAGTGGTATGGTCAATTCGGTCAGCGCGAACCTGATGTCGCGCTGCAATGACTCGTTGGTAAAAAACAGCCCGCCAATCGAATACAAATCACGCGGCATGCTCAACGCGACATGGATCACGTCATAAGTCCTCACTACAGAATAGAGCCGACAGCCATCCAGCCCATCCAGTTCCGCCAAGGCACTCAGATAACCTTCGAGCTCCGACTCGAGTCGGCGCTCGGGGTCCGCCATGAACACGAGGTATTCATTGCCTGCCGGGCTCCTGACCCGATGCACTTCGTGCAGATTCTTCAGCCCCAACCGCGGCCCGGAAAAGAACCCCGGCGTCGTGTCCTCTTCAAGCCCCATCAAGAGCCAATCCTTGCGCGTTTGGTTGGCAAGGCTCACCACCATCCCGTTGAACAATCTTTTCTTGTTCTTGCCTTCAGTGGTGATTTCAACTTCCACAGTCTCAAGGCTGCGACCCCCGGCTTCCCCAGTGACCCAATCCTCTGCCCGTTCGATTGCACGATCCGGCAACAACCCGCTATCAATCAACGCCTGCACCCGACCCGCACAAGGCCGGTAGGAAAACCCCAAAGCCCCTACCACATGCGGCAGAACCGTCTGCGACACGTCCTTTCTGAACTTCGCGATCAGTTTGACGGCAATGGCGCCCGCACCCAACGCGGGCACCAGGAACACGGGCGTATACCGGCCCAGCGCAATGGCCGGGCCAAGCGTTGACAGAACAATAATCACACAGACCCCGATTGCGGCCAGGTAAGACCAGCGTTTTTTCCTGAGCTCTGCGAGCGGTTGTTCCAATGCCGTGTCGATAGTCGGGTCACCGGTAATCACGATCACTTACCTTTCCCACTTACAACTTTACGGCTTTCATTTTCTCGTAATGGGGCAAGGCGGCACCAAGGACCGGACGCAACTCGTTGGGAACCTCCGGCAATGGCCCCTCGGCGCCGGCAAACCCGGTCGAGCTCCACACCGCGCCATACCAATGCTTGGCCCAGACCCCGTCATCCTTGTGCCCACCCGTGGGCCAGCTCAGCATGCCTGCCTCCCAATCCAGCCCTATTGCATCACACAGCTTGCGCAACATGCCTTCGGGATCGTCACGGATGTCATGGCTGTCGATCACTACACCTCCGAACTGATCATACAGTTCCGCCTGCTGGGCAAACCCGATATCCTCCAGCGTCGGATTTTCCCGTTTCGCGACGTAACTCGCGATGACGCGCGCCGGGTGGCGGATCAGAAACACATTGACCACATCGCGCATCCAGTCCCGTGGCACCCCCTCGATCATATGCTGGGTCATGTGCTTCTGATAGAAATGCTCTTTCCCGTCTGGATTAGACCCTAGCAAGGCCTTTTCGACCTCTTTCGGGTCTTTCGATTGCGACGCCAGGATCTCGTCCCGCATCGGATGATCCAGCCCCGTCATGTCTAAGTAAGCCGCATAGAACGGCTCATCCACCACCGCGCAATCACCCCGCGCGCCGAACGAATACATCATCGCCGTCGACAGGTTGCGCGGCCCGCTCCACATTGCAATCCTCATCACGTGCCCTCCTGCGCAACAAGATCCTTATAGAGATCGCGCAACCGTTGCGTCACCGGCCCCATCTCGCCCGTGCCGATCTGCCGCCCGTCAATCTCGCTCACCGGGGTCTGCGCCCCGAAGGTGCCGGTCAGGAACGCCTCATCGGCACCATAGGTATCGACCAGCGAATAGTTCCGCTCAAAAACCGGTATGTCATTCGCCCGGCAAAGGTCGATCACCTTCTGGCGGGTGATTCCGTTCATGCAGTAATCCCCGGAACTGGTCCAAACCGCACCCTTCCGAACGATAAAGAAATTGCAGGCATTGGTGGTGTTCACGAACCCGTTCACGTCCAGCATCAGAGCTTCATCCGCCCCCGCCTTCTCGGCCGCGATACAGGCCAGGATACAGTTCAGCTTGGAATGCGAATTCAGCTTGGGGTCCTGAGTCATTGGCAGCCCCCTTATATGCGGCACGGTGGCCAGCCGGATCGGGCGTGGCAGCGACGGTTTCGAGTGCTCCATGATGATCGTCACCGTCGGCCCCTGCTGGCTGAGCGATGGATGCTGAAAGGGCCGCGTCTTGACCCCCCGCGTCACCATCAGCCGCGCGTGGGCGTCGCTGGTCATGCCGTTGCCTTTTTGCGTTTCCATCAAGGCGGCGATCATCTCATCCCGGCTCATCCCGATATCAAGATCAATCGCCTTGGCCGCCTCGAACAGTCGGTCCATGTGTTCCCCCAGAAAGGCCCACACGCCATCATAAAGGCGCAGCCCTTCCCACACCCCGTCGCCCAGCATAAAACCGCTGTCGTAAACGCTGACAACGGCTTCGGCCTTGGGCACCAGCCGGCCGTTCAACCAGATCAGGATTTCCTCGTTCCGGGCATCCTCTGCAGCCTGGTGTGTTGTGACGTGATCATTCATGTGCGCTCCTCCACTGCCGCGCACGCTAGGGGCGCGTTTTGGGTAACGCAAGCTCACCTCTGCGTGACTTCCGGTTTCATGGGATTGGCGCAGCGAAGTTCACGCGGCAACGTTCCGAAAGACGTGCCCGAAAGGATATGCCCCATGACCAGTTCGATGCAGAATCTGAAACCCTTGTTTCTAAGTACGCTGATTGCCGTTGCCTTGATGCTGCAATGTGGCCGCGCCGATGCCGGTCCGCGCGAATCGCTGATTGTCGCGGGCGGATGCTTCTGGTGTGTCGAGGCGGATTTCGAGAAAGTCCCGGGTGTGATCGAGGCCGTGTCCGGCTATACCGGCGGTAAAACCAAGAACCCGACCTACAAACAGGTCACGCGCGGTGGCACCGGCCATTACGAGGCGGTCAAGATCACCTTCGACGCGGGACGGGTCAGCCGCGAAAAGCTGCTGCATCTTTTCTTCCGCTCGATCGATCCCACCGATGCAGGCGGGCAGTTCTGTGACCGCGGCAAAAGCTATCGCACTGCCATTTTCGTCTCTAACAATGCGGAAAAGGCGCTTGCCACCAAGGCCAAGGCCACCGCCCAGGCCGCGCTTGGCAAAAAAGTTGTTACCCCGATTCTGGGCACCAAGACCTTCTATCCTGCCGAGGCCTATCATCAGGATTACTACAAGGGCTCTAAGATCATCGTGACCCGCGCCGGCCCCAAGAAGCAGTCGAAAGCCTACAAGTTCTATCGCAAGTCCTGTGGCCGTGATGCCCGCGTCAAGCAGCTTTGGGGCAATGCGGCGGCCTTTAGCGGCTAATCAGCCATTCATCAGCGCATCTACCTCGTCACGGGCGGGAATCGCATCCGCCGTGCCGGGCCGTGTCACATGGATGGCCGAGGCCGCGCTGCCCAATCGCATCGCCTCCTCTGCGCTCATCCCTTGATCCAGCCCAGCCACCACATAACCGATGAAACAGTCCCCTGCCCCCGTGGTATCCACAGGGGTCACCGCATGGGCGGGCACCTCAATCACTTCTCCCGATTTCAAATCATGCCACGCCGCACCCTGGCTGCCCCGTGTGATCAAGACATGCGCAACGGACAGGTCTTCGATTTTGATCGACAGCGCCTTTGACAACTGGCCGGCCTCGACCGCGTTCATCACCAACACATCCGTGTGCGGAAGCATCTCTTGCACTGCCTGCGCATCGAAGGGGGCTGCCGAATAGATCACTTGCAGACCCCGGCGTCGCGCCTCCTGCGCGGCTTCAACCTGCAAGTTGGTTTCGTTCTGAAGCATCAGGCTATCCCCTGAACTGGCCGCCGAGAGTGTCGATTTCAGCTGAGTTAGAGACTGTCTTATGTTCGCACCCGAGAAAATCACGATCGCATTTTCGCCCTGCGGATCAACGTTGATAATCGCATGGGCCGTTGGGGCATCGACGGTCGAAACATGCGCTGTGTCCACGCCGAACTCACGCAATCTCTGCACGGCCCAAGCACCATCCAGACCGACAGCCCCGATGTGGACCACCGACGATCCGGCAAGGGCAGCCGCGACCGACTGGTTCGCGCCCTTGCCGCCAAGCCCCGTGGAATGCCCGGTCGCCGCAAGCGTTTCCCCCGGGCGCGGCAGGTGTGGC
Organism: Aliisedimentitalea sp. MJ-SS2; assembly: GCF_032586155.1. Classification (NCBI taxonomy): domain Bacteria; kingdom Pseudomonadati; phylum Pseudomonadota; class Alphaproteobacteria; order Rhodobacterales; family Roseobacteraceae; genus Aliisedimentitalea; species Aliisedimentitalea sp. MJ-SS2. The sequence goes on from NZ_JAWHTC010000002.1 coordinate 907,284, forward strand.
ACGGAATAGAACAGATCGGCATTGATGGATCCGAGGTTGTAAATGGTCATTGGGGGCGCTCCCGCAAGGGAGGCGGCCCCGTCAGCCCACTTTACAGGCCGCCAGCACCGCCATGTTGAGAATATCGTTCACGGTCGAGTTAGAGGAACAAATCTGGATCGACTTGTCCACGCCCGAAAGGATCGGGCCGATAACCGTTGCGTCCGCCATCTCCTGCATCAGCTTGACCGAGATCGAGGACGAGTGCCGCGCCGGTACCACCAGGATGTTGGCCGGGCCCGACAAGCGCTGGAAGGAATACCCGGCCTGCGCCTGGGTGTTCAGCGCCACATCAACCGTCATCTCGCCTTCATATTCGAAATCGACCCCGCGCTGATCCAATACGTTGGGCGCAAGATGCATCTTCTCGGCCCGTTCCGAGCGCGGGTAACCGAATGTGGAGAAGCTAACGAACGCCACCCGCGGCTCAAGCCCAAGATGGCGCGCCACATCCGCCGAACGCTCGGCGATATTGGCAAGGTCTTCCTCATCCGGCCATTCATGCACCAACGTATCGGCAATCAGCACGATCCGTCCCTTGTGTAGGACTGCCGTAACCCCAACTGCGCCATGCTCGGCATCCACGTCGAACACATGATTCATCAGGTCCAGAACGTGGGCGGATTTCCGCGTGGCGCCAGTGACAAGCGCATCTCCATGCCCATGTGCCAGCATCAGTGCCGAGAATACATGGCGATCCCGCGCGGCGAGACGGTGAATGTCGTGCCGGTCGAAGCCTTTGCGCTGGAGCCGCTCGTAAAGGAACTCCTTATACTCGTCCAAATATGCGGTGTTGGCGGCGTTCACCACTTCCAGCTCGGATACCGCATCACCCAGCCCCTCGGCGGTCAGCTTGGTCTTCACATCGGCTTCGCGGCCCACGACGATCGCCTTGCCCATGCCGGCGCGCTGATATTGCACTGCAGCGCGCAGCACACGGCTGTCGTCGCCCTCGGCAAAGATCACCGTGCCCTGGGCGGCGCGCGCCCGCGCATTCAGGCTACGCAGGATGCTGGCCGTCGGGTCCATCCGGCTTTTCAGGGTCAGCTCATAGGCATCCATATCAATGATCGGGCGCCGCGCCGCGCCGGTATCCATCCCCGCTTGTGCCACCGCGGGCGGGATCACATAAATCAAACGCGGGTCAAACGGCGTCGGGATGATGTAGTCACGGCCAAACGACAGCTTCTTGCCATAGGCCATGCCGACCTCATCCGGCACGTCCTCGCGCGCCAACCGGGCAAGCGCCTCGGCACAGGCGATTTTCATCTCGTCATTGATGGCACGGGCGTGAATATCCAGCGCCCCACGGAACAGGTAGGGGAAGCCCAGCACGTTGTTCACCTGGTTCGGGTAGTCACTGCGCCCGGTCGCCACGATGGCATCTTCGCGCACCTCGTGGGCTTCTTCCGGCGTAATCTCGGGGTCCGGGTTCGCCATGGCAAAGATCACCGGGTTGTCGGCCATGTCCAGCACCATCTGCTGTGTCACCGCCCCTTTTGCCGACACGCCAAGGAACACGTCTGCCCCCTTCATCGCCTCTTCCAGCGTCCGCAGCTCGGTCGCTACTGCGTGGGCTGATTTCCATTGGTTCATGCCCTCGGTGCGGCCCTGGTAAATCACACCCTTGGTGTCGGCGACGATACAGTTCTCGTGCCGTGCCCCCATGCGTTTCAGCAACTCGATACAGGCGATCCCGGCGGCCCCAGCCCCGTTCAGGACAATCTTGCAATCCTCGATCTTCTTGCCACTGATATGCAGCGCATTGATCAGGCCCGCCGCACAAATCACCGCTGTGCCATGTTGATCGTCATGGAACACCGGTATGTCCATCTGTTCCTTGAGCGTCTGCTCGATGATGAAACATTCCGGCGCCTTGATGTCCTCAAGGTTCACCCCGCCAAAGGTCGGCCCCATCAGGCGCACGGCATTGATGAATTCCTCGGGGTCTTCGGTGTCCAACTCGATATCGATCGAATTCACATCGGCGAAGCGTTTGAACAGGACCGACTTGCCCTCCATCACCGGCTTGCCGCCCAGCGCCCCGAGGTTCCCCAAACCCAGAACCGCCGTACCATTGGAAATCACCGCCACAAGGTTGCCCTTGTTGGTATAATCATAGGCCAGCTCGGGGTTCGCCGCGATATCCTCGCATGGCACGGCAACGCCCGGAGAGTATGCCAAAGACAGGTCCCGCTGCGTCGTCATCGGCACCGTCGCCTGCACCTCCCACTTGCCGGGAGTAGGCTCCAGGTGAAATTGCAGCGCGTCTTCGCGGGTAAACTTTGTCTTGGTCATGTCGTAATCCGTGCGTGGAGTCAGGGCCTCTTACACGCGCTGCGCGCGCTGCTCAACCGAAACAGGGTCTTTAATGCCGCGCGTTGGGTTTGTAAGGTCATCAGACAATGAAAACCGGGGGGCTTTCGTGAGCACAGGTAAATCCGCCGTCACACCGATGATGGCGCAGTATCTCGAGATCAAAGCGGGCTATCCCGGCGCTCTGCTGTTCTATCGAATGGGCGATTTCTACGAGCTGTTTTTCGACGATGCCGTCGCAGCATCCGAGGCGCTGGACATTGCGCTGACCAAGCGCGGCAAGCATCTGGGTGAAGATATCGCCATGTGCGGCGTGCCGTTCCATGCCGCCGAGGGCTACCTGCTGACGCTGATCCGCAAGGGTTTCCGCGTCGCCGTCTGCGAGCAGATGGAAAGCCCCGCCGAGGCAAAAAAGCGCGGCTCGAAATCCGTGGTGAAACGCGACGTGGTACGGCTTGTCACCCCCGGCACGCTGACCGAAGATTCCCTGCTCGAGGCCCGCAAGCACAACTTCCTCTGCGCCTATGCGGATGTGCGCGGTGAAGCGGCGCTAGCCTGGGTCGACATCTCTACCGGCGCCTTTCACGTGCTGCCATTGCCGCCGGTCCGGTTGGGCCCTGAACTCGCCCGTCTCGCCCCATCCGAAGTGGTGGTGTCCGAGGCCCAAGAGGTCGATTTGGCCGAGTTAGTGACGGAATCCGGGGCCTCGATTACCGCACTGGCCCGCTCCGCCTTCGACTCGTCCTCTGCGGAAAAACGCCTGAAATCCCTCTTCGGCGTTGGTGCGCTCGATGCCTATGGCCAGTTTGCCCGCCCCGAACTTGCCGCCATGGGCGCCATCGTTGAATGGTTGGAAATCACCCAGAAAGGCAAGCTGCCGATCCTGCAGGCCCCGGTGCGCGAGATCGGCGCGCGGGTCATGCAAATCGACGCCGCCACCCGCGCCAATCTCGAACTCACCCGCTCTCTGTCGGGCAAGCGTCAGGGCTCGTTGCTTGCCACCATCGACCGCACCGTCACCGCCGGGGGTGCTCGTTTGCTGGAGCGCCGCCTCTCGGCCCCATCCCGCACGCTCGATGTGATCACAAATCGTCTCGATGCCGTTGGGTTCGCCCTCGAAAACACTCGAATCGCCGCCGATCTGCGCGAATCCCTCCGCTCGGTGCCCGACCTTGACCGCGCCCTGTCGCGCCTTGGACTGGAACGGGGCGGTCCCCGCGACCTGACCGCCGTGCGTAATGCCCTGACCCAGGCCGACGCCATCGCCGGGATGATGCCCGACGAGCTGCCGGTGCAACTAACTGAAGCCGCCACTGCCCTGCGTGGTCACGACGCGTTGCTCGACCTGCTTGACCAGGCCCTCATCGCCGAACCGCCCTTGCTCGCCCGCGACGGCGGTTTCATCGCCAAAGGCTTTGACGAGGAACTCGACGAATGCCGCCAACTTCGCGACGAAGGCCGCGGCGTGATCGCAGGCATGCAGGCGGAATACACGGAACAAACCGGCATCCAGTCGCTCAAGATCAAGCACAACAACGTGCTGGGCTATTTTGTCGAGGTCACCGCCACCCACGCCGACAAGATGCTGTCGGAACCGCTGTCCGAAACATTCAAACATCGCCAGACAACCGCCAACCAGGTGCGCTTCACCACCGTACCGCTGTCGGAAATCGAAACCAAGATCCTCAACGCCGGCGGCCGCGCCATCGAGATCGAAAAGCGTCTCTATTCCAGCCTAAGTCAGGCTATTCTGGACGTGTCAGACCGCCTTTTCGCCGCTGCTCGCGGCCTGGCAGAGTTGGACCTCGCCACGGCTCTGGCCGATCTGGCACGCGGCGAAAACTGGAACCGTCCCCGCATGGATGACAGCCGCAAGCTGATCATTGAAGGGGGCCGTCACCCGGTTGTCGAACAGGCGCTTAAGGCCGCGGGCGAACCTTTCATCGCCAATGACTGTGCCCTTGGCAATAGCGATGACATCTGGCTGTTGACCGGCCCCAACATGGCCGGTAAATCGACCTTCCTCCGGCAAAACGCCCTTATTGCCGTGCTGGCCCAGATGGGCTCTTTCGTGCCCGCCGCCAGCGCCGAAATCGGCGTGGTCAGCCAGCTGTTCAGCCGTGTCGGCGCCAGCGATGACCTCGCCCGCGGCCGCTCGACCTTCATGGTGGAAATGGTTGAAACCGCCGCCATCCTGAACCAGGCCGACGACCACGCCTTGGTGATTCTCGACGAAATCGGCCGCGGCACCGCCACCTATGACGGGCTTTCCATCGCCTGGGCCACGCTGGAACACCTGCACGACGCCAATGGTTGCCGGGCGCTCTTCGCCACCCATTACCACGAGATGACCACGCTTTCGACCAAGCTCGACCGTGTCGAAAACGCCACCGTCACCGTCAAGGAATGGGAAGGCGAGGTGATCTTCCTGCACGAGGTCCACAAGGGCGCCGCCGACCGCTCCTACGGTGTGCAGGTGGCCAAACTCGCGGGCTTGCCCCCCGCCGTCGTGGCGCGCGCCAAGGTGGTTCTGGAGGCGCTTGAAAAGGGCGAGCGCGAAGGCGGCGCGACGCAAAAGGCGCTGATCGACGACCTGCCGTTGTTCTCGGCAACCCCGCTGCAAGCACCAACCGCCCAACCTCAAGAAAGCGCGGTTGAGGCCATGTTAGAGACGATTCATCCAGACGAAATGACCCCCCGCGACGCGCTTCAGGCGCTTTACGATCTGAAAGAGGCATCAAAGAAATGACCACCGCGCTCTACACCCATGACGACTGCCTGAACCACGTTACACCTCCCGGGCACCCCGAGCAGGTTGCCCGCCTCAAATCCATCGCCGCAGCCCTTTCCCCCATCGAAGGGCTCGACAGGCGCGAAGCTCCCCTGTGTAGCGATGATGATATCCTGCGCTGCCACCCCCGCGCCTATCTCGATGCCATTGCAAGCAACGGCGCCGGACAGCTCGACCCCGACACATGGATGTCCGAGGGGTCCTACCAGGCTGCGCGCCGCGCCGTCGGCGGCGCGGTGGCCGCCGTCGATGCGGTCATGGCCGGCGACGTGACCAACGCCTTCGTCGCCTGCCGCCCCCCCGGACACCACGCCGAAACCCAGACACCGATGGGGTTCTGCTTCTTCGGAAACGTCTCTATTGCCGCCAAACACGCGCTGGATCACCACGGGCTGTCCCGCGTTGCGGTGATAGATTTCGACGTGCACCACGGCAACGGCACACAAGACTTACTCTGGAACGAACCCCGTGCCCTGTTCGCCACGTCACAGCAAATGCCGCTCTGGCCCGGTACCGGCGAACCCTCGGAAACCGGTGCCCATGACAACGTGGTGAACGTGCCGCTCGCCCCCGGTTCGACCGGCGGCAAGATGCGGCTGGAATACGAGGCGCATATCTTCCCCCGCGTCGATGCCTTCGCACCGGAAATGATCCTGATCTCAGCCGGGTTCGATGCTCATGCCGAGGATCCGCTCGCCAACCTGATGTGGGAGACCGAGGATTTCGCATGGCTGACCGAACAGATCTGCGCGCTGGCCGAGAAGCACTGCGATGGCCGCATCGTCTCGGTTCTCGAAGGCGGTTATGACCTTGATGCTCTGGGTCAGGCGGCAGCGGCCCATGTGCGCGGATTGATGGCAGCCTGACTCAAACGCAGCTGGACCGCGTCAACCGAATTGAACCCCCCGTCCGGCACCGTTATGCTGTGCCGGCGCCAACCCCGGAGAATGAAATGACCGACCGCCCTGTTGCAGAGATGAGTTTTGAAGAGGCCATGGCCGAGCTGGAACAGGTCGTCGGTCAACTGGAACGCGGCGACGTGGCGCTCGAGGCGTCGATCCAGCTCTATGAACGCGGGGCCGAGCTCAAGAAGCGCTGCGAAACCAAGCTCAAGGAAGCCGAGGAAAAGGTTGCCGCGATCACGCTCGATGGCGATGGCAACCCTGCCGGGCTGAAACCGGTCGAGGGGCTCTGAATGCCCGACCTTTTTGCGGACGCACTGCGCGCCGATGCAGCGGCGGCGCTGGACCTGTTGCATCGGGAAATGTCTGGCGATCTGCCATTGTATAAGGCCATGCGCCACGCGGTGCACGGTGGCAAGGGAATGCGCGGCTTCCTGGTTATGCAATCGGCGCGGCTGTTCGACATTGGCCCGGAGCAATCGGTCTGGCCCGCTGCCGCAATCGAGGCGCTGCATGCCTATTCCCTAGTCCATGACGACCTGCCGTGTATGGACGATGACGATCTACGCCGCGGTCAGCCCACGGTGCACCGCAAATGGGACGAGGCCACGGCCGTGTTGGTCGGCGATGCGCTGCAATCACTGGCCTTTGAATTGATCGCTCGAAGGGACACCAGCGCCGATCCCGCTGTCCGCGCCGATCTGGTCCTGACACTTGCCCGCGCCGCGGGGGCGCACGGCATGGTTTTGGGTCAGGCACTCGATATCGCGGCTGAAACCGCCGCTACACCGTTGACCCTTGATGAAATCACTCGCTTGCAGGCCGGCAAAACCGGCGCGTTGATCACATGGTCCGCCACCGCAGGCGCACGTCTGGCACAATCCGACATTTCCCCTCTTTCCACTTATGGTGATGCCATCGGCCTCGCCTTCCAGATCGCCGACGATGTTCTTGATGTCGAAGGCGATGCAGCAGAGGTCGGCAAGGCCGTGGGCAAGGACGCAGATGCGGGCAAGGCCACATTCGTATCCCTTCTCGGTCTCGAAGGTGCAAAAAACCGCGCCGCTGAGCTTGTGAATATCGCCTGCGACGCCATATCGCTGTATGGTGAGAAAGCCGAAACCTTGCGACAGGCGGCGCGCTTCGTTATCTCGCGGCGGAACTAACCTGCCCCCGGAGGGCAATCATGTCTGACAAACCGCACACCCCGCTTCTCGACACGGTCAACGTGCCTGCCGACATGAAACGGCTCAGCGACGCCGAGTTGCACCAATTGGCGGGCGAATTGCGAACCGAAACCATCTCGGCGGTCAGCGAAACCGGCGGGCATCTGGGTGCCGGTCTGGGCGTGGTCGAACTCACGGTTGCCCTGCATCACGTGTTCGATGCCCCCAAGGACAAGATCATCTGGGACGTCAGCCACCAGTCCTATCCCCACAAGATCATCACCGGACGGCGCGACCGTATCCGTACGCTGCGCCAAAAGGACGGCCTCAGCGGCTTTACCAAACGCAGCGAAAGCCCGTTCGACCCGTTCGGCACAGCCCACAGTTCCACCTCGATCTCTGCCGCGCTTGGCTTTGCCGTTGCGCGCGACCTTGGCGGCTCCTGCCCCGAGGGGTTGGGCGATGCCATTGCGGTGATCGGCGATGGTGCGATGAGCGCAGGCATGGCATTCGAGGCGATGAACAATGCCGGACACCTGAAACGCCGCCTGTTCGTGATCCTCAATGACAACGACATGAGCATCGCACCCCCGGTCGGTGCTCTCTCATCCTACCTGTCGCGGCTCTACGCCGGGGAACCTTTTCAGGAACTCAAGGCCGCCGCCAAGGGCGCAGTCAGCCTGCTGCCCGAACCCTTCCGCGAAGGCGCCAAACGCGCCAAGGAAATGATCAAGGGCATGACCGTTGGCGGCACGCTTTTCGAAGAGTTGGGCTTCTCCTATGTCGGCCCGATCGACGGTCACGATTTCGATCAGTTGTTGCCGGTTCTGCGCACGGTCAAGGAGCGTGCCACTGGCCCGATCCTGATCCACGTGATGACCAAAAAGGGTAAGGGTTATGCCCCAGCGGAACGCGCCGATGACAAGGGCCACGCCACGGCGAAATTCGATGTGGTCACCGGCAAACAGCACAAGGCACCTTCTAACGCGCCCTCCTATACGTCCGTTTTCGGCCAAACCCTGGTCGATCTGGCGGCACAGGATGACAAGATCTGCGCCGTCACCGCCGCCATGCCAGATGGCACCGGCCTGCAACTGATGGCCGAACGCTATCCCAGCCGCTGTTTCGACGTCTCGATTGCCGAACAGCACGGTGTGACCTTCTGTGCCGGCCTGGCCGCCGCCGGGATGAAACCCTTCTGCGCGATGTATTCCACCTTCCTGCAGCGCGGCTATGACCAGGTGGTGCACGATGTTGCCCTGCAAAATCTGCCGGTGCGCTTTGCCATCGACCGCGCCGGGCTTGTCGGGGCCGATGGGGCCACCCATGCCGGGGCGTTCGATGTCGCCTACCTTGCCAACCTGCCCAACATGGTGGTCATGGCCGCGTCGGATGAGGCCGAACTGAAACACATGACTGCCACAGCCGCCGCCTATAGCGACGGCCCCATCGCCTTCCGCTATCCCCGCGGCGAAGGCGTCGGCGTGGAGATGCCAGAGACCGGCGAAGTGATGGAAATCGGCAAGGGCCGGATGATCCGCAAAGGCGGTCGCGTGGCAATTCTCAGCTTCGGTACCCGCCTGTCAGAGGTGCTCAAAGCCGCCGAATCGCTCGAGGCGAAGGGCATATCCCCAACTGTGGCCGATGCCCGCTTCGCCAAACCTCTGGACCGCGACCTGATCTTGTCGTTGGCCAACGACCACGAAGCGCTGATCACCATCGAAGAGGGATCTGTCGGTGGCTTCGGCAGCCACGTGGCCCAGCTTCTCTCGGACGAAGCCGTGTTCGACGCCGGCCTCAAATTCCGCTCGATGGTGCTGCCCGACACGTTCATCGATCAAGCAAGCCCGGCTGACATGTACGACACCGCCGGTCTGAACGCCGCGCAGATTGAGGCCAAGGTGCTTGATGTTCTGGGCGTGGCGCAGATCGCTTCCAGAAAAGCCTAAGCGAGACCGTCCGTCAGGATAGGCGAGCCACCCGCCACTCCTCCCTTACAAGCGCATCTCGTTCAAGTCGCGTTATCTTCCTGCTTCAATAGTGCATCCAACCCATCGCGATAACTGGGATAAATCAGCTCAACTCCCAACTCCTGCTTGATTCGGTCATTCCGCACCCGCTTGCTTTCGGCATAGAAACTGCGCGCCATCGGTGTCATCTCGGCGGCGGCGTAATCTTCCTCGGGGGGTAGTTCGACCCCCAGCAATTCCGCCGCATAGGACAGAACATCCTGCGGCGGAGCCGCCTCATTATCACAGACGTTGTATATCGCCCCCGGATTGGGCTGCTGGATCGAGGCCAGCAACACCTGCGCGATATCCTCGACATGGATGCGGGAAAACACCTGGTTCTCTTTGATGATCCGCCGCGCTGTGCCGCGCCGCACCTTGGCAAAGGGCCCGCGCCCGGGCCCATAGATCCCCGCCAGCCGGAAGATATGCAACGGCAGGTCCAGCGCCTGCCACTGGCTTTCGGCCAGAACCCTTTGATGCCCGCGCCGCGTGGCAGGAGTTAGCGCAGTGCTTTCATCAACCCAGCCACCCTGGTGATCGCCATAAACCCCGGTGGTCGACAAGTAGCCCACCCATTCCAGATTCGGGGCCATTTCGGCAATGTTAGAGCCGTATTCCTCTAGAACGGGATCGCCCGCATCATTCGGCGCAATCGACAACAACAGATGCGTCGCCTGGCCCAGCGCCTTGGCCACATCTTCACCGGGCCACTGCAACGGCTCAACGCCGACACCGCGCATCAAGTCCATATTTTCAGGGTTTCGCGTGGTGCCGAACATCCGCCACTCCGACGGGTTTAGCAGCTTTGCAAATGCCGTGGCGCTATAGCCATGGCCGAAAGTAAAAAGCGTCTTTGTCATGCGGGCAACCTGTGGCCGCCCGCAGGAAATTTCAAGGCGTGAATGGCCTCAGCCGAACACCTTTGTCAGCGCACCGTCAACGGCATCGCAAATCTCGTCGATGTCGCTCTCGGTGGCAATCAGCGCGGGCGAGAAGCACAGCGTGTTGTTGAAGCCCGGAACCGACCGGTTGGTCGCCCCGATGATCACGCCACGCGCTCCGCATTCGCCGACAACCGCGCCGACCTCTTTCTCGCTCACCGGCTCCTTGGTGCCGCGATCAGCCACCAGCTCGGCGCCCAAGAACAGGCCCTTGCCGCGCACGTCGCCGACAACCCGGTGCTTCTCCATCAGCGCCTCAAGGTTGCCCATCATCCGCTCACCCATCGCGGTGCAGTTTTCCAGCAGGTTTTCGTCCTCGATAATGCGGATGTTTTCCAGCGCCGCCGCCGGCCCGGCGGTGCAGCCACCAAAGGTCGAGATATCGCGGAAATAGTTCAGCGGATCGGTATCGTCATCCTTGAACATGTCGAACACGCGTTCCGATGTGACACAGCAGGCGATGGCCGCATAGCCCGACGCCACACCCTTGGCCATGGTCACGAAATCGGGCTCGATGCCGTAATGCTGATAGCCGAACCATTCAGTCCCGGTGCGGCCCACGCCACAGACCACTTCGTCGATATGCAGCAGGATGTCGTACTTGCGGCAAATCTCCTGCACGCGCGGCCAGTATCCTTCGGGCGCTTCGATCACACCACCGCCAGCGGTCACCGGCTCAAGGCACAGCGCGCCAACGGTATCGGGGCCTTCGCGCAGGATCACCTCTTCGATCAGGTTGGCGGCATATTCGCCATAGCTTTCGCTGGCGGCATCCCAACCCTGCTGCGCACGGTACTCCATGCAATGCGGCACGCGAATGAAGTCGGGCACGAACGGGCCATACTGTACGTTGCGCTCGTCCTGACCGCCTGCCGACATCGCGGCAATGCTGGACCCGTGATAGTCACGCTCGCGATAGAGGATCTTGGATTTCTTGCCGCCATAACGCTTGTGTGAAATCTGCCGCACCATCTTGAAGGCTTTCTCGTTCGCCTCGGTGCCCGAGTTGGTCTGATAGACCCGCGTCAGTCCCGGCATCTTGGAAATCAGCTTCTCAGCAAACAGCGCCCCGGGCACCGATCCGGCAGAGCCCGCGAAATAGTTCAGCTTGATCAGCTGATCGCGCACGGCATTGGCAATGCTTTCACGGCCATAGCCCACGTTCACGGTCCAGACCCCGCCGGACACGGCATCAAGAAACTCTTTGCCCTTCTGGTCCCAGACCCGCATGCCCTTGCCCTCGATGATCACCCGCGGTTCGCCGGTTTCAAAGGGTTTGTGCTGGGTCAGGTGGTGCCAGACATGGGCGCGGTCGGCATCGACCACGTGGGAAATATCGTTATCAGTCAGACGTCCGTCCATGCGGGGGCCTCCGAGGTTGGGCGCGCTACACGCGCGCGCATGTACTTGCAGTGAAATCTCTGGCCGCAATTTCAGCCCGATTTCACCCCGTGTCTATAGGGCCAGACGCAGGATCATGTAACGCCAGATGGTGTCGGAAACCCGGTGTTTTGCACCAAACCCGATTGGATCGCGAATTAAACGGTGGTGTTTTTGCCCTGCGTTGGGAAAATACGGAGCAGGAGAAGTCAATGAATCACCACGATAAATCCTTGCTTGAGGCGATGTTTTCCGCCGCGGTCGATGCCGCCGACCCGGGCCGCGCCATGGCACCAGTGCTGCCACCGCACCCCAAGGGAAAAACTGTGGTGATCGGCGCCGGAAAAGGCTCGGCCCAGATGGCGGCGGCGCTAGAGCACCTGTGGGAGGGGCCATTGGACGGCTTGGTTGTCACCCGCTATGGCTTTGGCGCGGACTGCCAGCAAATCAAGGTGCTCGAGGCTTCTCACCCGGTGCCCGATTCGGCAGGGTTCGCGGCCAGCCAGGCCCACATCGACTCGCTCGCGGGCCTGACCGAAGATGACATGGTGATCGCGCTGATTTCGGGTGGTGGCTCGGCCCTTCTGGCAGCTCCCGCCGAGGGGCTGACACTTGAGGACGAAATCGCCCTCAACGAATCCCTCTTGGCCAGCGGCGCGCCAATTGGCGCGATGAACTCCATCCGAAAGATGACCAGCCGCGTCAAAGGCGGGCGGCTAGCCCTTGCCGCCCATCCCGCCACCGTGATCAGCCTGATCGTTTCGGATGTGCCCGGCGATGCACCTTACGAGGTCGCCAGCGGCCCCACCGTCCCCGGCCCCGGCGGGCGCGATGCAGCGCTGACTGCTGTTCGTGATTACAACATAACCCTGCCTGCACATGTTGACGACTTCCTGCGAACCGCACCGGAACCGCCCAACCCCGATGACCCCCGCTTTGCAAGCAACCAGGTCCACATCATCGCCAGCGCAACCAAGTCGCTCGAGGCTGCCGCGCAAACGGCCAAAGCAGCCGGATTTCTACCCGCAATCCTGTCGGATTCTATCGAGGGCGAAGCCCGCGAGATCGCCCAGATGCATGCCGCTATCGCCCGCGAGATCGCCACGAAGAACCGCCCCTTTCCTAAACCGGTCGCCATCCTGTCGGGCGGAGAGACAACCGTCACCTTGCGCGGTACCCCGGGCAAGGGCGGACGCAATTCCGAGTTCCTTCTCGCCTTTGCCCTTGCCATCGAAGGATTGCCGGACATCACCGCCATGGCCGCCGACACCGATGGTATCGACGGCAGCGAAGCCAATGCCGGGGCCTTTGCCGACGGGCAGACCGTTACACGGATGCGCGCTGCCGGAGTCGATCCCGCCGATGCGCTGGCCCGCAACAATGCCTGGTCGGCGTTCCACGCCATCGGTGCGTTGTTCGAACCTGGGCCCACTGGCACCAACGTGAACGACCTGCGCGTGATCCTTGTCCGCTGAGCCCGCTCTTCCGCCTTTTCAGACGGCCTCGCTTTTTCCTTGGGCCTGACGCCAAATCCGGTGCAGTCTCCCGGAAGGGAAACAGGGAGGGTGAGAATGACCGGAACGGGCACCAAAGGCTTCATGGCGATGAAAGGCGCGGGCTATTACTCGCGTGCAACCATCGGGGCGAAACATGTAATGGACAACGCGGCGGGACTTGTGCTTGACGCGCTTGCCAGGATGGGCCCGGGCAAACGCGATGATGTCTTCCGTTGCACCGATATGGGGGCTGCCGATGGCGGTACCTCGCTGGCGATGTGGGGCCGGGTTCTGGCCCGGGTGCGCGAGATGGCGCCGGACCGCCCGATCGAGATTGTCTATACCGACCTGCCCCGCAACGATTTCAGCCAGACCTTCCAGAACGTCATGGGACTGACCGGCGAGGACAGCTACGTGAACCACGTGTCGGGCGTGCATGTGCTGGCCTCGGCCACCTCGTTTCACGAGGCAATCCTACCGCCCGGCACGCTGGACCTGGGCTTCTCCGCCACCGCTTCGCATTACATCGCCGCCGTGCCCGGCGATATCGCGGATCACGTCCACATGGTCGGCGCCGCCCCGGACGAGCGCGCCGCCTACGAAACCACTGGCGCACAGGATTGGGAACGTATGCTGCTGGCCCGCGCCGCCGAGATGAAACCCGGCGCGCGGCTTTGCCTATTCAACTTCGGTATTGACGAAGAAGGGCGTTACCTCGGCAATACCGGCGGTGTGAACATGTTCGATACCTTTGCTCATCACTGGGCCCGGCTACGCGACGAAGGGGTGATCACCGCAGAGGAGTTCGCCAACACCAACTTTCCGCAATGCTATCGTACGGAGGAACAGTTCACTGCCCCCTTCCAGGATGAAACCAGCCCGGTCTACCAGGCCGGCCTGCGGCTTGAACATGTCGAATCCCGCGTTGTCCGCTGCCCGTTCGAACAAAACTTCGCCGAGACCGGGCAAGACCCGCAGGAATTTGCCCAGGACTACATCCCGACCCTGCGATCGTGGTCGGAACCGACCTTCGTCAATGGGCTGTCCAAGGACCGCTCGGACCGGGAAAAGGCAGAAATAATCGACCGGTTCTATGGCAACTACCAGGCCATGGTCGCCGCCGATCCGACCGGCCACGCGATGGATTACGTGCATGTCTACCTTGTGGTGCGCAAGGAAAGTTAGGGCGCAATCGCCGCAAGGGTCAAAACGACCGCCCCGCCGACGTAGCCGTAAAGCCCGACTTCCACGAACTCCTTGAGCACATCAAGTGCCGCGCTGATGTCGCCACTCGACGGCATCGGCAGGCCCGCACCCGAAAGTTCGTTGGCGCCGGACATCAGCAAGTAAGCGATCAACCCCAAAGGCAACAATCCCGCTGCCAGCGCCAGGAAACGCGAACAGCCATTGGTAAAGGCCAAAAGCGCCACAAGCGCGGCCAACGCAAAGGAGCCGAGAAACAGATAGATCTCGGTCGGCGCATTCGCCAAATCTCCCCCCGCTTCGCTCACCAGCCGGTAGGGTGAAATCGTCTCTCCAAACGGAATACTGAGCCATGTCAGAAAAAAGGAAGCGGCGACAACAGCACCGGAAAGACCGATGACCGGCTGCATTCTCATGATGTGACCTTTCGAATTTGGACCATGTGTGCTGCAACTAAAGCGCGTCAGAATCGGAAAAGAAAGCCTCAGATCTGTTTTCGCGCCTTCAGGGCCGCCGTGATCGTGCCGTCGTCCAGGTAATCAAGCTCGCCGCCGATCGGCACACCCTGCGCCAGCGAGGTCAGCTTGACCCGGCCCTCCAGTTGGTCCGCAATGTAATGCGCTGTGGTCTGGCCATCCACCGTAGCGTTCAGCGCCAGGATCACCTCGGAAATCGCCTCGCTTGTCACCCGGTCGATCAGTTTTGGAATACGCAGTTCTTCCGGCCCCACCGCATCCAGCGCGCTGAGCGTCCCGCCCAGCACGTGATAGCGCCCCTTGAACACACCCGCGCGTTCCATCGCCCACAGGTCAGCCACGTCCTCGACCACGCACAACTCACCATTGGCGCGCTTTTCGGCGGAACAGATGTCACAGATATCGCTGGTTCCGACATTGCCACAGTTCAGGCATTCCCGCGCCGTCGCCGCCACCTGCACCATCATGTCCGCCAGTGGCGTCAACAACAACGCTCGCTTGCGGATCAGGTGCAGTACCGCGCGGCGCGCCGAGCGCGGCCCAAGTCCGGGCAGCTTGGCCATCATCTCGATCAGGTTGTCGATATCGCGGGTACTGCTCATCCCGTTACCTCTCACGCTCAAGCTTTATCCGGGTCACCTCGAACCCGTCACGACGCATTAGTTCGACGATACCATTCCGACCCGACAGATGGGATGCACCAATGGCCATGAAAACGCCACCCTGGTGCAGATCATCGCGGATCGCCGCCAGAAAATCATGATTTCTTTCGCTCAAGAGGTAATCCATCGAGGTGTTATAAATCCGCTGACCGCCTTCGGACCCGAAACGTGCTATGATTTCGGCTCGGTCCCAACGCTCCAAAAGCGCATGCTCGCCTGCGAGGTAAAGTGCAAAGAACGTGCTACGATCAGCCTGGAGCGTTGCTGCATTGGTTTCTTCAAGATAGCTGCCGGTCATCATCAAAAGGGCAC
Source organism: Aliisedimentitalea sp. MJ-SS2 (assembly GCF_032586155.1). NCBI lineage: Bacteria > Pseudomonadati > Pseudomonadota > Alphaproteobacteria > Rhodobacterales > Roseobacteraceae > Aliisedimentitalea > Aliisedimentitalea sp. MJ-SS2. Next base: position 922,980 of record NZ_JAWHTC010000002.1, read on the forward strand.
GGGCAAGCTCCGTGGCATCCGGGTGGTTCACGCGTCGCAGGAATCGATCCGGCGGCTCAAGTCCCTTGGTCGGCACGCCCGCGATATGCGCCAGCATCTGGATGCGGGCGTCCTGGATCGGTAAGACCCCGTTCGCGAAATCCTCGCACGGGTCGGCCCAGACCGCCTCCAACAGCCCGCCAAAGGTCAACAGATCCTGTGCATCCCTTCCCCAGGACGCGGCTTCAAGCCGGGCGTTCAACGCCTCGGTGATCGCTGCTGGTATTCCGAGCGATTCATAGGAAACCGGGTCACGCCCATTATACTCGCGAAACCAGCCTTCCGGGTCATTCAGGCGTGCCAGCTCGGCGCGTGACTCGGCGGTATAATCCGCCTCGATTGCAAGAAGGCGAGCCCGGGTGATTTCATCAATGACGATGTCCGGTAACGTCAGAACGTGGCGGTCGGAACTGTGCATCGTGCCCCAGACATGCGACACCGCACCGTCTGGCGCCGTTATGCGCCAGAAGTTTCCCACAGCATTGGGGATTTTCGCAGCTTCGGACCGCAGCGCGTCCAACCTCTCGGCCGACAATACGTGGGCGTCAATGCGCGGCGTATCAACTTCGCAAACTGCGGGTGTTACCCAGGATTGCGCTTGCGCCGACAGGCCAAACACGATCAGCGCCGCTGCATGGGCAAAGCCAATCCACCAGCGGCGCCAATATCGCGTATGTGTCGAACAGAATAGGATCAGAACGGCAGCTTCATATCTGCCGGAAGGCCCATGCCCTCGGTGATCTTGGACATCTCTTCCTGTGCCTTGTCCGATGCCTTTTGCTGGGCATCTTTGATCGCCGCCAGGATCAGGTCCTCGACCACTTCCTTTTCATCCGGGTTGAAGATCGACGGGTCGATATCCAGTGTCTTCAGCTCACCCTTGACGGTGCAGGTCGCCTTGACCAGACCGGCACCACTTTCGCCGGTAACCAAGAGGTTGTGCATCTCTTCCTGCAGATCCTCCATCTTGGTCTTCATTTCCTGGGCGGCTTTCATCATCTTGGCCATGTCACCCATGGCGCCAAGTCCCTTGAACATGTTCGGGTCTCCGTTTGTTCGTGTTATCTCGTGTTGAGCCCTAGATACGGTCGGCGGGCCGGTCACGCAACCACAGCAGGCCCAGGAAGATTACCGAAGTCACAGCAATCATTGCACAAGCGGCAATCGGAAGGGTTTGCGGCCCGACACAGCCCTCGGCAATGGCGGCCAGAGTGGTCTCGTCGGGATACGTGTCATTCAGCCAATATCCCGCCCCCACCAGCACGGCAAAAGCCGTGGATATTGCGAAATAGCGTTTCTGTGCGGTCAGCGCCGCCAAGGTCAGCGCCCCGAGAATGCCAAGGCCGGGCAGCGAGGTGAACAGAAAGAACAACTCCTCCAGCCCGGTGGCCGGGCCATTCTCAACCACCCAGTCGGGCCGCTCCAGCTCGCAAACCCCGGCCCATGCCACACTTGGCAGCAGAATCAGTGCAAATGTGACAAGCCGAAGGATCAAGCGGATTTCGCCTCTTCAACCTCGGTATCGGAAACTTCTTCGGCCTCGATCACCTCACCCTCAACCGCAACCTCTTCGACCTCATCCTCGTCGGAGTTGTCCTCGATGGCCCCCACGATCAGCGGCAGCATTTCGGCCCCGGTCGACAGTGACATCTCGGCCTGTGGCGGCGTGGTCCAGCTTAGCGTATCCAGCGCCTCGCAGTTTTCACAAACCGGTTCCCATTCGGCGTGGATATGGTGGCAATTGTCGCAGACCCATTGCGGCCCGCGCGGTGCCGACAGGGCCCGTGCCAACCAGCCCTTGACCACCGCGTCCGACGCCCCTTCGCCGCGCGTGATCGCCGCCATGATGGTCAGCGACCGCGTATCGGGATCAACCTCGGCCAGATCACCCAGCTCGCGCCGCGCCTGGGGAAAGTCCTCGGCCGCGATGTTCAGCTCGGCCAACAAGAGTTTCGTCTCACGATGATCCGGATGCAGCTTGACCAGAGGCTTGAACCGTTTCAGCCGCGCCTGCGGAGTTTCGTCGGGCACGATCGCGGCAAAGGCAGCGGCCAGATCCGGATGCGGACGCGCGTCCCAGGCCTTCTTGATCACCCGTGTCGCATAACGCGGCTTGCCTTCCTCGATATACCCACGTGCAGCCATCACGGCAGCCGGGATCAGGTCGGGCGACAGGCGGTTGGCCTCAATCGCGGCCTCGCGGGATTCGACACTGGCATCATCGGCCACAACGTCCTTGGCTTCGGACAGGGCCAGAACCGCCTCGCGGCGTTTGTGCACATCGCGCGGCAGGGTGCCATGTTTCAGCTTGGCGTCCAGCGTCTCGCGCGCACCTTTCCAGTCACCATTCCCGGCTTGCAATTTCAACAGGATATCCTGGGTCTCGCCATGCGACGGTTTCAGCGCGAATGCTGATTTGGCCAGCTTCATCGCGGTGCCGGTGTCACCGTCCGCCAGTTTCTGCTTCATGATCCCGCGCACACCAATAAACCGTGTCGTATCGTGTTTCAGCAGCGCCCGGTAAACTTCTTCGGCGCGGCGCTTGTCGCCGGTCATCTCGGCTGCTTGCGCGGTCAGCAGCGAGGTCAGCTCGGGCTTCTGCAGGAACTTCTCGGCCTTGGCCGCCTTGGCCATCGCCAGCCGCCCTTCACCCGAAGCAAGCGCCACCATCCCGTCGCTGAGCGCCTGGAACCCCTTCTTCTCGCGGTTGCGGTCAAAGTAACGCGAAATCGCCGTTTCATCGCCGTTCAGGAAACGGAACGTTGCGATCGACAGGCTCAGGAGTTTCAGGAAAATCCACACCGCCAGCACCAACAGCACAATGGCAATTACAGTCATCAGCGGGGTCAGGTTGAACTCCTGTCCTGCAAAAGCGATGCGCACGCCGCCATCCAGTTCCAACAAGTAACCCGCCCCAAGGGTCGCCGCAGCGACGAGGACAACGAAAAGCACAATCTTGATAAGCGACCAGAGCATGTAAGCGATCCTCGGTTCAGTTCATTTCGGCGGCAAGCGCCTCGGCAGCGGCGAGCGCTTCGATCCGCAAGGTGGCTGATGCCAGCCAGTCGGACATTTCGGCCCGCGCGGCCTCGGGCAGGGCTTCGATCTCGGCCATGGCATCGCGGGTGCGGCCCTCGGTCACGGCTGCTTCTGCCCGGCTCAGAACTGCATCCGGGTCTGCGCCCTCCATCGGCTCCAACGACCGCGCGCCCAGCTGGGTTTTCAGGAACCCGCCAAGCCCGCCACCGCCACCATCTTCCTTGCGTGCCACTTTCAGCGCGGCGCGCGCGGCCTCGGGGAAGCTGGCGCTCAGCTCGGCTTGGGTCGCGACACCATCGGCGGCCACCCGCGCCAGCGCCGGTGGAAGGGCGATCCCAACCGCAGCCAGCGAACCCGCCGCATCGTCAAACCCGGCACCGGTATCGAGCGCCGTCTGAATCTGGCTGATCGCCGCCCGCTTCATCGCCTCTTGCGCGGTGATCTCGGCATTGGCCTCGCTTCGCGCGGCTTCGGCGGCAATCTTTTCGATCTCGGCTCGCTGCGCTGCCATCGCCTCCTGCAACGCTTTCAGCTCGCGCTCATAGGCCGCGACCGCAGCGGGCGACGCGCCGTCGGTGATCGGGCGTTTCTCCAGATCGGTCAGGCGCTGTTCCAGCTGGCCCATCTGGTCGTTGACGTTGCCCAAGTCGGTGCTCAGCGTTGCAATACTCTTGCCCAGCCCCGCCAACTTGGCCTCGATTGGCCCAAGGTCGGGCGCCTCGGGCATCGCGGGTATGGCGGTTTTCACCGCCGCAATCTCTTCGGCCTGCGCCTCCAGCTTGGCGGCAATCTCCCGCTCGAATCCACTCTCACCAGCGCCCGGCCAGGGCCATTCATCAGGGTAAGTCGCCATGCCGAACCCTGCGGCTGCCGCAACGGCACCGCCCAGCACCATCGGCACGAACCCACCCTTGCGGATCACGGTTTCCGCGGTGTGGAGCACAGGCTCGGGCGCAGGATCGGACAAAAGCTCGTCTTCCAGCGCCTCTTCGGCGTCCATGTCCGCCTCGGGCTCACCTTCGGGTGCCGGCTCTTCTACCTCGACAGGTTCGGTATCACCGATTTCGGCGCTTTCAGCATCTTCTCCTGCAGGCTCATCCGCGTTCGGGGCAATCTCTTCGATGATCTCGGCATCTTCGATGGCATCCACTGCCGCGCTCTCTTCCGCGTCGGCTTTTACCTCTTCCACCACTTCCACGGGTTTGTCGGCCTCGGCCTTCTTGATCTCTGCCGTCTTCTTCTTCCTAGCCACCGGTGCCACCTTTCCCGAATCTTTGCGCCGTGAAACGATACGACACCGCCAATCTTACTTTGCGCCCGACACGCCCTCAAGGCGAAGCGCTGCGTCGAACAGTCTCTCTGTCGCCTCAAGCATGGCCTGCGCGTCAGGACGATCCGCAATCGCCAGCCCATCGAACCGCAACTCGCCCAGTGCGGCCAGAACCGCATTGCTCATCACCGCAATGAACAGCGGCGACTGACCGCAATGTACCTTACTAAACTGGGTTGCCGTACGCGGTGAGAAAAGGGGAAGAACCACGGGTTTTTCACTCTCAAGCAGGGTTTTTGCCTGATCCGACAGGTCCTGGACCTGTTGGTCATAGACCACCAGATCCACCACGCTGAGACCCATTTTCTGCAATGTTAGAGCCACATTTCCCCGCGCATGCGCACCGCGACAATGTACGAATGGCCCCTTGTCGCCGCTGTCTCGAATGGCCTTGATCAAGTCTTTCGCATCGCCGCCGCCCACCATCGGCGCAAAGCCCGCCTCTGCCGCCGCCTGCGCCGTGGCCTCGCCCACGCACCAGCACGCGCCTATGCCCTCGCCGCCACTGTGCAGGTATCCCTCGATCCCGTTTTTCGAGGTAAAGATCGGCCGCCCGGCCGGCAATTCCACGCCGATCCATTCGATCTGCAGCAACGGAGAAATCACGATCTCCACATCCCCAAGCACCGCACGCAGTGTTTCGGCAAATCCGGTCGCAGCCGGGGTCGGACGGGTCAGCAGAATAGCGGGCATCAATACAGTGCAGCGGTTGTTACAGGCTCCCTGCGGTGTTACCTGCCATGACACGCCCTTGCAACGGTATCCCGGATGAGCACAGACCTGACACTTCTCGGATTGGAAAGCAGCTGCGACGACACTGCCGCCGCCGTGGTGCGCGGCACTCCTGGCAACGCATCTGTCCTCTCCTCGGTGGTGCAAGGCCAATCCGACCTGCATGCCGATTTCGGTGGCGTGGTGCCCGAAATTGCAGCCCGCGCCCATGCCGAACGGCTCGATACCTGCGTTGCGCAAGCGCTGGACCAATCCGGCCTGACCTTGTCCGATATCGACGCCATCGCCGTCACAGCCGGGCCCGGCCTCATCGGCGGTGTTCTTTCCGGCGTGATGTGCGCCAAGGGCCTCTCGGCCGGCACCGGCCTGCCGCTTGTTGGCGTGAACCACCTCGCGGGCCATGCTCTGACGCCACGCCTGACTGACGGCATTGCGTTCCCCTACCTGATGCTGCTGGTCTCGGGCGGCCATTGCCAGTTTCTGTTGGTCCGCGGTCCACAGGATTTCTCGCGCCTCGGCGGAACAATTGACGATGCGCCGGGTGAAGCCTTTGACAAGACCGCCCGTCTTCTGGGTCTGCCCCAACCCGGCGGCCCATCGGTTCAGAAAGCGGCAGAAACCGGCGATCCGAAACGCTTCCCTTTCCCGCGGCCCCTACTGGATCGCCCCGGTTGTGACATGTCTTTCTCTGGCCTCAAAACCGCGCTTCTGCGCACCCGTGACGCGCTGGTTGCCGAAAAAACCGGCCTCACCGAACAAGATCGCGCCGATCTCTGCGCCTCGTTCCAGGCGGCTGTGGTCGACGTGCTGGCCGAGAAGACCCGCCGCGCGCTGGACATCTACGCCGCTGAAAACCCTGCCGAGCCGGTTCTCGCTGTTGCTGGCGGCGTCGCCGCAAATACCGCCATTCGTGCAAGGCTAGAGACTGTTTCGGCCAATGCTGCCACCCGCTTCACTGCCCCACCGCTCGCGCTTTGCACCGACAATGCGGCGATGATCGCTTATGCCGGTCTGGAACGCTTTGCCTTGGGCCAAACCGACGACATGACCCTTGTCGCGCGCCCACGCTGGCCGCTTGACAGGACCAGCCCAGCAATGCTCGGGTCAGGCAAGAAAGGGGCCAAGGCATGATCGCAGTATTGGGCGCAGGGGCTTTCGGCACCGCTTTGGCCGTGTCGCTGGCACAGCAGGGCGAACCTGTCATCCTGTGGGCCCATGATGCCGGCCATGTCGCCGACATGGTTAAGGCGCGCGAAAACATCCGCCGCCTGCCCGGCGTGCCCCTGCCCGACAACATCACCCCGGTGGAAAAACTCACGGGCATCCCCGCTCACGCCACTCTGCTTCTGGCCGTGCCGATGCAGACGATCCGGACCCTGCTTCAGGGCAACGCCACACTTTTCGCCAATCGCATCCTTGTCGCCTGTTGCAAGGGCATGGACCTGACCACCCATCTTGGACCAGTCCAGACCATCACCGAATGCGTGCCCAGCGCCACCCCTGCCATCCTGACCGGCCCCAGCTTTGCCGCCGATATCGCCCAGGGCCTGCCAACCGCACTCACCCTGGCCTGCGTCGACGACACCATCGGCGCGGCGCTGCAACAGTCTCTAACAACGCCCAACCTGCGTCTTTACCGCACCACCGACACCGCCGGGGCCGAGCTTGGCGGCGCTTTGAAAAACGTCATGGCGATTGCCTGTGGCGCTGTGATCGGCGCGCGACTGGGCGACAGCGCTCGCGCCGCCCTGATGACGCGCGGCTATGCCGAAATGCAACGCATGGCGCTTGCGCTTGGGGCACAGCCGGAAACTCTGGCCGGGCTGTCAGGCTTTGGTGATCTCACCCTGACTTGCACCTCCGAAGGGTCGCGCAACTTCCGCTACGGTCTCAGCCTTGGACGGAGCGAAGAATTCGACCCCACCATCACCGTCGAAGGCGCCGCCACCGCACATGCCGCGCTGGCCCGCGCGCATGAGATTGGGATCGATATGCCGATCACCCATGCGGTGACCGCTTTGCTTGACGGAAAGATTGATGTGCGGCAAGCCATGGATATGCTGCTGTCACGCCCATTGAAGGAAGAATAAATGCTTGTTGCCCTGATCGCCCGTGACAATCCCGGTGCGCTTGACACCCGGATGGAAAACCGGCCCGCACACGTGGACTACCTCAAATCCTCCGGTGACACCGTGTTCCAGGCCGGACCGTTGCTGATCGATGGCAACATGGCCGGTTCGCTGATCGTGCTGAATGTCGACAATATGGGCGCTGCGCAGGCCTGGGCCGACAATGACCCCTACGCCAAGGCCGGCCTGTTTGCCTCGGTCGAACTGATCGAATGGAACAAGGTGATCGGTTGATGCGGTACTGGCTGTTCAAATCCGAACCCAATACCTGGGGCTGGGACGACCAGGTTGCCAAGGGCGATATGGGCGAAGAGTGGGACGGCGTGCGCAACTACCAGGCCCGCAATTTCATGCGTGAGATGGAGATCGGGGATCGCGGTTTCTTTTATCACTCGATGAAGGAAAAGTCCGTGGTCGGCGTGGTCGAAGTCATCGCCGCCGCACACCCGGACAGCACCACCGATGATCCCCGCTGGGAATGCGTGGACATCAAGGCGGTGATGCCGGTGAAAACGCCGGTCACGCTGGATCAGATCAAGGCCGACCCGCGCCTTGCCGACATGGTGCTGGTCAAGAACTCACGCCTCTCGGTTCAGCCTGTGACCGAAGAGGAATGGAAGATCATCTGCGCCGCGGCCGGTATTTCCGCCTGATCGGGGGTTAGTTTTCCCTAGGCGATCCGCGGCATCTGCGGCAATCTGTCCACAGCTCAAGCGCGAACACTAAGGAGAGCTCTCATGGAGATCGTCAACACTCTGGCGGCCGCCGTCGCCAGCTACATTTTCGGCGCCATCTGGTACATGTCCCTAGCCCGTCCATGGATGGAGGCCGCCGGCGTCGAGGCGGATGAAAACGGCCGGCCGACGCAGAACGCCGGTGCCATGCCCTATGTCATCGCTTTCATCTGCGCCATCGTTGTGGCCGGCATGATGCGCCACGTCTTTGCTCTGGGTGGTGTTTCGGGCACCGGAAAGGGGCTGATGTCCGGTCTTGGCATTGGTTTGTTCCTTGCCACACCGTGGATTGCCACCAACTATGCCTTTGCCGGACGCCCGGGCAAGCTCACCGCGATCGACGGCGGCTATGCCACGATCGGATGTGGCATCATCGGGCTTGTGCTCGAACTGTTCTGAACAACCACTCGAGAAACAAAACGGAGGGTTCGGCCGAACTGCCTGAACCCTCCGTTTCCCCACGTGCTCCCAACGCACCACACGTGTTCTTGAACTGGGTCCGGCCGTCCTGGCTCGGTCATCCATGACCCTAGCCGCGATTGGATGATTCAGGCAAACGCCAAGTATCTAAAGGTTGACGGGCATTGTCCCTACCCGCTTCGCCTAACGAAAAACGCCCGCGGCAATACCACGGGCGTTTCTCAATTCATGCAGGTCGGGGATCAGCCGTAGACCGATTCCTTGCCGAAATGCTTGGTCAGCATATAGTAAACAACGGCGCGGTACTTGTTGCGCTCGGACCGGCCATAGGTTTCGATCACCGACTGGATCGCTTCATCAAGGTTCGGACCGTCTGCAAGGCCAAGCTTCTTGATCAGGAAGTTGTTCTTGACGGTTTCCAGCTCGTGCTCTTGCGTGGCGGCCACGGTCGATGCGTCCGGGTTATAGATTGCCGGGCCACAACCGATGGTGACCTTGGTCAGCAGATCCATGTCCGGAGTCATGCCGCACTTGTTCTTCAGATCGTCTGCATATTGAGCGATCAGATCATCGCGTTTTCCCATGTGTATTCTCCCAGTTTCGCGGCCACCGCCGCCCTGTACAAAAAGCCCCTGCTGGCGCTGCGTCCGAGACTAGCGATTGTTTCTGCCCGCACAAAGGGAAAACTTGGCAAGTTTTCCCTGTAAATTCCCATGCACTGTTTTGCCGTGAACTCAGGCTTCGAAATTGATCCCGATCATGTCGCTCTGCCGCAAATGCGCCTAAACGCATATGCGAAAAGGAGGCCCTCTTGATCTTACCAGTTCTGAACGCCCTGGCCGAACCCACCCGTCTGGGTGCTATCCGGATTCTCGCCGATGGGGGCGAGCATTGTGTCTGCGAATTGATGGTACGCCTTCACGCCACCCAATCGCGCATGTCGCGGCACATGTCAGTGCTGCGCAATGCCGGTCTTGTCCGCGACCGGCGCGATGCGCAATGGGTACGGTACCGTCTCAACCTAGACCTGCAGCCCGAGTTGCGCGCCGTACTTGATGCTGTTCTCGCGTCCGAACCTAAGGAACAGGCCGCATGACTGCCCATACCGATCTGCCCCCACACCCCCGTTCGACTCTGGTCCAGACCCTAGGCCTGATCGCCTTTCTGGTCGCCTGGGTGTTGCTCTATCGCCAGCTCATCCCAATCTCGGACTGGCTGGTCTCGCTCCTGCCGGTCGATCGCCACAGCCACACCGGCGAGGCGCTGGCGTTTTTCTTCTATGACGTGCCCAAGGTGCTGATGCTGCTCGCGCTCATCGTCTTTGCCATGGGTGTGGTGCGCAGCTTCTTTTCTGCTGAACGCACCCGTGCGCTCCTATCCGGCAAGGCCGAAGGCGCCGGCAATGTCATGGCTGCCGGTCTTGGCGTGGTCACGCCGTTCTGCTCCTGCTCGGCGGTGCCGCTTTTCATCGGCTTCGTCTCGGCGGGTGTGCCTCTTGGCGTGACCTTCTCTTTCCTCATCGCCGCACCGATGGTGAACGAAATCGCGCTTGCCTTGCTCTTTGGCCTGCTGGGCTGGAAAGTCGCACTCACCTACATGGGGTTCGGCCTTGCGCTCGCCGTCATCGCGGGTTGGATCATTGGCCGCCTGAAACTGGAACACTGGTTGCAAGACTGGGTCCGCCAGATTCATGCCGGGGCCGCCGTTGAAACACTGAATCAGTCTCTAACATGGCCCGATCGCTATGCCGCCGGGGTTGAGGCGGTACGCGACATCTTTGGCAAGGTCTGGAAATGGGTCGTGCTTGGCATTGCCATCGGCGCGTTGATTCACGGCTATGTGCCCGCCGACCTGATGGTGCGGATCATGGGCGCAGATGCATGGTGGTCGGTGCCGGCCGCCGTCGTCCTGGGCATCCCGATGTACACCAACGCCGCCGGGGTCATCCCGATTGTCGAAGCGCTTCTCGGCAAAGGCGCGGCCCTTGGCACAACGCTCGCCTTCATGATGTCGGTGATCGCGCTCTCCCTTCCCGAAATGATCATCCTACGCAAAGTGCTGACCGCCCGCCTGATCGCCGTCTTTGTCGGCGTCGTGGGCAGCGGCATCCTCTGCGTCGGCTTCCTGTTCAATCTCTTGTTCTGAAAGGTCCCTAACCATGACAATCGATGTCAAAGTCTACGGCCCCGGCTGCAAACGCTGTGACACCACCGCGCAAATGGTGACCGATGCCGCCGCTAAACTCGGCGCGGAGGTCTCGGTCGAGAAAATCACCGACTACGCCGCCATCGCGATGGCCGGCGTGGTCTCGACCCCCGGCGTTTCCATGAATGGAAAACTGGTGCATTCCGGCGGGCTGCCCGACGCGGCGGCGCTTGAAGGTTGGCTGCGCAACGCCTGAGTCCGGATCGCTACTGAAGAACGACGCCCTCGGTCTTGCCGTGCTTGGTGCGCTTGTCCAGAACCTTGTCCTGTTTGTTCCATTTCTTGATCACCGCGTCACCATTGGCGCATCTGGTTTTCTCGATTTCCCGCGCCGCTTGGACGCCATGCGCTCCGTGCTTTTCCTCGTGCGCCTTCAGGGCCCGCACCATCGCCTTCCAACGCTTTCGCAAGGCCGGGTCAAGTTTGCCCTCGTTCTTGTGCCTAGGCATCGTGTAGGTGATCTTGACCGACAGTTTGCAGCTGCCGGACCATTTCACGTACCAATCGGTATAGGCCCAGTGCCCTTTTGGACCACGCTGTTTCATCTGCTTGCGCAGGCCTTGCACCGTTGTGGCATCGACCAAATACGTCTTGTTCACAACCGAAACCTTGGGCTTGGCATCCACTGACGTCACACTGACCGACAGGCTCAGCACAACTGCCGTAGTAAGACTGGAAAGACAGGTTTTCAGAAAAGAAGATATCATAAACTCAATCTCCTAAATAACGGACCGGCGTTTTCTTGGCTGGCCCAATTTCCTTGCAACAAGCCAAAACTGCATCCCGAAATTCAGTCCGTCAAGAAATTTGCGACACCCGCGGCACAAAGAAAACCGCCGCCCCTGAAAACCAGGAGCGGCGGAAAAACGTAGGGTGCGCTTCTGCGCACCATTCCCGATCAATACCGGTAATGCTCGGGTTTGAACGGACCGTCCACGGTCACGCCAATATACTCCGCTTGTTCCTGGCTCAGCTGGCTCAGCTTCACCCCGATCCGATCCAGGTGCAGCTTGGCCACCTTTTCGTCCAGATGCTTGGGCAGAACGAAGACCTCGTTGTCGTAATCGTCGCCCTTGGTCCACAGCTCGATCTGAGCCAGCACCTGATTTGTGAAGGACGCCGACATCACGAAGGACGGGTGGCCGGTGGCATTGCCAAGGTTCAACAGACGACCTTCGGACAGAAGAATGATCCGGTTGCCCGATGGCATCTCGATCATGTCCACCTGGTCCTTGATATTTGTCCATTTGTGGTTCTTCAGCGCGGCAACCTGGATCTCGTTGTCGAAGTGGCCGATGTTGCCGACAATCGCCATGTCCTTCATCTCGCGCATATGCTCGATGCGGATGATGTCCTTGTTGCCGGTGGTGGTGATGAAGATGTCTGCCGTCGGCACAGCCTCTTCCAGCGTCACAACCTCGAACCCGTCCATGGCCGCCTGAAGCGCACAGATCGGATCGATCTCGGTCACTTTCACACGGGCACCAGCGCCCGACAGCGATGCGGCGCTGCCTTTGCCAACATCACCGTAACCACAAACCACGGCGGTCTTGCCCGCCATCATCGTGTCGGTGGCGCGGCGGATACCGTCCACCAGCGATTCCTTGCAGCCATACTTGTTGTCGAATTTCGACTTGGTGACAGAATCGTTCACGTTGATCGCCGGGAAGGGCAGATGCCCCTTTTCCATCAGCTGGTACAGACGGTGCACACCGGTGGTGGTTTCCTCGGAAACACCCTTGATCATGTGGCGCTGTTTCACGAACCAGCCGGGAGTCTCGGCCATCCGTTTCTTGATCTGCTTGAAGAAATAGATTTCCTCTTCACTCTGCGGGTTCTCGATCAGGTCGGTTTCGCCTTCTTCGACGCGCGCACCGATCAGGATGTACATGGTGGCATCGCCGCCATCGTCCAGGATCATGTTGCAGCCGCCCTCTTCGAACATGAAGATACGGTCGGCGTAATCCCAGTATTCTTCCAGCGTCTCGCCCTTGATGGCGAACACCGGCGTGCCGCCCTCGGCAATCGCCGCCGCCGCGTGATCCTGTGTGGAAAAGATGTTGCACGAGGCCCAGCGCACGTCGGCGCCCAGCGCCACCAGCGTTTCGATCAGAACCGCGGTCTGGATCGTCATGTGCAGGCTGCCCGCGATGCGCGCGCCCTTGAGCGGCTTGCTATCGCCATATTCCTCGCGCAGGGCCATCAGCCCCGGCATCTCGGTTTCGGCAATGTTCAGCTCCTTGCGGCCATACTCGGCAAGCGAGATGTCTTTGACGATGTAATCTGCGGTCATTTTTTGCATTGCTCCACTAATTTGCGGCGCGTGTAACACTCCTTGCTTTGTGGCACAATGCGGATAAGCTTTGGCGAAAAACCTCGAACAGGCAAACAATGGCAAAGGCAAAGCAGACAAAGGCGCTCGATTTCGAGCACTCCATCCTGGCGAATGAATATGGGTTTTACTGCGTGCCGCATGACTATCTGGGGCGCGAAATTGCCGATATCCTGAACAGGGGCGGCGTTTACGAGCCTGCAACCCTCAGGTTTCTGCGTCGCCATCTGGGCGGCGGGGACATCGTGACCGGGGGCGCCTTCATCGGCGATTTCATCCCGGCCCTGGCCGCGCGCCTCGCCCCCAAGGCCCGGATCCACACGTTCGAGCCGGTCCCGATCAGCCATGACGCTTGCCAGGAAACCATCCGCCTCAATGGGTTGAAAAACGTCAAACTTCACAACATCGCCGTAGGCGACAAGGCGGGCACCGTCACGCTGCAGATTGCCCGCCCAAGCGGACGGAAAATCGCGGCCGGGGAAAAGGTAGTCACCGATCTTCCCTCAGGCGACCACCGCACAATCGACGTCGACCTCAAGACCATCGACAGCCTGGTGCCAAAATCGCGCAAGGTTTCGGTTCTGCATCTCGATGTCGAAGGTTTCGAGGAACAGGCGCTGCGCGGGGCGACGCGCATTCTCAATGACCATGCTCCGATGGTTCTTCTGGAATCCGGCAAGGCGTGGCGCGATCGGGCGTTTCTAAACGTGCTCGACGAACTCGCACCAAAGGCCGGCTATCAGCGGGCCGGTGCGATCGAACGCAATACGATCTTCCTCGCCTCCTAATCCGGACCCTCAGTCCTGGCCTAGCTGGCGATATCTGTCAGGTCTGCTGTTGCCTTACGCTCAATCCAGTCCGTCCCCGTCGCCAGAATACAGCTCACCCCCTGCGCATCGGTCAGCATCACGGTGAATGTGCCTGTCTCGGGCGAGGCCCATACCTCGACGATCGAGGCTGCGTCAGAAGCATCCTGCAACCCACCCGCGGTCAATTGCTCGGAAAACTCGTCCGTCAATCGCGCTGTCACCAGATCACGTGACGCACAATCTTCGGCGTGCGCCGGCAGCGCCGTAATCATCGCACCCAACCCCAATCCAAGGGCAATCAAACGTTTCAGCATTTTTGTTCCCCTTTCCAACTGCTCACCCTTGGCTTCAAGGGCGCGCCGGTTTGGAGGGAGAGAACGGCGCGCCCTTGCCATATTCTTGGGATCCTGAATGCGCGCGCCGATGGTCACTTTTTTGCCCCGGCCCGGCACCAGTGGCAGCTGGAGATCCGAACAAAGACCATTGTGCGCCGGGATTGTGTCCATCGCTTGCCCCAATTGTGGCAAGATTGGGGCATCGAGAATTTTAGCCGATTTTTCAGGTTTTCAAGCTCACCCGGCCACCCCCTTGGCCATGTTGGGCAGCAGCCCAAGCGCCAAGCCCTCGCCGCTTGACGTGACGCAGGCAATGCCCTCGGGATCGGTAAGGAAAATCGTCCAGGTCCCGGTCGTTGGCGACGCCCAGATCTCGATCAGAACTCCATTTGATTGCAGCCCCGTGGCGATCTGCGCTTCGGCATAGCGTTTCTCCAACCCGGCAACCAATGCGTCGCGCCCGACACAGCGGGCTTGTGCATGCGCTGGCGGCGCAATCGCGGCCATACCAAAAATAACCGCACTGGCGAAAAGACGTTTGTACATGATGTGCTCCTTTGTGGTTCGGGGCATCGCCCCGGATTTCGCTATGCTATTGATATGGGCTTGCGACCGCCGGTTCTCATCACCCAACCTGCGCACGGGCGCTCATCTCTGCGTGTGGTTTTGGTGATGTTTACAGGCGCAGACCGGCAAGCTAGTCATGTGGCCTGACAACAGGAGATCGCGATGAAACAGCCTCGCGCATGGCAACGGATGCTCTCGGGTCGCAGGCTCGACCTGCTCGATCCCACACCGATGGATATCGAGATCGAGGACATCGCCCATGGCCTGGCCTTCGTGGCCCGCTGGAACGGTCAGACCTTTGGCGACTGGCCCTATTCCGTGGCCGAGCATTCTCTGCTGGTAGAGACGATTTACGCAAGATTAGAGCCTAAATCACCGGCAAAATGGCGCCTTGCCGCCCTTCTGCATGACGCCCCCGAATACGTGATCGGTGACATGATTTCACCTGTGAAGGCAGCTGTCGGTCCCGGTTACGGCGCGCTCGATGACCGGCTGACGGCGGCCATCCATATCCGTTTTGGCCTGCCCGCCGCCGTGCCCGCCAACATCAAGAAAAAGATCAAATCGGCCGACCGTGTCTCGGCCTGGATGGAGGCCACCCAGATCGCAGGTTTCACCAAAGCCGAAGCCGACAGGTTCTTTGGCAAGCCCGACCCGGCCCTCATTGAGGGTCTCGATATCCACCTACGCCCCCCGGTCGAGGTGCGCCGTGATTTCACCGCCCGGCACGAAACGCTATTGGCCGGGATGACCCCGTGATTCACATCCGTCGCGCCACCCCGGCCGACAGCCGCGCCATGGCCGACCTGTTGAATGCGATCATCGCGCTCGGCGGCACCACCGCCAAGACAACGCCAGTCACCGGCGATATTCTGTCCGAATGGATGACACAAGACGGAAGCGCAGGCGCCTGGCATCTGGCCGAAGATGACACCGGAATGCTTCTGGGGTTTCAATCCATCGGCCCGAAAGAGGGCCTTCCCTATGACGCCTGCGACATCGCTACTTTCGTCCGTGTGGGCCAAACCGGCCTTGGCATCGGGTCAC
This sequence comes from Aliisedimentitalea sp. MJ-SS2, assembly GCF_032586155.1. NCBI lineage: Bacteria > Pseudomonadati > Pseudomonadota > Alphaproteobacteria > Rhodobacterales > Roseobacteraceae > Aliisedimentitalea > Aliisedimentitalea sp. MJ-SS2. The sequence goes on from NZ_JAWHTC010000002.1 coordinate 938,698, forward strand.
GCCTGTTCAAAGCCACCAAACAGGCCGCTCATGATCTTGGATACTCCTGGATCAACGCCACCATCCGCGCCGACAATGAAAGCGGTCTGACCTACTACCAATCGCGTGGGTTTGAGGATTGGAAGCGGGTCGAAGACAGCGTGCTGGATGATGGCACCGTCGTGGCGAGGATCTGCAAACGTTACGATCTGTGATCCCCTGTCCGCTATCCGCTTTACATCGCCACCCCGGGCATACAATTTGAAAGTGTAATCACAGCTCCATTGCACTTGGGATATTCGCAATGAAACTCTTTCTCGTCTGCATCACATTTGTTCTCGGCATCGCGACGCCTGTTTTTGCTGACGTCAAACAATGCCAGGCGCTATATACTGCTGGGCCAAAATCACTAGGCGGCTTGGCCTTGAAGTCAGGTAAAAACTACGAGAAATCCAATCGTGGCGGCGGCTACGCGCTTCAATATGGAACGCTTGGCAAGACATGGGCGACACTGTTCTTTTTCGACATGCAGCGCAAGAAAATCCGCGAGAAGCACTTGGTGGACGAGCTAGGGCGCGCCACACGCGCAGCAATTGAAGCACGACTTGTAATGTTGGCCAACAAAGGGATCACCGAAGCCGGTCAGGAGACACCGATGGAGATCGGGGGCGAAGGTACGTTTCCAGGTGTTCTCTACATGGAATCGAAATTATTCTTAGAACCCAAAGGGCACCCGGTCACGAACGATTACGTGACAGTAGGTGTCGTCAACAATTGCATCGTCAAACTTCGGTTTTCCAGTCAGGGCAATCGCAAGGCCAGCAATCGCAAATTCGAGAAGATGAAACGCGAGTTGAGAAAAGCCGTAAAGTAAAGCAACAGAGTACCATGTCTGCGCGCACGTTGCGTTAACTCTTTTCCCTAACCAATCCCTGCCCCACCGAACGCCAGACGGATACCCGACAGATAGCAGACGGATTCCAGCACCTTAATTTTCGGTTAATTCGAGGCGTTAACCATTTCCCTCACGAACCGATTCCGGCACCGCGAGAGTATTTCTTGTCAGGTCGTGTTTTGACGTTATCGCGGGCTGCGTTTGGCGAGGATACGCTGCAAGGTCCGGCGGTGCATGTTCAGCCGCCGCGCGGTCTCGCTCACGTTGCGATCACACAGCTCATAGACGCGCTGGATATGCTCCCAACGCACCCGATCCGCGCTCATCGGGTTTTCCGGCGGCGGCGGCAGTTCGTTTTCCCCCGCCAACAGGGCGTTGGTAATGTCCTTGGCGTCCGCGGGTTTCGAAAGGTAATCGGTCGCGCCGATCTTTACCGCCGCAACGGCGGTGGCAATCGCGCCATATCCGGTCAGAACCACAACCCGGCAATCGGGACGCTTCTCGCGCAGCACCTCGACCACGTCGAGCCCGTTGCCATCCTCGAGCCGCAGGTCGCACACCGCATAGGCCGGGGTGCGGGCGGTGGCGATCGCCTTGCCAGCGGCAACAGAACTTGCAGTTTCCACCTCGAACCCGCGTTTTTCCATCGCCTTGGCCAGCCGTCGCAGGAACGGTTCATCATCATCAAGGATGAGCAGCGATTTGTCTTCACCGATGTCCATAAGTTCTTCGGTCACGCCGGTCTCCTCCCCGATCACGCAAGTCTGCCTGTGTCGGTTGTATCCCGCGCCCCCGGGTTCGTCAAACCCGCCGGAGACTTAACGATTTTCCACAAAACACCCAATCCGGTCCGCCACCTGCTGTGGTGATTCACCTCGCTTAAACAACCCGACCAGACCTTCGCCCGGAAAGACAAGGTAACTCCAGGTCGAGTGGTCAACCAGGTAGTACTCTTCGTCGCCTTCTTCCGGCTCCTGCTTCTTGAAATAGGTGCGGTAGGCCTTGCTGGCCGCCTTCACCTGTTCCATCGATCCGGTCAGGCCAACAAATCGGGGTGTGACAAGGTTTCCTTCGACCCCGTCCACGTCGTCAATAATGCTGTCGAAAGTCTCGGCAAAATCACGCATCACTTCGGGCGTATCTCGTTCAGGATCGATGGAGATGAACACCGGCTTGACGGTCAACCCGCGTTGATCCAGAAGGCCGACCGCCTCGGCGTTGCGCGAATTGTCTAGAGGACAGACATCCGGGCAGAACGTATAGCCGAAATACAGCAAAGACGGCTGATCGATTACTTGTTCGCTGGTGACCGCTTCTCCATCGAAATCGACCAAGGTGAATGGCCCGCCAAGGGAGCCAACACCGCCTGCGGTTTTTGTGGCTCGGCACTGGGCGTATTTGTCATCCGGACCCCAACCGCCCATGGTAAGCACGACGATGGCGCCAATCGCCAAAACAACCGCTACAACGGCAGCCCATGCATAGTACTTGGTCATTGGCTTTTTCCCTCTCGCCATCACCCGCCATTGATTGGCGCCCGCGTCACATCTAACAATCAATTCAAAGGATGCAACGGGACGAAGGCGCGCAGATGACAGATACATCGATCGGATTCGTCGGCGGCGGTCAGCGGGGCAACTGGATTCGTCTGCGCACCGTCATCTGGTTACGATGGGTGGCCATTGCCGGGCAGATCGGGGCGCTGTTGGTGGCGCGGTTTTACTACGATCTGAAACTCGAATCAGCCCTGTTCTATCTGGTGATCGGCCTGGCGGTGATCGCCAACCTTGTGGCAATGTTCATCTTTCCCGAAAGCAAGCGCCTGACCGAACGCGAAAACTTGTTGATGGTTCTGTTCGATCTTCTGCAACTGTCTGCGCTTTTGTATCTGTCCGGCGGGCTGAACAACCCGTTTGCTCTTTTGATCGTTGGGCCGGTTACCGTGTCGGCTGCCGCGCTCAGTTTGCGCAGCACCGTGTTCCTGGGGGCCATGGCCATCCTGATCGTGTCGTTGCTGGCCGAATTTCACATGCCGCTGCGAACATCCGCGGGTACGGTTCTTTGGGTGGGCGAATTGTTCGTGTTCGGCAATTGGGTCGCAATCGTCATCGCTGTGGTCTTCCTGTCGGTCTATGCCCGCTGGATCTCGTCCGAGGCGCATTCGATGTCGGATGCGCTGCAAGCAACGCAAATGGCGCTCGCCCGCGAGCAGAAGCTGTCCGATCTCAGCGGCATCGTCGCCGCTGCCGCGCACGAGCTGGGAACGCCGCTGGCCACGATCAAACTGGCCTCATCCGAGCTGATGGAGGACCTGTCTGATCACCCCGACGTTCTTGAAGATGTGACCCTGATCAATCAGGAAACTGACCGTTGCCGTGATATTCTGCGCTCGATGGGACAGATCGGCAAAGACGACCTCTACATGCGCCACGCCCCTGTCACCGCCGTCGTGGACGAGGCCGCCGAACCGCATGTCGACCGCGGCAAGGCGCTGCATTTCGAAACCATGTCACATCTGGGAACCGAGCTTCCTCAACCCGTCATAGCGCGGCGCCCCGAAATCGTTCACGGTCTGCGCAACCTGATCCAGAACGCCGTCGATTTCGCCAGGGAAAATGTCTGGGTTGAAACCACCTGGTCGCATGGCAAAATCACAATACGCATTCAGGATGACGGTCCGGGCTTTCCGGCGCATTTAATCGGGCGAATCGGCGACCCGTTCATGCGCAGCGGCAAGAAAAGCGCGACCGACGGTGCTTCGCGCCCCGCCTATGAGGGCATGGGGCTTGGCCTGTTCATCGCCAAAACCCTGCTTGAACGCACCGGGGCCGAACTGACCTTTGCCAACGGGAGTGATTTACAAAATGCAGATACCGTTGCGTCCGCGAGATGTGGTGCCATCGTCGCCGTGACCTGGCCCTTCGCCAAAATCGATGCCCGCTTCGGCGGCGATGCGATGCCAATCGGTCAAAACCGTCCCTTGGAGGTTTAAGATCACAAAAGCCGGAAAATGACGCCGTGTTTACGTCTCGTTAACCAATTGGAATCAGTCTTCTTCAGGGGGGACTGGTGGGTTCGTCCCGGGTACTGAAGCCGGGCGATGTTGGGTCTTGGGGAAGATAGATGACCGGTGTGGATGTTTTGACAATTCTTGCGATGGCAGTGTTGTGCCTTGGCCTGGCCATCGGCGCTCTTTGGATCCTTTCACGGCTGGATGGTTGGAAGAACGCAAACAGGCCGCCGCGTGCGACGGTCAACTACCTCCTCGAAGGCGACCTGATCGTTGATGCCACCCCAATTGCCGAGGGCATCCTGACGGATGTCGGCCCCACAAACGGACACGACTGGAGCCTTCTGCATCGAGCATTCAGTGCTCGGTTTCCTGGTTTGCCCGCCACCGCCGCTGAGGCCCGCGACCTGGGCCCGATACAAATCGATGCGGCAATCTCTGGCGATCGCGCCTCCCTAAGGCTCGGGGTTGTGAACGGCAAACTCAGGGTGGGCCTTGAGGAGCCCGATTCCGCCACCGCAGCCGACAGGCACCTTCGCATCAGGCAGTTGGATCAGCTCAACAAGATCTCGGAAATCGCCGAGATGTTTCCCTATCCGATCTGGTTGCAGTCCCAGAAGGGTATGATCGATTGGGCAAACCGCGCTTATCTCCAGCTGTTGAAGCGAGTCTCCCCGATAGCCGAGGGCGCGCTTATTCAAGAGTTCGACCTGACCCTTCCCAACGGGCAAACATCGCACACGCAACGGACAATGGTTGTGGATCAGAAAACCAGTGAACCAAAATGGTTCAACGCGTCCAAACTGGCGACGCCGGATGGTGGCACGATGGGGCTCGCTATCGATATTGATGCCGTGATCGAGGCTGAAACCGCTCAGCGTAAATTCGTTCAGACCCTGACAAAGACCTTTGCACAGCTTTCCACCGGACTGGCAATCTTCGATCGCGAAAGGCAATTGGCATTGTTTAATCCCGCGCTGATTGACCTGTTGGCGCTGCCTGCCGAGTTCCTGTCAACACGCCCCACTCTTCTGACATTTTTCGACATGCTGCGCGACAACCGCATGATGCCCGAACCAAAGGACTATGCCAATTGGCGGCAACAGATCACCGATATGGTGATCGCATCGGTGGATGGACGGTTTCAGGAAATCTGGACCTTGCCATCCGGTCTGACCTATCGCGTGACCGGGCGGCCGCATCCTGATGGCGCCATCGCGCTCTTGTTCGAGGATATCTCTGCAGAGATTTCTCTAACCCGCCGGTTCCGCGCCCAACTAAACCTTGGTCAGGCGGCGATCGACACGCTGGACGAGGCAATCGCGGTGTTCTCGACCAGTGGTACGCTGACAATGTCGAACCTGGCGTTTCGCAAGCTGTGGAAAATGGACCCGGATTCCAGCTTTGCCGATGTCACGATCCGCGATGCGATGACGCAATGGCGCAAGATGGCCAAACCCGGGCCATTTTGGCCTCAGCTGCAAGAATATTTCAATGATCCAAATGATCGGGCCGACTGGTTTTCCGACGTGACTATGACGAATGGTACCGCTCTGGAATGTCGCGTCGCCCCCTTGTCCGGTGGCGCAACGCTTGTCGGATTCCGCTTGCGTCCGGTTTTCGAAACCGCGCCGCAGACTGCCGGAAAAGAGGGTGCCTGACGCCTGTACCCCGCAAACGGGCTTGCAGCACCGGGCAGGGTAGGTAATCTCGCGCCATGCCGGTTGCCCCGTTTCACATCACACTGACCTCTCCCGATATGACCGCCGATCTTGCTACGCAAATCGGGCAGGTTCTGCACACGGGTGACGTGCTTCTTCTGTCCGGTGACATCGGCGCTGGGAAAACCCACTTCGCCCGCTCGCTAATCCAATCGCTGCAGGACAAACCAGAGGACGTGCCCTCACCAACCTTCACCCTGGTTCAGGTCTATGACACCTCAAAAGGAGAGCTGTGGCATACCGACCTTTACCGCCTTTCCCACGCCGACGAGGTGGTCGAACTGGGCCTGCTCGAGGCTTTCGAGGATGCGATCTGTCTGGTGGAGTGGCCCGACCGACTCGAAGAGCTTGCCCCGACAAACGCGCTGTCCCTTGCCTTTGCTATGACGCCAGAAGCCGGAACCCGTACCCTCGGAATTACCTGGACCGAGCCTGATTGGAGCACTCGGCTGGAAGGAATCACCAATGCGATCGCGTGACGATCTCGCCACCGCCTTCTTGTCGAACAACGGCTGGGGCGATGCGACGCGCGCGCCGTTGGCAGGCGATGCCTCGAACCGGCGCTACGAACGTCTGTCTCATCCGGAACACGGCCCCGCGATCCTGATGGACGCCCCTCCAGAAACGGGCGAGGATGTTCGTCCTTTTGTGCATATCGCCGGACACCTGACCGGGCTGGGCCTGTCCGCCCCCCTGGTCATAGCGCAGGATGCCAAGCACGGATTCCTCTTGCTGGAAGACCTGGGAGACGCGCTCTTTGCCAGGGTCATCCCAGACAATCCCGCGCTTGAAACGCCGCTCTATGAAACCGCCATCGACGCGCTCTGGACCCTTCATCAGGCCGATCTGCCAGCCGACCTTACCGCCTATTCCCCGCAGGTGATGACTGACATGGCCGCGCTGGCCTTTGACTGGTATCTCGGCCACGGTGCCGCACCAAACCCGACTGCCCGCACCGCGTTTACATCGGCCTTCCTCCCGCTTTTGACCGATCACGCAGGCGACCAGTCGGCGCTGATCCAGCGTGATTACCACGCCGAAAACCTGCTCTGGCTGCCCGATCGCAGTGGCCCCGCCCGCGTTGGCCTGCTCGATTTCCAGGACGCCATGACAGGCCACCCAGCCTATGATCTGGTTTCGCTTCTGCAGGACGCTCGCCGTGATGTCCCACCCACAATCGAGCACGCCATGATCACCCGCTATTTGCGGCTTTCAGGCTGGAATAGAGATACATTTGAAACCGCCTATCACCTTCTAGGCGCACAGAGAAATCTGCGCATCCTCGGAGTGTTTGCCCGGCTCTGCCTGCGCGATGGCAAGGCGCATTACGTTGATCTGATCCCCCGTGTCTGGGGCCTCTACCAACGCGACCTCGCCCATCCTTCCATGGCCCCCGTCGCCCAGATCCTGCGCGCGGCGCTGCCCGAACCCACCCCCGAGCTTCTCAACCGGTTAAAGGACAAATGCGGACAGATCCCGACGCCATAATGCTATTTGCCGCGGGCTTCGGCACCCGCATGGGGGCGCTGACCGCCAGTGTGCCCAAGCCGATGATCCCGGTCGCCGGTCGACCGCTGATCGACCACGCCCTTGCGCTGGTCGAACCCATGGGCCTGTCCCGCGTGGTTGCCAACCTGCACTACAAACCCGAGCCGCTGATTACCCATCTTGAAGGGCGCGGCGTGACCTATTCACACGAGTCACCCGACATACTCGAAACCGGCGGCGGCTTGCGCCACGCTTTGCCCCTCTTGGGCAGTGGCCCTGTCTTCACCATGAATACCGATGCGGTTTGGCGCGGACCCAACCCGCTGGACCTTCTGGCGCAAGCGTGGAACCCCGACGAAATGGACGCCCTGCTGATCTGTGTCCCTCGCAGCAATGCCATCGGCCACGCAGGCAAGGGCGACTTCCTGATCGATGACACGGGCCGCATAACCCGCGGCCCCGGCCATATCTATGGTGGTGTACAGATCATCAAGACAGCCGGTCTTCATGACATCACCGAACCGGCTTTTTCCCTGAACCTGCTATGGAATCGGATGGGCGCATCGAACCTACTTTTCGGCGTTGAATACCCCGGCAGCTGGTGCGATGTCGGCCGCCCCGAAGGCATCACCCTGGCCGAGAACATGCTGGACGGCGCCGATGTTTGAGCCTTCCGACAAACCCCGTGTCTTTGCCCTCCCCTCTGGAGTCGATTTTCCCGCCGCCCTGGTCTCGGGCCTGATCGAACAGTTCGCAGGCCAGCCACCACAGGTTCTGGCCAAGGTCGAACTGATCGTTAATACCCGCCGCATGGCGCGCCGTATTCGCGCATTGTTCGATGACGGCCCAGCGTTGCTCCTGCCCCGCATCCGACTGGTCACCGATCTGGGAGAGGAGGTCGGACTTGATCACATCCCTCCCGCCGTGCCACCGCTGCAACGTCGCCTTGAACTGGTGCAACTGGTCTCGGCCTTCCTTGATGCCAATGACAAATTCGCCCCCCGCTCGGCCCTCTTTGATCTCGCTGACAGCCTTGCTGCGCTTCTTGGCGAAATGCAGGGCGAAGGTGTCTCGCCCGAGGTAATCGCCCGGTTGGAGGTTGACGATCAATCCGGCCACTGGTCTCGCACCAAGGATTTCCTGGCGATCGTTCAGCAGTATTGCGAGACCAGCCACGCCGCCCCTGACGGCGAGGCCCGCCAGCGCCGCATTGTCGAGACGCTGACCACAAACTGGCAAACCAACCCGCCCGACCACCCGGTAATCATCGCAGGCTCGACCGGCTCACGCGGGGCAACGCAGCTTTTGATGCAGGCCGTTGCGAAACTACCGCAAGGCGCGCTTGTTCTACCGGGCTTCGATTTCGACATGCCGGGCGAGCTCTGGGCCGTGCTCGATGATCCGCTCCTGGCCGAGGATCACCCACAATACCGTTTCCACGCTTTGATGCGGGCGCTGAACCTTGGCCGTAACGACATTCTTCAGTGGGGCACTACGACGCCTCCAAACCCAGCCCGAAATGCGCTGGTCTCGCTGGCCCTGCGCCCAGCGCCTGTCACCGATCAATGGCTGCGCGACGGCCCGTATCTGACCGATCTGGACAAAGCCACGCAAGACATCACCCTTGTTGAAGCCCCCGGTGCCCGGCACGAGGCGCTCGCCATTGCCCTACGCCTGCGCCAAGCTGCCGAGGATGGCAAAACCGCCGCACTGATCACGCCCGACCGGATGCTGACCCGTCGTGTTGCCGCCGCGCTGGATCGCTGGAACATACTGCCCGATGACAGCGCGGGCGAGCCGCTGGCCCTGTCGCCCATCGGTCGGTTGATGCGCCACGTGGTGGGCCTATTCCAGGATCGGCTGACGGCGGAAAGCCTGCTGACCCTGCTGAAGCACCCGCTGACCCATTCGGCGGAAGGGCGCGGCAATCACCTGCGGCTAACCCGCGATCTGGAACTCCACCTCCGCAAAAAGGGTCCACCCTATCCCGATGCCGACATGATCCGCGCCTGGGGCGCGACTCACGAATGCGAGGCTTGGGCTGATTGGGTGGCCGAGACCTGCACCGGACAGGTCAGCGATGGCGACCTGCTTTTCGAGACCCGGCTTAACGCCCATATCGACCTGACCCACCTCGTCATCCGGGGCAGCGACGCCACCGCCACCGCCCATCCGTGGGACCACGCCGACGGTCACGCTGCCAAGCAGATCGTCGATGCCTTGATCGACGCCGCGCCAGCAGGCGGCCCGCTCTCGGCTTTTGACTATGCCAACCTTTTCGGCGCGGTCCTGTCTGGCGGCGAAGTGCGCGAGGTCGAAACCCCGCATCCCGATATCCTGATCTGGGGCACGCTCGAGGCCAGGGTGCAGGGTGCCGACCTGTTGATCCTTGCTGGTCTCAACGAGGGCAGCTGGCCCGAGGCCCCAACCCCCGATCCCTGGCTCAACCGCAAAATGCGCCACGATGCGGGTCTACTCCTGCCCGAGCGGCGCATCGGCCTCTCAGCCCATGACTTCCAGCAAGCAATTGCCGCCAAAGAGGTCTGGCTGACCCGATCGACCAAATCCGACGAGGCTGAAACCGTGGTCTCGCGGTGGCTCAATCGGCTGATCAACTTGCTGGGCGGTTTGACCGATCAGGGCGGCAAGACTGCGCTCGACGGCATGAGAAGTCGCGGGAAGCGCTGGCTCGCGCTCGCGAAAGCCATGGAGGACGTGGAACCGAACGACCCGGCCTTCCGCCCCGCCCCGCGCCCGCCGGTCACCGCGCGTCCGCGCAAGCTTTCGGTCACCGAAATCCAGAAACTGATCCGCGATCCCTACGCAATTTATGCCCGCCACGTCCTTCGCCTGCGCCCGCTTGACCCGCTGATGCGCACGCCCGACGCGCTGGCCCGCGGCATCGTCACCCATGACGTGATGGAACGGTTCATCAAATCCAGCATGACCGTGAACGGAGAACTGTCCCGCGACGCCCTCATGACCGCCGCCCGCGAGGTCATCGAGGCCGAAATTCCCTGGCCCGCAGCCCGGCTGATGTGGTTGTCGCGGCTTGATCGCGTGGCAGACAGTTTCCTGGCAGATGAACACCGCCGCCGCGAATCCGCCGAACCGATTGCTTTCGAGGTAAGCGGAAAACGCGACATGACCGCCCCCGATTTTACCTTGACCTGTCAGGCCGACAGGATCGACCGAACCGCCACCGGCGGCTTGCGCATCTATGACTACAAAACCGGCACACCGCCGTCGAAGGACAAGCAGAAACACTTCGACAAACAACTCTTGTTAGAGACTGTTATTGCCGAAAATGGTGGTTTCAAAAGCATCGACGCAAGCGTGATTGAAGCTGCCGCCTATATCGGCATTGGCGCCAGTCCCGGCGAGGTTTCCGCTCCGATCACCGAAGAACCACCTGAAAAGATCTGGACCGAATTCCGCGCCCTGATCGCGAGTTATCTCAGCGACGAGCAAGGCTTTCAATCCCGCCGTGCCATGTTCGAAAGCCGTGATGTCGGCGACTACGACCAACTGGCCCGGTTCGGCGAATGGGACATCACCGACGAAGCAATATCGGAGGTGTTGACATGAGCGCCCCCAACGACGCAACCCTTGCTCAGATCAAAGCCGCCCGCCCGGATCAATCGACCTGGCTGTCGGCCAATGCCGGATCGGGAAAGACCAGGGTTCTGACCGACCGCGTGGCGCGGCTTTTGCTGGACGAAGTCAACCCGCAACACATCCTTTGCCTGACCTACACCAAGGCCGCCGCGTCCGAGATGCAGAACCGGCTCTTTGCCCGACTGGGGGAATGGGCGATGCTGCCCGATGCCGACCTGCGCAAAGAACTGGCCGAATTGGGCATCTCCGAGACAATCACGCAGCAAAAGCTGACCGATGCCCGCCGCCTTTTTGCCAGCGCGATCGAAACCCCGGGCGGGCTCAAGATCCAAACGATCCACGCCTTCTGCTCATCAATCCTGCGCCGTTTCCCGCTCGAGGCCGGGGTTTCGCCCCGTTTTGCAGAAATGGACGACCGCACGGCGGCGCTGTTGCGTCAGGACGTGCTGGAGCAGATGGCCGAAAGCGAAGACCGGGCGCTGGTCGAAGGAATCGTTGGCTACTTGTCCGGTGATGACGCGCTGGACATGCTGGCCGCCGAGATTTGCCGATATGCAGAGGGGTTTTCGGCAGAGTCCGATTTCAATGATCTTTTAACCACGTTCGACCTACCCGCCGGGTTCACCGAGACAACCCTGTCGGAAAATGTATTCGCACCCGGTGACGTCGCCATTTTGGCAAGCCTTATGCCGGTGTTACGTGAAGGATCGGTCACCGATCAACAGGCCGCTAACAAGCTGACCAAACTCGGCGCACTCGACCTTTCCGCCTTACCAATCCTTGAATCGGTCTTTCTTACAGGCGCTTCGGCAAAAATGCCGTTTTCCGCCAAGTTAGGCTCGTTTCCAACCAAAGCGACCCAGGCAAAGCTCGGTCCTGTGCTGGATGGCCTGCAGGGTCTCATGACCCGCATCCAAAACGCACGCAACACCCGTCTTGCCCTCTTGGCCGCTCGTCAAACCCATGCCCTGCACCAATTCGCCGGCGCCTTCCTGACCCGTTACGAGATCCGCAAACAGGCGCATGGCTGGCTGGACTTCGATGACCTGATCCAGCGCACCCGCACCCTTATGAACAATCCGCAAGTGGCCGCCTGGGTGCTGTTCCGGCTGGACGGCGGCATCGACCACATTCTCGTGGACGAGGCACAGGACACCTCGCCCGCCCAATGGAACGTGATCGAACGGCTGGCGCAGGAGTTCACTGCCGGCGAAGGCGCCCGCGCCGATGTATTGCGCACGATTTTTGTAGTGGGCGACAAGAAACAGTCCATCTATTCCTTTCAAGGCGCCGACCCGCGTGAGTTCGACCGGATGCAGGCGGAATTTGCCGAGCGTCTGGAAGGCACTAACCATCCGCTCCAGTCCTCTGTGCTAAAATACTCGTTCCGCTCGTCTCACGCTATTTTGTCTCTGGTCGATCAAACCTTCAAAGGGCGTGAAGCCGCCGGGTTTGCCAGTGATCAGACCCACAAGGCGTTTTTCGAGTCCATGCCCGGCCGTGTTGACCTGTGGCCCGTGGTCGAAAAAGAAGACAGGCCTGAGCAGAAGGATTGGTATGATCCGGTGGATATGGTCGGCCCCGATGATCCAGTCTCGATCCTCGCCAGGGAGATCGCGCGCGGAATCAAGTCAATGGTCGAAAATGCGCATATTCCGGTGCAACTGGGTCGAAATGGTGGCTTTGCTCTGCGCCCTGTACACGCCGGGGACGTGCTAATCCTGGTGCAGCGCCGCTCGCTTCTGTTTCACGCCATCATCCGTGAATGCAAGGCGCTGAACCTGCCCATTGCGGGGGCCGACCGGCTGCGGATCGGCGGCGAGCTGGCAGTACGTGATATCGAGGCACTCTTGCGCTTCCTTGCCACGCCCGAGGATGATCTGTCGCTCGCCACCGCGTTGAAGTCACCTCTCTTTGGGTGGGACGAACAGGCACTTTTCACCCTGTCCCATGGCCGCAAGGGGTACCTGTGGGAGGCGCTGCGTGACCAGGCTGCCGATCACCCGAAAACCATGAGCATCCTCGACGATCTGCGCAGCAAGGCAGATTACCTGCGCCCCTTCGACCTGATCGAGCGCATGCTGACCCGCCATGACGGGCGGCGCAAACTTCTTGCCCGTCTGGGGCACGAGGCCGAAGACGGAATCGACGCGCTGCTTTCCCAGGCCCTGAACTACGAACACACCGCCGTCCCCTCACTGACCGGCTTCCTGGTCTGGCTTGAGACCGACGAAGTCGAGATCAAGCGCCAGATGGAAGGCGCCGGGCGGCAGATCCGGGTTATGACCGTGCACGGCGCCAAGGGGCTGGAAGCCCCCATCGTAATCCTGCCCGACACGGCCAAGCGTGACATCCGCATTCGCGACGCACTCCTCAAGGACGGCGATCGGATGTTCTGGCGCCCGCCTTCGAATGCCACGCCCTCACATATCACCACGCTGATCGAGGCCCGCAAACAACGCGAGGCTGAAGAACGTGAACGCCTACTCTATGTCGCGATGACCCGCGCGGAGAAATGGTTGATCGTAGCTGCCGCCGGAGATGCCGGCATAGAGGACGACGCCAGCTGGTACAACAAGATCGCCGCGGCCCTGACAGCACGAGGAGCCGTTTCTCACGGGTTTGAAGGCGGCGACGGATTGCGGCTCGAACATGGGAATTGGGCAGAACTAGAGACTTTACCTTTGCCCGAAGAGCAGGCCCAAACCGCCGCCCTTCCAATTTGGCATGACCAACCCGCACCCATCCCTGCGCCGCGACCAACTTCTCTGTCACCCTCGGATCTGGGCGGCGCCAAGGCCTTGCCGGGTGAGGCAGGCCTCGATGAAGAGGCCGCACTTCGCCGCGGTCGTCAAATCCACCGTTTGCTCGAGTTTTTACCTGCCCATCCCGCCAACGAATGGCCCGATGTGGCCGGGCGTATTCTGTTCTCGGGTCAGGACAACGCCGGGTCTGAAGAACAAAATCTCCTCTTGGCCGAAGCAGAGAACGTCCTGACCAAGCCCGGGCTGGCCGCACTGTTTCAAACCGCTGCGCTGGCCGAGGTCCCGATCACCGCCGATCTGCCCACGCTGAGCGGTCGACGCATCCACGGCATCATCGACCGGCTGGTGATCACCGACGAAGAAATCCTTGCCGTCGATTTCAAGACCAACGCGGTAGTGCCTGACAGTGTCGACACCGTCCCTGACGGTCTGTTGCGGCAAATGGGCGCTTATGCCCAGGCCCTGGAACAGGTCTTCCCAGGCCGGAAAATCCAGACTGCATTGCTCTGGACCCGCAACGCGACCCTTATGCGCCTGCCACACGATCTGGTGATACATGCCCTTGCGACCACCCAGATGCTTGACGCCCCCGGTCCCGACACCTAGGTTCCGGGCCAATGCTCGCAAAGCCCATTCAGGAGATGTGCAAATGGCAACTGTCGCTGTAACCGACGATACTTTCGACGCCGAAGTGAAGAATTCCGAAATCCCCGTCGTGGTGGATTTCTGGGCCGAATGGTGCGGCCCCTGCAAGATGATTGGCCCGGTTCTGGAAGAGCTGTCCGACGAGATGGATGGCAAGGTCAAGATCGTGAAGGTCAACGTTGACGAAAACCCGATGTCCCCGTCGCAACTGGGTGTTCGCGGTATTCCTGCTCTGTTCATCTTCAAGAACGGCGAAGTGGTCGCCAACACTGCCGGTGCGCGTCCAAAGGCGGCGATGCAAAGCTGGATCGAAGACTCGATCTAAGCCCTTCGGCAACGAATTAAGAGAAAGCCCCGCCGGTTCCGCGCGGGGCTTTTTCTTTGATCTGCGCGGCGCGCTATAGTGAAGACCATTCGCGATCAAGCCCACTCTTGCCCCCGGCCCCTGCGGCCTCCATATAGTGCCAGAACGCAAAGGAGAGAGGCCCATGGCAGAGCAAGATTTCCCCGGCTGGCACGGCACCACGATCATCGGCGTCAAGAAGGGCGGCGAAGTGGTGATTGCAGGCGATGGTCAGGTCAGCCTGGGTCAGACCGTGATCAAAGGCACCGCCCGCAAGGTGCGTCGGCTGTCGCCCGGTGGAATGGACGTGGTCGCAGGGTTTGCCGGATCGACGGCGGATGCCTTTACGCTGCTCGAACGGCTCGAAACCAAGCTCGAGGCAACCCCCGGCCAACTGGCCCGTGCCTCAGTTGAGCTTGCCAAGGACTGGCGAACCGACAAATACCTGCAAAAGCTTGAGGCGATGCTGATTGTCAGCGACGGCACGGAGCTTTTCGTGATCACCGGCGCGGGCGATGTTCTGGAACCCGAACATGACGTCACCGCCATTGGTTCGGGCGGCAATTACGCCCTCGCCGCTGCACGCGGCATGATGGACGGCGATCTGTCCGCCGAAGAGGTCGCCCGCAAGGCCATGGCCATTGCCGCCGATATCTGCGTCTACACCAACGGTAACCTGACCGTGGAGAAAATCTCGTAATGACTGACCTCACCCCGCGCGAAATCGTCTCGGAACTCGATCGTTTCATCATCGGCCAGAACGACGCCAAGCGCGCCGTCGCCGTCGCCCTGCGCAACCGCTGGCGGCGCAAACAGCTCAGCGATGATCTGCGCGACGAGGTCTATCCAAAGAACATCCTGATGATCGGCCCGACCGGCGTCGGCAAAACCGAAATTTCACGCCGCCTCGCCAAACTCGCCCGCGCGCCCTTCATCAAGGTCGAAGCCACCAAGTTCACCGAAGTCGGCTATGTCGGTCGCGACGTGGAACAGATCGTCCGTGACCTGGTCGATGCAGCCATCGCCATGACACGCGACCACATGCGCGAAGATGTAAAGGCCAAGGCCCATCACGCCGCCGCAGAACGGGTGATCAGCGCAATCGCCGGTGAAGACGCCCGCGAAGGCACGCGCGAGATGTTCCGCAAGAAACTAAAATCCGGGGAGTTGGACGACACCATCATCGAACTGGAAGTTGCCGACACCTCGAACCCGTTAGGTGGCATGATGGACATCCCCGGTCAGCCCGGCGGCGGCCAGATGGGCATGATGAATCTGGGCGACATTTTCGGAAAGGCCTTTGGCGGGCGCACCGCACGCAAGTCGATGACCGTGGCGCAAAGCTATGAAATCCTGATCGGCGAAGAGGCCGACAAGCTGCTGGATGATGAAATCGTCAACAAGGCCGCTTTGGAGGCCGTTGAACAAAACGGCATCGTCTTCCTTGATGAAATCGACAAGGTTGCCGCCCGGCAGGAAACCCGTGGCGGAGACGTGAGCCGCGAAGGCGTGCAGCGCGACCTGCTGCCGCTGATCGAGGGCACCACCGTCTCGACCAAGCACGGGGCCGTGAAAACCGACCATATCCTGTTCATCGCCTCGGGCGCGTTCCACATCGCCAAGCCTTCGGACCTGCTGCCCGAACTTCAGGGCCGTCTGCCAATCCGCGTGGAGCTGCGTGCGCTGACCGTAGAGGATTTCGTCCGCATCCTGACCGAAACCGACAACGCGCTGACCCTGCAATACACCGCGCTGATGGGAACCGAGGAAGTGGTGGTCGAATTCACCGACGATGGCATCGCCGCCCTTGCCAAGATCGCCGCCGAGGTCAACCAGAGCATCGAAAACATCGGCGCACGGCGTCTCTATACCGTGATGGAACGGGTCTTCGAAGAACTCAGCTTCTCGGCGCCCGACCGATCCGGTGAAAAGGTCGTAGTTGATGGTGACTTCGTACAGGCCAACCTGGGCGAGCTGATGAAATCCACCGATCTGAGCCGCTACGTGCTATGATCGCTGTGGTGTCTCAACCCGGCAAGACGACATGAAGCAACTGATCCGAATTTCTGGGTACCCGGCCATTCTGGTGTTCCTTCTGGCCGGGGCATCCATCACCATTGTGGGCTTCGCCACCTACAACCTTCTGCAAATGGGCATGGCCAATTTGCGCTTCATCGGCGAACACGGCTGGCTGGCCTTGCGCACCGGGGCCTTCGTGCAGCTTCTGCAACTGCTGCTCTATGGTGCCGTCGCGCTGTTCTTCTTCATCCTGTTCAAGATCTGCGAATCCGAGTTGGTGATCCGTTACCGTCGCTGGATGGACCGGTAAATTCACCTTCCCTTCCATGCCATTCTCCGGTTCAGATGGCGTATGAACACATTGTTCTTCATCCGTGAAAACGCTCCTTGGCTGGCCGCCGGTGCTTTGCTGACGTTCCTGTCCAGCTTTGGACAGACCTTCTTCATCTCTGTCTTTGCTGGTGAAATCCGTGCCACGTTTGGTCTCAGCCACGGCCAGTGGGGCGGCATCTATACGCTGGGTACCACCGCCTCGGCTGCGTTAATGGTTTGGGCCGGGGGTTTGACCGATCGGTTTCGTGTCCGGGCATTGGGTGCGGTGATTCTGGTGCTTCTGGCCTGGGCCTGCCTGTTCATGGCGTTGAACCCGTTGGTCTGGCTCTTGCCCGTCGTCATCTTTGCCCTGCGTTTCACCGGTCAGGGCATGAGCACGCACACGGCCATGGTTGCCATGTCCCGCTGGTTCGTCGCTACCCGTGGCCGCGCCCTGTCGATTGCCACCCTGGGCTATTCCATCGGTGAAGCGCTGCTGCCGCTGATGTTCGTGGCCCTGCTGGCACTCTATGACTGGCGCCTCCTCTGGGTGGCCGCCGCCCTGATCGCGCTGTTGGGCATTCCCGCGCTTTTCGCGCTGCTTCGCCACGAACGCACGCCGCAGTCCTTCCTGAAATCCGAGAGTACTCAGGGTATGGAAGGCCGCCATTGGACCCGCAACCAGGCCTTCCGCCACTTCCTGTTCTGGTTCATGGCCCCGGCCATCCTTGGGCCCGGCGCCTTCATCACCGCCTTCTTCTTCCACCAGGTGCACTACGCCGAGATCAAGTCCATCGCCCATGTCGGCCTCGTCGCCCTTTTCCCTCTTTACACGGCGGTGACGACGCTCTGCATGATCGTCTCGGGTTGGCTGATCGACCGGTTCGGCGCGGCGCGTCTGATGCCGTTTATCCAGCTCCCTATGGTCGGCGCCTTTCTCTGCTTTGCCTTGGCAGAGGGCATCGGCGGTATCGTTTCCGGGTTCGTCCTGATGGCATTGACTTCCGGTGCCATGGCCACCATGCCCAATGCCTTCTGGGCCGAGGTCTATGGCACTGGTCATATCGGTTCAGTCAAGGCAATGATTGCAGCGGTGATGGTTCTGGGCTCGGCCATCGGTCCGGGGATTACCGGGCTGGGCATCGACCTCGGTCTCGGGATTTCAACCCAATTCACACTGGTCGCCATCTACTTCCTGCTTGCCAGTGCGATGATGTGGATCGGTGTGACCCGCGTCCGCCCCGCCCTAGCGGTTGCGCCGTAGGTAAACGTAATAGGCTCCACCACCACCATGGGACACATGTGCTTCGGCCACCTGTAAAACCGCCTGTGCCAATGGCGGCAGTGACAGCCATTGCGGCACCTGGTGACGCAGCACCCCGTGGCGCACCGGGATCGGCCCACCGTCATCACGGTGTTTGCCCTTGCCAGTCACCACCAGCACCAGCCGTTTTCCCTCGGCCTGCGCCCGCAGGATGAACGATGTCAGTCTCGGATGCGCCTGGTCCATGGTCATACCATGCAGGTCCAGCTTGCCCTCGGGTGCCATCTTGCCACGCTTCATCTTGGCATGGGTCTTGCGATCCATCTTCAACGGTGTCCGCGCCAGCCGTTCACCCGGCGGCGGGCTCAGATCATGACCGGGCAGGGCCGTGCTGGCCCTCACCCCAACCGTGAACGATGCAACCGGCGTCACCACCCGTTTCTTCGGTTTCGGCTTGGGAAGCGGTGCCGGATGTGGCGCGCGTTCGGGATGCAGCCGGTCTGCCGTCTGCGTCACCTTTCGCCAAAGCTCGACCTCTTCGGGGGACAATCTGCGCCGTGTCATTGCCGTGCCTTACTGCGCATCCACCGGCACCATGGCGAAGGCGCGCTGGATCGGCATGAACACCACCATCCGCCCCGGATCGCGCAGCCGCCCGGCCGCCCGACCCGCTGCATCGCCTGTGCCATAGAAAATGTCGGCGCGCTGCGCGCCCTTGATAGCCGAACCGGTATCCTGCGCGACCATCAACCGGTGCATCGGGTCTTTGCCGGCCTTTTCTATCCAGACCGGCGCGCCCAGCGGTACGAATTTCGGGTCCACCGCAACCGAACGCAGCGTGGTTATCGAGCGGTTCATCGCCCCCAGCGGCCCCTTGTCGGTGGGCACCTTGGTCACCTTGCGAAAAAACACATAGGACGGGTTGTGGCGTAGCAGTTCCGGCCCAGCCACCGGGTTGCGCCGCACCCAGTTTTTGATCACCTGTGCGCTGACCTGGTGCGCCTTGTAGACGCCGCGCCGGACCAGCTCCACCCCGACGGATTTGTAGTTCCGCCCATTCGATCCACCGTACCCAACGCGCAGATACCGCCCATTGGGCAACCTGATCCGCCCCGACCCCTGGATCTGCAGAAAAAACAGCTCGACCGGGTCATCAACCCAGGCAATCTCAAGCCCGCGCCCTTGCATGGTCACACCCGTTTCAATCTCGCGGCGGGTCAGCCATGTTCCCGCCGATTTCGCCTCGGGCGGCATGCGGTACACTGGATAGCGATAGCGCGACGATGGATAAAGATCGCCGTCCAGCTCGGGCTCAAAATACCCGGTGAACAGCGCGTCATTTCCGTCCTCGATCAGAACGGGACGAAAGAACAGTTCGAAAAACGCCTTGGCATCCTTCTGATCCCGGCCCAGCGCACAAAGCGAGCGCCAATCCGGGTCATCCATGTCGCGGCAGGTGTTCAGGAACACATCGAGCGCGGCGCGGTGGTCATCCACCTCCCAGCCGTCCAAATCCTCGAATTTCAGAATGCGATACTCGGGCTCGGCGGCGGCAGTGACATCGCTTGCCATGATCGCCCCCGCCAGTGCCAGTACCAATGCCCGAACGATCGGCCTCATTCGCCCGTGGCAACAAGCCGCCAATTCGGATCGTCCGCGCCCATCACACGCTCGAACGTCCAGATATCTTTCTGGCGTTTGACCTTGCCTTCCTCACCTTCGATGATTTCACCGGCCTTGTTGCGTACAACACTGCTCAGCTCACCGATGAATTTCACTGATACTTCCGCGGTGTTTGTCGCGTCATCAAAATACGCATCTGCAAGCGACAGCTCGCGCACGCCACCAAATTCGGCCTCAATCTGAAGACCCTCTTTTTCGCGTGCCTCGACCACGCCGGCAAAAGCCTCGTAAACCTCATCTGACAGGAACGGTTTGATCTGGGCCATCTCGCCACGCTCGAACCCCATCAGGATCATTTCATAGGCGCCACGCGCTCCTTGCAGGAACTGCGCCACGCCAAAGCTGGGCTCCGTGCGCTTCATTTTTGCCAGGGCCTCGGCTGCTTCGCTGCCCTCTTCGACATGGTCGATGATATCGTGATCCGGCCCACCCTCGATCACCTCGAAGTCACGGCGCGCGTTGCTGCGTTCGGTTGGACGCGGCTGCGGCGGGGCCTCGAACCCATCGCGGGTGCCCAGA
Organism: Aliisedimentitalea sp. MJ-SS2; assembly: GCF_032586155.1. Lineage (NCBI taxonomy): Bacteria > Pseudomonadati > Pseudomonadota > Alphaproteobacteria > Rhodobacterales > Roseobacteraceae > Aliisedimentitalea > Aliisedimentitalea sp. MJ-SS2. The sequence goes on from NZ_JAWHTC010000002.1 coordinate 958,959, forward strand.
ACGCTTCTGAGCCGCAGAATCAGGAAAATGGCGATACCGGCCAGAACGAGAAGCTGGATGATGGGTTGGTTCACTTTTTTACCTCTTGGCAGCCCACGCATAGAAATGCGCCTGACCTGCACTTATGTATATGCCGGGCGCGGTCAAGTCCATTGCGCCATTTGAACCTTAGGAGAACGTCAAACATGTGGCTGCTTTTCGCCTTTATCGGTGTCCCGCTAATCGAAATCGCCCTGTTCATTCAGGTCGGCGGTGCCATCGGACTGGGATACACCCTGCTCATCGTGGTGCTGACCGCAATTCTTGGCACCTATCTGGTGCGCACGCAGGGACTCGCCGCCCTAGCCGATCTACAGGGTTCGTTTTCCGAATTGCGCGATCCTACCGAACCATTGGCCCACGGGGCCATGATCCTGTTTTCCGGGGCGCTCCTGCTGACGCCCGGCTTCTTTACGGATGCCCTTGGCTTTGCCCTTCTGGTGCCGGGTATTCGCAGCGCCGTGTTCAAATGGGCGCGAAGCCGGGTCAAAGTCACGACGTTCTCGATGGGCGCACAAGCCCGGCAACATCATCCACACGACCCACGAACGGCTCCCGGCGATGTGATTGATGGCGAGTTTAGCGAGGTCGATCCGTCAAAACGCCCCACTCACCCGCCTTCGGGCTGGACAAAGCACTAAGTTTGGCTCAGTCAGGGGCAAATTTACTCATCTTCGGGAGTTTACCATGGCCGAAACCGGCAATGGGGCAGATCAGGCCCCGCAAATCCAACTGAACGTTGTCAACCAATACGTTCGCGACCTGTCGTTTGAAAACATCCTTGCTCAAAAAGGTGGTCAGGGCGAAGTGCAGCCCGACATCCAGGTTCAAGTCAACCTCGATGCAAAGGAGCGCGAAGGCGACAACCAGTACGAAGTCTCGATCAAGCTCAACATCGAGAACCGCGACAAGGAAAACGCCGAAAACAAGATCTTCCTTATGGAAATCGACTATGCCGGCCTGTTTTTTATCGCCGGTGTTCCGGACGATCAGATGCACCCGTTCCTTCTGATTGAATGCCCGCGTCTTCTGTTCCCGTTCCTGCGCCGGATCGTGTCGGACATCTCGCGTGACGGTGGCTTCCCACCGCTGAACCTCGACAATATCGATTTCATGGGCCTTTATCGTCAGGAAATCGCCCGCCGTCAGGCCGAAGCTGGTCAGGCACCCGTCTCCTAAAATCCGGTCACAGCTTTTTCCAAAGCGCGCCGTCGCCCATCTTGTCGACAAACTCGGCATGGGCGGCGGCTTCTTTTTCGCTGATCCGTGACGGCAGCGGCGTCGGCCGTGGCGTCGGCCGCCAATCGGCACCACTTGCGCCAACCATCATCTGGGTTGACGCATGGGCCAGCCCGAAATCAGGTTGCCGCCCACCGATCAGCTCCAGGTAAACCTCGGCCAGAATCTCACTATCAAGCAAAGCCCCGTGCAGCGTCCGCGCCGAGTTGTCGATATTGAATCGACGGCACAGCGCATCCAGTGACGCGGGTGAACCGGGAAACTTCTTGCGCGCGATCATCAGCGTATCAATCGCCTGATCCATCGGCATTTTGGGCATGTTCAACCAACCCAGTTCGGCATTGATGAACTTCATGTCAAAGCTGGCATTGTGGATCACCATTTTGGCGTCACCAACAAAGTCAACGAAAGCCTGGGCAATCTGCGAAAAAACCGGCTTGTCACGCAGGAAGTCATCGCCCAATCCGTGCACCTCAAACGCCTCTTGGGGCATCGACCGCTCGGGATTGATGTACTGGTGATAAGTGTTGCCCGTGGGCACGTGGTTGAACAGCTCGACCGCGCCGATCTCGACAATCCGGTCGCCGCTTTCTGGATCAAACCCCGTGGTCTCGGTATCAAGAACGATCTCACGCATTCCTCTTCCCCCGAATGTCGGCAACCACCGCCTCAACCTGTTCTTTTGCATGGTCCGGCGTGTCTGTGACAATCACGTAATCCGCCATGGCCCGTTTCTCGGCGTCAGGCACCTGTTTGGCAAGAATAGTCTCGAGCTGGGCCTCTGTCATGGTGCCGCGCTCCAGCACCCGGCGGCGCTGCACCTCTGCATCAACAGACACGACCACCACGGCATCCATGCGTTCATTCCCACCCGTCTCGAACAACAGAGGAATGTCGAAGACGAGAATGTCCGTGCTGGCCTTCTCGGCAAATTCGGCCCGGTCCTCGGCCACCAGTGGATGCACAATCGCTTCGATCCGATTCAACGCACCCGAGTCTTCGCCGATGATCGTTTTCAATGCCGCACGCGACACTTCGCCATCCACGATGGCGCCCGGAAACGCAGCCTGCATCGGCGCGACGGCCGCACCGCCCCTGGCATACAGCCGATGCACCGCCGCATCCGCATCCCAGACATCACACCCCGCCTCGGCAAACAGCTTTGCTGTCGTCGACTTCCCCATCCCGATCGAGCCGGTCAGGCCAAGACGAAAGCTCATCTCAAAGCCGCCGCGCGGGTCGCGGCATCCACTTCGGGACGCTTCCCGAACCAGCGCTCGAAGGCTGGCACCGCCTGGTGCAACAGCATGCCCAGCCCGTCAACGGTGACACAACCGATCTCGCTTGCCACGCGCAGCAGCCGGGTTTGCAGCGGATTGTAAACCAGATCCGTCACCACCGCCTCGCGCCGAATCCCATCGAGCGGCACCCGCAACTCGGGTTTGCCCAACATGCCAAGCGACGTCGTGTTCACCACCAACGCCGCATCTTCCAGCATATTGCCCGCTTTGACCCATTCCACCACGCGCAGCCGCTTTCCGAAATCATCGGCCAGTTTATCTGCCCGCACCCGTGTTCGATTGGAAATCAAGATCTCCGGCACGCCTGCATCCAAGAGCGACGCCACCACCGCCCGCGCAGCACCACCAGCGCCCAGGACGGCCGCCGGTCCGGTCTTGGCATCCCAGCCCTCGGCCCCTTGACGCAGGTTCTCGATAAACCCGTACCCATCGGTGTTGTCCGCATGGATTTTACCGTCCTTGCGAAAGATCAGCGTATTCGCCGCTCCGATTAACGTCGCCCGATCAGTGATCAGATCGGCCATCTCTAGCACGCGTTCCTTGTGCGGCACGGTGATGTTGACCCCGACAAATCCCATCTTCGGCAGGGTCTGAAGAACCTCTTTCAGGTTTTCACTGCTCACGTCCATCGGAATGTAGTGCCCCTGCAACCCATAGGTCCGTAGCCAGTGATGATGCAGCTGGGGTGATTTCGAATGGGCAATCGGTGAACCGATCACGCCTGCCAGGGGAATGCGTTCCAAACTCATGTGTCCAAATCTCCGCTTGCGCCGAGATAAGCGAGAATTTCCAGCAAGGGCAATCCAAGGACGTTGAAATAGTCCCCGTCGATGCGCGAAAACAACCGAACCCCCTCTTCTTCCAACTTGTATCCCCCGACACTGTATCGAATGCTGTTCCAATTTCGCTCAAGATAGGCCTCGAGATAAGCATCGGAAAAGTCGTTCATGGTCAGCCGAACCTGACCGACATGGCGCCAAACCGGTCGTCCCTGATGACACAGCACGGCCGCAGACAACAAGCTGTGCCGTCGACCCCGTAACGCCTGTAACTGATCCCGCGATTCATCGACATCGCGCGGCTTTGACAAAAGCTCACCGCCGAAATCCAGCACTTGGTCACAGCCGATCACCAGCGCATCGGGCTGTTTGCGACTGACCTTCATTGCCTTGCCCTCGGCCAGCGTATCGGCAATGTCACGCGGCGGCGCACCATCCTCCAACATCGCCCGCTTGATTGCATCTTCGTCCAGCCGTGCAACGGAAACTCCAAATGGCACGGCGGCATTGTGCAAAAGCGTCTGTCTGATCTCGGACCCTGAGGCAAGGATGATCGGTCGGGCCATGGGCAAACCTCATTGTTGACCCGTGACTTCTATCCGGACCTGCGCGATTTCTCCACGGCCGATTTTTTCGAAGGATCATGCCCCTCCACACCTGATACAGGCTCTAACCCTGCCGGATCACTGCTGTTGCCTCGATCTCGACCAACGCTTCATCCTCGATCAGCGCCCTCACTACCACCATTGCCATTGCCGGAAAGTGCCGCCCCAGAACCTTGCGGTAAACCGCGCCAATCTCGGCCTGCCGGGCCAGGTACTCTTTCTTGTCGGTCACGTACCAGGTCAGCCGCACGATATCCTCGGCCTGACCTCCAGCCTTTTCCACAATGGCAAGGATGTTGATCAGTGTCTGCTCCATCTGGCCAATAAAGTCATGGGTCTGGAACACCTGGTTCTCATCCCAACCGATCTGACCCCCGACATAGAGCGTCCCGTCCCGCGCCAACACGCCGTTTGCATATCCCTTGGCCGGAGCCCAACCTTCCGGCTGAATCGTGTCATGTGTCATTGGTTCGGTTCCTTCATTCAATCGGGCCTGTTCAGACGCCCAGATATTGATCGGTGATGTCCGGGGTCAGCGCATCGAATCCCCCGGTCCAGACCGACACGCCCTTTTCCAGGATCACGGCATGGTCGGCGACGCTTGCCAATTCGCGGATCGATTTGTCGATCACAAGGATCGCCATTCCGGTTTCCTGTTTCAGCCGCCGGATCGCGGCCCAGATTTCCTGTCGTACCACCGGGGCCAGCCCCTCGGTCGCCTCGTCCAGAATGAGCAACCTCGGGTTGGTCATCAGAGCCCGGCCAATCGCCAGCATCTGCTGTTCGCCGCCAGACAAAGAGGCCGCCGATTGATCCCGACGCTCTTTCAACCGCGGAAACAGCTTTGCCACCGCGTTAAAATCCCACTCGCCAGGTCGTGCCGCAGCAACGAGGTTCTCCCAAACGGTCAGGTTGGAAAAGCACCGCCGCCCCTCGGGTACCAACCCGATCCCGGCCTTGGCTGCCTTGAAGGACGGCACCCGCGCCATGTCGTGCCCGTCGAACAAGACCTGCCCGCCGCGGTGTTTCAGCATCCGGCAGATCACCTTGACCGTGGTCGATTTGCCCATCCCGTTGCGCCCCATCAAGGCAATCACCTGGCCTTCGTCGATCGACAGGTGCACATCAAACAACGCTTGGCTTGGTCCATAAAACGCCGAGACATGGGACAGCTTCAAAAGGCTCATGCCTCTTCCTCCTCTCCCAGATAGGCGACCCGCACGTCCGGATTGGCTCTGATCTCGTCCACCGAACCGGTCGCAATGATCTCACCATAAACCAGCACGCTGATCCGATCGGCCAAGGCGAAAACCGCATCCATGTCATGTTCCACCAACAGGATCGGCGCCTGTTCCTTCAACCCGCCAAGGAACCCCATTAGCCGATGCGTGCCCTCGGCCCCCAGGCCCGCCATCGGCTCATCCATCAGGAATGCCTTGGGTTCGAGCGTCAATGCAACCGCCACTTCCAACTGCCGTCTTTGTCCATGGGAAAGCTCAGATGTTCGGAACCCACGAAATTCTTCCAGCCCGACCTGTTCCAAAGCATGATCGGCCCTCGCCAACAGGTCCTTGTCTTTCATTACGGGCCTGAAAAACCGGAACACATCCCCGCGATGGCCCAGCGCGCCCAGCACCACGTTCTGCAACACGGTGTATTCCATCGCCAGTGACGAAATCTGAAACGTTCGTCCCATCCCGGCCCGCGCCCGCGCGGCGGTGCTCAGACTGGTCACATCTTTACCATCGAAATGAACACTCCCGGCGTCGGGCGGCAATCCCCCGGCGATCTGCCCGATCAGGGTCGACTTGCCGGCCCCGTTCGGCCCGATCAGAGCGTGAATTTCCCCAGGCTTGAGATCAATGTTGATATCGTTGCTCGCCACCAGTGCACCAAAACTCTTGGTCACGCCGCGCACGTCGAGGATCGGCTCAGTCATGGGCCACCTCCCGTCCGGCGATCAACCCGTAAAGCCCGCCGCGCGCAAACAGCACCACGCCCAGCAGGATCGCGCCCAAATAGATGTGCCAATAGTCACTAACACCGCCCAAAACATGTTCCAGCAGAATGAAAAGCATCGCCCCGGCGACCGGCCCGAACACCCGACCAACCCCACCAAGGATCACGAAGACCATGATCTCGCCCGAGGTTTGCCAGGAAAACATCGTCGGACTGACGAACCGGTTCAGATCGGCAAACAGCGCCCCGGCCAACCCGGTGATGGCTCCGGAAACCGTGAAGGCCACGAGGTAAAGCCGATAAGGCCCCTGCCCAACCGCCTGTACCCTGTCCTCATTCTGACGCGCGGCGTTCAGCATCAATCCGAACCGCGACCGCGCCGCCGCCCACACGAACAGCAAAACCAACAGCAGGATCACATAACAAATCGCGAAGAACTGGATCGGGTCCATCGTATTGAGTCCCGGAAACGAATTGCGCACATAGATCGACAGCCCATCCTCACCGCCATAGGCAGGCCAGCTGATGGCGAAAAAGTAAAACATCTGGGCAAAAGCCAGAGTGATCATGATGAAATAGACCCCGGTCGTGCGCAGGCTCAGCGCCCCAAGGCCCAAAGCGACGATCCCGGACACCACGATCGCCACCAGCCAGATCACCGGCATCGACTTAGTCCCCTCGATCAGGAACGGCCACTCCATCATCGGACTGTAGCTTTGCGCATGAAAGGCCAGCACGCCCATCGCGTAGCCACCGATCCCGAAAAACGCCGCGTGGCCAAAACTGACCAGCCCGCCAAAGCCCAGCGCAAAGTTCAGCCCCACCCCGGCAATGGCAAAAATCACCGCCCGGGTGGTCAGAGTAATCAGAAACGGCTCATCCACGCTCCACGCCCAAAGCGGGTATCCAAGAAGCAGCGCCAGAAGGGCCAGGTTCAGCACGGTCTCTCGTTTCATGCGCCTGCCCCCCCGAACAATCCGCGCGGTCGGAACAAAAGAACTCCCGCCATCAGGATATAAATCGACATCGACGCCAGCGCCGATCCGACCGAGGTTGCCGCCGCGGGCTCCATGATCAGCCCGAACATCTTGGGCAGCAGGAACCCACCCAGCTTATCAGTCATTCCCACCAGAATCGCACCAACAAACGCTCCCTTGATCGACCCGATCCCGCCAATCACGATCACCACGAAGGCCAGAATCAAAACCGGCTCACCCATGCCAACCTGCACCGATTGCAATGCGCCGATTAGCGCGCCGGAAAACCCGGCGAGGGCTGCCCCCAGAGCAAAGACCAGCGTATAAAGCCGCGAGATATTCACTCCCAATGCGCCAATCATCTCGCGGTCATTTTCGCCTGCCCGGATCTGAATCCCGATCCGGGTTTTCGAGATCATCAGGAACAGCCCCGCTGCAACTGCCAGCCCGACAATGATAATCGCCAACCGATATAGTGGGTATTCGATCCCGAACGGCAGCGCCACAGTCCCTGCCAGCCACGCCGGCCGATCCAGGAACAGAGGAAACGACCCGAATACCCAGCGCGTTCCTTCCGAGAAAATCAGGATCAGCGCAAAGGTCGCGAGCACCTGGTCCAGATGGTCGCGATCATAAAGCCGCCGGATGATCAGGACCTCGACGATCACCCCGGCAAGGGCCGCCGCCGCCAGGCTAGCTGCCAAGGCCAGCATGAATGATCCCGTCGCCGCCGCCGTCCCCGCTGCAGCAAAGGCGCCAATCATGTAAAGCGACCCATGCGCGAGGTTGATCAGCCCCATCACCCCAAAGATCAGGGTCAGACCTGCCGCCATCAGAAACAGCATGACCCCGAATTGCAGCCCGTTCAGCGTCTGTTCAAGTAACAGAACTATTGACATGTTTCCCCTTCGCGCATGTGTTCCGCCCAGTTCGCCTTATTGTGTGCCTTCACGCAAGACAAAGCGTTGTACTTTCCCCGTTGCAGTCTTGGGCAACGCATCGATGAATTTGACAGAGCGCGGGTATTTGTAAGGCGCGATGGTCGCTTTCACATGGTCCTGCAACAGCTTTTTCATTGCCTGCGTTTTCTCGTGTCCTTTGTTGAGAACCACGTGCGCCTCGACAATATTCCCCCGCTCCGGATCAGGCGCCGCTGTAACTGCACATTCCGCCACCGCGTCATGGGACAACAACGCCGCTTCCACCTCTGGCCCGGCAATGTTGTAGCCCGCCGAAATGATCATGTCGTCACTGCGCGCGGCAAAATGGAAGAATCCGTCCTCATCCCGCCAAAACGTGTCACCAGTGATGTTCCAACCGCCTCGAACATAGCCCAGCTGCCGCTCATCATTCAGATACCGGCACCCCGTCGGCCCGCGCACCGCCAGCCATCCTGGCTCGCCATCCGGCAGCGCGTTCATGTCCTCGTCCACGATCTTGGCCTCATATCCCGACACCTCGCGGCCGGTGCATCCCGGCTTGTGATCGTCAAACCGGTTCGAGATGAAGATGTGCAACAGCTCCGTCGCTCCAATCCCGTCCAACAGCGGCTTGCCGGTCTGTTGCTGCCATTCCTGGTAAATCGGCGCAGGCAAGGTTTCCCCCGCCGACACTGCTGCCCTGAGCGAACTCAGGTCCGCGCCTTCTTCCATCGCGCGCAACATCACGCGATACGCGGTCGGCGCGGTGAAACAGACCGTCGCCCGGTATTTTTCGATCATCTCGACCATGTTGAGCGGCGAGGCGTTTTCCAGCAACGTCGCCGCCGCCCCGAAGCGCAGCGGAAAAATCGCCAACCCGCCCAGACCGAAGGTAAACGCCAGCGGCGGTGAGCCGATAAACACGTCCTTCGGCGTCACCTGCAAAACATCACGGGCATAGCCATCCGCCACGATCAGCAAATCGCGATGAAAATGCATCGTCGCCTTCGGTTCCCCTGTGGTGCCCGATGTGAACCCGAGCAGCGCCACATCATCGCGCCCCGTTTTCACCGCGTCAAATAACACCGGTTTTTCCAACGCCAGCCGATCCAGCTCAGCATCGTGGTTCTGGGTTCCATCAAACCCGACCACGGTCTTCAGAAATCCGCTGGTCTTGGCGCACCTCGTGATCTCGTCCATTAGCCGGGTGTCGCAAAGCGCATGGGTAATCTCGGCCTTGTCGATGATCTTTGCCAACTCGCCGGCGCGCAGCATCGGCATGGTATTCACAACCACCGCCCCCACCTTGGTCGCCGCCAGCCAGCACGCCACCATCGCCGGATTGTTGGCGCTACGGATCAGGACCCGATTACCGGGCTTCACCCCAAGATCATCGACCAACGCATGCGCCAGCCGGTTCGTCCAATCCGACAACTCTTTGTAAGTCCGCCGCCGCCCATTCCCGATCAACGCCGTATGATCGCCTAATCCTTTACCGACCATCGCGTCGGTCATCTCAACCCCGGCATTCAGGTAATCAGGATAATCAAACCCCTCCAGCCGGAACTCCGGCCACTGTGCCGGATCGGGCAGCCCATCCCGCGAAAACGTATCCACATGTCCGGTCGGTCCCAGCATGGATTACCCTCCCATATGCTCCGCCATCGTTGTCCGCGCGATCACCACGCGCTGAACGTCCGAGGCACCTTCGTAGATCCGCAAGGCACGGATTTCGCGATAAAGCTTTTCGACCGTCTCACCGGATTTCACACCGTCACCGCCATGCAGCTGGACCGCCCGGTCAATGACCTTCTGTGCCTGCTCGGTCGAGAAAAGCTTGGCCATCGCTGCCTCACGTGTCACCCGTGGCGCGCCCATGTCCTTGGCCCAGGCCGCGCGATAGACCAGCAAGGCACTTGCATCGACATCCAGCGCTGAATCCGCGACCTGTCCCTGCACCATCTGCAGATCGAAAAGCGGCGCACCCTGAACTTCTCGTGTTCGGGTCCGCTCCAACGCCTCGTCCAACGCGCGGCGCGCAAATCCCAGCGCGGCCGCAGCCACCGTCGAGCGGAACACATCTAGCACCGACATGGCGATCCGGAACCCTTGTCCCGGCTCACCCAACATCGCGCTTGCGGGAATACGACAATCAGTAAACCGCAAAGTCGCCAAGGGATGCGGCGCAATCGTCTCCAACCTCTCTGCAACCTCGAACCCCGGCAACCCTGCCGGCAGAATAAAGGCTGACAACCCTTTCGCCCCTGGTGCCTCTCCGGTGCGTGCAAACAGCGTATAAACATCCGCAATCCCGCCATTGGAAATCCAGGTCTTTTCACCATTCAAGACAAAGTCGTCTCCGTCCCGCACTGCTGTCATGGTCGAGTTCGCCACATCCGATCCCGACTGCGGTTCGGTCAGAGCAAAGGCTGAAATCGCCTGCCCATTGCGGGTCAATGGCAACCAGTCCGCCTTCTGCTCGGGTGTTCCAAACAGCGAAATAGCCCCTGTCCCCAGCCCCTGCATGGCAAAGGCAAAATCCGCCAGCCCATCATTGCGCGCCAGCGTTTCTCTCGCCAGGCATAATGTACGCACATCCAGCGTCTCGCCATCCTCTGCGGCTGTCGTCTTCAACCACCCCGCGGCACCCAGATCCGCCACCAGCTTGCGACAGGCATTATCGGTGTCGTGGTGGTCGATTCCGGCCAACGCACCTGCCGCCCAAGCATCCAATTCACCTGCGAATCCACGATGGCTATCGTCAAAAAAAGGCCAGTCCAGAAAACTACGATCTGCCATGATACCCATCCCCGTTCTTCATTTTGCCAAAAATACTCCCGCCGGAGGCTCCGACAGCGCCCCATTCAATCGCCCTCGAAAATGGGACGCTCCTTGGCAACAAAGGCGTGATAGGCCCGTTCGAAATCCTGGGTCTGCATACAGATCGCCTGCGCCTGCGCTTCAGCTTCGATCGCCTGATCCAAGCCCATGTTCCATTCCTGGTTCAACTGCGTCTTGGTGATCCCGTGGGCAAATGTCGGCCCCGCCGCCAATTTGCCAGCCAGCTTCATCGCCTCACCCTCAAGGTCTTCAGATGAATGCAACGCGTTCCAATAACCCCAGCGCTCCCCTTCAACGGCATTCATCGCCCGTCCGGTGTACAAGAGTTCCGCCGCGCGCCCTTGCCCGATGATCCGGGGCAGCATCGCGCAGGCCCCCATGTCACAACCGGCCAATCCAACCCGTGTGAATAGGAACGCACACTTCGCCTCGGGTGTCGCCAACCGTAGGTCCGACGCCATGGTAATGATCGCGCCCGCCCCAACGGCCACACCATCCACAGCGGAAATGATCGGTTTGCCACAGCCTAGCATCGCCTTGACCAGATCACCGGTCATACGGGTGAAGTTCAGCAATTCTTTCATGTCCATGCCGACAAGCGGCCCGATGATGTCATGCACATCCCCGCCCGAACAGAAATTGCCGCCATTCGATGCAAAGACTACCACGTCCACGTCTTCGGCATAGACCAGCGCCCGGAACGTATCGCGCAGCTCGGCATAGCTCTCGAATGTCAGGGGGTTTTTCCGCTCTGGCCGGTTCAGCCGTACGGTGGTGATGCGACCTTCGCAACTCCACTCGAAATGTTCGGGTTTCAGATCAGCCATCTTGGTCATTTGCGGTTCCTTCAATGCGTTTCAGCAAGTCGCGTATCGTGTTCAACTCATCCGGCCCCAGCGCTTCGAAATAGGCATTCACCTCTGCCTCGTGCCCCTTGGCCTGGGCCTCGAAAACTTCACGCCCTTTGTCGGTCATCCTCACCATGACCACGCGGCGGTCCTCGTCTCCCGGTGCGCGGTCGGCCAACCCGTCCTTTTCCAGACGTTCGACCACCGCCGTGGCATTGCCATTCGACACCAACAATTCCCGGCTCAAGGCGCTCATTTTCATGGGATCTCTATGACGATGCAACGCCGCCATCACATCGAACCGCGGGAGGGTCGAGCCATGGATGACCCGCAGGTATTCCCGTAAGTGGTTCTCGGCCCCCTTGGTCAGACGCAACAGCCTGATCCATGTACGCAAGCGTCGGCGCGACAGGGCGTCACTCTCACTCATACCCGGATGGTCTCCTGTTGTTTTTCCCGCAACCGATAGGCCTGATCCCGCCCTGTGAGATAGGGCGCGGGCCAGTCCACGTGCGGGTCGTTCAATTCGACACCAGCATGCAATGTCCAATAGGGGTCGGCCAGATGCGGCCGCGCCAGGCAGACCAAGTCGGCCCGACCTGCCAAAAGGATCGAATTGGCATGGTCCGTCTCATAGATGTTACCCACCGCCATGGTCGGCATGTTCAATTCGTTGCGGATCCGGTTTGAAAACGGTGTTTGAAACATCCGACCATAAAGCGGTTCAGCGTCGGTACTGGTCTGTCCGGCGCTGACGTCGATAATGTCGGCACCTGCGTCACGAAACATTCGCGCGATCTCGACTGCTTCCTGCGGTGTGACGCCAGTGTCGCCAACCCAATCATTTGCACTAATCCGCACCGACATCGGCTTGTCCTTGGGCCAGGCCGCGCGCATCGCAGTGAACACTTCCAACGGATAACGCATTCGGTTTTCCAGCGATCCGCCATACGCGTCGTTGCGAACATTCGACATCGGGGAAATGAACGACGATACCAAATACCCATGCGCCGCGTGCAATTCGATCATGTCAAACCCGGCGCGGCTGGCCATTTCCGCGGAAGCCACGAACTGGGCGGTCACGTCGTCCATCTCCGCACGTGTCATTTCTAGGGGGGTCTTGTTGTTTTTCGACCATGGAATCGCAGTTGCCGAGATCAGCTCCCAGTTGCCACCCTTAAGCGGCGCATCCATCTCTTCCCAGCCAAGCTGGGTCGATCCTTTCCGCCCCGAATGGCCGATCTGGCAGCAAATTTTAGCATCGGTCTCCCGATGGACAAAATCAGTTAGCCGTTTCCAGGCCATCTGATGCTCGGGCCTATATAGTCCCGGGCATCCCGGTGTAATCCGCCCGGTTTCGGATACACATGTCATTTCGGTATAGACCAATCCGGCGCCGCCCTTCGCCCGCTCGGCGTAGTGCACGAAGTGCCAATCGGTCGGGCACCCGTCCACGGCCTTGTATTGTGCCATCGGCGACACGACGATTCGGTTTTTCAATGTCATCTGCCCCAACCGAAAAGGCGCAAACATCGGCGCCCGCACCGGTGCATCTTCAGATATCCCGGCCTGGGTCTGAAACCAACGCTCTGCCTTTTCAACCCAATCGGGGTCGCGCAAACGAAGGTTCTCGTGACTGATCCGTTGAGACCGCGTCAACAGGTTGTAATTGAACTGCACCGGGTCTTGATCGAGGTACCGCTCCACCTCTTCAAACCATTCCAGTGAATTGCGCGCGGCCGATTGCAGCCTCAGAACTTCCAACCGACGCTCGTCCTGATAGCGTTCAAACGCCTGTTCCATGCTTGGTTCACTATGCAGGAACTCTGCCAAGGCAATTGCACTGTCAAAAGCCAAACGCGAGCCCGACCCGATCGAGAAATGCCCAGTCGCTGCGGCATCCCCCATCAACACGACATTTTCGTGATACCAAGTCTCGCAAATCACCCGGGGGAAGTTCATCCACACCGCCGAGCCACGCAAATGTGCGGCGTTGGACATCAAATCGTGACCATCAAGGTATTTGGCGAATACCCTGCGACAGGTTTCAACCGTTTCCTCCTTGGTCATGTCCTCGAAGCCCCAGGCATCCCAGGTCGGCTGCAGGCATTCGACAATGAATGTCGCGGTATTGTCGTCAAACTGATAGATATGCGCCCACATCCAACCGTGTTCGGTTTTTTCGAAGATGAAGGTGAAGGCGTCGTCGAACTTCTGATGCGTGCCCAGCCAGATGAACTTGCATTTGCGGGTATCAATATCCGGTTTGAAAATGTCTTCGTATTCTGCGCGAATGCCCGAGTTGATCCCGTCCGTTGCAACAACAAGGTCGTAGTCTTTGCGGTAGTCCTCGGCGCTTTTGAATTCGGTTTCGAACCGCAAATCGACCCCCAATTCCCGCGCCCGGTCCTGTAACAACAACAGCATCTGCATCCGCCCGATCCCGGCAAACCCATGCCCGCCTGACACGGTGCGCACCCCGTCATGTTCGACGGCAATGTCATCCCAATAGGCGAAGTGGTCGCGGATCGCCTGCGTGCTTTTCGGATCGTTGCCTTCCATCCGCTCCAGCGCATCGTCCGAAAGCACCACACCCCAACCGAAAGTATCGTTGCTCTTGTTGCGTTCGATCACCGTTACCTGGTGATTGGGATCACGCAATTTCATGCTGATCGCGAAATAGAGCCCCGCCGGCCCTCCACCCAGGCAAACGATCTTCATGACAACATCCTCCCTTGCCGGATTTCACGCTCCGGATTTTGCAGAAGGCTAGCGGGGCTCAAATTTTATTTCAAGCTTGAAGTTTTAAACTTGAACTAACCCGTCTGTGGAAAACTTCGGGGGTTAGTCGTTGGATGGCGGCGGGCACGACTCGGTGGCATGTTCCTGCCGGGGCTTGCCATGGGGGCAACTCACGGGTTTCGCCCGATCTATTCCCGCTTACTCCAAGGTGGACATGTATAACTCGGCTACCGGGACGATTACAGAGAACCACCATCTTATCCGGTATTTCATCCACATGCTTCACTCAAATATGCAGACACTCAAACCCTTGAAAATATAACATTTATTTTACCTCCAAAGTTTTCGCGCCGATTCCTCCCGTTGATTATCCCTAGCCCGCACGGTCCTGTGGGCAACTTGCGGACATCTCGATAATCCACAGAATCCGGGTTCCCTACAAAATCATCATCCTTTTTCTTTTTCTTTTATTATTTATTGAGACCTTCAAAGGTCCCGCCCATGGGAACGCTATCAATATGCAATGAGTTGACTCGAACGCCCTTCCAACCTATTTAGCCTCTCAACCTTGCCCGTCCGGGCATCCCAGGTTCTCCACCTTCAAAACAGATCGCGTGCCGCCCCTGCGGCCGATCAAGGATATATCCATGACCATCGAACGTATTACTCTTGCCGAGCTCAAGGCCACGAGCCCCAAGGATCTTGTCACTCTTGCCGAAGAACTCGAGATCGAAAACGCCTCGACCATGCGTAAGGGCGAGATCATGTTCTCGATCCTCAAGGAGCGCGCCGAGGAAGGTTGGGAAATCTATGGTGACGGGGTTCTTGAAGTTCTGCAAGACGGGTTCGGTTTTCTGCGTTCGCCCGAAGCCAACTATCTGCCGGGCCCCGATGACATCTACGTCTCACCTGAGATGATCCGCAAATTCTCGCTTCGGACCGGTGACACGATTGATGGCAAGTTGGTGCAGCCTCTTGAAAACGAGCGGTACTTTGCTCTGACCGATGTCAGCCAGATCAATTTTGAAGAGCCCGAAAAGGCCCGTCACAAGATTGCCTTCGACAACCTCACGCCGCTTTATCCCGACGAGCGTCTGCAGATGGAGATCGAAGATCCGACCATCAAGGATAAATCCGCCCGTGTTATCGACCTGGTGGCGCCCATCGGTAAGGGCCAGCGTTCGCTGATCGTCGCCCCGCCGCGGACCGGTAAAACCGTGATCCTGCAAAACATCGCCCACAGCATCGAGGCCAACCACCCCGAATGCTATCTGATCGTGCTGCTGATTGACGAGCGCCCGGAAGAAGTGACGGACATGCAGCGGTCTGTGAAGGGCGAGGTCATTTCCTCGACCTTTGACGAACCCGCGTCGCGCCACGTTGCCGTATCGGAAATGGTCATTGAAAAGGCCAAGCGTCTTGTCGAACATAAGCGCGATGTTGTGATCCTCTTGGATTCGATCACCCGTCTTGGTCGTGCCTTCAACACCACCGTGCCCAGCTCGGGCAAGGTTCTGACCGGTGGTGTGGATGCCAACGCCCTGCAACGCCCCAAGCGTTTCTTTGGTGCCGCGCGGAACATCGAGGAAGGCGGCTCGCTCACCATCATCGCCACCGCGCTGATCGACACCGGTAGCCGAATGGACGAGGTCATCTTTGAAGAATTCAAGGGTACCGGTAACAGCGAGATCGTGCTCGATCGCAAGGTTGCCGACAAACGCGTCTTCCCGGCGATGGACATCCTCAAATCCGGTACCCGGAAAGAGGACTTGTTGGTCGACCCGAAAGATTTGCCGAAAACCTTTATCCTGCGTCGGATTCTCAACCCGATGGGCACCACCGATGCAATCGAGTTCCTGCTCGGCAAGCTGAAGGCGACCAAAACAAATTCCGAGTTCTTCGATTCGATGAACAGGTAACGCCTGTTCCTAAATCGATGGGGTCTACAGATGGATACGATTTTTGCTCTGGCCAGCGCGCAGGGAAAGGCTGGCGTGGCGGTTGTCCGTGTTTCCGGTCCAGGGGCGTGGGACGCAGCCGAGTCGCTCTGTGGCGCGCTGCCAGCGCCTCGGCAGGCCGGTTTACGTCTGCTCAAGGACCCATCCGGCACGCGTCTTGATGAAGCTCTGGTTCTGGCTTTCGAGGATAAGGCAAGCTTCACGGGCGAAAGAGTGGTCGAGCTGCAACTCCATGGCTCGACGGCTGTGGCGGCTGCTGTCCTTGATGTGCTTGGTCACATTGACGGTCTGCGCCATGCCGAACCCGGTGAATTCACTCGCCGGGCTCTCGAAAACGGACGTTTGGATCTGGCTCAGGTCGAAGGTCTTGCTGATCTGATCGATGCCGAGACCGAGGCGCAGCGCCGTCAGGCCCTGCGCGTCCTCTCCGGCGATCTGGGCAACCGGGCCGAGCTCTGGCGTGGTGATCTTATCCGTGCCGCGGCCCTGATCGAAGCCACCATTGATTTCGCCGACGAAGAAGTTCCTGTCGACGTTTCGCCCGAGGTCCGTGACCTTCTGTCCCGCACCCGCGATAGCCTGAACAGTGAAATCGCCGGCGTTTCAGTCGCAGAACGTGTTCGCACCGGCTTCGAGGTCGCGATCATCGGGGCTCCCAATGTTGGCAAGTCCACCCTGTTGAATGCGCTTGCCGGGCGCGAGGCCGCCATCACCTCTGAATACGCTGGGACCACCCGGGACGTGATTGAAGTCCGCATGGACCTTGCAGGCGTCCCGGTCACCCTTCTTGATACCGCTGGTTTGCGTGAAACTCAGGACCACGTCGAACAGATTGGCATCGCACGTGCCCGGGAACGCGCCCTGGCGGCTGACCTGCGCGTTTTCCTTGTCGAGGACGGCCAGGCGCCTGATATAGAACCCCATGACGGCGATATTGTTTTGCGGGCCAAGGGTGATCTTCTATCGGACAAGACTGGTGCCATCTCTGGCGCAACCGGTCTGGGCGTATCGGACCTGATTGAACAGGTTTCGAGTGTTTTGTGCCATAAAGTGGCAGATATTGGGGTTGCCACCCGATTGAGACACAAGATGTCGATGGAACGCGCCGTTGAAAGTCTGCAACAGGCGGATCAGCTACTAACCCTCGGCCACGATCACAGTGACCTAGCAGCCGAAGAACTCCGCAGTGCCGTGCGCGCACTTGACGCGCTCGTTGGCCGTGTGGATGTTGAAAGCATTCTGGATGAAATCTTCTCCAGCTTCTGCATCGGCAAGTGAGGTCTTACAATGAGGAATGTTTCACGTGAAACATGATTTCGATGTCATCGTTGTCGGCGGCGGTCACGCCGGAACCGAGGCTGCTCATGCCAGTGCCCGCATGGGCGTGCGCACCGCCCTGGTCACTTTGCGGCGCGATGATATTGGTGTCATGTCCTGCAATCCGGCCATTGGAGGCCTTGGAAAAGGCCACCTCGTCCGCGAAATCGACGCCATGGACGGTGTTATGGGCCGTGTCGCGGATCTCGCCGGGATCCAGTTCCGGCTTCTCAATCGTCGCAAGGGCCCCGCTGTTCAAGGCCCCCGCGCCCAGGCTGACCGCGCCATTTATCGCCGCGAGATGCTGCGTGAGACCGTGGCGCAGCCGAACCTCTCAATCATCGAAGGCGAAACGATCGATTTTTTGATGACCGGTGACCGCGTGTCCGGTGTTCTCCTCGCCGACGGCACCGACCTGCGAGCCCAATCTGTCATCCTGACCACTGGTACTTTTCTGAGGGGTGTCATCCATATCGGTGACAAATCTCACGCTGGCGGGCGCATGGGCGATAAGCCGTCAATCAAACTGGCCGAACGGATGGACGGCTTCGGCTTGCCCCTTGGCCGACTGAAAACCGGCACCCCGCCCCGGTTGGATGGGCGCACGATCAACTGGGATATCCTTGAAAAACAACCCGGCGATGACGTACCGACGATGTTTTCCTTCCTGAACAACAGGCCCACAGCGCCCCAGGTGGTTTGTGGTATTACCCATACCAACGAAAAAACCCACGAGATCATTCAAAACAACCTGTCCCGCTCGGCCATGTATGGCGGTCATATCGACGGAATTGGCCCTCGCTACTGCCCGTCGATCGAGGACAAGATAGTCAGGTTTGCCGACAAGACTTCCCACCAAGTCTTTCTCGAGCCGGAGGGCGCCGACGATCACACGGTTTATCCTAACGGAATTTCAACGTCTCTGCCCGAGGACGTACAGCACGACTACGTTCATTCCATCCGTGGTTTGGAGGAAGCGGTCATCCTGCAGCCGGGATACGCCATCGAATATGACTACATCGATCCGCGTTCTTTAACCGCCACTCTTGCGCTCAAAGAAGTCCCGGGCCTCTACCTCGCGGGGCAAATCAACGGCACCACCGGCTACGAAGAAGCCGCAGCCCAAGGGATGGTTGCTGGTCTGAATGCCGCTCTGAAAGTTCTGAACCGCGATCCTGTACTGTTTTCCCGTGCAGAAAGCTATATCGGAGTAATGGTTGACGACCTGATCACCCGCGGCGTTTCCGAACCCTATCGCATGTTCACCTCCCGCGCTGAGTTCCGCCTGTCCCTACGCGCGGACAACGCTGATCAGCGACTTACGCCTCTGGCAATTGACCTTGGCTGCGCATCCAAAGCGCGCAAAACCGCGTTTCAGGCCAAGCATGAAGCCTTGGAGTTTGGCCGTACACTTTTGAAATCCCAAAGCTGGACCCCGACACAGCTTAATGTGCGGGGGTTCAAGATGAACCAGGATGGCTCTCGCCGCGATGGGTTACAGCTTTTGGCCTTTCCGGACATTGGTTTCGAAGACCTGCTGCCTTTGGATGAAAATCTCAAAGAGGTCGCGCCAGAGATCCGCACCCAGCTGGAAACTGATGCGCTTTATGCCAACTACATCGAACGGCAAAAACGCGACGTTGAAGCGCTAAAACGCGACGAAGGACATCTGATCCCGTTGGATTTTGACTATTCTGCAATCGAAAGCCTTTCCAACGAGTTGAAAACGAAGCTGACACAAGCGCGGCCCGCCAATTTGGCCCAGGCCGGACGGATCGACGGTATGACACCTGCCGCTCTTGCTTTGTTGCTCGCTGTGTTGCGCCGTGGAAAAAAGGTTGGCGCTGCATGATCCCGACGCCGGACTCTCTGGATGTTTCACGTGAAACATTCGACCGATTGCGAATTTACGCGGACCTTCTGGAAAAGTGGAATCCGCGCATCAATCTTGTGGCAAAGTCCACGCTGTTAGATCTTTGGCAGCGACATTTTCTTGATTCCCTGCAGGTATTTCGCCTTTTGGACGCCGCCGTGCCACATTGGGCGGATTTGGGCAGCGGTGGCGGGTTCCCCGGACTGATTGTCGCAATCGCAGCGGCCGAGGCAGGAAACCCGGCAAAAACCACGCTTGTCGAAAGCGATCAGCGCAAAGCAGCCTTCCTGCGCACCGTGTTGCGCGAAACCTCTGTTTCAGCCCAAGTCATTGCCCAACGGATAAAAAAAGTACCGCCCTTGAGGGCAGATGTTCTGTCCGCAAGGGCTTTGGCGGAACTCTCAACGCTGTTGGAATTTGCCCACCTACACCTTGCCGATGGTGGCACCTGCCTATTCCCAAAAGGTCGAAATTGGAAATCCGAGCTTCAAACCGCGCAAAAAGCATGGCATTTCTCTTTCGAAGCGATCCCAAGCCAAACCGATTCCGAAGCCGTTATCCTGAAAATCAAAGGAATTGCCCGTGTCTGACCCCACCCGGCCCCCCGGCCCCAAAATAATCGCCGTGGCCAACCAGAAGGGCGGCGTTGGCAAGACCACAACCACGATCAACCTTGGTGCTGCCCTCGCCGAGCAGGGCGCGCGAGTTCTGGTGATTGATCTTGATCCTCAAGGCAACGCGTCGACCGGCCTTGGGATCGAGGCGTCAGATCGAGAATACACCACCTATGATCTCATCGTGGGCGAAGCCGAGTTGAGCCAGGTCATCCACAAGACCGACAATGAAAACCTGCTGATCGTGCCCGCCACTGTTGACCTGAGCTCTGCCGATATCGAGCTGATTTCAAACGAAAAAAGAAGCTTTCTGTTGCATGATGCCCTACGCCAGCATGCCATGGACGAGTTCGACCTGGACTACATCCTGATCGACTGCCCGCCGTCGCTGAATCTGTTGACTGTCAACGCCATGGTTGCATCGCATTCCGTCCTGGTCCCGCTGCAAAGCGAGTTTTTTGCGCTCGAAGGCCTGTCGCAACTCATGCTAACGGTGCGCGAGGTTCGCCAGACCGCCAATCAAGACCTACGGATCGAAGGCATCGTCCTGACCATGTATGACGGTCGCAACCGCCTGTCCCAACAAGTCGAGGCCGATGCGCGTGACAATCTTGGCGATCTGGTATTCAAGACGATCATCCCGCGCAATGTTCGAGTCAGCGAGGCCCCATCTTTCGCCATGCCCGTCCTGACCTACGAGCCCGAATCCAAAGGCGCACGGGCCTATCGTGATCTGGCGTCAGAAATCCTTGGCAACCACGCACGCGCGGCCGCATAACCTCGAAAGGAAACCAACATGGCAGACAGGAAACGAGGTTTGGGTCGCGGTCTGTCCGCGCTTATGGCCGACGTCAACACCGAACAACCCGCAGTCCCTGAGGCCCCGCGCCGTGCGGAACATGTCCTGCCGATCGAACGGGTACAGCCCAACCCCGATCAGCCACGCCGCCGTTTCAATGATGACAAGTTGGAAGAGCTGTCTGCCTCGATCCGCGAAAAGGGTATCATCCAACCCCTTATTGTGCGCCCTGATCCGACAAAAGATGGGTATTATCAAATCGTTGCCGGTGAACGACGCTGGCGCGCCGCACAGTTGGCTCAGCTGCACGAAGTCCCGGTTTTGATCCGTGAGTTTGATGATACCGAGGTCCTCGAAGTTGCGATCATCGAGAACATCCAACGCGCCGACCTGAACGCAGTGGAGGAAGCCGCCGGATACCGCCAGTTGATCGACAAGTTCGGTCACACCCAGGAACAATTGGCCAAGGCCCTCGGCAAAAGCCGCTCACATATCGCCAATCAAATGCGCCTACTGACCCTTCCGCAGGATGTGCTGGACCTACTCGAGGCTGATAAGCTTTCAGCTGGTCACGCCCGCGCCCTGATCACCTCGGATGATCCGTCTGCATTGGCCCGCATGGTCGTTCAAAAGGGCCTGTCCGTGCGTGAGGCTGAACGGTTGGCCAAACAAGGCGCCAAAACGAAGGTCAAAGCGAAAGCCAGTGTTCCAACCGAGAAAGATGCCGATACCGTTGCGCTTGAAGGAGACCTGTCCGCCAATCTGGGGATGAAGGTGTCGATCAACCATGGGTCTGGCGGCGAATCCGGCCAAGTGACGATCAGCTACAAGTCATTGGACCAACTGGATGATCTTTGCCGCCTGCTGACTAATAGTTAGGTCGCGACCAGATAAAGATCAGCACCAGCGACAGGATTCCAGCCTGAAGTGCCAGAAGCCAAGGCTTCAGGCCCAGCGCCAGTGATATCCCAAAGACCACCGCAATCGAGATGGTCGAAATGCGTTTAACTCTTGGATTGATCGCTCCGCGTGTCTGCCAATCAACAATGGGCGGACCAAAGGTTGGGTGAGTGATCAGCCAATTGTGCAGCCGCTCGGACGATCGCGCAAAAAAGAACGCGGCCAACAGCATGAAGGGCACGGTCGGCAAAATCGGCAAAATGATCCCGACCAGGCCAAGGCCCACACAGATCAATCCCAACAAGGCCCAGACATATCGCATGGTCAATCCGCGAACAGCTCTTTGATCACCGCATTCAATACCATCCGTCCCGAGGGTGTCACGCGCAGATTGTTTGGCGTGATGTCTACCATCCCAATCTCGGCCAGATGCGATAGTTTTTCAGCATCCAGAACACGCCCCGACGAGATGGAAAATCGTTTTAAATCAATACCTTGAGTTATTCTCAGGCCCATCATCAAGTATTCTTCCGCCTGCTCCGCCCCGGACAGTGCGCGCCGCAAAGCCTCGCCATTTCCGGCGTCTGCCGCGTTCAACCACTCATTCGGGGACAATGCGGTTTCGGTGGCAAACTTCTGTCCGCCTACAGTCAGCCGCCCATGTGCCCCCGGCCCGATCCCGATATAATCGCCATAACGCCAATAAATCAGGTTGTGACGCGATTCCGAGCCGGTTTTGGCATGATTAGAGACTTCATAGGCCTCCAAGCCGGCCGTGTCACAGATCTCCTGCGTGGCCTCGTACATGTCACCGGCCAGGTCGTCTTCCGGCAATCCGCGCAGCTTGCCCGCATCATACCGATCACCAAAGGCCGTGCCCGGTTCAATGGTCAGCTGGTACAGTGAAAGGTGATCCACGGCCAAATCCAACGCGCGTCGCAGTTCTGCCTGCCATTCCTTTAAAGATTGATCCTGGCGGGCGTAGATCAGATCAAAACTTACCCGATCAAAGAACTGCCGCGCTGTTTCAAACGCCGCCAACCCTTCCTCGACCGTATGTAATCGTCCCAAAGCCCGCAAATCATGGTTGTTCAGAGCCTGAATCCCCATAGACAGCCGATTGACCCCGGCCTGTCCATATCCACGGAACCGCCCTGCCTCGACCGAAGTCGGATTGGCCTCAAGCGTCACTTCAACATTATTTGCCTGCGGCCAGCGTTCGTGTATCCGCTCCAGGATGGCACTCACCGTTTCAGGCGCCATCAAACTTGGTGTGCCGCCGCCGAAAAATACCGAGTTCACAACACGGCCGGACACCTCGTCCGCATAGCGGTCAATTTCGGACAAATAGGCTCTAACCCACCGGGATTCGTCAATTTCGGCTGCTACATGGCTGTTGAAATCGCAATAGGGGCATTTCGAGGCACAAAACGGCCAATGCACGTAAATGCCGAAGCCACCCTGTTCCCAATCTTCAGCCAAAACAACCCTTTACGAATTTCTCGAACGCGGCCGAACGATGGCTCATTGCCGCCTTCCGCTCGGGGTCCATTTCGCCAAACGTTTCCATCTCGCCGTTGGGAAGGAAGACCGGATCAAACCCGAACCCCTGGTCGCCACGCATCGGCCAGACAACCTCGCCGTCGACACGGCCCTCGAACACCTCGTCATGCCCATCCGGCCAAGCCAGGCAAAGCGTACAGTTGAACGCAGCATGGCGCGGGGATGGGGCGTTCTTTTCTTCCAACAGATTCCAGACCTTTTCCATTGCCATCGGAAAATCACGGCCATTTGGTGTTTCCGCCCAGTCGGCGGTGTACACTCCCGGCGCTCCGTCAAGCGCCTCGACCGTGATCCCGCTGTCATCCGACAACGCCGGCAACCCCGTGGCCTTGGCCGCGAAATGCGCCTTGATCCGGGCATTTCCGGCAAAGGTATCCTCGGTCTCTTCGGGTTCTTCCAACCCGTGATCCCCGGCCGAACTGACCTTTACGCCAAAAGGCGCCAACAGTTCGGCGATTTCGCGCAGCTTGCCTTTGTTGTGGCTGGCGATCACCAGCTCAGCGCCGTCGAACTTACGCACTGCTTGCCGCTTTCTGCATCTCGGCCAGTTCACCGACCCCCTTGGCCGCAAGCTCCATCAGCTCGTCCATCTGCTGGCGCGAGAATGTCGAGCCTTCGGCGCTCATTTGCACTTCAATCAGACGACCGGATCCCAGCATGACGAAATTCCCGTCAACACCGGCTTCGCTATCTTCGGGGTAATCCAGGTCCAGGACCGGCTGCCCAGCATAGATACCACAAGAGACCGCCCCAACCGGATCAAGCAGCGGGTCGGAAATCACATCGCCAACTTTCATCAGTTTGTTTACCGCCAGGCGCAGCGCAACCCAACCTCCGGTTATCGAGGCGCAACGTGTCCCGCCATCGGCCTGGATCACGTCGCAATCCACGGTTATCTGCCGCTCGCCCAGCGCCACGCGATCCACACCTGCGCGCAACGAACGCCCGATCAGCCGTTGAATTTCCACGGTGCGCCCACCCTGTTTACCGGCAGCCGCCTCGCGCCGCATCCGTGAGGTCGTCGACCGCGGCAGCATACCGTATTCGGCGGTGACCCAACCCAGACCCGAGCCCTTGATAAACGGCGGCACGCGATCTTCGATCGTTGCCGTGCACAGCACATGGGTATCGCCCATCTTGATCATGCAACTGCCTTCGGCATGTTTCGTCACGCCCGTTTCAATCGAAACCGGCCGCATTTGGTTCAGCTCTCTGCCTGAAGGACGCATCGAATTCTCCTTTACCGCGCGTTTGAACCGGGCATACAGGGGCCGCGCAGGGCCATGCAACCCCGATTGACCTTTCCGCTTGGTGCTTCTTTAATGTCCGGCGCGCAGAACAGGCAGCCCATGACAGATACCGGCAAAATTCTCGAAGACCTCAATGATCGCTCGCGCGAGGTTTTCCGCCGCGTGGTCGAGTCATATCTGGACACCGGCGATCCGGTCGGCTCGCGCACCCTGACCCGTACTTTAAGTGAAAAAGTCTCTGCTGCCACGATCCGTAATGTGATGCAGGATCTGGAATTTCTTGGGCTTCTTGACAGCCCACACGTCTCGGCTGGTCGCGTGCCAACACAGGCTGGCCTGCGCATGTTTGTTGACGGATTGCTTGAGGTCGGCGATCTACAAAAGGACGACCAGCAAAAGATCGAAGAGACACTTGGTTCAAACACTGGCGATGTCGGCACCATGCTGGACCGGATCGGCTCGGCCCTGTCCGGTGTGACCCACGGCGCCTCTTTGGTCCTGACCCCGAAACATGAAGCCCCGATCAAACATATCGAGTTTGTTTCATTGGCCCAGGACCGCGCCCTTGTGGTGCTGGTCTTTGCCGATGGCCATGTCGAAAACCGCATTTTCACCCCGCCCCCCGGTCAAACCCCCAGCTCGATGCGCGAAGCGGCGAATTTCCTCAACGCCCTGATCGAGGGCCGCACCCTTTCCGAATTCAACACCGTCATCCGCCAGCAGATCGAGGCGCGCCGTCAGGAAATCGACACCCTCGCCCATCAGCTTGTCGAAAGCGGTCTTGCCCTTTGGGAGGGACAGGGCGAACCGCATGAACGACTGATCGTCCGTGGTCGGGCGAATCTTCTTTCCGATAGCGAGGAAGAAGAGGGTTTGGAACGCATTCGCACCCTCTTTGAGGACCTCGAACGCAAGCGTGACATCGCCGAATTTCTCGAACTGGCCGAGGATGGCGAAGGTGTGCGCATTTTTATCGGCTCCGAGAACAAACTTTTCTCACTTTCGGGTTCCTCTTTGGTGGTTTCCCCTTATATGAACGCTGATCGAAAGATCATCGGTGCGGTCGGGGTTATCGGACCCACGCGTCTGAACTATGGGCGCATCGTTCCGATTGTGGACTACACGGCACAGCTTGTCGGTCGGATGATCTCCGACCGCAGTTAGAGGTTAAGAAATGGCAGAGCGCAAAGAAGACGAATTCCTGGACGACATCGCCGCGGCAGAGGCAGAAGAACTCGCCGAAGAAATGGCCGAGATCGATTTCGAAGAGGCCGAGCTGGATGCTTTGCGCGCCGAACGGGACGAGCTGAAAGACAAGTTCATGCGCGCTCTGGCCGACGCCGAAAATGCACGCAAGCGTGGCGACAAGGCGCGCCGCGATGCCGAGCAATATGGTGGTTCGCGCCTCGCCCGCGACATGCTGCCGGTTCACGACAACATGAAACGCGCCTTGGAAGCCGCCACCGAGGAACAACGTGAAGTTGCCGCTGGCCTGATCGAAGGCGTGGAACTCACCATGCGCGAACTTCTGAACGTCTTTTCCAAGCACGGGATCCAGATCGTCTCGCCCCAGGTTGGCGACCGGTTCGACCCGCAAATGCACGAAGCCATGTTCGAGGCCCCGGTCCCGGGCACTCAGGCTGGCGATATCATTCAGGTTTCCGCCGAAGGCTTCATGTTGCACGACCGCCTGTTGCGCCCGGCGCAGGTTGGCGTGTCTTCAACGCCCAAGTCGTAATTCAAACCGGGTCGGTGGCAATCCGTGGCCGGCCCGACGCCTCGGCGGTGATCGTGGCCTCGATGAAAACATCGCGCCCTTCAACCTGGCTGTGGCGAATATCCCGCCAACACTGAATCCGCAGGTCACCGGCCCCCGAGGCCCGGGCCGCCTCTTCTGCCTCGGACGTCAAAACTCTTTCCAGTGACAGCATTGCAGCTTCCGCTTCGGGAAAATCCTCGGGGCCGGTTTCCAAATGCACCCGGTATCGCCCTTCCGCCGGGCTGGTCACCGTCCCGCTGCGCCGCATTGACACCCGACCAACCACGGCACCGATGGCATTGGCAACGCCCGCGTGCGTCGGCAAAACCATCTCGCAATGCAGGCTCTCACCGACCGCCGGATAGTAAACCGGAGCTGACGCCCCCAATCCTACAACAGGGATGTTTATCGCCGCATCCAGACGCAGCAACCCCTTGTGACCCAACAGCGCCCGTTGCAGCAATTCATGCCGCGCAAGATCCGCCGCTGCGCCATCAAACCCGTCATCCTCTTCCGCGAAAGCAGACTCTAACAAAGCCAAACTTGTCTGTTTTGTCAGCTGCTCCACGATCATTCGTGCCAGCGATTCGGGCCCATCTGCAAGCATCTGCCCAGACCCGATCCGCCGGCGAGCCATCAGCCCCAGTGCCAATTCGGCCCCTTTCGCGTCCCACGCATCCGCCAGCCCAAGAACATGCGCAGCATCGGACGGAGTCACCCCGCCAATCTGAACCAGTCCGCGTTCTTGCAACCGTTTTAACGAACCAACCTCGATCCGGGTCCGCAAAACCTCGGAAACCGGTTTCACTCCATCAACCCGGTCGAACACGGCCTTGTCGCGGGCACTCAACCCACCGGCATCCACCCCAAACACAGGCCGAACAAACCGCGCATCCAACTCACTGGGCGTGGTCCGTCGCGATTGCTCGTCCAGTGTTGCCATCACCACATCTGGCGCCTCTTCCGCCAACAGACTCACCGGCACCAGTCGTTTCGGCCCCAGGAAAACGCCACCATCAAGCCCCTCGGACACAACATGCACCTCGCTGTCCCCGCCCAAGCCCGTGGTGCGCATTGCTACCGCTTCGACCATTGTGCGATAAGGCCCAACCCGTGCCCCATCCGGGTCTATCGCCGGTTTACCCCCACGCAACAACGCCACATCAGTGGTCGTCCCGCCAATGTCGGACACCAAGGCATCCTGAACCCCGGTCAGCCATCCGGCTCCGACAATCGACGCTGCCGGTCCGCTCAGAATGGTTTCGATGGGCCGTTCCCGGGCAAAATCCGCCCCGATCAGCGCGCCGTCGCCGCGAACCACCATCAGCGGTGCCGGAATCCCCAGATCATGCAGCTTGTCCCCGGCCCTCCGGATCAACCCGTCGATCATCCCGATCAAACGCGCATTAAGCAGAGCTGTCAGGGCACGTTTTGGTCCGTTCAGCTTGGCCGACAAGTGATGTGAACAGGAAACAGGCCGCCCGGTCTTATCCCGGATCATCTCCGCCACGGTGTTTTCATGCGCTGGATTGCGGGTCGCGAATTGTGCCGCCACCGCAAAGCCGGAAACATCTAAAACAGTCTCTAACCAGGCTGAAAGCGCATCAATATCCAGCGGTTTCGCCTCCTGCCCCGCATGATCATGCCCGCCCTGTAAATGCAGAACCGGATCGCCCTGAAGCGCATTCGCCAACCCGTGTTTGTCGAAATCCCGCTCACCAAACCCGATATAGACCAGCGCCACGCGGCCGCCTTGTCCCTCAACCAAAGCATTGGTTGCCAGCGTCGTCGATAACGCCGCCATGCCCACATCTTTCGGGGCGACTCCCGACGCTTGGATAACCTCGGCCACAGCATTGCCGATCCCTTCGGCCAGGTCATACCGGGTGGTTAGTGCCTTGGCGCTTGCGATCACTTCCTCCTGATCCCGGATCAGCACCGCATCCGTATAGGTGCCGCCGGTATCCACCCCCAAAGCAAGGTTCATGCGCGTAGCCTTTCCACCGCCCAGCGCGCAGCGTCGGCGACAACCTCCTCGTCATCGCCGCACAGTTCGCGCGCTACTTCCAAAAGCGATTGATCCCCGGAATTGCCGATTGCGTAAAGTACATTTCTAACAAATCTTCCCCGCCCGATCCGTTTTATCGGCGAGCCGCTGAATTTTGTCCGGAACGCGGCATCATCAAGCGCTGCCAGCTCGGCCAAGGGTGGCGCAACCAGGTCGTCGCGGGCATGATAGCGGATTTCCTTGGCTTCACGCGCAAACTTGTTCCAAGGGCAGACCTCCAAACAGGCATCACAGCCATAAATCCGGTTGCCCAGCTTTGCGCGAAGTTCTTCGTCAATTGGCCCTTTGTGTTCGATCGTCAGATAGGAAATGCACCGCCGTGCATCGATTTGGTGCGGCGCGGGAAACGCGTCGGTCGGACAGGCATCCAGACAGGCCCGGCATGATCCGCAATGATCCACTTCGGCCTCGTCCACTGGCAAATCCAATGTGGTAAAGATCGAGCCCAGAAAGAACCAGCTTCCCAACTCCCGACTCACCAGGTTGGTGTGCTTGCCCTGCCAGCCCAGACCGGACGCCTGACCCAGCGGCTTTTCCGGCACCGGCGCGGTATCGACAAACACCTTAACTTCGCCCCCGGCTTCGGCAATCAACCACCGCGCCAATCGTTTCAGCCGTTTCTTGACGATGTCATGGTAATCCTTGTTTCGGGCATAAACAGAGACTAAACCAGCGGAACTTGGCGCTTCCAGTTGATCTCCAGCGCCATATTCCTCGGCCAGCATGATCACTGATTTGGCCTCCGGCCACAGCACATTCGGTGCCCCCCGCCAATGACTTCGCTCGGCCAGCCATCCCATGCTTCCGTGATGCCCCTGCTTCAGGAACCCAGCCAGATCATCTGCCACGTGGGCTACATCCGTGGGCCGACATATCCGACAGGCCGAAAACCCTTCGGCCAAAGCCCGTTCAATCAGTTTCGCTTTAAGACGCTGATCCATGGTTCATCTGACTGAAAACACCCCGGGAGGTCGTTCTTGGTTGCGCCATTGGTCCGAGCGACCAGTGGACGACGGGCTGGTCCCCAATCTAGAAATCCAGATCAGCATAGTGCGCCGGCGGCAGGAAGCCCGGCACCTGATCGGCCAGAATGTTGCGAAAGGCCGGGCGCGATTTGATCTTGGCATACCAATCCTTGACCACTTCGGACCGGTTCCAGTCCACGTCCGAGATATAGTCCAGTGTTGACAGATGCGCCGCGGCGGCAAAGTCGGCCAGAGTCATCACGTCGCCCGCCAGCCAGCGACGCTGATCCAGGAGCCAGGCCATGTAATCGAGGTGATACTTGATCTTCTGTGCGCCGGTTTTGACGTTCTTCGAATCGGGATAGCCTTGCCCCATCAGCTTCTTGTTGACCCGCTCGTAGACAAGGTTGGACGTGACTTCGCTGTGAAACTTGTCATCAAACCAGCCCACCAGGCGGCGCACCTCGTACCGCCCAACCGGATCGGCCGGCATCAAGGGCACCTGCGGATGCGCCTCTTCCAGGTATTCGCAGATCGCTGCACTTTCCGACAAGGTCATGCCGTCGATCTTCAGCACCGGGATCTTGCCCGCCGGGTTTCGGCGCATGAAATCTGGGCCCTGTTCCCAGTATTTCTCTTCGATCAGCCCGCATTCGATTTTCTTCTCGGCAAGGCTCAGCCGCACCTTGCGGCAGAATGGGGAAAGAGGGACGTGATAAAGTGTGGCCATCGTGCGGTTCAAATCTGGATAAGGGTGATCCTTCAATGCCGGATGCTGCGGCGGTTTTCAATCCTCGAAACAATCAGCGCGTCCATCACGGCGGATTGTCTGCGCTCCGTCCATGATTAACCGCGCGCGCCTGGCGATGATCGCGCTTGGCTTGCTGGCGGAACGCGCTTTCGGATTGGGCAGCACAGCCGCCAGCCGCGCCGCCTGCAACTTGCTCAGCCGATCCGGCGCAACACCAAAATAATGCCGGGATGCCGCCTCGACCCCAAACACCCCCTCGTCAAACTCGGCCACGTTCAGATAAACCTCGATGATCCGGCGTTTGCTCCAGATCGCTTCGACCGCCGGGGTGATCACCGCTTCTAGCGCCTTTCGCGCCCAATTGCGCCCGTGCCAGAGATAGACATTCTTGACCACCTGCTGTGACAGAGTTGATGCTCCTCTGCCCGACCCTTCTTCCAGCGCCGCCCGGATCGCATCGACATCGAACCCCCAATGCAGGCAGAAATTGGCATCCTCTGCTGCGACGACCGACCTTGCCATCGCCGGGGCAATCTCTGCCATCGGCACCCAGATATGATCGACGCTACCCAGCCGCTTGGCCTCTTGCCGCATGTAAAAGGTCTTGGGCGGATTGATTACCGAGTGAAGCGCCACAACGCCCAGAATAACGGCAATGGAAATCAGCGCCAGCCGGATCACCCATCGCCTGATCCAGCGAAAGGGATACAACAGCCGGTCTGCCCATGTTGTGGGCGGCTTTGCCTTGGGTTTCTGCTTCGACGTCCTTGCCACGGAATCAGGTATAAGCCCTTTCGGCTTTATGCAAAAGAAAACCCGCCCGCACCACCGGCGCGGGCGGGTCGATTTTTCTCAAATCAGGCTCTATTCCGCCGGAATAGCCCCTTCTTCCTCGCTCAACGGATGAGGCAGGTGAACCAGCATCTCTTTCGGGCAGACCTGAACAAAGTTTGCTCTTTCTATGTCCCAATGCTGCAGAATGTCGGCCGCCTTGGCGCTACCTGTCTCTTCCAGATGCCGCTCGATCAGTTCTTCCAGCTGGCGTTCCCAATGGGCCACGGTCACCGGACAGGTGACAAGCGTTTCGTGGTTCATCAACTCATCGGCCTTGCCGTCGGGGTCATAAAGGTACGCCATGCCGCCGGTCATGCCGGCACCAAAGTTCGCCCCGATCGACCCCAGGATCACCGCAACACCGCCGGTCATGTATTCACAACCGTTGCTGCCGCAGCCTTCGATCACCACCTTGGCGCCCGAGTTGCGAACGGCGAAACGCTCACCGGCACGACCTGCTGCAAACAGGTGGCCATCGGTTGCCCCGTAAAGAACGGTGTTGCCGATGATCGTGTTCTCGCTGGCAACCAGCGGCGAATGCATTGGTGGACGCACTACAACCGTGCCACCGGACAGACCCTTACCGACATAGTCATTGGCGTCGCCGCTAACCTCGATCTTCAGCCCAGGCGCTGCAAAGGCACCCAGAGACTGCCCCGCCGAACCGGTCAGTTTCACGGTTAAATGGTCGGGCTGCAACGCATTGCGCATACCGAAGTTCTGCACGATATGGCTTGAAATTCGCGTGCCAACCGTCCGGTGCGTGTTCTGCACCGCATAGCTGAGCTGCATTTTCTCGCCATCCTCAAGGAAGCGATGCGCATCACGCACAATCTCGGCATCCAGCGTCTTGGGCACCTTGGTCCGCTTGCGATATCGGTCATAGACGATGTCCTTGGCGCCATCGACAGTAATCAGAAGCGGGTTGAGGTCCAGATCATCCAGATGCTCTGCACCCCGGCTGACCTGGCTTAGCAGGTCGGCCCGGCCGATCACCTCGTCCAGCGACCGCGCACCGATTTCGGCCAGCACTTCGCGCACTTCGGTGGCGTAGAAGGTGATCAGGTTCACCACCTTGTCTGCCGAGCCGGTGTATTTGGCGCGCAGCGCGGGGTCCTGGGTACACACGCCCACCGGGCAGGTGTTGCTCTGGCACTGACGCACCATGATGCAACCCATTGCGATCAACGCGGCGGTGCCGATGCCGTATTCCTCGGCGCCCATCATTGCGGCCATGACAATGTCGCGACCGGTGCGCAAACCACCATCGGTCCGCAGGGTCACGCGGCTCCGCAGGTTGTTCATTGCCAGAACCTGATGCGCCTCGGTCAGGCCCATTTCCCACGGCAGGCCGGCATATTTAATCGACGTCGCCGGCGACGCGCCCGTGCCACCGTTGTGCCCCGAGATCAGGATCACGTCGGCCTTGGCCTTGGCCACACCGGCGGCAATCGTGCCAACGCCGGAACTTGCAACCAGTTTCACGCAAACCTTGGCGCGCGGGTTGATCTGTTTCAGGTCATAGATCAGCTGCGCCAGATCCTCGATCGAATAAATATCGTGGTGCGGCGGGGGCGAGATCAGGGTCACACCCTTGGTCGAATGCCGCAGCCGCGCGATCAGGTCGGTCACTTTCAAACCAGGCAGCTGTCCGCCTTCGCCGGGCTTCGCGCCCTGCGCCACCTTGATCTCCAGCTCTTCGCATTGGTTCAGGTATTCCGCCGTGACACCGAAACGACCTGATGCGACCTGCTTGATCTTGGCCGACGGGTTGTCGCCATTCGGCTCCGGCACGAAATGAGCCGGATCTTCGCCGCCTTCACCGCTATCGGACTTGGCGCCGATCCGGTTCATCGCCACGTTCAGAGTCTTGTGTGCTTCGGGTGACAACGCACCAAGGCTCATGCCCGGCGTGACAAACCGCTTGCGAATGGCGGTAATCGATTCCACCTCTTCAATCGGCACTGGTGCACCGATCGGTTTGATCGCCAGAAGATCACGCAAGTGGATCGGCGGATTGCTTTGCATCGCTTTGGAATACTGCTTCCACAGGGAATAACTCGCCCTGTCACAGGCCGCCTGCATCATGTGCATCGTCTGCGCCCCCCAAGCGTGGGTCTCGCCAGATTTCCGCGATTTGTAGAACCCGCCCACCGGCAACACATCTTTGCCACGGCCCCAGCCCTGCGCGTGGATGTCCATGACCTTGGTCTGGATCCCTTTCACACCAATGCCACTGATCCGACTGACCATGCCCGGAAAGAACTCGGCGCACATGGCGCGCGACAGGCCCACGGCTTCGAAGTTCAGACCGCCACGATATGAGGAAATCACCGAAATCCCCATCTTGGCCATAATCTTCAACATGCCCTGGTCAATCGCCTCGCGGTAACGTGCGACATTGTCGGTCAGCGTACCGTCCAGTAACCCCCGGCCAATCCGATCCGCAAGCGAATCCTCGGCCAGGTACGGGTTAACAACCGTCGCGCCACAGCCGACCAGCACGGCAAAGTAATGCGGATCGACACATTCCGCCGAGCGCACATTGAGCGAACAGAAGGTCCGCAGGCCCTTTTCGGTTAGACCGGAATGCACCGCGCTCGTGGCCAGGATCATTGGCATCGGCACCATGGTCTGGCTCTGATGATGATCGGTCAGAACTAGGTGGCCCGCGCCCGACCGCACCGCATCTTCTGCCTCGGCCCGGATACGTGCAAGCGCGTCGCGCAGCGCGTTTTCACCGGCGTCAGCATTGAAGGTACAGTCGATCTCGACCAGCTCGCTGTCAAAAATCTTGGTCAGCTCGTCCCACTGGGCGTTGCCGACAAACGGGCTTTCCAGAACCAGGATCTCGGTCTGCGCACTGCTTTCGTCCAGCACGTTCTTCAGATTGCCAAACCGGGTTTTCAGGCTCATCACCCGGAACTCGCGCAGACTGTCGATCGGCGGGTTGGTCACCTGGCTGAAATTCTGACGGAAGAAATGGCTCAGCGGGCGGTACTTTTTCGACAGAACCGCGCTGGGCGTGTCATCACCCATCGACGCAATCGCCTCTTTGCCGTCCTCGGCCATGGGCGCCAGGATCTGTTCCAACTCTTCCAGCGAGTAACCCGCTGCGATCTGTCGTTTGCGCAGCTCCTCGCCCGAATAAATCGCGGCTTCTTCGATTCTCTCGAGCTTTTCGTCAAGTTCGCTGATCTTGCCAACCCAATCACCAAACGGACGGCTGGCGGCCAGCTTGTCCTTAATCTCGGTGTCGTGGAACAGCTTGCCTTCCTTCATGTCCACGGCCAGGAGTTGCCCCGGACCCAGCGCACCCTTTTCCTTAACCATCGATTCCTTGACCGGCACCATCCCGGCCTCGGACCCGGCGATCAGCATGCCATCCCCGGTCACGACATAGCGCATCGGGCGCAGCCCGTTCCGGTCCAATCCGGCACAGACCCAGCGCCCGTCAGTCATTGCCAGGGCGGCGGGGCCGTCCCACGGTTCCATCACACTGTTGCAATAGGAATACATGTCGCGCCAGGCCTGCGGCAGTTCCACCGCCTGTTTCGACCACGACTCGGGCACCAGCATGGTTTTGGCCATCGGCGCGTTTCGCCCTGCGCGCACCAGAACCTCGAATACGGAATCAAGCGCGGCACTGTCCGATGACCCGCTGGCGATCACCGGTTTGATGTCCTCCGCCAACTCTCCAAATGCGCTCGAGGCCATGCGGATCTCATGGCTTTTCATCCAGTTGATATTGCCCTTCAGCGTGTTGATTTCGCCGTTATGGGCCAGCATGCGGAACGGTTGCGCCAGCCACCATTGCGGGAAGGTGTTGGTCGAATAGCGCTGGTGGTAGAGCGCATAAGAGCTTTGGAATTTTTCGTCCTGCAGGTCGGGATAAAACACCGCCACCTGCTCGGCCAGCATCATGCCCTTGTAGATGATGCTACGGCAGCTGAGCGACGCGATGTAAAGCCCGGCAATCTGTGCCTTGGCCGCAGCTTTCTCGATCCGGCGGCGAATGACGTAAAGCTCACGCTCGAACGTGTCCTCGTCCACACCTTTCGAGTTCGAAATCAGGATCTGTTCGATTTCGGGGCGGGTGGCATTTGCTTTCTCGCCCAGACACTCGACATCTACCGGCACATGGCGCCAGCCATAGATGTAATAGCCCATGCGCAGGACTTCGCTCTCCACGATGGTCCGGCACGCCTCTTGCGCCCCGAAATCCGTGCGCGGCAGGAACACCTGACCCACGGCGATCAACTCATCCATATGCGGCTCGTGCCCGGTGCGGCGCACCTGTTCATAGAAGAAGGGAACCGGAATCTGCAGGTGAATGCCCGCACCGTCGCCTGTCTTGCCGTCTGCGTCCACAGCACCCCGGTGCCAGATTGCCTGCAACGCCTTGATCCCGGCTTCGACCACGCTGCGGGTCGGTTTGCCGTCGATATTCACCACAAGGCCGACACCGCAGGACGAATGCTCATCCGCCTCACGGTACATTCCGTGTTCGTTCATATAGGCGCGCAGCTCTTCCTGCTCGGCTACATAGTTTTCCATGTCTTTCATGATGACACCTCCGACGATGGTGCAAGCACCGGGAATTGATCGACATTGCGGCGGAACCCACGCAGGGGTTCCATCGCGATGCGCATTTGTTTGGGTTTGTTCTCGAAACCAAGCTGCACGATTTCGTAAAGCAGCTCGAACCGTTTCAGCCGCTGGGGCACGTTATGCACCGTGCGCGGCATGATCGTGTGATACAGGTTGTGACGCACCGGGAAGCGGTCGCGCTGGGGCCGCTCACGGCCATGCATCCCGTGAAAAACATGATACATCGTGTCGTCGCTCAAATGCTCTTCGACACTGCGGATGCGATGCGTCGTGATTTGCTCGCGCCAGTTCATCCAGCGCTCGTCATCGCCGGTCACCTCCGGATGCACCGAATACTGCGGCGCAAGCGCCACCGCGCTTTTGACCGGCAGGAAGCCCGAAAGGATGATTGCCGCGTAACCACCCATGGAATGGCCCAGAGTGACGATCTCTTTTGCCCCCATCTCCTCGGCAAATTTGCGGGCCAGCTTGACGATCCGGTCGATCAACCCCTTGCCGTTCAGCCACGAGCGGTTGGGATCGGAAATGAACAGCACGTTGTCGCGGCCTTCGCCGGTTGCGATCTTGGCGAACTCGTAGGGCGGCACGCCTTTCTCCTCGACGCCGATGCCGGAAAAGCTCAGCACAAGGCGGTCACTGTCGGCGCAATGGGCCCAGGTCACAAGGTCCTCTTCCTCGGTCAGCAGGTGGATCGGCAGTTGTGGCTCCTGGTTGGGCAGCGCGTCGCTCATTTCGCGCCCTCCCCAAACGATGGCATGGCCAGCCGCACGCACACGGCGGGTGCCGCGGCGAACTGCCTTACGTCTGCAAAGACCATGCTCACGTTCATACTTCTTTACCCACATGCGTCAGCAACCCTAACGCGTTAATTTTTTGCGGCTGGCGAAATCGCCCGACGGATACCCGACAGATACCCGACGGATTCCAGCCCGCTCGGAATTCACTCCGCTGCGATTTCGTTAACGGCGTTCAGACGGTCCAGGATCGTGTCTGCACAGTCGCGCCCGTCCTTGATTGCCCAGACCACGAGGCTCGCCCCGCGCACGATGTCACCCACCGCGTAAACACCGTCCATCTCGGTGGCGACGGTGCTGCCCTGGGCCATCTTCACGGTGCCCCATCCTGTCACTTGCAGATCGGGCTGACCCCACAGTGCCGGCAGGTCCTCGGGTTCGAACCCCAGCGCCTTGATCACAAGATCCGCAGGCTCGAAATCATCCGCACCTTCGATCACCTCGGGGCTTTGGCGGCCGCTGGCATCCGGCGGTCCAAGCCGCATTTTCTGCACCAAGACACCAGAGACCGGATTGCCCTGGAACCCCTTGGGTGCCGACAGCCATTCGAACACCACGCCTTCTTCCTCGGCATTCTGCACTTCGCGCTGGCTGCCCGGCATGTTGGCCCGGTCCCGGCGATAAAGGCATTTGACCGAAGTCGCGCCCTGACGGATCGCAGTGCGGACACAGTCCATCGCCGTGTCGCCACCGCCGACAACGATCACCCGTTTGCCTTCTGCATTCAGCGTGCCGTCTTCGATCTCTGGCACGGTGTCGCCCAGGTCCTGTCTGTTCGACGCGGTCAAGTAGTCAATGGCACGCTCGATGCCTCTGGCGCCGCTGCCGGGCCCTTGCAGATCGCGTGTTTTATAGACGCCCGTGGCAATGATCACCGCGTCATGCGCCTTGCGAATGTCCTCGAAGCTGATGTCCTTGCCCACTTCGCAGTTCAGCTTGAACGTCACGCCGCCCGCTTCCAGCTGCGCGTTACGGCGCATGACGATGTCTTTCTCCAGCTTGAAACCCGGAATGCCATAGGTCAGCAGCCCGCCGGCCCGGTCATAGCGGTCATAAACCGTCACCTGCACACCCGCACGACGCAGCCGATCCGCGGCGGCAAGGCCGCCGGGGCCCGCACCGATGATACCGACGCTTTCCTTGCGCTCGGCGCTGGGTGTGATCGGCTTGACCCAGCCCTTTTCCCAGGCGGTGTCGGTGATGTATTTCTCGACCGCGCCGATGGTCACGGTGCCGTGGCCCGATTGCTCGATCACGCAGTTGCCTTCGCACAGACGGTCCTGCGGGCAGATGCGACCACAGATTTCCGGGAAGGTGTTGGTGGCCTGGCTGATCTGATAGGCCTCTTCGATCCGGCCGGTCGCAGTCATCCGCAGCCAGTCGGGGATGTTGTTGTGCAGTGGGCAGTGGTTCTGGCAATAGGGCACACCACATTGGCTACACCGGCTGGACTGCTCGGCGGCCTTGGCATCGGCGAACTCGGCGTAGATCTCGTCGAAATCCTTGTTGCGGATTTCTGCGTCGCGCTTCTCCGGCATATCCCGGTCCACGCTCACGAATTTCAGCATCGGTTGCTTCGCCACGGTCTTCATCCCCGTTTTAAAATGAGTGACCTGCTCCTTACCGCACCGCACGCTAGATGAAAAGTCAGTATATGTGACCTATAATGCGACAGATTGTGGCGAATGCCCCGATTCCGGAGGTAAAATGCGAAGTTTTAAGTCCGAAACGGACCTAAACCCTTTCTTCCCCTTTGAATCGCTCCTGTTTATAGCTGAAACCAAAGCGATAAAGGCCGAGCACATGCCCTTGTTTCATCTGATTCTCGTGGCCCTGATCCAGGGACTCACCGAGTTCCTCCCGGTATCCTCCTCGGGCCATCTAATCCTTCTGCCCTCGCTGACCGGGCTTCAGGATCAAGGCCAGGCCGTCGATGTTGCGGTACATGTTGGCACGCTTTTCGCGGTGGTGCTGTACTTCTGGTCGGACGTCCGCATAGGTTTTGCTGGCATCCCCCGAATGCTTACCGGCCGCACCGATACGCCCGGTTCGAAACTCGCCTTCCTGCTGCTGGTGGCCACCATACCGGCGATTCTGTTTGGACTCTTCCTCAAGCTCACCGGTCTTAACGATGCAATGCGTTCGATGACCGTGATCGGCTGGACTATGCTGCTGTTCGGCCTGCTGCTTTTTGTCGCCGATCAACGCGGTGCGACCACGAAAACCGATGCCGACTGGTCCCTGTCCGATGCCATCAGGATGGGTCTGTGGCAGGCCGTTGCCCTGATTCCAGGCACCTCCCGTTCGGGGATCTGCATTACCGCCGGCCGGATGTTGGGTTATGCCCGCCACGACGCGGCCAAGCTCGCAATGCTTATGTCGATCCCGACCATCCTCGCCTCGGGCGCACTTTTGTCTGTCGAAGTTGCCGCCCACGCCGATGCCGATTTAGCGCGCGACGGCGCCATTGCCGCGGTGTTCGCATTCTTCGCCGCTCTCGGCGCATTGACGCTGATGATGCGCCTTTTGCGCTCCACCAGCTTCACGCCCTACGTGATCTACCGGGTTCTTCTCGGACTCGGCCTATTGGCTATCGCCTATAGTGCTTAATGCGCGCGCAGATTCTTGGCCGAATCGCGGATTGCATCGAACTGACCGTTGGGGCGATAGCGCCACAGGTAGCTGTCGATCACAGCTTCCGCGGCGACCGGCTCGATCCCAAGATCGGCAAAGCTCTTGGCGTCTTGCGAGACGACATTGTCGTGGCGCAGTTGCTTGACTTGGTCGCGGGTCAGGATCTTGTTGCTAAATAGGCTGAAGGTCGCCATCGACGCCACATCAAAGCCCCAGCCCACAATACGCCCAATCCACAGCGGCAGATTTGGCACCAAACGGAACCGATGCACCGAGTCAAGCATAACGCCAACCCACTCACTTAGCGGTTTCACTTCGGGCCCGCCCAGCTCATAGGTGCCTTGCGCTTTGCCTTCGGCCCCCATAACGGCCGCCATGGCGACATCTTCCACGTAAACCGGTTGGAACCTAGTCTTGCCACCAAAGATCGGCATGATCGGACCAAAGCGGCTCATTGCGGCAAATCGATTGAAAAACCCGTCTTCGATGCCGAAAATCACACTCGGCCGTAGGATCGTTGCGTTGGGGAAGTGTTTCAGAACACCTTCCTCGCCAACACGTTTGCTCTCTGCATATTGGCTATCTGCATCCGCATCGACGCCCAACGCTGAGATATGCACCATGTTGGCCACGCCCTCGGCGGCGGCAGCCTTGGCAACCCGTTCGGCGCCTTCATGCTGTACGGCTTCAAAATTGTTGCGCCCGCGGGCATCGAACGTTCCAACACAGTTGATCACTGCATCGGCACCCTTCATCACGGCAGCTACGCTGGCATCGTCACGAATGTTACACAGAACCGGCTCGACCTGCCCGGGAACCCCATAGGGTTTGACATGCATGGCCTCGTTCGGTCGTCGCACCGCGACGCGCACACGCCAGCCATCGGCTGCCAGTTTCTGCGCGATATAGCGCCCCACGAATCCTGAACCACCGTAAATCGTCGCAAGCTTGGCCATGGGAGCCCTCCGAGCCTTGAAAATCTGCCCTTTTCCTAGCTGTCTCCGCGCCCACGGGCAAGGCGATAACGCAACTTGGCTGATTTGGGAAAAAAGTCAGTTGTTTCGGTCCGAACACTCGCATTGCCCCCGCCGCGCGACTACTGCCGAAAAATCTGAAAACTGTGCGTTACTGCTATCGCAAAACGCGACAGGGGAAGATATTGTCAGCCAGCGCTGCGCGAAAAAGCTTTCGTGTCGCCATCAGATCAGATCGTTGCAAGAAATGATGACCCCGAGCCAACGAATGAAAGCGTTGCGGCACCTTGTCAAAACCACACCCCAATATGACCGATCGACGCCCGCTGAGAAACAGAACTTCGGTTGAGCCGCCGCCGTTACAGTGGGGCTACTCAGGAACCCGTACCCGCAGACCGGCAAGCGCTTCCGTCATCTCGATCTGACATGACAGGCGCGAGTGATCTTGGCGCGCCACCGCAGTCATATCAAGCATGACGTCTTCCATCTCGCCCGGTTGACCTACCTTTTCGACCCAGTCGTCGGTCACAAGCACGTGGCAGGTGGCACAGGAAAGGTTTCCGCCGCAGTCACCGGTGATTTGAGGCACACCCGCAGCCAAGGCCGCGTCTTTTACCCGCATGCCCGGTTCGGCATCTGCCACGATCTCTGACCCATCAGCCAATTCAAAAGTGATTTTCATTTAACGAGGCCTCAGATGAAGTGAGCGTAGAATTCACGCATCGCATCAATGTCCTGGTCTTGCGTCTTTTCGACCTCAACGTTGCGCATGAATATTTGATGCTCCGCAAGCTCCTTGCCAACAGCATTGGCGAGGGCCGCGTCGGCAGCAAGGTCATCCATGGCGGATTTCAAATCGCCAGCCACACCGACTTCGGCATCAGAGTGTTCGAAACCGTCACCGGTTTCGATCGGACCCAAATCATAGCCGTTCTGCACTCCAAGCCGCGCCGCCTGCAGAACCGCAGCAGTCGCGGTATAGGGGTTGGAAGATGCATCCGGCATGCGATGCTCGATCCTGGCTTTCGCGCCACCCTCTGTTGAAACCCGACAGGTGACGTTACGGTGATCGCCGCCCCAGTTTGCCCAGTAACCAGCAAGCGACGCAGGTTGCAGGCGTTGGAAACTGTTGGCACTTGGAGCGGTGAACCCGGCAAGTGCCTTGTGGTGCGTCATCAGCCCGGCAACACACTTTCGGGAAAGGTCGTTCATGTGATCTGGGCCGCCCTGTGGCCCACTGCCCAGAGCGTTGCGGCCATCCGCATCACGAAATGAGAAGTTGACATGCATTCCCGAGCCGCCGGCATCGGCGATTGGTTTGGGCATGAAGGTCAGCACAATCCCATGCTCGAACGCAATTTCGCGTGCCATCTGGCGAAACAGCACGATGTCATCAACGGCTTTGACCGCTTCGTCAAAGGTAAGGGTAAATTCAAACTGCGGACTGTCGTATTCACCGGTCATCATTTCAAGGTTGAAGCCCAGCTTTGTGGCCTTTTTCCAGATGGCATCAGTAAAGCGCAGTGGATCGGTGAACGGGCCGGTGCCGTAGACCACGCCGCCCGGTGCATCGTAAGGCACCAGTTTGCCATCCTCATCCCGTTGCAAGGCAAAGCATTCCAACTCGATCCCTACCATTGGTGACAAGCCGTCTGCTTCCCAGTCTGCGACCGCCTTTCGCAGGGCAGCCCGGCCATCAAGCGCCAAAGGATCGCCGTCTTCGCCAAAAAGATCACCAAGAACCACCTTTGTACCTGGCTCCCACCCATCGCGGACTTCCTCGGCCTTCCAACGAAGCTCCATGTCGGGCAGACCTTCCATCATCATCGCACCCGGAGCGGGCAGGAGATCCTTGTCGTAGTGCACACCAAAGGTAGATCGGCAAAACCGGGTGTGATCGTCGCCAATCTTCGAGTCCGGCAGGTATTTCCCGCGCATGATCGAAAGATGGTCCAGAAACATTGCGCGCAAGCGATCTTTCATTAGTTTTCCTCCTCAGGACGGGGTCATCGTGACCGGCAGTTCCTTTATCCCGCCGACGAAATTGGAACGCAGGAACTTGTGGGGTCCAGCGGGTTCTATTTTCGATACCCGTTTGACCAATTCCTGAAACAATACACGAATTTCAAGACGGGCAAGGTGCATGCCAAGGCAAACATGTGGGCCTCCCTGGCCGAACGATACATGCGGGTTTGGTTGGCGCATAAGGTTAACCCGGAAAGGATCATCCAAAACCCGCTCGTCACGGTTGCCCGAGGCCCACCAAAGAAGCACCTTGTCACCTTCTTTGACCCTTTGATCGTGCATCTCGAAATCCCGGGTTGCGGTCCTGCGGAAATAAAGCGCGGGTGTCGCCCAGCGGATTATTTCGTCGGGTGCCGTTTTCCAGATGTCAGCATCGTCTTTCATCTGGCCAAGAAGTTCTTGCTGATGGGCCATCGCCTGAATGCCAGCGGCAATGGAGTATCGCGTGGTGTCATTCCCTGCCGCAACGAGAAGGCAGAAGAAATTGCGGAATTCAAGCTCTGGCATGACCTCGCCGTCTTTCCCGGGTTGCAGGATAAGATGCAGAATTCCGTTGGTGTCGCCGGTACGGTTTTTTTCCGCCATTAGCTCCTTGGCATAGTTATAAAGCTCCGCCCCTGCGGGCGAGTTAAACGGCATCATACGGTACTGATCCGTCTCCATCTTGTCGAGCACGTGATCGGTAAAATCGGGGTCTGTGTTGGCGATTAGGGCATCGCCTTTTTCTACAAGCCAGGGCAGGTCTTCGTCCGGCGTGCCAAGGATCTGCCCAAGAATGCGCATGGGCAGCTGGCGGGCAATTTCCTTGGTTGCGTCGAACGTACCCAGGTCCAACGCCTTGCCGAGGATCTCGTCACACAATTTACGGATCGGTTCTTCGAACGCGGCAACAACCGGGGGAGAAAAGGCTTTGGCCACCTTGATCCGGGTGCGCATGTGTTCGGGCGCATCGGTTTCCTGAAAGGTGCGCCGGGCGAGATATTCTTCGTAAGTCTGGTCTTCCATCCTGATGCCTCGGGCGGATGACATCAATTCGGTGTCCCGGTTAAGGGCAAGGATGTCCTCTTGACGAGTTACATTCCAGAACCCCTCGCCGCCGTCCCACTCGCTCCACTCCAAAGGCGCGTCGCGGCGCATCCTCGCAAAAGTATTGTGCGGCGCGCCACGGGCAAATGCATCGTGATCGTACAAATCCTCATGCCCGCTATCCATCGGGGTCCAGACCGTCATTGGCTGCTCCTTGGTTTTCCGGCTATTGTTCCTGCGCGTGATAAAATATACTAAAGCGACCTATAAATATGTAAAGAGGGGAATTCATGCGCATCGGAATTCTGATGTCCAACACCGACGACAGCGAGTTTTCACGGTCCCATCCCAAGGATGGCGATAAGTGGCGAGATTTGCTTGCGCCGCTTTGCCCGGAATGTGAATTTCCAGTCTACTCGGTGAAGGACGGACACTTTCCCGAGCATGTGACGGGGCATGATGGGTTCATAATTACCGGTAGTCCGGCTTCGGTGCATGACCTGGACGCTTGGCTCCCGAAGCTGTTCGGCTTGATCCGTGAGGCAACGGATGCCGGTGTGCCGCTGTTTGGCGCCTGTTTTGGCCACCAAGCGATCGCTTTGGCCCTTGGGGGCAAGGTCGCGTTCAACCCGGGGGGCTGGGTTATCGGCTCTACCGTGACCGATGTGGCAGATCCTGCACCCTGGATGGAAGCTGGCCCTTTGCGACAATATGCGGCGCATATCGAGCAAGTCGTCCAGCTCCCGGAAGCTGCGCAAGTGACCATGACCAACAAGGATTGCCCGATTGGCGGCTTTATCGTCGGTGACAAGATCTTTACTACACAGTACCACCCCGAAATGACCCATGACTTCATTTGTGCGCTGGTCGACGAACTTGCCGGAAAGATACCCGCCGACGCGATGGATGCGGCACGAGCCTCTCTCGACGGTACGAATGACAATCCCGTTTTTGCCCGCTGGATCGTCGAGTTTTTCCACCAAGTGGGTGCGTGATGCCTTAGTCGCGTGCCGCGAGCAGATCCATGGCCGTGATCTCATCAAACTGAACGTGCTTGGCCATGAAGTTTTCGGCTTCATCGGATTTGCCGGCGGCAATTAGTTCGAACAGGGTGCGATGATCACGCGCTGAGGCCGCGATTGCGCCAGAGTACTTATACCGAGCACGATAATAGGCAATCAGCTTGCGGGCATTGGTCTTGATCATGTCCAGAAGGAAGGGATTTCGCGAGGCGAGTGCGACCGCCTCGTGGAAACGCAAGTTGAACTGGTAATACCCATCCGGGTTTCGATCGCCGTGCTTTTCGGCATGGCGTTCACATGCGAGGACAACCGCTTCCAACTTGATGATATCCTCGCGCCCATGGCGCCGCGCTGCAAGCCCGGCAGCCTGCCCCTCAAGCTTGGCGTGCACTTCCAAAATGGCCAGGAACTCTTCCAGCGTCGGTTTGAACAGCGTAGCCCCTTTCCTTGGCTGACGCACGACAAGCCCAATGGTTTCAAGCCGCAGGATTGCTTCGCGCAACGGTGTTCGTGATACGCCGTAGGTTGCGATCAGCGCTTGCTCTTTGATTGGATCGCCCGGATTGAGGTCTCCCCGGTCGATGCTTTCGAGGATCTGATTGAGGATTGCTTCGGTCTGCCCAGCCATGTCGGCAAATATGCCTTGAACGTCATGCAATGCAACCTTGTCCTGTCAACTTGGCCAACGACAACAACAGTGGGGCTTTGAAAAAACTTCAGGATTTGACTGAACAGGTAACCTGTGGCGTCCGCTTATGCGGGTGAATTGGGGCAATGGCAGCTTTGAGCGCCTTGGACTCGCTAGCGCGTCATTCAGCATTTGCCAAAGAGGGCTCGAAGCCGCCATGCGGCGGCGCGGAGTTATAACCGGACAGGTGAGTGTCTGTTCCAATGTGGACGGCCATTGCCAG
This sequence comes from Aliisedimentitalea sp. MJ-SS2, assembly GCF_032586155.1. Classification (NCBI taxonomy): domain Bacteria; kingdom Pseudomonadati; phylum Pseudomonadota; class Alphaproteobacteria; order Rhodobacterales; family Roseobacteraceae; genus Aliisedimentitalea; species Aliisedimentitalea sp. MJ-SS2. The sequence continues at coordinate 1,003,857 of NZ_JAWHTC010000002.1, forward strand.
TTTATCGTCGCGACAGCCGCTACCAAGATTTCCCATGGCAGACATTCGTGAAATTCAAAAAAGCCGGAAGCCGGAATGATGACTAAGCGGACCGAAGCGGCTGTTTGGCACCGGCGTCAAAACGGCCGCAATCCAAGTCAAAGAGTCATACCGCCGCCAACGACCAGTGTTTGGCCGGATACGTAGTTGGATTCCGGAGCGCAGAACAGATAAACGCCGTCTGCTGCCTCTTCGACCGTGCCAGCACGGCCAAGCGGGACCATTGAGGCAAAGGCGCTGGCGGCCTTCCTGGGGATGCCGACACCGACCATGTTGCCGTCAACTTCGATGGATTGCTTTTCATCGGTCGGCTCGGTCAGGCGGGTGGCAATATAGCCGAAGGCCACGCAATTGACGTTGACCTTCATTCGACCCCATTCCTTGGCCAGGGTCTTGGTCAGACCCAGCACGGCGGATTTGGCCGAAGAATAGTTTGCTTGGCCGGCGTTGCCGCCAAGGCCGGCCACGGAAGAGATGTTCACCACCTTGCGGAATACTTCACGTCCCTCCGCGGCCTCGACTTCCGCGTATCCGCGGATATGTCCTGCTGCTGCACGCAGGATACGAAACGGCGCCTTAACATGGACATCCATCATTGCATCGAATTGTTCGTCTGTCATTTTCGCGGCCAACCCGTCCCATGTATAGCCAGCGTTGTTGACGATGATGTCGATGCCGCCAAAGGCATCGATCCCGGCCTGGATGAACCGCTCGGCAAAGCCGGGCTCGACGACGCTGCCGGTAACCGTGACCGGTTTTCGGCCCAGCTTGGCGATTTCGGCGGCCACCTCGGCGGCGGGCTCATCGTCAAGGTCGTTGACCACGATATTGGCACCCTCGGCGGCCAATTTCAAAGCTACGGCACGTCCGATGCCGCGCCCTGCGCCGGTGACGAAGGCGGTCTTGTTCTCAAGTTTCATGAGTTATCCTCAGTCGATATCGAGCGACCTAGCGATCAGCTCTTTCATGATTTCATTGGTTCCGCCATAGATCTTCTGGACCCGGGCATCGGCGTAGAGTTCCGAGATCAGGTATTCGCTCATGTAGCCGTAGCCGCCATGCAGCTGCAGGCATTCGTCGACGATCTCGCATTGAGTCTGGCTACCCCACCATTTGGCCATAGCGGCCTTTTCCGGGGTCAGCTTGCCCTCTTCCAACTCGTCTAGACATGTGTCGAGGAAGGCAGACAAAAGCTCAATCTTGGTGGCAGCTTCGGCAAGTTTGAATCGGGTATTCTGAAAATCCATCACGCGCTTTCCAAAGGCTTTACGTTCGCGCACGTATTCCAAGGTGACCTTGAGCGCGCATTGCGAGGCACCCAGCGCCATGTAGCCTAGTAGCAGACGCTCCCAGGGAAGCTGTTTCATCAGCTGGTAAAACCCCTGACCCTCTTCGCTGCCCAGAAGCGCGGTTTGCGGAACGCGCACATCGTCAAACGCCAATTCGGCAGTGTCGTTGCGCTTCATGCCCATCTTCTTGAGCTTGCGTCCGACGCTATAGCCATCCAGGTCTGCCGTCTCGACGATCAGCAGCGATACGCCCTTGGATTTGGCCTTGGCATCAGTCTTGGCGACAAGGACCAGGATGTCGGCGCTGGCCCCGTTGGTGATGAAGGTTTTGGAACCGTTGATGACATATTCATTGCCATCCTTGATCGCGGTGGTCTTGACCGCCTGCAAGTCCGAACCGGTACCTGGTTCGGTCATGGCGATGGCGGCAATATGTTCACCCGTGGCCAGTTTTGGAAGCCAACGATGTTTCTGATCCTCAGTCCCGAAGGCGAGGATATAGTGGGTGGCAATGTTGTGCACCGACAGGCCCCAACCGCTGTCTCCGGCCTTGGTCTGTTCAAGATAGCTGACCGTATCGAAGTGCCGTGAAAGGCCCAATCCACCATATTCCTCGGGGATGGTAGCACCCAGGACGCCCAGCTCTCCTGCCTGTTCCCAGAACGACCGCGGGATCATCCCATCTTCGGTCCATTGCTCGCGATTGGGCTCGAATTCCTCGGCAAAGAAGCGTGCGACGCTGTCGGCAAAGGCGCGATGATCTTCTGTCATCCAGGCGTGGTTTGGCATGGAAGTACCTTTCTGTTGTCTATTCAGGCGGCGCGGACCAGAGCGGAACCGGTCAGGGTTACCGTGCCATCGTCGATCGTCGCCTTGAGATCGATTTTCAGCATTGTCTCGCGGTCACGCCGGCTGCGTTCAATGACCTCTCCGGTGCAGGTCACGGTCGCACCCACGGGGGTGATGGCGGTAAACCGGGTGGACAGATTGCACAGGTTGTCCTGACCGGCCCAGTCGCTCACAAGACGGCCGAGCTGCGCCATCGACAGCATGCCATGGGCAAAGACATCATCAAGACCGGCCTTGGCGGCAAAGTCGGTATCGACATGGATCGGATTGTGATCCTGAGAAGCCCCGGCATAAAGCGCCAGGGTGGTACGGGTGATCGGGCCGAAACGGTGTTCGTGCAGACGATCACCAACCTGTGCGGTTGAAGGGTGTGTCATGTGATGCGCTCCTTATCCAAGCCGGTGGATCAGATCGCGCCGGACGGTGACCAAGGGGCCACGTTCCTTGTGCGTGATTGTGGTTTCCAGATGCGCAAATTCCAGTTTTCCGCCCTTGGCATCTGAAAAGCCCCTGACCCGCGTAGACAGTGTCACCCGGTCGCCTGCAAAGATTGGCCCGTGGTATTCGTAGGCCTCGTTTCCGTGCAGCAACCGGCGCATATCTGCACCGATCCGGGTCAGGATGTCGGTTCCGCCGGTGCGCCGGGTTTCATGCGCCGCGGCCATGTCGAGAACTACGGCATAGGTGGCCGGTGCGACGACATCGGGATAGCCAGCGGCGCGCGCCGCGCCGGGGTTGACGTAAATCGGGTTGGTCTCGCCAATGGTCTCGGAGAAGAACACAAGCGCACCGCGCTCAACATCCACAGGGACAGGGGCGCTGACCTGTCCTTCGCTGTCGCGGTTGAAACGGGCCACGATTAGGCCGCCTGATAAAGCGTTACCACACAGGCACCGCCAAGACCCAGGTTGTGCTGCAACGCCGTACGTGCGCCTTCGACCTGACGCTTGTCTGCCGTGCCACGAAGCTGATGCGTCAGCTCATAACATTGGGCAAGACCTGTTGCACCCAGCGGGTGCCCCTTGGAGAGCAGCCCGCCCGACGGGTTGGTGACGAATTTGCCGCCATAGGTGTTGTCACCATCGGCGATGAACTTCTTGGCGCCGCCCTCGGGGCAGAGGCCGAGACCTTCGTAGGTGATCAGCTCGTTGTGGGCGAAACAGTCGTGCAGCTCGACCACGTCGACATCTTCTGCGCCGATGCCTGCGGCCTCATAAACTTGCGACGCGGCGGCAGCAGTCATGTCATAACCCACCACCTGCATCATGTCGTTTGTATCAAAGGTCGAGGCCGTGTCGGTTGTCATCGCTTGCGCCTTGATGGTCACTGTCGTGTTGATCCCATGTTTTGCGGCAAATTCGGGGCTGCACAGAATGGCCGCCGCACCGCCACAGGTCGGCGGGCAGGCCATCAGACGGGTCATCACGCCGGGCCACATGACCGGGGCCTGCATGACCTCATCGACCGAGACCTCGCGGTCAAACAACGCCAGTGGGTTACGGGTGGCATGGCGGCTGGCCTTGACGCGGATGCGGGCAAAATCCTGCATCGTGGTGCCATGTTTTTCCATATGGGATTTTCCGGCCCCACCGAAATAGCGCAGGGCAAGCGGGATATCGCCATTGCCGACCAGCGTGTCACAGGCCGCGTCGAAATCATAAAACGGGCTGGGTCGGTCGGTATAGACATTGCCCAGCGCGCCGGGCTTCATCTGCTCAAATCCCACGGCCAGAACGCAATCGGCGATCCCGTGCTCGATGGCCTGGCGCGCCAGAAACAGAGCGGTCGACCCGGTGGAACAGTTGTTGTTGACATTGACCACCGGAATACCGGTCATGCCCACATGATACAGCGCTTTCTGCCCACAGGTGCTGTCGCCATATACATATCCGGCATAGGCCTGTTGGACATCTGAATAATCCAGACCGGCATCGTCGAGGGCCTGCCGGATCGCGGCTGCCGCCATGACGTCATAACTGTCAGACGCACCCGGTTTGGCGAATTTTGTCATGCCGATGCCTGCAACAACCGTCTTGGTGTTCATTGTCCATCTCCCCTTTGGTTTGACAAGATAATCGTGGCTTATTCTCCATCTGACAAATAGAATAATCTCCAGTGATATCGAAAACTGGAATGGGCTGATGAATTTCAAGAAATTGAAATATGTCGTTGCCGTCGATCGTGCGGGCTCAGTGTCTGCTGCGGCCAAACGGCTGAACATCAGCCAGTCGGCGGTAACAAAAGCTGTTGCCGATATCGAGAACGACCTGGGATTCGCGGTGTTTGACCGTCGCGCCCATGGCGTATCGACAACATCGGCCGGCCGGGACTTTGTCGACCGGGCGGCACGTATCCTGTCGGACGTTGACCGGCTCGGTTCGGACATGAGGGAGGGGCGCCGGACAAGGGACCTGCTGTTGCGCATCGCGGTTGCCCCGGCTTCGCTGGAAGGGTTGATGAACCGGTCGGTCGAATCTCTTCTCGTCGAGTGGCCGGACATCCGGTTGCACATGCGCGGGGGGCCATTGGAAACCGGGATCATGTTGCTTCGGCAAGGGGATATCGATGTATTGGTCGGGCCAAAATCGGCTCTGGAGACCGAGCCGGGTTTTGTCTGTTCCGAGCTCCCGCCGATGCGCCCCTTTCTTTATGGGAGGCACCGGCATCCCCTACAAGGCACGACGCGTCTTTCACCACAGGACATCGCCGCCTATCCGATCATCGTTCCCGATATTCAAGGGCCGCTGGTTACGCCCCTGCTGAATGTTCTGGAATTCCTGGGTGGCAATCCGCTTGGTCGCTTGAACGTGATCGAAACTTACACCATTGCCGCGAGGGTCGTCGAACGCTCTGACGCAGTAGGAGTGGTGCTTGGAAACTTTGCCGAAAGCCGCGGTTTCAAACGCCGGTTCAGTATCCTTGACTTTGACATGGGCGGCGCGTTGCCCATGGCTGTTGCGTGGCAAAAGTCGCAGCGGATAGGCAGGGCGCTGACAAGGTTTCTTGATCGGCTGTATGAATTTCCGCCTACCGGATGATGCGTGCGCTCTGATTTGATCAGCAGCGTAGTCGTCCGCCGCCTTCCATTTGATTAGTTGGCAAACACGGAGTTTGATGTTCATTGAAAGGCTGAACAGCGCCAAGCCTAGGTGGTTGTTAACCACATCCAATCATACGCGAATTGATGGTTAATTGGCTGCTTGCATGGATCTTCCTCCGATCCGCCCCCCGCACCCCAGCGGCAACACAACATTGCCCAATGATCAGTTCCGCAAGGGAAAACCGGTGAGCAGATTGAGGTTGTTCCCGGCCCAAACGTGCATCCAACCGATTTGCAGAGAGCGACGCCTTTGAGCCCAATTCGTATGATGCTGCGGTGGCGCGGAACCGGCCAGATACGCCCATGACAGACACTTGCTCAAACCACAAAGTTGGGGTTCCACCATCGGACACGGTGGCAACGAGGCATCGGCAGAATTTTTTTTGGTGCCCTTTGATCTGTCGCATATCGGAATCCGGTCATTTTTGCTCTGTTTTGAGAGCTGATTATGTGGATGAGCTTGGGCCTGCTTGGGCGCCGAGAAGCATCGAGATTTCCTGGAAACTTGGGAGGGGGACTGTTCATGAAAGTCAAAGACTACCTAAAAATTGAAAGTGCGACCGATATCAGCCGATCAGAGGTCGGGCGCTTGGGAACCGCGATTCTATTTGTCGTCGGCGTTGTGATCTATACGGGTACGACTTTCGATCACGTGGACCAGCTCTATCTATTGATCGCGGCCGCGGTGATCGGGGCCTACATGGCCATGAACATCGGTGCCAACGATGTCGCCAACAATGTTGGACCAGCGGTCGGCTCCTATGCCCTGACCCTGACCGGCGCAATCATGATTGCCGCCCTGTTCGAGGCCGGCGGCGCCATCATCGCAGGTGGTGACGTTGTTTCGACAGTCAAGAAGGGCATCATTGATCCCGCCAATGTGGACAACCCGGATGTGTTCATTTGGGTGATGATGGGGGCGCTGATCGGGGCTGCTCTGTGGCTCAACGCCGCCACTTGGCTGGGCGCACCGGTTTCCACCACTCACTCAATCGTTGGCGGCGTAATGGGCGCCGGAATCGCGGCGGCTGGCTGGGATGTGGTGAACTGGGGCTCGATGGGCAAGATCGCTCTGAGTTGGGTGGTCTCACCGGTCACCGGCGGGGTCATCGCTGCCCTGTTCCTTTATAGCCTCAAAAAAACGATCTTTTTCAAATCCGAACCGGTCGAGGCCGCCCGCAAGGTTGTGCCGTTCATGATCGGCATCATGACCTGGGCGTTCACAACCTACATTGCGCTCAAAGGCATCAAGAAGCTGGTTAAAATCGACTTCCCGACCGCCATGTTGATTGGCCTGGTGGCCGGTCTGGCGATCATTGTCATCGTCCGGCCGATGATCAACAAGGTGGCGCCAACGCTTGAAAACAACCGCAACGGCGTGAACAGGCTGTTCACCATACCGCTGATCATTTCGGCGGCTCTTCTCAGCTTTGCCCATGGTGCCAATGACGTGGCCAATGCTGTTGGCCCGCTCGCTGGTGTCGTCGATGCGCTGACCGCTGGTGAAGGCGGAAGCTCAAAGGTGGCCATACCATTGTGGGTGATGGTGATTGGGGCGATTGGTATTTCGGTCGGATTGGCCCTGTTCGGTCCCAAGCTGATCCGGACGGTTGGCTCAGAAATCACCGAACTGGACCGCTCGCGCGCCTTCTGCATCGCATTGGCCGCCGCGATCACAGTGATCATTGCCAGCCAGCTGGGCATGCCGATCAGCTCGACCCACGTCGCCCTGGGGGCCGTGTTCGGGGTCGGGTTCCTGCGTGAATTCCTGGAAACGCGGCTTGGCAAAGTCGTCGAGGACGTACTGGTTCAACACAAAGGTGAGAAAGACTTTGCGGTGGCCGAACAGGTTCTGATGACGTTCCAAAATGCGCCGCCTGAAGACAAACAGCGGATTCTTGACGAGTTGAAGAAGATGGGTCCCGAAGCGGTCATTGACGCTGCCGAACGCAAGGAACTGCAAAAAGCTCTGAAGCGGCAGCTGGTTCATCGCGCATCGCTGCTCAAGATCGTCTCGGCCTGGATCATCACCGTACCGGTATCGGCTTTCCTTGCGGCACTGTTCTACTTTGTGCTGCGCGGCATGATGCTGCCATGAGGGGCCCGATCACCACATGATGAAAAAACTCCTCCTACCGGTTATCCTGCTGGTCCTGAGCCTCGGCTTCTGGGCCAGCAGCGACTTTCAGGAGATCGCGGCCGGTGTCGCGATCTTCCTGTTTGGCATGTTGATGTTGGAAGACGGTTTCAAACTATTCAGCGGTGGCTTTCTAGAAAAAGCCCTGGAACGGGCGACAGGTTCTGTTCCCCGGTCATTGGGCTTCGGAATCGTTGCAACGACGATCATGCAATCAAGCTCACTGGTCTCGGTGATCACGATTTCCTTCCTGTCCGCCGGGTTGATCTCGCTGTTGGGTGGGGTTGGCATCATCTTTGGTGCCAACATCGGCACCACCACCGGTGCCTGGCTGGTCGCGGGTTTCGGCCTCAAGGTCAAGATCTCGGCCTATGCCCTGCCGATGCTGGCGATCAGCATCGTTCTGGTGTTCCAGAAGAACAAATACTGGCGCGGCGCGGGGTTCGTGTTGGCCGGGTTGGGATTCCTGTTCCTTGGCATCCACCACATGAAAGAAGGGTTCGAGGCCTTCAAGGACCAGTTCGACCTGACGCGGTTTGCGCTGGAAGGTTTGCTGGGGCTGGTAGTCTATACCCTGGTCGGCACCGCTGCGACCGTGGTGATGCAATCAAGCCATGCCACGATGGTCCTGATCATCACAGCATTGGCGGCGGGACAGATTTCATACGAAAACGCCCTGGCACTGGCCATCGGGGCCAACATCGGCACGACGATTACAGCGATCATTGGCTCATTTACGGCCAACTATCAGGGCAAGCGGCTGGCGCTGGCGCACTTGATCTTCAATATGATGACGGCAGGCGTGGCCCTGATTTTCATCAGCCCACTGCGCCTGGCGGTCGATTTCGTTTCGGCCGGGGTCGGTATTCCTGACACCGATTACGCGCTCAAGCTGGCGGTGTTCCACACCATCTTCAACCTACTCGGCGTGATCATCATGCTGCCTCTTCTGAAGTGGTTGATCGGTTTCCTTGAACGCACCATTGCCCAGCCCGAAGAAGATTTGAGCGAACCGAAATACCTCTCCGAGGCGGTCGATGAGTTCCCCCAAACCATCGAGATTGCCATGCGCCGCGAAGTCAAACATCTTTATGACAACGCGGCCGAGCTTATCGTGCATGGGCTCAACCTACACCGACACGACCTGTACTCTGCCAAGGATATCGCCGCCACCGTTGAGGCAAGCCGGGAACCGGTCGAGTTTGATATCGATGAACGTTACGAAGCGCGGATCAAAACGCTTTATTCCGCTATCGTCGAGTTCGCCACACGGGTGGGCGCCAAGGACATGCCCGAAGACGTCATGCAGGACATCTATTCGCTGCGCGATGTGGCGGGTCGGATTGTCCGCGCCGTCAAATCTGTCAAGCACCTTCGGGCAAATGCGATTCAGTACACGGAAACCCAGCAAGGCTTGGTCACAGATCTCTACAACGTACTGCGCACCGAAATTGCGCGAATTCTGGTGGAAATTCGCAAGCTTGATCTGGCGGATCCCGAGGATCGGTCTAGTCTTTGGCTGGATCAGGAGCGTATTCAGGTCGAAAGCGATGCGCGGGCAACAAACAGCGCGGTTGAGACGCTGATCCGCAACCACGATCTCGATGCCTTTATGGCAACATCGTTTCTGAACGATTCCAACTATGCCTATTCGGCGATGCGCGACCTTCTGGGTGCGGCGCGCACGTATTACATCGAAACCGAAGATGCGATGGCCGAAGTCGAACGCATTCTGGCGCTTGAGGATGACGAGTTGAGCTCGATTGTATTGAGCGCATTAAGAGATGACAAAGGGGAATCCGCGCCATGACCCGCCTAGCCTGTCATGCAACTGTTACAATGCGCCCGTATCACGGGCGACCACGCAAGGGTGGATGCCATGGATTTTGAGAACAGTGTCGAAAAGCTCGACAAATACTTCAAGCGCCTGTCCAAAGGTAAGGCGCAAAAAATCAAGCCTTCTCACGTTGAAAAGGTGATCGGCAAGCTTGCGAAGAAGGAAGTGCTTCTTCGAGCCGAAATCAAGGACACGAAAAAAGAATCCAAGATCGAGCGCCTTGAACGCAAGCTGGGTCTTTTGCACGAACAACAGTCCCGCGCCCGGTGGTTGTTGGAGGAGATAAGCAAACAGTAGGCGCGATTAATCTCTGGCCAAGCTGGCGCTCACACCCAAGACGTAAACCTGTTTGGCAATGAGTGCGCATTTGTCCCTTGTGTTTCCAGCGGGTCAGTTGCGATGTCGCGAAAAGCCGACATCCCGGCGCCTGCAATGCAAGCTCACCTTGGCGCGATCTGGGACGTCGGTATTTGTCGACTTGGTGGTCGGCAAATTCCCCGCCTGCGCCGCGCGGCTCAACCCGACCGCGGCCCGGCGCTACCAGGCAATCAAGCCTCGTCAAACCCCTGGTAAAACCGATTCCAGGTCGGTGAGATCAGCAATTCATTTATGCAAGCACGAGACGGAAGTTCAGCTAAAAACCTTATGGTTGCACCCAAATCCTCGGCCTTAAGCATGCGTGCCTGTTCTTCCGCGCTGGGCGGAACTGGTCTTGACTTCAATATGTCGGTGACGACTTCGCCCGGCATCACCACGGTAGATCGAATGCCGTGCGCGCCCTCTTCCTCATTGATGGATTCGGAAAGCGCGATGACCGCACGCTTGGTGGCGTTATATGCCGCCCCGGTCAGCCGCGAGGCATAGCGCCCGGCCCAGCTTGAAATCAAGATTAGCAGCCCATCGCCCTTTTGCCGCATCCCGGGCAATACAGCGCGTGCTGTGTGGAATACCCCATTCAAATTGATGTCGACGACGTAAGACCAATCCTCGTCGCTGATCCTGTCCATGGCCCGTCCCGGTACGTTCAACCCTGCCGAGGCCACCAGAATATCGACCGGCCCGATTGCATCGACTGCGTTTCGAACTGCCACTGCATCGGATACATCCAGCACGAGCGTGCGCGCCTTGCCTCCCGATGATCTGATCTCTTCTGCTATGGTTTCTAGTGGTTCAGAGCGCCGCCCGGATACGACGATGTCGGCCCCGGCTTCTGCCAAAGACCTGGCCGCAGCGGCACCGATGCCGCTCCCGCCTCCGGTTATCCATGCTGTCTTGCCGTCCAGTTGTGCCATTCGCCGTCTCCTCGTGAGAAGAGGCTAGCCACTAGGTGCACATGGGTCCATCACAACGCGCCGTCACAGCTTGGCCAAAGTGATACCCGCATCGGTCAGATGCCTTCGCAATTCGCGTGCCATGGCCACAGCTTCTGGCGTGTCCGAATGCAAACAGACCGTGTTGATCCGCGTCGGAATACGCTTGCCTGATTCGGCGATGATCGCGCCCTCACGCAGCATTTTCAGGATACGCGGTGCCGCCGTCGCCGCGTCATGCAGAACTGCGCCGGGCAGCGACCGGTCCACCAGAGTGGCGTCGTCATTGTAGGCCCGGTCGGCAAAAATCTCGCCCGCCCAGTTCCCGTTCAGTTCTTCCATCGCCTGTTGTTGCGCGGTTGCGGCAAGAACCATCACGACGATATCCGGGTCCACCGCCAGCGCCGCCCGGTAACAGGCTCGCGCCATGTCCAGGTCTTCCGAGCACATGTTAGCCAGCGCCCCGTGCAGTTTCAGATGCCGCACTTGGCCCCCGGCGGCCTTGGCCATCGCCTGTGCCGCTCCGAGTTGATAGGCCACCATATTGGCCAGCTCGTCATGGGTTCGTGGCAACCGACGGCGCCCGAACCCGCGCAGATCATCAAACCCGGGATGTGCGCCAATGCCGACACCCTTGTCGATCGCCATAGTCATGGTCTTGGCCATCACGTCCTGATCGCCCGCATGAAACCCGCAGGCGATATTGGCCGAGGTGATCACATCAAGCAGCGCCGCATCATCGCCCATCGTCCAAGGGCCGTACCCCTCGCCCATATCGGAATTGAGATCGACCGTCGTCATCATGTTTCATGCCCCTTCAAGATCGTCGCCCGCCGTGGCGCCGCTGATCAATTGATAGCCAAGCAGATCGGCAATGTCATTGGGGTCGCGTAGCATCGGTTGCACATGACCGCGCAACCGGCGCAATTCCTCGGTCTCGCTGATCAACAGCTTGTCCGAGGCCTCGAAGGAAATGAACTCGAATTTCAACGCCACTCCGGGCGCCGCCTGCGCCACTTTGGGCAGGTCAGCCGGGATCACGGTTCCGATCCTGGGATAGCCGCCAATTGTCTGGCATTCCGGTAACAGGACGAACGGCACGCCATCGCCGGTCATCTGGATATCACCGGGCACAATCATGTCCGAGACGATATTCAGTTGCCCATCAGTTTGGAACGATATTCCATCCTGTTCCAGCTTGATCCCCTGACGGTTGCCGTGGGTAGATCTTCGAAACATGGTTTCACTAAACCGCGCCCGCGTTTCGCTGGAATAGAGACTGGTTTGTGGCCCTTCGACAATTCGGATCGCACCGCCCGAGAACCGGCCTTCGGGGCGCAGCATCATCTGAACATGTGTCATGTCCCCATCCGGAACGAATGCCAGTTCATCCCCGGTCTTCAACAATCCCCCCAACCCCGCAATCAGATGTGTAGACCGACTGCCAAGCACTTCTGTCGTTGCCAATCCTCCGGCAAGGTTAAGATACCCGTACACCCCTGCGGTTGCCGGTCCGATCTCCAGCATTGCACCGGGCGGGATCAGGTGGCTGGCATTCCACGCCAGCGGCGCACCGTCCAATGTAGCGCGCATCTGCGCGCCGGTCAGGGCGATGCGCGTCGGTTCATCAACGCTGAACGTACCGCCCATACCAGCCATTTCGATTGCAGCCTGCGGTGCCGTCTGCCCAAGCAATGCCGCCGCTTCCAGAATCGCCCGCCGATCAGCCGCGCCTCCCCGCGACAGGCCTAGCTTTAGCGTGCCTGTGCGCCCTAGGTCCTGAACCGACATCGCCGGTCCGGCGCGGTGAACACTCAGGCGACTCATTCCGTGATCTCCAGTCGCGCGCCACCGAACCCGTCTGCGTTGCCGCGTTCGATGCGGTCGAACTCCTCCGCCGACACCTGCGCAAACTGCAGCACATCACCGGGTAGCAAGGGAAACGGTTCTGCCGCTCCGGCGCGATAAGGTTTGAACGCCGACCGCCCCACCTGCCGCCATCCGGTGGGTGACGCATTAGCAAACACGATCAACTGCCGCACGGCGACCACAAGCGCTCCGGCAGGTACCTGCGGGTTAATCTCCTGCAGCCGTGGAATGTCCCACCGCTCGGGCAGCATCCCAAGATAGGGCTGTCCCGGCGCAAATCCGATGGCAAGAACCCGTACCGGGTGCGCCAGCAGATCGGCCACCGCCCGTTCCTCGCGCATTCCCAACAGAGCAGCAGTATCGGCCAGTTGCGGGCCATCTTCACCGCCGAACACAACCGGTATATGCCAACGCCGTTTCGGAGCCTCTTCGGGCAGGGACAACCAATCCGTCTGTCCCAACAAGGCTTTCAACCGGGCCGCCAACCGCGTTCGATCCGTCCGATCCGGATCAAACCGCAGATAGGCCGATGAGAGCGTCGTCGACATCTCAACCACGCCCTCGGGCATCGCTTCGTCAAGATAATCGGCAAAGCCCAAAACCGCGCGATTGGCCGCGTCATCCAGCCGTGTCGAAAACCGCACCAACAGCCCGTCCGCACCCAGCGGCAGGATCTCGGGGGCTGGTGTTTCATCAGGCTGGGTCAGGGCGTTTCCTTCGCGTTTTCAACCGCAATCTTTCCCTATCCGGTGCCCAAAGAAAAGCCCCGCGCAAAGCGGGACCAAATCAAGCCATTCAGGCCATGTTAGAGACTGTTACTGTGCAGCCCGGACAAAAACCCGGCTCGGATGCAGTTCTCCGGACTTGTAAATCCCGACGGCAACCGCCTCGCCATTCAGCGAGGCCCAGCATTCATCGCCATAGTCCACGTCCGCCGGGATCACCATGCCCGGATTGCCATTGCGCAGCCGCGCGGCCCCCTGCTCGGTCGTCTTGACCTCGGGCAGTTCGGCCAGGCCTTCTTCCAAGGGGCGCAGCCACTCGTCCATCTCCGGCGTTTTCGCCAGCTCTTCGATCTGTGCAAACGTGATCCCGTCCTCTGCCTCAAACGGCCCCGACCAGACCCGGCGCAACCAACCGACATGACCGTAACACCCCAGCGCCTCTCCCAGGTCGCGCGCAATCGAGCGCACATAGCCACCCTTGCCGCAGGTCATTTCCAAAATGGCGCTGTCGGGTCCCGGCCGATCCGCAAGCAGCAGCTCGTCCACCCAAAGCGGTCGCGCCTCGATCTCGACATCTTCACCGGCGCGGGCCAGTTTATAGGCGCGTTGCCCGTCGATCTTCACCGCCGAGAACTTGGGCGGTACCTGCATGATGTCGCCAAGGAACCCGTTCAGCGCTTCGATGATCTCATCGTCGCTGGGCCGCGCATCCGAGCGCGCAATCACCTCGCCCTCGGCATCATCCGTATTGGTCGCCTGCCCGAACCGCACCTCGAACCGGTACGCCTTCAGCGCGTCGGTGATATAGGGCACCGTCTTGGTCGCCTCGCCCAGCGCCACGGCCAAAACGCCGGTCGCCTCAGGGTCAAGCGTACCGGCATGCCCGGCTTTCTTGGCGTCAAATGCCCACCGCACCTTGTTCACCACGGCAGTCGAGGTCATCCCGGCGGGTTTGTCGACAACCAGCCAGCCGGAGATGTCGCGCCCTTTGCGTTTGCGTCCCATGAAATACGGTCCCTTTTGATAAGGCGCGCTGGGTAACCTAGCGCATCTGGCCCGTCAACAAGCCTCAGTCGCCAACAACACCCACGATCGGCCCCATCCGAAACCCGGGGTCCGACCGCTCCAGATCCGGCGCATGAAGTCGCGAGATATTTCCGTCGAAATAGAGCGCTTGCGGCAGGCCCAACCCCTCTTTGAACAGCATGCCGAATTCATAGAATGTCACCGGATGGTTCGAGATGGCAAAAACCACCCGTTTGCCATCCTCCGATGTCCCAACCCCGTTGCGCACATAGCGGCTGCTGCTGTCCTTAAGGAACCTGGGATGCAGATTGCCATTTATGACCAGCATCGGCCCCGATTGGGTGGCACCGCGGCAGTCCGGTTTGGTCTTGGCAAAGCGCCTGGTCTCGATCACGTCCGCGCGGCTGTCGCGGATACAGAAAACCCCGTTGGGCAGCATCCCGAAATTTCCCGGCCCCTTGGCCGTGATCAGCTTCTGCACCTGCTGGCCTTCTTCAAGATAAAGACCCACCGGCGCGCGGTCGTCGTGATACATGCCAGCGTTCATGGCAAAGCCCAGGGTCTTTTTCGTCTGGGTAAGTGTGGTCTCGAGCGAATGAAAGTGGCCATACAGCGTGCCGCTCGGGTCGCGCAGAAATAGGCGCAGTTCTTCCTTCTCGGCATCCACCTCACACAGGGTATAACGATCGTCCTGAAACTTGACATCCTGGCACTCCACTGCGGCAACCGGTCCTGCCGCCAGCAATAGGAATGTCAAAACCCGCCACATGGGCCTAACCCTCGATATCCCGGCGCACCTGCTCGTCACTGAAAAGCCGCCGGGTCTCGTCCATCTGGTCGAAGGTTTCATCCAGCCGGAAGCGCAGGTCGGGTGTGTATTTCATCGCCAGTTTTTTGCCGATCAACCGGCGCAGCTCGCCCCGGTTGCGAGCCAGCAGGGCAACCGCGTCTTCCTGCCCCTGCCCGCCAAGCGGCAATACATAGGCCGTCGCGATTTTCAGGTCGGGCGAAGTCCGCACTTCGCCCACCGTCATCGACAGCCGGTTCAATTCGGGGTCATGCACGTCGCCACGCGCCAAAACCTCGGACAGGGTGCGTCGGATTAATTCACCCACCCGAAGCTGCCGTTGACTGGGCCCGGGGCCATCTTGGAATGTGTTCTTTGCCATGCGCCGGACATAAGCCTTTGTCGGACCTTTGCCAAGCGCAAGCAGCTAGGCTAAGGAAAGCCCTAGCCAACGCATAGGAGCAAAAACATGTCCGACACCCCCGGAATCGTGATCACCGGCGCCTCGGGGCGCATGGGCCAGATGCTGATCAACACCGTGGTGGCATCCGACAAGGTCAAGCTCGTCGGCGCGATTGAACGCGACGGTCATGACTGGCTTGGTCGCGATGTGGGCGAGGCGATGGGCGGTCAGGCGCTGGGCGTCACCGTCGAAAGTGACCCATTGGAATGCTTTGCCCGCGCTCATGCTGTGATCGACTTCACGGCGCCGATGGCCACGCTAAATTTCGCCAAATACGCCGCCCAGGCGCGGGTTGTACATGTGATCGGCACTACTGGCATGGATGACGACCAGATTGCCGCGCTGGAGCCCGCTTCCCGTCATGCCGTGATCGTGCGCGCCGGCAACATGAGCCTCGGTGTGAACCTGCTGACCCAGCTGACCCGCAAGGTGGCCCAGGCGCTGGACGAGGATTTCGACATCGAGGTGATCGAGGCGCATCACAACCAAAAGGTCGATGCCCCCTCGGGCACGGCCCTGATGCTGGGCCAGGCCGCTGCCGATGGCCGCGGTGTTGACTTGAACGAGGTGGCCGACCGTGGTCGCGATGGCATCACCGGCGCGCGCAAACGCGGTGACATCGGGTTCACCGCCATTCGTGGTGGCGACATCGTTGGCGAACATGACGTGTTGTTTGCCGCCCCCGGCGAACGCATCGTCATTCGTCACATCGCAACGGATCGTTCGGTCTTTGCCCGTGGCGCGCTCAAGGCAGCGCTCTGGGGGCTCGACAAGAAACCGGGTCAGTATGACATGATCGACGTTCTGGGTCTCTGACATGACTATGGCCGACCACGCCGATTGCATCTTCTGCAAAATCGCCCGTGGGGAAATTTCGGCGACCGAAGTGTACCGCGATGACCGGATTGTCGCGTTTCTCGATCTCGGCCCGATCCGCCCTGGCCATGTCTTGATCATTCCGCAGGAACATTTCCCCTATTTCGACGATCTCCCGGCCGATCTTGCAGCAAGCATCATGCATCTGGGCCAGCGGCTTGCACGGGTTCAGAAATCAGAGCTTGGCGTGGACAAGGTCGGGTTCATGTTCTCGGGTGGTGACGTGGCGCATGTGCATGCGCACCTTGTGCCAATGCATGAAAAAACCGATCTCACGTCGCGACGCTATATCGTGGAAGAAAACGTCAGTTTCGCGCCATGCCTCCCGGCTGACGTGGATGATCTTGCAGCGATGGCAGAACAGATTTCGAAGGGGCTCGCGTCTGACTAGGTCTGTCAGAAATCGACCGCGATCCCTTTCTTTTCCCAATCGCCAAACCGCACTGGCTCGGGGCCGTCACGACCGCCGAGTTCCTTGGGCATCGCCTTGGCCTCGGCCTCGGCTTTCTTGCGGCGCGCTTCGGCTTCTTTCAGAGCGCGGATGGCGGCGGGGGGAAGGTCTTTCTTCTCAGTCATGGCGTTGATATACGCGCGGCTTAGGCCTTTGCCAAGGATAGCACATGCCCAAACCCTCTGCCCGCCGCTCCGCCATCTACATGCTCGACCAGATTCTGGGCGAAGGACGGCTGCTCAGCGAGCTGACCCCGTCCCTTGAACGACTCACCACTGCGGATCGCGCTCGGGCGCAACGGCTGACCACTGAAACCCTGCGCGGGCTGGAACGGGCCGATAAACTGCTCTCGCGCCACCTGCGCAAGAACCCCGCGCTCTTTATCCGCAATGTTCTGCGCCTTGCCACCGTCGAACTGGCGCTGGGCGGCGATGCCCATGGCGTGGTCAACGACGCGGTCAGCATCGTCGCGGAGCACAAGCGCCACAACCGGCTCAAGGGGCTGGTGAATGCCGTTTTGCGCAAGATGGTCGATGAGGCCCCGGCCAAGTGGGATTCCTTGCGCATCCCCCGCTTGCTGAAATGGCTGCGTGGCCCCTTGGTCGAAGCCTATGATGCCCCCACCGTCGCCGCCATCGAGGCGGCACATTTCCAGGGCGCACCGCTCGATATCACGGCTAAAACAGATCCTAACAAGACCGAAAAGACGCTGGAAGGCACGCTTCTGCCCACCGGTTCCATCCGCCTGCCCGGTGCGCCGCAGGTCTCGGCCTTGCCGGGGTACAGAGGCGGGCACTGGTGGGTGCAGGACGCCGCTGCTGCCGTACCGGCCAAGGTTCTCGCCCCACAACCGGGTGAGAAAATCCTCGACATGTGCGCCGCTCCGGGCGGCAAGACCCTGCAACTCGCCGCCGCTGGGGCCAAAGTCACAGCGCTCGACATCTCCGAAGGTCGCCTTGAGCGGGTCCGAGAAAACCTGCACCGTGCCCGCCTAAAGGCGAATGTTGTGGCGCAGGATGCTCTGGAGCATCAGGGCAGCTATGACGCCATCCTGCTTGATGCGCCCTGTTCCGCCACCGGTACCATCCGCCGCCACCCAGATCTGCCCCATGCCAAGGACGGTTCGGAATTTGGCGGGCTGATCGAACTGCAAGCGCAAATGCTCGACCACGCTCTGGCGCTGCTTAAACCAGGTGGGCGGCTGGTGTTCTGTACCTGCAGCCTTTTGCCCGATGAAGGCGAATGCCAGGTAGATGAGGCCCTGAAACGCCACCCGGACCTGATGGTGGATCGCGATGCGCTTAATCTTCCTGGCATCGACCGCGCCTGGCAAACTGAAGAAGGGGGCCTTCGCCTGCGCCCCGATTATTGGGCCGATCAGGGCGGAATGGACGGGTTCTATATCGCTTGCTTGCGAAAGTCTTAGGCAAATTCCCACCTGTGCGCACTTGTCTGATGACCTTGTGACCAAGCCGGGCTATCATGCATCGCAATGACGCCGATAACGGTGCAACAAGGTCGAGCTGATGTCCGAATCCCATGGCATGCGCGCGTGGTTCACGCGTTTTGCGAACCGCTGGCACGCGCGGACCTCTACCCGCGCCAAGGCGGTCACGGCCTTTGTCTCGCAACCCGAACCACGCACCATTGGCCTGTTTGCGCGTGGCAGACAGCTTGTCGCCGGCAATTTTCTCTTTGCGGGTAAGCTGGTTGAGGACAAGGAAAACAGCCTTTTTGCGCTGAGGGTGCAAAACCCAGCGTTTCTGGAAGAGATCCATGGCTTTGCCTGGCTTGATGACCTTGTTGCGGTGGGCGATGGCTCCGCCCGCACCCGGGCGCAGGACTGGACCTGGGACTGGATTGAGCAATTCGGACGTGGCACCGGCCCCGGCTGGACCCCCGAACTCACTGGTCGCCGCCTAATCCGCTGGATCAACCACGCGATCTTCCTGCTGCACGGCCGCGAGAAGGATCAGTCCGACGCTTTCTACCGCTCGCTCGCGCAGCAGACGATCTTCCTGTCGAAACGCTGGCCCGCCACCCGCCCGGGCCTGCCGAAATTCGAGGCGCTGACCGGTATGATCTATGCCGGGCTGTCACTTGAAGGGATGGAGGAGCATGTCGATCCGGCAGTCAGGGCTCTGGCGCATGAATGCGCCTCGCAGGTCGATGATCAGGGCGGCATTCCCACCCGTAATCCCGAAGAGCTGCTCGAGGTCTTTACCCTGCTGACCTGGGCCGCACTTGCGCTGGATGAGGCCGGGCGCACCGTGCCTATTCCGCATTTTGCGGCGATTGAACGGATTGCGCCAACCCTTCGTTCGCTGCGCCACTCCGATGGCTCGCTGGCCCGGTTCCATGGCGGTGGCAAGGGGCTGGAAGGGCGGCTTGACAATGCGCTCGCCCAATCCGGAGTAAAAACCCGCCCCTCAGAAGGGCTCGCCATGGGCTTTGCCCGCATATCGGCGGGTCGTACCTCGGTCATCATCGACGCCGCCCCGCCACCCAAAGGGCGGGCCAGTTTTGATGCTCATGCCAGCACGCTGGCTTTTGAGCTGACCTCGGGTCGCCGCCCGGTCATCTCCAATTGTGGTTCCGGCGCCAATTTCGGCGAGGACTGGCGCCGGGCCGGCCGCGCCACCCCGTCCCATTCCACCCTATGTCTCGAGGGGTATTCCAGCGCCCGTCTTTCCAGCGGTGATGGCGCCCGTTCGGAGTACTTTTCGGATGTGCCTGCCCATGTCCCGGTGGAAATCAGCCCGGTCCCCGATGGCATCCGGTTTCAGGGCGGCCATGATGGCTGGCTCAAGACTCATGGCCTGACCCATGCTCGCACGCTGGAGCTGACCTTCGATGGCCGTGGTATGGTGGGCGAGGACCTTCTCGTCTGCCTTGAAGATGCCGACAGGAAGCGCTTTGCCAAGGTCCAGGAAAACGCGCTTGAACCCGGTGTGTTGTTCCAAATTCGCTTTCACATTCACCCCGAGGTCGATGCCGAGCTCGATATGGGTGGCGCGGCCGTTTCGCTTGCGTTGAAAAGCGGCGAGCTTTGGGTTCTGCGCAGCGATGGCACCACTGCGCTGACACTGGAACCCTCGATCTATATGGAAAAGGGCCGTCTGAAACCGCGCGCAACCAAACAGGTGGTCCTGACCGGCCGTGCCGTGGATCAGGCGACTCGCGTGCGCTGGTCCCTCAGCAAGGCCCAGGACACCCCGATCAGCATTCGCGATCTGCAAATGGACAACGTGTACCCGGAGACAAGCTGATGCGCTTCTTGTTTATTGCCGCTTTGATCACAATCCCGCTTGCCGGGCAGGCGGACACGGCGCGCAAGGCAACGCTGACCATCACCGGGAACTCCACCTGCAATCACGGCGGGCGTATTGATGTGCAAACCTCGACCGACGTCATTCCACTGACCTTGCCACCTGTTGATGGCCCCGTTCAGGGCAAAGGAAAATACTCGGTCAGTGGCACGTTGGGGCCATACACTCTATCGGGACCAAGCGCCTCTTCAGGCCATGTTAGAGACGATTCTGATCTGGTTCTGACCTACGGTCAATGGAACTACAACGGCGAATGGATGAACTCTTCTGCGCCGTTCGTACCAACCCAGGGACAGCCCGTCGTCATCCCACTCGATCCGGGTGCTGAAACCGTGGTCAGCTTCACAAATGCCGGCCCACCCGAGGCCCCGTGCACCGGCCAGATGGTCTACAAGATCGACTTCACGCGTGAGACCCAGGTCTGGCAGGTGTCGCTGCCCGGCCATGTGCGGCTTGTATATCATAACAGGTACGAGCAGGTGGATCCGGCAACCGGGGTCTACAGTCCGCTCAACTACACCCATGGGTTCACCTTCCGCTACAAGATGGCAGCCGAAGTCACGCTGGAGAAACGCAAGGGCAGTTGGCAGTACAAATCCGGCACCGTGACACAGGCCCAGGTCGCCCCGGAATACGAACAGGCGCCTCCGCTCTACCAGGTCACAGGTCAAAGCTGCGCCAGGTGCAACAAGGTCGCCGCGCTCAAGGGTACTGCAATTGGCGGCACATCCGATGGCAAGACGCTCACGCTGAACTGGCCTGACATTCGACCCGCGGCGACGGTCTACAGTAAATTCGCGATGAAATGCGCTCCCGGTCCCAGTTTTTCGTCCTGTCAGAACAAGATCAAATACGGCACCAGTTTCTCGGATGATGAAGGCTATTTCCTTTGGCGGGCAGGTGAGCAGGTTCTGCCACTTCAGGACGGGCCGCACGCGTTTAAGGATGGCAAGCCAACCAACACCAGCACGCTTGAGATCGTGCACAATTATAACCTTATGCGCGTTAAATAGGGTTTTCACAGAACCGCGACATATAGGCGGTTCAATCTTTGCCTCGGATGGCGTATGCCGCAGCGCAGAAGCTGCTATCTGACCAATCCGGAGTCTCTGATGCCCGATCTCGCCCCTATCCGCCGCGCCCTTCTGTCCGTGTCCAATAAGACCGGCCTTATTGACCTGGCCCGCGCCCTGTCCGAACGTGGTGTCGAACTGCTGTCGACCGGTGGCAGCGCCAAGGCCATTCGCGACGCGGGGCTGACGGTCAGGGATGTTTCGGACGTGACCGGCTTCCCGGAAATGATGGATGGCCGGGTCAAGACCCTGCACCCGATGGTGCATGGCGGCCTTCTGGCTCTGCGTGACAATGACAGCCACGTCGCCGCGATGAATGAACACGGCATCGGCGCGATCGACCTGCTCGTGGTCAACCTCTACCCTTTCGAAGAAACCGTCGCCAAGGGTGCCGATTATGACACCTGCATCGAAAACATCGACATCGGCGGCCCGGCGATGATCCGTGCGGCGGCCAAGAACTACGCCCACGTGACCGTTGTCGTTGATGTCGAAGACTACGATAAACTGCTCGGCGACATGGATCAGCATGACAATGCCACCTGCCCGAAATTCCGCCGCAAACTGGCCCAACGCGCCTATGCCCGCACCGCCGCCTATGACGCCGCGGTCTCGACCTGGATGGCCGATGCCATCGGAGTCGATACGCCCCGCCGCCGTGCCATCGCCGGCACCCTGGCCCAGACCCTGCGCTATGGAGAAAACCCGCACCAGTCGGCCAGCTTCTACACCGATGGCTCGAACCGCCCCGGTGTTTCCACCGCCCAGCAGCACCAGGGCAAGGAACTCAGCTACAACAACATCAACGACACCGACGCCGCGTTCGAACTGGTCTCGGAATTCGCCACCGCGGACGGCCCCGCCTGCGCCATCATCAAACACGCCAACCCCTGTGGCGTGGCCCGTGCTGACAGCCTCAAGGATGCCTATGTCAAAGCCTTTGACTGCGACCGGACCTCGGCCTTTGGCGGGATCATCGCCCTGAACCAACCGCTTGATGCCGCCACGGCAGAAGAAATCGTCCAGATCTTCACCGAGGTCGTCATCGCCCCCGAAGCCAGCGACGAGGCCAAGGCGATCTTTGCGGCCAAAAAGAACCTGCGCCTTTTGACCACCGGTGGCATGGCTGATCCGATGACCGCTGGTCTGACCTATCGTCAGGTGGGCGGCGGTATGCTGGTTCAGGACCGCGATAACGGCCATGTCGGTGCCGATGATCTCAAGGTCGTCACCAAACGCGCCCCGACTGAGCAGGAATTTGCCGATCTGATGTTCGCCTGGAAGGTGGCCAAACACGTGAAATCCAACGCTATCGTCTATGTTCGTGACGGCGCCACAGTGGGCGTCGGCGCCGGCCAGATGAGCCGCCTCGACAGTGCCAACATCGCCGCCATCAAGGCCCAGCGCATGGCCGATGCCATGGGCCTGCCCGAAAGCCTGGCCAAGGGTTCGGTCGTGGCATCCGACGCGTTCTTCCCGTTTGCCGATGGTCTGATGGAGGCCGCGGCAGCCGGTGCAACAGCCGTGATTCAACCCGGAGGCAGTATGCGCGACAACGAAGTTATCGCTGCCGCAGACGAGGCCGGATTGGCAATGGTCTTGACCGGCATGCGTCATTTCCGGCACTAAGGGAAAAAACAAGAGCAGGCAGATGGGGCAATCAACCATAAATATAGCGCCCCACCAGAGGCAGGAGAGCAAGATGCGCACCGTTTTCTGGGTGGGATTCTGGACGTTTCTGGCCGATCAGGCCAGCAAGTACCTTGTTGTCCACAGTCTCAATCTGCGTGAACTGGGCGAACTCATCGCGGTTCCCGGCTTTCTCAATCTTCGGATGGCTTGGAATTATGGTGTCAATTTCGGTCTCTTTGCCGAAGACAGCGACCTGACCCGTTGGGTACTGGTCGCCGTTGCGCTGGTGATTTCCGGCGCGGTTCTGTGGTGGACTCATCACGAGGAAAACAGCTGGCAAGCGCGTGTTTCTGCCGGGCTTCTGGTCGGTGGGGCGATGGGTAATGTAATCGACCGCCTGCTTTACGGCGCGGTGGCGGATTTTCTGAACGTCACCTGCTGTGGATTCAACAACCCCTATTCCTTCAACATCGCCGATATCGCGGTCTTTGCAGGTGCTGTTGGAATGGTGGTCTTTACCGGGTCGAATACCGGCTCGAAAACCGGGGCGAAAAAGCCCTCGTGACCTTGGTGCTGCAATAGGGTAATACCCTGTTAAAGCGGTGTGGGAGAAGAGCAATGCGCAAACGCATAGCATTCCTGATTTTGGCGGCTGCAGGTCTGTCGGCTTGCAGCGGATACGAACGCGACATCACGTTGCGCGACATACGCTCGGCAACGCCGGGTCCGGACGAATTTGCCGTTCTTCCCGGCAAACCGCTTCAGGCACCCAAAAGCTTTGCCGAACTTCCGACCCCGACCCCGGGATCTGCCAACCTGACCGATCAGAACCCGGTGGCGGATGGCGTTGCTGCGCTGGGCGGCCGACCTGATCGACTTCAGGATAAAGGCGTGCCTGCCGGTGATACCGCTCTTGTGCGGGCCGCATCACGCAACGGCGTCGACCCGAACGTGCGCGCCGAACTTGCCGCCGAAGACGAAGAATTCCGTCGCCGCAAGTCGCGCTTTACCCGTATCCGGATTGTCCGGCAGGATCTCTACAACAAGGTTTACAAGCGCGAAACACTGAACGCGCGTCGCGAGTGGAATCGCTATCGCCGCGCCGGGGCCCGTACCCCTGCGGCACCTCCGGCACAGTAATTCGCCCTCAGCAGGTGGTCTTCAGGATCTTCAGGTGGTTAACCCTTTCTCGACCTGTCTGAGCTTGCCTCACAACTGCGTCAGAACCCGCGCGCAGGCTTGAAGCCTTGCGTCCTGCGCTTATTGTCATGATCAACCGAAACCTCGGGAAAGACGGAATATGAAGCAACTCTTTGCGGCTCTGTCCGCCATGATTGCCCTCGCCCTGCCGGCATGGGCCAATGACCAGATCACGCATTTTACGCTGGACAACGGCATGGATGTTCTCGTGATCGAAGATCACCGCGCGCCAGTGGTGGTTCATATGGTCTGGTATCGGGCTGGCTCGGCCGACGAAACCCCCGGTGTGTCCGGCGTTGCCCATTTTCTCGAACACCTCCTGTTCAAGGCGACCGAAAACCTCGAATCCGGCGAGCTTTCCGCCACCGTCGCCCGCAATGGTGGCCGCGACAACGCGTTTACCAGCTATGACTACACCGGTTACTACCAACGGGTCGCTGCAGACCGGCTGGAACTGATGATGCGGATGGAAAGCGACCGCATGGTCAACCTGAGGCTTGACGAAAACGATATCGCGACCGAGCGTGACGTGATCATCGAAGAACGCAACCAGCGGGTCGAAAACAACCCGTCGTCGCTGTTTCGCGAACAGAAGAACGCCGCGCTTTATCTCAACCACCGATACGGCGTGCCGGTCATTGGCTGGCGCCATGAAATGGAGGGCCTGACCCTCGACGCGGCGCAGGCCTATTACGATGAATTCTACGCCCCGAATAACGCCATCTTGGTTGTCGCCGGAGACGTCATGCCCGACAAGGTCCGTGACTTGGCACAGGCATATTACGGTGTGTTAGAGTCCAATCCTGCGCTGGAGCCCCGCAACCGCCCGTCCGAGCCGCGCCAGATGGCCGAACGCCGGATGATGTACCGCGATGCCCGCGTGGCGCAACCCTATGTCAGCCGTTCCTACATTGCTCCGGAACGCGACCCCGGTGATCAGAAAAAAGCCGCAGCCCTTGTCATGCTGGCCGAACTTCTCGGTGGTGGTCAGACGTCGTGGCTGACCGAAAAGCTCCAGTTCGAGACACAGACGGCGGTCTATACCGGTGCCTTTTACGATGGGCTTTCGCTGGACGACACCTCGTTCACTCTATTCATCGTCCCGGCACAGGGCGTCACCCTGCAACAGGCCGAGGATGCCATGGACAAGGCTGTTGCCGACTTCCTCGAAGCAGGTGTCGATGCCGATCAGCTTGCCCGGATCAAGTTTCAGCTTCATGCCGCACAGGTTTATGCCCGCGATAATGTCGAAAGCCTTGCCAACCGTTACGGCGAGGCCTTGGCCTCGGGCCTGAGGGTCGAGGACGTACAGGCGTGGCCTGATGTCCTTCAGTCGGTAACCGAAGAGGATATCCTGACCGCCGCGCGCGAGGTTCTGGTGCGCAAACACTCCGTGACCGGCTGGTTGATGAGCGACACACAGGAGGTAAGCCAATGATCCTGCGTCTTGTTTTTGCCCTGTCCATTGCCCTGACTTTTGCCGTGCCCGCTCGTGCCGGTGTCGAGGTCCAGGAAATCACGTCGCCTGGCGGGATTGACGCCTGGTTGGTCGAAGAGCGCTCGATCCCCTTTGTTGCGCTCGAACTGCGGTTCAAGGGCGGAGGGTCGCTTGATGCCCCTGGCAAGCGTGGAGCCACAGCCCTGATGACTCATCTTCTTGAGGAAGGTGCCGGGGACCGCGACGCACGCGCGTTCGCCCGTGCCGCCGAGGGGCTTGCCGCCTCGTTCAAGTTCAGAATCAGCGATGACAACATCTCTGTTTCGGCCAAGTTCCTGACTGAGAACCGCGATGAGGCCGTCGCACTTCTGCGCGATGCACTGGGGAACCCACGGTTTGACACTGACGCAATCGAGCGGGTCCGTGCGCAGGTGCTTTCCGGTATCCGCTCGGATCTGAAAGATCCCGATGCCATTGCCGGCCGTACCTTCGATGCGATGGTCTTTGGCGATCATCCCTATGGCTCGAATCATGATGGCACGGAACACAGCGTCGCCGCCCTGACGCGTGATGATCTTGCGGCCGCTCATCGCGGAGCAATTGCCCGCGATCGGTTGTTTATCTCGGCTGTGGGTGACATTTCTGCTGATGAACTGGGCCAGATGCTGGACATTCTGTTGGGCGACCTGCCGGAAAACGGTGCACCAATGGCCGCATCGGTAACGCCGTCCTTTTCCGGCGGTGTGCATGTCACCGATTTCGAGACCCCGCAGTCGGTTGTGCTTTTTGGCCAACCGGGAATCGGCCTCGATCACCCCGATTTCTTTCCTGCCTACATCATCGACACCGTTCTGGGTGGTTCGGGGCAAGAATCCCGCCTGATGCGCGAGGTGCGTGAAAAGCGCGGCCTGACCTACGGCGTCTATACGTACACAGTCGACAAGGATCACGCCGACTATATGGCCGGTTCCGTGGCCTCCGCCAATGACCGTGTCGCCGAGGCCATCGCGGTGATCCAGGATGAGTGGCAGAAGATGCGTGACCGCGGCATCACCGAGCAGGAATTGGAGGATGCCAAAACCTACCTCACCGGCGCCTACCCCCTGCGGTTTGACGGCAACGGCCCGATTGCACGGATCATGGCCAACATGCAGGCCAGTGACATGCAGATCGATTACATCGCCAACCGCAATGATCGGATCAATGCGGTTACTCTGGATGAGGTCAACCGTGTTGCCCGGGAATTACTTGACCCCAAACGGCTCACATTCGTGGTTGTTGGCCAACCCGCGGGCCTGTCGAACTGATGAATAATGTGGGTGCGTGATTTCACGCACCCTCCGTCACTCGCCGTAGGGCACCCAGATATTTTTCACCTCGGTCGCGGCTTCCAGGAATACGCGGCTATCTCCTTCGCCATACCAATCCCGCGCCGTGCCGTTGTTGACCCAACTGCGCTTCAGGTTTCCGGCGCTTTCGTGCTCGATCATCCCGGAAATGTCCGACGATGAGAAACTCCAGACCGAATCCACATCCATATGCCCGGCCAGAGTCGGGGCCAGCTCGTTATGCGCCCCGGTAAGGATATTCACTACGCCCCCCGGCACGTCCGAGGTTTCCAGCACCTGATAGAAATCAGTCGCCGCCAGCGGGTAGGGCTCGGATGCGATCAGCACCGCGCGATTGCCCATAGACATTGCCGCCCCTATTGCAGTGACCAGCCCCAGCAACGGCGCTTCGTCGGCACAGACCGCGCCGATCACCCCAACCGGCTCGCGCATCGCCAGCGCCACACCCCGGATTGGCACACCATGGGCCTGCCCGTCGTACTTGTCGGCCCAGGCGGCATAGGTGAACAGCCGATTGATGCTGGCCTCCACCTCCTTGGCTCCCTGGCGTCCGCCTTTCATCGTATCAATGCGTTTGGCAAATTCGTCGGCCCGCGCCGCCAGGTTCTCGGCGACATAGTAAAGGATCTGCGCCCTCAGATGTCCGGTGGTCTTGCTCCAACTGGCTGCGCCGCGCGCCGCTTCGACGGCGTTGCGGATATCTTTGCGATTGGCAATCGGTGCCTGGCCCAACAATTTGCCCGACTTGGAAAAAATGCCCCGTGAATACCCGCCATCGGGCCGCTTCTGCTTGCCCCCTACATAAAGCTTCGCCGTCTGGTCAATCCCGCCATCCGGGCCGTCTTTGGCAGGGTTAGGCTCTATTTTTGTCAGTTGCCGAACCCGTCCCTTGGGCTTTGTATAGGCACTTAGTCCTTCCCAACCCCCCTCACGGCCAAACCCGCTTTCACGCACTCCACCAAAGCCCGCGGCGGCATCGAACATGTTAGTTCCATTTACCCAGATGACCCCAGCGGCCAGCTTGGGTGCCACGTCCAGTGCCAGGTTCACATTCTCGGTCCAGACACTCGCCGCCAGTCCGTAGCGCGTATTGTTGGCCAGGTTCACCGCCTCGCTCGGCGTGCGGAATGTGGTCGACACAAGCACTGGCCCGAAAACCTCTTCTTGCATCAGCCGGTGCGAGGATTCGAGACCGGTAATCAGCGTCGGAGGATAGAAACACCCTTCCACCGGCAAGGGAGTATCTGCACGGAATACCTTACCCTCATCGCAGCTATCGACCATCTCGGTGATCGTCTGCAATTGCACCGGGTCCACCACGGCCCCTACATCGACGCATTTGTCCATGGGTGAGCCGATCCGCAGGGTCTGCATCCGCGCCTTCAGCTTGTCGTGAAAATCCTGTGCAATGCCTTCCTGAACCAATAGCCGCGACCCGGCACAGCAAACCTGGCCCTGATTGAACCAGATCGCATCGACCAGTCCTTCGACCGCGCTATCAACATCGGCATCGTCAAACACGATATACGGGCTCTTACCCCCCAGCTCGAGGGTCAGTCCCTTACCGCTCCCTGCTGTCGCTTCGCGGATTTTCCGCCCCACCTCGGTCGATCCGGTAAAGGCGATCTTGTCGATATCCGGATGGGTCACGATCATCTCGCCCACCGCGCCGTCACCGGTGACGATATTCACAACTCCCTTGGGCAGCCCTGCCTGCCGGCAGATATCAGCAAACAACAGCGCCGTAAGCGAGGTGTATTCGGCAGGTTTCAACACCACCGCATTGCCCATCGCAATCGCCGGGGCCACTTTCCATGCCAGCATCAACATCGGAAAGTTCCATGGAATAATCTGCCCGCAAACCCCAAGCGCCTCGCGCTCGGGCAATTCGCTCTCCATCAGCTGCGCCATGCCCGCGTGGTAATAGAAATGCCGCTGGACCAGGGGTATGTCGATGTCCCGGCTTTCCCGGATCGGCTTGCCATTGTCCAACGTCTCCAGCACGGCAAAAAGCCGCCCGTGCTTCTGCAATAACCGTGCCAGCGCATATAGGTATTTCGCCCGTCCATGCCCGCCCAGCCTCTGCCATTTCGGCTGTGCTTTGCGCGCAGCCACAACGGCGGCATCCACCTCACCTTGTATCGCTTGACTAAGATGCGCCAAGGTCTCGCCATTGGCCGGATTTTTTGAAGAAAAATCGCCCCTCGGCGCGGTGAATTCGCCATTGATGAAATGCCCGAACCGATCCCCCTGATCCACCAGCCAGGCAAACGCCTCGGCGGCGCCTTCCGGGGCCGGGCCATAGTCCATGCTTTGAAAAATCTCTTTCACGCTCATCTGCTCATCCCATCGCATGTCTGTAGCTGGCCGAATACCGACCGGTCACATGATGCTCTAACTGCCGCTCGATATCTCCCAGCAGGCTCGACGCCCCGAACCGGAAAAGATGCGGATCCAGCCAGTCATTTCCCAGTTCTTCCTTGATCAACGTCAGATAGGTCACCGCGTCCTTGGCTTTGGAAATACCGCCTGCTGGTTTGTAGCCAACTTTCGCACCAGTTCGGCCGTAATAGTCTCGAATCGCCCGGATCATCACCAAGCTCACCGGCAGCGTCGCATTGACGCTTTCCTTGCCGGTCGAGGTCTTGATGAAATCCGCACCCGCCATCATGCAGACCACGCTTGCCCGCGCCACATTGCGCAGAGTGCCAAGCTCGCCGGTTGCCAGGATCGCCTTTACATGCGCCTCGCCACAGGCAGCCCGAAAGGTGCGCATCTCGTCATAGAGTGCTTGCCAATTGCCACTCAGAACATGCCGGCGCGAGATCACGATATCGATCTCCCGTGCCCCGGCCTTGACGCTCTCCTCGATCTCTTTCACCCGCAGGTGAAACGGCGACAACCCCGCCGGAAAGCCGGTGGACACAGCCGCCACCGGAATACCCGATCCGTCCAGCGCCTCGACCGCTGGGGCAATCATGTCGTGATAGACACAGATCGCGCCTACGGTCAGCCCCTGCATATCCAGTGCTTTCAGCAGATCGGCTCGCACCGGTTGGCGCGCCTTGGCACAGAGACGGCGCACCCGACCCGCCGTGTCATCGCCCGACAGGGTGGTTAGGTCGATACAGCTCACCGCCTTACACAGCCAAGCCGCCTGGTAATCCTTTTTGACGCTACGCCGCCCCGGCAAGGTTGCCGCGCGCCGTTCGATCGCTGACGTGTTGGCCTGCACCCGCCGTACCCAATCCAGGTCCAGCGCCATGCCCGGATTTCGCATTTCAACCTTCTGCGGCAGCGTCGTCATCTCTGTCTCTTTTTGCATCGCCCTCTCCCGACACCTATTCCGAACGTGTCACGCACAGACAGCCCATGCAAGCACCCCAATCTGCGAAAAAACTGCACAAACACTCCCGGCATCCCTGCACGCCCGCCGCCTACCCCTGAACGCAACCAAACAAAAAAGGGACAGGCAAATGAAAACCTTTCTTCTCCGTGGTGTTCCAAATTCCCTCGCCATGGATGCATGGTGGCTGACGAGCAGCATGCCACCGCGCCCCCGCCCGCAAGACCCCGGTCTGGAGAGCCCCCTTTGGCCGATGCGGGCGGGGGCTTTGGTTGGCCTGATTGCTCTGGCTGATTTCCTTCTTTGGCAAGTGGCCGCGCCTGGCATCTCGCTGGCGGTGTTCGGTATGATGGTTTTGCTGGTTGCCTGGGTTCTCGCCGGACGTCGTGGCACATCGGGCCTTGTGGTGGCCTTCGTCCTGTTCATCCCCGTGATCGAGAGGGTCCAGGCCCTCTCGTTCTTTTTCTGGGTCACCGGCATGATCGCCGGTGCCACCTGTGTCGCACTCGCCCGTTGGCCGACACTTGCTGCAGGGCTTCGCTTCGTCCTGCACGCACCGGGCCTTGTGGTCTTGAACCTGATCGAACTCACCAAGTCCACCGATGGGATCGAGATGCGCGGCAACCTGCGCTCCGCCTATCTTGGCTGGTTCCTGCCGCTTGGGCTGGGCCTGCTCTTCCTGTTGCTTCTCATCAACGCCAATCCAGTGCTTGAGGGATGGCTGAACACCACCTTTCGCGGCCCTTCGAACCTCAACCCCGATCGCATGATCTTTTGGGCCGGGGTCGGCTTCCTCGCGTGGCCTTTCCTGTCACTGCGATTCATGGTGCAGCGTTTGTTGCTAGGTTTCGCCGCGGGCAAGACCCGCACCCTGCCCGCCTTCTTCAACGCCCAATCCATCCGCCGCTCGCTGATCCTGTTCAACGCGGTCTTCGCGATTCAAACCTTGCCGGACATCGCTATCTTCTCGGGCGGTGCCTCTCTGCCCTCGGGGATGAGTTACGCTGAATATGCCCATCGCGGTGCCTATCCACTGTTGGCGACCGCGCTTCTGGCCGGGGCCTTCGCCCTCGCCGTAAGGCCTTTCGTGCGTGGTAACATCACCCTCCGTGCCGCTCTCCTGTTCTGGATGGCACAGACCCTTCTGCTGGTCATTTCGTCTCTAATCCGCTTGGAATCTTATGTGTCGGTCTACGGGTTGACCCAATTTCGACTGGCCGCGATGGTCTGGATGGGCACAGTTGCCATCGGTATCACGCTTGTCATCGCTCAGGTCCTTCGTGACCAGACTGCCGCTTGGCTCCTCAAACGTTGCGCGGCGCTGGGCGTGATGGTGCTTTACCTTTGTTCCCTCAACAGTTTTGCTGCCACCATCACCCAATATAACCTTACCCATGACGTGGTGCGCGACGCACATTACCTCTGTTCGCTGGACAGCGCGGCCCTGCCGGTCATTCGCCAGAACGAAATCACCACAGGCACCACAATCTGCTATGGCTCGTCAATCCAGCCGTTCCATCTGTCCTCGGACTGGCGCGAATGGGGCTTTCGCGACTGGCGTACAGCGCGTAGCCTTTCCGCATTCAAGGCCGGTTCGGAGGCTCCATGGCCGACATATTGATCATAGATGATGACCCCGAGATCCGAAGCGTGCTGCGCATCGCCCTGAAGCAGGCCGGGCTCAAAACGCGCGAGGCCGGGGACGGTGCAGAGGGTCTGGCCAAGGCCTTGAACGGGCAGGACGATCTCATCATTCTCGACATTGGCCTGCCCGCCATGGACGGTTTCGAGCTCTGCCGCCGTCTGCGGGCCGAGAAACAAACGCCCATCCTCTTCCTCACCGCCCGCGATGACGAGATCGACCGAATCCTCGGTCTTGAACTGGGCGGCGACGACTATGTCTCGAAACCCTTTTCCCCGCGCGAACTCGTCGCCCGTGTCCGTGCCATCCTCAAGCGCAGCCAAGGCAACACCACCGCCAATGGCGTCATGCAACGTGGCCTTCTGGAGCTTGATCCCAACCGCCATCTTTGTCGTTTTAACGGATCGAATGTGGCTCTAACACAGCGTGAAATGGCAATCTTGGCTCTTCTCATGGCGCGGCCGGAAAACGTCTATTCCAAGCCTCAGCTTTCCGATGCGGTATATGGTCCGGTCATCCACGTGTCGGACCGAACCCTTGACAGTCACCTGCGCAACTTGCGCGGCAAGCTGCGCGAGGCCGGGGCAGGGGATGCCATCGAAACCGTGCATGGGGTCGGCATCAGGATGGGCGCATGCAAAGGCGCGTGATCGACCCCATCACCCGCAAATGGCGCCCGCCCCTGGCGCTTGTCATAGGCGGTACGCTGGCGGCCGTGCTTTGCCTGCCGCTTCTGGGTATCGGCTATTTCAAACTTGCCGGGAATATCCTCGGATGGGGCGAAACCTCCTGGCTCATCGCCTGGATGGCGGTTGTTTCCACCGTGATCCTCGGTTTTCTCCTCTGGCGTCTTGTTTTGCGCCCGGTTTATGCGCTCACCACCTACGCCAAGGCGGTCAAAGAGGGTCATCGCGATCTGCCCCTGCCACCGCATTTCGGCACGCCTGAACTCACAGCGCTTGGCGAAGCGGTGCATGACATGGCCACCACCCTGCAAAGCCGCGAGGCCGGCATTCGTGCCTATTCCGACCACGTTACCCACGAGATGAAGTCACCGCTGACAAGCATTTCCGCCGCTGCCGAGCTTCTTTCCGGTGACCTGGACGAAGCCGATCGCGTGCCGCTTCTCGACACGATTCGTACCTCGTCGGCAAGGATGGAGCGCCTTTTGAACGATCTGCGCCGTCTTGCCGCGGCTCGCACGCCCATGTCGCGTGGCCCCTCCGATCTGGACGCCGTTGTGGCCGCTTTGTCAAAACGCACGCCGCTGGAAATCAACGTTGCCCGATCCGGTCTGGTTTCTTTCGATGCCGATGGCCTTCTGGCGGTCCTCGAACAACTCGCTCAGAATAGCGTAGCTCACGGAGCACAGTCTCTAACATTGCATAATTCGCCTCAAACCTTGCACATTCAGGATGACGGTACCGGCATCTTCCCCGGTGATCAGTCCCGTATTTTCGATCCCTTTTTTACCACCCGGCGCGACAGTGGCGGCACAGGTTTGGGCCTTGCCATCGTGCAGGCCATTCTCGAATCCTCGGGCGCGTCCATCGCCCTTGTCCCCTCAGATCATGGTACCGCTTTCGACATCCGCTTCTGACCCGTTGGCGCTTTCTTGCGAATAATTCGCAATAGCATTGACACTCTTGCGAATGACTCTCATATTCACTCTGTCCTTGATGAACGAGGGGTTTAACCCGTGCACCTTCAGCGCCGTCATTTCCTGACCCTTGCCGCCAGCGCCGCGCTGGCCGGTCCGGTACGTGCTGCAGGAAAGCTCAAACTCGTGGCAACTACCGGCATGATCGCCGACACTGCCCGCCAAATTGGTGGCGATCTGGTCGAGGTGCAGGCGCTGATGGGCCCCGGCGTTGACCCCCATTCCTATCGCCAGACCCGCTCCGACATTGTAACGCTCACGCGCGCCGATGTCGTTTTGCGCCACGGTCTCTATCTCGAGGCGCAGATGGAGGACCTCTTCGATAAACTCTCGCGTCGTGTGTCGATGCATGCGGTTGGCGTCGCCGTGCCGCCGGAACAGCTGATCGCGCACCCGAACTATGCTGACAAGAAAGACCCGCACGTCTGGATGGTGCCGACCCTCTGGACCCATGTCGTCCGCCAGATCGCCGGTGCCATCATTGCCAAGCTGCCCAATGCGCAGGACCAGATCGAGGCCAGCACTGTCGCTTACCTGACCCAGATGCAGGCGTTGCAATCCTATGCCGAGACCACGCTTGCCACCGTGCCCGAACCGGCTCGGGTCTTGCTGACCGCCCATGATGCCTTCGGCTATTTCGGCCGCAGTTTCGGCTATGAGGTGATCGGCATTCAGGGCATCTCGACAGAATCCGAGGCTGGTCTCAACCGCATTGCCGAGCTGGTCGACCTTTTGGTCACGCGCAAGATCACCGCCACCTTTGTCGAAACCTCGGTTTCCGACCGCAACATCCGCGCCCTGATCGAAGGCGCCGCGGCACGCGGTCACATGGTGCAAATCGGTGGCGAGCTGTTCTCTGACGCCATGGGCCCCGACGGCAGCTATGAAGGCACCTATATCGGCATGATTGACCACAATGTTACAACCATCGCCCGCGCCTTGGGCGGCACCGCACCGGACAGGGGGCTGAATGGCCGTCTCGCCGCCGGATCGTGAGGACCCAATGACCCAACTCGAACTGGCTTCGCAAAACGGTCAGACCGTCACCGACACATCGCTTGACGCCGCCGCCCTTGCCATTCGCGGTCTCACGGTCAGCTATGGTGAGAAACCCGCCGTTTTTTCGGTCGATGCCACTTTTCCAAAGGGCGTGATGAGCGCGATCATCGGTCCCAACGGCGCCGGAAAATCGACCCTGCTCAAGGCCGCGCTGGGTATCGTCAAACCAATTTCGGGCACCGTGCGTGTCATGGGGCAGCCGATTGCCGAGCAAATGCACACCATCGCCTATGTGCCGCAACGCGCCAGCGTTGATTGGGACTTCCCCGCGCGGGTGATCGACGTGGTGCTGATGGGCCTTTCCCGCGAGTTGGGCCTCTTGCGCCGCACCCGCAAGGCGCATACCGACAAGGCCATGTCCTGCCTGACACGCGTCGGCATGCAGGACTTTGCCCATCGCCAGATCGGGCAGCTTTCCGGTGGTCAGCAACAGCGTGTTTTCCTCGCCCGCGCCTTGGCGCAAGAGGCGCATGTCTATCTTCTGGATGAACCTTTCGCCGGGGTCGATGCCGCCACCGAAAAGGCCATCATCAACGTGCTGAAATCCCTGCGGGACGAAGGCAAGACTGTCATTGCCGTGCATCACGACCTGGCCACCATCCCCGAGTATTTCGACCATGTCTTCCTGATCAACACCACCCGCGTGGCCGAGGGCCCGGTGGACACGGCCTTTACCCAGGACAATCTGCAAACCGCCTATGGTGGTCGCCTTGCAGCTGGACAAATCAATAATCTGGCAGTCTGATCCATGCTTGACCTCGGCTATAACGCGGCGCTCGTGGCAGTCGGTGCGACCTTGTTGGGCGTGGCAGCCGGGGTGACCGGAACTTTCCTATTCCTGCGCAAACGGGCGCTGGTGTCGGACGCCATCTCCCACGCCACCCTGCCCGGCGTTGCGCTGGCCTTCATGGTCATGGTTGCGCTGGGTGGCGATGGCCGCTCCCTGCCCGGCCTCCTTCTTGGATCCGCCATGTCGGCCTGGGCTGGTCTGTTGGCCGTCAGCTGGCTGTCGCGCCGGACCCGCCTGGCCGAGGACGCTGCCATCGGCGCGGTTCTTTCTGTCTTCTTCGGCTTCGGGATAGTGCTTCTTACCGTTATTCAGTCTCTGAATGCGGGTCGTCAGGCGGGCTTGGAAGGATTTCTGCTCGGCTCCACTGCAGGCATGCTCTACACCGACGCCTTGGTTATTGTCGTGGGCGGCGCACTTGCCCTCGCCTTGGTTCTGCTGCTCAGACGCCCGATGCTGATCGTCACCTTTGACCCTGAATACGCTGCCGCCACCGGCCGGGATGTCACCCGGATCGACCTTGCCATGATGGGGCTTGTTCTCGCCGTCACGGTGGTGGGGCTCAAGATTGTCGGCCTGATCCTGATCGTCGCTCTGCTGATCATACCCCCGGCTGCCGCACGCTTCTGGACGGACCGCGCCGACCGCGTTGTTCTCTTGTCCGGCGCACTGGGCGGCATCGCTGGTCTTGTCGGAACGCTGCTGTCGGCCTCCGCGCCCAACCTGCCCACTGGCCCGATCATTGTACTCGTCGCCTTCGCGCTTTTTGCCACCGGCTTCTTCCTGTCGCCCCATCGCGGAATCCTTGCTGCCGCGCTACGATATCGTCACTACCAGCGTCAGGTCCACGTCCGCCAAGGTCTGCTTGCCTTGGCTCAGGGACAACCGATCTACGAACGCCTTACCCTGCGTCTGTTGCGCCGCGCAGGTCACGCCCGTCCCGATGGCGTGGCCACCGACCAAGGCAGAGCCGCTGCCGCCAAATCCCTGCTTGATGAACGTCGCTGGCAGCTCCTGCGCGCGGATCCCGATTTCGAAGCCGCCGCTGCGCTTTATGACGGGTTGCGCCCGATCGAGTCTGTTCTGACCGCTGATCAGATCGCCTTGATCGACCGCACGCTTACACCAGAGGCCCTGGTATGAGCGGCGCCGAGTTTGTCCCCCTCTCGTTGCCGCCACTCTTGATCGGCACATTCGCCGCGCTGGCCTGTGCCATTCCGGGCAATTTCCTTGTGCTGCGCAAACAAGCCCTGATCGGTGATGCGATCAGTCACGTCGTCTTGCCTGGCATCGTCATCGGCTTCCTGATCACCGGCACCGTTTCGACCTGGCCGATGATGCTGGGCGCGGCGGGGGCTGCGATTCTCGCGGTGGTGTTGATCGAAACAATCCGCCGCCTTGGGCGGATCGAGCCAGGCGCCGCAATGGGGGTGGTGTTCACCACGCTTTTTGCCGCCGGGGTACTGCTTTTGGAACAGTCCGATACCTCGACCGTGCACCTCGATGTGGAACACGCGCTTTACGGGAACCTCGAAAGCCTGATCTGGCTTGACGCCATGGGGTGGGAGTCGCTTCTGGATACACAGGCCCTTGCTGGCCTCCCGCCAGAGCTTCCCCGCATGGCAATTGTATTCCTTGCCATCACCGTCCTGACCATTGCCTTCTGGCGCCCGCTCAAGATCGCCACCTTCGACGAGGGCTTTGCCCGCGCCATCGGCTTGCCGGTCACCGCGCTGTCCATGGGTCTGGTGATCGCCGCCGCCATCGCTGCCGTCGCTGCCTTCGATGCGGTCGGTTCGATTATCGTCATCGCCATGTTCATCTGCCCGCCAGCGGCTGCCCGGCTGATGACCAACCGCCTCGAACATCAACTTCTGTGGAGCGCGGGTTTCGCTATCCTCTCTGCGGTGCTCGGCTACGTCCTTGCGGGTTACGGTCCGCTCTGGCTTGGTTTCAACAACTCAGTCAGCGCGGCAGGCATGATTGCTACCGTGTCGGGCATGATCCTCGCTGTTGCGGCGCTCATCGGCCCTTGTCGCAGTCGCACCGGAGCGGCACAGGAAATCTAACTCCGCGCCACTGGAACACCCTGTTTGGTCAGTGCTTCGACATAGCTGTCAGCCCAAACGCCTTCGCCCAGAACGACCACCTGTTGCCCCAGCCAGAAAACCTTAGTTGCGGCCATTTCGGCTCCAAGCAAAGCACCCAGAATCTCGTCTCTATTGCCGCCCAACTCGGCCGCACGCAGGTGCATCGCCAACTTTTCGGGTCGCACCATCGTATCGCCCAGCTGTTCCATCTCCGGCACGGCGCCCTCGGCCCCCAATGCCGATGCCAATCGTACCGTCAGGAAGGATTGGAAACTAACCACCTCACCGGCACTCAGATGCACCCAATGGCTCGGATCGCTCGGGATCACCACCACCCCGTCCCACTTCGGATTGGCCTTGGCAAAACCCGCTACCAGCGCTCGCGCTTCCGGTTCCAACCGCCCGCGCGGTTGTCTCTGGATCAATGCACCCTGTCCCTCGGCCGGTGCCGGCACCATAACCCCGTCGCTCATCAAATCACCCCTGCGGCGTCATGTTCTTGCGTGCCCGGCCCCGTTTCAGACCCAGGCGATGTTCCCTCAGGATAATCACCACGCCGGCGCAAATGACAATCCCCGCCCCGATCAGCATCTGCCCGGTTGGCACCTCGTCAAAGACAAAGTAGCCGATCACCAGCGCAAACAGCATCGACGCATAGTCAAACGGCGCCACTACACTCGCCCCTGCAAAGCGATAAGCCGAGGTCAGCAGGATTTGTCCAACCCCCCCGATCAGCCCAGCCAGGATCAACAGCGTCGCCTCGTATCCGCTGGGCATGATCCAGCCAAACGGCAGAGTGAAAAGCGAAAACACCGTCGCGCTCAGCGAAAAGTAGAACACGATGGCCGAGGTCTGTTCGGTTGCCACCAGCTTGCGAATGTAAACCTGCGCCAATGCGGCACAGCCCGCCCCTGCGAGAACCACCAGCGCGCCCAGCGCCTGGGTTGTCTCGACCGTGTCGCTGGAAAACGCCGTCAGGCGCGGTGACAAAACCACCAACACCCCGACAAGGCCAAGGCCAACCGCACTCAGCCGGAAGAACCCCACCGGTTCATTCAGAAACATCGCGGCAAAAACCACCGTCAGGATCGGTGCGGCAAACCCGATCGCCGTAACCTCGGGCAGGGGCAACAGACCCAGCCCCGCAAACATCAGCCCCATCGCGGTGGTGCCGACAAACCCGCGCCAGAAATGGCCAATGGGGGACGCCACCTTCAGACCGGTGCGCAAATCGCCCCGTGCCCAAAGCCAGCCGATGATCACTGGAATGGCAAAGAACGAGCGGAAGAAAACCGCCTCTCCCGGCGGCACGTGATCCGACACCGCCTTGATCAGCGAAGCCATGGTGACAAACATCACCACCGAAGCCAGTTTCAGGGCAATTCCCTTGAGCGGCGACATCGCGCGTCCTTTCCGTTGTCACCGGGCTACGGGGCAGGGCGCGCAAAATCAATCTTTGTCGCGAGATAGCCGCTATGCGCGCGGCGAAAGGCTCATGTGGCAGTGTTTATGTTGGGTGGCGCGTTCGGGCTCGTACCAGACATTAGCCGCGGGTTGCACCAAAGGCAGCAACGCGGGACGTCTGCCGACGTTCGCTGCAACTGCACCAAGGTCAGCTGTACAGATAGAGCTGATTTTTTGGAACCTCTGTGCGCAATCTCCGTTGCCATGATCACGACTATCCATACGCCAATCGGACGGACGGTGAAACCGAGCCTTTCAGGCCGAACAGTCGGCCCAACGCCGCCTGTTGCCAATTGTATTGCCCGAGATCCGGTTCCCGCGTTATGCGGGCAGGTCCATATATGCAGAGGGTTGCATCAAGACGCACGACTAGTGACTAACACGACGCTTTAGCTGAGAAAATCGGAACACGATGCCGCCGGCTTTGCATGACCTGCGGCCGGCCCTTACCACTCCGAGATCCGGACGTTCCGATATGATACCGAGACGTTGTCGGCGTCAGGGATATTCTTGGCACCGAAGAGGCCATATCTGAACTGAATCTCACCGCCTTCGGCCAAATTGGGTCTGCCAGATGTGTCGGCAATTACCTTTCCATCGCATTCGACCACAAACACACCGGGCGTTTTGTCCTTGAGGGATTTGCGCGGCGTGGAGTCGTAGTGGATGCGCACAGAGACCTTGTGCCAGTCACCAAAACCGTCCGCAGAGATGCAGTCGCGTGCTCGGAAGGTGTAGCCATCGTTGTTCAGTTCGAAACCGTAAAGCATATCGGTAACAGTCTTGAATTGGACGGCGGTCAGTCGTTCGTTGAGTGCGCTGTAGCTGAAGTCCTCCGGAACGAAGATTTCCCATTCGTACAAACGCCGGTCTCCGGCACCTGCCGTTGATGTTTCGAAATACTCGATTCTGTTTTGTTCGCGGGCGCAATCGGTGGTGGTGATATTTAACTCGGTAGAAAAGTATTCAACATCGCTGCACTCGCCCGAAAGTAGTTGGAACGTCTCGCTTCCGTCGGCGTTTCGAACAGGGGCATCCGCACGAGGCGTGGTCAAGTCAAAACTCTCGGCAGCGGCTGGGCTGGCAAGTAACAAGGCAACTGAAATTGCAAGAGTGCGCGGCGGCACACCCGTCCGTGCAGTGCGCATTAAAAGATTGTTCGCTATTCTCGTCACACGTTTCATCAAGTATCCTCAATCTTGGGAGCGGAAGATGCTCCTCCCCGTTGCCGAAGGGCCACTGTCGGAAAAGTCGAGACAGTGGGCATTGGCGATGGTTGAATTGGAGGACCAGCCGATGCGATTTACCAAACGAAAAACCTTAAAATCTTCTGAAATCCCTCTGGGAACCGTGGTTGTTGAGCGGACAACCGGCCGGGTCTACGACTTGGCCGGAAGCGAAATAGAGCTGAGGCATCAATCCCGCGAAGTCCTTCTGGCATTGGCAAAAAATGCCGACCAGACAGTAACGCGAGACGCGCTGATCGACGAAATCTGGTCGGGCCGCGCCGTTGCGGCCGACAGCGTTGCGCAATGCATCGCAGAAATCCGGCGCGTGGTGGGCGATACCGAAAAACGCATAATCGAAACTGTTCCGCGCGAGGGCTACAGGCTGGTCCTGCCCGTCCCGGAAACCCACTCCACGACATCAACGAAACGGCTTGGCTCCTATTCGATGGTGGCCGCCCTCGCGGTTTTCGCCCTGATCACCGCCTATGTTCTGACGCGCCCCGACGACGCAACCGATGCACCGGTGGTTGCCGTTCTGGCATTCGAAGATTTCTCTGCCGAGCCACACAAAGGCTTCTTGAGCGACGCCATCAGTGAAAACATCATAACCGCCTTGGCACGGTTTCCACAGATGGCAGTCATTTCGCGCCGCTCCAGCTTTCAGTTTCGCGACTCGCCTCAAGGGATTGCCGAGATCGCCAAGGCGCTTGGGGCCGATTTGGTTCTTGAAGGTAGCCAACAATATGACGGCTCCCGACTGAGGATCACCGCGCAATTGATCGACGGCGCAACAGAAGCCCATATCTGGGCGGATGAGTTCGACGTGCCCTTGGGCGCGATGCTTGAGGCAAACAGCGAAATCAGTCGAATGATTGCCAAGGCTGTAGGCACAAGCGTAATCGATACCGCAGCCGCCAGCATGTCCGCTGGCGATGTCAGTGCCTTGATGATCTCGAATGCAGCACAAAGCCGGATCATGCGAAGCTTCACGCGCGAGAACCTGCTGATCAATATCGAGGAACAGGAAAGGTCGATAAAAGACTACCCGGAATCTGCCTGGGGTTTTCTGGGTCAGGCCCTGTCGTTGCGTATTGGGCTTCAATACGGCTGGATCGAAGGCGACGAAGTGGCACTCCGCAAGCGGATGTACGATCTCGCCCGCCGAGGCGTCGAGCTCGATCCTAACAATTTCATGGCCTACCATGCGCTCGGGCGGGCTTTGATGTTCGACGGCCAAGTCGAAGACGCGACACGCGCATTCGAGCGCGGGATCGAACTGAATCCTTCGTCCACCATCGTTGGCAACGGGCTCGCGGTATCGCAGATATACCAGGGCAAGTCGGATGAGGCCTTGGCGACACTTGATCAGCTGGAGCGCATTGATCCGCTCAAACACTTTGACCTTCAATGGAACAAGGCGTGGGCGTTGTGGCAGAAAGGGGACTGTGACGAGGCTCTGGCTTCCTTCAAGTCAGCGCCCTCAATGCCAATCGCGGCCAACAAACTCCTTGCAGCCATCCACCATTGCATTGGCGACAAAGACAATGCGACGAAGGCCATGGATGAGTACCTTGCGGAGAACCCTCACTGGACCGTTTCGCGGGTGAAGAGCATAGAATCCCGGATGTGGACGGCCCCCGGTGTATTGGATCGCTGGCTCATCGCGATGGAGGCATCCGGAATGCCTCGGCATTGATGGCGTCCCGCAATCGCAGCATGCAGACAATCATCCATCGCGCAGAAAAACGCACTTTGGGCTCGAAACTGACTTTCGCTGCACCAAGGTTGAATTGCGGCTGTGAACCGAAAGCCATCTACCTGATCTTGCTCACCCGCAGTGCCGGTCCACAACCCGTTGCACCATCGGTGCGAAATGCTCGTATCCGGGCGTTACCATGTCCGGATCCTTCCC
Organism: Aliisedimentitalea sp. MJ-SS2; assembly: GCF_032586155.1. Classification (NCBI taxonomy): domain Bacteria; kingdom Pseudomonadati; phylum Pseudomonadota; class Alphaproteobacteria; order Rhodobacterales; family Roseobacteraceae; genus Aliisedimentitalea; species Aliisedimentitalea sp. MJ-SS2. Next base: position 1,045,825 of record NZ_JAWHTC010000002.1, read on the forward strand.
AGCCTCATCCAGGTAACGCACTTTGATGATGTCTTCGAGGTTCGGGTTCTTCGCGAACGCCGTCCTCTCTTCGTCATTCATCGGCCCGCCTTGAAGGTTCAGAGAATGCACCGAGGCTTCGCTCAGCAGGCCGAAGTATTCCGGGCGCGCGGCGCACAGATACCGCTTGGCCGCCACGTGATAGCGCACGCAATCTGTCACCACCGAAGGAAAGAACTGCTCCAGCAATTCCGCGCCGGCGTCTTCGTGATGGCGGTCCTCGGTGTCGTCCATGCTGAACGTGCCGAACTCCGATGTGAAATGACCGATATCATGCAACAGCGCCGCAACGATGATCTCTTCGCTCTCACCTTGTGCCTCGGCAATCGCCGCGCCTTGCAGCATATGTTCGGCCATGGTCACAGGCTCGCCCAGGTATTCCTCATCGCCGCGACGGGTGAATACATCGCCTATGAACTCGACTATATTTGCTTGTGTTAGAGACTGGAAATCCGGTGTCATGCCGCCCCTTCCGTCAACGCCGCGTGGGTGGATCGTACCCCGTCCATGTCTGCATAACAGCCCTGAAGCCATCGCGATCCTTCCCCGGAATAACCCTTGCGTGCATGTAGCACCCGCGTGTTCTGGACCACGAAACTCTCTCCTGGGTTCAGCTTGAATGTGACCTCCATCGCCGGATCATCAATGATTTCACCCAGCCGCCGATAGGCCGCGTAATAGCTTTCCATGTCCTCGTAAGGCACGTCCGTGATCGCTGCCGTCGAGCGGTTGTTGAACCGCACCGCGATCAGTTCCCCGTCTGGTGCCAGCTCGATCATCGGACGGCGTGACCGCAAGATCACCCCGTCGCTTCCGGCATATTCGAACCGCGCGCAATACCGGCTCAGCAACTCAAACCCCCCTGGGTTTTCCTCGCGCAGCCGCAACGCACAGGCAAACCCGTCCACCACCATGTTCTCGCCGCCCTCTGCCGAGTTCTCCAGGCAATAGAGGATCTGCACCGTCGGCACCGGGTCGCGATAGGGGTTGTCGGTATGTGCCTGCAACCCCAGTCCGGTATAGGCAAGGTTGGTCGGGTTCACTTCGGTGCGCACCTCGAACCAGCGGCCATAGTTGGTTTCGCGGATATGCCCGAACAGGTCGGCAACTTTCGCCAATGATCCCGGCTCCACCGGCCCGCCCGTCAGCTTGGCAAAGCCATGCCGTACCAATCCGCCCAGCCACGCGGCGCGCGCTCCGGAATCGTCTCTAACCTTGCTGAATTCGCCCTCAGGGATCGCATTCATCAATCCGGCATCCCAGGGAGTGATCCCTTCCGCCAACCAACCTTGTTCGTCCGCGCCGTCGCAATCATATCCATGATCCATCAGCCAACCGAGGTCAAAAACCACGCGCTTATCCTCGGGGTCGAACCGAATGTTCAGCCGGTCGCCTTCAACCCCAGCCGCGCCAATCACCGTCCCGTCCGGAATATCTCGAAGTGCGATCAACCGCTGCCCGTTCCCCGGGTCTCGCGTCTCCGCATCCCGGGCATTGTCGCGCAGCCATATGGCGTGGAATCGCATCCTCTGCCCGCCATGCTCAACCGCCAATGCAGCCCCGCCCTCAAGAATGGAAACTTCTGTCATCGCGTCCTCCCTGTTTGCCCGCCATGTTCGGTGGGGCAGGGGGTCTCAATCAATCATGTCTGCGACGCTCTACTGTGCCTAAAAACGACACAGGCGTGTGACAGGGGCGACCTCAGTCCGGTGCCAGCATGTACCCGGCACCCCGTACCGTCTGCAAATACCGCGGCTGCTTCGGGTCCGCCTCGATCTTGCGGCGCAGCCGGGTGATCTGTACATCAACTGCCCGCTCCTGCGCCTGACCTCCATCACGGCCCAGGTCCTCGACCAGCTTGGTGCGGCTCACCGCTTCGCCCGGGCTGGCGGCAAAGATGCGCATCAACTGCCCCTCGGTTGCGGTCAGCCGGATCAACTCGTCACCCTGCCACAGCTCGCCCCGGTCGATGTCGTAACGGATCGCGCCCAAGTGTAGCACCTTGGGCCGGATATCCTCGCCAGCCACATCCGGTACCCGCCGCAGGATCGCATTGATCCTGAGCAGCAATTCCTTCGGTTCGAACGGCTTCGACAGGTAGTCATCAGCGCCTGCTTCAAGCCCCGCTATCCGGTCGTCGGTCTCTCCCTTCGCCGTCAAAAGCAGGATCGGCACGTTTGATGATTTGCGCAGATCGCGAGTCAGCGCGATCCCGGTTTCCCCCGGCATCATCACGTCCATTACGATCAGGTCGAAATCCAGACCACTCAGTATTCGCCGGGCGTGCGCTCCGTCCCGTGCTCCGGTCACAAGGAACCCGCTGCGGATCAGGAATTTCTGCAGCAGCGTGCGAATTCGCTCGTCATCGTCAACGATCAGCAGATGCGGTTCGAAATCACTCATGATCCACCCTCTTTCAGCGCGCTGTATTTGCGTCGGATTTCTGGATCCATCATCGCTTCCAACACCGCCCGAAACCCGGTCACCGCCTCGGGCCCTGCCTTGCGATAGGCTGCCCGCATCCGCGCCCGCTGGGCGTCGCTAAGACGTCGTTCAAGCGCCAGCCCATCCTCGGTCAGATACAGGTTCCGTTCCCGCCTGTCGGTCTTGCCTACCATGCTTTCCACAAGGCCATCTTCCATCAATGTGCGCAACACACGGTTCAGTGACTGCTTGGTGACACCGAGGATTTCCAACAAGTTGTTCACCGTCGTCCCTGGTGCCCGTGCAATGAAGTGAAGCGCCCGGTGATGCGCCCTGCCATAGGCCATCCCAGCCAGGATGCGATCGGGATCGGCGGTAAAGCTGCGATAGGCGAAAAACACCGCCTCGATGCCTTGCCGCAGTTGCTCATCGGTCAGGAATAGCAGGCTGTCGCTGCCGGAACTCTCTGACATGGCCCATACCTCTCAGTTCACAAATAACCGCTCGCCCTGTCATAATACGTCAGCTTTGTTGACATTCCAAGGTGCAACTGGTAGCGAATCGAGGCTTTAGCGAAATTTTATGTCCGATGCGGACGTAAGTTGCGCAACAAATGAAAACCCCAAGGGCCTCGAAGGAGAGAGATGATGACAGGCTATGATGATCGCGACGGCAAGATCTGGTTGGACGGACAACTGGTAGATTGGCGCTCGGCCAACGTACACATCCTGTCGCATGCGCTGCACTATGCCTCGTCGGTATTCGAAGGCGAGCGCCTCTATAACGGCAAGATCTTCCTCAGCCGCAAGCATTCCGAACGGCTGCTGAAATCGGGCGAATATCTCGACATGCCGATCCCCTATTCCGTCGATCAGATCGAGGCCGCCAAACAGGCTGTTGTCGACGCCAACGGGTTGGAAAACGCGTACGTTCGTGCCGTGGCTTGGCGCGGGGCCGGCGAAGATATGGGCGTCAGTTCCGCCCGCAACCCCGTTCGCATGGCGGTCGCCGCTTGGGAATGGGGCGATTATTACGGCGAAGCCAAGTTCAAAGGCGCCAAGTTGGACGTGGCCAAATGGAAACGGCCCAGCCCAGAGACCATCCCGGTCCACGCCAAGGCGGCAGGTCTCTACATGATCTGCACCATGTCCAAACACGCCGCCGAGGCCAAGGGCTGCTCGGACGCCATGTTCCTCGACTATCGCGGCTACGTGGCCGAGGCGACCGGCGCCAACATCTTCTTCGTGAAAGATGGCGAGGTCCACACGCCCAAACCCGACGCCATCCTCAACGGCCTGACCCGCCAGACCGTGATCGGAATGCTGGAACAGCGCCAGATCAAGGTGCACGAACGCTACATCGAGCCCGACGAGCTCTCGTCGATGGAGCAATGCTGGCTGACCGGTTCGGCGGCCGAGGTCACCCCTGTGGGCCAGATCGGTGATTGGAATTTCGAGGTCGGTGATCTGACCAAGGATATTTCGACAAGTTACGAGAAACTTGTTCGCGAATAACCCGGTGCTGACACCCTGACAAACTCCTTTCTGTCAGAGGTTGAATTTACCCTTCTGCCCAACTCGGTGCAGAAGGGTTTTTTCATGCAATGCATCGGTGACGAATGTCTTTTGCCTAGGCCGGCGATCCAAGATCGCGACCGCCTCGCGTGTCGCCGCATTGCTAGGGGGCTGGCCATTTTTGGTTTTCGTGCCGGTGTTGGTTATGCCATTGCTCCGATGCCGTGTGACGCGGAACCTCAAAGCCACTTGGCCATCGCGCCAACGGCGGTGAAGGTCTCGGAGATTTTCGCACGATAGTGGCAGCACCGCACGCTGCGTTAGCCTTTTGTGTCGTTAACGCGTAAAGCAAAAAATGCCCGACAGGTGCCCGACAGATAGCAGACGGATTCCAGCCCCCAAAACCCGGACCGTACGGTGTCGTTAACCTTTACCCTGCGCGGCCTTGAAATAGCGTTGCAGCTTGGCCATTCCGCCGATCCAACGGTCGTAATCCTGTACCTTGTTCTGCATGTAACCAGCGACGTTTTCGTGCGGCAAAACAAGGAACTTTTCGTCTCGGATCGCTTGCAGCGTATCCTCGGCAACCCGTTGAGTTGAAAGGATTCCATCCGCCGTCGCCGGGTTTTCGCCCGCGCCACGCACCATCTCGGTATCCACCCCTTGCGGGCACAAAACCGTTACCCGGATATTGTCGTCCTTGTGACCCAGCGCCAAGGCCTCGGCAAAGCCCACGGCGGCGTGTTTGGTGACCCCGTAAACCGCTGATCCCACTTGATTTAACAGCCCTGCCGCGCTTGCCGTGTGCATGAAGTACCCACCCCCGCGCGCCTTCATTTTCGGAATCAGATGGCGGGCGGCGTGAACATGGGCCATGACGTTCACGGCCCAGGCCTTGTTCCACTCCTCGGTGCTGGCGAACGCGATGTTATCGAAAGATTCATCAAGCCCGGTCAGGATGCCCGCATTCGAGCAAAACAGATCAATCGGCCCAATCTCGTCTTCCACCCGGTCGATCATCGCTTCCATTTGCGTCTGATCGCCGACGTCACAGGCCATCGCCGTGCCACTGGTCATGTCAGCAGTTTCCTGCGCGCCTTGGAGCTTCAGGTCGACGGCCACCACATGTGCGGCACCGGCCTCCTTCAACGCGACACACAGCGCCCGCCCAATACCCTGCGCTGCGCCAGTGACCACGGCGACTTTTCCTTGAATTTCGATAACTTGCCCCTCCCTGACCCGCGCAATGAAAAACGCTTCGCCTTATTGAAAGGCGAAGCGCTCAATGCTTGCAAGTTTTCCGCTGCGTCGGTTACGTCCCGGTGATCCCACGCATCCGCTCGGAACGCCGCCGCAGCAGTTCCACCGCCGTCAGCAGGGCAATCGAGATGATCACCAGGATCGTCGCCACCGCCAAGATCGTCGGGCTGATCTGCTCGCGAATACCGCTGAACATCTGCCGTGGAATGGTCCGTTGCTTCACGTCCGCCAATTGCAGCACCACAACCACCTCGTCGAATGAAGTGATAAAGGCAAACAGGCCGCCGGAAATCACACCCGGCAGGATCAAAGGCATCTGCACCTTGAAGAAGGTCTTAACCGGCCCGGCACCCATGTTGGCCGCAGCCCGTACAAGGCTCTGATCAAAGCTGACCAGCGTCGCCGTCACTGTGATGATAACAAACGGTGTGCCCAAGGCGGCGTGGGCCAGGATCAACCCGACATAGGTCTTGGCCAGGCCCACATCCGAGAAGAAATAGAACAGGCCCGACGCGGTGATCACCAGCGGCACGATCATGGGCGAGATCAAAAGCGCCATGATTCCGCGACGATAGGGCATTTCCGATCGGCTCAGGCCGATGGCGGCCAGCGTGCCCAGCGCCGTTGACAGCAGCGTCGCCCAAATGCCGATCCAGAAGCTGTTCTTGATCGACCGCACCCATTGCGCGTTGTTCCACATGTCCGACCACCAGCCGCTCACGGCTTCCGGTGCGGCCATGCCGTTCTTCAGGATGTCCCAGTACCAGCGCAAGCTATAGGCCTCGCTGTCCAGTGCCAGCATGCCAGGCGTAAAGCTGAAATAGGGTTCCTGGTTAAACGACAGCGGGATCAGGATGATGATCGGTGTGATCAGGAACAGGAAAATCAAGCCGCAGATCGTACGGAACGCATAGAACCAAAGCACCTCGCCTGACGTAGCGTAGGGCGGGACGTTAAGACGATAGTTACCCGAGCTAAGCCAAAGTGACATGCGACCGATGAAATAGCCCACCACGCCCATCAATACGCCATAGGCAAAGCTGAAGACCTGCCAACCCAGTACGAAGAACAGAAGTGTGACCCCAAACCCTGCTAGAGCACGGTTTTGCGTCACATTGGGTACGATCAGAGCTACGAGGCCGAACAGAACCGCGCCCACCGCCAGGTAGGGCAGAAAGAGTGCGAAATTTCCTTGCGCCGTAGCAAGCCCGATGATGGCACCAAATCCGGCCAGCCACGCGATGTTGAACCACGTTGGCGGTTGCGGAGGGATGTATCTGTATTCGCCAGTGCTCATGCTCGTCACCCCAGTTTCATATTGTCGATGCCGACGATGCGGTCATAGAGCCAGAACATGAACAGCACGAAGACAAGAAGCACGAGGCCCAGCGCCGCAGCAAGGTTCCAGTTCAGCGATTTGCGCATGTGGAAGTCGATGATGTTCGAGATCATCTGACCGTCCTGCCCACCAACAAGGGCCGGCGTGATGTAGTAGCCGATGGCAAGGATAAAGACGAGAAGCGCACCGGCACCGATCCCAGGCACCGACTGCGGGAAATAGACCCGCCAGAAGGCCGTTGCGGGTTTGGCACCCATCGACTTTGCCGCGCGGACATAAGAGGGCGGTATCGTCTTCATCACCGAATAGAGCGGCAGGATCATGAACGGCAGCAGGATATGTGTCATCGAGATCAGCGTGCCGGTCTTGTTGTAGATCAGGCTGAAACGGTCATCATCTGTTGCCAATCCAAACACGACAAACAGGTCGTTCAGAACCCCCTGACCCTGCAACATGGCAATCCATGCCGTGGTCCGCACCAGAAGCGAGGTCCAGAACGGCAGCAGCACCAGGATCAGAAGAAGGTTCGAGGTCTTTACCGACAGCGTCGACAACAGGTACGCCACCGGGTAGCCCAAGAGCAGAGTGAACACTGTCACCAGGAACGAGATTTCCAGAGTCCGATAGAATAGCATCCCGTGAATCCGCCGCTCTTCGCTTTGGCGCGAGAATGATCCATCGGCGTTGTATTTCAAGTCGACCGCGGCGGCGACATAGCCGGGGTTGAACTTCTTGGCCGAGATCTTGACCGCTTTCCAGGTCTCGATATCCGCCCATTTCTTGTCCTTTTTGATCAGGGCATCCAGATAGGGCGGCTCCATCTTCTTGGCGCTACGAGCGGACTTGGTGAACAGGCTGCGCGTGCCGGACTTCTCGCGATTCACGCGGGTCGCGACCTTGCCGATGTTCTTGGTTTCTCGCGCGACTATCAGGTCGGCCACCATGGCGGCGGCCATCTCTTCCGTAGGGTCCGAAACCGCGTCCCAATTTGCCACCGCTGCCGTCGAATTCGGCATCAGATCGGCATAGCGCGAGTCGTACACGCTTTGCGTCAAAAGCAGGATGATCGGAACGATGAAGGAAATGATGATAAAGGCCAGCAGGGGAAAGACCAGGCCAAAGGCGCGAACCCGCGAACGGAACAGCGTCTGCGCCAGCTTTTTCTTAAGCGGGGTGCCGTCGGCGGCCAGGATCGGACCGGAAGTATCGCTCATAAGTGTCACGCCTTGGGGTTGGTCTTGTCAGGGGATGGGGAAGGGCCGTGCGGCCCCTCCCCAATGCTCACGTCAGGATTACTTGGCCAGCCAAGCGTTGAAACGCTCGTTCAACTCGTCCTGGTTGTCGGCCCAGAACTCAAAGTCGTTCTGAATCGCAGTCGCGAAGTTTTCCGGCGCGGTGGGCATTTGTGGACCCATCGCAAGGTCAGGCTTGGTAGCGTAGTTGCCAACCAGCGGAGCCGAAGACTTGCGCGCCGGGCCGTAGGAAATCCACGAGGCTTGTGCTGCCAGCTGCTCGGTCGCGGTCGAGAACGCCAGGAAGTCCATTGCCAGGTCCTTGTTCGGCGCACCCTTCGGCATCACCCACAGGTCAAGGTCAAACACCTGTCCGTCCCAGACGATTTCGAACGGCTTGTCTTCGGCTGCAACCGCGTTGAAGATACGGCCGTTATAGGCGGTGGTCATGGCGACTTCGCCATCTGCCAGAAGCTGCGGCGGTTGTGCGCCAGCTTCCCACCAGACAGTGCTGTCCTTGATGGTGTCGAGCTTGGCAAACGCACGGGCCACACCTTCTTCGGTGCCCAGCATTTCATAGACGTCGGTGTTGGCAACGCCATCGGCGATCAGAGCCATTTCCAGGTTCGCCTTGGGGCCTTTACGAAGGCCGCGCTTGCCCGGGAACCCTTCCAGGTCAAAGAAATCGGCCATGGTTTTCGGGCCGTTTTCCATTTTCGAGCTGTCATAGGCATAGATGGTCGACCACACGATGTTGGCAACAGCACACTCGGAGACCGCGCCGTCGATGAAGTCTTCCATCGCCGGGGTGCCATCCGGCGCCGGCGGCAGGATCGCCGGGTCGATGGTTTCCAGTAGGCCTTCGTCGCAGCCGCGCACGGCGTCCGAAAGCTCAACGTCGACCAGATCCCAGGTCACGTTGCCAGCTTCAACTTGGGCTTTCACCTCGGCCAGGCCACCGTTGTAGTCCTCGGACACGATGGTGTTGCCGGTCTTGGCCATCCAGGGTTTGTGATAGGCTTCAACTTGCGACTTGGTGTATGCGCCGCCCCAGCTTACTACGGTGATTTCGCCTGCCGTCGCTGCACCTGCCGCAAAGGCAAGTGCAGTGGTGGCAAGGAGAGTTTTCGTCAGTTTCATAAGTTACTCCCTATGTCTCCCGGTTACTCGTTTTTTGGCACAATGGTCCGGGTATGTATTGCGCCAGGGGTTGAACCGGGCATGGGCGAGCCACCCCCGGCAAATTCCTTGTACGATCAGGCGTCCAGCGCCCGGCAATCTTCGGGCAGCCAGCCAATTTCGATCTGCTCACCAGGTTTCAGGCGAACCTGGTCGGGGGCGTTCCGGCTTTTGATGACGAACTCATCATTGCCCGCCACGCGCAGCTTGGTGCGGAAGCTGTCGCCCATGTAAATGAACTCCAGAACCTCGGCCTTGAGAAGATGCGCGCCCTCTTGCAACCGGTCTTTGTTGAATTCCACCCGCTCCGGGCGAATCGAAACGCGTGTGCGCTCACCCGGCTGGCCGACATTGACCGGTTTGCAGTCGATCAACTCGCCGTCGTCAAGCTCAACAAGGGCAAGACCGTTGTTGATCTCTTTGACCACGCCTTCCAGCGTGTTGTTCTCTCCGATGAATTGCGCCACGAAACTGTTTTCCGGCTCTTCATACAGTTGATCCGGCGGGGCAATCTGTTGAATGCGGCCGTCATCGAACACCGCAACCCGGTCCGACATGGTCAGCGCCTCGGTCTGGTCGTGGGTCACGTAAACCACGGTGATACCAAGGCTGTGGGCCAAGTGGGTGATCTCGAACTGCATCTTTTCGCGCAGTTGTTTGTCGAGCGCGCCCAGCGGTTCGTCCATCAGAACCAGTTCCGGTTCAAACACCAGCGCACGGGCCAGGGCGACGCGCTGTTGCTGACCACCCGAAAGCTGTGCCGGCCGACGCGCGCCAAAGCTGCCCATTTCGACCATATCGAGGGCGCGGCGCACTTTTGTTTCGCGGTCGGATTTGCCGATTTTGCGGACTTCCAACGGAAACGAGAGGTTCTCCTCGATCGTCATGTGCGGGAAGAGGGCGTAATTCTGGAACACCATGCCGATACCGCGCTTGTGCGGTGGGATGTTGTTGATCGGCCTGCCATCCAGCTTGATCTCGCCATGGGTGGCGGTTTCAAAACCGGCTAGCATCATCAGACAAGTTGTCTTGCCCGAACCGGACGGCCCAAGCATGGTCAGAAACTCGCCGCGTGGCATTGTCAGGTTGAGGTCTTTTACGACGAGCTGTTCCCCGTCATAGCTTTTCTGCACGCGTTCGAATTCCACGAACGCATTTTCGTTTTGCGCATCAGCCAAGTCTGACTCCCTGTCAGTATATGTGGGCTTTCACCCTTCTTTGACAGCAATGTAAAACCACAGTTGCCGGGTCATGCAACCAGTTTGCGGCATTTTAGAGCAGAATCCGCATTTTGTTCAGAAATCGGGCCGTTTTTAGCAGGTATGCCCTATGAGCGGCGTAGTAACGGACCCGCAATGGTTGCGGGTCCGTCAATGTGCGTAGCACTGAATCAGCTCGCAGCTTGCATCAACCCGTCCTTTTCGACCTGGGCCAAGCACTCGTCCAGCGACAGGGTGGCCCGCTCGATCAGCAGGTCGATTTCGGGTTTCGAAATCACCAGCGGCGGAGAAATGATCATCCGATCGCCAACGTGACGCATGATCACGTTGTTGGCAAAGCAACGTTCCCGGCAGATATAGCCGACTGTGCCCGGATCGCTGGCAAACTTGGCGCGGGTTTCCTTGTTTGGGGTCAGCGCGATTGACCCCATCATGCCGACGATGCTGGCTTCGCCCACCAGCGGGTGCTCGGCCAAGCTTTTCCATTTTTCTTGCAGGTAGGGGCCGGTGTCGGTTGCGACGCTGTCGATGATGCCTTCCTCGTCCAGGATGCGCAGGTTTTCCAACGCAACAGCGGCGGCGACCGGGTGGCCGGAATAGGTGTAGCCGTGGTTAAATTCACAAGCCCCCAGAACGCTCGCCACCTCGTCAGACACGATCGATCCGGCAATCGGCGCGTAACCCGAACTGAGGCCCTTGGCGATGGTCATGATGTCGGGGCGGATATTCACGGTTTGGCTGCCGAACCAATTGCCAGTGCGGCCAAAACCACAGATAACTTCGTCCGCGATCAGCAAGATTTCATGCTCGTCACAAATTCGTTGGATTTCCGGCCAATAAGTCGAAGGCGGCACGATCACGCCACCTGCACCCTGAATCGGTTCGGCGATGAAGGCAGCGACCTTGTCTTCGCCCAGTTCCTGAATGGCCTTTTCCAGTTCGCGCGCGCGGGCCAGACCAAATTCCTCGGGGGTCATGTCCCTACCTTCGGCCCACCAATTGGGTTGGTCGATATGGTGGATACCGGGAATCGGCAAACCACCCTGTTCATGCATTGGAGTCATGCCGCCCAAGCTCGCCGCTCCCACGGTTGAGCCGTGATACGCGTTTTTTCGGCTGATGATGATCTGCTTTTCCGGTTTACCTTTCTGCGCCCAATACACCCGCACGGCGCGCAGGTTGGTATCGTTCGCTTCAGACCCCGACCCGGCAAAGAACACGTGGTTCAGATCGCCCGGTGCCAGTTCGGCTAGGCGTTGCGATAGGGCAATCGCGGGGACATGTGTGGTCATGAAGAACGTGTTGTAATACGGCAGTTCCCGCATTTGGCGTGCCGCAACCTCAGCAAGCTCGTCCCGGCCATAGCCGACATTGACGCACCACAGACCGCCCATGCCGTCGAGGATTTCATTGCCTTCGCTATCGGTCAGCATCACGCCCTTGGCACGGGTGATGATCCGCGCGCCTTTGGCGGCAAGTTCGTCCCCGGTGGTGAACGGGTGCATATGGTGCGCGGCATCAAGGGCCTGCAGTTCGGCGGTGGGCATGTGGTTGGTGATCTGCGCCATGGGGGCCTCGCTTTCGTGAATCGTTCAAAGTTTGGGCAAGAAGTCTCACCCAAGAATATGATCAAATTTCAGAGTGTCAATCGAATCAACTGATTCGCCGCAATTTACCCGGCAATCGAGCGACGCACTTGTTCCATCCCTTGGATTACGTCATCGCGCATGGCCTTGGCCGCTGTGGCGGCATCGCCCACCCGCATTGCGTTCAAAGCTTCCTTGTGCTGATCCGGCAGGTTCTGCGTTCCAAGCCTGCCACAGACCACCCTGAGCGAGGGCCCGAAGCGCAGCCAAAGACCACGTGCGATGGCCTGAAGGATAGGAGCGTCGGCCAAATCATAGATCGCCGTGTGGAAGCGATAATTCAATTCCAAGTAAGCAGGAACGTCGCCATTGACGATTGCTTGGTCCAATCTTGAGTCGATATCAATCAGCCGCGACACGTCCTGTTCGTTGGCCCTTTCCGCTGCGCGCGAGGCTAGTTGAGGCTCAATAGCTTGACGAACAAAGATTAATTCGTTCACATTCTCAACTGACAATTGCGGCACGCAAACCCGGCGATTGCCTTGGAACTCCAAGGCACCTTCAGCCGTCAATCGGCGGATCGCCTCGCGAACCGGGGTAACACCAGCGTCTAGCTTAGCAGTGATCCCTTGGATGGTGACGGGTTGTCCTGGTGCCAGTTCGCCAAACAGAATAAGATCGCGAAGCTGTCGATAAACAGTCTCGTGGGCCGGTGTCGGTGCAGGTTCAGACTTGCTGTCCTGGTGTTTTTGCTCTGCTTTTGATTTGGTCATTGCCGCGGAATTCATAGTCGCTTTACCGTAATTGTCGCCAGCTTACAGGCGAGGCAAAAAAAAAGCCATGTTGCATTTGATCAAAAAACTTGATCAAATTGCAAAAAGGGGGATGCTGACCCCACAACCGGGAGAACGAAATGATAAAACACCTATTTACCGCAACCGCCACCATTGCCCTGATGGTCGGGATGGCAACGGCGGAAGAAGTCCGCGTCTACAACTGGTCGGACTATATCGATGAAGGTCTGCTGACCAAGTTCGAAGAAGAAACCGGCATCAAGCTGATCTACGACGTGTTCGATTCCAACGAGGTGCTTGAAACCAAGTTGCTGGCCGGTGGGTCAGGGTATGACGTCGTCGTTCCCTCGGGTACTTTTCTGCAGCGCCAGATCGTGGCCGGAGCGTTTCAGAAGCTGGACACATCCAAGCTGCCCAACCACGGCAATATGTGGGACGTGATCAGCTCGCGGACTGCGGCTTATGATCCGGGCAACGAATACTCGATCAACTACATGTGGGGAACCACCGGGCTCGGCGTAAATGTCGGCAAGGTGAAAGAAGTGCTTGGCGGTGATGCGCCGATCGACAGCTTGGCGCTTATCTTTGATCCCGCCAACATGGAGAAGCTGGCGTCATGCGGTGTGCATATCCTTGATGCTCCGGCCGAGATCATTCCGGCGGCTCTGGCCTATCTGGGAGAGGACCCCGACAGCCATGATCCCGACGTGATCAAGAAGACCGAGGCCGTGCTGGCCGCAGTTGCGCCTTACGTGCAGAAATTCCACAGCTCGGAATACATCAACGCGCTGGCCAATGGTGATATCTGTGTGGCCGTAGGCTGGTCCGGTGACGTTCTGCAGGCCCGCGACCGTGCTATAGAAGCGGAAAACGGTGTCGAGATCGCCTATAACGCAGCCAAAGAAGGTTCGCTGATGTGGTTCGACCAAATGGCGATTCCCGCAGATGCCCCGAACCCTGATGGTGCGCACAAGTTTCTGAACTTCATTATGGATGCGGGCAACATGGCGACGGCGTCGAACTACGTCTATTACGCCAATGGAAATCTGGCATCGCAGCCGATGCTGGAAGAGGATGTGATCGGCGATCCGGCGATCTATCCGACCGAAGAGGCCCTCAAGACGCTCTATACAACGCGACCTTATGACTCGAAGGTGCAGCGTGTTGTGACGCGGCTCTGGACCAAGATCAAGTCCGGTACCTGAAGCCAAAAAACCAAGCCCGCGCCAAAGCAGTTTGGCGCGGGTTTTTCTATATCCGTTCGGAGGGGCCCGATGTCTGACACCGATTTCGAACCGTGGAACGATCCCAACGCAGAACCGCTGATCCATTTTCAGAACGTGACCAAGCGCTTTGGTGACTTCACGGCTATTGATGATCTGACCATCGACATCTACGAGAAGGAGTTCTTTGCTCTCCTTGGTCCGTCCGGATGTGGTAAGACCACGCTGATGCGGATGCTGGCCGGGTTTGAGAATCCGTCCGAAGGCAACATCTTTCTGGCGGGCCAGGACATCGTACCGATCCCTCCGAACCGGCGCGCCGTGAACATGATGTTCCAATCCTATGCGCTATTCCCGCATCTTTCGATTTGGGACAACATTGCGTTCGGCCTAAAACGCGACAAGATGAGCAAGGACGCCGTTGGTGAACGCGTCGAAGAAATGCTGCGCCTGACCCGGTTGGAACAATTCGCCCGTCGTAAACCGCACCAGATTTCTGGTGGTCAGAGGCAGCGTGTCGCCTTGGCCCGGTCCCTGGCCAAGGCGCCGAAGCTGCTGCTATTGGATGAACCGCTAGGCGCGCTCGACAAGAAGCTGCGCATCGATACGCAGTTCGAGTTGATGGACATCCAGGAAAGCACCGGCACCACCTTTGTAATTGTCACGCACGACCAGGAAGAGGCGATGACAGTCGCGTCTCGCGTGGCTGTGATGGACCATGGTCGCATCGTGCAGGCCTCGACCCCTGCTGAAATCTACGAAGCACCGAACTCGGTCTATGTCGCTGACTTCATTGGTGACGTTAACATCATCGAGGGTTATGCCGAGAAATCCGGTGACGGGTTCAACCTGACCTGGGGCGAGAGTCGACCCATACTGAAGGCAGAAACCCAGAATGGGTTCGCGGGCGGCAATTGCGCCCTGGCGATTCGGCCTGAAAAAGTCTCTGTTACGGCAGAAAAACCTGAAGATGCCGCCAATGCCATCAAGGGCAAAGTCCACGATATTGCCTATCTGGGTAACCTATCGACCTATCATGTCGAAATTCCCGGCGGCCAGATCATCAAGGCGCAAACCGCCAATACCCGCCGCTTGTCGCGCCGGTCTTTTACATGGGAAGACGACGTTTGGTTGAGCTGGACAGCCACCGCCGGTGTGTTGCTGGCTGAACTATGAGACGCGCAATCCTCATAGCGGTGCCTTATCTTTGGCTTCTGGCCCTGTTTCTGGTGCCGTTCTTCATTGTCCTGAAAATCTCGCTTTCCGACACAGCGCTGGCAATCCCGCCCTATACTCCGACGCTGGACATTTCCGGTGGCTGGAGCGCGATCAAGGAATATTTCAGCCAGCTCGATCTCGAGAACTTCTGGTTCTTGACCAGCGATGATCTTTACTGGAAAGCCTACTTGTCCAGCCTCTGGATTGCGGTGATTTCGACCTTCCTGACGCTGCTGGTCGGCTATCCAGTGGCCTATGCCATGGCTCAGGCCCCGAACGAATGGCGCCCTACGTTGATGATGCTGGTGATCCTGCCGTTCTGGACCAGCTTCCTGATCCGGGTTTATGCATGGATGGGAATCCTCAGTCAGGAAGGGCTGCTCAACCAGTTCCTGATGTGGACAGGCTTGATTTCCGAGCCTCTTACGATCCTCAACACCAACACCGCGGTCTATATCGGCATCGTCTACACCTATCTGCCCTTCATGATCCTGCCGATCTATTCGGCATTGGAGAAGCTGGATGCTTCGTTGCTTGAGGCGGCCGAGGACCTGGGCTGTTCGCGCTTTACTGCGTTCTGGCTGGTCACGGTCCCGCTGTCAAAAAACGGAATTATTGCCGGGTGTTTCCTGGTCTTCATTCCAGCGTTGGGTGAGTTTGTAATCCCATCGCTGTTGGGCGGGTCCAAGACGTTGATGATCGGCAAGGTGCTATGGGAAGAATTCTTCAACAACCGTGATTGGCCTGTGGCAAGTGCTGTGGCGATTATCCTGCTACTGATCCTGATCATTCCGATCATTCTGTTCCAACGTAACGAGCAGAAGGCACGGGAGGCCGAGCAATGAGACGGTTTTCCTGGTTCAATGCAACCGCGCTGACGCTTGGGTTTGCGTTCCTTTATATTCCCATGGTCATCCTGGTGATCTATAGCTTCAACTCATCCAAACTAGTGACGGTTTGGGCCGGGTTCAGCACCAAGTGGTATGGTGAGCTGGTCCAGAACGAGGCGTTCCTGAACGCCGCTTGGGTCACGGTTAAGGTCGCCGTGGCCTCATCGACGCTCGCCACGGTGCTGGGAACGATGGGTGCCTATGTGATGGTACGCGCCGGCCGGTTCCGGGGGCGGACGCTGTTTTCGGGGATGATCTATGCGCCGCTGGTGATGCCCGAAGTGATTACTGGTTTGTCGCTGCTTTTGTTGTTCATCGGCATCGGGCTGGATCGCGGAATCTTCACCATCATTCTGGCGCACACGACGTTTTCGATGTGTTACGTGAGCGTCGTGGTTTCCTCGCGCTTGGTCAGTTTTGACCGTTCGTTGGAAGAAGCGGCGCTTGACCTGGGTTGTTCCGCGTTCGAAGCGTTCCGGCTGGTGACCCTGCCGATCATTGCGCCAGCGGTGATTTCGGGGTGGCTGTTGGCCTTTACCCTGTCGCTGGATGACCTGGTGATCGCATCGTTCACATCTGGTCCGTCAGCCACAACATTGCCGATCAAGATCTTCTCGGCGGTGCGCCTTGGAGTTAGCCCCGAGATCAACGCCCTGTCGACGATCATGATTGCCATCGTGACCGTGGGTGTGATCAGTGCATCGCTGATATCCAAGCGCGCAGCTGTCAAGCAGATGGCCGAGGAAAAGGCAGCCGAGCGCGCTGAAGCATGAGACGACTCTACCCGGACTACGCCTATTCTGATCAGAGGATTGCAGGCTGTTTTTGGGCAGAAACCGTGCCTGATACTGTTTTGCAGCGCCCCGCACCCGGGGGCGATCTGGTGGTGGATGTCGCGATCATCGGTGGCGGATTCACGGGCCTGTCAGCGGCGTTGCATCTGGCGCAGTCCGGGGCGCGGGTTGCGGTTCTGGAGGCGCGGTTTCCGGGCTGGGGGGCATCGGGGCGCAATGGCGGGTTCTGTTGCCTGGGCGGCTCCAAGGCGCGCGATGGCGCCATCGACAAGGCACTTGGGCGGGAGGCACGGCTGGAATGGATGCGAGCCGAGAAGGCGGCAGTTGATCTGGTTGCGCGACTGATTGAAACCCATGGGATTGAGGCCAGTGTGCATTCGAAGGGCGAAACGATGCTGGCTCACACTCGTGCGGCCGCACGGTTCGAAGGATATGCCGAGCAATGCCGTGAGAACTTTGGGGTCGAACCTGAACTCATTGACAAGTCCGATCTGGCCGATCACGGGTTGGGCGGCGCATTTCACGGGGCCATGACAATTCCTATAGGGTTTGGTCTTGATCCGCGCCAGTATCTGGCCGGGTTGTTGCAGGCCGCCGAAACCGCAGGGGCGACGGTTTTCGGCAATTCGCCGGTTCTGAATATGACACGTGACGGCGGCCAATGGCGGCTGACGACCGCCGACGGAAGGTTGCGTGCGGATCAGGTGATCGTTGCAACCAACGGCTATTCCAGCGAGGACGTGCCCGAGTGGATGGCGGCGCGCTATATCCCGACACAATCCAGCGTGATCGTGACCCGACCGCTTACGCAGGACGAGCAGGAGGCGCAGGGCTGGACCAGCGATCAGATGGCCTACGACACGCGCCGGTTGCTGCACTATTTCCGCAAGATGCCCAACGGTCGGTTCCTGTTCGGGATGCGCGGTGGGCTGCGATCTTCGCCAACGGCCGAGGCGACGAACCGGCGGCTGATCCGGCGTGATTTCGATACTATGTTCCCGGAATGGCGGCACGTGGAAGCCACGCATTATTGGAACGGCATGGTTTGTCTAGCGGCGAACCTGACTCCGTTTGCCGGACCCGTGCCGGATATGCCGGGGGTGTTTGCCGGGTTTGCCTATCACGGGAATGGTGTCGCCATGGGGAGTTATACTGGCGCACTGTTGGCGGATCATCTATCCGGCGATGGCAGCGACCGGCCAATTCCCACGATCATGCAGAAACCTGCGGGCAGGTTCCCGTTGGGCCGATTTCGGCGGGCGTTGATGTTTCCGGCCTATGCGCTTTACGGGTTGTTGGACCGATTCGGGTGAAATCCTTCTGTGATCCGACTTGCGATCAATCCTGCCCGTAAATCTTAATAAAGTTCCTAAGGATGCGTTCGGGGGCGTGCACATCCGCCGCGCGGCACATCGCGACCAGCTTGTCGGCATCTTCGGGCGGAAAATAGCCGCGGTGCTTGTAGATCCCGATCCGGACCTCAAATCCGTCGCTGTCGGCCTCCGGGTGGAACTGGGTGGCATAGACATTCCGGCCAAGGCGGATCATCTGGTAAGGGCAGGTCGGTGAGGTGATCAGGTGGGCACAACCCTCGGGCAGCTCCTGTACCGCCTCCTTGTGTCCGACAAAGGCCTGGAACGCATCGGGGAGGCCCTCGCATAGCGGGTCGTCCTCAGCGTCGTGCGTCAGTGCACAGTCCGAGGTACCGACCTCTTCGCTGTAGCGTTCCTTGGTCACCGGTGCGCCAAGGTGATGGCCGAGGATGCCGATGCCGTAGCAACAGCCGAGGAAGGGAAAGTCGCGGTCTGTGATTTCGGGCATCAGCGACAGGACGGCCGCTTCGATCTGGGCCTCTACCGGGGTTTTCTTGTTTTCCGGGTCGCTGACACAGCCGGGGCCGCCGCCGACGATCACGCCGGAATAGTCATCAAGGCTGAGGTTATCTGGCAATGCCGTCTGATCCAGCCTGATCCGATGGGTCTGATCCGGGGTCAGGCCGCCCTTGGACAGAATGGCGGCGAATTCGTCATCCGAGGCCTCGGTTTCGGGGCGCAATTGCAGGATCAGAAAGGGCTTCATTTTGGGTCCTCCTGATGCATCGTTTCGTCGCTGTGGGCGGCAAGGTCAACCCTCTGCAATGTCGCTGCTGGCTTGAGGTTGGTTTGTCCTGGGCCTAGGTTGGCCGAACCAGATACAGGCCGTGGGGGTGCCTCCAGTGCAACATCGTCGGAATACACCACCGAGGCCGGGAGTGGCATAAGCAGATGGCGATGCGACGATCCCTGTCGATGGCGACGTACCTGGCGCTTGCCAGGCGTGGACCAAAGGCGCCGTTGCGGTTTCCAACGTCGCGCCCGGAAGGCACGCTGTTGTGGGGCCATGCTACGTCGCCGGGGCGGGTGGCGGCCCTGTCGCAGATCGCCGCGCGGCTGCGGGTAGGACGGCCCGATCTGCAATTTCTGCTCACAGCTGCGCCGGGATTGGAATGCCCCGAGCATTTGGGCGAGCAGGATTTTTTTCAGATGCTCGACGAAGACACCTTGCCAGGCGCTGAGGCGTTTTTGGATCATTGGCAACCCGATCTATCCCTGTGGACCGGAGGGCATTTCAAACCGGCGCTGCTGCATCAATGCGCGAAACGCAACTTGACGGTATTTTTGATTGATGCGGATGAAGAAGGTCTTAACGCCTCGCGCCAACGTTGGCTGCCCGAACTGGCGCGGGCCAATCTGCGCGATTTTTCGACGATCATGGCGCGGGATGGAACCACCGCGCAAATCCTGCGGCGGTTGGGTGTACCCGGGGGCGAGATCACGGTGACTGGACCCTTGCAGGAAGGCAGTACAGCGCTGAGCTGTAACGAGCAGGAACGTGATGAGATGGCGCAGGTGCTGGCCGGGCGACCGGTTTGGTTGGCGGCGATGGTGCAGCCCGAAGAGTTGCAGGTCGTGATCGATGCCTACCGAGAGATCAGCCGCCTTGCCTTGCGATTGCTGTTGATCCTGGTGCCGGACGATGAAACCGATGGGCCGGAGTTTCTTGAACGGCTGCAACAGGAACAGCTGCAGGTGGCGGTTTGGTCCGAGGGGGACATGCCGGACGAAACCACTCAGGTTCTGTTGGCCGACACTTGGGGAGAGATGGGGCTTTGGTACCGATTGGCACCAGTGACCTTTATGGCAAGCTCGTTGTTGCAGGGACTTGGCGGGTGCGATCCGTACGAGCCGGCAGCGCTGGGATCGGCGGTGCTGTACGGTCCCAATGTGGGCCGTTACCTTGGTGCCTATTCGCGACTGGCGGGGGCCGGAGCGGCGAGAATTGTCAAGGATTCCGATACTTTGGCGCAGGCCCTGCAACAGTGCCTTTCGCCTGATCAGGCAGCGATAATGGCTGCCGCCGGTTGGAACGTGGTCTCGGAAGGTGCTGAGGTGACAGACAGGGTAATCGACCTGGTCCATGACACGCTTGATGCGCTGGGGGTGGTGTGATGCGGCCGCCGGGGTTCTGGTCAGCTTCGCCTGAGAGGCCGGGTGTCATGGCGCGGGTTTTGGCGCCGTTGGGGTGGCTTTATGGTGCCGTGACAGCGCAGCGGGTGAAGAGGGAAGGTACACCGGTTGGGTGCCCGGTGATCTGTGTTGGCAACATCAATGCGGGCGGTACCGGCAAAACGCCGACGGTCATTGCATTGGCCCAGTACCTTCAGGGTAAGGGGCTGAAACCCATTGCGGTTTCAAGGGGTTACGGGGGTTCCATGGACGGGCCCATGGAGGTTGATCCACGGGTGCATGACGCGGGGCAGGTGGGGGATGAACCGCTGCTTTTGGCGGCTTTTCTACCGGCGTGGATTGCCAAGGATCGATTGGCGGGATGCCAAGCGGCGGTCGAGGCCGGGGCGGATGTGATCCTGCTGGATGACGGGTTTCAAAACCCGTTGGTTTTCAAGGATTTATCCATTGTCGTGGTGGATGCGCATCGCGGGTTTGGCAATGGGCGGTGCATCCCTGCCGGGCCGCTCAGAGAGCCTGTGGAAGAGGGGATGAAGCGGGCCAGTGCGGTATTGTCTATTGGTCCCGATGAGGCGCAGAAATCCTTTGAAAAACAATGGGGTAGTCGGGTTACCGTGCCCCACGCCAAGGGGGCTTTGCAGCCGCTTCAGACCGGGATGGACTGGCAGGGGCAGCGGGTGATGGCATTTGCCGGGATTGGACATCCAGAAAAGTTCTTTGCCACGCTGCGTGGCCTGGGGGCTGAGCTGGTCGAGATGCGGGCTTTGGATGATCATCAGGAACTAACCCCGGCAATCTTCAACCGTTTGGAATCACAGGCAAAAGCGTTGAACGCGCAGTTGGTGACAACCGAGAAGGACGCGGTGCGTTTGCGCCCCGAAGACCGGTACAAAGTGCTGGCCCTGCCGGTGCGATTGGAGATCGACGACTGGGGTGGGCTGGATGAGATTATCCAAAGGTTAATCCCGTCGAAATTAGGTTAGCGGCCCCGAAAATCTGGGGGCTGGTATCCGTCTGGCACCTGTCGGCTATCTGTCGGGCAAAACTGCCATTAACCTATTGCTTGATAGGTCAGTTATCCTGACCAAGCTTTGGGCTGGGCCGGTCGAGGGACAGCTCGGCATCCGAGAAAATGATCGGTGCGCGAACACCGGGAACCCCCTCGGGTTCGATCCGCAGACCCCGGGCCTGTACCTGCGGATCGGCAAAGACATCGGCCATGTCGTTGATCGGTCCGGCGGGGATGCCCTTATCCTCGCAGGCGGCCAGAAGGTCGGCCTTGGTCCATTTGACGGTTTGGCCCATCAGCAGCTCGATCATCTCGGGGCGGTTTTCTACCCGGTCGGCGTTTGTCAGGAACTTTGAGTCTTCGGCCATCCAGTCGAGGCCGAGCAACCGGCACAGGCGCTGATACTGAGGGTCATTGCCGGTGGCGATGATGATGAAGCCGTCGGAACAATCGAACACCTGGTAGGGTGTCAGGTTGGGGTGATAGTTGCCAGTGCGGCCCGGGGGCGTACCGGTGGCGAGATAATTGAGCGACTGGTTCGCCATGGCGGCGACGGCGCAATCCAGAAGCGCCATGTCGATCTGCTGTCCCTTGCCGGTTTGCGAGCGTTGATGCAGGGCGGCGAGGATGCCGGTGACGGAGTAAAGCCCGGTGAACAGATCGGTGATGGCGACGCCGGCGCGTTGCGGCTGACCCTCTGGGTCGCCAGTGATCGACATAAAGCCCGACATGCCCTGGATGATGTAGTCATACCCGGCGCGGTGGGCATAAGGCCCGGTCTGGCCGAAACCGGTGATCGAGCAGTAGATCAGGCCGGGGTTCAGGTCCTTCACGCTGTCATAGTCAAGCCCGTATTTGGCAAGGCCACCGACCTTGAAATTCTCGATCAGGATGTCTGCGTCGGCGATCAGCGCCTTGAGACGATCCATGTCTTGCGCATTCTTGAAATCGACAGTGACCGAGGCCTTGCCGCGATTGCAGGAGTGAAAATAGGCGGCGGTCTTGTCGTCTTCACGGGTGATGAATGGGGGGCCCCATTGACGGGTATCGTCACCCGAGATGGCCTCGACCTTGGTCACTTCGGCGCCAAGATCCGACAGGGTCTGACCGGCCCAGGGCCCGGCAAGAATGCGGGCCAGTTCGATAACCTTGAGCCCGGCAAGCGGCGTGGTCATGGGCGTTCCCTTTCAAATGCAAGTCACCCGCCGGATAGGCGGTTTCAGGCTGTTTTAGAGCAATAAAGCGAAGGATGGAAATGGGTGGTTTTGGTGGAGGGATCGGCGTTGAGGGACAAGCCGTGAGATCGCCAGGCCGCGGGGTGGTTTGGCAATCTCGCAGCGGCCCAAGGGCCTTGATTACGCTCGGGTTCTGATTGGCAAGCCCTATGCCAAGGCGAAAGAGCATATGGCCCTCCCATCCGCGAACGGGAGGGCGGTTGATTGAATGCGGGTCGAGCTTACGAGCCCAGTTTCTCGTCGAGGATCGCCTTGAGTTTCTCGTAGGACATGTTTTTGTACTTTTCGCCATTGATGATCAGGGTTGGCGTGGCGTTGATGTCATCGGCCGCGGTATTTGCCTGGAACCAGTCGACCAGCGCCTTGGCTTTGTCGCCGTCCTCCATACAGGCCTTGATCTTGTCCTCTTCGAGACCGGCGATCTTGCCCATCTTGCGCAGGTTGGCAGCGAGCACGACCGGATCCTGCGAATTCATCCATTCGCCCTGTTTCGAATAGATCAGGTCCGAAACGCCGAAAAAGCGATCGGATTCGCAGCGGGCGACCATTGCGGCCCAAAGGCCGACGCGGTCAAAATAGACATCGCGATAAACAAAGTTGATCTTGCCGGTGTCGATATACTCAGCCTTGAGCTGCTTGAACTGGTTGGCGTGGAACGTTGCGCAGTGACCGCAGGTGAAGGAAGCGTATTCCATCAAAGTAACGGCGGCGTCGGGGTTGCCGAGCGTCATTTCGACAACTGCGGGCTCTTCCTCGGCTGCGACTTCCGTGACCGCGGTCTGGCTTTCGGCCAAAGCGGACATGGGTAGTGCGGCAAGTGCAAGCCAGGCCAATGCGGGGAGGGTGTGTTTCAGCGACGTCATTGACGGTGCCCTTTCTGGTGTTTTGATTTGGATAGGACGTTTTCGCCCAGAGTTTCAAGCGCAGCGCGAAGGTCGCTGTCGGCGACCGGTTTCACGGCGTCATGCGCCGCCTGTTTGACGGCTGGGTCTGGGGTTTTAGGGGCCGGTTTCGCTGCGCGGTGTTCAAAGCTGACCTGACCTTCGGCGAAGCCGGTGGCATGGGTTTGCGTGATGCGGATGCGTGAAATGGCGTTATAGCCATAAGTGGCGTTGACCCGTTCGCGCAGCTTTTCCTTTTGCATTTCCAGCATGGGGGCGTTGGCACCCGTGGTCAGAAGCGACAGTGTGGCGCCGAACCCGCCCCGGCCATAGGAGATTTCCACCGGACGGGCGATGTCGGCAATGTCCGGGCCCGCGATTTCCGGCCAATGGGTCAGAAGCCGGGTCACGGCAAATCCCCGCGATTCACCGGCCTTGCGAATCTGGCCGGAGAGCAATTTCGAGGCGCGGGCAAAGCCTTTGCTGAAGCCGGGCTTGCGGGGGGTCATGGATGCTCCCTTGGTTTGGGGCCAACTTAATGGCAGGAAGGGGCAGCGAACAGGGAAAACGTCATGCGAGGATTAACAGTTGCGTGAGAAAGCGCGTGAACTTTTGGCGTGGTACGATGTGCATGCGCGGGAATTGCCGTGGCGGGTAGGGCCGCGTGACGCGGCCCGGCCCGATCCTTATGCCGTTTGGCTGAGCGAGGTCATGCTGCAACAGACGACAGTCGCGGCGGTGAAAGAGTACTTCACGCGGTTCATGGGCTTGTGGCCGACGGTCGAGGATCTGGCGGCGGCGCGCGACGAAGACGTTATGGGGGAATGGGCCGGGCTTGGCTATTACGCGAGGGCGCGCAACCTGTTGAAATGCGCGCGGGTGGTGGCCGCGCGTGGGGGGTTTCCGGAGACGCGGGAAGAGTTGGTGAAACTGCCGGGAATCGGGCCCTATACCGGGGCGGCGATTGCGGCGATTGCCTTTGATGAGGCCGAAGTCGTGGTCGATGGCAATGTCGAGCGGGTGATGGCGCGGATGTTCGCGATTGAGACGCCATTGCCGGTGGCGAAGGGGGAGTTGACCGAAAAAGCGGCTCTAATAACGCCCAAAACGCGCCCGGGTGATTATGCGCAGGCGGTGATGGACCTGGGGGCGACGGTGTGCACGCCCAAGTCTCCGGCCTGTGGGATCTGCCCGTGGATGTCGGATTGCAAGGGGCGCCAGGCGGGGATCGCGGCCGGATTGCCGAAGAAGCTGGCGAAGAAACCCAAACCGGTCCGGCAGGGGGTGGCCTATGTCGGACGGCGGGCCGATGGGGCGTGGTTGTTAGAGCGACGGCCGGATAAGGGATTGCTAGGCGGGATGCTGGGCTGGCCCGGCGCGGAATGGGGTGAGGTAGCGGTTGAAAGCCCGCCGGTTGAAGCCGAGTGGCGCGATATCGGCACCGAGGCGCGGCACACGTTCACGCATTTTCATCTGCGGCTGGGGATACGGGTCGCAGAGTTGCCGGAGGGCATCGATCCTGATGTCGGCCAATTCATACCGAAAGAGATGTTCCGCCCGTCCGATCTTCCCACGGTTATGCGCAAGGTGTTTGATCTTGCCAAGGACGGGTTGAGCGAGGAGAACAATTAGTCGAGTATGGCCTTTGCCAGCCATTCATGCCGTCCACGGCGAAGGTCTGCTTCGAGCCCATTTCAGCCATTAGGCGAAGTTAGCCAACCGCCCGTCTTGCCGAACATCTAGCTCTCCAATTTCTCCGAGCAGTTTGACAATCTCGGCAACACCGTCGCGATTGCGCAACGATGAAAAGACGAACGGACGGTCACGTCGCATTTTTCCAGCGTCTCTCTCCATAGCATCAAGCGACGCGCCGACATACGGGGCAAGGTCCGTCTTGTTGATGATCAGGATGTCGGACTTGGTAATCGCTGGCCCGCCCTTGCGGGGTATGTCTTCACCCGCGGCCACATCAATCACGTAGAGCGTGACATCGGCTAGTTCGGGGCTGAAAGTTGCCGAGAGGTTGTCTCCGCCGCTCTCGATGAGAACGATTTCTATGCCCGGGTGGCGCCTTTCCATCTCGGCCACGGCGGCAAGGTTGATCGAGGCATCTTCGCGAATGGCAGTGTGCGGGCACCCCCCGGTTTCCACGCCAATCACCCGATCCCGCGGCAGGATTTGCAGGCGCATCAGGGCCTCGGCGTCTTCCTGGGTGTAGATGTCGTTCGTGATGACGCCGATCGAATGGCTGTCGCGAAGCGCTTCGCTAAGCGCGGCAGTAAGCGTGGTTTTACCAGCGCCCACCGGGCCACCGATGCCAACGCGAAGCGGGCCGTTCATAGTGCTCATGTTCGGAACATCCTTGAGTATTGAGTTTCATGTTTCATCGCGGCGATGTCGCTGAGGAAGGCTGTGGATGCCAGCTGGGACAGGTCAGTGGACAACGCCGCGCCAGCGATGGCTTGGCACCGTGGCGTCAGGTCGCGGATCATTTGCTGCCCATCCGTTTGCCCAAGGGGCACCAGCCGGGTCGCCGCGGCCACGAGGTTGGCCATGAAGGCATGCAAATAGAACTGGGTGGTCAATCTCAGGGGCAGGTCTACCAGATTAGCCGCGCGGCCCACGACCACGGGATAGCTCAATTCAGCAAGTTCCCTGGTCCAGACCGAGGCCGTGATGCCGCAGAACGCTTCGCCCTGCAGACGGGTTTCCATCATCCGTTCCGACGACGCCGAAAGTGCAAGCGACATGTCGTTGATGCATGTCAAATCCTGCGGCGAAGCCGCCTGATAGGCGGCACTAATAAACAGGCAATCGTTCCATCCTGCCCCATGTTTCAGCACATCCGAAATCCAGGCCTGCGTGGTTTTTGCATCTCCGACATCGCCCGCGTCCACGGCCCATTCCAAGCCATGCGAATAGGCAAATGCCCCCACCGGATAAGCCGGTGAAAACCACTGTGCCAGGGTCAGGATTTGTGTCTCAGTGGGCATGGCCATGGGTTCTTCCGTGACCATAAGCTCCGCCTTCGGGCGTGAAGGGTTCGACCACCTCTCGCAGAGAGGCACCGATCTTGCTCAGCATGCCGTGGATCACGTGATCGCGCTGGATCAGCAGGCGGTGCACTTCGATCTGGCAGGGTGTGTGACGGTTGCCGATATGCCAGGCTAGGCGGGTCAAGTCCGGACCGGTGATTTCCAGCAACTCCTCCTCGGCGGCGATACATTCGATCAGGCGGCCATCCTGCAACTCGAACGCATCGCCATGATCGAGCGAGGTCGTATGCGCCAGATCGACAAGAAATGCCTCGTCATGCACCGTGGTCAGTTTCTTACGCCGCAGGAACCGGTCGTCATAGCTGAGGGTCACAAGATCATAGGCTCCTGACCATTTCCCGGTCTTGCGTATGTCGCGACAGCGGGGAAGTTCCATAAATGCCTCCTTCAGAACAGGAAATAGCGTTGCGCCATCGGTAGAACCTCGGCGGGTTGGCAGGTGAGCAGCTCGCCATCGGCGCGCACCTCGTAGGTTTCGGGATTGACCTCAACCTTGGGCGTGGCGTTGTTGAGGAGCAGATCGGATTTGCCGATTTGGCGGGTGTTTCTGACCGCGAGGGTATCCTTGGCAAGACCCAGCTTGTCACCAATCCCTGCGTCCTGTGCGGCGGCGCTGACAAAAGTGACAGCGGAGTTTTCTACCGACCGGCCAAAGGCCCCGAACATGGAGCGCGAATAGACCGGCTGCGGCGTCGGGATCGAGGCATTGGGGTCGCCCATCTGTGCCATGACGATTGTGCCACCCAACAAAACCATCTCGGGTTTCACTCCGAAAAATGCCGGATCCCACAGAACAAGGTCGGCACGCTTACCTTCCTCGACACTGCCGATCTCGTGGCCAATGCCGTGGGCAATCGCCGGGTTGATGGTGTACTTCGCAATATAGCGGCGGACGCGGAAATTGTCGTTGTCGCCAGCCTCCTCGGCCAGTTGCCCGCGTTGCTTCTTCATCTTGTCGGCGGTCTGCCAGGTGCGGATCAGAACCTCGCCGACCCGGCCCATCGCCTGACTGTCAGAGGCGATGATCGAGAACGCCCCCATGTCGTGCAGGATGTCTTCGGCGGCGATGGTCTCGCGGCGGATACGGCTTTCGGCAAAAGCAACGTCCTCAGGGATGGATTTGTCGAGATGGTGACAGACCATCAGCATATCGAGATGCTCTTCCAGCGTGTTCACGGTGAAGGGGCGCGTGGGGTTGGTCGAAGACGGCAGGACATGCTCCTCGCCACAGATTTTGATGATGTCTGGCGCATGCCCGCCGCCCGCTCCTTCGGTATGGAAGGCATGGATAGTGCGGCCCTTCATGGCGGCGACGGTGTTCTCGACAAATCCGGATTCATTCAAAGTGTCGGTATGGATCATAACCTGCACATCCATGGCGTCGGCCACTGACAGACAGCAATCAATCGCGCCGGGTGTCGTGCCCCAATCCTCGTGCAGCTTCAGCGCGCAGGCCCCGCCCAGCACCTGTTCCTCAAGCGCAGCGGGAAGCGAGGCATTGCCCTTGCCGGCAAAGGCTAGGTTCATCGGAAAGGCATCCGCCGCTTGCAACATCCGCCCGATATGCCATGGGCCGGGTGTGCAGGTGGTGGCGAGCGTGCCATGAGCCGGGCCTGTGCCGCCACCCAGCATGGTGGTCAGGCCGGAATGCAGCGCATCCTCGATCTGCTGCGGGCAGATGAAATGGATATGGCTGTCGAAGCCCCCGGCGGTCAGGATGCGCCCCTCACCGGCGATCGCCTCGGTGCCGGGGCCGACGATGATATCGACACCGGGCTGGGTGTCCGGGTTGCCCGCCTTGCCAATTCTGGCGATGCGTCCGTTTTTCAGGCCCACATCGGCCTTGTAGATGCCGGTATGATCGACGATCAGCGCGTTGGTGATGACCGTGTCAACGGCACCCTCGGCGCGGGTGGTTTGGGCCTGTCCCATGCCGTCGCGGATCACCTTGCCGCCGCCGAACTTGACCTCTTCGCCGTAGGTGGTCAGGTCACGTTCAACCTCGATGATCAGATCGGTATCGGCCAGCCGCAGCCGGTCGCCGGTGGTGGGGCCAAACATGGCGGCATAGTCGGCGCGGGAAATCGTGGCGGGCATCAGAGCTCTCCCATCACTTGTTGATTAAATCCGTAAATCCGCCGCGCCCCGCCAATTGGGATCAACACCACCTCACGGCGCTGTCCGGGTTCGAAGCGCACAGCGGTCCCGGCTGCAATATCCAGCCGCATGCCACGCGCGGCGGCGCGGTCAAAGTCCAATGCGCTGTTGGTCTCGGCAAAGTGGTAATGCGATCCAACCTGAATCGGGCGGTCGCCGGTATTGGCCACCATCAACCGCGTGACCGCGCGATCTTCGTTGAGGGTCAATTCCCCCTCCGCCGGAATGAGCTCGCCAGGGATCATTTTGAACGTGTCCAGGCCAAACCCGCCGCCCCTGCGA
Source organism: Aliisedimentitalea sp. MJ-SS2 (assembly GCF_032586155.1). Classification (NCBI taxonomy): domain Bacteria; kingdom Pseudomonadati; phylum Pseudomonadota; class Alphaproteobacteria; order Rhodobacterales; family Roseobacteraceae; genus Aliisedimentitalea; species Aliisedimentitalea sp. MJ-SS2. Next base: position 1,074,663 of record NZ_JAWHTC010000002.1, read on the forward strand.
CAACCAGCCCTCCAATCAAAAACGGAAGCCACGATGGGTCATTGGCGTGGGGATGCATGTGCGCGCCGCTATGGGCAAAAGCTGGCGCGGCGGTCAGGGCAACAAGAGCGGTCAGAGCGGGTTTCATGATGGATCTCCTTCAGCGAATGGGATTGTGAACGGTGACAAGTTTGGTTCCGTCCGGGAACGTGGCCTCGACCTGCACCTCGTGGATCATCTGGGTGATGCCTTCCATGCAGTCTTCGGCAGCCACCACCTCGGCCCCTGCTTGCATCAGGTCGGCCACCGAGCGCCCGTCGCGGGCGCCTTCGACCACTGCGTCGGTAATCAGGGCAATCGCCTCGGGGTGGTTCAGTTTCACACCGCGCGCCAACCGTTTGCGGGCCACCTCGGCGGCCATGGCAATCAGAAGCTTGTCTTTTTCTCTTGGGGTCAGGTTCATCTCAGATCATCCAGCATCGGGGAATGTCGTCATTGTTCAGAAGGCGCAGCACCGGCAGCAGGCTCTGGCGCAGCACAAAACTGTCCTGCGCCAACAGCCGCGCCACCAGCAGGTCATCACCGATCAGGCTCGCTCCTGCGGTTTCGGGCAGTAACGCCCTCAGTTTTGGTAACAACGCCTCGGCATCCTCGGCCACATAGACCAGAACCACCATCGCCCCCGCCCCATCGGCAATGAAGGGCAGCGCCAGATGCGCGGTCACGTCCCCCTGCAAACGGGTGGCATCCAGAAAGATCGGCTTGCCCTGGCGCCGGATCTCGATCCGATCGGTGAACTGGGCCTCGGTCAGCGTCTCACCCATGGCGGCCCGGCCAAAAATCAGCGGCTCGACCATCAACAGGCTGGCCGTCGGTGCCATCTCGATCACAAGACGCCGGTCCAGCGCCGAACCATTATAGAGAATCGTTTCCTGCGGCAGCCAGTTCAGCCGCGCCCCGGCCTCGGCATGCAGCGTATTGCGCACCTGTCCGACCTGGCCGGGATGTGCCCTATACGCGCGCTCGCATGCCTGCGTGGTCACGCTCAACCGCGACCCCGTCCCGGCCCGGGCCGAAAACGACAACCGGTCCCCCCCGGTTACACCGCCGGCCGTATTCAAAAGCACCGCGTCAAGACCCGCGCAGCTGTTGCGCGGAAACAAGCATTTGGCCGACCCGGCCTGATACAACTTGTCAACGGCGCTGCGCCCACCGGCCAATTTGCTCACAAGCTCGACCGCGCCCCGCGCTCGTGGCTGCACGGCCAATTCACGCCGGGGCATTATGGTCGCATGTTGTGTAATCCGGGCCACCTATCGCGTATGAACTTGCCCTTGGTTTTGGCGCGGCGGGGACAAAGCGCCATTGGAAAGGGCGATTCCGGGGTGATTCCCTGCGAGGCTGATTGTTTTCTGGGCGCAGGTGTCGGTGGCTGATGGAAAATTAGGCATTTACCGGGGCGCTGGGCGATTTTCCCCGACCCGGGTTTGCCATTCTCGCCGCAATGCAGAATCGATTGCCTCACCTACCGGGGGCACAAAGCCGAACATGTCCGGGGGGTGTGTGGCGACCATACGAATTGGACCTCGAAGCGGCCGCCACACGATTGCAACACGAAGTTGCGGGGACAGGTAAGGGAACTGTGCGCCTCTGCGCAAGGGTTTCCGCCACGATCCCCGCGAGGAGAATCGCATGAACTTTCTCAAATCAACGCTTGCCGGATCAATGGTTTTTGCCGCGCTGGCCGGCTCGGCCATGGCTGCTGAAGACACGATCAAGGTTGGCGTCCTGCACTCGCTGTCGGGCACGATGGCCATTTCCGAGACCACGTTGAAGGACACGATGCTTATGCTGATCGATCAGCAGAACGCCAAGGGTGGCCTATTGGGCAAACAGCTGGAGGCCGTGGTTGTTGATCCGGCCTCGGATTGGCCGCTTTTTGCCGAAAAGGCCCGCGAACTGCTAACCGTTCACGATGTCGACGTGATCTTCGGCAACTGGACCTCGGTCAGCCGCAAATCGGTTCTGCCAGTGATCGAAGAGCTGAACGGCCTGCTGTTCTACCCGGTGCAATACGAGGGCGAAGAAAGCTCGAAAAACGTGTTTTACACCGGCGCAGCCCCGAACCAGCAAGCGATCCCGGCAACGGATTATTTCCTGGAGGAACTGGGGGTCGAGAAATTCGCTCTGCTTGGCACGGACTATGTCTACCCCAGGACCACCAACAACATTCTTGAGAGTTATCTCAAGCAGAAGGGCATCGCCGATGCCGACATCTTCGTCAACTACACCCCGTTTGGCCACTCGGACTGGTCGAAAATCGTGGCAGACGTCGTCGCCCTGGGCGCAGATGGCAAAAAGGTCGGCGTGATTTCGACCATCAATGGCGACGCCAATATCGGCTTCTACAAGGAACTGGCCGCCGCAGGCATCTCGGCCGACGACATCCCGGTCGTGGCGTTCTCGGTCGGTGAAGAAGAGCTTGCCGGTCTCGACACCTCGAACCTGGTGGGTCACCTGGCGGCCTGGAACTACTTCCAGTCGGCTGAAAGCGACGTGAACGCCGAATTCGTCAAGACCTGGAAGGCGACGATGGGTGAAGAGCGCGTTACCAATGACCCGATGGAAGCCCACTATATTGGCTTCAACATGTGGGTGAACGCCGCCACCGAGGCAGGCGGCACCGAAGTCGACGCCGTGCGCGCCAAGATGTACGGTCAGGAGTTCCCGAACCTGACCGGCGGCACCGCCGTGATGTTGCCGAACCACCACCTGGCCAAGCCGGTGCTGATCGGTGAAATCCAGGCCGACGGCCAATTCGACATCATCAGCCAAACGACAGAAGTTCCGGGTGACGCCTGGACCGACTTCCTTCCGGAATCGGTCGTTCTGATGTCCGATTGGAAGGACCTTGGCTGCGGTATGTACAATACCGAGACCGAGACCTGTGTTCAGACCCTGTCGAACTACTAAGACCTGACCTTGTGAAGGGGGTAGCATGCCTACCCCCTTTTACCCTGAATTTGCGGAATCCCCTGACATGAAACGTCTTTTGCTCGCGGGACTTGCCCTCCTGTTGTCTTGCCTGATGGCCACAGCACAGGATGCGCCGATCCAGCCGCTCTTGCAGGAGCACCAGGCGGTCATCGCTAAAAGCTCGCGTAAGACGATCGGCCCGGCAATCGACGCCATTGCGACAAGTGGGCTGCCACAGGCGCAGGTCGTTCTGGAAACCTGGGGCGCCAAGTCGATGTGGATGCGCAAATCCGACGGGTTGTTCTTCATCGGTAAAAAAGCTGACGGTAAATCTTACCAATTGACCGATTTCGACAGTGGCGAGGTCGTGGGAGAGTTCCCCAAGAAAGAGCTGAAACAGCTCAAGCCAAACAGCGGCATCCGCGCCCTGATTGCCACCGCACTTGTCCAATTCCAACTGAATGACCCGGACCGTGCCAAGCGGCAGGACGCTTTGACCTCGATCCAGCGCGACCCAGAGGCCGCGCATCTGGGGCCACTCCGAGCGTCGATCGATAACGAGCCCGACAGTGAGTTCAAGGCTCAGAAGAAACGGCTTGAACGATTGCTGACCATCAGCTTCGATAACGACATCCAGACCCGCATCAATGCCATTAACGAAATGTCTGGCGATGTGGGCGTCGACCTGCGCGCCACGCTGAACCCGCTGGTCGCCACCACGCGAGAGGTTGCAGTGGGTCAAATACCCGAAGACAGGAACGTTGCGGCCCGTCTGACGCCTGGAACAGCCGCGTTGCCGCGCGACGAAGCCTATGGCCTTCTGGTTGCCAAGGGATTTGCCCCGACCCAGGTCACGCCGGATGACATCCGCACGGCTCTTGCCACTAACATCACCGGCGGACTGGTCGCGGGCGTTCCCGTAGCCCAGCTTGACACCGACGCCGCCCGCGCCCGCGCCTATGCTGCACTGGCCAAGGGCGGCACTGTGCCACCGATCCTATCCGACGCGGAAATCGACGCGGCCCTTGCCGCCCATGTTTTTTATGACAGTTACGCCGAACCTTCAAATCATGTCACCGACGCCGCAAACGACGTCCTCAAATCCATCGAGTTGAAGGTGGGGGCCAACCAGGCGCTCGACCTCACACTTGACGCTCTGTCGCTCGCCTCGATCTATTTCCTCGCTGCCATTGGCCTTGCCATCACGTTTGGCGTGATGGGCGTGATCAACATGGCCCACGGCGAGTTCATCATGATGGGAGCCTATACTGGCTACGTGGTGCAACAGATCATCCCCGATCACACCGTCTCGATCCTTGTTGCCATCCCGCTTGCTTTTGCCGTGACCTTTGCCGCAGGCGTTGCGATGGAGCGGCTGGTGATCCGCTGGCTTTATGCGCGTCCGCTGGAAACCCTGCTGGCGACCTTCGGCATCTCGATTGCCCTGCAACAGCTCGCCAAGAACATCTTTGGCACCCAGGCACGGCCACTCACTTCACCCGAATGGCTCGACGGCGCGCTGGTTCTGAACGACGTGGTCTCGATCAGTTATATCCGCATCGCCATCTTTTTCCTTGCGCTAATTTTCCTTGGCGTTTTCCTCTTCATCATGAAACGCACCCGGCTGGGGCTGGAAACCCGCGCCGTAACCCAGAACCCGCGCATGGCGGCTTCGATGGGGATCAACCCGGGCCGCGTCAACATGCTGACCTTTGGACTGGGTTCGGGCATTGCCGGGGTTGCCGGTGTCGCCATCGGCCTCTTTGCCAAGGTCACCTCAGAGCTCGGCAGCGATTATATCGTGCAAAGCTTCATGACCGTTGTCGTGGGCGGTGTTGGCAATATCTGGGGCACGCTCGCGGGGGCCACTATGATCGGCTTCCTGCAGAAGGGCATCGAGTGGCTGAACCCCAGCAATACACTGGCGGCGCAAACCTACATGATCGTCTTCATCATCATTTTCATCCAGTTCCGGCCAAGGGGCATCATCGCCATCAAGGGCCGCGCGGCGGGGGATTGATCCATGCAACGCTCGTTTATCGCCAAAAACCCGTCCGTCCTGATCTTCATCGCGGCACTGGCGCTCTTTACCCTCGTGGTCACCGTCCTATCCGAAGGTTTCGGCACCGGGATCATTTCGACCAGTTTCATCAAGACGCTGGGCAAGACTCTGTGCTTGTGCCTTATTGCAGTGGCGATGGACCTGATCTGGGGCTTCACTGGCATTCTCAGCCTTGGCCATTTCGCCTTCTTCGGGCTGGGAGGATACATGATCGGCATGTGGCTGATGTATGAACGGACCCGCCTGATCGTGGCCGAGTCGCTGTCGCAATCCGAAATACCACCAACCGAAACCGAGGTCATAGACGCCATCGGCAACCAGATCTTCGGCGTTGTCGGATCCAGCGAGTTTCCTGTGATCTGGGCCTTCGCCGACAACCTGTTCCTTCAGCTTGTTCTCATCGTGCTTGTGCCCGGACTGTTGGCCTTGGTATTTGGATGGCTGGCCTTCCGCAGCCGTGTCACCGGCGTCTATCTTTCGATTCTGACCCAGGCGATGACCCTGGCGCTGGCGCTCTACCTTTTCCAGAACGACAGCGGGTTACGTGGCAACAACGGCCTCTCGGGCTTACAAAACCTGCCGGGCATCGAGACCACGCAGGATGTCGTCTCGCTCTGGTTTCTCTGGGCCTCGGCCCTGGCCCTGGGGCTTGGCTATCTGCTGGCGGCGTGGATGGTGAGCGGCAAATTCGGTTCAGTCATTCGCGGCATTCGCGACAACGAGGCGCGAGTACGGTTCCTCGGCTATTCGGTCGAGACCTACAAGCTGGTGATCTTCACCCTGACCGCCTGCATCGCCGCCATTGCCGGGGCGCTTTATTACCCACAGGCCGGTATCATCAACCCGGCCGAAATCGCCCCCATCGCGTCGATCTACCTCGCGGTTTGGGTTGCCATCGGAGGGCGCGGTCGGCTTTACGGCGCTGTAATCGGAGCGGCCTTCGTCAGCCTGCTGTCCACATGGTTCACCGGCGGGCAGGCTCCCGACATTCCTTTGGGGTTCTATACCATCAAATGGGTCGACTGGTGGCTGGTGCTGCTGGGTCTGTCCTTTGTCGCTGTCACGCTGTTTGCGCCAAAGGGTATGGGTGGGCTGGTCGACCTCTGGACGATGCGCAAATCTCCAAGCCGTCACGGCGCCGACCTTGGCCCCGACGATGGCGCCTTGCGCGAACAGGAGGCCAGCCAATGAGTACACTTCTCGAAGTCTCCGGTGTCTCGGTCGCATTCGACGGGTTCCGCGCCATCAACAATCTCAGTTTCCAGATCGGCGATGCGGAAATGCGCGCCGTGATCGGCCCCAACGGCGCGGGCAAGACCACGTTCATGGACATCGTCACCGGCAAAACCCGCGCTGATGAGGGCCGGGTGATCTGGGGCGAACGCTCCGTGTCGTTATTGAAAATGAGCGAGGCAAAAATCGCCCAGGCCGGGATCGGCCGCAAGTTCCAGAAACCAACCGTGTTCGAAGACCAGACCGTGCAGGAAAACCTGCTCATGGCATTGAAGAAGCCGCGCCGCTGGCTTTCGGTGCTGGCCTACCAGCCCAGCAAGACAGATTTCGAAAAGGTAGAGGAACTGGCCCGGGAAATCGGGTTGCAGGACGCCCTGAAACGCAAATCCGGCGAGCTGAGCCACGGTCAGAAACAGTGGCTCGAAATCGGCATGCTGCTGGCGCAGGAGCCGCGCTTGCTGTTGGTTGACGAACCCGCCGCCGGTATGACCCCTCAGGAACGCGAACACACAACCGACCTCTTGATCGAGGCAGCCAAGACCCGCGCCGTGGTGGTGGTGGAACATGACATGGAATTTGTCCGCCGCCTGAACTGCAAGGTCACCGTGCTGCACGAGGGGTCCGTTCTGGCCGAAGGCAGCCTTGATCATGTCACCTCGAACCAGGACGTCATCGATGTTTATTTGGGGCGCTAGAGAATGCTGAAGCTACGAGACCTGACCCTGCATTACGGGCATTCACAGATCCTCAACGGTATCTCGATGGAAGCTTCCCTTGGCGAAGTCACGTGCGTCATGGGCACCAACGGTGTCGGTAAGACCAGCCTGATCAAGGCCATTTCGGGCACCCATCCGCGTTCAGGCGGTGACGTGATCTTGAATGGGGAACCGTTGGGTGTTTTGCCCGCGCACCGGTTGGCCCATAAAGGTGTGGCCTATGTCCCTCAGGGGCGCGAGATTTTTCCGCTTTTGACCGTACGCGAAAACCTTGAAACCGGGTTTGTCTGCCTTCCACCCGACGCGCATTTCATTCCCGACGAGGTTTTTGATCTGTTCCCGGTCCTCAAGGAAATGCTGAACCGGCGAGGCGGTGATTTGTCGGGGGGGCAACAGCAGCAGTTAGCCATTGCACGGGCGCTGATCACCAAACCACGGCTCTTGCTGCTGGACGAGCCAACCGAAGGCATCCAACCTAATATCATCAGTCAAATCGGCGAGGTCATCCGCCATCTGCGCGCGCAAGGCAAAATGGCGATCGTCCTGGTCGAACAATACTTCGAATTCGCTTACGATCTTGCCGACAGGTTCGTGGTCTTGCGACGCGGCGAGGTGCTTGTGGCGGGGCAAAAGAACAAGCTCAAGAAGGAAGATGTTTTGGAAGGCGTATCGGTTTGAATTGAGCTTTGGTTTACTTACTAGATTCGTGACCGTCCCTGGGCGGCTCAGGTACGTTCTCGGAATGACCACTTTGTCCCGCGTAAGAGACTTTCAAGCCGCCCGCAGCAAAAGTCTGGTTCTCAGCCGATCTCATCAAAAGGTTTCGTGTACTTCTCTTGCGCCTGCAATCCGGTTGACCTTGCTGAGAGTGAGTTTGATTGACGCGACGCGCAGGCAAGCCTGCGGTTGATCAGGCCGCCAACCAGATTTTGGCGCTGCACGAACAATGCAGGTCAAGTTCACCGGCAGACGGGCAATACCCGCTGTGGCTGGTTCTTCAGGGAGCGCCGCCATTTGTTGATGATCGGCTGGAGGTTTCGTTTGGGCCAGAATTTCGGAGCGCCGATGGCCTTGCGGCACGTCTCGTTCCAATAAAGCCCGGCTTGGGACAGGGATTTTCCCGCCTTCACTGCACTGGCGACCGCTTTGATATCGCCGGATTCCGGATAGATGTAGAGCGTCGTCGGGTTGTCCTCGACCAGGGTTATAATTTCCTTGGAAGCGGTCTGTGACCAGGTTGTGCAGCCGTTGCTGCGGCCGCTGGTATAGTCCACCAGCCTTCCGAAGAAAACATACCCGTCCTTGTCGGCATGGGGGCTTTCGGGTTTCTGAAGGCGGCACTGCCATTTCAGGAACGTGGCCTGATGCCCGCCGATCGCCCGCTCGCGGGCGTTGTTCGTTTCTCCTTCGCCATCAAACAGCAGGAATGTGCGGTAAAACGGTGTCCGCTTGCCGGATCGGCTGTAATAGCCTTTGAATGATGTCCTTGTTTCGGCCGTCACATAGGATCCACCCATGGTCAGCTTGGACCCTTCTGCGTTGCTGAAGTTTTTCGCGCATTGCCGGCCGTTCGAGAAATTCGCGCGTTTCAGCTTTCGCCCGTTGCCATAGCCCGATGAGACCGCGCGGAACGATCTTTTGGATTCGCAAATGACGTAAAACCGGCGACCCGGTTTGCCGCTCTGCGAGGTGCTTGGGCGTGTCGCATCCATGGCAAGATAACAGGGGTTCGTGATAGCGCCCTGGCTGCGTTTTTTTTGGTGAAGTGCGCGTGCACGGTTCAGGATCACCTGTGCGATCTGACCGTCGCCGGTGCCGGCGTGTTTTTGCAGCCAAGCCGGAACGTCCGAGGATTGCGCCGCCGCCGGACCAGGACGTGAAACCGACAAGGCGGCAATGATCATGGTGGCAATGGCGAGACGGGGGGCATTCAACAGCAACGGATAAATCTCCTGCCAAAACATCCTCTTCGTCAACATAACCAAATTGCCAGGTTGAAGTCACTAGGGCTTGGATGACGGCCAATGGTTTCGGCTGATGACCGCTGTAGCGGCCCGGGATCAGGTTGACCTTGCTCATGGCGCATTCGAGAATAAGTAAAGAGTATCGGTGCCGTCATGCGCCAACGGTTTCGGAGTGTACCCATGAGTCCCGCCCAAGACATTGCCCGCCCGCAAAATGCTGTGCCATTCTGGCTGTCGCTTGTGTTGATCCCGATTGCCTGGATCGGGGCGGTTTATGGGGGGTGGACCGTGATCCTGCTGCCGGTGGCGACGTGGTATTTGTTTTCGGCGTTGGATGCGGTGTTGGGGCTGAACACGGAAAACGCCGATCTGAAGGCCAGCGAGGATGACATCAAATGGTACACGGTGATCACCAAGGCCTGGGTGCCATTGCAGTTTGCCACGCTTTTCGGGTTGATCTGGTACGTGACCGGGCCCGGCGACGAACACCTCAACGCGTTCGAGACCATCGTGCTGTTTTTCGGCGTCGGGGTGATCACCGGGACGGTGGGGATCAACTATTCCCACGAGTTGATGCATCAGAAGAACAACCTGGAGCGTTGGCTGGGCGATATCCTGTTGGCGATGGTGATGTATTCGCATTTCCGCAGCGAGCACCTGTTGGTACATCACCGCTATGTCGGTACGCCGCGTGATCCGGTGACAGCGCGATACAACGAAGGGTTCTACCGGTTCTATCCGCGCGTTTTGATCGGGTCGCTGAAATCGTCGTTCCGTGCCGAGAAAGAAAAACTGGCCCGTGCTGGGCGCGCCTGGACGGATCAGAGCAATCCGTTCTGGCGATATTGGGGTTTGCAGACGCTGATGTTGGCGTTGGCGTTGGGTGTCGGTGGGTGGGAAGGCCTCTTCCTGTTCCTCTGGCAGGCGGGCGTCGCGGTCTGGCAATTGGAGATCGTCAATTATGTCGAACATTACGGGCTGACCCGGAAGCATCTGGGCGAGGGCAAATACGAGCACGTGATGCCGCATCACTCGTGGAACGCGGCGCACAAGGCGTCGAACTGGCTGCTGATCAACCTGCAGCGCCATTCGGACCACCATTACAAACCCGATCGGCGATTCCCGCTGTTGCAGAACTATGGCGAGGATCAGGCGCCGCAGCTTCCCCATGGCTATCCGGTGATGACCATGGCGGCGATGGTGCCGTCGCTGTGGCGCCGGGTGATGAACCCGCGGGTACAGCGCTGGCGCGGGATGTATTATCCCGAGATCACCGATTGGCGGGACTACAACAAGGCGGCCAACCCGATGCCGCGGTAGGGCGGGGCGCGATTTTTCGTACGAGAAATCATGGCCGCCGCGCTGTGACGCAGGGGCAACGCCTTGGGGCTGTGCTAGCGTAAGGTGAATCGCGTCCAAAACCACCCAGGAGGTTGCCCATGCCGCTTGACCAGAATCAGCTTGATCTGATCCGTCAAAGTTTTGCCGCTTTGAAGGAAAACCCTGAGCGCCGCTCGCATGAATTCTACGAGGCGTTCTTTGACCGTGCACCTGAGGTCAAACCGATGTTTCGAGAAGACATCGAAGGACAGGGGATGCGGTTCCTGGCGACGCTGTCAATGATCGTGGGGCATCTGGATCAGCCGGAAAAGATGGCGGAACGACTGGAAGAATTAGGCCAAGGACACCGGGCCATGGGCGTGACGCAGGCACAGTTTGCTCCGATGGGTGAGGCGTTGGTCGCCACTCTGGCGGCGGCGCTGGGCGATGATTTCACCCCCGAGACCCGCGCGGCCTGGGAGGCCGGGTTTGCCGAGATCACCGCATCGGTGGTTGAGAAGGGCGGGATTGGTCAAGTCTAGTCTCGATCGCACATGGAACTGCGTTATCGTTTTTCAAGCGACAACGAGGAACGCTCGACCGACAGGCGTTTCTCGCAGAAATGTGCGAAACGTTTGAGACGTTTGACAAAGTGCCGAAAGACACTTGGACCAGCTGTCTTTGGCATTGAAGAGCTGGTGACCGTACGGTGATGGCTCGGGCGAGGGCGGCCAGCAGCATCATATCTTGTAACTGTTCTTAACAGGCTGGTGTCGGGCAATTGCATAGCGTTTCTCCAGGAACCAAATTGTCTATCTGGAAAGTAGCATTTCTTGTTGTATGATCAGATTCAGGAATACTTTTAGGCTGTTAGGAAAACTTTCAATGGAGCTGCTGGATTGGACAAAGCTTCCTTCGCTGACGTCGCTAAAGGCGTTTGAGGCGGCGGCGCGGGCCGAGAGTTTCAGCGCGGCGGCGCGTTCGTTGAATGTGACCCATGCGGCTGTGGCTCAGCAGGTCAAATCACTGGAAGAGCATCTGGGTGTACAATTGCTGCAGCGGTCGCCGAGCGGGGTTGCCGTGACGCCAGATGGACGCGACTTTGCCGAAAGTTTACGGGCCGGGTTCGCGATCGTTGCGGAAGCCGTGCGGGCGGTTGGTGAATCCGATGGCAATCGCCCAATCAGGATCACAACAACGGCGTTCTTTGCCGAAGCTGTAATTTTCCCGCGCATCGCTTCTTTCTGGAGCAAGTTTCCAGATACTGAGATCTCGTTCTCGTCTTCCGACGACATCGTGGACATTGTTGCCGAAGGGTTCGACCTAGCGATACGAGCCAGCGATAAGCCTTGGCCGGACTTGTCATGCCATTTGCTTTTGGAAAGCCCGACGCGCGCGCTTGCCGCGCCTTCGCTGGTTGATGATCCGAAGACGGATTGGAATAACCTACCGTGGCTCATACCTGACGACAGTCAATGGGAGCGAGAGGCATTGCGACAGTCTGGCATCGACACGAATTCAATCACGACCAAGGATCTGGGCAATCCATCGCTGGAAGTCAGAGCGGGCGAAGAAGGAATGGGGATTGTACTTGAATCCGAACTCGATGTGCGGTCGCAATTGTTGCAAGGTTCGCTGAAAGTGGCGCCAATCAAGATCACGCACATATCGGGGTACTATGTTGTGACCCCGCCGTGGAAACCGCGCGCTTCCGTACAGTTGTTCATCGACTGGCTGATGCACATGGGGCGCACCATTTCAACGTGACGAAGTTTGTCGAAAAAAATGCCCCGCCAAGAGGCGGGGCAGTTGAGTGCCATGTAGTCAGGCCACAGGCACCGGCGGTGTTCAGGGTGATGCGTTTGTCAGGGAACTTGGAGAACCGCCGTTACTGGTAAACGACAAACGCATTTAAAATCAGTTGCGCATTTCCGCGCGGATCTGCTGGCGGAAGAGGTCGATGGGCACGGTTTTGCCTTCGCGTTTGATGCCCCAGTAGGTCCAGCCGTTGCAGGATGGTGCACCCTCGCAATGGGCGCCGACCTGGTGGATCGATCCCTTGATGTCATCACCGATCAGGGTGCCATCGGCACGGACCTTGGCCTTGTGGCGACCGTTGAGAGAGTAGAGATCCTCGCCCGGGCGCAGCATGCCACGTTCGACCAGCTGGCCGAAGGGGACGCGGGGTTCGGCACGTTTGGAAGCGGAGACTTCGAGCGCAGCCTTGTCGAACTTGCGGATCTTGGACAGACGCTTTTTGGCGACCTTGCGATAGGCCTCTTCACGCTCGATGCCGATGAAATCGCGGCCCAGCATTTTCGCCACCGCGCCGGTGGTGCCGGTGCCGAAGAACGGGTCCAGGATTACGTCGCCGGGGTTGGTGGTGCCGACAAGGATGCGATGAAGCAGGGCTTCGGGTTTTTGCGTCGGGTGGGCCTTGTCGCCGTTTTCGTCCTTGAGCCGTTCGCCGCCATTGCAGATCGGGATGACCCAGTCCGAGCGCATCTGGATGCCTTCGTTCAGGGCCTTCAGCGCCTCGTAGTTGAAGGTGTATTTCGCGCCTTCGGATTTCGAGCACCAGATCAGGGTTTCATGGGCGTTGGTGAAGCGCTTGCCACGGAAGTTGGGCATTGGATTGGATTTGCGCCACACGACGTCGTTGAGGATCCAGAAGCCCTGGTTCTGAAGCTCGGTCCCCATGCGGAAGACGTTGTGATACGAGCCGATGACCCAGAGCGCGCCGTTGGGTTTCAGAAGGCGGCGAGCGGCCTTGAGCCATTCATGGGTAAAGCGGTCATAGACCTTGAAACTGTCGAACTGATCCCAGTGGTCATCAACCGCGTCGACCTTGGAATTGTCGGGGCGGTGCAGGTCGCCCTTGAGCTGGAGATTATAGGGCGGATCGGCGAAAATCAGGTCGATGGAATTGGCGGGCAACGCGTTCATTGCCTCGATGCAATCGCCGTCGAGAATCGTGTTGAGCGGGAGCGTTTTCACGCTCTTGTCGGTCTTGGTCTTCGTCATTGTCTGCCTCTGTCCCGGCCCCAATTTTGGGTGCCTGTTTGTTGGGCCTAGGATGAGTCAGAGATGATTCGCGGTCAAATTCTTTTTTGAATCAGTCACTTACATTTTTCTGTTGATACAAGATATTGTGGACCGGTTTGAACGAGCGTCTATGGTGTGGGGTTACCCCGAGATTTTGGAGCGCTGAAATGTGCTTTTTCGATCCATATCCGGCGTTGGTTTCCCAGCCGTAGCCGGGGTACTGTTGCGCAAGGGACAACATGCCACGATCACGCCATGTTTTGGCCACAATTGAGGCGGCCGAAATCGACAAAGATCGGGCGTCACCCTTGATTATTGCCTCGGCTGAAACAGTCAGGTCGCGGGGCAACATGTTGCCGTCGATCAGGCAATGATCGGGGGCATGCGGCAAACCGGCGATGGCCCGGGTCATGGCAAGGTGGCTGGCGCGCAGGATGTTGATCTCGTCAATTTCCTCAACCGTGGCTTCTGCAATCGAGACCTGGGCGCAGTCCATGATCTGGCCGTACAGCGCCTCGCGCCGTTTGGCGGTGAGTTTCTTGGAGTCGTTCAGACCCTCGGGGATGTTGGCGGGATCAAGAATTACGGCGGCAGCGGTGACGGGGCCGGCAAGGGGGCCGCGGCCGACCTCGTCTACGCCGACGATACGGGAAAAGCCGCGGTCGAGCGCGGCCTGTTCGAAAGAGAAATCAGGGACTGTCATGGATCAGGTGAAAGCGCAAAGCCGGGCGGCAGGCAAGGGGAAAGCGCTTCCGAAAAGACCGCCCCCCGTTCAAGGAATGCTCCCTGGGGACTGAACGGGGGGCGGCTGCTCGAGGCGGGCCGGGGGAAGGACAGCGACACGATCACCCCCGGCGCTGGCCTCGCCTCACCTTGGTCAGTGGCGGTTGAGATTGTTGGCGCGGCGGATGACTCGCTGAACGCACTGGGCATCGTAGCCGCGGATTTTACGACCACCGGCGCGAACCTTGGTCATGCAGTTCTGTGGCAGGAGCCAGGGCGCGCGGATCTTGTTTTCCATGCAACGTTTTTCATAGATCTTGTGCATGCCGCGACGGTTCTGGATTTTGATCAGGCAGCGGCGCGGCAGATCGACATTGCGCACACGATCCGGCAGCGGGCGCGGGGTGACATGCGTGCGCGTGCGGCGGTCGCGGTCACGGGTGCGCCCGTTGGCATCGCTGTCGCTGTGCACCCGGTCGCGGATGCGGCCATGGGTGTATGCGTCGTGGCGATGATTCACGTTGCCGTGGCGATGCCAGCCGTCATAGCGATGCGTATGAGTCGATTGGGTTACGGTGTCGGCCTTGGATTGCGAAGCCGCCGCGCCTAGGATGGCGAGAGCTGCCGCGCCCAGGATGACGTTGCGGGTGCGTTTGTCGGCCTGGGCCTGGGAGGCGGTTATGCCGGCGACGGCGACCGAGGCGGCAACAACGAGCGAGATGAACTTGCGGGACATGAGGTGTTTCCTTTCCTGTGTGCGTATCTTGGGTCGGGCGGCGAGTGAGACCCGCGGCGCCGTTCGTGGGACCAAGATCGGGCCGGACGGGAAAGACAGGCAATATCAGCGCCCTGTTATCGAATATCGTGGCCAAAACGGGCCTGGGTTATTGAATAACGCGGCGCATCGGCGCAGGTTGGGGGCATGAAACGGATTGCACATATCATGACTTTGGTGGCCGGGCTGGTCCTGGCATCCACGGCGGCGCAGGCGGCCTGTGTCGTCGAATACAAGGCCAAGCGCGACAACCCGCTTGAGCTTTTTTATGACGTGACCCAGGTTGGCGGCGATTGCAGTGTTGCAGATGCCACCGAGCGTCTGCGTCGAAAGCTGACAAAGCAGGGGCTGACCTTGCTCAAGGTATTGTCGGTGACCAGGCAGTAACTCGGACAAAAAAGCGTTTCGAGTTAACGTTGACTCACGGTGTAAACTCGAAATGCGCGAAACATTGAAATGTTGTGGGCGCTTCGACATATTGTCGTGACCCAACAATAAGTCGAAACGCTTTGGGGGCTCCATGTCCGAACAGTCTCATTCCGCCGCAGATATGCGCCGCACGGGCAACCGCCTGGTGATTGCTGGCGTGATCGCCATTGTCGCAATCCTGACGATGGCGGCGGTCTTCTTGTTTCTGTCGCTGCCCGATGCCAATGCGTTCAATGCCCGGGTCGAACGGATCTTTGTCGAGAATGACGCGCTGACCACGGGGTCGGAAATCAAGCTGCTGGAAATCCTTGCCCTGTCGGGGACGGCGTTTTCCGAAACGTTGACGTCCTATCGGATGGTGATTTTCGTGTTGCTGGTTTTTGCCACTGCCCTGCTGATTGCGGCGCTGGTATTTCTGGTGATGCTGGTGGCAGTGAACCGGCGCATGGCCCAGATCGAGCGCGCGGGGATCCAGGTGAATTCGCTGTTGATTTCGCGCGAAGAGAATACGGTTTACCTCAACAACCTCGGATTCAAGCTGACCCCGGCGGCAATGGAGACGCTAAGTGTGCTGGCCGAGGCGCGAATGGATGACGATGTGTTGTCGGGGTCCGAGATCGAGGGGATGATCTCGGGGCGCGACGCGTCGGATTGCGAAGAGGCTGCCGGCGCGACGCGGGTCAAGCGGCTGCGCGATACGCTGGGCAATCAGCTGGTCAGCGAGCTCTTGGTGAAGAACATCGCGCGGCGTGGCTATATCCTGTCGATCGACAAGGACGTGATCCAGGTGTTGTGAGGTAAGGCGGGGTGAAACCCCACCTTGCATTCAATCAGAAATCTCTGCGCGCAACTCGCGCATCAGGATGCCCAGCGTTTTTTGATAGCGTTCGCTGGCCAGGTGGCCCTCGTCGTCGAACTGGTTTGACCCGTCGGCCACGGCCAGTTCCGGGCCGGGAAGGAGGCGCGGGCGAAACGGGGTCATCATCGCGCGCAGGATCACCTGGGCGCGTTCGCCGCCGGCGCGGCCGTCGGCAACCGACATGATCGCCACCGGTTTGCCTTTCCAATGCATGCCCTTGACCCGGCTGACCCAGTCGAGGGCGTTTTTCAGAACGCCCGAGGGGGCCTTGTTGTATTCGGGGGTGACGATGATCACGGCGTCGGCCTCGGCGATTTGCTCGGCCAGCGTTTGGACGGCGGCGGGGATGCCATGGGCGTCTTCGTCATCGCCATTATAGAGCGGCAAGTTGAGGTCGGCGACGGTGAACTCGGCCTCGCCGAAGGCACGGGCGGCCACGTGCATGAGTTTACGGTTCTGGCTACCCGCGCGGAGAGAACCGCAAAGGCCGAGGAGTGTTGGTTGGGTCATGAAGGTCTTTCCTGATCGCTTGCTTCACCCGAAATAAGGCGTGGTGCGGGGTGGGGCAAGACAGCGGTGCGCATGGGATGCCTGCGGAAATGCATGATCCCGCCGGACAAGGGCGGGATCACAGAATGTTTGTCAAAGGATGGGATCAGGCCGCGTTGGGCAGGATCACGATCTCGACCCGGCGGTTTTGTTGCCGCCCCTCGGGCGAGAGGTTCGAGGCGACCGGCTGGCTTTCGCCACGGCCGGTGGACTGGATCCGGCTCGAGGCGACCCCTTCCGAGACCAGCACCGTGGCCACGGATTCGGCCCGGCGATAGGAGAGGTCCTGATTATAACCGGCATCGCCGACATTGTCGGTGTGTCCCAGGACCTGCACCGTGCTGTCAGGATAGGCATTGAGGTTGCTGGCCACGGCGCGGATGTCACGTTCGAGATCGGGGCGCAGCGTGTCGCTGTCGGTGGCAAACAGGATGTCCTGTGGCAGGGTCACGATCAGGCGGTCGCCTGTGTTGGTGATCTGCACGTCGTTGCCGACGCTCTGGCGCAGGTCGGCCTCTTGCTTGTCGAGAATGGACCCGGCGACAACGCCGCCCGCCGCGCCGACGACGGCGCCGAGCGCCGCGCCTTTTGCGCGGTTGCCGTCACCGGCGACGATCGCCCCCAGTGCGGCACCGAGACCGGCGCCCATCAGCGCGCCCTGCTTGGTGTTGTAGTCTGGATCATCGGGGTTCAGATAGGCCGGATCGGTGCAAGCCGTAGTGGTGGCCAATGCCCCGACGGCCAGCGCCAGCGAGATTTTCGATACATATGTCATGGTGTTTACCCGTTCAGCCTCAAGTCTGTGGTGTCGTGCCGCATTTTGCGGTCGTTATGCAATAACAGGCTCAATATACGCCAGCAGCGCCCCCGACCCAAGGGAAGATCGGGGGGAAATCGGCGGCAATTCGCGCATATCCACGGCACCGGGTCTAACCTGAAGCCACTATGCGAAACGTCTGCAACGCTTGACAAAACGGACGGCCAAAAATCTCAACCCTGTGCGAACTATGCGCTTCACCAGGCGCAGCCGATCAGCGCAAAATGTACAATCGATGATAGAGGTATTGTGCTTTTTGTTTTGAGAGGTGTCCAATGACAGCCAAATGCCTCATGCTTGATGTCGATGGCGTCCTCGTTGATGGTCGCCCTTGCGATGGGCGGCGTTGGGACTCCGATCTGTTGGAGGACTTGGGCCTATCGCCGGCTGTGCTTTTTGAAAACTTCTTCACGGCCGAGTGGAACGACATTGTTGTCGGAAAAAGGGAACTCTTGCCGACACTTGAAACAGTGTTGAAGCGCCTTGCTCCAATTGTCCAAGCCAAAGACCTCGTAGCCTACTGGTTTGAAATGGATTCTCGTATCATACAAGCCGTTTTGTCAGATGTCCGTATAGCAAGAGGTCAAGGAATTCCTGTGCATCTCGCGACCAATCAAGAGCACATGCGAGTTGAATACTTGATGCAGACAATGGGCTTGCGCGACGAAGTCGATGGCATCATTTATTCAGCCAAAGCAAGGTGTAAGAAACCGAGCTCCGAGTTCTTTGCTTTTGCGGAACAGACAACCGGGTATCGACCTGACGATTTGCTCCTGGTTGACGACACTTTGACAAATGTTGAAGCCGCGCGCGCATCTGGGTGGTCTGCGGTTCATTGGGATGGAACCAAAAAGCTTTCAGCTATTTTGCAACGCAGCATTGGGTAGTGTTGGCCCAAAGCCGCCGTCCGCTAGACGGTTGAGCATTCTTGAATAACTCCACGTTGCAAACAATCCTGTCAGGCCTCGGCGCGGGCGCTTTCCCATGCGAGCAGCGCGCGCTTGACCGGCAGGCCCCAGTGATAGCCGCCAAGAGCGCCGGATTTGCGCAGAGCACGGTGGCAGGGGATCAGCCAGCTGACCGGGTTGCGGCCCACGGCAGTGCCGACGGCGCGCACGGCGCGGGGTTTGCCGACGGCCTGAGCGATTTCGGAATAAGTGCTGACGTTGCCTGACGGGATTTGCAGCAGCGCCTCCCAGACCTTGATCTGAAAGGGCGCGCCGATCATGTGCAGCGCGGTCTCGCCTTTCTGCTCGAAGGCGGCGTCGACCAACGGTTTCAGGCGCATCGGGTCCTCGGTGAAGGTGGCGTTGGGCCAGCGGCTGACCATATCTTCCATCGCGGCCTCGGTGCCGGTTTCCGCGGCAAAGGCCAGCCCGCAAATGCCCTTTTCCGTGCCCATGACGAGGGCGAGGTCGAACGGACTGTCGAACCAGCCCCAGAAGACCTCGAGACCATCACCCTTGCGGGCAAATTCGCCGGGGCTCATCGCCTCCCATCGGATGAACAGATCGTGCAGGCGGCCCGACCCCGAAAGGCCGAGGGAATGGCTGACCTGAAGGGTGGTCATGTGTTCGGATAGCATCTTCTTGGCCTGACCCAGTTGCAGGTATTGCTGATAGCGTTTCGGGCTGACGCCGACCCATTGCGAAAACAGCCGTTGGAAATGGGCGGGCGACATGTCCATCTGCGACGCCAGATCCTCCAGCGACAAGGGCGCATCGGCGGCGTCGATCAGGTCAAGCGCGCGGCGCATGACGTGGTAGTGATAGCTCTGGTTCTGGTCGGCGGTCATGGGCTTGGTCCTTTTGGCTTGCCTATGAACCTAGTGGCTGTTGGAGGGTGAGGCGACCCGGATTTTGCGCATTTGCCGGATGTGGATTGGCGCGGTATGAGCAAGGCAACGCGAAAGGTGTGGCCGATGAAAACAGTGACCTCGATTGAAGAGTTGGAAACCCTCTATTCCGAACCGGTGCCTGCGTCCCTGACCAAGGTGACCGCGAAGATGACGCCGCTGTATCGGCAATGGATCGAGGCGTCGAAGTTCGTCGTTGTGTCGTCGGTCGGGCCGGAGGGGACCGATGCCAGTCCGAGGGGCGATGATGGCCCGGTGGTGCGGATCGCGGATGAGCAAACGGTCTTGTTGCCCGACTGGAAGGGCAACAACCGGATCGACACGCTGCGCAACATCGTGCGGGACGACCG
The DNA here is from genome assembly GCF_032586155.1 of Aliisedimentitalea sp. MJ-SS2. Lineage (NCBI taxonomy): Bacteria > Pseudomonadati > Pseudomonadota > Alphaproteobacteria > Rhodobacterales > Roseobacteraceae > Aliisedimentitalea > Aliisedimentitalea sp. MJ-SS2. Next base: position 1,094,315 of record NZ_JAWHTC010000002.1, read on the forward strand.
GGTGAGCCTGATGTTCATGGTGCCGGGCTGTACGAACGTGGTGCGGATCAACGGCACGGCGGTGCTGGCCGTGGACGAGGGGTTGCGCGAGAGCTTTGCCAAGGGCGGCAAACTGCCCGCGACGGTGATCGTGGTGCGCATTGGCGAGATGTATTTCCAATGCGCCAAGGCGATCATGCGGGCGAATTTGTGGGGCGGGGATGCGCCGGAGGTGCCCACGGCGGGGCAGTTCATCAAGGAGATGAAATCGGATTTCGATGCCGAGGGGTATGACAGTGGCTATCCGGAATATGCCAAGGGGCGGTTTTGGTAGTAGAAAGCCAACAAAAAGGTTTGCAGGCGATCGTCAGAATTCCGTCAAGATGCCGTAGTATCGCTTAATCGGTTCACGGGCATTTAAAGTATGCGGGGTGCAATTTGCAGGACGACCATTTACACGAAACGCACGGAATAATGTGCGGTCACGTGCACACCGGTGAACGACCGCTCCGACTTATCGAGCACGGCCCTGATGGTCAGTGGGACCTTATGTGCGGAGAAACCGACCATGACACTCAGGAAGCGGTTAACGCGGCTGTCGTCGATTGCAAAGACTGCGCTATGAAGGGTCTCTTTCTACCGCACAGTGTTCAGAATCTTCCAATGGGGCATTTGGCTGAGTTTGAGCCAAGCAAAGAGCGCTGGGACGTAAGGCAAATGACGTCTGCTGAAATTGCTGCGTATTACGAAGAATGACGGCTTCGGCAGACAGGGCGTTGCCCCTAATGAGAATTGCGCTGGCTTTCGACCTTTGGTTGCCAACCATCCCACCCCGCCTTATCAAACCTGAAACGCAACCCCGGGGCGGCGCCATGGCCAAGCAGCTTGACTACCACACGATCCGAGAGATTTTCACCCGGTTCCAAGAAGCCGAGGCCGAGCCCAAGGGTGAGCTGGATCATGTGAACGCCTATACGCTGGTTGTGGCGGTCGCGCTGAGTGCGCAGGCCACGGATGTGGGGGTGAACCGGGCGACGAAGGACCTGTTCAAAATCGCCGATACGCCGCAGAAGATGCTGAATCTGGGCGAAGAGGCGTTGATCGAGCATATCAAGACCATCGGGCTTTACCGCAACAAGGCCAAGAACGTCATGAAGATGGCGAAGATATTGGTCGAGTACTATTGCGGCGAGGTGCCCAATTCACGCGCGGCGCTTGAGAGTCTTCCGGGGGTTGGGCGCAAGACGGCCAACGTGGTTTTGAACATGTGGTGGCATTATCCGGCGCAGGCGGTGGATACGCATATCTTTCGTTTCGGCAACCGCTCGGGTGTATGCCCGGGAAAGGACGTGGTGGCGGTTGAACGCGCCATCGAGGACCATATCCCGGTCGACTTCCAGCAGCATGCCCATCACTGGATGATCCTGCACGGGCGCTATACATGCGTCGCGCGCAAACCCAAATGCGCGGCCTGCCTGATCCGGGATCTGTGCATGTTCGAGGACAAGAATCTGTGAGCCGTCAGAACGTTTCTTCGGGATCGCCGCTTGAGCCGCAGATCGGGTTTTCTTGGGCGGTGCGGATTGGCAGTCACGTGGCGGTGGCCGGTACTGCGCCGATTGCCGACGGTGGCGGCACCGCGGGTGTGAGCGATGTGGCCGCGCAGACGCGCCGCTGCCTTGAGATCGGGCTTGAGGCATTGGCCGAGGCCGGAGCAGGCGCTAGGGATGTGATCCGCAGCCGGATCATGCTGACCGATATCAGCCGCTGGAAAGAGGCGGCGGAGGTGCACGGCGAGGTGTTCGGAGATATCCGCCCGGTCTGCACATTTGTCGAGGTCAGTGGTTTCATAAACCCGGAATGGTTGGTCGAGACGGAACTCGACGCCGTGATGTCAGAGGAAGAGCAATGAGCAAATATCAGGTTGTCGGCATCGGCAACGCCATCGTCGACGTGATTTCGCAATGCGATGACAGCTTTCTCGACCTGATGGGGATCGAGAAAGGCATCATGCAACTGATCGAGCGGGAACGCGGTGAGCTGCTTTATGGCGCGATGGGAAACCGCACCCAGGCGCCGGGAGGTTCGGTTGCCAATACGATTGCCGGCCTCGGATCGCTGGGGCTGTCGACGGCCTTTATCGGCCGGGTGCATGATGATGCGCTGGGGCAGTTCTATGCCCGCGAAATGGCGGCCGACGGCACTGATTTCGTCAACCCTCCGGTGCCAGGGGGTGAATTGCCGACGTCCCGCTCGATGATCTTTGTCAGCCCAGATGGCGAGCGGTCAATGAACACCTATCTCGGTATTTCGGCCGAGCTGGGCCCCGAGGATGTGGATGACGCCGTAGCAGGGCAGGCCGAGCTTTTGTTCCTGGAAGGGTACCTGTTTGACAAGGACAAGGGCAAAGAGGCGTTCCTGGCGGCGGCGCGGGCCTGTCGTGCAGGGGGCGGCAAGGCGGGAATTGCCCTGAGCGATCCATTCTGCGTTGACCGCCATCGCGATGATTTCCGCCGGCTGGTCAAGGAACTGGATTATGTCATCGGCAATTCCCACGAATGGGAATCGCTCTACCAGACCGATCTGAGTGCGGCGCTGGAGCAGGCAAGCCGGGATGCAGGTATGGTGGTCTGCACCCGTTCAGGACATGACGTTGTGCTGCTTAGCGGGGATGAGTTGGTGGAAGTTCCGGTTGACGAAATCGTGCCGGTGGATGCCACCGGGGCAGGCGACCAGTTCGCCGCCGGGTTTCTTTATGGTGTGGCCACCGGGCAGAGCCTTGAAGTGTCGGGTCGCATGGGATGCGTTGCTGCCGCCGAGGTGATCTCCCATTACGGTGCACGGCCCGAGACGGATGTGAAAGCCTTGTTCAAGGACGCCGGGCTGATCTGATGGTCGCCGCTTTTACGACCATGGCGCGTGTTTCAGGGTTGCCGGGTTTCGCGAACAGTATCTGGGCGAAGAAAGTACACGTGTGGCGCACCCCCTCACGGCTCAGAGTTTTCCGTCCAACCGATAATGTCCGGTCATCGGATAGCGCAGCAGGAAATCCTCCAGGCGCGCGCCCGCGCCGACATTGTGAATGATCATCGGCCGTTCCGTGCCGGGAACAAGCTGATCCGAGACGATGCCGATATGGGGCAGGCCGCGGCCGAGGGTCCAGGTGACGATGTCGCCAGGCAGGAAGATGGTTTGCTCATCCGGCATAGGCAGGGCCATGCCACCGCGTTTGAAATAGCGCCGCAGGTTGGGCACGCGGCGGTGGTCGATGTTGCGATCGGGGCGCTGGAGGCCCCAGATTGCCGGGTAACGGGAAAAGGCTGCACGCATGTCTTCGTGAACCAGCTTTTGCAGGTCGATACCGTGGGCGTCGCGCAGGGCGCGGATCAGCACATCGGTGCAAACGCCGCGCTCGCGGGGCACGTCGCCGCCCGGATAGGACAGGCTTTGGTAGGCGCCGTCATAGATCGTGGTGATGCCGATCTGGCTGCGCGCCGAGGTGATCAGGGCCCGAGACCAGTCCGAGCTGGGAAGAGGTTCGGGCGCAGGGGTGATTGCCGTGGCCGGGACAAGGTCGGACAGATAGGCCCGGGCGATGTTCCAGTGGTGCGGTTTCGCCAGCCCGATGGCCGCGGTGAAGATGACGGCCGTGAACGCGAGGATGAGAACAAGGGTCCGCATGCGGGCAGGTTAGGGCTGTGGTTTCGCGATGCAAAGCCGTTGCCCGGATCGGGTGGGAAATCGGCAAGGGATGGCCGGTCTGGTGCGGGGCGTTTGGGGGGAAGAGGCGGCTGCGCGTATTTGCCCTGCAAATGCGCCGAGGTGAGAGGCTGGACAACGACCCAAGCGGGGCTCGTTACGGCTGCTTCCTTCCGGACCTGACCGGGTTGGCGAGGCGCCTGCCCGCGCCAACCTCTCACGCTTGGATATAGGCTTGTGGACGGGGATTCGCAAGATGCTGCGGCAAACCCCGAAACAGACAAGGATCAGAGCGTGATCCGAAACTCGGCAAACCCGTCGGACGTGTCGCCAAGATCACGCAATTTCGGCAGATGCGGGTCGTTCAGGTAGTCGCGGGCCACCGGTGAGGTCTGGAACCGCGCAGTGGCGCCTGCGAGCGGCGTGAAGGACCAGACCCGTTTGGACGTGAAATCAAGCGGGCTGTTGTTGCGGATATAGTCGAGCAGAATGTCGTGGATCGAGACCGGGCTTTCGAACACGATTTCGGGTGCGCTTGCATCGTCCGGGTCGGCAGGCGCGCCGGGAAAGCCGACACCATAGACGCGGAACGCGTTGGTGGCCACGAGGAAGATCTGGTCATCCCGCACCGGTGAGCCCTTGTGGCAAAGGTTGCGGATACGCCGGGTTGCAGGGTTGATAACCGACAGATGGTCGTCATATCGCGGTGGCTGGCGCAGGTCGATTTCATAGGTCAGCCCGCAGATCACGTCGAACTTGTAGCCTGGGAAGCTGTCGATCAGCAGCGGAACGTCTCGTGGTGTGCCGGGTGGAATGTGGGTAAACAGGCTGGCGGCATGTTCCAGCCATTCGCGCAGCTGAGCACCCACAAGCCGGACGGCACAGAACGTGTTGGGATAGACGTAAAGATCGCTGACCGATCGCCGTGTCAGCGGGCCTGTGGGAACGCAGGTATAGTGATCGGGCCCGCCACGGCGGCCGGTTTTGAACGGTGCGGCCACGGACAGGAGCGGCAGGGTCGCAAGCTCGGTATCGGCGACAGCACGGCGCAGAAACATGGCCTGGGCCTGGGCCACCAGTTGCACCGAGGCGTCGTTGGCGATCATCGAAAAAAAGCTGTGCAGGGGGTTGCGTGTTTCGCCGACGGGTTCACGGATGTGGTTCAGCGTGCGGACATGGGCCGGTTCGCTCAGGCTGCAGAGGGTGGCGTCTTCGGTAACGACTTGACTCACTTGGCCCGCGCTGCTGCGCCGCGCCAGCGGCAAAAGCGTTTGGTGTGACGCATGAACCCGCCAGTTGCCCGAGGCATTGCGGGTCAGGGTCAGATCGGACTGGCCCAGGTGATTGCCGCCAAAGCCCGGCATCAGAACCGGCGTGCCGTGGATCGTTCCGGCATCGTTGTTGATGGCAGGATGAACCGGACCATCGCCGTGCGGCGCGGGAAACGTCAGGTGGGTGTGTCCGGCCAGAACGATATCGACGCCGGCCAAGCCGGCCAGTTCGATGGCGGCGTTTTCCGACCCTGCGTCCGAGTGGCCCGGATCGATGCCCGTATGTGCCAGAAGCACGATGAGATCACAGCCCTGAGTACGGAGATCGGCGATTTCGGTCCGGGTCGCGGCTACCATGTCAGAGGTGGTATAGCTTTCGGCGAGCTTATGGTCCCAGTCAATGGTCTGCGGTGGCAGACAGCCGGTGACGCCGATACGCAGGTCATGAGGTTGCCCGCGCTGATCGACAAGGCGGCGCGACAGGATGGTATGAGGTGGAAAAACCGGCGTGTTACGACCCGCCGGGTTCAGATGGAGGAAATTGGACGAGACCACCGGAAAATCGGCATCTTCCAGCGCCCGCGACAGGAAGTCGATGCCATGGTTGAAATCATGATTGCCTGGAGCGAACCCGTCATAACCCAGGGCATTCATGGCGTTGACCATCGGATGAGTCACGCCTTGCGGCAGGCCGCGGTTGGCGGTGAGATCGCAAAGGGCGCTGCCCTGCAGCATGTCGCCCGTGTCGAACAGAAGTGAATTGGCGGCGACCGCACGGGCTGCACGAATCAATGTGGCCGTGCGAGCAAGGCCGAGAAATTCCGACGGCTTGTCAGCAAGATAGTCGTAGCCGCGCAGTGCGCCGTGGACGTCCGAAGTATGAAGAATGCGCAGGTGGATTTCACAGAAGTCCGGGCCGGTGAATTGCGTGGGTTCATGCGCCAAATTGCTTTTGCCTCGAAATAGGACAGACCCCGAGCGGCCGTCACTTGGGCTGAGCGGTCTTCACAGCAGCCTAGTTGCCACTTGCGGGAAGTCAACAGCAGGGTTGTTATTTAAAGCGTCCTATCAACCATAACGGGATTTGAAGCAGGGCTTTCTGTGTGGGATTGTCCTGTTGGGGCAATCATGCGACAGGGGTGGCTAGGGAGACGGGTATGAAAATTGCGGAAACAGTGACTTTCGGGGGATCCGGGTTGAACCGGGCCGCGCATCTGCGCGGGGACGCAACGGCGCTTGCCGAGATGGCGGCCTTTCCCACGGCTGTGAGCATCCTGATCTGGCGTGGAAAACCCCTGTTCGAAGGTGAGGGTCACGATCGGCTGGCGCGGCTGCGGATGGATCATGCGTTGGTCAAATCCAGCGGAATCCCGGCGATCTTCATGGGCAGGGAAGAGGACGGTACCCCGGTCTTTGCCCATGATATTTCCGGCTGGCAGCCCGAGGACCTGGACCGCGAGGCGATGGGCAGTTTTTTCGATCAGAGCGTTCAGGTCCATCCCCTGGCGCCCGAGGGGGCTGTCTTCCTGGAATTGCGCGGACGGATGGCGGCAATCAATCCGCGCGACGCGGAACTGGCCGCCACCGCCAAGTCGATGTTCAGTTGGCATCGCAGCCACAGGTTTTGTGCCAAGTGCGGATCGGAAAGCAAGATGGCGATGGCCGGTTGGCAGCGCAATTGCCCGGCGTGCGGTGCGCCGCATTTTCCACGGACCGACCCGGTGGTGATCATGCTGATCACCCATGGCAACCAGGTGCTGATGGGGCGCAGCCCGGGTTGGCCCGATGGGATGTATTCGCTGTTGGCGGGCTTCGTGGAACCGGGCGAGACGATCGAGGCAGCGGTGCGCCGCGAGGTCGAAGAGGAATCCTCGATCAAGGTGGGGCAGGTCGATTACCTGGCAAGCCAGCCCTGGCCCTATCCCAGCTCGCTGATGATCGGCTGCCGGGGCGCGGCGCTCAGTGATGAGATCGAGATCGACCCGAACGAGATCGAGGATGCACGCTGGTTTACCCGCGAGGAGATTGCCGATTCCTTTGCCGGACGGAACCCCGATCTGAAACCGGCGCGGGCCGGCGCGATTGCACATTTTATCTTGTGGAACTGGCTTGCGGATCGTCTGGATTAGAGACAGAATCGACGCAACAAGACGCGTGGGGCGGGCAGGCAATGAAGTTCAAGACCAAGGAAGATATCGAGGCGCCGATCGACTATATGTTCGCGGTGGTGTCGGATTTCGACAGCTTCCAGCGTCAGGCACTGCGGCGCGGGGCCGAGGTTTCGCGACTGGATGATCTGGACGTGCCCGGGGTTGGCATGGCTTGGGACATCGCCTTTCCGTTTCGCGGCAAGCGGCGGCAAATGCTGGTCGATCTTGTCGACTTCGATTCGCCGAACAAAATGCTGTTCGACAGCCGGATGCAAGGGATGGCGGGCCATATGTTGGTTGACTTGATGGCCCTGTCACGGACACGAACCCGGATGACGCTGGAGATCGACCTGAGACCCGAAACCCTGTCGGCGCGGCTGCTGGTGCAGTCGATCAAACTGGCGCGCGGGTCGATGGACAAGCGGTTCAAACTGCGGGTGGCGGAGTTCGGGAAAGGCGTTGAGGACCGGTATTCGCGGGTTGGGTGAGTGGCGTTTCTTAGCCACCACCAATGTCCGCTTCGCGGGTGCGGATTCAACGGGTGATCGCAACACTTTAATCTTACGAGAGAGATGGAGTGTTGAGATATGAAGTACCGGACGCAAACGTTTTACACCGACAGACAGAAGTCAGAGATGTGGGATCGCTGGCAGCGCGGGAGTCGCTGAGTTCAATTGGGCGCAAGAGTGACGAGCCGCTTTTTTCCGGGTGCGCACGACCGATTGGGGAGGAAACGACCGCGACTTTGTTTTGGCGGACCCGTTACTGTTGTTTGGAAAACACTAGTTTCAAAAAATTGAATCTTCGTGTCAGTCCCTTCACGATTGGCAGGAAGAAGAACACAACCGCGATGGTTATAAAAAGTCCGGAAAGCGGGCGCTCGACGAAGGCCAAGATGTTGCCTTGTTCCGAGATCAGGGTCTGGCGGAAGCTTTTTTCCATCAGCGGGCCGAGAACAAGCGCCAACACCAGCGGTGCCAGCGGGTAATCAGCCTTGCGAAGCAGATAGCCCACGACCCCAAAGCCCAGGATTAACCAGACATCGTGCATTTTCTGGCTGGGGGCAAATCCGCCAACGATGCACAGCACCAGAACCAGCGTGCAAAGCACGGTAAATGGCATTCTCAGTGCCCAGACGAACAGCGGGATCAGCGCGATGTTGATCACCACGGCGGCGAAATTGGCAGTGTAGAGCGACGAGATCAGGCCCCAGACAAAATCGGGCTGTTCGATGAACAGCATTGGGCCGGGCACGAGGCCCCACATCACCATGCCGCCCAGCAGAAGAGCTGTGGTCGGCGAACCGGGAATGCCGAGGGTCAGCATCGGCAGAAGCGATCCGGTCGAGGCGGCGTTGTTGGCCGTTTCTGGTGCGGCGACGCCTTCGATATTGCCCTTGCCGAAGGTTTCGGGTTCTTTCGAGGTGCTTTTGGCAATGCCATAGGCCATCAGCGAGGCCGGGGTGGCGCCGGCTGCTGGCAGCATACCGACAAAAAAGCCGAGGAAAGAGCCCACGGACATGGTTTTCCACAGGCGCACCATTGTTTTTAGCCCGGCAGCCATTTCACCAAAGGTTAGCCGCGCCGCAGTGACGGTCTGGCCTTTCTGACTGGTTTCAATAGTGAACAACACCTCACCGATCCCATAGACGCCGATCGCCAGGACCAGGAAAGAGATGCCGGAATAGAACCCGGGTTGGTCAAAGAAGATCAGGCGCGGCTGCCCCGAAATCAGGTCAAGACCTACTGTGGAGAGCACCAGGCCAAGGCAGATCATGATGATGGTTTTCAGGATATCGTCGCCGCCGAGCCCGACAAAGGTGGTGAATGCCAAAAGTACCAAAGCGAATTCTTCGGCAGGTCCGAAGGCCAGCGCCAGATCGGCAAGCGGAACCGCAAAGATGGTAAAGAGAATGACTGAAATCGTGCCGCCCACAAACGAGGCCGTTGCAGCGGCCATCAGCGCAAGCCCGGCCTGGCCCTTCTGTGCCATAGGGCGCCCATCGAACGTGGTCGCAACCGCGGTCGAGGCGCCGGGTATTCCAAGAAGGACCGAACTGATCGCACCGCCGTACATGGCGCCATAGTAAATCGCAGCGAGCAGGATGATGGCCGAAGAGGGCGGAACGATGAAGGTCAGCGGCAACACGATGGCCACGCCGTTAACCGACCCAAGTCCCGGCATGGCACCGATGAAAAGTCCGGCCGTCACGCCAAGAAGAACGATCATCAGGTTTATTGGGGAAAGCGATGTGGCGAAGCCATCGCCGAGAAGAGCAAAAATTTCCATGGTGCAGGGTCCTCAGAAAAACTTGGCGTAGAGCGGAATGAACCATGGCTCGGTAAAGCCCTTGGGCAGCAGGATCTTCAATGTCACTTCGAAGAAAAAGAACAAAAAGACCGGGGTCGCCACAGCTAAAATCCCAGTCAGAATCCAGCCGTGGCGACCAAAGATCTTCAGATACCACAGCATGAAGAGCGGCAGCGCGATATAGGCGCCCGCCAGAGGCATCAGGAAGATCGTCACGGTCAGCGCCAATGTGACGGCGATTATCGGACGCAACGCCCGGTCGGAGAAGAAACGGGTGAGTTGACGTTCCTGCCGCAGGCTGCGCAATAAAACACCCAAGGCCGCGAACGCCATGATCAGAGACAGCCAGAACGGAAAGGCACCTGCGCCAGGACCGCCGGTTTCACCGTTCCAGCCGATCGGCAATTCCCAAGCATAGTACATGAAATAGGCGCTCATCGCGACAATCGCGAGCGCAATCATACGGTCTGCTGTCTGCATGACGTAGGCCCTTTGCCCTATGGTATCTACGCAGACGTGGCCGCCCCGGCGGCCACGTCCGATCTTCAGGTTTCAGCCGGTTTTAGGAGCCTTCGCCCTTCGCCTTGAGAATGTCGGCGTGCTTGGCGCGCTCCTCGAGGAAATAGACCTGAAGCGCGTCACCTGACAGGAAGTCGTTCATGAGCGACTTTTCTTCGGTGTAGGTCTTCCACTCTTCAGTTTCCGAAAGCTTTTTGAACATGTCGGTGTAGTAGGCGGCCGCCTCAGCCGGCATGTCCTTGGGGCCAACGAACGAGCGTTGCATCCAGTAAACGATGTCGTGACCCAGTTCGCGGGCCGTCGGCACGTCAGGAAAGGCTGCAAGGCGTTCGGGCGTGAAAGCCACGAGCGGGCGCGATTTGCCAGCCTTGTAGAAACCCATTTGTTCAGATGGGTTGTTCACCGTCGAATCGATATGCCCGCCGACAAGGTTTTTGGCCACGGTTCCGCCGCCTTTGAAGGGAACATAGGTAATCTCAAGCCCAAATTCCTTTTGCAGCATGGCCGTGACAAGGCTGTCCTCTTGACCGGTGCCAGTGCCACCCATCTTCCACGAACCACCTGCAGCTTTGACAGCGGCGACATAGTCGTCGAGGCTCTTGATGTCGCTGTCGGCGTTGACCCAGAGCACGAAAGTGTCCAGTGCCATGCGCGCCAGCGGCGTGAATTCTTCGATGTTCACCCCGATGTCATTGCGCAGCGGCGTGGTGTAATAGCTGTTCAGAGTGGCCATGATCTTGTGGCTGTCACCGCCGTTGTCCTTTAAGTGACGCAGCGCTTCTGCACCCGAACCCCCGCCTTTGTTGACCGGAAGAACCGGCATGGACGCAAGACCTTCCTTTTGGATGATCGACTGAAACAGGCGCGCGATACGGTCAGCGCCACCGCCCTGGCCAGCCATGATAACCATTTCGATCGGCTTGTTGGGTTTCCATTCTGCCGCGACTGCGGGCATAGCCGCGGTTGTCGCAATGGCCACGGATGCAGCAGCGGCAATGAAACCACGTTTAGTAAATTTGTGTAGCATGTCGTTTCCTCCCAGAATCACGCTATGTGCAAAACTCTTCCAAATTTCGCGAGTTTTCATCGTTGCACACAAGGCGAAAGCAGTGGGATGCGACAAATTATTCCATTTTCGGATGATTATTCATCGTAATGTTGCCTTTACATTAACACTAATTGTATATCTGTAAACATGGAAAAGACATTTATTGGATCGCAATTGCGTCAATTGCGTCAATCACACGGGGAAACTCAGGCTCAGATGGCCAAACGGCTGGGGATTTCACCGGCATATGTAAATCTGCTTGAAAGCAATCAGCGCTCCCTGTCGGTCAAGGTGCTACTTTCCATCACCGAAATTTACGGCGTCGAATGGCGCGATTTGCTAAGCAACGAGGATGAAAAGCGCCTCCCCGAATTGCGTGCCGCCATGCGCGACCCGATCTTTGCAGGGAATGAGCCCGACCTGCTGGAATTGCGCGCAGCATTGGATCACTCACCCCGCTTTGTCGCGCGCTTTCTGCAGATCTATGACAGTCATCGCAATCTGACCGACCGGTTGGGTCGGGGCCTCGGTCAAACCGGCGCTGACGACCTGTTGGCCATTGCACCGGAAACCGCGATCCACAATTTTTTCCGGGATAAAGAAAACCACTTTGCCGATCTCGAGTCCCGCGCCGAAGACCTGCGTGCGCGCATCGGCGGCGCATCGGATGATCTCTATGCCTCACTAAAGCGTCATTTGCGATTGGAACACGAGGTCTCGGCCCGGCTGGTCTCCAGTACCGACATGCCCCATGCCCTGCGCGAGTTCGACGATTCCCGTGCCGAGGTCCGCCTGTCCGAGACACTGGACCACCCAAACCGCGTATTCCAGCTGGCCCATGTTCTGGGGCTGCTGGCGGCGCGCGACATCGTTGATGACCTGGTCGCCAGCGCCCCCATTCCCGACGAGGACGGCCAGGCCCGGCTGGCGGTCGAACTGGTGAACTATTTCGCCGGGGCGCTGGTGATGCCTTACGAGAATTTCTTCACCCTGGCCGAAGCCAGCCGCTATGACATCAGCCGGCTCAAGGCCGCCTTCTGCACCAGCTTCGAGCAGGTCAGCCACCGCCTGACCACTCTGCAACGCGCCGGGCAACGCGGGGTGCCGTTTTTCCTGCTGCGCATCGACCGCGCCGGCAATGTGACCAAGCGATTCAACGCCACGCCCTTCACTTTGGCCGAACAAGGCGGGTCCTGCCCGGTCTGGAACATACACGCCGCCTTTGACAGCCCCGGCACGCTTTTCCCCCAGTTGGTCGAACTGCCCGACGGCGGGAGGTTTCTGACCCTGAGCCGAACCGCCGACCGCCCCGCCCTTGTCACCTCGGGACAGACGAGGCGGCTGGCCATTTCACTGGGATGCGCAAGCGTTCACTCTGACCGTGTTAAGTATGCCGACCGGCTCACGACCGACGCCTCGGAAAGTTTCGCCCGGATCGGGATTACCTGCAATGTCTGCCCACGGGTCGCCTGCTCACATCGCGCCCACCAGCCACTCAATGTACAGCTGCGGATCGACGCCAACCGCCGCGGCGCGACTCATCACGAAAGTTGAATCCTTGACTCTCGCGCCGCGACAGGTAAATAGGTTGGACCAATTTTGAAATTGGTTGGATCAAATAACGAGGCTCGATCTCAAATGCCCCAGCCCCACGGCACCCAAAACGCACCGGCCTATCTGGACGTTGCTTTGCGCCTGAAGCGTTTGATCGCTGATGGCGAAATGAAGATCGGGCAAAGCCTGCCGACGGAACGCGCCCTTGCCAAACAGTTCGATGTGTCGCGCCATTCGCTGCGCGAGGCCCTGCGCGTCCTGCAGGAACAGGGCATTCTGGCCCCGCAACAGGGCAGCGGCAATTACATCGCTTCTGCCGATGTCGACCTGTTGGACAGCGACCTGCGCCAACCCGGTCGCGGAGACGCAGATACTCGCAACCGCGAAATCTTCGAATTCCGCACTCTGCTTGAGCCGCAGATCGCTGCTTGGGCGGCCGAACGCGCCAGCGACCGCGAAATCGATGCACTGGCCGAAATCGTGACCCAACAGGCCAGTGAATCCAACGCTCATACGCTGAAACTGCTGGATGATGCCTTCCATCTCGGACTGGCTCGCGCCGCGCACAACCACGTCGTTACCGGGGTAATCCGGTCGATCAATTCCGTGGTAGGTCAGGTCCGTTCCGAGGCCTATCAAGGCCCGCAAAGAAACGCCGTTTCGCTGGATGGACACCGCGCCATCCTCGATGCGATCCGCGCCGGTGACGCTGATGCCGCGCGCCGGGCCATGAACCGACACATCACTCAAATTCGCGGCCTCGTTGTGGAAGAAACCTAAACCGCTGAACCGAAAACTCAAGGACAGAAAGACATGACCGACAAGATCACTCTGGGGCAGATTCTTGCCTCGGCCCCTGCATCGAACAAGGCGATCACTGCGCCCGACCGCCCGGACCTGAGCTATGGTGAACTGGCAAGTTTCGTGGAGCGGACTGGCGGGCAGTTGCGTGCCGCAGGCGTTGGCCGGGATGACAAGGTGGCCATCGTGCTACCCAACGGACCGGAAATGGCGGTGTCCTTCCTGGCCACGGCCAACGCCGCCGTAGCCGCGCCGCTTAACCCAAACTACAAAAAGGATGAATTCTCCTTTTACATGGATGACCTCAGCGCCAGCCTGCTGATTTGTGACGATGCCGCGGGCGCCGCCGCCCAGGCGGCCAAGGGCTTGGGTATCCAGATCGCCGTGATCTCGGTCGACGCTGCCGCCCCGGCGGGCACCTTCACAATGGATATCGAAGGCGATGGCATCTGCCCGCTTGACGAATCCCGGCCCGACGATCCTTGCCTCGTACTGCACACTTCGGGAACCACGTCGCGGCCCAAGATCGTTCCGCTGTCGCAGTTGAACGTCGCGACCTCGGGCCAGAATATCGCGCGCACGTTGGGCCTAGTGTCCAGTGATATCTGCATGAACATTATGCCTCTGTTCCACATCCACGGGCTGATCGCGGCCGTTTCTTCGACCATGGCCGCTGGTGCGGAAATCTACTGCACCCCGGGGTTCAATGCCCTGAAGGTATTCAGCTGGCTCGAGGATTGCCGGCCAAGCTGGTACACCGCAGTGCCAACCATGCACCAAGCCATCCTCGGTCGCGCTGCGCGCAACGAAGAGATCGTCAAGAACATGAAGTTGCGCTTCATCCGGTCGTCTTCTTCCTCGCTGCCACCAACCGTCATGGCAGAATTGGAAGAGGTTTTCGGCTGTCCCGTCGTCGAGGCCTATGGCATGACCGAAGCCACCCACCAGATGGCATCGAACCCCATCGGCAAGGGCACCCAGAAACCGGGCGCCGTCGGCATCGCCGCTGGACCCAAGGTCGCCATCCATGATGGCACTGGCCTGACGACCGAACCGGACGTTATTGGCGAAATCTGCATTTCTGGCGCCAACGTGACCGCGGGCTATGAAAGCAACGAAAAGGCCAATGCGGAAAATTTCTTCATGGATGGCGACGAGCGCTGGTTCCGCACTGGTGACCAGGGGCGCATGGATTCTGACGGCTACATCTACATCACCGGGCGACTGAAAGAGATCATCAACCGTGGCGGCGAGAAGATTTCCCCGCGCGAGGTAGACGAAGTGCTGATGGAACACCCTGCAGTCAACCAGGCGGTAACTTTTGCCGTCAAGCATCCTCAATTGGGTGAAGATGTCGGCGCCGCCGTAGTCTTGAACGAAGGCGCCAGCGCCGAAGCCAAGGACATTCGCGCCTTTGCTGGGGAAAAGCTGGCCGGGTTCAAGGTGCCACGCCAGGTGTTGATTCTCGACGAAATTCCGAAAGGCGCCACCGGCAAGTTGCAACGTATCGGCCTGGCCAAGGTGCTGGGCCTGGAGGATTAATCCATGACCAAGATTTGTATTTTCGGCGCTGGTGCCATTGGTGGCATGATGGCCCACGCTTTACACAAGGCGGGGGCCGAGGTCAGCCTTGTTGCCCGTGGTCCGCATCTCGAGGCGATCCAGGAAAAGGGCCTGACCTTCATCAAGGATGGAGTGAGCGAGACAATCGACGTCAAAGCCTCGGACAACCCGGCTGACCTGGGAGAGCAGGACTATGTGATCATCACGCTCAAAGCGCATTCCGTGCCGCCGATCGTGGATACTTTTTCGCCGCTGTTGGGTCCTGACACGGCAATCGTCTCGGCGGTAAACGGCGTGCCGTGGTGGTATTTCCACAAGGCAAATTCCGGCACCGATCTGGACGAAAACCCAGTGGAAACCACCGATCCGAACGGCGCGCAATGGCACGCGTTCGGACCGGAACGCGCCATTGGCTGCGTGGTCTATCCGGCCTGCGAGGTCACGGAACCGGGAACCGTGCTGCACCGCTCGGGCGATCGTTTCACCCTGGGCGAACCATCAGGCGAACGCACTGATCGGGCGATGGCCCTGTCCAAGCTGCTGCGTGACGGCGGTCTGCGCGCACCCGTGAAGCCGCGTATTCGCGATGAGCTGTGGATCAAGCTTTGGGGCAATTGTTCGTTCAATCCGGTCTCGGCCATTACCGGTGCCTCGCTGGACCTGATCGGTGCCGATGTTGCCAGCCGAACCGTGGTTCGCAACATCATGAGCGAGGCCCGTGAGGTTGGCCAGGCCATCGGCGCACGCTTCACCGTCGGCATCGAGCGCCGCATCCAGGGCGGAGCGGACATCATTGGCCACAAACCTTCTACCCGTCACGACGTAGAACAGAACCGACCGATGGAGCTTGATGCGCTGATTGTTTCGGTGCAGGAACTGGCCCGCCGTCTGAATATCCCGACACCAACGCTTGACGCCGTATCGGCGCTGGTACGAATGCAGGGACAGGTCATGGATCTCTACCGCCGTCGCCCCGACCTAGAGGCAATTGTCGACGGAGAATATCAACCTGCCGACTAACCGCGTAGCGACACGAAAAAGCCCCCTGGCCAATACTCGGAGCAGGAATATGGTGGGGCGAAACGCAACGTATCGGGGTTTCGTGCGCCTCCCCAAAACCTAGGTTTAAAAAACTTCGCATTTTGCTGTGTTCTTTGTGGCCCTCGTTGGCATGTGCGGCCGGATTTGTTGGGGTTCGATGTCGGCAACGGGCTCAGAGCGGTCATCCGTTCAATGCCAAATTACCGCACCCGATCCGCCGGATAGACGCCCAGAATATTCAGGTAGGAGGTGAAATAGTCCAACTCCTCCAGCGCCCGCTGCACCGGGGCGTCGTCGGGGTGGCCGTCGATGTCGGCATAGAACCGGGTGGCGGTGAAGTTGCCATCGACCATGTAGCTTTCGAGTTTGGTCATGTTGACGCCGTTGGTGGCGAACCCGCCCATCGCCTTGTAAAGCGCGGCGGGGATGTTGCGGACCTCGAAGACGAAGGTGGTCATCATGCCCAGATCACCACGGCGGGCTTCGTCCTTGTCCTTGCCCATGATGACAAAACGGGTGGTGTTGTGGCCGTGATCCTCGATATCGCGGGCCAGCACGTCGAGCCCGTAGATGTCTCCGGCGAGGGCCGAGGCGAGGACAGCTTCGCCCGGGGTCTTGTGTTCGGCCAGGTGGGCGGCTGCGCCGGCACTGTCGGCGGCACCGTGACTGGTGATGCCATGGGCGCGCAGAAAGGCGCCTGATTGCGGCAGCAGGACCGGGTGGGCGTAGACTGTTTTGACCTCATCGAGCGTCGTGCCGGGGGTGGACAGGAGGGCGATGCGAACGCGGACGAAGGTCTCGTCGATAATGTAGAGCCCGCAATCGGGGATCAGGCGGTGATTGTCGGCCACGCGGCCGTAGGTCGAGTTTTCAATCGGCAGCATCGCCAGGTCGCTATCGCCGTTTTGAACAGATTCGATGGCCGCCTCGAAGGACATGCAGGGCACCGGCGTGGCATCGGGATTGTAGGTGACGCAGGCCTCGTGAGAGTAGGCGCCGAGCTCTCCCTGGAAGGCGATACGCGTGTTCATGGGCGATTTTCCTGTCGATTTAACCAAAAAGGGCGATTGGTCGCGGAAACTACACCTTGCCATAAGGAAGGGGAAGCGGATAGATACGCGCCGACGGACGACTCTGAAATTCGGAAACGGGCACATGTTTGACACTATGACTTCGACCAAGATTATTGGCGCCTTCTGTGGGGCGCTGCTGGTTTTCCTGCTGGCCAAATGGGGCGCTGAGATCCTCTATGCGACAGGCGGGGGCCATGGTGGCGAGCAACACGCGGCCTATGTAATCGACACCGGTGAGGGCGACGCCCATGCCGCGGAAGAGGCCGAGGAAGGCCCGAGTTTTGACGAGCTGCTGGCCGCAGCGGATGTTGCCAAGGGCGCCAAGGTGTTCGGCAAGTGCAAGGCCTGCCACAAGATCGAGGATGGTGTGCATTCGACCGGCCCGTCGCTGTTCGGTGTTGTGAACCGCGCCATCGGCGGTACCGATTTCGGCGGCTACTCGGGCAAGCTGGCTCAGGCCGGTGAGACCTGGGATGCGGCGACGCTGAACGCTTTCCTGACCAACCCCAAGAAGGCCACGCCGGGCACCTCGATGAGCTTTGCGGGTCTGAAAAAGGAAAAGGACCGTGCCAACCTGATCGCCTATCTTGACGGTCTCGACGGCTGAGCCGGGTATCGGAATTGAGAAAAGGCCGCTGGACGACGTTCCGGCGGCCTTTTTGATTCCGGTTCAGGTGGGTGGGATATTCCGCCGCCTCACGGTTGATCACACATTCTCAACTTGAATGTCGCAAGGCGACGTATTTAGCATATGTTAACGATAATTCGCGCCAATCAGAAACCAGCGTGAGGAGGATGAGCCAGATGCCGACATATTCCGTTGCAAGCCGTTCCAGAGAGTGGATGGCGCTGGGGCTGATGATTGTGACGCTTGCCTTGACCTGGGCGGCGGTGCCGGTCAAGGCCGAGGAAGCGATCATCAAGAGCCACGGGATTTCGACCTTTGGCGATCTGAAATACGGGGCGGACTTCAAGCATTTCGATTACGTCAATCCGGACGCGCCGAAGGGGGGCGAGTTTTCGACCTGGGCCTTTGGCACGTTCGACAGCTTGACGCCCTATATCCTGAAAGGGAATGCCGCGGCCGGATCAACCGTGTTTTATGACAGCCTGATGACCGGTTCGATGGATGAGCCGGATGCGATGTATGGGCTGTTGGCGCATATGGTGGAGTACCCAGAGAACCGTGAATGGGCGATCTTCCATCTGCGCCCCGAGGCCAAGTTTTCCGATGGCACACAGGTGACGGCAGAGGACGTGGTTTTCTCTTACGAGGTGCTGCGCGAAAAGGGCCAGCCGGGGTATCAGGTGACGTTCAAGGATTTTGAAAGTGCCGAAGCGCTGGACCCACTCAGGGTGAAGTTCACCTTCAACCCCGAGGGCGCGCTGCGCGAATTGATTATGACGGCGGCGGGGCTGCCGGTGTTTTCGCGCGCCTATTACGAGACCCGCGATTTTGCCGAATCCACCATCGAACCGCCGTTGGGGTCGGGGGCTTATGCGCTGAACGAGATCAAATCGGGACGCACGGTCAGCTACAAGCGGCGCGACGATTATTGGGGCAAGGATTTGCCCGTCAATGTCGGGCACAACAATTTCGATACGCTCAAGTTCGAGTATTTTGCCGATTACACCAGCGCATTTGAGGCGTTCAAGGGCGGGGCCTATGTGTTTCGCGAGGAATTCCTGTCGAAACTCTGGGCCACGGCCTATGATTTCCCGGCGATTCAGGAGGGCAGGGTGAAGGTGGAAACCCTGCCTGATGGGCGGCCTGCGGGGACGCAAGGGTTCTTCTTCAATCTGCGGCGTGACAAGTTCAAAGACCCGAAGGTGCGGCAAGCCATCGAGATGGCGTTCAATTTCGAATGGTCGAACCAGAGCCTGTTCTATGGCATCTACACCCGCACCGACAGTTTCTGGGAGAACTCGACCTTGCAGGCCGAGGGAATTCCGGGGCCGGAGGAGCTTGCCATTCTTGAGCCGTTCCGGGGGCGTATCCCCGAGACGGTCTTTACCGAATCGGCCTATGTCCCGGCGGTGTCCAAGGCGCGTAAGGCGGGCGATCGCAAGAGCCTGCGGGCGGCGGCCAAGCTGCTCGATGAGGCGGGATGGACGATTGGCGATGATGGGATGCGGCGCAACGCCAAAGGTGAGGTTCTGAGCGTCGAGATATTGAATGACAGCCCGTCGTTCGAACGGATCGCGCTGCCCTATATCGACAACCTTCAGCGGCTTGGGATCGACGCAAGCTCTGAGCGGGTGGATGCGGCGCAATCGGCCGAGCGCGAGAAGAAGTTCGATTTCGACATGGTGACGCAGCGCTATGCGATGTCGTTCACGCCGGGGATCGAGCTGCGCGGAATTTTCGGCTCGCAATCCGCCGATCTGCACGGGTCGAACAATATCGTGGGCCTGAAGAACGAGGCGGTGGATGAGCTGATCGAGAAGATCATCCAGGCCAAGTCGCGCGAAGAGCTGGACCATACTGTCAAGGCCCTGGACCGGGTGCTACGGGCGCTGCATATCTGGGTGCCGCAATGGTACAAACCGAGCCACAACATCGCGTATTTCGACATGTACGAACGCCCCTATGGTGACAACCCGCCGCCGCTGGCGCTGGGTGAGGCGTCGATCTGGTGGTTCAACCCGGAAAAGGCGGCCAAGCTGAAACAGGCGGGGGCGCTGCGGTAATTCATGGGCGCCTATATCCTCAGACGGCTGTTGTTGATCATTCCGACGCTGATCGGGATCATGATCATCAATTTCACGCTGGTGCAGTTCGTGCCCGGCGGTCCGATCGAGCAAATCGTGGCCCAGTTACAGGGTCAGGGTGATGTGACCGAAGGCTTTGCCGGGGGGAGTGACGCCGGGATGGACACGTCGACCAGCGGTGATGATCAATCGGTCGGATCGCGCGGCCTGCCGCCGGAAATCCTGGCCAAGCTGGAAAAGGATTTCGGGTTCGACAAGCCGCCGCTTGAGCGGTTCCTGAACATGATGTGGGACTATATGCGGCTCGATTTCGGCGAGAGTTATTTCCGCTCGATCGGGGTGATTGACCTAGTGATCGAGAAGATGCCGGTGTCGATCACGCTGGGGCTGTGGAGCACGCTGATTGCGTATATCGTGTCGATCCCGCTGGGTATTCGCAAGGCGGTGAAGGATGGCAGCGCCTTTGATACCTGGACCAGCGGCGCGATCATCGTGGCCTATGCGATCCCCGGCTTTTTGTTCGCGATCCTGTTGGTGGTTCTGTTCGCCGGGGGATCCTATTGGCAGATCTTCCCGCTGCGGGGTCTGACCAGTGATAATTTCAGCGAGCTGAGCACATGGGGCAAGGTGGTGGATTATTTCTGGCACATCGCGTTGCCGGTTCTGGCCTCGACCATCGCGGCCTTTGCGACGCTGACGCTGCTGACCAAGAATTCGTTTCTGGACGAGATCAAGAAACACTACGTGATCACCGCGCGGGCCAAGGGATTGAGCGAGCGGCAGGTTCTTTACGGCCATGTGTTCCGCAATGCGATGCTGATCGTGATCGCGGGGTTCCCGGCGGTGTTCATCGGTGTATTTTTTGGTGGTTCGCTGCTGATCGAAACGATCTTTTCGCTGGATGGTCTGGGGCGGCTTGGGTTTGAAGCGGCGGTGGCACGGGACTATCCGGTGATGTTCGGGACGCTGTTCATCTTTGGCCTCATTGGCCTGATCGTCGGGTTGCTGAGTGACCTGATGTATGTGCTGGTCGACCCACGAATTGATTTCGAGCGGAGGGAAGGCTAGTGCGTTTCCTTTTTCAAATGAACCGAATCTCGCTGCCTCTCGCCTGTGGCTCGAACGCGAAATCTGATGCTTGTGTTTTCCGTAAGAAGGAAACGCTGTAGATGGCTCTATCCCCCCTCAACCAGCGCCGCTGGCGCAATTTCCGGCGCAACGGACGGGCATTCTGGTCGCTGATCATTTTCATGGTGTTGTTCACCATTACGCTGTTTGCCGAGTTCGTGGCCAACGACAAACCGATCCTGGTGAAGTATCGCGGTGAATTCTACATGCCGATCTTCAAGACATACCAGGAGAGCACATTCGGTGGTGAGCCGGGGTTCCAGATCCGCTATTCCGACCCCGAGGCGCAATGCCTGATCATCACCGGGGGGATCGAGGATTGTTTTGATGAGCCAGAGGAGCTGATCGAAGACGCCGGGGACGGGATGATTGACGGCGAGAAGATCGCGAAGGGCTGGATCCTGTCGCCGATCATTCCCTATTCCTATGATACGCAAGTGGAGCGATCCGGTGCGGCGCCGTTACCCCCGGGCGAGGGAAACTGGCTGGGCACCGATGATACCAAGCGCGACGTGCTGGCGCGGGTGATTTATGGCTTCCGATTGTCGATCCTGTTCACGCTGACCGTGACGGTTCTGGCGAGTTTCTTTGGCATTCTGGCCGGGGCGGTGCAGGGCTATTTCGGCGGTTGGGTCGACCTGATTTTCCAACGGATCATCGAGATCTGGGGTGCGACGCCGCAGCTTTACGTGATCATCATCATGTTTGCGGTGTTGGGGCGAAGTTTCTGGCTGTTGGTGTTCATTACCGTGCTGTTTGGCTGGACTGCCTTGGTGGGTGTTGTCCGGGCCGAGTTCCTGCGGGCGCGGAACCTGGAATATGTCCGCGCGGCCAAGGCGCTGGGTGTTTCCAACACAACGATCATGTTCCGCCACATGCTGCCCAACGCCATGGTGGCGACGCTGACCATGCTGCCGTTTATCGTGACCGGGACGATTTCGCTTCTGGCGGGGCTGGATTTCCTTGGGTTTGGGTTACCGTCAAGCTTGCCGTCGCTTGGAGAGCTGACCTTGCAGGCGAAACAGAACCTGCACGCGCCTTGGCTGGCGTTTACCGCGTTCTTCACCTTTGCCATCATGCTGTCGCTGCTCGTGTTCATTTTCGAGGGTGTGCGCGATGCGTTTGATCCAAGGAAGACGTTTCAATGAGTCTTCTTGAAGTCAACAACGTAAAGGTGGGCTTCCGCCAGGACGGCAAGGTCAACCCGGCCGTGAAGGGCGTGTCGTTTACCGTGGATCGGGGTGAGACGGTGGCGCTGGTCGGCGAGTCCGGGTCGGGCAAGTCGGTGACCGCGCTGTCGACAGTTTCGCTGTTGCCGCAGAGTGCCGAGATCGAGGGGTCCGTCAGATATGACGGGCAGGAGATGATCGGGGCCAAGGAGAGCCTGTTGCGCGACGTGCGGGGCAATGACATCAGCTTCATCTTTCAGGAGCCGATGACGTCGCTGAATCCGCTGCACACGATCGAGAAGCAACTTTCCGAGAGTATCATGCTGCACCAGGGTGTGGTCGGCGATGCGGCGCGGGCGCGTATCCTTGAACTGCTGGATAAGGTGGGTATTCGGGACGCGGAGAGCCGATTGGGGGCCTATCCGCATCAGTTGAGCGGTGGACAGCGGCAGCGGGTGATGATCGCCATGGCGCTGGCCAACAAGCCCGATATCCTGATCGCGGATGAGCCGACAACGGCGTTGGATGTGACCATTCAGGCGCAGATTTTGGAGCTGCTCGCGGAACTGAAACAGACCGAGGATATGGGGCTGCTCTTTATCACCCATGACCTTGGGATCGTGCAGCGTTTTGCCGACAAGGTCTGCGTGATGAAGGATGGTGAGATCGTTGAAAGTGGGCCGACGGCAGAGCTGTTCGACAATCCGCGGCATCCCTATACGCAGATGCTTTTGGGGGCGCGGGCGGTGGGTGAACCGGCACCGGTGCCGACGGCCTCGCAGGAATTGGTCAAGACCGATGGCTTGCGGGTGTGGTTCCCGATCCAGCGCGGGTTTTTCAAGCGCACAGTCGGGTACGTGAAGGCCGTCAACGATGCGTCGATCAGCGTGCGCGCGGGCGAGACGCTGGGCATCGTGGGTGAGAGCGGATCGGGCAAGACCACGCTGGCGCTCGGCATCATGCGGCTGATCGCGTCGGAAGGTGGCATCACCTATGACGGGCAGGATGTGCGGGGGTGGAGCACGCGCAAGCTGCGTGATTTGAGGCGCGAAATGCAGATCGTGTTCCAGGACCCGTATGGCAGTCTCAGCCCCCGGATGAGCTGTGAACAGATCATTGCCGAGGGGCTGGGGGTTCATGGCAACCCGGGTGGCCGGGCCGAGCGCGACCTAGTGGCGGAAGTGATGGACGAGGTGGGGCTCGATCCGGCCACGATGGATCGATATCCGCACGAGTTTTCCGGCGGCCAGCGGCAGCGGATTGCGATTGCGCGGGCGATGATTCTGCGGCCCCGACTGGTGGTGCTGGATGAGCCGACCAGTGCGTTGGACATGACCGTACAGGTGCAGATTGTTGATCTGCTGCGCGATTTGCAGGTGAAATATGGCTTGGCCTATCTGTTCATTTCGCACGACCTGAACGTGGTGCGGGCGATGAGCCACAAGATGATCGTGATGAAGCAAGGCGACGTGGTTGAGGCCGGGCAGGCCGAGGACGTGTTCGAGCGGCCACAGACCGAGTATGCCCGAACCCTGCTGGCGGCGGCGCTGGATTTGAAGGCGGGGTGACTGGGCGCTGGGGGGCCGCCCCGGCGTCACTCCCACCCACCCTCCCCGTTCCGCCGGCGCGGCTGGTGGCTGAGCCTTGGACGGGATCGCCCAACGCGATCGGGGAATGAGTATTTTTGCAAAGAAAGAGGGGCGAGTAGGTCCGTTCCTGCTTGGGTTAGTCAAGGTCGACGTGGATCAGGGCGTGGTCTGAGGCATGAGGGCGATGTTCCCCGGTGCCTGGCAGGCGCAGGCCAGTGTAGCGGGTGGACTCAAATCCCATGCCGTGGCGCAGAATGCGCGGCAGGGCATCAGGGTTGTCGGCGGCGAGCGCCGGGGAGGCCAGCAATTTGTCCGGGGCGGCGTAGAAATGGTCACGTGGCTGGTGATAGGACCAGCGCCGATCGGGGGGCAGACGGTCGACCAGGCTTTCGGAAAACGGCGGCAGCAAGGGGGCGATGGCGCGATTTCTGCCGGTGGGCGCGTCGACCGGATCGTTGAGGTCGCCAAGGATGAGCCAGCGGGCTATGGAGGGGTTGGGGAAGTGGCTCTCGATCAGGTGGCGGACGGACTGGGCCTCGGCCCGGCGGGTGGCCCAAGCCACGTCGGCGTCCGGGTATGGGGCCTTGAAGTGGCAGGCGTACAGGGCGAGATCCGGCAGGTCGATCTGGAGGCAGTCGCGGCGAAAGATCGGCAGGTCAGGGTCGAGACCCAGGGCCGGATCAACGCCGGTGTCGCCAGCGGTGAGGGTGGCGTGACTGGTGATGCGGGTCACGGGCAGGCGGCTGAGCAGGGCAATGTCGAGGCCACGGCCATCGTTGCCGGGCAGGCAGTGGCGAATGGGGTAGGTTACGCCGAGCGGTGCAAGGTAGTGATTGTGGAAATGTTCGAGCGTGTCGGCGTCGAACACCTCTTGCAGGACGATGAGATCGGCGTCGGCATCGCGGATCAGGGCGGCGGTCAGGCGACGGTCGATCCAGTCGATAGCGCGGGCGCCGGGGCCGGTATCGCCTGGCACGTCGCCATCGCGGGCCCCATCGAGATGGGAGCCGCGCAGGCGCAGGTTCTGGACGTTGAGCGTGGCGATACGCATGTGACCGCCTTTGCTTGGATCAGATCGCCGAGCTGTGCCCTGCCTTGGAGAGGTCATAGGCATCAAAAGCGCGGGCAATCATCCGGGTCAGGGGGCGGGCCTTGACCGGAATGGTCAGACCAGCGCCGGAGATTTTGAGCAGGCCATCGAAGGCTTCGTTGGTCTCTTCGAACATCTTGTAGAGCTCATCCTGCGAGATGTCATAATCGCGCAGGATCTCGCGGGTGTTGATCTTGAAATCGCACATCAGCATTTCGATCATCCGCGAACGCATCTTGTCCTCGGGGGTGAAGACGTGGCCGCGGGCGACCGAGAAATGGCCCTCGCGGATCGCCGAGGTATGGGCCGAGGTGGCCGGGGCGTTCTGCGCATAACCTTGCGGAAAGCGCGAGATCGAAGAGGCGCCGACCCCAATCAGGACTTCGGCCGGGTCGTCGGTGTAGCCTTGGAAGTTGCGGCGCAGGGTACCATTCCTTTGCGCCACTGACAGGCCGTCCTCGGCAGTGGCGAAGTGGTCGATGCCGATCTCGACGTAATTGTCCCACAGGAAGAGTTTGCGCGCGGTTTCAAACAGGCGCAGGCGTTCCTCGGGGGTGGGAAGTTTGTCGGAGGGGATCATCTGCTGACGCTTGGCCATCCAGGGAACGTGGGCATAGCCGTAAAGCGCGACCCGGTCGGGGGCCAGTGCCAGAAGCTTTTGCACGCTTTCGGTAATACGCGCGTTTGATTGATCCGGAAGGCCGAAGAGGATGTCGGCATTCAAGGAATGCACACCGCGCGCGCGAATCTCGACGACGGCGTCACGAGTGATTTCGAAGCTTTGTTCGCGACCGATGGTTTTCTGAATCTCTTCGTGGAAATCTTGAACCCCGATTGAGGCGCGGTTCATACCCGCTGCTGCCAGAGTGTCGAGCCGGGGGCCGTCGATTTCGTTCGGGTCGATCTCGACCGAGAACTCGTAATTTTCGGCAAAGCCTGCAACATCTGAAATGGTGCCGGCCAGATCGGCCATCATCGGTGCGGTCAAAAGCGTTGGTGTACCACCGCCCCAGTGCAGACGCGACAGTTTCACTCCTGAGGGCAGGCGCGATTTCAGAAGGGCGAGTTCTGTCTTGAGCGTCTCAAGATAGGCCTGCACAGGCGAATCAGACTGCGTGCCCTGCGTGCGGCAGGCGCAGAACCAGCACAATCGTCGACAAAACGGCACGTGTACATAAAGAGATATCGCCGAATCAGGTTTAATTTCGCTGATCCAAGATTCAAAATCCCGCGGTCCGACCGAAGGATTGAAGTGGGGTGCCGTTGGGTAACTGGTGTAACGCGGTACTTTCGCGTCAAATAGACCCATGTTGGCGAGTTGCGTTTTCGTAACCATCGTCGTACCGTTAGGCAAAGCTCAAGCCACTATCCTTGATGCAGATCAAACGCGCGAATTGTTCCCATGGTGAAAGAAAAAACAGCTTTCGTGCCGCACGACTGTGTGGACTGCCAAATTCGCCATCGGGCGGTTTGTGCGAAATGTGACGTGACCGAGCTCGAACAGCTGGAAACGTTCAAATATTACCGGACCTACGAGGCTGGACAGACGATCATCTGGTCCGGGGACCGGATGGATTTTGTCGGTTCGGTGGTGTCGGGAATCGCAACGCTGACCCAGACGATGGAAGACGGGCGGACCCAGATGGTGGGCTTGCTTTTGCCGAGCGATTTTGTCGGGCGTCCGGGGCGCGACGGAGCGGCCTATGACGTTGTCGCCACGACCGACCTTGTGATGTGCTGTTTCCGCAAACGGCCGTTCGAGAAGATGATGGCGCAAACGCCGCATATTGCGCAACGCCTGCTGGAAATGACGCTGGATGAGTTGGATGCGGCGCGGGAATGGATGCTGGTCCTGGGGCGCAAGACCGCCCGCGAGAAGATTGCCAGCCTGCTGAGCATCATTGCGCGGCGCGATGCGACGCTGAACCTGCGCGGGGTGGATGGCGAGATGGTGTTCGACTTGCCGCTGACCCGTGAGGCGATGGCGGATTACCTGGGTCTGACGCTGGAAACCGTGAGCCGCCAGATTTCCGCGTTGAAGCGTGACGGGGTGATCCAGCTGGAGGCCAAGCGCCACGTGACCGTGCCGGATTTCGCCCGGCTGATGGAAGAAGCGGGCGACGACAGCGACGGCGGGATGCTGGTTTAGGGCCGGATGGTGGGTTGGCACCCATTCGCCGAGGAATTGATTTCTAGGCGTGCCAGCTACGTATAGGGGCTATCTGGTCGTTGCCCTCGCGTCCAAAACAAACGCGAAAGCCAACCCCAAAACGCCATCCATTTCTTCCAAAGCCAAGAGTGCGGTTTGGAGATGTTTCGGAGCAGTTTTTCTACCAGTTTTGCTTCGCGCGCTGAGAAGTTTGCCTCAGTACCTTGTGGCGTCGACATTGTCTTCTTCCGCAGTCGGCGAACCGAGTAGGCTCTAAGTGCGGCAGCGACGAACAGCATTACTAGTATGCCAATGGCAAGTGGCACGACAATTGGAACAGCAGGCAAAAAGCCCCATGACATCAGGAGTCCTGTGACCCCTGTGGCGCCAACAGTGGTTCCGAATATCCCAGGGCCACCAACTAGCAGCGAAAATGCACCAGCGGTTGTGCCATAAGCCCAAACGACTGATCCACCTATAACCGCAACTCCAAGCTTTGCGGCAGTCACCGTGCCGGTAAGGAAAGATGCAAGTCCGGCGGTGCTTATGTATGTGCCTGCCACATATCCACCTGTTGATGCGCTATAAACAATCAACCCTCCCGCTGAGTGAGCAACGAGGTGACCACCTGATTTCAACGCAGCCACAACAGCGAGTAATGGGAATGCCATTTCTTAACTCCCAAGTGTTTTGGTGCGCAAAATGCGCACCCTACGTGTCGCGTGATCCTTCAGTGCGCCATGAAGACCGGAAGTTTGGCCTGTTCCAGCATGTAGCGGGTGGCGCCACCGAGGATGGCTTCGCGGAAGCGCGAGTGGCCATAGGCGCCCATCACGATCAGGTCGGCCTCGATATCACCGGCATGGCGCATCAGCACATCCGAGACACGCGGCAGGGTTTTCGACAGCACGTCAATCTCCGCCCGCACGCCGTGACGCGACAGGTATTGTGACAACAGCCCACCGGGATCCGAGCGGGTGGGGCCATGGGTTGGCGGGTCGATCACCACCACATGCACGTTTTCGGCGGATTTCAGCACCGGCAGCGCGGCGCGCACGGCGTTGAGCGCCTCGGAGCTTTCGTTCCAGCCGATCATGATGGTTTTCGGTGTCGGACGAGGGTCGCCTTCATCCGGAACTACTAGAACCGAGGTTCCACCTTCGAACAGAGCTGCCTCGACCACCGGTTCGATTTCTGCACCGTGGTCCTCGCCATAGGGCTGTGGCAGAATCGCCAGATCGGAGAACCGGGCCCGCGCCGCCACGTGGCGGCCAAGATCGGCCAGCTGGGCCACGCCGCTATCGGTGCCCCAGCGGATATTCGAACCGGCAAGGATGGATTTGGCCTTTTCCTCGATCTCTTCGGCTTCTTCCTGGGCGCGGTTGATGGTTTCCTGAAGCACCATCGCGTTGGCACCGGCGTAGTAATAGCCCGTTTGGCTGCGATCGACGCCGAGACAGAGCACCTCGAGATGGGCGTCAATGACATTTGCAATGGCGATCCCGTGGGCCAGCACGTTTTCAGCCAGGTCGGTGTCCGTGAGAACGGAAAATAGAGATTTGTAAGCCATGGGGCGCTCCGGATTTGGCATTTGGGTCCGTGTTTCGATGTTATCGGACTGAGACCTGCGTTACTTTGATGCGTATCAGGAAAAGTGGGCGGCAATTTTGATGCAGATCAAAGCGGTTATTCACCAACCCCCCGCATTAAGCTGCCAGTCAAATCCCCCTGCGCGGGAGAACGAATCGCGCCGGGCAAGACGAAGGGACGAAAAATGGGTAACTACATCAAGCTGATCGTGTTCGGCCTGATCGCGCTTTTTGCGCTGATCGCGGCCTCTTATGCACGTGACGTGGCCTATATGGTGAACGCGATCGAAATCGCGCTTGTCGCCGTTGTGGCCTTTATTTGGACATTGCGCCGGACTGGTAATCCGGTCGCGCAAACCGATCTTTCCGGTGAGTATATGGACGGGCCGATCCGTGTCGGCGTCGCTCTGACGGCTTTCTGGGGCGTGGTCGGATTTCTTGTCGGCGTGACAATTGCGTTTCAGCTCGCCTTTCCGGCGCTGAACTTTGAATGGGCGCAGGGCTATCTGAACTTTGGCCGCCTGCGGCCGCTGCACACCAGCGCCGTGATCTTCGCCTTTGGCGGCACCGCGCTTATCACCACGTCGTTCTATGTCGTGCAGCGCACCAGCGCAGCGCGGCTTTGGGGCGGCAACCTGGCGTGGTTTGTGTTCTGGGGCTTTCAGATCGTGATCCTGCTGGCCGCAACCGGCTATGTTCTGGGTGCTACGCAAGGCAAAGAATACGCCGAGCCGGAGTGGTATGTTGACTGGTGGCTGACCATCGTTTGGGTTGCCTATCTCCTCGTCTTCGTCGGCACGATCATGAAGCGCAAGGAGCCGCATATCTATGTGGCCAACTGGTTCTTCCTGTCGTTCATCATCACCGTTGCAATGCTGCACATCGTCAACAACCTGTCGATCCCGGTCTCGATCTGGGGTTCCAAATCGGTTCAGGTGTTCAGCGGCGTGCAGGATGCCATGACGCAGTGGTGGTATGGCCACAACGCCGTGGGCTTCTTCCTGACTGCAGGCTTCCTGGGCATGATGTACTATTTCGTGCCCAAGCAGGCCGAACGTCCGGTGTTCAGCTACAAGCTGTCGATCATCCACTTCTGGGCGCTGATCTTCCTGTACATCTGGGCCGGTCCGCACCACCTGCATTATACCGCTCTGCCTGACTGGGCCTCGACGCTGGGTATGGTCTTCTCGATCGTGCTGTGGATGCCGAGCTGGGGTGGCATGATCAACGGTCTGATGACCCTGTCGGGTGCATGGGATAAACTGCGCACCGACCCGGTGATCCGGATGATGGTGATCTCGATCGGGTTTTACGGCATGTCGACCTTTGAAGGTCCGATGATGTCGATCCGCGCGGTGAACTCGCTGTCGCACTACACCGACTGGACCATTGGCCACGTGCACTCGGGTGCGTTGGGCTGGAACGGCATGATCACCTTTGGTGCCTTGTACTTCCTGGTTCCGAAACTGTGGAACCGTGTCGGACTGTACAGCAACAGTCTGGTTAGCTGGCACTTCTGGCTCGCCACCATCGGCATCATCCTCTACGCGGCCTCGATGTGGGTCACGGGGATCATGGAAGGCCTGATGTGGCGCGAAGTGGATGCCAATGGCTTCCTCGTGAACTCGTTCGCCGACACCGTGGCGGCCAAGTTCCCGATGTATGTCGTACGCGGCACCGGTGGTTTGCTGTTCCTCGCGGGCGCAATCATCATGTGCTACAACCTTTGGATGACCGTGAGACGTTCGCCGGCTGTTGAAGCCACGAACCACATGGTCCCAGCTGAATAAGGAGGGTTGGACTAATGGCAATTCTCGACAAACACCATGTACTTGAGAAAAACGTAACGCTTCTGGCCATCTTTGCCTTTCTGGTGGTGACCATCGGCGGCATCGTTCAGATCGCGCCTTTGTTCTGGCTGGAAAACACGATCGAGGATGTGGACGGCATGCGCCCCTACACCCCGCTCGAGCTGGCCGGTCGTGACCTCTATATCCGCGAAGGGTGCTATGTCTGCCACAGCCAGATGATCCGCCCGATGCGCGACGAGGTCGAGCGTTATGGTCACTACTCGCTGGCGGCAGAGTCGCAATATGACCATCCGTTCCAGTGGGGCTCAAAACGGACCGGGCCTGACCTGGCCCGTGTTGGCGGCCGTTACTCGGACGAATGGCATGTCGACCACCTGCGCGATCCGCAATCGGTTGTTCCGGAATCCGTGATGCCGAAATACGGCTACATGGAAAACCGGATGATCGACGGCAAATACATCGGCGACCTGTTGGCAACGCACAAGCTTGTCGGCGTACCTTACACCGACGAGATGATCGAAAACGCCAAGGCAGACTTTGCTGCCCAGGCCGATCCGGACAGCGACTATGACGGTCTGATGGAGCGTTATGGCGAAAAGGTCCAAGTGCGCAACTTTGACGGCAAGCCCGGCATTTCGGAGATGGACGCAATGGTCGCCTATCTGCAGATGCTTGGCACGTTGGTCGACTTTTCGACCTTCACGCCGGACGAAAGCCGTTAAGGGAGGGAATCATGGAAACATATTCCCTTCTGCGTGAGTTCGCCGACAGCTGGATGTTGCTCGCACTCTTCACATTCTTCGTCGTCATGGTCCTTTGGGTCATGTTCCGGCCAGGAAGTACGAAGACCTATCGCGATGTGGCAGAGATTCCGTTTCGGCATGAAGACAAGCCCGCGCCTGCGCGGGACGCCAAGGAGGCGTAAGACATATGGCTAAACAACCTGAAAATCACCAAGACCCGGATACCACGGGCCACAGCTGGGACGGGATTGAAGAATTCAACAACCCGCTGCCGCGCTGGTGGGTGTGGATCTTCTACGCAACCATCATCTGGGGCATTTGGTACACCATCGCTTATCCGGCCTGGCCGGGTATCAAGGGCGCGACCGCCGGTTACCTGGGATTCTCGACCCGGGGTGAAGTGGCTGCCGACATCAACGCGGTCAATGAAGCGAACGCACCGAAGAATGACAAGCTGGCCTCGGTCGAGCTTGCCTCGATTGCGGACGATGCCGAGCTGAAAGGCTATGCCGTGTCGTCGGGCGCCGCCGTGTTCAAGACCTGGTGCGCCCAGTGTCACGGCTCGGGTGCGCAGGGGTTCAAGGGGTATCCCAACCTGCAGGACGATGACTGGCTTTGGGGTGGCAGCATGGAAGCGATCCATGAAACCATCACAATCGGTATCCGCAGCCCGGATCACGAAGACACCCGGATCAACGATATGGGTGCCTATGGCCGTGACGAGCTTCTTGAGAAAGAAGAGATCGAACAGGTGGTCAACTACGTGATGTCGCTGTCTGGCGAAGCCAAGGACGCAAGCCTTGTCGCAGCCGGTGCGGTCGTGTTCGAAGATAACTGCTCGTCCTGTCACGCAGAAGGCGGTGTAGGTGACCAAGATCAAGGCGCGCCGAACCTGGCTGATGCAATCTGGCTGTATGGCGGTGACTACGATTCGGTCAAGGAAACCGTCTACAACGGTCGTTCGGGCGTTATGCCGAATTGGGACACCCGTCTCAGCGAAGCGCAGATTCGCGCCGTTACGACTTATGTCCACCAGCTTGGTGGTGGTGAATAAAAGAATTCCGGGGGTGTGAGCCCCCGGATATGGCACCGGCCCTTCCGTCCTGTTCGCGCGTTTCCTGGAAGGCCGGTGCCAGCTTATTCTGCCCAAGTTGTGCAGAATTTCAATAGGTGACGATGAAATGCCTCTTTAGAGGCTTTTGTTCGCACCCGATCCCCACCGGCCTGCGCGCCGGTGTTTTTTTGTCTCGGCGCAGTTGCACAGGTAAGGCCAGACGCGGAAATTACGCAACCCTCGGTCGCTGAGGTCAGGGTGATAGACGATAGGGTCAATCATGGTGCTTTCTCCGGTTTGGGGTTGAAGTTTTGCGTTGCCGCCAGTGATCTGGTGCGTCCCAACGCGAGCGGCTGTGCGTTTTCTGACGTGTGGCGATCAAGAAGGAATCGGCCCATATTGTAAGCATGACTTTTCCTTTCCTCATGCAGTAATGTCTTGAAAATAGGAAATTTTACGGCTTTGTTGCGAGTCAAAGTGCCTGTCTATATGTAAGGTGAGATTACATGATTGATTGGATGTCCTTACCGCCGCTTGCCGCGCTGCGTGCCTTTGCGGCCTATGCCGAAACAGGCAACATCACAAAGGCTGGCGCGCGTTTGAACGTGAGCCACGCGGCGGTAAGCCAGCAGATACGTGCGCTGGAGGCGCATATGGGCGTCGCCTTGTTTGACCGAACCGGGCGCAGACTGCGGATGACGGCAGAGGGCGAGCGGCTGGCCAGGGCCTTGCAACAGGGGTTTGAGGGGATTGCCCAGACAATCGACGAAATGACCGGAGTCGAGGCCGAACGACCGCTGTTGGTGTCGGCCACTCCGACTCTGGCATCGGCCTGGTTGGTGCCACGTTTGCCGGATTTCCGCGCCAAACATCCCGGTATTGATCTGATGATCGACGCCTCGGCGGAAGTGCGCGAGATCGGCCCTGGAGGAGTTGATCTGTCGATCCGGTATGGCAATGGCGAGTGGCGTGGACTCGAGACCGACTTGCTGCTGCCATCGCCGGTCGTGGTGGTGGGGGCGGCCTCGCTTTATAACGGGCCGACCCCTTGTGAGATTGAGGCGCTGGGCGAGTTCCCCTGGTTGCAGGAAATCGGCACAAACGAGGCCAGTGCATTCCTGAGCCGACATGGTGCCAGTGGCGAGCTGACCCATGGAACAACGTCGCTGCCTGGCAACATGATGCTGGAAGCGGTGCGTGCCGGTCAGGGGCTGGCGGCGGTGGCGTTGGTGACAGTTGAGGCCGATATTGCGGCCGGACGATTGAACATCCTGTGCCGCGATGACAGGGCGCAGGGATATTTCATCGTCACCCGCCCCGGGGTGCAGCGCCCGCCTGTGCGTGAATTTGTCAGGTGGCTACGCAGGCAGGGGCGGCAAAGCGTGACTAAATAATAGGTGTGTCAAAAATGTAGAATATCGAAGCCGGTTTGATACAGGTCAAAGTGTTCGTGATCCCAACCTGTGAGAAGACCCTGACTGCGAACAGTATTTCCGGAGTGATTCCGTGTCCCAACAAGAACCCCAAAAGCTTTATGCCGCGCGTGAGCCGGTGTTTCCAAAAAAGGTCTACGGCAAGTTCCGTAACCTGAAATGGGGGATCATGATTTTTACCCTGGGGATCTACTATCTGACCCCCTGGATTCGGTGGGACCGTGGGCCCAGCCTGCCCGATCAGGCGGTTCTGGCAGACCTGGCGAACCGCCGATTCTATTTCTTCTGGATCGAGATCTGGCCGCATGAATTCTATTTCATTGCAGGCTTGCTGGTGATGGCCGGTTTGGGGCTTTTTCTGTTTACCTCGGCATTGGGGCGGGTGTGGTGCGGCTATGCCTGTCCACAAACAGTTTGGACGGACCTTTTCGTTCTGGTCGAACGCTGGATTGAGGGGGACCGCAACGCGCGCCTGCGTCTGCACCGGCAGAAGAAATGGGACTTCCGCAAGTTCCGCCTGCGGTTAATCAAGTACAGCTCCTGGATTTTGATCGCGCTTGCGACCGGTGGGGCCTGGGTTTTCTATTTCACCGATGCGCCAACACTTTTGGTGGACCTGGTTACCGGCCAGGCGCACCCGATTGCCTATACCACCATCATGGTGATGACCGGCACGACCTTTTTCTTCGGCGGGATCGCACAGGAGCAGGTTTGTATCTATGCCTGCCCATGGCCCCGTATTCAGGCGGCGATGATGGACGAGGACACGCTTGTCGTGGCCTATCGCGACTGGCGTGGTGAGCCGCGTGGCAAGCTGAAGAAAGGCAAGGAGAACCCGGATCAGGGGGACTGCATCGATTGCATGGCCTGTGTGAACGTTTGCCCTGTGGGGATCGATATACGTGACGGTCAGCAGCTGGAATGCATCACCTGTGCGCTGTGCATCGACGCCTGCGACGACATGATGGACAAGATCGGCAAGCCGCGCGGTTTGATCGATTACATGGCCTATACCGACGAAAAGGCCGAACGCGAGGGCGGGACCGCCAAGAACATCTGGAAGCACGTTTTCCGGCCGCGGACCATGCTTTACACCAGCCTATGGTCGCTGGTGGGTGTTGGCCTGATCGTGGCGCTGTTTATCCGCTCTGACATCGACATGACTGTCGCTCCGATCCGCAACCCGACCTTTGTAACACTGTCCGATGGTACGATACGCAATGTCTACGAGATCAAGCTGCGCAACAAGCACGGCGAAGAACGACCATTCCTGTTGTCGGTACGGGGCGACCCATCCCTGACGATGGAGATTGAAGGCAGTGCCTATAGTTCCGTCAAGGTGCCCGCCGATACCGCCCTGCCGGTGCGCGTCTACGTCATGGCGCCCAAGGGATCGCAGCCAGCGGAAAGTGAACGCGTTCCGTTCCGCTTCTGGGCGGAAGACATGACAAATGGCGACCGAGCCTATAAAGATACCGTGTTTAACGGAAAGGCGAATTGATGTCCGACGGCACGAAAAAGGGCCGCGAGATCACCGGCAAGCATGTGCTGATCGGTTTTGTCGCCGCCTTCGGAGTGATCATCGCGGTCAACCTGATCATGGCGTTTAGCGCGGTGAAGACTTTCCCCGGGCTTGAGGTCAAGAACTCGTATGTCGCGAGCCAGGAGTTCGACAAGCGCAAGGCGCTGCAGGAGGCCCTGGGCTGGTCTGTGTCGGCACGGCATGAGGGGGAGGAATTGGTCCTGTCCATCACCGACCGCAACGGCAACCCGGTCGAAGTAAAAGAGCTGAACGCGATCTTGGGTCGCCCGACCAGCGTAAAGGAAGATGTCGAGCCCGAGTTCCGGTTCAACGGCAGCGCCTATGTCGCACCGCTGAGCCTGCAAGATGGCAATTGGGACGTGCGGATGGTGGCCTATGCTGCCGACGGCACCGAGTTCCGCAAACGTGTGAAGATGGAATTCAAGAAGTAGCGCCATGACCGCAACGATGCGCCCAAACCTTTCGGCCTGTCCGGCCTGCTCTGCCGCCCCGGCGGCCGAGGCGTTGGCGGATGCGGCCGAGCAAAAAGATGTGCGCATTGCCCTGTCATTGCCAACAATTCACTGCGCCGCCTGTATCGTTGCGGTGGAAAAGGCGCTGAATGACTATCCTGGTGTCGAAAGCGCGCGGGTGAACCTGACCCTCAAGCGCGCCACGATCGAGGCCGACCCTGAGGTGATGCCCAACGATCTGGCCAAGATGTTGGAAGACATAGGCTATGAGGCATACGAGCTTGATCCCGGGACACTGAGTGCGACCGAGACCGACAAGGCCGGTCGCGAGCTGTTGATGCGGTTGGCCGTGGCCGGGTTTGCCTCGATGAATGTGATGTTGTTGTCAGTGTCGGTCTGGTCCGGGGCAGCGGATGCAACCCGCGACATGTTTCACTGGATCAGTGCCGCGATCACCCTGCCGACGATTGCTTTTTCCGGCCAGCCGTTTTTCCGTCACGCCTGGACGGCGCTCAGGGCCGGGCGGCTGAACATGGATGTGCCGATTACGCTGGCGATCCTGCTGGCGGTTTTCACGTCGCTTTGGGAAACGTCCCTTTCCGGTGAACATGCCTATTTCGATGCGGCGCTGGCGCTCACTTTCTTCCTTCTGGCCGGTCGTTATCTTGACCACCGCACAAGGGCGATTGCCCGGTCCGCGGCCGAGGAACTGGCCGCTTTGGAAGTGCCCCGTGCGATCCTGATGGTGGATGGCGAGGAACATCAGGTGCCGGTCGCGCAGGTTGTCGTTGGAGATCTGGTTCTGGTGCGCCCGGGCGGACGGATGCCGGTAGATGGCGAGATTTTTGAAGGTCATTCAGAGATCGACCGCTCGCTTCTGACCGGGGAAACTCTGCCGGTCTATGGTGGACCGGGGCAGGGTGTTTCGGCGGGTGAGGTGAACCTGACCGGGCCGCTGGTGATCCGCGCTACGGCCGTAGGTGAAGAGACCTCGCTGCACCGTATGGCAGATCTTGTGGCGATCGCTGAATCGGGCCGCTCGCGCTATACCTCGCTGGCAGACAGCGCCGCCAAGCTTTATGCGCCGGGCGTGCATATCCTGTCCGCCTTGGCCTTTGTCGGTTGGTATCTTTACACATGGGACGTGCGAACGGCGCTTAACATCGCTGCCGCCGTTCTGATCATTACCTGCCCCTGTGCGCTTGGCCTGGCCGTGCCGGCTGTGACGACAGCAGCGTCGGGGCGCCTGTTCCGCAAGGGGATGCTGATCAAGCACTCGACCGCGCTGGAACGGTTGGCGCAGGTCGATACTGTGGTGTTCGACAAAACCGGCACGCTGACTTCGGGCACGCCCGAAGTGATGAACCTGGATCAGGTGTCGACCCGCGATGTTCAAATTGCCATGGCGCTGGCGCAGGGATCTTCGCATCCGCTTTCGGTTTCGCTGGTGGCGGCCGCGCGTGACGCGGGGTTTGAGCCTGCCGAAGTCGAAGAGATCACCGAGGTTCCGGGATACGGCACCAAGGGCACGTGGCAGGGCCGCGAAGTTCGCCTGGGCCGTGCCACATGGGTCAATGCGCCGTCGATCAGCCGCACGGCGGCCTGGCTTAAGGTCGGTGATGAAGACTCGCAGGCGTTCGAATTCACCGACCGGCTGCGCGAAGGCGCCGAACAGGCGATTGCCGCACTGAAAGAGGCGGGCAAAGAGGTCTACCTGATGTCGGGCGATACCACCGCGGCGGTCGAGGCCATGGCGGCGCGCCTGGGCATTCCGCATTGGATGGCCGAGGCGCTGCCTGCGGACAAGGCCGCGCGGGTGCAGGACATGGCCGAGGACGGGCGCAAGGTTTTGATGGTGGGCGATGGTCTGAATGACACGGCGGCGCTTGCCGCGGCGCATGTGTCAATCTCACCGGCCAGCGCGCTGGACGCGGCGCGGGTGGCCAGCGATATCGTGCTTCTGGGCGGAGATCTGTCACCGATTGGTGATGCAGTGAGCACGGCGCAATCCGCCATCCGCCGCATCCGCGAGAATTTCCGTATTGCCACGCTCTACAACGTGATCGCTGTGCCTTTGGCGGTGGCGGGCCTCGCCACGCCGCTGATTGCCGCATTGGCGATGTCCGCCAGTTCGATTACAGTGTCGCTGAATGCATTGCGGTTGAGGTAACGGCATGAACATCCTGACCTATTTGATCCCGATCTCGTTGATCCTGGGCGGTGTCGGGCTTCTGGCTTTTGTCTTTACCGTGCGCAGCAATCAATATGACGACCCCGAAGGCAATGCCCGGCGCATCCTGTCAGACGAATATGACGACAAACCCAAGAGCTGAACGTTCCACCGTTCCAATTGCAGGTGCCTGCCCGGTTTGAAGAGGTGGGTCTTCTGAGTATTTGCGCCAAGAAAGAGACCAGCGTCCGTGCTCTTTCTTGGGGAAAATACTCAAATCCCGACAGCTGATCTTGATGCGATCTCTGGGAAAGCAGCGACGGGCCCGCCGTCCCGCCGAGCGAAGCGAGGCCCCCTGGCGACGCCGAAGGCGGCGCAAAGCCTCTGATCAGCCGGGACCGATCATGAAACAGGTGACATTGCGGGCCTGCAAGCGGCGGCAGGCCAGTTCGGCACTGTCACGGGTCAGGCCGGTAAAGTTGGCGTCGAACCCC
The DNA here is from genome assembly GCF_032586155.1 of Aliisedimentitalea sp. MJ-SS2. Lineage (NCBI taxonomy): Bacteria > Pseudomonadati > Pseudomonadota > Alphaproteobacteria > Rhodobacterales > Roseobacteraceae > Aliisedimentitalea > Aliisedimentitalea sp. MJ-SS2. The sequence continues at coordinate 1,132,449 of NZ_JAWHTC010000002.1, forward strand.
TTCTTGCTCTGGATCACCTTGCGCGAGGTGCCATCGAGCGTTTCCATCTCGTTCAGCGCGGTCTTCAGCAGAACACGCTCGGCGGCATAGCGCGAGCGATAACGCCCGACATTGATGCCCCAATGCTTGTTGCCTTTGGCACTGATGCGGGTGACGACTTCCTGTACCTGCTTCGGTGAAGCGGGGGCTGAGGCCAGAACGAGGTTTGCCGGCCGGGCCTTGGGGGTGACACTTGGTTTGGTGGGTTTGACTTGAGAAGTAGCGGTCGGCTCGGGCTTTGGCTTGGGTGCAGGGTCCGGCGTGGCCTGAACCTCTTTCAGGGCGTCCTGGATATCATCCTTGAGCCCGGCGACGATCACCGGGGCCGGGGTCGGAATTGTCTCGCTGCCCGGGCGCACCTTGGGGCGCAGGCTTTTCTTGACGGCGGTGATCAGGCGGATGGTTTTACCTGCTGTTCCGGGGATGTGCTTCTTGGGTTTCGGCTGCGCATAGGTGGGCGCGGCCGGTTTGCGCAGCGGCGCCTTGGACGGTGCGCGGCGGAACCCGAGGTCGAGAAGCTCGGCCACTTTGGCATTGCGCGACGCGGTGGAGCGGCCGCCAAACACGGTGGCAATCACCCGTTCACGTCCCCGTTCGGCCGAGGCGACAAGGTTGAATCCGGCAGCGCGGGTATAGCCGGTTTTGATGCCGTCAGCGCCTCTGTAGGCATCCAGAAGCCGGCGGTTGGTATTCGACACTTCGCGCACCCCGGCATGGGTCGAGCGGCGCGAGAACAGGTTGTAGTACTGTGGATAGTCATAGAGCAGGTGACGGCCTAGCAAGGTCATGTCGCGCGCCGTTGACAGGTGCCCCTTCTCGGTCAGCCCATGGGCGTTGCGAAAGGTGGTGCGGGTCATGCCCAGCGCCTTGGCGGTGCGGTTCATCCGGCGGGCAAACTTGGCCTCGGAGCCCGAGATCGCCTCGCCAATTGCCGTGGCGCAGTCATTGGCGGATTTTACCGCCGCCGCCCGGATGCAATAGCGCAGCTTGATCCTTTGCCCGGCCTTGAGACCCAGTTTCGAAGGCGGCTCGGCGGCAGCATTTTTTGAGATTCGGATATTGGTGTCGAGGCTGATTTCGCCGCGTTTGATCGCTTCGAAGGCGATGTAGAGCGTCATCATCTTGGTGAGCGAGGCCGGGTGCAGGCGCGTGTCGGCGTTGCGGGAATGCAGCACCTCACCAGTGCGCGCATCCACGACCATCGCTGCATAGGGCGCGGCCGCGGCCGAAATGGGCACGACGACAAGCATCCACAATGCTGCAAAGATGAATATCCCGTACCGGACGGGGTGCCTGCCACGCATGCGCATGGGTGTCTGCCTTTTCTGCCTCAATCACCGCCGGTTTTCCGGCTGGCATTTTTTTGATGCTTCAAACCTAGCATGGGCTACATTTTTAGAAAAGATTTGTTTTCAATTGGATAGACGGCAGGAATTGCTACATCTTGGGGGAGAGCGACAAACCCTCCCCCAGATAAGCAATTGTGGCAGCAATGTGGCGGCGGGTTTCAAAGGAAAAACCGCAGTGTTGCAAATCAAACCGAGGCGCCTTGCGTTCAATGGAATTGCCCCGATTTTCGAACGCGTGGTGGCATGCAAATGCTGCCTCGGCGATCGGGGGATTACATGACTAGACCAAACTCCGCGCGCTCTAGATCAGTTTGACGATCTGCTTGCCGACATTCTTGCCTTCGAGCAGCCCCATGAAGGTGCGCGGGGCGTTTTCGATACCTTCGGCGATGTCCTCGAGATAGGCGACCTGGCCTGAAGAGATCATCGGCACCACCTCTTGCAGGAAGGCCGGGTAGAGGTCGAAATGGTTCGAGATGATGAAGCCTGACGCGGTCAGGTGCTTGATCAGGACCGTGCTCCAGAACATCGGGAACCGGTCGGGGCCTTCGGGCATTTCGGTGGCGTTGTAGCCCGAGATCATGCCGCAGACCGGGATACGACCGAAGCGGTTCATCAGGGGCAGCACGGCCTCGAATACCTTGCCGCCGACATTCTCGAAATAGATGTCGATGCCATCGGGACAAGCGGCGGCCAGTTCCTTGCGCAACGACGAGGCATCGGAATGGGCGCGGTGGTCGATGGCGGCGTCAAAGCCGAACTTTTCGGTCGCCAGTGCGCATTTGTCGGCGCCCCCGGCAATGGCGACAGTGCGCAATCCACGCGCCTTGGCAATCTGGCCCACCATCGAGCCGACAGGGCCGGTGGCGGCGGCAACGACGAGGGTTTCCCCCTTTTTCGGTTTGCCGAGTTCCGTGAGGCCGTACCAACCGGTGAAACCGGGCATACCCAGCACGCCAAGCGAGGTGGTGATCGGCACACGCGGATCGAGCTTGCGCAGCATGTTTCCCGGTTGAATCCCGTGTGTGGCCCAACCGAACATGCCAAAGACCATGTCTCCGGGGGCATAACTGGGATCGTTCGAGGCGATGACTTCGCCGCATCCGCCGCCCTCCATGACGCCGCCAATCGGTACGGGTTCGGCATAGGACTTGGCGTCATTCATGCGGCCACGCATGTAGGGGTCGAGCGACATGTAGTGGACGCGGACCAGAACCTCACCCTCACCGGGGGTGGGGATGTCGCGGGTTTCGAGGGCGAAATCCTCGTCCTTGGGCGCGCCAAAGGGGCGCTGGGCCAAGGTGATACATTGCATTTGGTCGGTCATGGTTTTCCCTTTCCGGAACGGTATTTGAAGACGGCCGTGGCCGTCGCGATCTTGGTGCCATTTTCGTCTGTGATTTCGGCGTCGGCGAAGGCGACGGATTTGCCGCCGCCGGTCTTGCGGCCCTCGGCGATCAGCATCTCGCCGCGCGCGACCGAGTGATATTGCACGTTGAGCGACAGGGTCATTACCAGCTGCTTGTTGTCGCGGTCGCCAGTGTAGCAGACGGCATAGCCTGCGGCGGTGTCGAGCAGTGTTGCCAGTACGCCACCATGGGGGATGCCGTATCGGTTGCCGATATGAGGGACCATGGGTTGGGATAGGCGGCAGTAATCCTGGTTCCACTCGTCGATGGTAAAGCCGAGATGAGCCTGAAACGGGTAGGGGGGTTCGCGCAATGAGTCGTCCATGGTCACACCGTCTTGGCCGCCTGAAGCCCGGCATTGGCAAAGAGGGGGACGAAGCCGCCCAACTTCTTGGCGCGTTCGGGGTTTGAGGCGTTGCCGTCGAGCGCGCGTTTCAACACGCCCTGAAGGATGCCGCCCATGCGGAAGAAGTTGAAGGCGAGGTAGAAGCCGAGCTTGTCGATGCCGGGAAGCCCGCGGTGGCGGCAGTAGCTTTCGACGAATTCGGTATCGGTGATCAGACCTTTGGCGGTGCGATCAATGCCGGCGAGGCCACGGCCCTCGGTGCCGGGAGGCATGGCCCATTGCATGAGCACCGCACCAACATCGGCGAAGGGGTGGCCGATGGTGCTGAGTTCCCAATCAAGAATGGCAAGAACGCGCGGTTCCGAGGGATGCCAGAGCAGGTTGTCGATGCGATAGTCGCCGTGGACCAGAGTGCGCTGCCCGTCATCTGCGGGAATGTTGGTTTGCAGCCATTGCGACAGCTCTTCCATCTCGGGGATGTTATCGGTTTTCGACGCCTCGTATTGCTTGGACCAGCGCCCGACCTGACGTTCGAAATAGTTGCCGGGGGGGCCATAATCCGACAGGCCGACAGCGTTGATATCGACCGAGTGGATGGCCGAGAGAACGCGGCACATTTCATCATGGACGGGACGGCGGTCCGGTTTGTCGAGTTCGGGCAGGGACGGGTCGTCGAAGCGGCGGCCGGTGACGTTTTCCATCACGTAGAAAGCGGACCCGATGACGTCATCGTCTTCACACAGGAGGTGCATGTTCGCGACCGGCACGTCGGTACCTGCCAGCGCCTTTTGTACCCGGAACTCGCGGTCGACGGCATGGGCGGATTTGAGCAAGACCCCGGGGGGTTTGCGGCGCAGGACATATTCGCCTGACGGCGTGGTCAGACGAAACGTCGGGTTGGATTGACCGACCGAGAACTTGTGCAGCTCGATCGGACCGGTGAAACCGGGCAAGTTGGCCGTGAGGTATGTTTCAACCGCGTCGGTATCGAGTTGGGCGGCGGCGTTCGCGCTCATGTTGGCCTCCCTAGGAGTAAGTCAGAAGCCGCTCTTGGTTGGCGGCGTTGATGTGCGGGGTTTCGTTGAACCCGGTCAGGTAGGTTGTCCTGGCAGAGTAGACGAAACGGGTGACAGAGCAATTCCTGGTTTGGAGTTGCAGCTTGATCTGTTGGCCGGGCGGGCAATCGAGCGTGTCGGCGACGATACGACCGATTGCGCCGCCCGAGGACACGGCAAGCACGGTTTGTTGGTCCGGGTCCATGGCGGTGCGCATGGCGTGGCGGGTTCTGTTGGTGAAATCGGCCCAGGATTCCGGTGGGTTTGGAATATCGTCGCGTTCCCATTCCAGCACCGTGTCGCGCAGGGTGCGAAAGTGGGATTTGCGTTCGGTGTGCATGTTTTCCGGGGCGGGTTGTTCTGCGTATTTCGCATTCAGCAGGGCGGTGAAATCGAATTCGTTGAATCCGGCGTGGGTTTGCGGTGCAGCAGAGGCGCCCATGCCACGCAGGATACCGTCGAGCGTTTCGCGGTGACGGGTCAGGGTGCCAGCCCAGAAGGACGTGGGTGTTACGCCTTGGGCCTTCAAAGCACGGCCCAGTTCCTCGGACTGCTCATGGCCGAGATCGGAAAGCTTGTCGTAATTCGCCGCCCCGAACGAGGCCTGGGCGTGGCGGATGAGGAAAAGCTCAGGCACCGCAGAGCCTTTCGCGGGCCGCTGTGTATTCAGCGGCAAATCGGTCGACCATCCGGGCGGTGGACTGCACTTCCTTGATCGAACCGATACCCTGTCCGGACCCCCAGATTTCTTTCCAGCTTTTGGGTTTCTCGCGGTCAGCACCGAAATTCATCTTGGATGGATCGGAGTGTTCAAGGTTTTTCGGGTCCATCCCGGCATTGGCAATCGAAGGCGCGAGATAGTTTCCATGTACGCCAGTGAAGAGGTTGGAATAGACGATATCCTCGGCCCCGGATGCAACGATCATGTCCTTGTAGCCCTGAACTGCGTTGGCCTCTTCCGTGGCGATGAAGGGCGAGCCGATATAGGCGAGGTCAGCGCCCATGGCTTCCGCTGCAAGGATTGAATTGCCGTTGGCAATCGCGCCCGAGAGGGCAAGCGGGCCGTCGAACCATTCGCGGATTTCGCTGATCAGGGCGAGCGGGGATTGCGCGCCAGCGTGGCCGCCTGCGCCGGCGGCAACTGCGATCAGACCGTCTGCACCTTTCTCGATCGCTTTACGCGCGAAGGTGTTGTTGATGATGTCATGCAGGGTGATGCCACCGCAGGAATGGGCGGCCTCGTTAACCTCGACCCTTGCACCCAGCGAGGTGATCCAGATTGGCACGTTCCACTTGGCACAGATTTCCAGATCCCGGTCGAGCCGCGTGTTCGAGCGGTGGACGATCTGGTTTACCGCGTAGGGTGCGGCGGGGTGATCGGGGTTGGCCTGATTGTGCGCATCCAGCTCTTCGGTAATGCGCTTCAACCACGCCTCAAGCATGATCGGGTCTCCGTCCTGTTCGCGGGCGTTGAGCGCCGGGAACGAGCCGACAATACCGGCCTTGCACTGGGCGATCACCAGATCGGGGTTCGAGATGATGAAAAGTGGAGAGCCGATGACTGGCAGGCGCAGGTTCTGAAGTTGGGAGGGAAGGGTCATGAATGCATCCGTGAGTGTGTGTAGAGAGGGTGTCCCACGCCCGGGCAACGACCCGCCCACCCACCCCGTCGCCCGGGCGTGGGCCTGACGGGCCAATAGCCGGGTCAAAGAACCTCGAACAGGCCCGCCGCGCCCATGCCGCCACCGACGCACATGGTGCAAACCACGTATTTCGCGCCACGGCGTTTACCCTCGATCAGGGCGTGGCCGACCATGCGGGCACCGGACATGCCATAGGGGTGGCCTACGGAAATCGCGCCGCCATCGACGTTGAGGATCTCGTTGGGGATGCCGAGGACGCGGGCGGATTGCAGCACCTGGCTGGCGAAGGCTTCGTTCAGTTCCCACAACCCGATATCGTCCATCTTGAGGCCGTGCGCGTCGAGCAGTTTCGGCACGGCATAGATCGGTCCGATGCCCATTTCGTCGGGTTCGCACCCGGCGGCCATCACGCCGACATAGCGGCCCAGCGGTTCCAGCCCGCGCTTCTCGGCCTCTTTGGCCTCCATCACAACCGATGCCGAGGCCCCGTCGGAGAGCTGGCTTGCGTTGCCGGCGGTGATGTATTTGCCTTCCTTGATGACTTGGCCGTTTTTAAAGACCGGTTGCAGCCCCTGGAGGTTTTCCAGCGTGGTGCCGGGGCGGTTGCCTTCGTCCTTTTCCAGCGTAACCTCGTGGAACGAGATTTCCTTGGTCTCCTTGTCCATCACGCCCATGTTGGTGGTCAGGGGCACGATTTCATCGTCGAACTTACCTGCTTCCTGCGCGGCGGCGGTGCGCTGTTGCGATTGCAGGGCGTATGCGTCCTGATCTTCGCGGCTGACGCCGTAGCGTTCGGCCACGGTTTCGGCGGTTTCCAGCATGGTCATGTAAAGCGCCGGCTTGTTGGCTTGGATCCATTTGTCAGCCAGATGGTCGACGCGCATCTTTTCGTTTTGGACGAGGCTGATGGATTCGACCCCGCCGCCGATGGCGATGTCCATGCCGTCATGCACAACCTGTTTGGCCGCCGTGGCTATGGCCATCATGCCGGACGAGCACTGACGGTCGAGAGACATTCCGGCCACGGTTACCGGCAGACCTGCGCGGATCACCGCCTGCCGACCGATATTGCCGCCGGTCGAGCCCTGCTGCAGGGCCGCGCCGATGATGCAGTCGGAAACCTCCGAGCCATCGAGGTCTGCACGGCTGACCGCGTTCGATACGGCGTGGCCGATCAGGGTTTGCGCCGAGGTGGCGTTGAAAGCGCCGCGATAGGCCTTGCCGATCGGGGTGCGGGCGGTGGAAACGATAAGAGCGTCGCGCATGGGTCTTAGTCCTTTTGGTCAAGCGAGATGCCGCGCAGGTCTGCGGCCTTGCGGATGTATTTGTTGGTCTGGTCGAAGGCACCGGGCATTTCCTGCTGACCTTGCGGATCGCGGATGCGGGCCATGTTGGCCATCACCGCTTCGGGCGTCATGTCGTCATCAGGCAGGGCAACGCCTTCGGTTTCGTAGATCTTGGTTTCGGCAAAACAACCGCCACCCGCACCAAGGATCATCTTGGCCGGGGCGTCTTCGCTGACAAGAGCGAGGAGGCCCGGCGTGATCGTCTCGGGTGCAAGCAGCGGCAGGACCGCGGGTGGGAGCAACGCCTCGGTCATTCTGGTGGCGGCGGTGGGGGCCAGCATGTTGACGCGGATGCCCTTGCGATGGCCCTCTTGGTGCAGCACGTTCATCAGGCCCAGCATGGCGGATTTGGCCGCGCCATAGTTGGCCTGCCCGAAATTGCCATACATGCCGCTGGCCGACGTGGTGAAAACGATGCGGCCATATTCGCGTTCGATCATGTGGCGCCAAAGAGCGTGGGTGCAGTTGACGGACCCCATCAAGTGAACGTCGAGCACGGATTGGAAGTCGTCGAGATGCATCTTTGCGAAGGTCTTGTCGCGCAGGATGCCCGCGTTGTTCACAAGGATGTCGACGTGGCCGAATTCGGCAATCGCTTCGTCCACCATGGCCTGCACTTGATCGGCGTTGGCTACATTGGCGCCATTGGCGATGGCGTGGCCACCCGCTTCGCGGATTTCGTGAACGACCTGTTTGGCGGCATCAGACGATCCTGTGCCGTCGGTGGCGACCCCAAGATCGTTTACCACGACCTTGGCACCGCGCGCGGCGAGGCCAAGTGCATGAGACCGGCCAAGGCCCACACCTGCACCGGTGACAATGGCGACGCGCCCGTCAAAACGAATTGTCATGTCTCTTCTCCGAAATAGCGGCGGCCGATCCAATCTGCGATCAGCGCCGGTTTGTCCTGACCCTCGATCTCGATTGTGGTTTCCATGCGGGTGGTGACGAAGCCAGGGTGGCTGTCATCGACATGGGTCATGGTGAAATGCGCCCGGATGCGGGCACCGGCGGGCACGGGTGACAGGAAGCGGATCTTGTCGAAGCCATAGTTCACACCCATTGCGACGTTTTTCAGGACCGGCATTTCATAGACCATGGCCGAAAGCATCGAGAGCGTCAGGAAGCCGTGCGCGATGGTGGTCCCGAATGGGGTTTCCTTGGCTGCCTCGGGGTCGCAATGGATAAACTGCCAGTCCTCGGTGACGTCGGCGAATTTGTCGATTTTCTCTTGTGTGATTTCGTACCAGTCGGAGGTGCCGAAGGGTTTGCCTTCGAGCGCCTTCAGTTCAGCGAGTGTAATGGTGTCGGGCATGACTACAGGTCCTCGTTGAAGAGGTTGCCGGGGGCGTTGGACTGCATCCCGCCAGACAAGGGAAGGATCGCGCCCGAGACATAAGCGCCGCCGCGACTGCAGAGGTATTGTAACGCGCCCGCGATATCCTCAGGTGTGCCGACACGGCCAAGGGGAACACCCTTGGCGGCTTGTTGTTGACCGGCCTCGGAGGCGAGCGCGAAAGCGGTCATTTTCGAGACGAACGGGCCGGGGGCAATAGCGTTGACGGTGATGCCCTGCGGGGCGAGGTCATTCGACAGGACACGGGTCATGTGATGCACCGCGCCCTTGGAGACGGCATAGGAATAGGTGGCTGTGCCCTTGGGGATGTCGCCCATGACCGAACCCACGTTAACCACGCGCGCGGGGTCGTTCGGCGCCGAACCCTTGAGCAGCAGCGGCAGCAGTTCCTGTGTCAGGTGAAACATGCCCTGCACGTTCAGCGACAGGAGCTTGTCCCAGGCGTCATAGGGGTGTTCACCTATCGGCGCGCCCCAGGTGCGCCCGGCGTTGTTCATCAGGATGTGCAACGTGTCGGTGCGCGATGTGACCTCTGCGACGATGGCGTCGATACCCTCTTCAGTGGCGACGTCGCCGCCGAAGCCTTCGACGCTGCCGGGCAGGCCAAGCGCGTTGACCTCGTCGGCGACGGCGGCGCAGGCATCGGCCTTGCGCGAACAGATGATGACACGCGCACCTGCAGCAGCGAGGCCTTCGGTCGCCATCCGGCCAATGCCGGTGGCGCCACCGGTGACAAGGGCCACCTTGCCGGTCAGATCAAACAGGGCGTTGGGGGTGAGGGTGGTCATTGGGTGATCTCCTTCAAAGTCCGCGATGGGCGGCGATAATGGCCGCGTGATAGCCGTAATCACCCAGCCATTCGGCCCCGACACGGGCACGTTTCATGAAAAATCCGGCATCGTATTCGTCGGTCATTCCGATGCCGCCATGCATCTGCACACCTTCCATCACGGCGAGTTTTGCCGTTTGTGTAGCGCGAGCCTTGGCGAGGCTGACCGCAAGGTCAGACGAGCCGCCTGCATCCAGAACCCGGCCTGCGTTGGCGATGGCGGAAGCGGTGACTTCGATCTCGCTGAAGAGATGCGCGGCGCGATGTTGCAGGGCCTGGAAAGAGCCGATGGTGCGGCCGAATTGTTTGCGCTCTTTCAGGTAGCCAAGGGTGATCGCGGCGATGCCCGAGGAAAGACCGGTCAGTTCGGCGGCAAGGGCGGCCTGTCCGGCCTGAAGCGCGGGGGTGATCGCGGCGAGGCCATTGTCGACGTCTCCGATCACGTCATCGCCGGTGGCCTCGACATTGTCGAAGTCGAGCGTGGCGAAGTCGCGGGCGTCGATGCTGTTTGCGGCCTCGCGGTTCAGGCCTGCACGGTCGGCATCAAGGTTAAACAAGGTCAGGCCCTGCGTTTCGCCTGCGCTGCCTGAGGTACGGGCGAGAACCAGAATGCGATTGGCAGAGGCACCGTCGGCAACGAAGCATTTCCGCCCCGACAGGCGGAAGGCGTTGCCCTCGCCACGCGCTTGAAGCGCGCTGTGCTTGGGGGAAAACTTGGCGCTTTCGTCAATCGCGAGCGCATATAGGGCCTGACCGGCGGCGATATCCGCCAAATGATCGGACCCGGCATCGCGCAGGGCTGTCGCGGCGATGACTGCAGAAGCGATGAATGGTGACGCCACCAGAGTCTTGCCCATTTCCTCGGAGAGGATGCCGGCGGCACGGTGGCCCATATCTGCCCCGCCAGCCTCTTCCGGTAATAGCACCCCGGCCCAACCCATCTGGGCCATTTCGGACCAGAGTGCGGGATCATACGAGCGCACCGCGTCGCGGTTGGCACGGAAAGCCGACAGCGGTGCATTTTCTTCCAGGAACCCGCGCGCAGCGTCGCGCAGCATGACCTCGTCTTCGGTATCGAGCAGTTTTTCCATGTCAGCGGCGCCTCATTTCGACGGCAGTTCGAGAACGCGCTTGGCGATGATGTCGAGCATCACCTCCGAGGTGCCGCCCTCGATCGAGTTGGCCTTGGTCCTGAGCCATGTCGCCGCCGCTCCGTCTTCCCAATCGAGCGAATTTGTACCTCGGGCCGACATGACAATCTCGTGCCGGCGTTTGTTCAACTCGGTGCCATAGTATTTCAGCATTGCAGAGGCGTGGCCGACGCCCTGACCGGCCTCGGCCATGTCCTTGTAGCGCTCCATAGTTAGGGCAAAGGCCATGGCATCGACTTCAAGCTCCATCGCCTGGGTTTGGATGAATGGGTCGGCAGCGGCAACCGGATCAAGTGTGCCCATCAGGTCTGCTAGTGTGGACCCGGCAAGAAGACCGCCACCACCGCCACCAATCATTTCACGTTCGTGGGTCAAAAGGTACTTGGCCACATCCCAGCCGCGATTCATTTCACCGACAATTGTTCCCTCCTTGGGCACTTTCACATTGTCGAAGAAGGTCTCGCAGAAGGGGGACGCGCCCGAGATCAGGCGGATGGGTTTGGTGGTCACGCCCGGTGCTTCCATGTCGATCAGCATGAAAGAAATGCCGAGGTGTTTGGGGGCCTCGCGGTCAGTGCGCACCAGGGCGAAAATCTTGTCAGCCTTGTCGGCATAGGACGTCCAGATTTTCGAGCCGTTGACCAGCCAGTGATCGCCCATGTCCTCGGCTCTCGTCTGCACGTTGGCAAGGTCCGATCCGGCGCCGGGTTCAGAATAGCCCTGACACCAGCGGATTTTGCCGGCGGTGATGTCGGGCAAATGCGCTGCTTTCTGTTCGTCGGTACCGAATTTCAGTAGGGCCGGGCCAAGCATCCAGATGCCGAAGCTTTGCAATGGGGAGGGCGCGCCAGAACGATCCATTTCCTCGCGCAGGATTTTCTCCTCCGCACGTGACAGCCCGCCGCCGCCGTATTCGGTGGGCCAGCGCGGGCAGGTCAGGCCGCGGGCATGGCAGCGGGAAAGCCAGTCGCGTTGGGCGCCCGAAGTGAACTGCCAGTTGCGACCGCCCCAGCAGATGGTTTCCTCGCTTTGTGCAACGCCCTGCAATTCGGGCGGCAGGTTGGCGGCAATCCAATCGGCGATTTCCGTGCGGAAGTTTTCAAGAGTTTCGGACATGCGGTTTCCTCCCAGAACCTCTGGTAGGGCACACCGAAAGGGGGGTGCCGCGCAAGGGGGCGTCGGGTTTGACGGTGCGTCACGGCGTCGTGTGCCGTAGCGTTCTGGCGCGCGCCAAGGCCTTTATAAGGCCTTGGCCCAAGTCGGGATTTCAACAGGTGTCAGCGCTGATCCGGCAGGCGGTAGTCGCCCATGGTGCGGCGAAGGTTCAGCTTGGACACCTTGCCGGTTGCCGTCAGGGGCAGTTCATCGACCCAGATCAGGTCGTCAGGCAGCTGCCACTTGGCGAAATGTTCGGACATATGTTCGTGCATCTCTTCAAGGCTGGGACGATCACTCCCCGCAGGTACGGCGATAAGCACCGGGCGTTCATCCCATTTCGGGTGGGGCACGGCAACCACGGCGGCATTGGCCACCGCCGGGTGAGACACTGCGGCGTTTTCAAGGTCGATCGAAGAAATCCACTCGCCGCCCGATTTCACCAAGTCCTTGGCGCGGTCCTGGATCGACAGGAACCCGTCCGGCGTGATCACTGCTACGTCTCCGGTGCCAAACCAGCCATCGGCGTCCATTGCCTCCTGACTTGCCTCGGCATTGTTGTAATAGCCCGACACGATGGCATTCCCGCGCACGTAAAGCTCGCCCGCAGATTGGCCATCATGGGGCTGGCGATTGCCATCTTCATCAACGATCTTGAGGTCAACGCCAAAGATGCGGCGGCCCTGAAGTGCCTTGTAGTCGATCATCTTTTCAAAAGGCTGCTCGGCGACCCACTTGGGCATGGTGCCATGGGTGCCGATCGGCGACATTTCGGTCATGCCCCAGGCGTGAACCACGTCGACGCCCATTTTTTCAAAACGTTCGATCATCATCCGGGGGGCCGCAGATCCGCCGACAACCATGTGGCCGAAATTGTCCGGCTTGCGGCCCTGGGCCTCGATTTCACCAGCGAGGCCCAGCCATACGGTAGGCACACCCCAGGCCGAGAATACGCTCTCGCTGTCCATCAGTTTGAACAGCGACGGGCCGTCCAGCGCCCCGCCGGGCATGATCAGCGAATGGCCCATCAGCGGCGCGAAATAAGGAAGGCCCCAGGCGTTGACGTGAAACAGCGGGACCACTGGCAGGATCTTTGACTCCGGGGGTATCGACGGGCCCAGCGTCATCGCCTCGAACAGCGCATGCAGCACGGTCGAGCGGTGCGAATAGAGCGCACCCTTGGGATTGCCGGTTGTGCCGGATGTATAACACAGGCCTGCAGCGGTGTTTTCGTCGAACTCGGGCCAGTCGATTACAGTGGGCTGTCCCTCCAGCAGTTCCTCGTAGCAGAGTGCATCAAGCGTGTTCTCGGGCATATGCGCCCGATCGGTCATGATCACATAGGTCATGCCATGGGGCAGATGATCGCGGACCGCCTCGAGGATCGGCACGAAGGTGGTGTCGACACACATCACCTTATCCCCGGCATGGTTCACGATGTAGATCAGCTGTTCCGCCGACAGGCGTGGGTTGATCGTGTGGCAGACGGCACCGATGCCCGAGACCGCATAGTACAATTCGAAATGGCGATAGCCGTTCCAGGCCAGTGTCGCGACACGGTCGCCCACCTTGATCCCATGTGCCCGCAGGGCATGGGACAGCTGGGCCACACGCGCGCCGGTTTCGGCATAGGTCTGGCGGTGGATGTCGCCTTCGGTACGGACCGATACAAGCTCACCTTGCGGGTGCATTTCAGCGGCGTAGGTAATGATATCGCTGATCATCAGCGGCCGGTGCATCATCTGGCCCAACATGGCGGTTTCCTCTCTCCCTGGCTTTTGGTGACCAGAGCCTATGCCGGGCCGGGCAGGATTGGGAAGCGGTTTTGCGTGTCGTGACGTTCCGGCATTTCATGGCCTGAGCCCTTGCGGCGAGGCCGGGCTGGTCACTAACGTGGCCAGGCAACAGGAGGGCACACGCATGAAGGCAATCGTCTGCAAGGAATATGGACCGCTTGAGGATCTGGTGATCGAGGATGTGCCCGCCCCCGAACCACGCAAGGGCCAGATCGCGATCAAGGTTGAGGCGGCGGGGGTGAACTATCCCGATGGGCTGTTGGTTCAGGGGCTTTACCAGATGAAGCCGCCGACCCCCTTTACTCCAGGAATGGAGGTGGCCGGGACGGTGGCCGCCGTGGGTGAAGGTGTCAGTGGATTTGCTGTGGGCGACCGGGTGGCGGGCAAGGGTGGCTTAGGCGGTTACGCCGAACTGATCGCCATGCCCGCGAACCAGTGTTTCGTCATGCCAGACGGGATGGACCCGGCGGATGCCTGCGCGTTGATGGTGGCCTACGGCACTTCGCATCACGCCTTGAAACAACGTGCCGATCTGAAAGCCGGGGAAACTCTGGTGGTGTTTGGCGCTTCGGGGGCAACCGGCATCGCGGCGGTTCAGATCGGCAAGATCATGGGCGCCCGTGTCATCGGCGTAGCCTCGACCGAGGAAAAGCGCACACTGGCGCAGGAAGCCGGCGCCGACGAAGTGATCGGCTATGACAATCTCAAGGATGACGTCAAACGCCTGACCAAGGGCAAGGGTGCCGATGTCTGCTATGATGTGGTTGGTGGCGATGCCTTCCACGCGGCCAGCCGGTTCATGGGACGCAACGGACGGTTGTTGGTGATTGGCTTTGCCGGGGGCGAGATTCCGAAGCTTCCAGTCAACCTGACCCTGGTCAAGGAATACAGTGTCGTGGGTGTGTTCTGGGGTAATTTCACTATGCACGAGCCGGATGTCTATGCGGCCAACATGGAAGAATTGTTTGGCTGGTATGCCGCGGGCAAGGTCAAACCGTTGATCGAGGGGCGCTATCCGCTCGAGGACGCTGCCGCCGTGCTGGCACGCGTCCTCGGCCGCGGAGCCACGGGCAAGATCGTCCTGACCCCCTGAGCAGACTACCCAAGCCGCACCTCTTTCTTGGCACAAATACTCGAATCGCGACCGGGCAATCTGGTGCTGTGGTAAAACCGGAATGCAGACCATGCGGTGCGCTGAGCGCTAGCTCGGCGCCACCAGATGCCGTGCGGGCCGAGCGAAGCGAGGCCCCAGGCGACGCCGTCTGGCGGCGCAACCCCTCAAACCTGCGGCAGGAACGCTCCTTTCTGGTCCGAGATGTGGCCAAAGACCGATTGTAAGGTCGGTGAGAGCTCCAGATCGGCGCGGTGCAGCAGGTACCATTGTCTCCGGATCGGCAGGGTATCAGCATCCAGGGCAACCAGCCGCCCCGAGCGCAGTTCCTCGGTCACCGTGTGTTGCGAGATCATGGCGACGCCAAGGTTGGCGATCACCGCCTGTTTGATGGTTTCGTTTGATTCCATTTCGATCAGCCGGTAGGGCGTGCCGCCACCGATCCGGTCGAGATAGCGGGTCATCAGAATACGGGTGCCCGACCCCTGCTCGCGGGCGATGAATGTCTGGTCCAGAAGGGCCTGCGGCGCAATGCCACGCTGCCCCGCCAGGGGGTGATCGGGCGAGGCAATCATCACGTGCGGATGCTCGCCGATCGGTTCGGATGTGACAGATGGGGTGCGCGGCGGCCGGCCCATGATGGCCAGCTCGATCGTGCGCTGTTGCAGAGCGGTGATTATGCCGTCCCGGTTGGAAACCTTGAGCGAGACCTCGATGTCCGGAAATGCCGTGCGCAACTGAGCCACGAGTTGCGGTGCAAAATACTTGCCGGTCGAAACCACGCCAAGCATTACGAGGCCACTGCGTCCTTCCTTGTAAGCTCTTAATTTCTTGGAACAAATTTCAAGTGCGGACTCGATTGTGATGTTCGCATCCAGTACCGCGCGCCCCTCGTTGGTGAGTTGCGCCCCACCTGATGACGAACGGTCCAGCAGAGTGCAGTCGAGATTCTGCTCCAGAGTGCGCAATTGGGTATGCACCGCCGGAGGGGTCAGTGATAGTATTTCGGCGGCGGCGGTGATCGACCCGAATTCAGCCACCGCACGCAAGGCGCGAAGTTGTTTCAAGGTGATCGATTCCAGGCGGGCCATTAAATTATTTTTACTCCGGGCTTTATTTTATTAAATTCTATAAACCTTCCAACTCTGGAATATCAACCCCAACGAACGCTGCCAGTCCAGAATCGGGAGGGGATGAAGATGACAGCCACAGGACAGGTCATAAAGACAGACCGCATGCCGGCCGAGCTTGCCCCGATCATCGAGGCGCTTTGCGAGGTAGGCATTGGCGTTGCCGATATCATTGCCAAGGGGGCGTTGGCGGGGGCGCTGGGCGCGGGTGTTGGCGAAAACACCGACGGTGACCAGCAAAAGGCACTCGACGTCATGGCGGACGAAATGTTCGCCGAGCGACTGAAATCCACTGGTGTGCGTTATTATGCCAGCGAAGAGCAGGAAGACGTGGTCGAGTTGAACCCGGAGGGGGATTACGCGCTGGCGATTGATCCGTTGGATGGGTCCTCGAACATCGACGTGAACGTGTCGATTGGGACGATCTTCTCGATCTTCAAGGCAAATGATGGAGCCGAGGAAAGCTTCTTGCGCAAGGCGCGGGAACAGTTGGCTGGCGGCTATATCATTTTTGGTCCGGCGACTGCGCTGGTCGTGACCTTCGGGGATGGTACCCAGATGTACACTCTGGATCGTGACAGTGGTGAATACATCCTGACCAACGATCGAATGGAAATTCCGGCCACGTCCAAGGAGTTTGCGATCAACGCCTCGAACTACCGTCATTGGACCAAGCCGGTTCGTGCCTATATCGACGATTGCCTGGCCGGCGATACCGGTCCGCGGGATCGCAACTACAACATGCGCTGGGTGGCGAGTCTGGTGGCGGAAACCCACCGGATCCTGACCCGCGGCGGTGTGTTCCTTTATCCCGGTGACGCACGTCCGGGGTACGAGCGCGGCCGGTTGCGCATGGTTTACGAATGTGCGCCGATGGCGTTCCTGGTCGAGCAGGCTTCGGGCAAGGCGACCGATGGTTGCGACCCGATCCTGGACCAGACAGCCGAAAGCCTGCATGCGCGCACGCCTCTGGTGTTCGGGTCGTCCGAGAAAGTCGACCGGGTGGCAACCTATCACGATCTGCCGGACGAGGAGGTTTCGGCGCTCTTTGGGCAACGCGGGCTGTTCCGCGGGTAAGAAGCTGCGTCTGCCGCGTGGGAGGAGACACAAGGCAAGGCGCGCAGGGCAACACTTCAAAGGAGAGGGTACTGAGCCGATTTCGCAGATACTGACTGAAAGACGCCAGCGCTTATAGGGAAGAGAAAATGAGCAAGAAACACCCCATCATCTCGGTGACGGGCTCGTCAGGTGCGGGCACCTCGACCGTCAAAGGCACTTTCGACCAGATCTTTCGTCGTGAAGGAATCAACGCCGTTTCCATCGAAGGTGACGCGTTTCACCGCTATGACCGGGCGGCGATGAAGGCCGAACTGACCAAGCGCACCGAGGCCGGTGACGACACGTTCAGCCACTTTTCCTATGACGCCAACGAGCTGGAAAAACTTGAGGACGTGTTCCGCACCTATGGTGAAACCGGCGGTGGCGAGACCCGGCATTACGTGCATGACGACGAAGAGGCCGAAAAGTTCGGTGTGGCGCCGGGCAACTTCACCGAGTGGGGCAGCTTTGCGGATGGATCGGACCTGTTGTTTTACGAAGGCCTGCACGGTGCGGTAAAAAACGATGATGTGGACCTGGCGAAATTCGCCGACCTGAAAATCGGGGTGGTGCCGGTCATCAACCTTGAATGGATCCAGAAGATTCATCGCGACAAGGCACAGCGCGGTTACACAACCGAAGCGGTGACCGATACGATCCTGCGCCGCATGCATGCCTATGTGCATTGCATTTGCCCGCAATTTATCGAAACCGATGTGAACTTTCAGCGGGTGCCGGTGGTCGACACCTCCGATCCTTTCATCGCGCGCTGGATTCCGACGGCGGATGAATCGCTGGTGGTGATCCGGTTCAAGGATCCGCGCGGTATCGATTTCCCCTATCTGACCTCGATGATCGGCGGCAGCTGGATGAGCCGGGCGAATTCGATCGTGATCCCAGGCGGCAAGATGGACCTTGCGATGCAGCTGATCTTTACGCCGATGGTTCACCGTCTGGTGAGCGAGAGCAAGCGCGTCTGATCCAACCTTTTTCCCATTTCCCGCAAGGAGAGCTGAGATGAACACCCACGCAGAGATTTCGACCACCACCGAAGACATGATGGCAAATGCCATTCGCGCACTGAGCATGGACGCGGTGCAGGCGGCCAATTCTGGTCACCCCGGAGCGCCGATGGGCATGGCGGACGTGGCGACGGTTCTGTTCAACCGGTTCATGAACATTGACCCAAGCGCAGACACCTGGTCAGACCGCGATCGGTTCGTGATGAGCGCGGGGCATGGGTCGATGCTGGTCTATTCGATCAATCACCTGCTGGGCTATGACGACATGGACATGGACCAGATCCGCAACTTCCGCCAGATGGGATATCGCACGGCGGGGCACCCGGAATTTGGCCATGCCAAGGGCATCGAGGTCACCACAGGGCCGCTGGGTCAGGGGATCACCACCGCCGTGGGCATGGCGCTGGCTGAGCGGATGGATAATGCACGGTTCGGCGACGATCTGGTTGATCACTACACCTATGTCATCGCCGGTGACGGCTGCCTGATGGAAGGTATCAGCCACGAGGCCATCGACATGGCCGGTCACATGGGGCTGGGCCGGTTGATCGTGATGTGGGACGACAACAACATCACCATCGATGGCAAGGCAGACCTGTCGACCAGCACGGATCAGAAGGCCCGTTTCGCAGCCAGTGGTTGGCATGTGCAGGCGGTGGACGGGCACGACAAAGAAGCCATTGCGGCCGCCATAGCGGCGGCCAAAGCCGATCCGCGCCCGTCGATGATTGCCTGTAAGACGATCATCGGGTTCGGCGCGCCCAACAAGCAGGGCACCAGCGCGACCCACGGCGCACCGCTGGGCGATGAAGAGATTGCATTGACCCGGGAGGCGCTGGGCTGGACCCATGCGCCGTTCGAAATCCCGGGCGATGTTTACGAGGCATGGCAAGCAATTGCCAAGCGTGGTCAGGCGGTTCGTATTGCGTGGGAGAACCGCCTGACCTCCCATAATCAGAAGGCGGCTTTTGAGGCCAGCCATGGTGACGTGGACGAGACGGCACTGAGCGCGGCAATGACGGAGTACCGGCGTCAGTTGTCGGCGGATGCCCCAAAGGTTGCCACCCGCAAGGCCAGCGAAATGGCGCTGGAAATCGTCAACGGCACGTTGCCCAATTCGGTCGGAGGATCGGCGGACCTGACCGGCTCGAACAACACCCGCACCAGCCAGATGACGCCCGTGTCAAAGGACAATTACGGCGGCGACTACATGCATTATGGCGTTCGCGAGTTTGCCATGGCCGCAGTGATGAACGGCATGGCGCTGCATGGCGGGTTCAAGCCCTATGGCGGCACCTTCCTGGCTTTTGCCGATTACTGTCGGGGCGCGATCCGCCTGAGCGCGCTGATGGGTGTGCCGGTGGTTTATGTGATGACGCATGACTCGATCGGTCTGGGCGAAGATGGCCCGACCCACCAACCGGTGGAGCATATCGCGTCCTTGCGTGCGATGCCCAACCTGATGGTGTTCCGCCCGGCAGACGTGGTGGAAACGGCCGAGGCCTGGGAAATTGCCATGACAGACAAGACTACACCGTCGGTTCTGGCGTTGTCACGTCAGGGGCTTCCTTGCGTGCGGACGACCCATAACGACGCGAACAAGAGTGCCAAGGGCGCCTATGTCCTACGTGACGTGGAGGGTGAGCGCGACGCGACGATCATCGCCACCGGCTCGGAAGTTGAGATTGCTATGGCCGCAGCCGATGCGCTGACGGCAGAGGGCAAGAAGGTCGCCGTTGTGTCGGCGCCCTGCTTCGAACTGTTTACGCGCCAGGATGACGGCTACCGCATGAGCGTGCTGGGCACCGCCCCACGTGTTGGCGTCGAGGCCGCCGTGCAGCAGGGCTGGGATGCGATGCTGCGCCACAAGGACCGGTTCATCGGCATGACTGGTTTTGGTGCGTCGGCCCCGGCGGGCGAGCTTTACGCACACTTCGGAATTACCGCTGATGCCGTGGCCGATGCCGCGCGCGGCTTGATGGGATAACGCCATGCTCCGGGCAGGGCTCCGGGGTGGCAAGGATAGGAACCGAAACCCAGGGCCGGGCCCGGGGTGCGAAGAATGAAGACGAAGAGGGAATGACATGACTGTCAAAGTTGGGATCAGCGGGTTTGGCCGCATCGGGCGCTGCACGCTGTCGAGCATCATCGAAAGCGGTCGCGAGGACATCCAAGTGGTGAAAATGAACGCCACCGGGCCGATCAACGACATCGCACATCTGCTGAAATACGATAGCGTCCATGGCCGTTTTGCCGGCGACATCAAGATCGACGGTGACATGATGGACGTGGGTCAGGGTGCAATGAAGGTGTTCTCGACCTACAACCCTGAAGAGTTGGACTGGTCGGGGTGTGACGTGGTTCTGGAATGTTCGGGCAAGTTCAACTCGAAAGAGGCTAGCGAGGTGCATATCCGCCAGGGCGCCAAAAAGGTTCTGGTCTCGGCACCGGCCACCAACGCGGATGTCACCATCGTGCATGGTGTGAACTCGGAAACCCTGACGGCTGATGATCTGGTCGTGTCGAACGGGTCGTGCACCACCAATTGCCTGGCACCGATGGCGAAGGCGATCAACGATGCAATCGGCATTGAATCGGGCATCATGACCACGATCCATTCCTATACAGGCGATCAGCCGACGCTGGATCGCCGCCACAAGGACCTCTATCGCGCGCGGGCTGCGGCGATGAGCATGATCCCGACCTCGACCGGGGCGGCCAAAGCGATTGGATTGGTGCTGCCGGAGCTGAATGGCAAGCTTGATGGTAGCGCGATCCGTGTGCCGACACCGAACGTGTCGGCGGTGGACCTGACGTTCATGGCCTCAAAGGACGTGACGGCGGAAGAAGTGAACGCCGCAGTTGAGGCCGCCGCCAATGGCGCGATGAAAGGGATCATGTCCTATGAGACCGAAAAAAAGGTCTCGGTGGACTATAATCACAACACCCATAGCTGTAACTTCGCAGCCGATCAGACCAAGGTGATGGGCGGCCGGTTGGTGCGCGTTCTTGGCTGGTATGACAATGAATGGGGCTTTAGCTGCCGGATGGCAGATAACGCCGTGCATATGGGAACGATTTAAATGGAAATTCCTGCAATTACCGAAATGGATGTCCGCGGTAAGCGCCTTGTGGTGCGGGCCGACCTGAATGTCCCGATGAGCGAGGGCCGCGTCACCGACGCGACCCGGATCACCCGCTTTGCCGAGGGGGTGAAACCGCTGCTGGCCAAAGGTGCGCGGCTGGTGATCCTGACGCATTATGGCCGACCCAAGGGCAAGGTCGTGGCCGAGATGAGCGTGGATCAGTTGCGCCCGACCTTGGCCGAGGCGCTTGCTGTGGATGTGGCGTTTTGCGCCACGTCTTCGGGTCCTGAGGCCGAGGCGGCTGCTGCGGCGCTGCAGGATGGTCAGGCGATCCTGATGGAGAACGTGCGGTTCGATCCGCGCGAAGAGGCCAATGACAGCGGCCTTGGCGCTCTGTTTGCGCGGCTGGGCGATGTTTATGTCAATGATGCGTTTTCCTGTGCGCATCGGGCGCATGCCAGTACCGAGGCAGTTGCGACTCTGATGCCGTCGGTGGCCGGGCCGCTGATGAGTGAGGAAATTAACGCACTGCAAAACGCGCTGGAAGCGCCCGAAAGCCCGGCGATTGCCATCGTGGGCGGAGCCAAGGTGTCGACCAAGATTGCCGTGTTGAAGAACCTGGTGAAAAAGCTGGACGGTGTGATTGTTGGGGGCGGTATGGCGAACACCTTCCTGTTTGCCGACGGTGCACCTATGGGGGCGTCGCTGCACGAGCCGGACCAGATCGACACGGTAAAGGAAATCCGTGCGCTGGCGGCTGAGCATAACTGTACGCTTTACCTGCCCGAGGATGTGGCCTGTGGCGCCGAGTTCAAAGCCGGTACGGCAATGTCGCTGGTTCCTGCCGCGATGTGCCCCGAGGACCAGATGATCCTGGATGCCGGACCTCAGGCCGTCACGGCGTTTTCGGATGCGCTTGCAACGGCCAAGACGATCCTGTGGAACGGGCCGCTGGGTGCGTTTGAAATCCCGCCATTTGACAAGGCTACCAACATGTTAGCGCAAAAGGCGGCGGAATTGACCCGAAATGGCGGTGCGGTGTCGGTTGCCGGTGGCGGCGACACGGTTTCGGCGCTAATCCATGCCGGAGTAAAGGATGACTTTACCTATGTGTCATCGGCGGGTGGCGCGTTTCTGGAATGGCTTGAGGGTAAAACCTTGCCCGGGATCGCCGCGCTGATGCGTTCGGATATTGCTGCTTAGAGGACCTGCGAAAAATGGCTCTTATTACCCTTCGACAATTGCTCGATCACGCTGCTGAAAACGATTACGGCGTGCCAGCCTTCAACATCAACAACATGGAGCAGGGCCTGGCGATCATGAACGCCGCCGCGAAGTGCGACGCGCCAGTGATCATGCAAGCCAGCCGCGGCGCACGGTCCTACGCCGGGGACATCATGCTGAAACACATGATCCAGGCGCTGGCCGAGATGTATCCGGATATTCCGATCTGCATGCACCAGGACCATGGCAACAACGAACAGACCTGCATGAGCGCGATCAAGCACGGTTTCACGTCGGTGATGATGGACGGCTCTTTGGAGGCGGACATGAAGACGCCCGCCGATTGGGATTACAACGTTGCGATCACCGAACGCGTTGCGCGCATGGCCCATTGGGTTGGAGCGTCTGTTGAGGGGGAACTGGGCGTTCTGGGCTCGTTGGAAACCGGCGAAGCGGCGGAAGAAGACGGCTCGGGCGCGGTTGGAAAGCTGAGCGAAGATCAGCTTTTGACCGACCCGGACGAGGCGCTTGATTTCGTCAAACTGACCAAGGTGGACGCGCTGGCAATTGCCTGTGGCACAAGCCACGGCGCTTACAAGTTCAGCTCGAAACCCACGGGCGAGACGCTGGCGATTTCCCAGATCGAGAAGATCCACGCCAAGATCCCCAATGTGCACCTTGTGATGCATGGCTCGTCGTCGGTTCCGCAGTACCTGCAGGACCTGATCAACGACAATGGCGGCGAGATGGCCCAGACCTATGGCGTACCGGTTGAAGAGATCGAGCGCGGCATCAAGTCGGGCGTGCGAAAGGTGAATATCGACACCGACAACCGCATGGCGATAACCGGTCAGTTCCGCAAGGTGGCCAAGGAAAGCCCAGCGCAGTTCGACCCGCGCAAGTTCACCATTCCAGCGATGGAAGAAATGGAAAAGCTTTGCCTTGACCGGTTTGAACGGTTCGGCACGGCGGGCAACGCAGGCAAGCTCAAGCCGATCGATCTGGATGACATGGCCAAGCGGTACGCAGATGGGTCGCTTGATCCCTAAGGAAATGGCGGGGTGAACCCCGCCCCACGAAAACAAGGAGGTTCGACATGAGCTTTGACCGTTCCATCAAGATTGCCCCATCCATCCTGAGTGCGGATTTCGCGAATTTCGGAGAGGAAATTCAGGCCATCGAAGCGCAGGGCGCCGACTGGGTGCATGTGGACGTGATGGACGGGCATTTCGTGCCGAACCTCACCTTCGGGCCGCCGGCAGTGAAAGCATTTCGGCCGCATGTGAAGACTTTCATGGACGTACACCTGATGATCGCGCCGGTGGATCCATATATCGAGGCCTATGCCGAGGCGGGGGCCGACATGATCGTGGCCCATTTCGAGGCCGGGCCGCATCCGCACCGCACGCTTCAGGCAATCCGGGGAACCGGCGCCAAGGCGGGAATTGCGCTGAATCCGGGCACGCCGGCCGGCGCCATCGAATATCTGCTGGACCTGTGTGACATGGTGCTGGTGATGAGCGTGAACCCCGGCTTTGGCGGTCAGAAGTTCATTCATTCGGCCGTCGACAAGGTGGCCCAGGTGCGCGAGATGATTGGCGATCGCGAAATTCACATCCAGGTGGATGGTGGAGTCGACCCCGCTACCGTTGGGCCGCTGGTGGCGGCAGGAGCAGATTGCTTCGTCGCCGGTTCGGCGGTGTTCCGCGGTGGCTCGGTCCAGAATCCCGGGCCATATGGTGAAAACATCCGTGCGATCCGCGCAGCCGCAGAAGGCGCATTGAAAGCCGCCTGAAACCAAGCCGTCCAAGGCGAACAGGACGAAAAACATGACTGACATCTTCAAAGCGCCCGAGCGTCTGCTCATGGGCCCCGGCCCCTCTAACACTTCTGCTGCAGTTTTGGCGGCGACGGCGCAGCCGACGATTGGCCACCTGGACCCGGATTTCCAGCGCATGATGGAAGAGGTCAAGGACCTCATGCGATATGCGATGCAGACGGAAAACCCGGTCACATTCCCGATCTCGGCGCCTGCGTCGTTGGCGATGGAGGCAGGGTTGGTCAACCTGTTGGAACCCGGTGACACGGCGATCATCGCCCAGAACGGGGTCTTTGGCGGGCGCATGGCGGATATCGTTGAGCGTTGTGGTGCGAAATGTGTTTTGGTCGAAACCGATTGGGGCAAGCCGATCGACCTGGATAAGGTGGCCGAGACGATCAAGGCGCACCCCGAAGCAAAGTTGTTGGGGTTCGTACATGCTGAGACCTCGACCGGGGCCGAATCCGATGCCGCCGCGTTGTGCCAGATGGCGCAGGAGGCAGGCATCCTGACGCTGATGGACACTGTGACGGGTCTGGGCGGTGTGCCGGTGCGGGTTGATGACTGGGGCGTCGATATCACCTATTCCGGGACGCAGAAATGCCTGTCGGTTCCGCCGGGGCTGGCGCCGTTTTCGGTGTCGCAACGGGCGATTGAGGCGGTGCAGGCGCGCACGACCAAGGTCCAGAGCTGGTTCACCGACCTGAACCTGGTGCTGGGCTACTGGTCGGGCGGTGGTGGGGCGCGCTCCTATCACCATACCGCGCCGGTCAACGCGCTTTATGGTATGCATGAGGGCCTGCGCCTTTTGAAGGAAGAGGGCCTCGAGGCCGCGTGGGAGCGGCATGCACGGTGTCACCGCAGGCTTGCCGTGGGGCTGCAGGGGTTGGGGCTGGAGTTCGTCGTCGATGCGCCGCACCGGCTGCCGCAGCTCAATTCGGTTTGGGTGCCCGAGGGGGTGGATGATGCAACGGTGCGCGGCACTTTGCTTAACGAACACGGGATCGAGGTCGGCGCCGGCCTTGGCCCCTTTGCCGGGCAGGTCTGGCGGATTGGCCTGATGGGTGACACGGCGCGTGAAGACAACGTGGACCGGCTTTTGTCAGCGCTCTCGGTGGTGCTGGGCCGTGGTCTGAAAGCTGCGGAGTAAAAGCAATGGCAGCAATTCCCCCGGTATGTGATTTTGGCTGGAAGGCCCCGGGCTTCAATCTTCCAGGCGTCGATGGCAACGACTATTCCTTTGCCGACATCGCCGGGCTGAACGGCACGTTGATCATGTTCATCTGCAACCACTGTCCTTACGTTCTGGCGGTGAAGGACCGGATCATCCGTGATGCGGAAGAGCTGAAACGGTTTGGTATCGGCGTGGCGGCGATTTCGTCGAATGACGTGGTCGCCTATCCGCAGGACAGTTTCGAGAAGATGAAGGAAGAGGGCTATCCCTTTCCCTATCTCTTTGACGAGAGCCAAGAGGTGGCGCGGGCCTATGATGCGGTCTGCACGCCGGATTTCTTTGGTTTCAATTCCAAGGGCGAGTTGCAATATCGCGGCCGTCTGGATGCCAGCCGCAAGGAAAGCGGCCCGGCGGACCTAAAACGTGACCTGTTCGAAGGGATGAAGCTGGTGGCTGAGACTGGCAGGGGACCGGAAGATCAGATTGCCTCGATGGGATGCTCGATCAAGTGGAAGGATGCGTCGTGAAGGCTATTGTATTTGACCTCGACGGGACGCTGATCGACAGCGCGCCGGATATTCACCAGGCTGCCAACCGGATGCTGGCGACGCTGAACCTGGAACCTCTGGACTTGGCGACCATCACATCCTTTATCGGCAACGGGCTGCCCAAGCTGGTTGAGCGGGTGATGCGCACACGCAATATCAACGAGGGACGGCATGCCGAGCTGACCCAGGTGACGCTGGATTTCTACAACCAGGCCAGTTCCGACCTGACGGTGCCCTATCCCAACATGGTGGCCGCGTTGGAGGCATTTGCCGAGGCTGGTTACGTCATGGGCGTGTGCACCAACAAGCCGGTGGCGCCAGCGATCGACATTCTCGAGGCGCTGGACATGATGAAGTTCTTCAAAGTGGTGATCGGTGGTGACAGCTTGCCGGTGAAGAAGCCCGATCCGGCACCATTGCAGAAGTGCTTTGATGATCTGGGCGCGACCGAGCGGCTTTATGTCGGCGACAGCGAGGTGGATGCGGCGACGGCAGACAGGGCCGGGATTGATTTCGCGCTGTTTACCGAAGGTTATCGCAAGGTGCCGGTCGAGGAACTGCCATATCTGTCCAAGTTCGATGATTTTGCAGCCCTGCCGGGGATCGCGGAGGATGCGTTCCGCGCGGTGACAGCATGAGCCTTGAGGCGCTGATTTTCGACGTAGACGGCACGTTGGCCGAGACGGAAGAGGCACATCGCACGGCGTTCAATGAGACGTTCGTGGCCTGGGAGCTGGATTGGCACTGGTCGCAGGATGATTATCGCCGGTTGCTCAAAACCACCGGTGGCAAGGAACGGGTGAAGGCGTTTCAGAAGGAATTGCCGAAAGCGGCGCGCCGCTTGAGCGACAACGAGGTGGCCCGCTATCACGCCGAAAAGACCGAAGCCTATACCGGCATCCTGGCCCGAGGTGAGCTGGAGCTGCGCCCCGGCGTAGCCGAGCTTATCGAAGCGGCGAAACAGGCTGGGCTGCGGGTGGCGGTGGCAACAACGACCAACCTGCCGAATGTTGAGGCGCTGTGCCAATGTTGCTGGGGCAAGCCCGCCGATGCGGTTTTCGAGGTGATCGCGGCAGGGGACCAGGTACAGAACAAGAAACCGGCGCCGGATGTGTTCCAGCTGGCGCTGGACCGGCTGGGGATTGCGCCCGATGTTGGATTGGCCTTCGAGGACAGTCGCAACGGGGTGGTGTCGGCACGGGCGACGGGGCTGAAGGTGTTGGTGACGCCGAGTGCCTATACCGACATGGATGATTTCAGCGCGGCAAACTGGGTTGTGCCATCGCTTCAGGCACGTCATTTGCCCGAGGTTCTGAGGCGCGCTATGGCGGGTTGAAATCCCGCCCTACGGGGTTGCGCTTTTGGCCTGTGCAGGCATCATCGTCACCGGGTGATGATGGGAGCCAAGCCGATGGATATTGCCAACAAGCTGATGAGCGAGATCGCCACGCGGCGCGATGACCTGGTGGAGCTGACCCAGGAACTGATTCGAATTCCGACGCTGAATCCGCCAGGAGAGTTTTATCGCGACATCTGCGACTTTCTTGACCGGCGGCTGGTGCGGCACGGGTTCAATACCGAGCTGATCCGGGCCGAAGGGGCGCCGGGGGACAGCGACAAATATCCACGCTGGAACATCGTGGCGCGGCGGGAAGGCAACGCGCCGGGCGAATGCGTGCATTTCAACAGTCATATCGACGTGGTCGAGGTGGGCCGTGGATGGACCACCGATCCGTTCGCCGGTGAGGTGATCGACGGTAAGATCTACGGTCGAGGTGCCTGCGACATGAAGGGCGGATTGGCCGCCAGCATCATCGCGGCCGAGGCGTTTATCGACACCTGTCCAGAGTTTCGGGGCGCGATTGAAATTAGCGGCACGGCTGATGAAGAGTCCGGTGGGTTTGGCGGGGTGGCTTATCTGGCCGAAAAAGGGTTTTTCAGCCCCGAACGGGTGCAGCACGTCATCATCCCCGAGCCCCTGAACAAGGATCGTATCTGCCTGGGCCATCGCGGCGTCTGGTGGGCCGAGATCGAAACCCATGGCGAAATCGCCCATGGCTCGATGCCGTTTCTTGGCGATTGCGCCGTGCGCCACATGGGGGCGGTGGTGGCCGAGATGGAGGACAGCCTGTTCCCGGCACTGGCGCAGAAGCGCACTGACATGCCGGTGGTGCCGGACGGGGCCAAACAGTCGACGCTCAACATCAATTCGATCCATGGTGGCGAGGCCGAGCAGGACCCGGACTATACCGGGTTGCCCAGCCCCTGCGTGCCCGACAGTTGCCGGATGGTGATCGACCGTCGCTTTCTGATCGAGGAAGATATCGACGAGGTGCAGGAAGAGATTTTCAATGTGTTGAAAAGCGTCGAAGAGCAGCGCGAGAACTTCCGCTACGACGTGCGGGAAATCCAGCGGGTGCTGCCGTCGATGACCGAGAAATCGGCGCCGGTGGTGCAGTCGGTGGCGCGCGCGATTGGTGATGTGATGGGCAAAGATCCCGATTACGTGGTCAGCCCCGGTACCTACGATCAAAAACATATCGACCGGATCGGCAAGCTAAAGAACTGCATTGCCTATGGGCCGGGGATTTTGGATCTGGCGCACAAGCCGGACGAATATGTTGGCATCGACGACATGGTGGAAAGTGCCCAGGTGATGGGGCGGAGCCTGCTGGACCTGTTGGGATAGCCGTGCACACAGTTTTCGACCGCCGTGCCTGTGGGGAGGGTGGAATTGAGTATTTGAGCCAAAAAAAGAGAAGCGGGCATGACCCTCTTTCTTGGTCCAAGTGCTCATCCCTTGGCCGCCCCACACACTCTGGCGGCGATTGATTGCGCAAACGGTGCGTGCAGCGGTTTCCGAGCGAAGCGAGGCCGGGCCCAACGGGCCAAGGCGATCTCTGATCGCCGCAGGCCGGGCGGGAGCGCTACCTTGCAGGAATGTCGATATTGTCGATCAGGCGCACGCCGGCCAGCCAGGCGGCGGCAAAGAGGCGGGCGTGTTCGGAGGGGGTGTCGAGCAGGCCGAGGCCATCGGCGGCGCGAAGTTCAAGGTATTCGACCTCGGTGAAACCCGCTTGTTCCAGCTTGGCAATCGCCGGGCCTGACAGGTCGGACATTGCCTTTCCCTCTGCGAACGCGGTGGCGATTGCCTCCATCACCTCGTTGAGGTGCGGCGCGAAGATACGGGCGCGGTCCGACAGAAGCAGGTTGCGCGATGACATGGCCAGCCCGTCCTCTTCGCGGATGGTGGGGCAGCCGATGACCTCGACCGGTATGTCGAGGTCGCATGCCATGCGGCGGACGACCTGCAATTGCTGGTAATCCTTGTTGCCGAAATAGGCCTTGTCGGCGCTGGTCTGCAAAAACAGCTTGGACACCACTGTCGCCACCCCGTCGAAATGGCCCGGGCGGTGGGCTCCGCAGAGACAATCGGTCAACCCCTCGACCGAGACATTTGTGGCAAAACCGCCGGGGTACATGGTGTCACCATCGGGCACGTAGATCACGTCCACCCCGATCGGGGCCAGTTTCCGGGCGTCCTCATGCTCGGTGCGCGGATAGTTCTTGAGGTCGTCCGGGTTGTTGAACTGTTTCGGATTGACGAAGATCGTGGTGATCACCCGGTCGCATTCCGCGCGGGCAATGCGCGCCAGCGACAGGTGCCCCTGATGCAGTGCACCCATGGTGGGGACCACGCCGATCATTTCGCCCGCGCGGTGCCACGCACGGGTCAGTTCACGCAGTTCGGGAAGCGAGCGGATGATGGGGGCGGTCATTTGGACGGGGCCTTTTCAGCAAAGATGTGTTCGGGGGCTGGGAAGGCGCGGCTGCGCACCTCGTCGGCGTAGGATGCGATAGCTTTATCGATGTCATCGCCCAGCGTTGCGTAGCGTTTGACAAATTTCGGTTTGAACGCGGTAAACAGGCCCAGCATGTCGTCGACCACGAGGATCTGGCCATCACAGCCAGCGGATGCGCCGATGCCGATGGTCGGGGTGGCAACGGTTTCGGTGATCCTGTCCGCCAGAGCGGCGGGGACCTTTTCCAGCACCACCGCAAAAGCCCCGGCGTCGGAGACGGCCGAGGCGTCGCGCATCACCTGCTCGGCCGCGGCGTCACGCCCCTGGACCTTGTAACCGCCAAGTGTGTTGATCGACTGTGGCGTGAGGCCGATATGGGCCATCACCGGAATGCCGCGCGCGGCCAGGAAAGCGGTGGTTTCAGCCATGTGAACCCCGCCTTCCAGTTTGACGGCGGCGGCGCCCGTTTCGGCCATGATCCGGGCGGCGTTGCGAAATGCCTGTTCGGGGCTTTCCTCGTAGCTGCCGAACGGCATGTCGACGACCATCATCGCGGTGGAGAGCCCGCGCGCCACGGCCTGCCCGTGCAGGATCATCATCTCCATCGTCACCCCCAGGGTCGAGGGCAGCCCGTGCAGAACCATGCCGACACTGTCCCCAACCAGAACAAAGTCACAATGGGCATCCATGGCCGCGGCCATGGGCGTGGTATAGGCGGTCAGCGACACGATGGGTGTGCCGCCTTTCATCGCCATTATGTCGTCGGGCAGGGGGGCGGATTTTCGGGCCGTAGCGCTCATGAATCGTCCTTGGTTCGCTGCGTTGCAGCGCGGCATATCAAAAGACGTCGCGCGAATCCAGTTGTCTGCGGCGCCTAAGCCCTTGAACCCGCGCCGATTCGCGGTGACACTCGATTACGTGACACGGTGCCGCCCACGCTGCACCCCAAGGAGACAGAGGGAGAATATCCATGAAGTTCATGCAGATTACGTCCGCAAGCGTTCTGGCGATGCTGGTTGCCGGAGCGGCCATGGCCAAGAACGACATCACCGTTGCGATGCAGCTTGAACCACCGCATCTGGATCCAACAAGCGCAGCTGCCGGGGCGATTGATAGTGTGTTGTACTCCAATGTCTTCGAAGGGCTGACCCGGTTTGGCCCGGACGGCAGCGTCAACCCCGGGCTGGCGAAAAGCTGGGACATTTCCGAGGACGGGCTGAGCTATACCTTTCATCTGAATGAAGGGGTGATGTTCCATGACGGCACCGCCATGGACGCCGAGGACGTGAAATTCAGCCTCGACCGCGCCCGCGCCGAAGACAGCGCCAATGCGCAGAAAGCGTTGTTTGGTGCGATTGCCAGTGTGGACGTGGTGGATGCAGCGACAGTGAAGGTGACATTGTCCGAACCCAATGGCAGCTTCCTGTTCAACATGGCCTGGGGCGATGCGGTGATCGTGGCCCCCGAGAGCATCGAGAACATAAAGCAGATGCCGGTGGGCACCGGCGCGTTCAAGTTCACCAATTGGGTGCAGGGCGATAACATCACGCTCGAAAAGAACGGTGCCTATTGGGGTGAGGCGGCAAAGCTGGACAAGGTGACATTCAAGTTCATTTCCGACCCGACGGCGGCCTTTGCCGCGGTGATGGCCGAAGACGTGGACGTGTTTACTGGCTTCCCGGCACCTGAAAACCTGCCGCAATTTGAAGCTGATCCGCGCTTCCAGGTGATTGTCGGCAATACCGAGGGTGAAACAATCCTGTCGACCAACAACAAGATGGCACCGCTGGATAACGTCAAGGTGCGCAAGGCGATTGCCCATGCGATTGACCGGCAGGCGATCATTGATGGAGCAATGTTCGGGCTGGGCACGCCGATTGGTACGCACTTTGCGCCGCACAACCCGGATTATGTCGATCTGACCGGTAACTCGGCCTATGATCCGGAAATGGCTAAGGCGCTATTGGCCGAGGCCGGCTTTGCCGACGGGTTCAAGACCACGCTGAAACTGCCGCCGCCCTCTTACGCGCGGCGCGGCGGTGAGATCATTGCGGCGCAATTGCGGGCCGTGGGGATCGAGGCTGAAATCTCCAACCTGGAATGGGCGCAATGGCTAGAGCAGGTGTTCAAGGGCAAGGATTATGGTTTGACCATCGTCAGCCATACCGAGCCGTTCGATATCGGCATCTACGCGCGGCCTGATTACTACTTCCAGTATGACAACCCGGCCTTCCAGGAGATGAATGCCAAGCTGAGTGTCGAAGCCGATCCGGCGATGCGTTCGGATCTTCTGGCCAAGATGCAGCGGACGATTTCCGAGGATTACGTCAACGGTTACCTGTTCCAGCTGGCAACGCCGACCGTGGCCAAGGCCGGCGTGACCGGAATGTGGAAAGACGCGCCGACCCAGGCGACAGACCTGACCGGCGTTTACTGGGCCGAGTGATGATCGTGGAGGGAACGACCCCCCGGTGTACGTTCCCTCCCACCCACCCCACGTACCCCGCGGGGCCTTGTGTTTCATTGCGATTGAACATGTTCGTGGTACGCGTGGAAGCCTCCGGCGGGGATATTTGTAGCAAGAGGAAGAGCAGGGGCGCACAATGCTGAGATATGCGGTGAAGCGCCTTTTGTCCTTGGTGCTGTCGCTGATCGTGGCCAGCGTGGTGATTTTTGCCATGGTCGAGGTCGTGCCGGGCGACACGGCGGCCTATATGCTGGGGATCAACGCCACCGAGGAGACGCTGAATGCGCTGCGTGATCAGCTGGGGCTGAATGGGACCCTTGTGGAACGTTACCTGAGCTGGGCCGGGGGGTTGCTGCGCGGGGATTTCGGAACCTCGTATACTTACAGAACGCCGGTGGCCGAGATGATCGGTGAGCGGTTGTGGATTTCGTTGCCGCTGGCGCTTTATGCGTTGACGTTGTCGACCGTGATCGCCTTTCCGGCGGGGATCTGGGCAGCGAGCAAACGCGGGTCGGTGGCGGATGTCAGTGTCATGGGGATCACGCAGCTGGGTGTGGCGATCCCGAATTTCTGGTTCGCGATGCTGATGGTTCTGGTCTTTGCCATCAATCTGCGCTGGTTTAATGCCGGGGGGTTTGCCGGGTGGGATGCGGGGTTCTTTGCGGCGATGAAGAGCCTGACCCTGCCGGCAATAGCGCTGGCCCTGCCGCAGGCGAGCATCCTGGCGCGGGTGATGCGGTCGTCTCTGTTGGATACGCTGGGCGAGGATTTCGTGCGCACGGCAAGGGCCAAGGGATTGTCGAAGCGCCAGGCGTTGTGGCGGCATGCGTTGAGGAATGCGCTTATTCCGGTGCTAACCATCATCGGGTTGCAGTTTTCCTTCCTGCTGGCCGGAGCAATCATCATCGAGAACGTGTTCTTCCTGCCGGGGCTGGGGCGCCTGGTGTTCCAATCCATCAGCGCACGGGACCTGATCGTGGTCGAGTCCGTCGTCATGCTTTTGGTTTTCGCCGTGGTGATTGTGAATTTCGCTGTCGACATTGCCTATGCGGTGGTTGATCCGCGGTTGAGGACAAGAACATGAGCGTGGCCGAGGAAAACCTGGGCCGGGCGGCGCTGCGCAATCGCAACTTGGTGTTTGGGGCGGTTTTGACGCTGGTGTTTGCTGGAGCGGCGTTGATTTCGTTTCTGTGGGTGCCTTACGACATCACCCAGCTCGATATCGCCAACAAGATCAAGACGCCCAGTTTGGCGCATCCGCTGGGTACCGATCATTTCGGGCGCGATATTCTGAGCATGATCATGGTGGGGGCGCGGACTTCGATTGCCGTGGCGCTGGTGGCCGTGGGGATCGGTATGGGGTTGGGCGTGCCGCTGGGACTGGCGGCGGCGGCGAAAAAAGGATCGCTGTTGGATGAGGTGATCATGCGGGGCAATGACCTTGTCTTTGCGTTCCCAAGCTTGCTGATCGCAATCATGATTACGGCGGTGTTCGGGGCGAGCGCGTTGAATGCGATCATTGCCATCGGCATTTTCAACATTCCGGTTTTTGCCCGGTTGGTGCGCGGCGCTGCGCTGAGCCTGTGGACCAGGGATTATGTGCTGGCGGCGCGTGTGTCGGGCAAGGGGGCTGCACGAATATCGTTCGAGCATATCCTGCCCAACGTGATGAACCTGTTGATCGTGCAGGGGACGATTCAGTTCTCGCTGGGGATCCTGGCCGAGGCGGGTCTGTCCTATGTTGGCCTTGGAGCGCAGCCGCCGACCCCAAGCTGGGGGAGGATGCTGGCTGACAGCCAGACGATGATATCTTTTGCGCCGCATATGGCGCTGTTTCCCGGCCT
The DNA here is from genome assembly GCF_032586155.1 of Aliisedimentitalea sp. MJ-SS2. Lineage (NCBI taxonomy): Bacteria > Pseudomonadati > Pseudomonadota > Alphaproteobacteria > Rhodobacterales > Roseobacteraceae > Aliisedimentitalea > Aliisedimentitalea sp. MJ-SS2. The sequence goes on from NZ_JAWHTC010000002.1 coordinate 1,166,250, forward strand.
GGCGATCCTGCTGACGGTGCTGGGCTTGAACCTGATGGGCGACGGGCTGCGTGACCTGTTCGATCCGCGGATCAGGAGGGTGGCGCGATGACCCTGCTGACCATCGAGGGGCTGGATCTGGATATCCATGGCACGCCAATTCTGAAAGGGGTCAACCTGAGCGTTGAACCAGGACAGATCGCCGGTGTGATTGGCGAAAGTGGATCGGGCAAGTCGATGACTGCTCTGGCAGTTATGCAATTATTGCCGGAGGGGTCGATGTGCCGGGGGCGTGTCGAGCTGAACGGGCATGACATGCTGGGGCTGGAGGAACGCGCCCTGTGCCGGTTGCGTGGCAACGAAGTTGGTATGGTGTTTCAGGAACCGATGACGGCACTGAACCCGATCAAAACCATCGGTGACCAGGTGGCGGAGACAATCCTGATCCATGAATCCGTGACCAAACGCGAAGCGATGGAGCGGGCGCGTGAGGCCCTGAACCGCTGCGAACTGCCCGAGGAAAAGTTTCCGCTGAGCCGCTATCCGCACGAGATGAGCGGCGGGCAGAGGCAGCGGGTGGTGATTGCCATGGCGATTGCCTTGCGGCCCAAGTTGCTGATTGCAGACGAGCCGACGACGGCGCTGGACGTGACTACGCAGGCCGAGGTATTGCGGCTGATCAAGCGGTTGGTGCAAGAGGATGGCATGGGCTGCATGCTGATCACCCATGACCTTGCGGTGGTGGCGGACATGGCCGACGAGATCGTTATCATGCGTCATGGCGAAGTGGTCGAGGCCGGGCCGACGCAGCGGGTTTTTACCGAGATGAAGCACCCCTATACACGCGCTCTGTTCGAGGCTTCGGGGCACCAGCCGGTTCGGCAGGAAACGGAGACATCCACGGCACTGCTACAGGTGCGCGGGGCGGTCCGGGATTACCCGTTACCGCGCACGAAACTGTTTGCGCCGCAGGAGTATTTTCGCGCTGTAAAGGGCGTGAACTTATCCATTGAGCGGGGCGAGAGCCTGGGTCTTGTGGGCGAATCGGGCTGTGGGAAATCAACCCTGACACGGGCGATTCTAGGGCTGGAGGAATTGCAGGCAGGAGAAATCCTGCTGGATGGAGAGCCAGTCTATACCGGGCATCGGCCGAACCGCGATGTGCGTCGCCGGATGCAGGTGGTGTTCCAGGACCCCTATAGCAGCTTCAATCCGCGCTGGAAGGTTGCGCCGCTGGTGGCGGAGCCGTTTCATCTGTTGAATTCGCGCCCGGAAGATTGGCACGATCAGGTGGCCCGCGTGCTGGAAGATGTGGGCATCGGTGCAGAAGCGATGAACCGCTACATCCATGAGTTTTCCGGAGGGCAAAGGCAGAGAATCGCAATTGCGCGAGCGTTGATCCTGAAACCTGAACTTGTGGTGTTGGACGAGGCGGTAAGTGCATTGGACGTGAGTATCCGGGCGCAGATCCTTGACCTGTTGGCCGATCTGCAAAGCGAATACGGGTTGTCCTATCTGTTCATTTCACATGATCTGAGCGTGGTACGGAACGTGACGGACCGGGTGCTGGTAATGCAGGCCGGTGAGATCGTGGAAGAGGGCAAGACACGCCGTGTGTTTGAAGCCCCGCAGCATGACTATACCAAGCAACTTATCGCGGCAGCGCCAGTGTTGCCCGATCTGGATGTGGCGTGAGGGAGAAAGAAGATGAGCCTTGAAGACCTGTGGTTTGACCCGTCGAAATGCCTGATTGCTGGCGAATGGGTTGCCCCGGCGGGCGGGCAGACTTTGCCGCTGATCAACCCGTCGACGGGCGGGCAGATCGGCGAGATCGCCCGTGGGGGGCAGGCGGATGTTGATGCCGCTGTGGAGGCCGCGCGCAAGGCCTATGATGGCGGTTGGTCGCGGACCCCGGCGGTTGAACGGGGGCGTATCCTGATGCGCCTGAAGGCGCTGGTGGAAGAGAAGGTCGAGGCGCTGGCGCGGATCGAGGCGCTTGATGTTGGCAAGCCATTGAAACAGGCGCGGGCGGATGCGGTGGCATTGGCGCGCTACATGGAATTCTATGGCGGGGCGGCGGATAAGCTTCTGGGTGAGACTATTCCCTATCTGGATGGTTACACCGTTTACACGTTGCGGGAACCACATGGGGTGACGGCGCATATCGTGCCGTGGAACTACCCGATGCAGATCATTGGCCGGTCCGTTGGCGCCGCGCTGGCGGCGGGGAATGCGTGCGTTTTGAAACCGGCCGAGGATGCATGTCTGACGGCGCTTGCCTTTGCCGATCTGGCCAAGGCCGCCGGACTGCCGGACGGGGTGTTGAACGTGGTGTCGGGGTTGGGGAGCGAGGCCGGGGCGGCGCTTTCGGGGCACGACGGGATCGACCATGTGAGCTTTACCGGGTCAGTGGCAACGGGAGCGATGATCCAGGCGGCGGCAGCCAGGAATGTGGTGCCGGTGACGCTGGAGCTGGGCGGGAAAAGCCCGCAGGTGGTGTTTGACGATGCCGACATTGATGCCGCGCTGCCGTTCCTGGTGAATGCCGGGATTCAGAATGCGGGGCAGACCTGTTCTGCGTCCTCGCGCATTCTGGTGCAGCGGGGGGTTTATGACGAGGTAGTGAGCCGGATGGCCGAACGATACGCGGCGCTGCGGGTGGGGCCAGCGATGGATGACCTTGACGTTGGGCCGTTGATCTCGGCCAAGCAGAAAGGGATTGTTTCTGATTTCCTGGGGCAGGGGGCAGACCTTGAAACCGCGGGGACGGGCCAATTGATTGATGCGCCTGAGGGCGGGAATTTCGTGGTGCCGACGCTGTTCAGTGGCGTGGCCGGGGATCACGCGTTGGCGCGCGATGAAATCTTTGGGCCCGTTCAGGTTGCCATTCCGTTTGATGACGAAGACGAGGCGGTAGCGATCGCCAATGGCACCGATTACGGGCTTGTCGCCAGCGTTTGGAGCGATAGCGGCGCACGGCAGATGCGGCTGGCCAAGGCGATCCGCGCCGGGCAGATCTTCATCAACAATTACGGCGCCGGCGGCGGTGTGGAACTGCCCTTTGGCGGCATGGGCAAATCCGGGCATGGGCGCGAGAAGGGGTTCGAAGCGCTGTATGGGTTTACCGTGTTGAAGACCGTGGCGGCCTATCACGGGTGATGATGGCAGAGTGCCGCAAAAGGATTGAGAAGAGTTTAATAGGCAGGACGGAATGACAGTGCGGGTGGCCGAGCTGCAGAAATTGGCGCAGGAGGTGCGGGATTTCCTGGAACCGCATTGGGCCGCGTGGCATCGCAAGGCCGGGTCGCCGGAGGGGCGCCGGACCTTGTCCGAGGGGACTTGTGGGCGCTCGTCGGCATTCCTGTGTGACCTGTTGCGGGCACAGGGGTACGAGGCCGAGACGGTGTTTGGCTCGCCGGTGGAATGTGATTGCGGGTTTCTGACCGAGCAGGGTTGGCGCGGGCATGGATGGGTGCGGGTGAAGGCGCCAGATTGCATCATCGACCTGACGGCCGATCAGTTTGGGGCAAAACCGGTGATTGTGACCGCGTCCGATGATCCGCGATATGGCGCAGGCCATGACGTGGCAGGAGATGGATGGAAAGCAGAGAGGCAGCGTGTGGCGCACGAGCTGATGCGCGATTGGAAAAGACGAAACGCGCCTGCGGGCGCGCAATGACAAGCGAGGGAATGAACATGCGACTGGACGGAAAAATGGCAATCGTGACCGGGGCGGCAAGCGGCTTTGGTGCTGGAATCGCGCGGAAATTCGTCGCCGAAGGGGCACAGGTGATGGTGGTGGACCTTAACCACGATGGTGCTATGGCGATGGCCGAGGAATTGGGTGAAGGATCGTTCGGGCATGCTGCCAACGTTGCCGACGGGGCACAGGTGGCCGAGGTGGTCGGGACCGCGAAGGACGTGTTTGGCGGGGTGGACATATTGGTTAACAACGCCGGCGTGACGCATCTTCCGATGCCGATGGAAGAGGTCAGCGAAGAGGATTTCGACCGGGTGTTCGCGGTCAATTGCAAGTCGATCTACCTGTTCGCCCGGGCGCTGGTGCCGCATATGAAGGAGCGGGGATCGGGGGCGATTTTGAACGTGTCGTCCACGGCGGGTCTGAGCCCGCGCCCGAACCTGAATTGGTACAATTCTTCAAAGGGTTGGGTGAATACCGCGACCAAGGCGATGGCGGTGGAACTGGCCCCGCGCGGCGTGCGGGTCAACGCGATCAACCCGGTGGCGGGGGAAACGCCGCTTTTGGCGAGTTTCATGGGGGAAGATACGCCGGAAGTGCGGGCAAAGTTCCTGTCGACCATCCCGTTGGGGCGGTTCTCGACGCCTGAGGATATGGGCAATGCTGCCGCCTTCCTGTGCAGTGACGAGGCCAGCATGATTACGGGCGTTTGCATGGAAGTGGATGGCGGGCGCTGTATCTGAGTGCATTAACGGGGTGTGATTGCGCCGTCCGTGCGGGTTAACGCGATTTTTTGTAGAAAATCGGCGTGCTGGAATCTGTCGGCTACCTGTCGGGTATCCGTCTGGCGTTCGGTGGCGCAGGGTTCTGTAAGGAAAATGGATAACGCGGCGCCCGGTGTGGCGCGAAGGCTTGTGTCCGCGGCATCGGCGTGTCACCGAGGCGGCGGACAGGGGAGTGAGACATGCGCGCAGATTTGATCCTGCTGACTTTTGCCTATGTGCTAAGTCAGTTTTACCGGGCGTTCCTGGCTGTTCTGACCGAGGTTTTGGAGGTCGATATCGGAGCGACGCCCGAGGCGCTGGCCACAGCGTCCGGGTTTTGGTTCCTGTCATTCGCGGCAATGCAGATCCCGGTGGGCTGGGCCCTGGACCGGATCGGGCCGCGGCTGACCTCTTCGGTGTTGTTGTTGATCGGCGGCGGTGGCGGGGCGGCGATGTTTGCCGTCGCGCAGGCGCCCGAGCATGTGTCGATTGCCATGCTGCTCATTGGCGTGGGTTGTTCCCCGGTTCTGATGGCGAGCTATTTCATTTTCGCCCGCGTCTATAGCCCGGCGGCATTTGCCACGCTGGCGGCGCTGATCCTGGGGGTGGGGAGTGTTGGCAACCTCGCCAGCGCGCTGCCTACGACATTGGCGGTCGAGGCCTTTGGCTGGCGCACGGTGATGTGGGTGATGGCCGGGATCAGCGCGGCGACGGCGGCAGGTTTGTTTGTCATGGTGCGCGACCCCGAGAAGGTGTTGAGCGACGAGAAGGGATCGGTTCTGGATCTGTTGAAGATGCCGGCGCTGTGGCTGCTGTTTCCGTTGATGTTCTTTCACTATGCCCCGGCGGCGGGGCTGCGGGGGCTGTGGCTGGGCCCGTACTTTACCGATGTCTTTGGCGCCAGTGCCGGGGTGGTGGGTAGTATCACCCTGATCATGGGGGCGGCGATGATTGCCGGGACTTTTGCCTATGGACCGCTTGATCGCATTCTGGGGACGCGGAAGTGGGTGGTATTTGGCGGTAATGCGCTGGGCCTGGCCTGTATCGTTGCGCTGGCCTTTCTACCGCAAGACGTGCTGTGGCGGGCGGTGGCGCTTTGTGCAGCGATCGGTTTTTTTGGCGCATCGTTTCCGGTGCTGATGGCGCATGGGCGCAGTTTCTATCCACCGCACCTTGTGGGGCGCGGCGTGACCCTGATGAACCTGTTTGGCATTGGTGGTGTGGGCGTGATGCAGGTGATCACCGGCAAGCTTTATAGTGCCGCCGAGGCAGGAGGCGGGGCGGTGGAGTACCCGTTTCAGGTACTCTATTGGTTCTTCGCGGCGACTGTGCTGGTGGGGCTGGTGATCTATCTGTTTTCGCAGGATCGCACCGGCTAGGCCCCTGTGAGTCAGATGGTCAGGTGTTGAAAAGCGCCGCTTACAACGATTGCCGACATCGCAAATACAAATGCGGAAGCATAATTCGTGAGTTTGCGTTGTGGCACTTGCGGCTTCGGCGGCTGCATCTTCCACTCGGACCATTTCTTGTGGTCGGCAAAACTATTGGTTTGGTCGCGATAGTTCATTGTAGTCTCAAGCGAGTCGATTTGGATTGAGACCAAAGTTGCACATCAATGTGGCAGAACTTGGGCAATTGGTGTCAAAACCCAGCGTGACCCTCTGAGTGATCATACGGGTGCCGTGGGCGCTGCCATTCTGTCTGCTGTCACGAGATCGCACCGGAGTATGCACTGACGATCAGAAAGCCAGCAGTCGGATATAGCTGACCAGCGCCTCGACATCTTCCTGGCTGAGAATGCCGCGCCAGGCGGGCATGTAGCGACCGCTGCCGTCTAGGATGGTTCTGGCCATCTGGTCATTGTCGAGCGTGTCGGTTTCGATTGGGTTGGTCAGGTCCATCGGTGACATGGCGAGCAGCTTGCCCATGACGCCATCGCCATAGCCGTCGTCACCATGGCAGACCCGGCAGTATTTCTGAAACAACTCGAAGCCTTCCGCCGGATCGCCCACCAGGTCATGCTTGGCCCGGCTCATGAAGCGCAGCCAGGCGATGAGTGCCGTAACCTCATCGTCGTCGAAGATGTCCTTCCATTCCGGCATCGCATCACTGATCAGATTATGGCGGTCGCGCCCGGTGATGGTTTGGCCTTCGCCGGTGATGATTCGGGTCAGAATAGCATCGCTGCGGGCGCGCACGGTGGTTGTCAGGTCCGCTGGGGTGAGCCCCATGGATTTCGCCAGCGGTCCGTCGCCCTTGCCTTCGGTGCCGTGGCAAAGCTGACAATATGAAACATAGAGCCTTTGCCCCTCATAGGCGGGTGGCGGTTCGGCCCGGGCAATTCCTGCCGCGGCAATGATCAAAAGGGCCGTCGCGGTTAGGGTTTTCAGAAGATGTGTCATCCGGGAACCTCGGGTTTGATGCGGTTTTTCACTGATGTTGGCACGCGGATCGCTTTTCTCCAAGCTTGGGGTTGCAGACAGAACGTCAGGAATATTCGCCCCGATGCACCGCTTGGTCACAGAAACTGATGTTTCAGGGCCTTTCCCCGGGGGAAGCCCTGCGCTAAGACGCCTGCGTTGAGTCGCAAGGAGACCCTAGAGATGGGCTATAATGTCGTTGTCGTCGGTGCCACGGGGAACGTGGGCCGTGAAATGCTGAACATTCTTGCCGAGCGTCAGTTCCCGGTCGAGAAGATTGTCGCGCTGGCCTCGCGCCGGAGCCTCGGCACCGAGGTGAGCTTTGGCGACAAGACATTGAAGACCCAGGATCTGGATACGTTCGATTTTGACGGTTGGGATATGGCGCTGTTTGCTGTTGGGTCCGAAGCGACCAAAAAGTATGCGCCGGTGGCCGCCAAGGCCGGTTGCACGGTGATCGATAACAGCTCGCTTTATCGTTACGACCCGGACATCCCGCTGATCGTTCCGGAAGTGAACCCCGAGGCGGTGCATGGCTATGCCAAGAAGAACATCATCGCCAACCCGAACTGTTCGACGGCGCAGATGGTCGTAGCGCTGAAGCCGTTGCATGACCGGGCCAAGATCAAGCGCGTCGTCGTGTCGACCTACCAGTCGGTTTCCGGCGCGGGCAAGGAAGGCATTGACGAGCTGTGGGACCAGACCAAGTCGATGTACAACCCCACAGATGACAAGCCGGCGAAGAAATTCACCAAGCAGATCGCCTTTAACGTCATTCCGCATATCGACGTCTTCATGGAAGACGGCTCGACCAAGGAAGAGTGGAAGATGGTGGCCGAGACCAAGAAGATCATTGATCCGGCGATCAAGGTCACCGCGACCTGCGTAAGGGTGCCGGTGTTCGTGGGCCACTCGGAAGCAGTGAACATCGAGTTTGACGAATTCCTCGACGAAGACGAAGCGCGTGACATCCTGCGCGAGGCGCCGGGCATCATGGTGATCGATAAGCGTGAAGACGGGGGCTACGTGTCGCCGGTGGAATGTGTCGGTGATTTCGCCACCTTCATCAGCCGTATCCGCCAGGACAGCACCATCGAGAACGGTCTGAACCTGTGGTGCGTCAGCGACAACCTGCGCAAGGGTGCGGCACTGAACGCGGTGCAGATTGCCGAGCTTCTGGGCCGTGAGGTTTTGAAGAAGGGCTGAGACCTTTCAGAGATTTGAATGAGGCAGGGGTCGGAAACGGCTCCTGCCTTTTTTCATGCGCTGGCGTTTTTTTGCCAAGGATCAAGGCGTGAGCCACGTCATAGAGGTAAGCTGCTTCCCATCGCGCGGGCGATGGGATTTGATTGGAGCGTATCGCAGAGGAGATTTTCATGCGCGTTTTGCCTTTGGTTCTGGCCTTTTTTCCGAGCGTCGTCCTGGCGGATGACATCACCCTGACAAGCAAGGTCACGGATGTGTTGATGTACCCCGAAGGGGCCAAGATCACTCGGGTGGTGCCATTCCAGGTGCCCGAGGGGCGGCATCAATTGCGGCTGATCGACCTGCCTGCGGGTACGCCGATGGAGGCGGTGCGAGTCAAGGTGAGCGGGGTTGCAATGGGGGCGGTAACGCTGCGCGACAACTACGTGCCACCCGCCGAGGACCGGGAAAGTGACGCGCTGAAGGCAGCGCGGGATGAGGTTGAGCGTCTGCAAGAGGCCGTGCGGGCCAAGGAGGATGCGGCAAAGGCCATTCGGGCGGCTGGTGAAGCGGCAGATACGCGGATCACCTTCCTGCGCCAGTTGGGCCAGGGGGAAGCGCTGAGCGGAGCCGGGACAGATGTGCTGCGCGATGTGTCGCGGATGGTGGGGGAAGAAACCCTTGCGGCGCGTCAGGCGGCGTTGTCGGCCGAGGGCGAGGCGCGCAAGGTGGATCGTGAGGTCGAGGATTTGCGCGAGGCGCTAGAGAAGGCGAAACAGGCGGTTCGGGCGTTGGTGCCGGAAAGCGAGGTCAGGAACCTTGTGGCCGTCGAGGTTGCGGCGGGGGCGGCAACCGAAGGCGTGATGGAGGTCAGCTATTACGATTGGCGGGCCAGTTGGATGCCGGTTTACGATGCGTATCTGGATCGCAAGGCCGGGCAGGTGACGCTGAAACGCGGGGTGCTGGTGGCACAGAATACCGGTGAGAACTGGCGGGACGTGACGCTGGAGATGTCGACAAACGCGCCTGAGGGCAAGGTGCAGCCGTCGCACCTGTGGCCCGACAAGCGCCGGATCACAGACCCGGAGAAGCAACGAGCGGTGATGACTAGCAAGCGCTACGACGAGGCCGAGATGGGAATGATGGCCGATCCGGTCATTGAAGCACCCGTGATTGTTGAAGAGGCTTCAGCTTCGGTCAGTTTTGACGGGCTGAGCGTGACCTATACCTATCCCGAGAAGATCAACCTTGCGTCCTCGGCGGATCATGTGCGGCTGGCGCTGGGCGAGTTGGGGTTTGATGCCGAAGTCAAGGCGCAGGCGGTGCCAAAATATGACGAAACCGCATTCCTGGTGGCCGAGTTCACCAATGACAGCCCGGAACTGATCCTGCCCAGCGAGGCGGTGCAGCTGTTCCGAGACGGTGCCTATGTCGGGCAGGTTGAGGCACACGAGCCGATCCCGACCGGGGCCGAGGCAATGCTGGCCTTCGGTCCGATCGAGGGGCTGCGCCTGACAAGGGTTGTGGATCGAAACCAGGGCGAGCGCGGTGTTCTGAGTACCTCGCACCAGATTGCCGAAAAGGTGCGGATCGAGGCCGAGAACCTGACTGGGGATACCTGGCCGATGCGGGTGATTGACCAGGTGCCATACTCGGAACAGGAGGATCTGGTGATCACCTGGAATGCCAAGCCACGCCCGGCTGAGCTGGACGTGGATGACGGCAAGGGGATCATGGCCTGGGAGGCCGAACTGGCACCCGGAAAGACCATGAAAATCGACCTGAACTACACCATTGATTGGCCGGACGGGAAAGTTCTGCGCTAGGTCACACTGGGTACGGTGGGTACGGTGGGTTTGCACCGACCCTACGGGATACGGGGCGGTCGATTGGCCGCCCCGTTTTCGTATCAGACCGCTGCGAAGCCGCCGGTTTCGGGCAGGTACTGTTCAATCGCGCCTTCGCCGATGTCGTGCCACAGACCGTGCAGCGACAGGCGCCCGCTTTCCACGGCTTCGGTAACGAAGGGGAAGGTCATCAGGTTTTCGAGGCTGACGATCACCGCCTGTTTTTCCAGTGCGCCGCCCTGGTCTTCGCCGGGCAGGTCCTTGACCCGGTCATACCCGGGGCGCAGGATGTCCATCCAGCGGCCGACGAAGCTTGATTTTTCTTCCAATGCCGGGGCGTTGCCGGTGCACATGTCAAGACAGCCCTGAACCCCGCCACAGCTAGAGTGACCCATGACGATGACATGGGCGACCTTGAGCGCAGTCACGGCATATTCCACCGCGGCCGAGGTGCCGTGCTGGGCACCGTCGGGTTTGTAGGGTGGTACGAGGCTGGCGATGTTGCGGTGAATGAAGAACTCGCCCTGGTCGGCGCCAAAGATTGCGGTGACGTGCACGCGGCTGTCGCAACACGAGATGATCATGGCACGGGGGTGCTGACCCTCGTCGGCAAGGCGGTGATACCAGGCTTCGTTGTTCTTGTAGGTGGTTGCCTTCCAACCCGCATAGCGTTGAACCAGATAGGATGGCAGGGGCTTGGCCAATTGCATGTCGACTCCTTGGGCGTGGACTTAAGTCTGGCGCGACAGATAGCCAAAAATTGCGGAGATTTCGAGAGAAAAGACCGCCCCGCCCTAACCTTTTAGAGAGGTCTTTGGCCCCACGATGCGCCAATGCCGTGGGGGCAGTGAATGGAAAGGGTGAGATCGTGGATGTGGTGACCATTCTGGCGCAGAATGAACCGGTTCGGGTGGACGCGGAAACGCTTGAAGGGCTGTACCGGCAATTGGGCGACATCAATGCCGAGGACATTGTGTGCCGCGCGATGGAGGAGCTTGCCGTCAAGCTGGCCCAGGTCGAACGGTTTTACCGCGAAGGCCGGTTCGGCGATATTCGCAAGGCGGCGCGGATGATCGTGGCCATTGCCGAGCAGATCGGAATGAAGCTGTTGGCGCGGGTGGCGGGTGATTTGAAGGCCTGTATCGACATGGGGGACGAGATTGCGCTGGCTGCCGTTCTGGCGCGGTTGATCCGCACCGGCGAGAGGTCATTGACCGAGATTTGGGATTTGCAAGACCTGTCGATCTGAGCGGCGCGCGGGGGGTGATCGGCTGAAGTCGTACGTCATGCGGCTCTGTCTGTGTTTGGCTCATGGTTTGGAACAGGCGACCGCATCGTCTAACCCAGCTTCGCTGCTATAGGCGCACGGATTTGTAGGGAACCCCTTCCAGCGTGCTATACGTTCTAAGGCCGTGCTGCTCGAGCGCTTCAAGAGTTTTCATTGGCAATTCCCCCTCAACGGTGACAACGATTTCGTGCCGGTCTTCCGTGAAGCGAACGACAACGTCATCGATAAGGATCCGATGGGTTTTGTGGTCTTCGGAGGCGGTGTCAGGTTCGATCTTGCGATGCGGGATTGGGGGTGAAAACCGCCCTTCGAACAATTCGACATCTACTATGAGGCCACGTTCTTCAAATTCGGTGCGATAACGCTCGGCTATCGTGCTTTTGCGCGAAGAACGGTTTGCGCGCGCGACCTGCTCGATCCCCCACAGGTCATTGTAGCTTTCGTCTTCTCGCAGCAAAATCCAACGTTGAAATGGTTTGGTCTCGATGAACTCCCAAGACATCTTTGCAAGATCGAACTCCCAAGTTGTCAGGTTCTCGACCGTTCTGTCTGTGGGTTGATGTGTCACCTGACCTTCGGTGCAAATCAGTCTGGCACCGCCACGCGCACATTCGGCCTTGTGGTCGTAGAGCCATGGCGGCGCGTCCCCTTGAGTTGCCACGGGGTGAATGGAGAAATCGGAAAGCCGGAGGCGAAAAACCAGGGTGTCGTTGTGGTCTCGGTCATCTGGATGGCGCAGCCCGCCGATGATGATTATCTCGTTGCCCCACAGCGTTGCGCTGTGAAAATCGGTTGGTGGGAAGATATCGGTTGGGTAGCCGTAGAGCTCAATAGAAGCATCAGGCCTTACGGCAACAACATCATTGTAGATGTAAAAGTCGGGGTCATAATGGTCTTCGTGTTCCCCCCAATGTAAATGCGTGTTCCATCGGGAAGGTGCGTTTCCGACTGACCAAAGCGGTCAAAACACCATCCTGGGGATTGCTTTTCGCCGGAGCCTGCCGCCTTGTGCGCCGCATGGGGCCAAGCTCGTGTCTGAACGAGCCATGACCAAACATCATTGGTCTGATTTTCAGGGTTTGATTTGCCTCTTCTGGGCAGGTGCCAGTTGTTGAACTGGGCCACCACCTCAGGCGGTGCTTGAAGCTTTGTTTTCATTGCAGCGTCGGCTCTGCCGACCGGGTTGCTTACTATGTGGAACCTTTATTACGAGGTTTTCCGACCACATCCAACAGGGTTCCAACCGTGCCCGGCGCAGACGAGCACGCCAAAGCGGTGGTATGCGTAACTGTCGGGGTTGCAGGCCGCGCGGATCGGGATAGGCTGCGCGGGACAATTGCCAATGCGGAGCACGCCCCATGTCCTCGACCGATACCAAGCCGAGCCCGATGAAGTTTGCCGATGGCGCCGATGGGGCGATCCCGCTGCGCCTGTTGGCGAAGGACGCTTTGGAGGGGTGGCTTGAGGAGCAGCCCGAGCGGGTGGCAAGCTGGGTTCGGGCATCAGGGTTCGAGGCCAAGCTTGGTCAGGCGCTGGTGATCCCGGGTGAGGATGGGGCGCCGGAGGCGGCGCTGGCCGGTTTTGGGGATGACAAGACCCGGGCGCGCGGGCGGTTTCATCTGGCAGGTGCGGCGGCGAAACTGCCCGAAGGGGTGTATGCGCTGAGCAGTGATCTGGAGGGGTCGGCGCTGGAGGTTGAGGCGCTGGGTTGGTTATTGGCGGGTTACGCGTTTGACCGCTATGCCAAGGCCAGCGGGATCAAGGCGCGGCTGGTGGCACCAGAAGGGGTGGATGCCGCCAAGATCGAGGCGATTGCGAAAGGCGAGGCATTGACCCGGGACCTGATCAATACACCGGCGAGTGATATGGGACCGGTGGCGCTCGAGGCGGCCTGTGTCGACCTGGCGGGGCGGTTCGGGGCCGAGATTTCGGTGATCCGGGGCGAGGCGTTGTTGGAGGAAAACTTTCCGATGATCCACGCGGTGGGTCGGGCGAGTGTCCAGGTGCCACGGTTGATTGACATGAGCTGGGGTGACAAGGGGCCCAAGCTGACTCTTGTGGGCAAGGGGGTGTGTTTCGATACCGGGGGGCTGAACCTGAAACCCGGTGCCAGCATGGGGCTGATGAAGAAGGACATGGGTGGGGCAGCCACGGTAATGGGCCTCGCGCATATGATCATGGCGCTGGGGGTGCCGGTGCAATTGCGGGTGCTGATCCCGGCGGTCGAGAACGCGGTGAGCGGCGATGCGTTCCGGCCCGGGGATATAATGGCCAGTCGCAAGGGACTGTCGGTCGAGATCAACAACACCGATGCCGAGGGTCGGTTGGTGCTGGGCGATGCGCTGGCACTGGGGGCCGAGGATGGGCCGGACCTGATGATTTCGATGGCGACGCTGACCGGCGCGGCGCGGGTGGCCGTGGGGCCGGATCTGTCGCCCTATTATAGCGACGATACAGGGGTTGTGGCCGCGCTGGAGGGGGCGGCGATCCGGGTGGCCGATCCGGTTTGGCGGATGCCGTTCTGGAACCCCTACGAGGCGATGATCGAGCCTGGGATCGCCGATCTGGACAATGCGCCAAAGGGCGGATTTGCCGGGTCGATCACCGCGGCACTGTTCCTGCGGCGGTTTGCGGGGGACAAGGCGCGCTATACCCATTTCGACATCTACGGCTGGAACCCAACGGCCAAGCCGGGGCGTCCCAAGGGCGGTGTCGGCATGGGTGCGCGGGCGGTGCTTGAGGCGCTGCCGGGGATGTTGGACCTGTGATCGACCGGCGGTTGCATTTCGCCAACGAGCGGGTGGCACATGACTCGCTGAAGGGTCAGGTTGAGGCCGATACCTTTGTTGATGGGCATCTTGAAACAGTCGCCGTGATCTGTGCCGACATCATGGCCAAGCCGGACATCAACGGCGAGAGAATCGACCGTCAACTGCTTTTGGGTGAATGGGTCAGAGTGCTTGAGCACCACAAGGGCCACGCTTTTGTACGGTCCGAAAAGGATGGCTATGTCGGTTGGGTCAGCGCATTTGATTTGACTGAACACGCCTTGCAATCCCCAACCCATGTCGTAGCCAGCCGATCAACGCACCTCTACAAGCATCCGGACATGAAACTATCTCGGTGCGCTTGGGCGATCAGTCATGGCTGTCGCTTGACTGTGGCTGAGGACAATGGGCGTTTCGCGAAAATACAGATGCCATGCCGGATAGATGACTCGACATGTGATGGGCCTTACAAAACCCGCTTTGTTCCAATTCAACATCTTCGCCCGATTTCCCAATTGGACGTTGACCCTATCGCGGTTGCCGAACTTTACCTTGGCGCACCCTATCTTTGGGGCGGAAACAGTGCCTTCGGGATTGATTGCTCGGGGCTAGTGCAGGCGGCTTTGCTGGCCTGTGGCATTGCCTGTCCCGGGGACAGCGACATGCAGGAGGCCGAGCTGGGTCGTCCGTTGGCCGAGGATGAGCCGTTGCAACGTGGCGATCTTTTGTTCTGGAAAGGCCACGTCGCGATGGTGGTGGATAACGAGAGGCTGATCCACGCCAATGCCCACCACATGGCGGTGGCCTATGAAGGGATCGACGAGGCCATCGCCCGGATCGAACGGCAGGGCGACGGGCCAGTGACATCAAGGAAGAGACTGGAGGGTTTGGGCCATGAGTGACGTGTTTTTTCACCCGGTGAGCGGGTTCGACCTGCCTCGGTTTGCCGGCATTCCGACCTTCATGCGGCTGCCGCATGTGCCACCCGGGCACGAACGGTTCGGGGACGTGCAGGTCGGGCTGATCGGCGTGCCTTGGGATAGCGGCACCACCAACCGGCCCGGGCCACGGCATGGGCCACGACAGTTGCGCGATGCCTCGACCATGATCCGGGCCGAGCATCCGGTCAGCGGGGTCAGACCGTTCGAGACGGTGAATTGTGCCGACCTGGGCGACGTGGGGCCGAACCCAGCGGACATTCAGGACAGCATGCAGCGGATCACGGCGTTTTATCGTGAGGTTGTCGCGGCGGGGATCGTGCCGCTGACCGGCGGCGGCGATCACCTCTCAAGCCTGCCAATCCTGCGGGCGGTGGCGGCGAGCGGCCCGGTGGGGATGGTGCATTTCGACAGCCACACCGACCTCTACCATTCCTATTTCGACGGGACGATGTACACCCATGGCACACCATTCCGCCGGGCCGTTGAAGAAGAGCTTCTGGACCCTGCGCGGGTTGTGCAGATCGGTATTCGCGGAACGATGTATGACCATGAGGATATGGACTTTGCCCAATCGGTCGGCATCCGGATCATCACGATTGACGAGTTCCATGCCCGTGGTGTGGCGGACGTGATGGCCGAGGCGCGCGAAATCGTGGGCAAAGGGGATACCTATGTGTCCTACGATATCGATTTCGTCGATCCCACCTTTGCGCCGGGCACTGGCACGCCCGAGGTTGGTGGCCCGAACTCCTATCAGGCGCTGCAGGTGGTGCGGGAGTTGGCGGGCGTGAAGATTGTCGGTGCTGACTTGGTTGAGGTGTCACCGCCGTTTGATCCGTCCGGCGGGACTGCGTTTCTGGGTGTGTCGATCATGTTCGAGATGCTGTGCCAGATGGCTGCACAAGTTCAGGGTGGATAGAGGGTACGCCGCCTGGCGGCAGCTCCCGCCCGCCCTCCTGGCTTTCATCAGGGGACGTGAGCGACGCACCTCGAATGATTTCGCATTTGGCAGGGTCGGAATACGTATTCGAGCGGCCAGGCAGGTGCGATGCATTCAGTTGAAACGAAACGTTGATGTGCGCCACGCGCAAGCGAGGTGCCTGCAGATACCATGTGGCCCTGAGCGAAGCCGAAGGCGGCGCAAAACCTCAAGCCGGGAGTGGGTGGCGTGAGTTGAAGCGTTCAAAATCGGATTGCGTGGGGCGCTCGCCCGTGAAGACCTCGATATAGGCGGGCATCCGCGCGATTCGGGCGACAGGGTCTTCGCTGACCTGCATCGAGATATAGCCGATCTGGGTATAGAGCACCGACAGGGCGCGGACCTCGGCCTGGTCGGAGTCATAGCCGAAGCGGGTGAACATGGCCGTGACGGCGGCACGGCGGCGGGCATCGGCGCTGTCGAGGCGGGTTTGCAGGGCCGGGTCATTGCGGGCCCAGTTGCGGATGGCCAGGTCAAGCCGGGCGTCGAACAGGTCGGCATCGAGCCAGCAGTCGAAGAGGTTGAACATTGCCTCGCAGATCGTCTCGGCAAAGGCTTCACAACGGTCCACGAGGTTGCCGGTGTTTTTCTCTTCCCAGCGGCGGATCATCGCTTCGAGGAGCGCGTCACGATCCTTGAAATGCCAGTAGAACCCGGTGCGCGACAGGCCGACGCGACGGGCAAGCGGCATGATCTTGACCGCCTCGACCCCGCTTTCCGTCAAGAGGTCATAGGCGGCGGCGAGCCAGAGGTCTTCGCTGTTGCGGCTGCGTTGCGGCGTTTCGACATTCATGGGGGGAGCGTATCAAGGTTGACATAGATGCACAAGTTACTTGACACAAGTGTCAAGTTGGCGTTGAGATTTTCCTGGAGAGTCGTTTGGAGGAGCGCGACATGAGTGAGGAAGAGCTGCGGGCAGACTTGCAGGATGAAGCACGGGTCGAGGCGCCTGCCCAGACCCGCAAGCGGCGGCGCAAGCGTAGCGTGGGAACGGGGCGCACCAACGAGGCCGGGCAGAACCCGCATTTGGAGGCACCGTTCATCACCCGCAAGATGAAGCCCTACGAGATTCTGGACGAGGCGCAGCTCGATCAGATCGAGGCGACGTCGAACCGGATCATGGACGAGATCGGCATCGAGTTCCGCGAGGACCCGGAGGTTGTCGAGCTGTTCCGTGAACGCGGGGTGAAGGTTGAGAAGACCGGGGAAGAGACCTGGCGGCTCAGATTCGAGCCGGGCTTGGCGCTGGATATTCTGAGCACCGCACCGGAACGCTTTACCCAGCATGCACGCAATCCCAAAAACACGATTGAAGTGGGCACCGATGCGACCGTGTTCCTGCCCTCCTACGGCTGTCCGTTCATGATGGAGATGGACGGCACGCGGCGTTACGCGACGCTTGAGGATTTCGAGACGCTGGTGAAGCTGTCGCAATCCTCGCCTTGGGTGCATCACTCGGGCGGGACGATTTGCGAGCCGACGGACATCCCGGTGAACAAGCGGCATCTGGACATGGTCTATGCCCATATCCGCTATTCCGACCGGCCTTTCCTCGGGTCGATCACTGCGCCCGAGCGGGCGGCGGATTCGATTGAAATGGCGCGGGTCCTGTTCGGAAAAGATTACGTCGACCAACACAACGTGGTGATGGGCAACTTCAACACCACCTCGCCTCTGGTCATCGATGGGATCACCAGCAAAGGCATTCGCACCTATGCGCGCGCCGGTCAGGGGTCGATCCACTTGCCGTTCCTGCTGGGCGGGGCGGTGGCGCCGCTGACCATGGCGGGGCAGGTGGCGCAGAACCTGGCCGAGACACTGGTTTCTGCCTCGATCACGCAATTGGAGCGGCCCGGGTCGCCGGCGGTGATTGCGAGCTTCATGAACTCGATGGCAATGCGGTCGGGGTCACCCACGTTTGGCACGCCCGAGCCTGCGGCGGCGAGCCTGATCATGGGGCAGTTTGCAAGGCGCTATAAACTACCTCTGCGCTGCGCCGGGAGTTTCACGACCAGCAAGCTTCCAGATGGGCAGGCGATGCAGCAGTCGATGATGTCGGCAATGTCCGCGGTACAGTCGGGGGCAAATTTCATCATGCACATGGCGGGATATCTCGATGGGCTCTTGAGCATGTCCTATGAGAAACTGGTGATGGACTTCGATGTTTGCGCAGCGTTGCATGCCTATCTGCAGGGCGTTGACGTGAACGAGGATACGCTAGGGTTTGAGGCGCTATCGGAAGGTGGGCCTGGAGAGCACATGTTTGGGTGTGCCCATACGCTGAAGCATTACGAGACGGCCTATTGGGACTCAGCGCTGGATGACAACACCCCTTGGGAGACCTGGGACGAGGCGGGCCGGGTGGACATGGCGACACGGGCGAATAAGCGGTGGAAGGATACGCTGGCGCGGTACGAGCCGCCGGAGCTGGATGCCAGTATCGACGCCGAATTGCAGGCCTTTGTCGCCCAGAAGAAAGACGAGATGCCGGATATGTGGCACTGATGCGGGTGGAGGTTTGAAACCCCACCCCACGCCGTGAAGGAAGGAATGGACCTATGTCGAACGATCCCCTGTTGCAGCCCTATCAGCTGAAACATCTGACGCTGAAAAACCGGATCATGACCACCAGTCACGAGCCGGCCTATCCCGAGGACGGCATGCCCAAGGATCGCTATCGCGCCTATCACGAGGAACGCGCCAAGGCGGGGGTTGCCTTGGCGATGACGGCGGGCTCGGCGGCCGTGTCCAAGGACAGCCCGCCGGTGTTCAACAACATCCTCGCCTACAAGGACGAGGTGGTGCCGTGGATCAGAAACCTGACGGACAGTCTGCACGAGCATGGCTGCGCGGCGATGATCCAGTTGACACACCTTGGCCGTCGTACCGGCTGGGCCAAGGGGGATTGGCTGCCCTCCATCAGCTCATCGAAACACCGCGAACCGGCGCACAGGGCCTTTCCCAAGCTGGCCGAGGATTGGGATATCGAGCGGATCATCAGTGATTTTGCCGATGCCACAGAGCGAATGAAAGAGGGCGGCATGGACGGGGTCGAGTTGCAGGTCTATGGCCACCTGCTGGATCAGTTCTGGTCGCCGCTGACCAATGATCTGGATGGACCTTATGGCGGTGGCGATCTTGAGACCCGGCTGGCGTTTCCGATGACCGTGCTGGACGCCATTCGCAAGCGTGTCGGGGACGAGTTCATCGTCGGATTTCGTTACACCGCCGACGAGGATGCGCCCGGAGGGATCACGCCCGAGGAGGGGATCGAGATTTCCAAACGGCTGGCGGCGAGCGGAAAACTGGATTTCCTCAATGTCATTCGCGGGCGAATTCACACCGATCCGGCGATGACCGATATCATCCCGGTGCAGGGGATGAAGAACGCACCGCATCTGGATTTCGCTGGTGAGGTGAAAAAGGCCACCGGCATGCCGACCTTCCATGCCTCGAAAATTCCCGATGTCGCCACCGCGCGGCACGCGGTGCAGGCGGGATTGCTGGATATGGTGGGGATGACCCGGGCGCATATGGCCGATCCCTATATTGTGCAGAAGATCGTTGAAGGGCGCGAGGATGATATTCGGCCATGTGTCGGCGCGACTTACTGTCTGGACCGGATTTACGGCGCCGGAGAGGCGCTGTGCATGCATAACGCGGCGACGGGGCGTGAATTGACCATGCCGCATGTGATTGAACCGGCGGCCGAGAAGAAGAAGGTTGTGATCGTCGGTGCGGGCCCAGGGGGGCTTGAGGCTGCACGGGTTGCGGCCGAGCGCGGCCATGACGTGACCGTGTTCGAGGCTCAGCCCGATCCGGGCGGGCAGGTGCGGTTGACGGCGCAGAATGAGCGCAAGCGGGAGATGATTTCAATCATCGAGTGGCGTATGGCGCAATGTGCGGCGCGCGATGTGACGTTCCATTTCAACACCTGGGCCGAGGCGGCGGACGTGACCGCGTTGGAGCCTGATGTGGTGATCGTGGCCACCGGTGGGTTGCCCAATACCGAGCTGTTCGAGACCGGCAAGGACGCGGCGCATGTGGTGACGAGCTGGGATCTGATCTCTGGCGACGTGAAACCTGCGGAGAATGTTCTGGTCTATGACGAGAGCGGCGATCATCCGGGGCTGATGGCGGCAGAGGTGGCGGCCAAGGCGGGTTCACGCGTCGAGGTGATGACGCCGGACCGGATGTTTGCCCCCGATATCATGGGGATGAACCTGGTGCCCTATATGCGCGAACTGCAACACCGGGATGTGACGTTCACCGTGACTCGGCGGTTGATGGGGGTCGAACGTGAGGGCAACAAGCTGGTTGCGACGATCGGTACGGATTACAGTGATCACACCGACAAGGCGGCATATGATCAGGTGGTGGTGAACTATGGCACGCTGCCGATGGATGATCTGTATTTCGAGCTGAAGCCGATGAGCCGGAACGCGGGCGAAGTGGATTACGATGCGTTGATCGACGGCAAACCGCAGGCGGTGGAGCGGAACCCGGACGGCGGGTTCATGTTGTTCCGGATTGGTGATGCGGTAAGTGCGAGGAATACCCATGCGGCGATTTATGATGCGCTGCGGTTGGTGAAGGATATTTGAAGAGGGGCGGGCTGAAACCCGCCCTACGGAGGGTTGCATGCGAATAGGCGTGATTGGAACTGGGGTGATTGCAAGCGCAGCGGTGCGGGGAATCGTCGGAGATGGGCACGAGATTGCGGTATCCGAGCGCAGTGCCTCCCATGCGCGGGCCCTGGCAGAGGAGTTCGACAACATCCGGGTGGCCGATAACCAAGGCGTCGTGGACGGCAGTGATGTGATCTTCCTGGGCCTGATGGCGGAGGTGGCGCCGGAGGTGTTGGGCGCACTTGAGTTCCGCGAAGGGCAGCGGGTGATCACCTTCATGGCGGGGGCCACGCTGGAAGAGGCAGATGCGATGGTGCGCCCGGCACACGCGGTGGCGATCATGATGCCGTTTCCCAATATCGCGAAGGGTGGCTCGGCTATCATGATGATGGGCGACGGCGAATTGGTGCGCGAGGTCTTCGGTGCCAGAAACCAGGTGTTCGAGTTGAATGGTCAAAAGGAAATGGCGGCCTATCTGTGTGCCCAGGCGCTGGTGTCCCCCGTCACGCGGATGATCAGCGATGCGGCTGATTGGCTGGGCAAGCGGGTGGATGATCGCGCCCAGGCAGAGGCCTTTCTGCGGAGGTTGATCGCATCGAATCTGATGGAAAGCGAATGCGGCCCGTTGATTGAGGCTCTGAACACGCCAGGCGGATATAACCAGCGGCTGCGGCTGCATATGGAAGAGAGCGGCATGGCGGACACCCTGCATGCCGGGTTGGACGAACTGGAGTGATCCGATGGCCTATCCCCACGTGTTCAAACCGCTGACGTTGCGCCACAAGACCCTGAAGAACCGGATCGTGTTCGGGGCGCATACCACCAACATGGCGGATCTTGGCCTGCCGGGGGAACGGCACAAGGGGTACTACCTGGAACGCGCCCGGGGCGGGGCCGGGATGATCGTGGTCGAACCGGTGCCGGTGCATCGTGCCGCCGTTCTGATCCGCGGCAATTTCCTGCCCGACGACGATGCGGTGATCCCGGGGTTCCGTGACATCACCGACGCCTGCAAGGCGCAAGGTACCGTGATGATCCAGCAGCTTTACCACGTGGGGGCGCATGGCGATTGGGACAACAGCTGGCATGCCAACTGGTCGCCGTCGGGCGGGCCGTCCTATCACGACAATGACGGGTCGCACGCAATGAGCGCGGCCGAGATTGAAGAGACGATTGCCTCAACTGTGCGTGCCGCGGTCCGGGCCAAGGCGGCCGGGTTTGACGGGGTCGAGACATGGGCCACGTACCATGCGCTACTGGATCAGTTCTGGAACCCGTGGTCGAACACGCGCGACGATGAATGGGGCGGAAGTCTTGAGAACCGGATGCGGTTCTCGATGGAGACTATGCGGCGTATCCGGGCCGCGTGCGGCGAGGATTTCATCATCGGGCTGGCGGTGAATGACGAGCCGGATGTTGAGATTGCGTTGACGCGCGAAGAGACCACCGAGATCGTCGGGCTGCACGACGATGCCGGGCTCATTGACTATGTCACCGTTGGCGCTGGCAGCTACCAGGATTTCTACAAGATCATCCCGAGCTTCCAGTATGGTGAGAAGCTGACCGCCGATCTGGCGTCGATGATCAAGGCGCGCGTGTCGACGGCCAAAGTCATCTCGGAAGCCGGTATCCGGACACCCGAGAATGCCAATACGCTTTTGGGGGAAGGCGTGGCCGATCTTGTCAGTATCGTGCGTGGGCAGATTGCCGATCCGTGGCTGGTCTCAAAGGCCGAAAGCGGCCATGAGGACGACATTCGCGGCTGCCTGTCCTGTAATCAGCAATGTTGGGGCCGGCGGGGGCGGGATTATTATATCTCCTGCCTGATCAACCCTTCGGTCGGGCACGAGTTCCAATGGGGCGGAGACAAGTTTTCCGCAACGTTAGAGCCGAAACGGGTGCTGGTGGTTGGTGGCGGCGTGGCCGGTTGCGAGGTGGCGCGTGTGGCCGCCGAACGCGGCCATAGCGTGGTGCTGGCCGAGGCAAGCGACCGGCTGGGCGGGCAGTTCCGGCTGGCGGGCTTGCAGCCAAGGCGGGGGCAGATCACCGAGCTGGTTGAGTGGTATGAACGTCAGTTGCAGCGGCTGGGTGTGGACGTGCGGTTCGGCACCTACCTGGAGGCCGATGAGATTGCCGCGATGCAGGTGGACGAGGTGGTGCTGGCCACCGGGTCGCTGCCGATGGCGACCGGGTTCCAGAAGGCGCTGGCCCATGTCGAGGAAATGCCCGGGGTTAATCTGCCCGGCGTGGCCGCGCCCGAGGATGTAATGGGCAGGGCCGCGCGGTTGGGCAAACGGGTTGTGGTGTTGGACGAGGCCGGCAACTGGCGCGGCTGCGGTACCGCGTGGCGGCTGGCCGAGGACGGACACGAGGTAACGATCGTGACTCCTGCCGGGATGGTCGGGTCGGAACTGTTCCGATCCTCGACCGATCTGCCGTTGCGCCGGACGCTGGCGGGGCTGGGGGTGCAGTTTGTGACCGAGCATAGCGTCACTGGCTGGACCGGACAGGCGGCCGAAGTCGTGGGCCTACTGACGGGCGAAAGCCGCGAGATCGCCGCCGACGGGCTGGTCCTTGCCACCGGCAACCGGGCCGATAACGGGCTGTGGGACAGGTTGCGGGCACTGGGAATCGAGGCGCGGCTGGTCGGCGATGCCCATGCGCCACGGAACGCGGCGGCGGCGATTTACGAGGGGCGCGTGACGGGGCTGGAGCTTTGACTCAGTGGGCTGCGAAGTCTCGTCCAGTTTCACGTTGCTGGATCGAACGGGATTTCTCCACGACCTAAGGCGCTTGGCCAACCTTTCGGCAAAGTTGTGAGCAAAGACTTCGCGTTCTGATACGGGTTTGGAGAAATATAGGTCTCGCGCCACGCCCGGATTCGGGTCAAGTGCCGTAGGCCGGTTCAGCACCTTTTGATGATAATCGACCCAGTGCCCCAATTCGTGCAGCACAGTGCGATAGAGGACCTTATCGCGAATATTCCGGGTTGTGATTTCGGCACGGTAGTCGCGTTTGCCTTCTTCAAAGCTGAACCCGCCTGCAACAAGGCGGTTAAACCCGGCCCGGTCCTCCACTGTCATGCGTTTTGGCCATACCAGGGGACTGCCGACTTCCACAGCATCGAGAACAATTGCCGTGCCGATCCAGCCAGCTTTCGGGAATGCGCATGTCGTTTGATTTCGAATACCCAGAGGCCACTGTGCCGATCTTGCGGTTTCGTCGTTCCGGGCGCCAGACACCGAGCATGTGTTGCCTCTCTATTGAACTGAACGGACTGGAAAGGTGGCTTCAAAGGCCAGTTGCCCCTTCCGGGTGAACTCGACAACCCGGCTATCTGGCAGGCGCTGCGCCCAACCGTTGTCGAACAGGCGCGACAGAAGTGCTGCACCCAGGCCGCCAGCAAGGTGGGTGCGCCGTTCGCTCCAGTCCAGGCAGGTGCGACACATCGGGCGGCGGGCCTTGTCGAGCGGAGCGAGGTCGATGCCGAACCCGGTGGCCCAGGCCCGGCCAGGCTCGCTGAGCGTGATCGCGTCATCGAGGATCAGAAAGCCCCGTGTCACGAGACTGTCGAAAACGCGTACCCCAGCGGTTCCCGCAAGGTGATCATAGCAGACACGCCCTTGGCGCAGGGCGGGGTCTCGCGGACCGGTGCGGGTGCGCAAATGACCCTTGGTCGAGGCCAGACCGATCAGGGTTTCGAGCGCATGGCCGACCTCTTCGCCGGCAAGGGTGTAATAGCGGTGGCGGCCCTGCGACGCGACGCTGACAAGACCGGTCTCGGTCAGTTGCTTGAGATGGCCCGAGGCGGTGGCGGGGGTGACGCCGGTTTCCAGCGCCAGTTCGCCCGCTGTCAGGGCCTTGCCGCTGAGCAATGCGACCAGCATGCCGGACCGGGTTCTGTCGCCCAGCATGGCGCCAATTCGGCTTATGTCGGGGCCGTCTTTCATGAGCCGAAGGTGGGCGCGGTGCAGGCACGGGTCAAGCAGAAACATTTTGGTCCATGCCGAAACATTTCTGCTCCTGGCCGTGCGAAGACAGATCGGCAACATGACAAGGAGCCCAACGATGATTACCTGTTTCATTCGCTATCACATCGACCCGAACCGGAAGCCTGAATTCGAGCGATATGCCCGCAACTGGGGGCAGGCCATTCCCCGATGTGGTGCCGATCTGATCGGATATTTTGCACCGCATGAAGGGTCATCGACCTTGGCATACGGGGTCTATTCGCTACCCTCGCTTGCAGAATATGAGGCCTATCGCGAACGGCTGCGCAACGACCCTCTGGGGCGGGAGAACTATGGTTTTGCCCGGAAACACGGGTTTATCTTGCGTGAGGACCGGACGTTTCTGAAGCTGGTCTCGGCGCCACATGGAGTAAACAAATGATCGCTGTTATTTTCGAGGTTTGGCCGACGGACGGCCGCAAGGCCGAGTATCTGGATATTGCGACCGGGTTGCGGGATGAGCTGATGCAGCATGACGGTTTCATCTCGGTCGAGCGGTTCGAAAGCCTGACCGAGCCGGGCAAGATGCTGTCGCTGTCGTTCTTCCGCGACGAAGAAAGCGTTACCGCGTGGCGCCAGCGATCGGAACATCGGCAGGCGCAGGGTAAGGGGCGTGGCGGTGTGTTTCGTGACTATCGTCTGCGGGTGGCCCATGTACTGCGCGATTATGGGATGCAGGACCGTGACGAGACGCCAAAGGACAGCTGCCACGCGCACGACGAGGTATGAAAGAAAACCGCGAGCCAGATGCATTGTCGCCTTGCCAAAGCCGCAAGCATTCGGTAATGCGCATCCTCACGGTCGGAGTGTAGCTCAGCCTGGTAGAGCACTGTCTTCGGGAGGCAGGGGTCGGAGGTTCGAATCCTCTCACTCCGACCAGATTTACAATTAAATTACAACATCTTAACCTCCCTTGCGGTAAGGGAAAGCGTTTTTGTCGCGTGCAAGTATTGCACGCCGTTCCAACGGTTTTTATGATTCCGTCATGACCAAGAAATATGTCCAGTATCGAAAACGAACACGCACGGACGGTATTTGGGAAATCGTTTGGAATGATCCTAAGACCGGCAACATACGAAGACAGAGCTGTGGCACTCGCGACGAGCACGCTGCCGAAAGGAAGCTTGCTGAGAAAATTCTCACAGGCGACGTTGTCCCGCCAAACGTTGTGACTATCGGCTATCTACTGGAACGCTATTTCCAGCACCTAAAACGTCGGAAAGCGGCGAACACGATCGTTCCAATGAAGTCTAAGGTGGAACGCCTTACGGACTACATGGGAACCCTGAAATGGGAGGTGTTCGGCCAATCCGATGTTGAGAACTATATCGATCATGCCAAGTCTCTGACTAGATGGGATCGCGGTGGAAAACCGCTTAGCGAAGGCACAATCAAAAAGGACCTGCAAATACTCCGCTCCGCTTTGAGGCATGGCCACCTGCACAGGATTGTCCCCACGGAAACACGCATAGAAATCCGAAACCTCACTTCTTCGCAACGTACCGATTGGTTAGACAGGGCGCAGATGGAAAAGGTGCTCCAGTGTTGCGCCAGTGATGAGGAGCGCAATCATATCTATGGCTTCCTTGTAATCGCTCTGGCGACTGGTGCCCGCAAGGAGGCGATTTTTGAATTGACTTGGGATCAGGTTTACATCCCAGAAATGGAAACCGAATTGCTGGAAGTTGAGCCATCCCCAGTCGAGCGCGACGGAATTTTTTCCCTGCCAAACAGGGCCTACCAAACTGTAGTAACCAAGAACAAACCGCTCAACTGGGACACAGGAGAGGTCGTTAGTGGAGCGTATATCGACTTTGGTAAAGGGCATGGAAACAAGCGCCGACCTCAAATACCGATTAGCCGGAAAAACGGGCGACTGATGCACTACCTGTTGTTTTGTGGGGATCGCAATCAGCCCTATGTAATCTCCTACAATGGTAGGCCTATCAAGACAGGCATCAAAAAGGGGCTGGAGGCCGTTGGGCTTGAAGCAGGCTTGCCTTTCAAATTAACGCACCACGTATTGAAACGAACCAGCATTACTTGGATGGTCAGAAATGGAATTTCTTTTGACATCATAGAGCGGTTGACCAACACGACAGTCGATACACTCAAAAGACATTACAGTCAGCATACCCCAGATTTGGAAGACGCGCTTGGGGACACGTTTTCAATTTAGAATATCTCAGCCCGCCAAAGTGCTTGACGGGCTAAGATAGCCTCCAGTGGAAGCCCTAAGCAGAGTTCAAGCCGTTGGGCCAAATCGTGTCTTCATACCAAATCAAAGCTCTTTCAATCAGACAAAGATGTTCCCGCGTAACATCCCCTTGAAACAGTATGACAAACTCAAAGTCATCCAGGCCGGCTTTCTGCATTTCTCGCTGGAGCCGACAAGCCCCCCCGTGAAAGTGTTTCATATGCGACCTAATTCGTTCCGTCGGGCAGTCTGAGCGACCATAATATTTCAAGCCAGTTGACTTTTGTCGTATCAGGTAGATGCCGCCACCGCCTTCGTACCGCAGTCGAGTAGAAAGTAGTGCCCTCAACAGACAATCCTGCGAAACATATCCCATAACAAGATTTCGCTTCCGCACTCTGCCTTTAAAGCCTTGCTCTGAAACGGCAGGTTTGTGTGGCGAACTACAATAAACATCACTCAAGTCTGTGAAGAACTTACCCCACAGAAAGTGGCATATCGATGGTTTCGGAAAAGAAGTCATTTTGTCCTCATCTTTAAGAGCGTTTTGGCGATGAGGGCGATCACACGGTCAGTTTGGGTTACACCGTGAAATCCTCGCTTGAAGTAGTAATAAATGAGCGGATTTCAATGGCTGAACTATTTGGCAGCGGTATTCCATCAGATTGAGCATGGATGTTTTTCGTTAGGGTTTCTCCTGCCCTCAAAAACATTTTCGGACATCCTCCCCCAACCCCTTGAAAACAAACGAGAAACAAAATCGGACATTCACCAATGTCCTAAAACCCACCAAATCGGACATTGACCCGATTCCCGAATCACCCCCGGTAAAATCGGACATTCGACCGAATCGTGACATTTATATCACACATTCCCCAATGTCCGAAAAAGTTGGGTGGTTTTCTGACACCCGATTCGCCCCTAATAATCTTTACAAACTTTGCAAAATCCCCTAAATCACTGATAAATAAGCCAATATTATCGGACATTCAGCCACAAATGTCCGATTTTACCACTTTTCGGACATTGACCAGCACCCCAAGGCCGCCCATTGTTTCGGCGAACATTAAGGTTCAAGATCACGCTAAAGGCGTGTGACCGTTGAGTATTGAAGATTCTGAAGTGACGACGTTCGGAGGCAAAATCTGTTTTGATTAACTGGAGGCAGGGGGGATGGACAGGCAGCTTAAATCGCTGGACTACTCGAGAAATTTCAAACCAGTTTAGAGAGAACGCGGCGCTTCGGCGAGTCAGGTACGGCGCTGCCCATCGTTCAATACGTTGGCTATTTTCCATTCGCACATTTGGTAGGTTTGCCTTCACCTACATTGTGTTCGATGCCTTGCTTGCCCTCATTGAAGCCTCTCCACTTCGGCATTCTTTAGAGGCGGCGACCGAATATGTTTGGGGGGCGAATACGAGCTGGTTCGAAGCGAAGGTGCTAATTAGTCAACTTTCTAGTTACTTGATTACAACTCAAGTGGGCATCTTGGGTGTCGTATCATTAGCCCTCGCTTTGATCACGCTAATCGCACAACGAGAGAACAGCGCGACGGACATTCAGGTTTACTACCATGAATCCATGGCGTTTGAGATTTTTGCTAGCAGCCTTGCGCTTCTGGCTATACTCGTCCTGCAGCTCACCTGGCCTTTGCAATCCTTAGTTCACTACCTCGGGTTTGGATCTGAAAGCTCAGTTTTTGAGGCGACTTTACTGGGCGCGCATTTTGCTTGGCTCCTAGTTAATCTAGGGGCAATTTCACGATTTGTTTCAACAACATTTAGCTTTGTTCAGCAGTCGGCACGTGAGCTTCATCGTGAAAGATACACTGCCAATATCATTCAGCCACTTGAGATGCGGCGGTATCTACGCAATCAACTGTATGCGCTCACTGGTCACGATCTGACCACAGCAAGTGGCAGCAACAATGATCAACCTAGTGCCGTTTTTGGAAGTGACTACGGAAACTTGCATGCCGTCGAAATTGAAAGCACGTTTCGAACTCCTGTACTACTTCACGACGTACGCATCATTTGGGTTCGATGGGTTTTGCGACGCTGGGTAAATCGTTGCAACAAGAAGATCGAAGAAGATTCCAGCCAAGATTCGAATGACGCCCTGTCACAAGGGCCACTAATCTCTTTCTCGCCAAATATCGATGTTACCATTGAGGGAAGGGTGGCTTGGTGTCGACGTAGGGGAGGCGTGCCACTGACCAGATTGGAGAAGTTTGTTCTGCGGCGAGCTTTCCGTTTCAAGAGGGTCCGGTCCAATGCCTGAAATGCCTCAGCCTAACAAAATCTTGGAAGAATTAGCGGATAGAGCTGCATCGCAGATCGATCGACAAGCACCCGTTGCGTTCGACGCCTCTTACCGTGAAATGATCAAGTACCATCGTTTTCTATTGGCCATCAACGCTTCGAGATCAGCGGATGGCGTAGCTATCAACTACGCGGAAATCGCTGGAACCGAATGGCGTGCGCCGCATGAGATTTGGGTTGGACAGTATCGTAGACTGTTTGAGCGGGCTGCTTCACGAATACCGGACAATGGAGATTTCATTCGGTCTCTCGCATACACGCCAAGTCGACTGCTGCCAAGTAAAGGCGATCCTGAACTCACACCCAAGGTTGTAGATGCCATTCTAGATCTTGGGCCAATAATGGTTCATAGGCTTGAGGCTTGGGTCACCAAACGTACGACAATAGAGCCACCTAAAGGTGAATCTGCAAAGCCGCGACTAAGTTTAGCAGGATCGGATCTGAACGCGTATCAGAGCGTTCTACCCAATATCGTTGGGGCTTGGGAAAGCTTAACTCTTCACGTTTCGCCGATGTTTGGTTGGGGCGCGCGATCAGAGCAAAGCGAAGACGAAGCTTGGTCTTCATTTCAGAAGAGCTGGCCATTTCTTTGGAAGCACCTGACGAACACAGCCTACAGTCTCGCTGTAGCTGTTTGGAACGAAGACGAGACCGCTCAAAAGCTATTTGGGGAGTCGCTTGTCCGATGGTCAAGTGACTTACGTCATAACTTCAGTGGACACTATTCGTTCCGCCGTAAGGAAGTTCTGTTTCCAGATGTCTTGCCATCTGAATGGGGTGAGGCACGAGAACAAGCTTGCAAATACACATTCGACTATTCGGAGCCTCCTACACCTGATCAAGTCTTTTGGGCAATTATTCAAAACGTTCGCGATGATGTCGTTTTGCTGACCGCCACCTTAATGTTGTTCTGGACGATCCAAGAAAAGCAATCTTCCAACATTGGAGAGCAAGCAGCTAGGGCTTTGCTGAGGCGGGAAGGTGACAGCCGATCCACTCGTCATACAGATGGTGCCGATCCGAGCTTCAAGTCGATATTTCTTAACTTCATTCGACACGGACTGTCAGGTGATCGATTCAATGAAAGTGGTTACGCTGGCAAGCTAGAAAGCCTTGTTAAAATGCTCGACAATATGACCGAGCGAACGATAGTCCCGGGACGAATTTACTCGCCGTCGACAATCCAGAGCAGACACAGTCTAGGCTGCTCCGTGGTAGGGATTCTCTTGGCAAGTGTTCCCGAGAATGGAGATGGAGGAGTTGTACGCCTACTGGGCGCTATAGCCAAGGAAGTAGAAATCCTCCCTCAGGGAGACGAGAGCCTGCGAGGGTTGATCAGTGAGCTAAATGATTGGCTTTCGCTACTGCAAGAGCCTGCCAATTGGCAGGAGATAGGTGCGCACTTACTTAATCCCAAGAAAGACACTGCCAAGTCCGTGGAAAGCCTGCGAGGTATTATTGAGGCAACCGTAAACGTGATTGAGGAAGTCCGCCGAGAGCGTATTGAGCAGCTTCCGATCAACGAACAGCAGTTGGAGAGTTTAAGGTGTGCGGTCGAACAGGCATTGTTGAATGAACCTGCCGAAACACACTTCTTCCACGATGTTGAAGTTGGGGCATCGATTGACGACGGCGGCGCAACGAGGCGGGAAGTTGCTTTCAATAAAATTTCCAAAGCTGAACTAACAGAGCCGCCAATGGCATCGCTCCCAGTAAACTTTGAAGAGTGGTTTGTTTCGAATGTGAAGCGTGAAGCAGGCAATGGAGTTTGGAACGATTTTTGTAAGAGGGATCGCACGCAGGTGACGGTCAATGCACCGGTCGAAACCGAAGACTTTTGGCGTGAATTGTCACCTCTAATCGATCAAGTGGGCGAGGAACCAGTTTTGGTTGTTTCGAATGCGGCGCAAAGCCGACTGTACGACTTGGTATATTCGGACGATGGTAGCCAACCACAATTGAGAATTGAACAATTGCCTCGCGGACAACGTCACGATTTCTATATCGCAACCATCGAAGGGGTTGACGTTTGCGGATCAGAATTTGAGACGGGGAAATCTTGGCTCTTTTCTGCCCGAACACTTAGAAAAGTCAGCTATACAAAGACCACTGAGGATGGAAACTACGCCGATCTATCGTTTGAACTTGTTGACGATTTAAAGGTGGATATGCGAGTTGGCTTTCGCCAGAAGTTTGCTTGGGACGCCTCCCCAGTATTTGAAATTCTCGGACCAGATCCAGAGGAGGTCGGCGCAGTTCCGGGGGAGCAGCAACTTTAAACATGTCACACATCGCGGCGATCCATGCGCGCCGAGCGATCTGCAAGAATGGTCACACCTGTTTGCCCGCTGTTTGGGAGTTACTACGACGGTGCAGGCTGCTAATGCGTTTTCTCTCAGTTTGTCAGTACCTGCACAAACTTGCACGCGAATCACTCAAATTCCCTGAATTTTATGGAAATGGCGTGCAACTAAATGACGTAACCAACTGAAATTTAACGAGACCCCAGTTTTCGGGAGGCAGGGGTCGGAGGTTCGAATCCTCTCACTCCGACCAATGAAACAAGGTCCCTGACGGGATCTTTTTTTTGGGGTTCAAGTATCGATTCGGGTGGAGCGTCCGATGAAGAGCTGACCCGGTCAGTTCAGATCCTGCAACAGCCGCCCGTGTTTGCGGGTCTGGGAAATGACCTGACCGAAGTTTTTGAACCCGCGCGAGGCCAGCATAGGCAGCATCAGGCAGAGGACCTCGGCGGTGGCCTGGGCGTCACCCAGAGCGGTGTGGCGCAGCTCTTCGGGAATGGTGACCCCGAGCCGGTCGCAGAGCGCGTCGAGCGTGTGGGTTTCCGAAGCGCCAAACAAGACCGCTGACAGAAGCACCGTGTCGAGGATGGGGTGGGTCCAATCCAGCCCCGAGCGTTTGCCGTGGCGGCGCAGGAAGGCCATGTCGAAGGGCGCGTTATGGGCGACGATGACCGAGTTCTGCGAGAAGGTATGAAGATGCCCGGCGGCCAGGTGAATGTCAGGGGCATCGGCGACCATGGCATCGCTGACCTTGTGCACCTTGGTCGAGGCGGGCGGGATCGGCATGCCGGGATTGACCAGCTGGTCGATGCATTCGCCGGGAATGATCCGTCCGTTGACCACGCGGACAGCGCCGATCTGGACGATCTCGTCCTTGTTGGGTTGCAGGCCGGTGGTTTCGGTATCGAACACCATGTAGGTCAGCGCGTCGATCGGCGTATCCTCTATCGCGTGTTCCGAGGCTTGTTCACCGAGGTCGAAATCATAGATCAGCGGGCGCGCGGCGTCGGCGTCAATGCTGGCATGGGTGTCGTCGATCAGCAGCATGTAGCCCGGGGCGTGGGCAAGAGGCTTGAGGCGGGCGTCGAAAGTCAAACGGCCCTGAGTGCCGCGGGCGGTAAGTGAGACCTCGGCGCCGCTGGAATGCATTTCAGCATGGGCCAGCATCACGTCCTCTTCGCGGAAATACTCGAAGATCGAGGCGTTGAGGCGGGGCACATGGACTTGTCCCAAGATCTGAGCGGCCTGACCGTCATAGAGGGTGATCTGGTGGGCTGCGTTGACCAGAACCATGGCCATGGGGATTTCGGTCAGAAGGGCGGTGAGGCGCTCCTTTTCCGCCGCGAGACGGGCGGTCTCGGACGCAACGGCCTCGGCGGCGTCCATGGTGGATTGGCTGAGTTGGCCGGTGACCGCCTGGGTTGCGGGGGCAAGATCGCCGAGATAGCGTGCCTCGTTTTCGTTCAGTGCGACGTCAACCCCGGCATGGGCGCGGGTGCGCATGGCGGCGGCAAGGCGTTCAATCGGTTTGGCAACGTTTTCGTCGAACAGCAGCCAGATGCCGGCGCTGACCCCCAGAAGGCCAAAACCCGAGAGGATAGCGGAGAAGATGTAACCTGAGGGGTCGCCACCGGTGCGGCGATGGCCGATGTAGAGCGCGCCGGTGACGATGGCGATTCCGGCGAGCGCGAGGAAAAGGAAGAAGAGGAAGATGCGAAGGCGGAGGCTCAGTTTGGTCAGCATCAGCTGCCTCCGCAGATATTGGCGAGGATCGCGTCATCGGCGGGGACGGTAGCCCAGTCGGCGCCTTTAACCGTGCCGTCCGCGGCAAAGCTGACCCCGTCCGTGAGGGCCGCGCGGCGCGACCCCGCGCAATCGGCGAGTACCGGGATCTGATGAACCGGGGACCAACGGCCAAAGAGGTAGATATCGGCCAGCTTGTGATCGGGCGCGTTGTCATGGGTTTTGACCGAGGCTTCATCGAGGGCGACGAAGCGTTCGACGTAAGGCCGGGCATAGGTCCAGGGGCGATACCAGGCCTGGTTTTCAACCGTGTCGATGATCACCACGTCTTCGGGAAGGTTGGATTTGGTGCGAGGGAACCAGCCGTATTCGTTGCCGATGGTGGTGGCGATCATGGCGGCGCCCGCCGCGACGGGCATGGCCCATTTCGGCAGGCGTCCGCCGGTCAGCTTGTTCAGAAGCAGCACGATGCCCGCACCGGCAAAGCCGGCAAAGATCGTGGCGATCAGTTCGAGAAACATGTGGTCTCCTCCTCTTGACCTGTTCGGTCAGTGTGGGCGGCGGCGGGCGTCCTCCTTGCCCGTGATCCGCCGCCCGAGATGTCTTAGCTCAGCGTGCCGCGCCCGTGGCCGATGGCCGATTGCATGGTTTTCACCACCACGAAGGCGTCACGCAGGTGGCTGCGGTCGAAATCGGACAGTGCCGCAGGGGGCAGGAAGTTGTCGGGTGCATTTCCCTGTTTGACCAGCGCGGCCTGATGTTCCAGCCGAGTGTCAGCAATCAGGTCATAGGCGGCCAACAAGTCCTGCGCACCGGATCCGCTCAGAACACCACTGTGTTCGGCGGCCTCGAGCCGCGCACGGGTATTAACCTCTTCCAGCCGTCCCTGAAGCGCATAGATGCGAGCCAGATCGACGATGGGCACGACGCCGTTGTGTTTCAGATCAAGCGTGTTCTTGTGTTCGCCCGAGCGAATGGTGGCAAGGCCACGCAGCAGGCCCAGCGGCGGCATGTGCTTGAGCGAGTTCGACACCATATGGGCGACAAAGATCGAGTTCTTGTTCGCGGTCTTGAGGGTTTTCTTTTGAAGGTCTTCGAACAGGCCGAAATGGCCGCCAATCGGGCGCAGGTCGAACATGACGGAAGCCAGCATTTGCGCCTCGGGGTTGGGTTTGCGAATCCAACCTTGGAAATAGGCCTTCCAAACGCTGACGGGTTGGCACCAGCGCGGGTTCGTCGCCATCATGTCGCCGGGGCAATAGACATAGCCGCAGGTATCGAGCCCGTCGGAGACGAATTTGGCGAGGTCGGCGAAGTAGCCCGTGCGCTGTTCCTCGGTGACGGAATCGTCAAGGAACAGGCAGTTGTCCTGATCGCTGACGCCAGTCTGTTCCTGGCGGCCTTGCGAGCCGCAGGCGAGCCAGAGATAGGGCACGGGCGGCGGGCCAAGTTTTTCTTCGGCAAGCGTCAGCAGACGGCGGGTGGCGGTGTCGGCGATATCGGTGATCAGGCGGGTGACGACCTCGTGCCGATTGCCACCAGCGACCAGTTGCACCAGCAGCTTGGGAATGCGGGCTGTGACCTCGGCCATTTCCTCGGCGGTGTTGGCCTGGGCGATTTCGCTGACGAGCTCGGCGGAACTGACCGCCTGATAGCGGGTCAGATCGGTCTGGGTCACGATGCCGACCAGCTTTCCAGCTTCGACGATCGGGATGTGGCCGATACGGTGTTCCATCATTGCGTGAAGCACGTCCGAGCCGATGGCGCTGGGCGGCAGTGTGAAGGGGTTCGCGGTCATGACGTCTGCGACCGGGGTTGAGACTGGCAGGGCGTCGGCCAGAACCTTGTTCGACAGGTCGCGGGTGGTGAGGATGCCGGTGAGCGCGTCCTGTTCGCAAACGCACAGCGACGAGATACGTTTGTCGCGCATCAACGTGGCAGCGTGTTGGACTGTGTCGGCCGGAGCGCAGGTCATCGGCACATGGGCCATCAGGGTTTCCACCAACGAGGTGGTAAGCGAGCGTTCCTGCGGCTTGCTGGACCGGGTGCGGTCGAAGAAATTGGCTGCTGCTTCGTACTCTTCAATCAGCCTGTGAAAATGGATCGGTGGCAGAACCAGGAGGATACAATGCTCATCGGCGCTGGCGCTGGTGACGGCAATACCATCGCGCAAGAGACCGCGTTCCCCGAACGAGTTGCGCATGCCCAGATGCGAGACCACCACATCGTTTTCGTCCCGGACTTCGACCTGACCCGAGTAGATCAGGAAAAGACCGGGCAGTTTTTCTCCCAGGTCGTAGATCGAGAAGCTCGTCTCAACCTCCCAAGGTTCAAAAAACGGGGCGAGCTCTTCCACCGCGGGCGGCGGCAGGGCGTCATAGGGGTGCACCGATTTCAGGAAGCGGATGATTTGATCTTGGGTAAGGGGCATGGGAGTGACCTTGGGATTCAAAGTAAAAAGTCCTGCCCGGTGTGCACCGGACAGGACCAGATTGAAAGAGGTCAGGTGGCCGCATTGGGCCACCCGGCCATGTCACGATCAGTGATCCTGAGCGGCACCTGCGCCACGCGGAACGCGAACGCTGTGCACCAGATCCTTGATCTCTTGCGGCAGTGGCTTGGTCATGCCCGACACCACGTAGGCGACAGCGAAGTTGACCGCAGCACCGATCGCGCCGAACGAAGTCGACTTGATCGTGCCCAGAAGCGGGTCAGCATCGGTGAAGCTGTTGGTGCCCGGAATGAAGAGCCAGCCTTTGTGCAGGAAGATGTAGACCAGGGTCACGGTCAGACCGGCCAGCATCCCCATCACGGCGCCGGTGTTGTTCACCTTCGTAGAGAAGATGCCCATCATCAGAGCCGGGAAGATCGATGCCGCCGCCAGACCAAAGGCCAGGGCCACGGTTTGCGCCGCAAAGCCCGGAGGATTGAGACCCAGGTAGGTCGCAACCGCGATGGCAACGGCCATAGCAACACGTGCCGACAGCAGTTCGCCTTTTTCCGAGATCTGCGGGTTGATCGCGCCTTTGATCAAGTCGTGGCTAACCGCCGACGAGATCGCCAGCAGAAGGCCAGCAGCGGTCGACAGCGCAGCGGCAAGACCACCGGCAGCCACCAGACCGATCACCCAGCTGGGCAGGTTGGCGATTTCCGGGTTGGCCAGCACCAGGATGTCACGGTTGAACTTGGTCAGCTCATTGCCTTCCCAGCCTTTTTCCGCGGCCATTGCCTGCATGTCGGCGTTCTTGTCGTTGTAGTACTGGATTTTGCCGTCGCCGTTTTTGTCTTCCCAATCGAGAAGGCCGGTTTTCTGCCAGGTTTTCATCCAGTCATACTGCGGCTCGCTATCGATCTGTTGGACCGACACGGCTTCGCCGCTGATGCCGCCGTTCGGCCACATCATTTCCGAGATATTCAGGCGTGCCATGGCACCAACAGCCGGGGCCGTCAGGTAAAGCAGCGCGATGAACACCAGGGTCCAGCCAGCCGACCAACGTGCGTCCGATACTTTGGGCACGGTGAAGAAGCGCATGATGACGTGGGGCAGACCTGCGGTACCGATCATCAGCGACAGGGTGAACAGAACCATGTTGAGCGTATCGGCGTGGTGCGCGGTATACTCGGCGAAGCCCAGTTCGGTGACGATTGCGTCGAGTTTCGCCAGCAGAGGCTCGCCCGAGGCGGCGTGATCGCCAAAGAGACCCAGTGCCGGGATCGGGTTGCCGGTCAGTTGCAGCGAGATGAACACGGCCGGGATGGTGTAGGCCATGATCAGAACGCAGTACTGCGCCACTTGAGTGTAAGTCACACCCTTCATGCCGCCGAACACAGCGTAAGCGAACACAACACAGGCACCGATCAGAAGACCGGTTGTGTTGCTGACTTCGAGGAAGCGGCCAAAGGCCACGCCAACGCCGGTCATCTGACCGATCACGTAGGTGGTGGACGCAACGATCAGGCAGATCACGGCGACGATGCGCGCGGTCTGGCTGTAGAAGCGGTCACCAATAAATTCGGACACGGTGAATTTGCCGAACTTGCGCAGGTAGGGTGCAAGCAGCAGCGCCAGCAGGACGTACCCACCGGTCCAGCCCATCAGGAACGACGAGTTGTCGTAACCTGTAAAGGCTATGAGGCCCGCCATGGAGATGAACGAGGCAGCCGACATCCAGTCAGCAGCCGTTGCCATCCCGTTGGTGACGGGGTGAACGCCGCGACCCGCGGCGTAAAATTCCGAGGTTGATCCGGCACGAGCCCAGATCGCGATGCCGATGTAGAGCGCAAAAGACGCGCCGACAAACAGCAGGTTGATTGTAAACTGATCCATCTGTCCCAGATCCTTATTCTTCGTCTACGCCGTGTTCACGGTCGAGCTTGTTCATCCGGATGGCGTAGAAGAAAATCAGCGCCAGGAAGACAAGGATCGAACCCTGTTGGGCAAACCAGAAGCCCAGATCGGTGCCGCCGACGGCGATGCCGGACAGCATCGGGCGCAGCAGGATGCCGAACCCGAAAGAGACCAGCGCCCAAATCACGAGGCTGATCAGAATGATACGCACGTTGGCTGACCAATATGCGTTGTTGGATGAGTTATCGGACATGTGTCCTCCCCCTATTCCCAGTTTCCTCCAAGGTGGCGCGGCTCATCCACGCCACCACTTCCCTGTTACGCAATCGCTGCTTGCACGATTGTGTTCAGTCCGTTTGCGATGGCGGCTATGTCGCCCATCGCATCAAGGCGCTTGAGGGCGCCCTTTTCGTCGTAATAAGTGATCAGCGGCGCGGTTTGCGCGTGATAGGCTTCGAGCCGCTGGGCCACGGTTTCGGCGTTGTCGTCGGCACGGCGTTTCATCTCCGTACCGCCGCATTTGTCACAGGTGCCGTCCTTGGCCGTCGGTTTGAACGTGTCGTGATAACCCTCGCCACACGACCCGCACGTAAAGCGGCCCGAGATGCGGGTGACCATTTCGCTGTCCTGCACTTCAAGGCTGATCGCGGCGTTGATCTTCTGGCCCATGTCGGCGAGCAGCGTATCAAGCGCCTCGGCCTGGACCGTGGTGCGCGGAAAGCCGTCGAGGATCACGCCCTTGGCGCAATCGTCCTCTTGCAGGCGGTCGCGCAGGATGGCGATGACGATCTCATCCGAGACCAGATCACCGGCTTCCATCACGGCCTTGGCGGCCTTGCCGGCATCGGTACCCGCGGCCACGGCGGCGCGCAGAAGATCACCGGTCGACAACTGCACCAGACCAAACTTGTCTTCCAGCATGCGGGCCTGCGTGCCCTTCCCGGCGCCGGGAGGGCCGAGAAGGATCAGAACGGGGGCGGCGGTTGTGGTTGTTCCGTCCATAACGCTTAGCCCTTGTTCATGCGGTTATCGATCAGTTCGTCCACGACCGACGGGTCGGCGAGGGTCGAGGTGTCACCAAGCGCGCCGAAGTCGTCCTCGGCGATCTTGCGCAGGATGCGGCGCATGATCTTGCCCGAACGGGTTTTCGGCAGGCCGGGGGCCCACTGAACCAGATCAGGCGAAGCAATCGGACCGATTTCCTGACGGACCCAGGTGCGCAACTCCTTGCGCAGCTCTTCCGAAGGCTCGACGCCGTTCATCAGGGTGACATAGCAATAGATGCCCTGACCCTTGATGTCGTGCGGGTAGCCAACAACAGCGGCCTCGGCAACCGAGGCATGTGCGACCAGCGCGCTTTCGACTTCGGCGGTGCCCATGCGGTGGCCCGAGACGTTGATCACGTCATCGACGCGGCCGGTGATCCAGTAATCGCCTTCTTCGTCGCGACGGCAGCCGTCCCCGGCAAAGTAGTAGCCCTTGTAGTCCGAGAAATAGGTTTTCTCGAAGCGCTCGTGATCGCCCCAGACGGTGCGCATCTGGCCAGGCCAGCTGTCTTTCATGCACAGCACGCCTTCGACCGGGTAGGTGTGGATCTCTTCGCCTGACGTGGGTTCCAGAACCACCGGCTGAACCCCGAAGAAGGGTTTCATCGCCGCGCCGGGTTTGGCCGCGTGGGCACCGGGCAGCGGAGTCATCATGTGACCGCCGGTTTCGGTTTGCCACCAGGTATCAACGATGGGGCAGTTGCCTTTGCCGATCACGTTGAAATACCAGTTCCAGGCTTCGGGGTTGATCGGTTCGCCCACAGTGCCCAGCACCTTGAGGCTGCTTAGATCGCAGCTGTTGACGAACTCGTCGCCCTGACCCATCAGCGCGCGCAGTGCGGTGGGGGCGGTGTAGAACTGGTTGACCTTGTGCTTTTCGCAAACCTGCCAGAAACGGCTGGCATCCGGGTAGGTCGGTACGCCTTCGAACATCAATGTGGTGGCGCCATTGGCCAGCGGGCCATAGACGATGTAGCTGTGGCCGGTGACCCAGCCCACGTCGGCGGTGCACCAGTAGATATCGCCATCGTGGTAGTCGAAGGTGATTTCCTGGGTCATCGAGGCCCAGACGAGGTAGCCGCCCGAGCAATGAACGACGCCCTTGGGCTGACCGGTCGAACCCGAGGTGTAGAGGATGAAGAGCGGGTCTTCGGCCCCCATCTCTTCCGGCGGGCAATCGTCGCCGACTTTTTCCAGCTCTTCATGCAGCCAGAAGTCGAGACCATCGCGCCATGCAACCTGATCACCGGTGCGCCGCACCACGAGGCATTTGACCTCGTCGACGTCATGCAGCAGGGCCTGGTTGACGTTGTCCTTGAGCTTGGTTTTGCGGCCACCGCGCGGCGCGGTGTCGGCGGTGATGACGACCTTGGCGTCGCAACCGTTGACCCGCGCGCCCAGAGCGTCGGGTGAGAAGCCGGCGAAAACGATCGAATGGATTGCGCCGATACGGGCACAGGCCAGCATGGCGTAGGCGGCTTCGGGGATCATAGGCAGATAGATGATGACCCGGTCGCCCTTGGTCACGCCCATCGACTTCAGGACGTTGGCCATGCGGCTGACCGAGAGGTGCAGATCCTTGTAGGTGATGTGCTGGGCCGGTTCGGTGGGATCGTCGGGCTCGAAGATGATCGCGGTCTGATCGCCACGGGTTTCAAGGTGACGGTCGACACAGTTGGCGGCGACGTTCAGGGTACCGTCTTCAAACCACTTGATGTCGACATTGCCGGGCTCATAGCTGGTATTCTTGACCTTGGTGAAAGGCTTGATCCAGTCGATCCGCTTGCCATGTTCACCCCAGAAGCTTTCTGGGTCGTTGACCGAGGCGGCATACATCTCTTCGTATTTTGCAGCGTCGACATGCGCGTTCGCAGTGAACGCGGGTGCCGGGGGGTATGATTGATTGTTTACGGTTTCGTTCGACATTGGGGTCCTCCTACCTACAGCCCAAAGTGACCCAGCGTCAGGGCGCCGTCCAAAGCGCGAATTAAGCAGTGTCACAAACTTTCCGGGATCATAGGGATTTTTGAAAAAAAATTGATAAGTTAGTGGATTTCAAAAGGAATTTTGTAAAATCGTTTTCGGTAATTCGATCAGATATGTAATAAAATTTACATATTGTGTGAGATGCCCTTGAAAAGAAGGAACTTTGAGATTGGTGGATTTTTGGAGTTTCCGTGCACGTCAGGCAGAAAATCTGCGTCGAAAATATGCGCCAGGGCACTTGAGCAGGGTGCGGCAAATTGCTTCAGTATACATTTGCATGCATCGAATGCCGTCAAGCGCGTTGACCGATTCCCCTGCAGGAACGACAACCCGATCCAATTGATCGCCATGAGAAGGGCGGTTGCGGTATTGGCTCCAGCGTCGGCTCTTACAGGTACTGCGCCCTGGGTACGTAAGGAAATCTTTGGGATAATGCGGATCAAACCGGTGCTGGGTCACCATTCCGCGGTCTGGAAATCTCGCGGTTGGTCTGCGATGTCAGTCCTTGAACCAATCGAGGATCGCACTCTCGTCCGGGTTTACCGATTGGGCCAAACCGCCAGTGAAATCGTCAAACGCGGCCTTCCCACCCGCACCGACACCGACAAGCACCGGGATGCCCTGTTCGATGGCCGCGCCGATCACTGCGCAGAAACCGCGGCCCGAGGCCTCTTCTGGGCCGAACTTGTTGAGGATGAATAGCTCAGCGCCCTCGAGCGCACCACTTTCTACTTGCGCCACTGCGTCTGCGATGGCGCTGGGGTCAAGGCGACACGCGTCCGAGCCCACGCCCAGGTTCTGGGTGATCTGGATGTCGGGGCCGGCAGGCAGGACGCGGACCTTCATGTCGCAGCCGTTATCAAAGGTGCTTTCATGCTCCAGCACCTTGACGATCCCGGCCAGTGCATGGCCCCGATCACCCAGTTGCTGCGCAACGGTGGTCAGAAGCCGGTCGGTTTCGCCGCGCTCGGCTGAGTTGACACTTGCGATTTTCATGGGCCGTTCCCCCTTGGGTTACTGCGAGGCGGGAGCGCCGGACCAGTCCACGCCGCGTTCCCCGGTCAGGAAACCATCGGACAGACGGATGTCATCGTCAATCCGGCGGATAGACGCGGCGACATGATCGGCGCCATGTTCGCCATCGAGAAGACCGCGATAGAGGCGGCAGATCTCGTCAAAGCCTTTTGATTGCGGGGACAGGCGCAGGGCGGTGACCCCGACCTCTTTTAGCAGGTCGACCTGGTAGGCGGTGCAAGCGTGGGTGTCGGACAGGGTTTGCACGCCATTCATGGCAAGGAACGGTTGGTCTTCGAGCGTGCGCACGTCGAGGCCATCGGGATCATCCTCGCAGGCGAACTGGCAATTGTCCTTGGTCCTTTGGTGCAGGCGGGCGTGATAGCAACGACCCGAGATTGCCAGCGGCAGGCGGCCATGGCCCCAGACCTCGATGGCGATGCCAAGATCGGCACCCGTGCGGGTGAGGATTTCGACCGAGGCCAACGGTAATTCCGGTGGCAGGCAGACACGGGTGGCGCCAAGACCGGCCAACCACGTGAGTGTGCCTTCGTTGTAGACATTGACCAGAGGCCCGACCGAGAAGGCCGTGCCATTGGGCAGGTAGGCCAGCGCGGTGAGGTCGTTCACTTCGACCTCGACGCCCATCTCGGCCAGTTCGGCCATAAGTTTGCGTTCTCGTTTCAGGGTGATCAGGGCCAGCGAGGTCAGGGCAACCTGTTTGCCCGCCGCCAAAAGGGTTTCAAGGGCCGCGGGAATATGATCCTGGTAGAAGGGCAAGCGTTTGGAGCAAACCAACTCGCCCAAGGTAGCCCGCTCAACCGGGGCTTTGGCCACGTCGTCGTAGAATTCGGCCCAGCGGTCTGCTGGCCAAAAGAATTGGTTGGCACCAACAGTCAGCTCCATGGGCTTACCTCCAGGTTTTCTTGTAAGCGCCGGTGGTCATGGCCTGACCTTCCGACAGGCGGGCCAGCATGCCTTCGGGCAAGGGACGGCCAGCGTCGAGCGCATCGACGGCGGCGCGGAAGTTGCGCACCACTTGTGCCACGTAGGAACGAGAACGTTGACGGCCTTCGATCTTGAGCGCGGTGACACCAGCCTTTTGTAGCTGCGGCATCAGGTGTTCGGCATTGAGGCTGACAGGGTCTTCGAACAGATGACCCGTCTTACCATCGCTGCCATCGCTGGCCGAGAAGCAGCCCTTGCACAGCGTCGGATAAGGGGCGGGTTCATCGCGGCCCACGCGGTGGATGGTGTAGCCGCCAAGTTCGGCATCGAGAACACCGTCTTTGTCGCGGTATTCCACATGGCTGGCAGGGGAGCAGACACCGTTCATGTTGGGCGATAGACCCGTGGCGAAAGAGGAGAGCGAACAGCGCCCCTCGGCCATGACGCAGAGTCCACCGAAAACGAAGACCTCGGTTTCGACCTCGGTTTCGGCGTTGA
The DNA here is from genome assembly GCF_032586155.1 of Aliisedimentitalea sp. MJ-SS2. NCBI lineage: Bacteria > Pseudomonadati > Pseudomonadota > Alphaproteobacteria > Rhodobacterales > Roseobacteraceae > Aliisedimentitalea > Aliisedimentitalea sp. MJ-SS2. The sequence continues at coordinate 1,209,164 of NZ_JAWHTC010000002.1, forward strand.
TTGCGGCGATTTCCGGCACCGAGAGGACACGGGGCAGGACCACGCGTTTGATCCCGAATTCAGCGGCATAAAAGTTGATCATGTCGGCATTGGCCGCCGCCGCCTGAACCGAGAGGTGACGGCGCAGGTCCGGGTGGTTTTGCGCGGCGTAGGCGAGAAGCCCGGCATCGGCGAGGATTACCGCGTCGGCGCCACAGGATTCCGCATCGGCGACGGCGCGATGCCACAGCGGTTCGGACCCGGCGCGGGGGAAGGTGTTGATCGCGACGAGAACCTTGGCGCCATGGGCGTGGGCAAAGGTCACACCTTCGCGCATCTCGTCGCGGTCGAAATTCAGGCCCGGGAAGTTGCGGGCGTTGGTTTCATCGGCAAAGCCGCAATAGATCGTATGTGCGCCGGCCTTGACGGCGGCGCGCAGCGAGGCGGGTGTGCCTGCGGGGCAGACGATTTCCATTACCATAGTTCGGCCTCTTCCGGTCGGGTCAGGCAAACGCCGGTTTGGCGTTCCGCCAGGGCAAAGGCCTTCTGCACCACTCCGGCAAGCGGCCCGGTAAGCCCGGAGATTTCCTGGCTCAGGTCCAATTCTGCATCATCCACCGCGTTGCGCAGCGCCAGCGCGGCGGCGGTGTCGCCCTCGATCACCAGATCGCGCGAAAAGAACAGCGCATCGCCGTCGAAGGCCCCGTGGACAAGACCCAAAAGCGCGGCCAGCGGCCCTGCGATGCGGGCGGTTCCGTCGCCAAGGCCCCGCGTGACGCGCACCTGCGGGGTGCCGCCATTCGGGGCAAGACAGATGACAAAGGGCAGGTCGGTAGGATCGAGAACGAAATGGGTATGCGCATGTTCGCCGAGGCGGCGGAACAGCGACGGGTGGGTTTTGGCAACCTGCCGCGCATAAGCGGTGAGCGCCATGGACAGGGGTGCCAACGGCAATGCACGCAAGGGCGGAGTTAGAAGCCGCGGAAAGCGCGGGATCGGCGGGGGGTCTTGGGTCAAGGGGTGTCCTTTCCCTTTGGGTCGCAAGCTTGCCCGGTCTTGGTAGGGCAGATTTTCCGGAGTGAAATTGATAATCATCAATTCGAACGGGGTTTTTGCTGCTAGGCAGTTCGGGAGCTTCAAGCCCGCGAGACTTCCCGTGAGAAACCTGCCGTCCTTTCCCAGCCTGCGGTCCTTTGTCGACTGGTGTGCCGACACTGATCAGATGCGTGCCGTTAAGGAGCCGGTTTCGGTGTGTCACCAGATGACGGCGGTGCATCGGCAGGTTCTGGAAGGCGGTGGCCCGGTGCTGCGGTTCGATCAGCCGGTGTTGGAGGGGGGCGACAAGTCGGCGCTGCTGGTGGTGGTTAACCTGTTTGGCACGACCGAAAGGGTGGCAGCGGGGCTGGGCGTGACGCTTGAGGGGTTGGACGAGCTGGGTCGGTTTCTGGCGGCACTAAAATCTCCCACGCCGCCTGAAGGAATGCGCGATGCGTTGTCCAGATGGCCAATGTTGAAGGCGGCGCTGGCGACCCGGCCAAAGGTGGTTAAAAAGGCTATCGTGCAGCAAGAGGTGTTCGAGGGTGATGCGGTTGATCTGACTGCCCTGCCGGTGCAGACGCATTGGCCCGGTGATGCGGGGCCGCTGATCACATGGCCCGTGGTGGTGACGCGAAGCCATGAAAGTGAGCAGGGGGATGTGAATGCTTATAACGCCGGGGTCTACCGGGCGCAGGTTTTGGACAGGAGCCGGGTGATCATGCGCTGGCTGCCGCATCGTGGCGGGGCGGCGCATCATCGAAGCTGGACGGCCAAGGGCGAGAGGACCCCCTGCGCGATCGTGCTTGGAGCCGATCCGGCGATGTTGTTGTCTTCGGCGCTGCCCTTGCCGGAGACAGTATCGGAGCTGACTTTTGCCGGGGCGCTGAATGGCGCGCGGCCACGGATGGTGAAGGCCAAGACCGTGCCGCTGATGGTGCCCGCCGAGGCCGAGATCGTGCTAGAAGGCTGGGTCTCGCCAGATGAGACCGCGCCCGAGGGGCCGTTTGGCGATCACACCGGATATTACAACCGGGCTGAACCGTTTCCAGTAATGGAGATCACCGCGGTTACCCAGCGGCGTGATCCGATTTATCTTTCGACCTATACCGGGCGGCCACCGGATGAGCCGGCCATCATCGGCGAGGTGTTCAACCGTTTGGCCCTACCGACGATCCGCGACCAAATCCCGGAAATCCGCGATGTCTGGCTGCCGCCCGCTGCGTGTTCCTATCGCATGGCGGTGATCAGCATCGACAAGCGCTACCCGGGGCAGGCGCGCCGCGTGATGATGGGGTTGTGGGGGATGCTGCCACAGTTCAGTTATACCAAGATGATCGTGGTGGTGGACGGTGATATCGATGTGCGGAACTGGGATGACATCGCCTGGGCAATGGCGACGCGGATGGACCCGGGACGCGATGTGATGACATTGGAGAATACGCCGATGGATTACCTGGATTTCGCCTCGCCCGAGTCTGGGTTGGCGGGGAAGATGGGGATTGATGCCACCACCAAGATTGGGTCCGAGACCAAGCGCGAGTGGGGGACGGTGATGGAAACATCGCCCGAGGATGTGGCCTTTGCCGCCGATCTGGTCGCCCAATTGGGGCTGGGATCATGAGCGCCCCGCGCGTGGTGCTGGGCGTGGCGGGGGCGTCGGGGGCGGCGTTGGCCTTGTCTGCGGCGCGGCAGTTGGCTGGAATCGGGGCCGAGATCGACCTGGTTGTCAGTAGGGCCGCTAAACGGACATTGGCCGAGGAATGCGGGGACGGAGCGTGGGAGGCGTTGGCGAGGTACGCTACTCGTGTTCACGGGATTGAGGATGTGGGGGCTGCGATAGCCTCGGGCTCGGTGCCTGTTGCAGGCATGATCGTGGTCCCCTGTTCGATGCGCTCGCTGGCGGCGATTGCGGGCGGGCTGGATGACAACCTGTTGACCCGGGCCGCCGGGGTGCAGTTGAAGGAGCGGCGGCGGCTGGTTCTGGTGGCACGTGAGGCGCCGTTGACGCTGGCCCATTTACGCAACATGACGGCAGTAACGGAGATGGGCGCGATCATCCTGCCGCCGGTGCCGGCGTTTTACCTTGGGCCTGTGCGGTTGCAGGACGTAGTGGATCAAATTGCCGCGCGGTCGGTTGATTTGCTGAGGCTTGCCGAGCCACTAGCCGCGCAATGGGAGAGCGGGATATAAGAGGTTCTGACAGGCTAATCCCGAAAGGACCGCCCATGCCCCTGGCCATCGTGATCAATGAATATGGCGACTCAAGCGTGCTGCAATTGCAGGAGGTGGAGGTCCCCGCGCCGGGGCCGGGCGAGTTGCGATTGCGCCAGTTGTCGGTCGGGGTGAATTTCCACGACATCTATGTGCGTTCGGGGCTTTACAAGACGCTGACCCCTCCGGGCATTTTGGGATGCGAAGCGGCGGGCGTGGTCGAGGCCGTGGGTGACGGGGTGAGTGATTTCCATGTAGGGGATCGTGTGGCCTATGTAACCGGACCGCCCTATGGTGCCTATGCCAGCCATCGGGTGTTGGCGGCTAACCTGGTAGTGCCGTTGCCGGACGGGATTGACGACGATCTGGCGGCTGCGGTGCTATTGCGGGCGTTGACGGTGGACATGCTGGCCCGGCAGGTGGTGCAGTTGAAACCGGGGATGAGCATCCTTGTTCACGCGGCGGCCGGTGGCGTCGGGCGTTTGCTGTGCCAGCAGGCGGCGCATCTGGGGGTGACGGTTTATGGGACTGTTGGATCGGAGGAAAAGGCCGAGATTGCCCGAGCTTCTGGCTGTGCCCATCCGATCCTTTACCGCAAGGTGGCGTTTGAAGATGAGGTGACGCGGTTGACCGAGGGTCGCGGTGTCGACGTGGTTTATGATTCCATCGGTGCTGATACCTTCGCAGGGTCGCTGACAGTGCTGGCTCCCTGCGGTCATCTGGTGAATTTTGGGCAATCCTCGGGACCGGTGGAGCCCGTGGCGATGTCCACGCTGGCCGAGAAATCCCTGACCGTGACGCGGCCGATCCTGTTTCACTATATCGGCGAGACTGAGAAAAACCGCGAGATGGCAGCGGCAGTGTTTCAGGGATTTGCCAAGGGGATTCTGTGGACAGAAGCGCCGACGGTGTTGCCGTTGGCCGAAGCGCATGCAGCACATGACCAGTTGGAAAGCCGCAAGGCCACAGCGGGTGTTGTGTTGAAACCTTGAGGTAAGTGAATTGGATATTGAACGGATTCGGGCCGAGACGCCCGGGGTAGCGCATTCGGTGCACCTGTTGGCGGCGGGGTCGTCGTTGATGCCGCAGGTGGTTGTTGATGCGATTGTCGATCACACGCGACTTGAGGCCGAGATCGGCGGGTACGAGGCCCACGCCCGGCAGAGCGAGATGCTGGACGGGGTCTATGACAGTGTTGCCCGCCATATCGGTGCGTCTGCCCACGAGATTGCCCTATTGGAGAATGCCACGGTGGCGTGGATGCATGCGTTTTATGCGCTGCCGCTGAAGCCCGGCAGCCGTATCCTGACCTGCGAGGCAGAGTATGCCGCCAACTACGTCGCCTTCCTGCAGCGGGCCAAGCGTGACGGGTTGAAGATCGAGGTGGTGCCATCGGATGCGACCGGGGCGCTGGATGTCGATGCCTTGGCCGCGACGATGGGTGATGATGTCGGTCTGATCGCCATCACCTGGGTTCCAACCAACGGCGGGTTGGTGAACCCGGCAGCCGAGGTCGGACGGATCGCGCGGGCGCATGGTGTGCCATACCTGCTGGATGCCTGTCAGGCGGTTGGGCAGATGCGGGTCGACGTGGATGAGTTGGGCTGTGACTTCCTATCGGCGACGGGGCGTAAATTCCTACGCGGGCCACGGGGAACCGGGTTTTTGTATGTTCGCGAGAAATGGCTGGCGAGTCTCGAACCGGCGATGATCGATTTCTTCGGGGCGCCTTGGGTGGAGGCTGATCGCTATGAGTTGCGCCCCGACGCGCGACGGTTCGAGACCTGGGAAAACGCCTATGCCCTGCGTGCCGGGCTGGGGGCGGCAATGGATTATGCCAATAAGCTCGGGATCGACGCGATCGAGGCGCGTATCCGGCATTTGGCGGGTATGTGTCGGACGGAATTGGTTAAGGTGGACGGGGTGCAGCTTCGCGACCTCGGAACAAACCCCTGTGGGATTGTCAGTTTCTCGGTCGAGGGGCGCGATCCGGGTGCGGTTGTCTCGGAGCTTGGCCGCGCGGGATTTGTTATCGGAACGTCCTTGCCGTCCAGCACGCGTCTGGATGCGGAACGGCGGGACCTGCCAGTCCTGTTGCGGATGGCACCGCATTACTACAATACGGATGCCGAGATAGAAGGCTGTGTTGCGCGGTTGGCCGAGTTCGTGCAGCGCTGACCCGCTGCAGGGTCAGGTCAGTGCGACCTCGTCCAAAATGCTGCCAAGCGTGGTTATGATCATGTCCACGTCGTCAGCCTCGATGGTCAGCGGCGGGCGGATTTTCAGGATGTTGTCCTTGGGGCCTTCGCTGCCGATCAGGATGCGGTGATCGCGCATGCGGTTCTTGACGTAGGAGCAGATTTCCGTGGCTTCCGAGCCGTCCGGGCGGGTCAGTTCAAGACCAAGGAACAGGCCCATACCACGCACGTCGCCGACGCAGGGGTGTGTGTCCTGCAAGGTTTTCAGACCGGCGATCAGGCGGGTGCCCATGCGCTGGGCGTTTTCCTGCAATCCTTCGTCATCGACGATGTCGAGCACCTCTTTCCCGATCCGACAGGAGAGGGTTGAGCCACCGAAGGTCGAGAAGAACTCGATCCCATTGTCGAAGCTTTCGGCGATTTCTTTGGTTGTAACCACCACGCCCAGCGGATGGCCGTTGCCGATGGGTTTGCCCATGACCACGATGTCGGGCACAGCGCCCTGATGTTCGAAGCCGAAGTAATGCTCGCCCAATCGGCCGAGGCCGGTTTGCACCTCATCGGCGATGCAGACTCCACCGGCTGTGCGGATCTTGTCATAGACAGCAGGTAGGTAACCCTTGGGCGGAATGATCTGACCACCGACCGACGGGAAGGTTTCGGCGATGAACCCGGAAAGGCCGTGGCCCTTGGCCTTTAGTGCGGCGATCGCGGGGTCGACCAGATCGGCGAATTTCTGTGCCCGGTCGGGAACGTCCCTGCGGAAGCTGCCGCGATAGTCATCGGCCACTTCGACCAGTTCGACCCAGTCGGTCTGACCCATGCCGCCGGGCTTGGCGAATTTGTAGGCCGAGATGGCTATCGCCCCGGTGGTGTTGCCGTGATAGCCGTGATCGGGCGTTACGATACCCTTCGCCCCCGTATGGGCACGGGCAAGGCGCAGGGCCAATTCGTTGGCTTCGGTCCCGGAATTTACAAAGAAACAGACCTCGAACTGGTCGGGCAATTTCGACAGGATCTTGTCGGCGAAAGCGGTTTGCGCCGGGTGCAGGTAGCGGGTGTTGGAGTTCATCCGCTTGAGCTGATCCGCGGCAACCGCCTGTATCCGGGGATGGGCGTGGCCGACATGGGGAACGTTGTTATAGGCGTCCAGATATGGTCGGCCCCATTCGTCGAACAGGTGGTGTTTCCAACCGCGCATCAGCATGACGGGATCGTCATAGGTCAGCGTCAGGTTGCCGCCGAAATGGGCGCGGCGTTTGTCCAGGATCGTGGATTTATCTGTTGGGGCGTAGTGGGTTTTTTCGTCCGGCAGATTCAAAAGCGCCGCCGGGTTCGGGCATATCGCACGCCAGAGGTACATTTCGTCCGGGTCGCCGACGCCGGGCCAGTCGGCCTCGATCCCTTCTGTGGTGAGAGCCAGCTGGAAATGCACATGCGGGGCCCAGCCGCCATTCATCGTTGGATCACCGAGACGGCAGAACTCTTCGCCTCTTTCGACTAGATCTCCGGGGTTGAGACGGTCGAGAAACTCGGGGTTGAGGTGGCCGTAAAGGGTGTAGAATGGATCGGCTTCGGGCGTTTCGTGGCGCAGAATGATGACGCCGCCATAGTCAAGATGGGCCTCGCGGTACTCGGCAACAACCACGGTTCCACGCAGGGGGGCGAAGAGCGGGCGGCCAGCGGGGGCAAAGGCATCCACGGCAAGGTGCACGGTGCGCCGGTCGCTGGCCTTCCACGGGCCTTTGCGGAAGGCGGGCGCGGTATAGATCAGACGGGGTTCGTGGTAGAAGCCGAGCCATGTTTGGCCGTTGTCCTCGAATTCCTCGCCGACATGTGCTGCCTCTTCGACGGGCATGTCGAACGGGTTCTGCGGCCAGGTGGAGTTTTCGACTGACAGCGAGCCCATAGGCGCGTCGGACAGGTCTTCGCCCATCAAGGCGGCGAAATTTCCGCGCTCGGAGTCGAGCCATTCCAATACCCGGTCGGCCCCTTCAACGGCGGGCAGGTCGCAGGCGGCGCGCAGGCGGGCGGCGAGAAGAACCGGGTGCAGGTCGTAGGATTCGAGGAACCGCCAGGCCGGGGCCTGCGAAATGGTCACGTAGGGATCATCGGGGTTGTCGGCGGCCATCAAAGTGGAGTTCACCACGCTGACCGCGAGTCTCGTTCGCAAGAGCGGCCAGAGCAGGTCGATCTCTTGTGCAGTCAGGGGGTAGGTTGCGTGATAACCGCTGACCAAGGCCGCAAGAGCGGACTCGGGATTAGGATGGTCCAGCACGACATAGGCAGCGGCGATGGAGAGGTCGCAGATACGCGGGGCGGTGCACATGTCGCCAAAGTCGATCAGGCCAGAGATTTCCGGCGAGCCGAGGGGGCCGGCGACAAGGATGTTGTAGTCATTGGCGTCGTTGTGAATTGCCTGATTCGGCAGGGTGTCGAGGGCGGGTTTGATCGCCTCGAAATCGGCGTGGATCGTTTGCAACAGAGCCTGGCGGTCAGGAGAGTCGATGCAGTCGAGTTCGGTCCCGATCCAACCGGCGCGCATCAGGTCCCATTTGAAATCACGTTCCAATTGGGGATGGGAGAACCCCTGTAATGCCTTGTCGGTGCGGCCCAGGACCTTCCCCAACTCGTGAATTAGGGCATCGGATTTGGGGGCCGAGAGGGCATAGCATTTTCCAGGCAGGCGTTCGATCATCCAGACCAGGCGTTCGGCGCCGTCTTCATCGGCAAGGTGCAGGAACTTGGCGCCCAAGCTTGCCGGTATGATGCGGGGACTGGGCAGGTCGGGGTCGGCGTGGTGGAGATGCTCCATCGCCGCGATCTGCATTTCGACCAGCCAGTCTTCGCAACCGGGGCGCATTGCCTTGACGACATAGCTCGCGCTGCCCCCGGTTTCGGCCAGAAAGTTGAGGTCATATTCGCCATCGAGGCGGCGCAGGTTCGCGCCGATGCCCCAATGCGCCTTTAGAATCTGTGCCCAATGATCCATTGCGGCTCTCTCCTGATGACCCTGCCGCGGTGTTGTTTCGCAAATGCGCGGGCACTGCAAGGGCATGTGAATTGACTCAGGTCATGGCGCGGCACCGATCCCGCGACATAGTCGGGCGGGTATACTGCTCTCGCGTGGCCCGGGGCGGGGTTCGTCGTCTTGCGGGTGTGGCGGGTGTGGTTTCTGGTCGTCCGGTTGTTGGACCGGATGGAACACGAACGAGGGTTTGAGATGAAGTACAAACGGAAATTCAAACTGAATCCGCACGATATCGATCTGATCGAAAACTGCCTGTCCAAGGAATTGCATCACCGCTCGGAGGTGTTTCTTCAATCCGAGAAACAGCACGACACGGATGCGATGGATGCGGCGAAATCCGGGATTTCCGAGATCACCGAGCTGCTGGCAAAGCTGCATGATCAGAAGAATTGGTACGGGCATGATCCGAAGAACCGCCCGGTGCCGATGGGTTAGTGCCAGTTGCTGACTTGACGAGGGTCAAGAAGCGCAGCGCAGGACGCTGCACAGTAGCGCAATTGTTTTGCGAGACGTCTGATTTGAGGGCCACGCGATGAACCAGGAAAGTCCCACTGTTAAACTGAGTATCGACGGCAAAGAGGTCACGGCCATCCATGGGCAGTCCATTTACGATGCCGCCGCTAATTTGGGGATTTCGGTTCCGAACCTGTGTCATGACCCGCGGATGAAGCCAACTGGCGAGTGCGGCATGTGTTCGGTCGAGATCCAGGGGCGCGAAGGGACGGTGACGGCCTGTGATACACCGGTAGCAAAGGGGATGGTGGTGCACACGCAGACCGAGGCACTTGCCGACAAGCGCAAGGGAATCCTCAATCGCTACCTGGCCGATCACAATGCCTATTGCCAGCCGCCCTGCACCGATGCCTGTCCGGCAGGGATTGATATTGCCGGGTATATCGACCTGATCCTGAAACGCGACTATGCGGGCTCGACCGCGCTGATCAAGGAAATGCTGCCCCTGCCGGGTGTACTGGGGCGGGTCTGTCCGCGCCCCTGCGAAGATCCGTGTCGGCGTAAACAGATTGATGGCGAGGCGGTGGCGATCTGTTCGCTGAAACGCTTTGCCGCCGACAAGGCCGCTGAAAGCGGGTTGCCGACCCAGCCCGAGCCGAAACCGGCCACCGGTAAGAGGGTGGCCGTGGTCGGGGCCGGGCCGACGGGTTTGTCGGCGGCCTATTACCTGGCGCTGGCCGGGCATCAGGTTGTTCTGCTCGAGGCGCAAGAGCAGGCCGGGGGCATGTTGCGTTATGGCATTCCGCCCTATCGGTTGCCCAATGCGGTGCTGGATCAGGAGATCGACGATATTCTGTCGCTGGGGGTTGAGCTGCGCACCGGGCAAGTGATGGGGCGAGACTATCAGATCGAGAGCCTTCGCAGTGACGGGTTTGACGCGGTGTACCTGTCAATCGGCGCGCAATCCGGCAAATCGGCGGGGATTTCCGGACAAGAAGCCCAAGGCGTGATGCCTGCGATTGATTTCCTGGCGGATGTGAACCGGGGCAAGCGTGTTGATCTCGGTGACAAGGTCATCGTCATCGGTGGCGGCTTCACGGCAGCGGATGCGGTGCGCACGGCGCGGCGTGTCGGGTCCACGCAGGTGGCGATGCATTATCGGCGGACCCGCAATGAAATGACGGCCGCCGACCATGAAATCCACGATTGCGATGTTGAGGGGATCAAGCTCGAGTTCCTGACCGCGCCGGTGGCGGTGCAGTCCGAGAATGGCAAGGTGACCGGGTTGACCTCGCAGCGGATGGAGTTGGGCGAGCCGGATGATAGCGGGCGCAGGCGTCCGGTGCCGATTGCCGGGTGCGAGTATTTCACCCCGGCAGACACGATCCTTCTGGCCATTGGGCAGGACGTGGATGCGGACGGGTTGAACGAGGACGCTTTGGGTCTGCATGATCGCTGGGGTACGATCGACGTGGACGAGGCGACGATGAAAACCAATCTTGAAGGCGTGTTCTCGGGCGGGGATTGCGTGACCGGCGCGGCCACCGTGGTCGAAGGGGTCGGAGCGGGCCGCATGGGGGCCTTTGCAATCGACGCCTACCTAAGCGGGGCGGATGACTCGACGATTGCCGCCACGATCCAGCGCCACAGGCCCAAGTTCTTTGATATCGGAGCCAAGGCGGCCTCGGATGCAGGTCTGCATGACATGCCGGTGCTGGAGCCCGAGGGACGGTTGGCGGCCTTTGCCACCTCGCAGGGCGGCACGGATGTCGACAATGACCCGGCCTTTGACGAGGTCGAAACCGGGTTCAGCGAAAAGGACGCGCTGGCCGAGGCGGAGCGCTGTTTGATGTGTGTGTGCAACGCCGCGGGAGTCTGCAACCTGCAGCGACTGTCGATCGAGTTCGAGGCCGGGACCAAACAGTATCTTGGCAAGGAGGCGTGGACATGAACAAGCAAGTCGATCTGCGTGACGGGGACCCTGTTGACCCGGGTGTGGCCACGCCGCTCGTTTCATGGCCGTTCTTTCAGCTTGAGTTCGAGAAATGCATCAAGTGCCTGCAATGCGTCCGCATCTGTGACGAGGTCCAGCACCGGGCAGTCTATACCGTGGACGCCTCAGGATACCCGGCGTTGGTGAGTGGGACCAATGATTTCCGTGACACCCAGTGCAACAATTGTGGGCAATGTGTCGGGGCCTGCCCGACCGGCGCGCTGAAGGACCTGTCGGATACGGGGCGACTGCCCAAGAACCTGCGTGAAAAGACGACGACGACCTGCTGTTATTGCGGGGTGGGTTGCGCAATCGAGATCGAGACCGAGAACGGCGAGATGGTGGCGGTGAACCCGTCCTTCGTGTCCGAGGCCAATACCGGCAATCTCTGCGTCAAGGGGCGGTTCGGGATGGACTACCTGCATCACGCGGACCGGCTGACCACGCCGCTAATCCGCCGGAATGGCAAGGACAGCCCACTGGAACCGGCGAGTTGGGCTGAGGCGATCGAATTCACCGCACGGCGGCTGAATGAGGTGAAGGCCGAACACGGGGCACAATCGCTTGCCGGGCTCACCTCGGCGCGGGCGACGAATGAAGAGAACTTCGTTTTCCAGAAAATGATCCGCTGCGCCTTTGGCACCAACAATATCGACCATTGCGCCCGGCTCTGTCACATGGCCTCGGCGGTGGCGTTCAAAAAGGCGGTGGGCTCGAGTGCGCCCTCGGCCTCGACGCCGGATGTTGGATTGGCAAGCGCGTTCATCGTCTGTGGATCGAACACCACCGTCACCCACCCGGTGATCTCCGGCCAGGTGATGAAGGCGAAATACGAGAACGGGGCAAAGGTCGTGGTGATCGACCCGCGCCGGATCGAAATGGTGGATCATGCCGATGTCTGGCTGCGCGCGCGCGGCGGTACCAACGTCGCCGTGTTGAACGGGCTGGCGCACATCATTGTCAGGGAAGGGCTGACCAATCCTGAATTCATCGCCGCGCGAACCGAAGGCTGGGACGATTATGTCAGGACGTTGGACAAGTATACGCCTGCGTATGTCGAAGAGGTGTCGGGCGTGCCGGCGGATCGGCTGCAGGAAGCTGCACTGATCTATGCCAATGCAGATCGCGGCATGACACTTTGGGGCATGGGCATCACCCAGCACCTGACCGGCGTTGACGGCGCGCTTGCCATGGCGAACCTGTCGCTAATGACAGGGCATTTGGGGAAACCCGGTACCGGGTTCATTCCGCTGCGTGGTCAATCCAACGTGCAAGGTTGCTCGGATATGCAAGGGCAGCACAACAACCTGCCCGGTTATCACGACATCAAGAACCCGGAGCACCGCGCCAAGTTTGAGGCCGCCTGGGGCGTGCCGATGCCAGAAGACGAGTTCCACTCGGTCGTGCGGATGGAGCTTGGTGCGCTGAGCGGTGACATCAAGGCGATGTACGTCATGGGCGAGAACCCGATGGGATCTAGCCCGGATATTGCCGAGGTCGAAGAAGGCTTCCGCAAGCTCGATTTCCTGGTGGTGCAGGACCTGTTCCTGTCGGAAACCGCCGCATTGGCTGATGTGGTTTTCCCGGCGGCAAGTTTTGCCGAGAAAGATGGGACATTTACCAATACCGAGCGTCGGGTGCAGCTATTGCGCAAGGCGATGGAGCCGCCGGGCGAGGCGCGGCCAGATTGGCAGATCATCTGTGACGTTGCGACGGCGATGGGTTATGTAATGTCCTATGACAGCACGGCCGAGATCATGGAAGAGATCGCCTCGTTGGTACCGTCCTATGCGGGCATCCGACACGAGAGGCTGGAAGGCAACGGACTGCAGTGGCCGTGTTTTGACACCGATCATCCAGGCACGCGCTATCTTTACGAAGTGGATTTCCCGACACCCTCGGGCCGGGCAGTATTCAATGTGGTGCATCAGGACGAGACCAGCGACGATATCACCGATGACCAGTATCCGCTGAACCTCAATACCGGGCGTCTGCTGGAGCATTACCACACCGGCACGCAGTCGCGGCGGTCGCGCGGGCTGGATCACATGCATCCGGAAGGTCAGGTGGAGGTGCATCCCGAAGATGCGCGGCGTCTGGGCCTTGAAAGCGGCTGCATGGGTCGGATTGCGACCAAGCACGGATCAGTCGAGGTCAAGGTAGTGGTCACCGACCGCACGCAGGAGGGGGCAATCTTCTATCCGTTCCACTTTGCCGAGGCCCCGGCGAACCGTTTGACTGGCTCGAAGATGGATCAGGCGTCCGACACGCCCGCGTTTAAGCGGACTGCGGCGCGGATTGATCGGGTCAACTGAGCCGGGCTGACAGGCCGGACAACGCGGCCACCTACCTGTCCTTTGGCCACGTGCTGTAGGCCGGTGGCCGTTGGTTGGCTCCGACAGGCATGGTTGCACTGTCCGACTGGAACGGGATCGAGGCCCCGGCGAAACAGGCTTCGAAGCATGGTGCGGATGCTAATCCGGAGCGAAAAGGCCGGAGAGAGACATGGACAGGCCGTACCGAAAGCCGGCCGAGTGAAGAATCAAAGGCTGATTGGTCAAGGACGGGCGTTTGCCAGCTCTGGCGATGAGCATTTCGCACAAACATAGATCAGGTGAGCAGAGGACCCTCTTTTATAGCGCCGAGCACATAGCCTGCCCCAAGGCTGGCATAGAGATCGCCGGTGTCCCATGAGGTGTCCAGCCCGGTAAGATTTTCCATCGGATCACCGGGGACTGCCATTGCAAAGGGGACATGCAGGTGATCGCTCAGATGCAGGCCCGGCAACACCGCCAGCGGGCTGGGCTCAACCGACATCAGCATTTTTTCCGTCGGGCGCGGCGCCGCCAGGTCCGACAGGCCCAGCGGGCTGCCCATTTTCTTGGTGAACTGGATCCGACCCACGATGACATAGACCTGCGCCCGAACAAATCCCGCCACATCACCGAAGGACGAGAACCGTGCAAACTGGATACCGTTGAGATCGCCATCACGCATCCCTTCGGTTATTTCGCCGGAATACCACCCCTTGTCATCCTGCAGACCCATCGGGGTGACAAAGACAAGGCGGAAATCTCGATAGGTCAGCGTGGCCTGAAGGCGCTCGCCTCCGGTCTGACCGTCAAAGGCCTGCCATGCGGACTGGTCATTGGTGCGCCAGACATCCACATCGAAATGCAAGGGCTGATCCGAGATTTCCGTGACCCAGCGAAAGTCGTAGTTCGGGACATAGCCACACGGCGCCGCCGCGCTGCCCGAGCTGCGCACACAGCCGCCTCCGTTGATCTGCGTCGCGGTCTGGGTGTTGACCTGGGATGTGTTCTTGATCTGACTCAAGCGCAGCAATTCGGAGCTGCTGCCGGTGCCCGGTTCCAAGAAACTGTTGCTTAGAAATCCTGCATAGGCCCGTGAAAAACTGGTCGCCGTAATCGTGCCCGGCAATGTCGTCGACAATTCGCCGTCGATCAGCGGCCAGGCGTGATAGTTGATGCAACCATTTTCCACCGGGCTCAGCGGGAAATAGGTCAGGATGCGCACCAATTCCGGCGCTGGAAACCCATCAAGCGCCAGCACATGACCCAGATAATCGACCATGCCCTGCGCTACGAGATCATCAAGATAGTCTCCCACGGGCCGAGCCCTCCAATGTGGCTTTGATTGAAACCAAGGCGGCCGGCCCCCCGTGCGTGGGGACCGGCCATAGGCACGGGAGGGAGTTTTCGGCGCTTCCAGAACAATGAACCACCACTTGACTTATGAACGCCCGCCCTCTCGCGTACCATCTGGCAATTGCCGTTCAGTCGAGCGGATTTTCCAGCACCGCGCCATGCACGACGAGGTTGTTGGCGTCGCCTGCCGGGTTGATGTCGACCTCCATCGCGTAGCTCTTGTCGGACGAGCCGGACGAAGACTTGGTGTAGGAGGTGTTGACCGACCCGATCGGAATGAAGCCAAACAGGCTGACTGACGCATGGGTTTCGGTGTGGAAGTACTTCTGGAACGACGCATAGTCATCCTCGGCAAAGAACATCTTGCCCTTGGGCATGGTCGACACCAGAAGCCCGCGCAGCGATTGCAACCCACCGGCCTTGAGCACCGCCTTGTGATCGGCGGACTGCTGGGCAAAGAACGGGCCGGTATCGTCGCTGTCGTGGCCATAGGCCTGTTTGAGCAGCTGCGACATGTACCAGCCGATGGTGTTGTTCGCCGTCAGGTTCGAGGGCGAGGCCGTCAGGTAGCAGACATTGTCGAACTCGAGCTCGATCTTGGCCTTCGACATCAGGCTCTTGAAATGCTGTTCGCTGTATTGCGAGCTGGTCGCCGCCGAGATGTCCAGGAAGTCGATCGGGAATGACCCGCCGACCTGTCCGTCGATCGAGAAGCTGGACGAACTGGTGGCGACATCGGTCAGCTCAACCGAGATCTTGACGGTCTGACCGTTCTGGAACTTGGCCGGGAAGTTCGGGTCGACATTGTAACCCGGGAACCAGACCTTGTTGTTGTTGCGGTCAAACGCCTGGATGCCGCCGTTGGTCTGGCTGGGGGTTTGATAGTTGGCTTTGATGCCGGTGATCTGACGCCCAAAGGCAACTGCGGCCGAGTTGATGTTCGTCATGATGTCGATGGCGGCCTTGGCCTGGTTGTAATCGGCGGCGAACTTGGCCCAGTTCAACGACTGCTTGAAGGCGTCAGTGAACTGTGCCGTCACATAGTCGATCTTCGAATGGACCCCGGCGGCGGTCATTTCGGCCTCGGTGATCGGGGCAAAGGTCTGCTCCCACGTTGTCACCAGGTTGTTGAAAACCACCTGGTTCTGGGTTTTCAGCTTGGTGATTTCGTTTTGATCGGCGGTCGACAGGCCATAGGCCATGTCCTGAACCATCTGCAGGTAGGCATCACCGAACTGGTCGGCGGTCGACCAACTGTCCAACTTGCCCCCGGTACCGGGGATGAATGTGCCGGCAATGACATCATGCGCGCCGTGATCCAGAACGCCCGTAGACAATATCGGACGGGTGAGCATCTCGGGGATTGTGAATTGCTCGGGGGACGGCACGCCCGGGGGCAAGCTGGATTGGAATTGCTTCAAGACGGCAGCCTTAGCTGTAGCAAGATCGGTCATTTTCTCTCTCCTAATTGTGTTTTTTTCAATCACTCCTTTGCCGAGGGTCGAAACCCGATCGGCCCCCTGATCGTTGCGCGTATCGCGGTCCGTTTCCTGATCCCGATACGAAATCACGGCGAAACGTGAATGGCGCTGAGAGGACAAATTTCAGGTTGATTTCGGATTGGGATCAGGCGTCGCTTGGGACAGCCCCCCACAGTGAATCTCAAGACAGGCCGCTGAAACGGTCGAAGAAAACGAATTGCCCGGTGCATCCACACCACGAGGGGCGGGAACAGCAGGGCATGGAAAGAGAGATGCGTTCGAACGTGACCAGACTGCGCGACATACGGGTTCATCCCTATTACCGGGAGGTGCCGATCGAGGTGGAACCGGTGTTATCGGGGGCCGTGGGCCAATATCTTGAAGGTCAAGTTCTGAGCCATCAGTTTCACGAACTGGTGCTAGACGAAGACTATGACAGCAACGCCCTGCATGTTGGCGCGACCTATAGCTGTTCCGGAGTGGACCCCGACGGCCGGCGCATTCAGACCCATTGGCTGTATTGCACGGCGACGCAGCCGAAACCGCGTTTCGGCATCACCCGCAACTGGAGCCAGACGGGCGGTGTCGCGCCGCTTGTCACCGATGCTCAAAACCCGCTGATCCGGTTGGAGAAACTGACCGACCTGACGGTTATCCGCACCTCGCCGCCTCCATGGCTCGGTGTGTCGCAGGTCCAGATCGGGATGCGTGGGTGGCTGGTCATGACATCGCTGACCGCACCGTTTGCGATGGGCATCCTGATCGACGATCCGACGCTACCGCCGACGATTTCCGAAGGAACGGACAATATCGCGATCTCGGCCAAATGCCCGCGCACCCTGCAATCCATCGGCTTCGACACGCTTAGCTGTGTCGAGGCCGGAAACCCCGCTTTGTTCCTTGAAAGGGTATCGTGATGCCCGCACTGTATTTAAACGCGAAGGACTGCTACCATCGCGAGTGTGGGGGAACGGGTCCATCCCTGTGGGTGGCAAACAACGATGAATGCAACAGGCATTTCGGCAACGTCCATTTTGGCGGTGCGCGGGACCGGTGCGGCATTCGGACAGGTGATGGGCCGGAAACTGTGGTCGGAACTTGGGAGGCGGCGATTTCCGTGGATAAGGACGCAGCACCGGATCGCATTCGGCTGGGTGACGCGATCTATCATGTAGCAACTGATCGGCTGATCGGGGCCGCCGGTGATGAAATTCTTCTCAGGTGGCAATCAGCGCAGGTGCTGCGGTATCTGGCTGCGAGGCTGGGAAGGTTGGTGCCACGCGACGATCTGATTGCCGAGATTTGGCCTGATGTGTCGGTCACGGATGACAGCCTGACCCAGTGCATTGCAGATATTCGCCGGGGGTTGGGCGACCATGACCACGTTCTGCTCAAGACCCTGCGCAAGCGGGGCTACATCCTGAATGGACAGGCCATTCATGTGCCACCTGCTGTACCCGCTGTCCCTGACCCAAAGGCCATGGCCGAAGCCCCGGCATCGTTTCAGCCGGCCACGCATTCGGAAACGGCTCCGGAGGCACCAGTCGCAGCCGGTGCCGAGAGTGCCGTCGGCGCCCGGCTTGATCCACGCGATGTGTTGCCGACGCTTGCGGTTATGCCGCTGCGTCGCTTGCCCCAGGGTGACAATGACCCGCTTGGCATCTTTGCCGCCGATGAAATCTCCGGCGCACTTGGCCGGGCCGAGGACGTTAATATCATCTCGCGCCTGAGCACCGGCAACTTGCGAGGCCGAGATGGCGATCTGCGCGACATGGGCCGGACGCTGAATGCCGATTTCGTGTTGTCCGGGTATCTGGCCAATGACGGCACCAACGCAATCATGTCGGTCGAACTGGCCGAGACTGAAAACCGGTTCGTTCTGTGGTCGGACCGGATGAAGCTCAGGGTCGGGACCCTTCTGGAGCAGACCGACTGGGTCGAGCGGATTGTGCATCACATCCACAACGCGATCATGGTGAACGAGATCCGCCGGGTGCGGTCGCGGCCGGTTGAAAACCTGAAACTGTTCAGTGTTCTGCACGGGGCGATCGGGCTGATGCACCGCTTTTCACCAAAAGAGTTCAACGCTGCCCGGGACTATCTGGAGTTTGTTGCTAGCCGCGCGCCAAACAGCCCGGCACCATTGGCTTGGCTGGGGCGCTGGCACGTGTTGCGCACGGTGCAGGGCTGGACCGAAGATCCGGGTCGCGAGGCGCGTGATGCGCTGAGTTTCACCTCGCGGGCTCTGGATCTGGACCCTGACAACAGCCTTGCTCTGGTCTGTGAAGGGCAGGTTCTGGCGCATCTGGCGCATCGGCTGGATGAGGCGGAAGAACGTTATGAAACTGCATTGATTTCGAACCCCAATGATGCGCAGGGGCGCGCGTTGCGCGGCATGCTGGCAGCGTTTCGCGATGATGGCGCAAAGGGCACCCGCAATACCGAGCGCGCCCTGCACCTGACGCCGTTGGATCCGCACCGGTATTTCTATCTCGTGTTGGCGGCGGCGGCGAACCTGTCTGCGGGCGATTATTCACGCGCGGTGACGTTGGCCAAGGAATCGCTGCGGCTGAACCGGACTCACGTGTCGACCCTGCGTACGCTGGCCGCGGCGCAGGCAGGTGCAGGCGATGGCGAGAGCGCGCGCAAGACGGCAGGCGAATTGATGCGGCTGCAACCCGAGTTGCGGGTCAGCAAATGGCTGAAATCGACGCCCAGCGCGGATTACGAGGTCGGTCGGCGCTTTGCCGATTTGCTGCGGAGCGCAGGGGTACCCGACTAGCACTAAACATTTATCAAGGAGACGCGACATGACCACCAATCCAGAGAGTGCGTTCAGCGCATTCAGTGCCTTTAGTGCGTTCAGCGCTTTCAGTGCTTTTTCCAGCCAAAGTGCCTTTTCTGCCTTCGGCGCGCCGGGCGGCGGAGAAAATCCGATGTTGGCTGACGCCTTCATGACCAATCGCGATGGCATAGTTGGCGCGCGACTGGACCAGATCGGCAATGTGCAGCCAGGCGTGCGCAATGATCCCCGCACCCTGAAACGTCTGTCACCCGCGGTGCGCGCGGCAATCTATCAGGCCGAGCTTGGGCCAAGTGTCGATGTCAGCTTCGAACAAGAAGGTGATACACCCACCGCAACCCTGTGGCGCCGCAGCGAGGTCAAGGGCAGCAATCGCCGGGTCGACTACGACTCGTTGGTTGCGATGACCGGCCCGACCATCGAACAGCTGACTTGCCAGCTGGATCTGGTCGCGGGTTACGCCCAGATTCGCCCGGACCGTGCCGCCGAGGTTCTGACCCAGGTGGCTGCCCCGGCACCATTCTTCTCGACCATCGGCTTCATCGACCCGGGCCGCACGCCTTATACGCTCGAGTTTCTTTTCACCGCCCTGGGGTTCGGCTCGGCCCTGATCCAGCGGATGAAATTCGCCCTGTCGGTGAAACGCCCGATTGAGTTTTCGCCGCAGATACAGCCGATGATCCCGACACCAACGCATGGATCCCTGCCCAGCGGTCACGCGACCGAGGCCTTTCTGATGGCGCGGTTGATCTGGAAGTTGATGCTGCATTCCAACGCGCCGCAATACAGTGACAAGGCCTATTGGGGCGAAATGCTGATGCGGCTGGCATCGCGCATTGCCACAAACCGCACCGTGGCCGGGGTGCATTTCCCGATCGACAGCGCGGCCGGCGCCGTTCTGGGCTGTACCATGGCCGAGCATGTCTACAATCAGTGCTGTGGCGGCGATTGGTGGTCGTCTGATTTCAACGGGCCGAATTTCGACGAAAATGACGATTTCGATTGGCACAAGATTTACGACGCCAAGGACGACCGGATGAAGAAAAAGGCGGCATCGCGCCACGGTGTCTGGGCCAGCGCCAAAAAGCATGACCCCTCGGGGGAGGCGTTTTCGCCGGTTTTGGCCTGGCTGTGGGAAAAAGCGCTGGACGAATGGCAGGACCATGAGCCCTGCAACGAAACCGCGTGATCGGTGGTCATGATGCTGAGCTGGCGGAACACCCCCGACGTAAACGTGCTGGACCCGGTGACGGATTTCCGTCTGTCGATGCCGGACAGCCATTTCCCATCTGACCCCGTTGAAACCTGGTGGTCCGTTTTGATCGAAATCGAAAACACTTCGATTGATAAGTTCGAAGCGGCGCTCTCGGAACATGCAAGCGATCTTTTGATACCGGTGGCCTATGATGCCACCGACCGGGCAAAGGTGCGGCTTCTGCAACCGGTCACGATCTTTGCCCGCAAGGCGCTGATCGACGTGTTGAACCAGATCGAAAACCCTTATGGCGTTGTGTCGCTCCGGCTTGGGGCCGTCACGCCTGAGCGGTTCCTGGATCATGACGCTACATCGTCGTCAATGAAACGGGTCACGGTTTCGGACGATGCGGTGGTCATGGCGGTAATCGATGATGGTATCGCCATTGCCCATGATCTGCTGCGCAAGGATCGAACGGAAACCCGGGTTGAACACGCCACGATATTCGAGGCTGATCCGCGCAAGATCGATTCTCACTGCAGTATCGGGCGGGCGCTGAACCGCGAGGACATCAACGGCATTTTGCGTGACTGCACCCATAACGGGTTGCTTAATGAAGAGAGCTTTTATGCCCAATCCGGGCAGGTCGATTTGAAAGCACAGGTTGTGTCCACCGTGGCGCAACGAGTGTCGCACGGCACCCATGTCGCCGCGATTGCGGCAAGCCAGCCGATGCAGCATGCCGACGATAAGCGTCCGGTGATCTGCGCCGTGCTGCCTTCACGCGTCGTCGAAGATACCACTGGACTGGACCTGTTGCCGATCCTTTACCTGGCCTTTCACATCCTGTCGAAACAGGCTGGACGGTTCCACATCCACAACAAGGGACCTGCACCGGTTGTATTCAATTTCTCATTCGGCAACACCGGTGGGCCGCATGATGGTACAGGGCTTTTTGCCGGGATGTTCGATCACTTTTTCGGGGTGGATTCGGACATGGCCAAGCGGGGGCAAAAGGCGTGGATCACCCTGCCAGTCGGCAACAGCAACCTTGGGCGGATGCATGCAGAGGCCAGTGACGGGACCGCCGACATGGCGCTCGATCTGATGGTTCAGCCCGACGATCATACCCCCAGCAACATTCAGGTCTGGCTGCCCACCAGCGCTGAGGATAATCAGCCCGACTTTGCAACCGTACACGTCACTGTACCGGGCAGCGGCCAGCGCGGTGCGATCCAAACCCAGCCGGGCCAGAGCGTTTCGCTGACCAATGACGCGGGCGAGGAAATTGCCCGGCTGGCCTATCAATACATTGGTGGTCGCACCAAGCGCGGCCTTGTCACCCTGACGCTTAGCCCCACCGCCGACCTGGACCGGGATCCGGTTCTGGCGCCTGCAGGTCTGTGGCAGTTGGAGATTGTCCGCAATGACGGGGCCCCGGATGGCGTTATTCATGCCTGGGTGCGCCGGGACGAAACCCTGCCGGGGTCGCGCTCAGGCGGGCGGCAGGCCTACTTTGATGATCTGGGTTATGTGCGGTTTGACCGATTCGGCGCGCCACTGGCCACTGACCCACCGGCCAGTGATTGTCCGGTGCGCAGGGCGGGCACTTTGAGCGGGTTCGCCTGCGGCCCCGAGCCGATTGTCGTGGCGGGCTATAGTGAACGCGAGGCGGAGCTATCCGGCTATTCCTCGGCCGGGCCGCTCAACCCGCGTGGGGAAGCGCCTGGCCTGGATCGCGAAGGTCCCGATCTGGCGGCGAAATCCGATGACAGCTACCTTCTGCGCGGGGTCTTCAGCGCCGGATCGCGCAGCGGTTCCTGGGTGCGATTGTCCGGCACCAGCGTAGCGTCGCCTCGAGTCGCCCGGGCAGCAGCAGATGGCATCCACGATGGTTCGGGCGATGGCCGCGGTTGGAGCCACGCGGCGGCCAAACGCCACCCGTTCGATCTTGATCCAGACACCGAGCGCAGCCGCGCCGGTGCGGGCGGCATCACAATACCAATTTGGTCGGAGAGGTGATCGTCTCTCGCCGGGATCAACGGTGTTAAGCTGTTTCTATGAGCCTTACGTGACGCGCAAGGGTGCAAACGTTCGGATTGGTCATCTGACCGTTCTTGATGAGATCTGAAAAGTGGTGCCGGTGATACGGATTGAACTACCTTTCACCTTGCACCGAAGGGAACATTCTTTCTTTTATAAACAATACATTAAGGAATATTTTTGTCTTACCGTGTTCCATTTTTACATCGTGATATCCCAGATCTAAGGGTGGATATTTGGGTGGGCAGAGAAATGCGTGCATTGAACAAACCCTCAGCGGCACAGGTGAAGAACGCACCTCCGGGAAAACACTCGGATGGCGGAGGATTGTGGCTGCACAAGCGACCGGATGGCGGTGCCCAGTGGTTCCTTCGTGTGACCGTGCATGGCCGGCGCCGAGAGATGGGGCTCGGCGGCTTGCTATTTGTCTCGTTGAAGGAGGCACGAGAGGAAGCCGAGAAATGGCGGGCCGTGGCCAGAAAGGGCAAAGACCCTATCAAGGAGCTTGAGCGTCAAAGGCGGTTGGCGGCTCGTGACGATCACACACTTGAGGTGGTGGCTCACGAGGCTTTCGAGGCTCGCAAGGCGGAGCTGAATGGTGACGGCAAAGCAGGCCGCTGGTTCTCGCCACTGGAGCTGCATGTCCTGCCAAAGATCGACCATGTACCTATCGAGGAGATCGATCAACAGGATATCAAGAATACCCTTGCCCCGATCTGGCATACAAAGGCGGACACGGCACGCAAGGCTATGAACCGGGTTGGCATCGTCATGCGCCACGCCGCCGCGATGGGCCTGGATGTGGATATCCAAGCCACTGACTAGGCCAATGCCCTCCTCGGGAAGTCGCGCCACAAGCCGAAGCATATGCTGGCTATGGATTGGCGAGACGTACCAGGCTTCTACGCTAGCCTTGATGAGGGAACGGTCACTCACTTGGCTCTGCGCCTTTTAATCCTTACCGCAACGCGCTCGAGCGAGATAAGGTTCTGCCGCCTTGATGAGATCGAGGGTGATACCTGGATTGTTCCCGGCGAACGTATGAAGGCGGGAAAAGAGCATCGCATTCCCTTATCGCTGGAAGCGCAGGCAATTGTCGACCAAGCGAAGCCATTCGCGCGTGATGGCTTCCTGTTTCCAAGCGTCCGCAAGGGCGTCATCTCCGACGCCACAATGGCCCGCCTGATGGAACGCCGAGGCCTTAAGGCACGGCGACACGGCTTCAGGTCCAGTTTCCGGACCTGGTGTGCTGAGGCGACGGACACGCCACGTGAGGTCGCGGAGACGGCGCTCGCCCATGTGGTCGGAGGTGCCGTCGAACGCGCTTACCGGCGAACGGACTATTTGGAACAACGGCGGGAATTGATGGAGCGGTGGGCGCAGCGCGTTGTGGAAGGACTTACGGAAAGTGAATGAGGAAAAATCCACCAAGTTGGCAAAGTATATCAAACGGCAGTTCGACGAACTAACGCCGGCGGCCAAAAACAAAGTCTGGATGTTTTGGCCTGGGGATCGACTTGTAAAGGCGGCGAGAAATTTGGGCAGCGGTGCGTCGTTTCTTGAAGCCCTCTGGTTAGCCGAAGGCAGGCTTACAAAAAAGGAAAGACTTTACGCAGTTAGTGCGAGGGATTTTGAAAAATTGTACGTCCTCGCACAAAACAACCCCGAAGCCTATGACCTCTTAGCCGAGATTTGCTCCTCGACACTCTGTGCGGGTTCCGATCTGTCAAAAAATCAAAGAGCTGTTGCCGGGGCAATTTTGCAAGGGGTTATGAAACGCCCAAAACGTTCCTATGCCGGACAGACCTTGTTTGAAGAAGGCCTATTGACGGATACTGTAGCTAAAACTGCGGCACTTGTTGTCGTCATCATCGCTGTGAATACAGCGTGGTTAGGATTTGGGTCGCTTTTCTCGCGACTATTGAGCCGTCTCCGCACTGGACGTATGGCCAATATCGGTTTCGCGATCATGCTCATTGTCTCAGTCGGATTAGCGCTATCTGACCTTTGATTTCCAAGAGCGGACTTTGGATGAACGGCGGCAAAGTCCCTGCGGTTTAAACTGAACATATCGGAACTTATCAGCGGGACGGAGACCTAAGCAGCTATTTCCATGTTTTGGGTTTATGAGCAGAACCGGTTCCTAGGCGTTATTCCTGCAAGTGGCGACGAACAGCTCATTTGAGCTTGGGACGCACTCCAAAACCAAACTCAAACTGCAAAATGTCTTGGAAATACCAATCCGAGATAGTCCAACACCTGATGGGCGGCCCTTTCGCGGGTAAATTTGGCCGGATACATCAACATGTTCAACCAGAGCCCATCGAACATACCTTCCATGGTTAGCGCGATTTGCTCCGCATCCGCCTTGGCGTATCCGCCGTCAGCAATGATGCTCTCGATCAGTTCTGCGCATAACTCCTGACGCTCCATGTCAATTTGGGATGATATCGACCGATAAGTCTTCCGATAACCGGCCTCACCAAAAAAGGCGAACCAGACCGCCAGTTTCCTTCGGCTGCAGATGCGAGGGTGGAACTGCGCCGACACGATGAAGCGTAGTTTGTCAGCATTCGAGAGGTTATGGCGCTGCACATCACGAAGCCACATGTCACGATGCTCAGCGGCCAGGTGTTTCAGTGTTTCGGACAGCAGCGCATCCTTGCTTTTGAAGTGGAAGTTGGCAAGCCCAACGGAGAGTCCCGCCTCCTTGGCTATGGCGGCCAGTGTGGTGCCAGAAATTCCCTGGTCGGCAATGCAATTGATTGTTGCTCCAATCAGCTGGTTGCGCCGAACCTCTGGTGGGGCCGTGCGCGCCTTTATCGGAGTTTTTCTTGGGGTCATCCATTTATCCATTGAATATTCATTCAATCAATAAGTTGATACAAGGCACCGGTCAATTATAGAGTTTGATCAAAATCCCGATTCGACCTTGAAAAGAGAAAACTGATGAATAAGAAACTTCCTTCACACGCGCAGACTGTAATCATCGGGGGCGGGTCCATCGGTTGCAACACTGCCTATCACCTGACCAAATCTGGCATGTCGGATGTCGTTATTCTGGAGCGGGATCAACTGACTTCAGGCACCACATGGCATGCGGCGGGGTTGATCGTGGCGGGGCTGCTTCCGTCCGAGGCGGAATGCGAAATCTACACTCACGGGCGTAACCTCTACGCTAATCTGGAAAAGGAAACCGGGGTACCGACCGGGTTTCGCGATGTCGGGTATCTGCAGATCGCCAGCAACGAGGAACGCGTGCACGAGATGCGCCGGCTTGCACCCTTCATGCGCCGGCACGGGATCAACATTTATGAGATTTCACCTCAGGAAACCGCCGACCTGTTTCCTATTGGAGATCTCAGCGACGTTCTGGCGGGCTTCTACATCCCGGAAGATGGCCGCGCCAACCCGGTTGATGTGACCATGTCCCTGGCAAAGGGCGCCAAGATGGGCGGGGCAAAGATTATCGAAGGCATCACGGTCAGCGAGATCATGGCAAAGAACGGCACGGCTACCGGGGTCCGTACCGCAGATGGGCAGACCATCACCGCCGAGAATGTAGTGATTTGCGGCGGCATGTGGTCCCGTCAATTGGGGGCAAAGGCCGGTATCAATCTGCCGCTTCAGGCAGCAGAACACTATTACCTGATCACCGAAAATATCGAGGGTTTGAGCCGCGATCTGCCCGTTTTGGAAGATCCGTCGACTTACACCTACTTCCGCGAGGAAGTGGGCGGGCTGATGCTTGGCCTGTTCGAACCGGGTGCGGCGCCGTGGAAGCTAGACGGCATTCCTGACAACTTTGCGTTCGGTGAGATTGAACCCGATTGGGATCGGGTCGGTCCGCACCTGGAAAAGGCGTATTCACGGGTCCCGGATGCGCTGAATGTCGGTGTGCGAAAACTGTTCTGTGGGCCAGAAAGCTTTACTCCTGACCTTGCTCCGCTGGTTGGGGAAACCCCTGAGCTGCGCAACTGTTTCGTGGCTTGTGGGATGAACTCGCTTGGCATTCTGAACGGGGCGGGCACGGGCAAGGTGCTGGCAGAATGGATTGTCAGCGGCCACCCGCAGATCGATGTCACCGGCATCAACGTCAACCGTTTCACACGTCACGAAGCAACGCGAGCCTTCCGACGGGATCGCGGACCTGAGTTGTTGGGCAAGATGTTCGGCCAGCATTACCACAATGAAGGCTATCAAACCGCGCGCGACCTGAAACGCTCAGTCTTGCATGAGCGGCTGGCCGCCAATGGGGCCTACTTCACCGAAGGCCACGGTTGGGAAATGCCCGATTGGTTTGCGCCCACGTCCGCAGAGGCAAATATCGAGGAGTACAGCTGGTTCCGCCAGAACTGGTTCGACTGGCATGCCGAAGAGCACCGGGCTGCGCGCGAGGACGTTATAATAATGGACATGTCCGCCATGTCCAAGTTCCAGGTCGAAGGCCCCGATGCACTGGCGTTGATGAGCCGTCTTTCTTGCAACGAAGTCGATGTCGAACCGGGGCGGCTGGTCTATACCGCCTGGGTGAATGCAAATGGCGGGTTCGAGGCAGACCTTACCGTTACCCGATTGACCTATGACAGATTCATGGTCGTTGTCGGTGAAAACAGCCACGGCCATACAATGATGCGAATGAAGCGCCACATCGGTGAAGGTGAAACGGTTGTAATCACCGACCTCACCCCCGCGATCACCCAGATTAACATCCACGGCCCCAAGGCGCGGGTGCTGATGGAAAAAGTGACCTCGGTCGATATGTCCAACGACGCATTCCCCTTCATGACTTGGGCCGACATCGATGTCGGTTACTGGGTCGTTCGGGCCTTCCGTGTGACCTTCGTGGGCGAGCTGGGCTGGGAGCTTCAGGTACCGTCCTATGCTGCGGTGCAGGTCTATGATCTGTTGAAAGAGGCCGGCAAAGAGTTCGGTCTACGCGATGCAGGCATGCAAACCCTGAACTCATTGCGGCTGGA
Organism: Aliisedimentitalea sp. MJ-SS2; assembly: GCF_032586155.1. NCBI lineage: Bacteria > Pseudomonadati > Pseudomonadota > Alphaproteobacteria > Rhodobacterales > Roseobacteraceae > Aliisedimentitalea > Aliisedimentitalea sp. MJ-SS2. Next base: position 1,236,236 of record NZ_JAWHTC010000002.1, read on the forward strand.
AAAAGCTTATCGCGATTTCGGGCTGGACGTGGACAACACCGACAACCCGATCGAGGCCGGGCTAGGCTTTGCCGTCAAGCTCGACAAGCCCGGCGGGTTCATCGGCCGCGATGCTCTGGCCGCGATCAAGGCGCGGGGCGTGCCGAAAACCCGCATGCTACAATTCCTGCTAAAGGACCCGGAACCATTACTCTACGGCAATGAATGCATCTATCTGAACGGTGGCGAGGTCGGCCATCTGCAGGTGGGTGGCTACGGCCACAGCCTGGGCGGGGCTGTGGGCATCGGCTTTGCCGAACTTGACGAGCCACTTACCGCCACAATCGTCGAGGACGGTAAATGGGAGATCGAGATCGCCGGTGAACTCTTTGCCGCCACTGCTTCGCTGAAACCCCTGTTCGATCCGGGCATGGAGAAAGTGAAATCTTGAAGCGGGCTTGGCGTTCCAAAAAAAAGTGCCCAATTTGCCGAAGTTATGGCATGGCGACCTGGGGAAACAGGCAGGTTTTGGTGCACATCCAATCCGCCTTCAGAGCTCTTCAACTCCGTCGGAACGAGAGTGGCCGTGGGCTAAGGGTTCAGACGCCCTCAATGGGGTCAAACCGCGCACATTAATAGGGGATTAGTAGGGAAATTCATCAAAAGTGCTCCCGCGTTGTCCAAAGTCGATGCCAAGAATAACATAATTACTATAGTGGATGTCCGTCGTCAGGGATATTGGGACAGGTGGCTGCCTGAGCTAAGAGAGGGTCTGGCTCATCTGGTTGGTTTGATTATGCGGCGGATTTGCGGTGAAGCAAGCGTCGCGTTTCGATGGTCTTCTGTTTGATCCTTTCTCGTTGTTTCAGGATGGCCTGGCCGCGCCCGAAGTAGACGTCGGCGGGTGTGAGGTTTTGCAGGCTCTCGTGGTAGCGCCGATGGTTGTAGTGCTCGACGAAGGCGTCGATCTGCTGCCTGAGGTCGCCCGGCAGGTAGTAGTTCTCCAGCAAGATGCGGTTTTTCAGGGTCTGGTGCCAT